>JAMPGX010000009.1 GCA_023663725.1 bacterium | reverse complement strand
CAAACCCTTATGTTTACTGGGCTTCTCTTAATTTAGTCCTATTATACCACCAGCAATACCCACAGAGATTGTGGGCGACAATGCTGTCACAGCCATAGACAGAATCCGGTTCAGGCAGCTCCGCCACAGCCACAGTGGTAAAGGAACGCTCTTGGGGCTTCAGCTCCGCAAAAATTGAGTCAAGCTCCGCCCCAACCTGCCCGATAAAATTGCCCAGAATATCCGGCAGCAGAGACCAGAGTAGCACTCCCTGATTTACATTTCCCTGCGTATTTTGACGCAAGAAGGAACGAAGCTCCTCCTGTCCTGCGGCAATGACCTCTGACAGCAATCCACAGTAAGCGGAAGCGTATCTGCGGTATATACCACAGGCCGCCCCATATTCATCACGATCCACGATCAAAATATTGGCTATGTATTTGTCCTGCTTTATCCTGCGCAGCACACCATACTGCCCATTCGCGCCCCGACACTGTTCCGCCAGCTCTTCCTCAACGCACACAAGCGGTAAATTCATCTCCTCTGCCAGTTCTCCGGCTGTCTTTGCCCTGCTTCGACACCGGAAGAGCAAGCTTTGAGTCAGAATACGCCGCGCTCCCTCGGCAGGATCGTTGCCCAGAGGAGCGCCACTCCCGATAAAATGTAAGGAAACAGGCAAAAAAGCCCCTGAAGGGCATGTCGCATCCTGCAATATATTCTGGTTCTCCACCCATATCATCTCCTTCCTGATTCTCAGCCTGACATCTCTATCTTACAGAACATAAATCGAATTCGCAATATACAATAAGTTTAATATATGTTTCATCAGTTCAACCTGCTGTTGAAAAAAATCCGCCTCTGGCCACCCGGAATTTGACCAGAGGCGGCGGGAAATTCTCTGTAATACCAGTATACAGATTATTTTCTAAAAAAATAAAAAAGTGCACGAAATACAAAAAATCGTGCACCAAATGTCATCAAATATTTATAGTGGCTACATCATTTTCGTCGCGAATATGCTCTGCTCATTCTCCCTACCTTGTGGTGTCTGGCTCCTGCGCCAAGAAAACAGAGTATTTCAATGACACAGACAAGCCCTTACCCGCCCAGGACTCCGATGTCTTCTCGTTCACTGCCCCGCCGAGCCAGAATACCAACTCTCCGCCCGGCAGAAGAACGGCGGAGTATTCACTCTGTTCCCTGGAAAGCGCCAGGCTCTCTCCGTCTTCAAACTGCATCTCCAGATATACCGCGGCCACATCCTGCGCATATATTTCCTGCGTGCTGTCCACCACTACCGCTCCTCCAATTCCCCAGCAGGTGATATCCCGCAGAGAGATTGCACACGCCGTATCCCCTGTGTTCTTGATGGTAAAGCGCTCTGAATAGATCTGTCCATGGCCCGCCAGATTCCAGGGATCTATGACAAAATCCAGGTGGTCCGGCACCTGAAGGCTGATAATTGGCGTTAAGTCGGAATCCTTGGGAGAGCCCCCCGGTTCCGTCATCTCGCCGGCATCCCCTCCTGAAACGGACGCCAACGCACCATCACCGCCACTCACAGCAGCCGCTGCTCTCGTCTTTGCGACAGCCGGTCCCATATTTATGGAAAATACAATGGACAAAACGATAAGATTCATTATCACTATATATAAGAGAGCATTTCTCATCCCTGCATCCTCCCTTGACGGTTTGGCAGCATATGACAGCTGCGGTTTCCGTCGAAAAACAGGCAGCATCCAGGGCTCCTGAGCTCTTTGATGCTGCCTGCGTGTTTCAATGGATTCTCTTTGTTACGGTGTTGCTGTCTTTGTCACGATCTGAGGGGTAAAGGTGAACTTAAAAGATACTGTCAGGGTATCCGAAGCCAGCCAGGGAGCCGGACTCACTGTTTTATCTGTGTTCACCTGCGTAGGATTGGCAACTACAGCGCCGTTGATTGTAAACTGTGCCTTGGTGCCATCTCCATCCGCTGGTTTTGCACCCAATACTACAACCGCATCCTTAGCGCCCTTTTTCGTCTTGGTATCGCCATCCTTGACATAGGGAACCACCACCTGATTCGTGCTCTTTGCATCGTACTTAGCCGCAAAATCTTTTCCATCCTCTTTTACCTCTACATATAAAAAGGCAGATTTTGTGGTGGTCTTATCTGTCAATGCCGTGGTTGAGATCAAAATGCCATCACTGACATTTTTGGCCGTGAGCTCTGCCACATTTACCGCTATCGCCACATTGCTATCATTCACGATATCCTGCGGCACACAGATGATCTGATTGCTGTTTTTGTTTCCGTCGCCGTCCTCATACTCCATCTGAAACGGATTGATAACAATGTTGGCCGTGGTAGGTACTGTCACGGAAATAGTGGGCAGGTTCATGCTTGCGTCGCCTGTGATTTCCTGTCCTGCGGCCGCGCCAGCCATGTCACTGATCGATGCCGATGATGCACATACGGTTAAACCACTGCCAATTACCATGGTTGCCGCCAATGCCAATGCTGCTAATCTCTTTTTCATACAAAAATACTCCCTTCTGAGTTATTATTTTCATTGTTTTCTCTTTACCTGACAATAAGTGTCAGGCCCACATTCACCTGAGCGTGAATCGTCTCTCTGTCCTCTTCTACCTGATTGTAGACAACTGTCGCTTCATATGTTCCCGGGAGCAAAGCTTCCTCAAGCGCAAATGTCTCTATCCTCCCTCCCACGGGAATCAAACCGGTACGATAGATCTCCTGCCTGCTGTCATCCAGATACAGAACCATAAACATATCATAATTATTCTTTGCGGAATTCGCCAGATAGCAGGTAAAGTTCACGCCATCCTCACTGATAGCTGCCGTCTGCATCTGCAGGGACATCTGCCCTTCCTTCGCCTTTTCAATCAGACGGTCAACGGCATCCTGAAGTCCCTCCGCATCATCCGCAATGACATTGGCTTCATATGCCATACCGCCGCTCTCCCGCCCAGGATCACTGCCTTCCTCTCCCGTAGAGCGCAGCAACAATATTCCCATGGCGACAATAATCGCGATCAACAGGATGATGACTGCCAAAATAATTGACACATTTTTCTTTGATCCCTGTGTGTTCTGTACGGTTTTCAAAATATCGAGCCCTTCCCATCTTCTACAGGCTCGGCGCATGATTTCTCCATGCGCCGGCTGTGTTTGATTCATACAACTGTCCTCAGATAGAAGCTCCTTTCATACTTACTGGAGCAGAGACAGCACACCCTGGTTCGCCTGGTTGGACTGTGCCAGCATCGCCTGACCAGCCTGTGCCAGGATATTGTTGTTGGAATACTTCACCATCTCGGTGGCCATATCCGTGTCACGGATCTGGCTCTCCGCCGCTGTGGTGTTCTCCACAACATTGTCCAGATTGTTGATGGTGTGCTCCAGACGGTTCTGGATTGCGCCCAGATCGGCACGCTGTTCATTCAATTTAGTAATAGCCGTCTTGATGGTATCGATAGCGCCCTTACCGTTCTCGCCGTCATCACCACTGATATCCAATCCCTCAATACCCAATCCAGCCGCGTCCATCGCTGTAATCGTCAGATTGATCTGATTGCCTTCTGCGCCTTCTGCACCTACCTGCAGATCGACATTCAGGCTGCCGTCTAACAGCATTCTCTCATTGAAGGTTGTTGTCTTGGCAACTCTGTCAACCTCCGTTGTCAGAGCGGTGATCTCTTTCTGGATATAATCCCGATCCTCTGACTGGTTCGTGCCGTTAGCCGCCTTAACTGCCAGCTCGTTCATTCTCTGCAGCATATCATGCACTTCGTTGAGAGCGCCCTCCGCCGTCTGCACGCAGGAGATGCCGTCCTGGGCATTCAGGGATGCCTGAGTAAGACCTCTGATCTGTCTCCTCATCTTCTCGGATATGGCCAGGCCCGCCGCATCATCCGCCGCGCGGTTCACCTTATAGCCGGAAGAAAGCTTCTCGGTGGACTTGGACTGAGAAGAAGCTGTCAGGCCAAGCATTCTGTTGGAATTCACTGCTCTGAGATTGTGTTGTACTACCATAGTTTACCTCCTTGTATTACTGCGCAAATCCGTTTGCGTCAGCTGCTTTGTCTACGAGTTCCCTATTCAATTGTGTTTTATAGTAACCATCGCGGGGTTCCTCCATCGGGCCCTGACAGATATCTCCCTGCCAACGGTTATTATCAGATTTTGCCGTGCCGTTTTACTCTGCTCCGGCCTTTTTGCACCCTGCACTTTGTGATCGGGGCTTCAGATACCTGCCTGCGGGTTTGGGCTCCGCATAATATCTGGGCATCCTCTCCCGCTCCTGCGGCGTCATATTTTTTTCCAGTACAGAGCTTCTGACGATGTTGATATCCCTGGGAGCGTCCACCATAATCCGCAGATGATTTCCGGTGCCTCCCAGAAAGATCAGCTTGACGTTATCACCGATCATCAAGTATTCCTCTGTACTCACAGACATTCTTAACATAACATAAACCTCCCTGCTTCCTATTTCCAGCACTCCCTGCTATACTTCTGAGTGTCACACAACATTGTATTGCAAAATGTTGTATCCTGTAGAATTGCAAATGAAACTGGCTTTGACCAAAAAGGAGGTTTTTATGAGTACTACGCAGCCTATCAGAACCCTGGAAGAATTGTCCCGCCTGAAGAATTACTATACCTGTTCCACTCCCCTTGCCCAGCGCAACCGGCTGCTTATCATCATGGGGTTGAACACGGCATTTCGAATCACCGACATCTTGCATTTACGTTGGAATACGGTATATGATTTTGACAGACATCACTTGAAGTCACATGTTGAAATCACAGAGCAAAAGACTGGAAAGACCACAATGGTGATTATCAATGCGGCTCTGAGAGAGGCGCTTATCTGCTGGTACAGATCAAAGTGTCCGGCTCCGGCTGATTATATCTTTGAGAGTGTAAGGGGAAAAAGGCCTATTGATCGGCACCAGGCCTACCGTATCATTCGAGAAGCAGCGGCCAAGTCCGATCTGCCTGACCATATCAGCTGTCATTCCCTTCGCAAAACCTTTGGCTATCACGCCTGGAAGAGCGGAGTACCGCCCGCAGTCCTGATGAATATCTATAATCACTCCTCGTACCGGATCACCATGCGCTATCTCTGCATTGATCAGGACGATAAGGATGATGTCTTTACCAATATTCGTTTATAAGAAATTTAAAATTTTTTATAAAAGGGGTTAAGTGAATAAAATATGTGCCGATATATAGAATAACCAGACAGGATACAACATTTTGCAATAAAATGTTGTATTTTTATTTTGCCCGTCAGACCGATTTTTATCCATGGAGCAGGCTTTTTTCCATCAAATAAAATCTTCCCTTTCGCCAGTCAGCGCTGCCGACTTTTTCATATCCATTATTTTGATATAGGGATAAGGCGAACGGATTGTTGCTAAATACATCAAGACGTATCGTCTCAACGCCGATTTCCCTTAATTCTTTTTCAATGTGCAGCAGGGTATCTCTCCCCACGCCTCTGTTTTGATATCTGGGATTA
This sequence comes from bacterium, assembly GCA_023663725.1. GTDB lineage: Bacteria > Bacillota > Clostridia > Lachnospirales > Lachnospiraceae > Acetatifactor. The sequence continues at coordinate 115,076 of JAMPGX010000009.1, read as the reverse complement.
ACGCATAGTCTATGTATGATACAATATTCGCTGTCGGGATATTTCCAGGCGCCATTTTGATATTGCTCTTCGCTGTCCTTGTTCAGCGCGTATGTTACCGCGATATCGTCGTTGACTGTCCCCACAAAAAGCTGTTGTTTTTGAATATCCTCAAGGAAATCTTCCTTAGTTGGATATAAGCTGTCCCACTGATATATTTTTTGATTTTCCATTTGTTTGATAGCATTTTCAATCATAGAGCAAATCGTATCTATGTCGTTCTCATTCGCTAATCGGTAAAGCATCTTGCATTTCCCCCCTGTTCTTATTACAGTTACCGTGATATCACGACAAACCAGATGATCCAAAATTCTACCGTTCCACGCACACCTGAAAGATGTAGAACTTCAGATAATAACTCTGATCCGCCGCCCACAGAATAGGGTGGTCGCAGGCCTGGGTGCGGAATTCCACCTGGCGCAGACGCTTATGGGCGCCCGTGGCCGCCTCCCGTATCGTTCTGGCGAACAGCTCCGGATCCATGAAGTGAGAGCAGGAGCAGGTGACCAGATAGCCGCCGTCCCGCACCAGCTTCAACCCCCGCAGATTGATCTCCCGATAGCCCTTGACCGCATTTTTAATGGAATTGCGGGATTTTGTAAAGGCGGGCGGGTCCAGAATGACCACGTCATATTGCTCCCCCTGAGCCTCCAGCTCGGGCAGCAGTTCGAACACGTCCGCGCACTGAAAGCGAACCCTCTCCTGCATGTCGTTCAGCGCCGCATTCTCCCTGGCCTGCTCCACTGCCAGCTGGGAGGCGTCCACGCCCAGCACACTCGTCGCTCCGGCAATGCCGGCGTTCAACGCAAAGGAGCCCGTATGCGTGAAACAATCCAACACCTTTTTCCCCTTGCAGAAACGATGAATTGCCGCCCGATTATTTTTCTGATCCAGGAAAAAGCCCGTCTTCTGTCCATCCTCCACATCCACGATATAGCGCACGCCATTCTCCTGTATCTCCACCTTGGTGTCGAAGGGTTCACCGATAAATCCCTTGCTTCGCTCCATGCCCTCCTGCAGACGCACCTTAGCGTCGCTGCGCTCATAGACGCCGCGGATGTCAATACCGTCCTCCAGCAGGATCTCCTTCAGACAATTCACGATCGTCAGCTTCCATCTGTCTATGCCCAGCGCCAGAGACTCCACCACCAGCACATCGGAGAACTTGTCCACCACGATGCCGGGCAGAAAATCCGCCTCTCCAAAAATCACCCTGCAGCTGGAGGTATCGACAGTCTCCCGACGGTAAGTCCATGCATCCTGTACGCGCCTGCGGAAAAATGCCTCATCTATAACTGTGTCCTTCTTGCGCGACAACATCCTGACCCGTATTCGGGAATTCGTATTGATAAAGCCGCAGCCCATACAGTATCCGTCAAAATCCTCCACTTCCACGATACCGCCATTCTCAAAGCTCCCTCTAATACAGTCTATCTCGTTGTCATAGACCCACATGCCTCCGGCCTTGAGGGTGCGGCCCTCTCCCTTTTTCAAGATTACTGCTGCCTGACTCATCTTCATACTCCCATCTCTGCCGTTCAGCGCCTGATACCCTAAGGCGCGGACAATTTCCTACTTGACATTCCTTAACGGATAGTGTATTATTTTAATGTTCATCACAGAGCGGCGTGTGGCTCAGCTTGGTAGAGCGCTACGTTCGGGACGTAGAAGTCGCAGGTTCAAATCCTGTCACGCCGATTGACAAAAAGCCCAATTTTCAGGGCTTTTTTCTATTACCGTCCAATGCATTCCCTTGATGTTCCCGCTAAAAACCAGTCAAAAAGTTACAGGAATGCGTTCCCTAAAAAAGAATCACATTCCTGTTATCCTCACTATAACCGTAACTTGGCCACTGCTTTCTCATCGATCAGGCATTCCCCGTGTTCCTCCAGATATACGAGCTTATCCTCCGAAGCGGCATACAGCTCACCAAATTCCAAAGCCTGTATGCTTGCTCTGCTGTAGCGCTCATAGGACGCGCCGCCCCGTTCCAGATACAGATAATACGCCTGACCGTCCCGATAGAGCCGACTGACCACCCGCAGGTTCCTGGGAAGCGCCCTGGCATAGTCGCACAACTGCCTCATATGGTCAAAACGGAAGATGGCAAACCGTGGCCGAGAAACCTCTGGCTGAACGTTATGTACGGGGGGAGTAGCCTCTGTGACATCCTGGCCGATAACGCTCTGACCAGCTGCATCTCCTCCCGCCGCAGCCATCACCATGGCCTGAGCCAACAGGCTCGCGATCGTCGGTGCGTCCAGACCCAGCCTCTCCTTCAGGATTCTCCGCATCTCCCTCAGATAGTGCATGAGGTCCAAACCATTCTTCACATCCTCCGGCGACCGCTCGGTAAAGGTCAGGATCATGCCCTTGTCCGGCATCATCATGATCTGCAGGTCAAAGGCATACTGCGGCGGCTTGTAATCCACTTCCTCCACCGCCTGAGCCATGATCTCCTCCACAATCTCTCTGGCCTTGTCGCTGCGCGTCATAAAGTCTTTATAGGAAATATCATACTCCTCCAGTTCCTCATTGGAGATAAAGCATTTTACCGTTTTTTCATCCACTCTCTCAATCTTCATACGCTTATGCCATACCTTTCTATGAGATATTTTATCAGATGCATGGCATAAAGTCAATTTCAACTGTCAAACTGTCAATTATTCTCATCCAGAAAGAGTTGAGTTCTGCTCTGTATAACCTCTATTGTCCTGTCCACATCCCGCTGACTGTCCAGAAGGGCGCTCATCTCCTCCAGGACAATCTGACGAAGCCTGTCAATGCCGGTGGCAGGCGAATGTGCAGCATCTATCACGCGGCGCAGGGCTTCCACATCCTCCGCGCGGGCAGCAAGGCTCTCCGCTGTCACATGCCCCTCCTGGTCGTAGGCCTTGTACTTGCTGACCTCGATAGGCTGTCCTTCCTCATCATAGGTCACATCATAATAGTCGTCAAGCTGATATTTCTTGACCATAGCTTACTTCATCTGAAAAGCAAACAGAGACTCCAAGGCGGAGAAATATATGATATTATTATCGCGATCAGAGCTGCGATCCGCAAACGGTTGAGTCAATATGAATTCGATCAGAGCCCAGGCAGCATCCCGCAAACAACATGCATGCGGCGCAAAGTCCACCTAAATAAATCTTGTATCTGTTCATGCTGCAATAACTCCTTTCTCATCCATGGAATCTCATGACCAGTAGTGAACCCTGATTGATAGTTTAGAGCTTCCATGAACCAGTAATATGTGCTTACTGCCACAAAATAAATTTAGCATATCGGTACGCTGCCCTGCAATAAACTTAAATATATCTTCCTTTTTCTTTAAAAACATATTAAAAATATATCGAAGTTTCGATAATTACACTTGTATGTTTGTGCATATGCATTTTTTCCTTATTTTGTAAACAGCTATAATGCATTGTCAAGTCAGAAAACCTATTTTTCTCTTGACAATGCATTTATATATGCTATACTGAATCAGTAATCATTATTAATATCGTTTTGGAAGGAACTGCCATGTCTATGAAGTACAGCAGGCAGCGGGAATTGATCAGGGAATTTCTCATTGGACGCCGCGATCATCCCACTGCGGATATTGTATATATGAATGTCCGTCAGCAGCTTCCGCATATCAGCCTTGGCACAGTATACCGTAATCTCACCCTGCTTGCGGACAGGGGAGATATCCAGCGGTTGAGGCTGGGGGATGGAACCGATCACTTTGACGCGGATATTTCTCCGCATTATCATTTTATCTGCAACGAGTGCGGCTGTGTGCAGGACTTGCAGATGGACTGCATTGACGACATTCTGGATACCGCCAGAAAACATTTTGACGGACAGATTACAGGACATATGACCTATTTTTATGGGACATGCGACAGTTGTTCACAAGGTGGCGGACAGAACATATAATTACAGGAATTCCGGCATATTTTATATGCCTGATATATCATATTATAAAGGAGAGAGAAAAGTATGAAGTATGTATGTCAAGTATGCGGTTATGTTCACGAGGGAGACAATCCTCCCGAGAAATGCCCTCAGTGCGGTGTAGACGCTTCCAAGTTCACGGCGCAGAGCGAGGAGAGATCCTGGGCTGCAGAGCATGTGGTAGGCGTGGCGCAGGGCGTCAGAGAGGATATCATCGAGGATCTGCGCGCCAACTTTAACGGAGAGTGCTCCGAGGTTGGCATGTATCTGGCTATGGCCAGAGTCGCTTTCCGCGAGGGTTATCCCGAGATCGGCATGTACTGGGAGAAGGCTGCCTACGAGGAAGCGGAGCATGCCGCGAAATTCGCGGAGCTGCTGGGCGAGGTAGTGACCGACTCCACGAAGAAGAATCTGGAGATGAGAGTTGCCGCAGAGAATGGCGCCACCGCCGGTAAGACCGATCTGGCTAAGAGAGCCAAGGAGCTGGGTCTGGATGCCATCCATGATACCGTACATGAGATGGCCCGCGACGAGGCGAGACACGGCAAGGCGTTTGAAGGACTTCTTAAGAGATATTTTGGTTAATGCAGATACTTACCTTCATGGGGGCATGCCAGAGCAATCTGACATGCCCCTGTTGTATGCGATCAGGCTGCCCTGCTATTTGGCGCCGATCACGGCCTTGATTCTTCTCACGCCCGCGGAGGAGGCTTCCTCTTTTACGATTTTGAACGATACCAGCTCGCGGGTGTTTTTGGCGTGAGGGCCTCCGCATATCTCCCTGGAATATCCCGGGATCGTATATACCTTTACGATGTCCTCATATTTACCGGTAAAAACGCCGACTGCACCGGATTCATATGCCTCCTGCAGCGGGAGCTCCTCCATCACCACATCAATCTGCTTTTCTATCGCCTCATTCACGAGGCGGGCAACCTGCTCCAATTCCTCGCGCGTCATCTTTCGGTCAAAGGAGAAATCAAACCGCAGACGCTCTGACGTGATATTGCTTCCCCGCTGACTGACCTGATCCCCCAGAACCTTTCGCAAGGCGCCGTTCAGCAGATGTGTTGCCGTATGAAGCCTTTCCGTCTGTTCATTGTGGTCGGCAAGTCCGCCGGCAAACTTTCCCGCGGCGCCCTGTCGAGACTTCTCCTGATGCTCCTGATATTTCCGCTGAAAACCCTCCATGTCCACCAGATATCCTCTCTCCTGCGCAAGCTCGGATGTGAACTCGATGGGGAATCCATAGGTGTCGTATAGTCGAAATGCAAGTTCTCCGCTTAAAACCTCATTACTGCCGAGCTGATCGAGATATCTGTTGGTCTTTTTCAAGCCCTCATCCAGAGTCTTGGAGAATAAACGGTACTCTTTTTCCAACTGCTCCAGAATAAAGGACCGATTCTCTCCGAGCTCCGGATACGTCTCCTGATATTGGTGAATGATTACTTCTGACAGCATACACAAATGATTCTCATGGATATCCGCTTTCTTCCATAACCGGATCATCCTTCGAATGAATCTCCTCAGGATATAGCCCTGCTCAGTGTTTGAGGGCGTGATTTTTCTGGGATCTCCCAAAATAAAGGTTACCGCCCTGATATGTTCGCAGATAATCCGCTTATCTCTCTCCGGCATGTTTTTTCCATGATCGCTGAGAATTTCTTCGAGCTTGGTCATAACTGGTACAAACAGTTCCGTTTCATAGACACTGTTTTTTCCGTTAAAAATGGTCAGTACACGCTCAAATCCCATGCCAGTGTCAATATTTTTCTGTGTCAGCTCCGTAAAGCCGCCGTCAGCCCCCTGGTTGAACTGCATAAAGACGTTGTTCCATATCTCCACAAACTTTCCGCATTTGCACGACGGTCCGCAGTCCAGCCCGCACTTTGGCTTCCCCAGATCGTAAAATATCTCTGTATCCGGACCGCAGGGACCTGTCTGACCTGCCGGTCCCCACCAGTTTTCCTCTCTGCCATAGCGGTATATCTGCTCATCCCTAAGTCCCAATCCCTTCCATATCCGCTCCGCCTCAAGATCAGCAGGCACCAGGTTGTCTCCCTCAAAGACAGTCACGGCTAACCGTTCAGCCGGAATATGAAGATAGTCCGTCAGGAACTCATAGCTCATGGAGATCGCTTCCTGCTTAAAATAATCTCCCAGCGACCAATTTCCCATCATCTCAAAGAAAGTCAGATGCGTATCATCTCCAACTTCATCAATGTCGTCCGTTCTAACGCATTTCTGAATGCCCGTCAGCCGCTTTCCAGCGGGATGCTTCTCGCCCAGCAGATAGGGAACGAGCGGATGCATACCCGCCGTCGTGAACAGAACTGTCGGATCATTCTCCGGGAGAAGTGATGCCGACGCGATCTCTTTGTGCCCCCTTTCCTTAAAAAAGCTTACATACATTGTTCTCAATTCCTTTGCCGTCATAGTTCCTTCTCCTTTCTGCAATTTCTCCAAAACAAAACGCCCCAAGCTGATATATTGATCAACTTAGGGCGAACCTTTCTGTCCGTGTTACCACCTAATTTCAGATTACTCTGCACTCTGTCAATACGGGATCGCTCCGATATTGCTTCCTGTGTTAACGGGGGAACTCCGTTGAAGCCTACTGAGATGCTCTGTTCGGTTCACGGCTCGGAGGCTGCTTCAATATCAGTTTGATGAAGATTCGCACCAGCCATCTTCTCTCTGTAATCTCCCTGCTATCTACTATTCCTCGTCAAAGCCTTTTTGTTTTGAATTAGGCAAAGTATAGCACTGTGATCGAGAAAAGTCAAGCCTCCATAGCAGGCAGATTGCCCTGACGGACAACTGCCAAAGGGAACTGTAAAAAGCTGTGTGTCCATGCTACAGTACTCTACTGAAGATACACGATCTGTCTTGCCCGTTCTTCATCCAGAGAAAACTTCAGCATCAAAGATTTCATTATCGCTTCATCGGAATGTCCCTGCCGTGTCATATCGAAAGCATACTTATATAGATCACGTTCCTGTTGGATAGTCTCTTTCTCCTGTTCGACGACCTTTTTCTCCTGTTCGATTGCCTCTTTCTCCTGCTCGACGACCTTTTTCTCCTGTTCGATTGCCTCTTTCTCCTGTTCGACGACCTTTTTCTCCTGTTCGATTGCCTCTTTCTCCTGTTCGATTACCTCTTTCTCCTGCTGGATCACCTCAATCTCCCGCTCAATTCTCTCTTTCTCCTGGCGGGCTACCTCCGCTTTCCTCTTTTCCTCCGGAATATTCATTTTGATGTTTTCAAACAGTATACCCATTTTGCGCTCCTTTATCTTAGCCACTGTGTCCTCTACTGTATTTTCAGGCAGCTCCATCCGATAGAGCAATGCCCGCAGCACATCCGCAATCTTTCCCAGCAGGTAATCAGGCGTTTCCCTCAAAATGATCTCCAGCCCTTTGGCTGGAAGATCGGTAAAGGCCGACACATCCTCAAAGGTCTGCATTTTGTTGATTAGCATGGCCAGGGAAATCTCATCGCTTTTTGCAAGAAGCTCCTCATTGCTGTAATCATGCAGCATCACAAGTTGATAGCGAAAGTGAGGCAGATATTTGCCCAATAATTCTCCGTGTAAAATCTTTTCCGCGAGATCGTTTGACGCAGTCCAGTTCTCCGTCCCTTCATAGTATACAATGGGCAGGATCGGCGGATATCGGAAATCTTTGCGTCTGCTGATACCGGGATGTAGCTTTTCCATTTCCCTCTCATAGTCTTCCCATATATGTATCACATAGCGGAGAATCTGCATGATTACATTATACTCGACCCTGGTTTTATGTTCAACCAGAGAAATGATGTAAAGCGGCAGTTCTTGCTTCTTTTCACTCTCCTGCACCGGCAGATATCTGGATATATCCACTCTTTTCACCGTATCACTGTTGCGCTCCACACTGTAGAGCGGCACATAACGGCCGGACACATCCTCTACGTCCTCCGGCTGGATATGGCGCAGGATATCCAGATCGGCATAATCCCGAAGGAATTGGGAACTGAGGGTGTTGTCCTCAAATATTACCTTACTGCTGCTGTCCCGCAGTTTCCTGTTGCTGATGATCGCGGCATTTGCGCCGCCCTGCTCTTTTTCGGTCATAATGACTCCCTTCTGCCCATTGGCTGCAGAAAAGCAGTGGAACCATATGCCAAAAAGACACAAACTCTCCCCGCCCGTCTGCCAAATCAAGTGTTAGGTAAACTTGGGGAGAAATACCCCGTACATCCCGGCAGAACCGGGAATCAGATACCATACTCAGATCATCCGATAGATGGATGTAAGTTGAGTTTAACATGGCTTACTGAAAAAAGCAAGAAAAATTTGCTGAAATTATCCGACAAAAATTTATCTGTCAAGCCACTGGATAAACGCCATTTTATCCGCACTGTTATACCCTGCTTTTCTATAAAAATCAAGCGTCTCCTGATTCCGGCTCCCTGTGAGCAGCATCATCTTATAACAATTATGGGAGACAGCTATCTGCTTCGCGTATTCAAGGCATTCAGAGGCCAGACCTCGGCCTCTGAAATCTGTGTGGGTGACAACATTTTCCACAAAAGCGTAGGGACGTACATTTCTTGTCAGATTAGGAATAATCACACATACGCAGGAGGAAACGATTTTCTCTGATATCTCATTTACAATCAAATGATGGTGTTCATCCTCCAAAATCTGCCTCCAGGTATTTAGCAGGCGATCTGACTGCTCCGGTACAGTCTCCTCGTGCAGACACAGATACAATTCCAATATTTCCTGTAAGTCCTCTCTCCTGGCTTCCCTTACCATATCCGTCTAATCCTCCATGCGTTTATTTTGTGTTCTCACCGTTTTTCTGTTTATGCCGTGTCCCGTCCACAATATCTGTATTACTGCCAAATATCATGATATAAGGCATCGGGCTTCTCCTTTGCCGGAAGAATCCTCACTCTGTCTCCCACGATCTCACGGACTATGCGCAGCTCCACCTGCTGCCTGTGCCTCAGATGTCCTATCAGGTCCTCAAATCCCCGATATCCGTGCGCCTTCCCATAGGGTGAATTCACCAAGTACTCCATCATCACAGGATACCACATCTGTTTTCCCTCCTCGTCGGAGCGCTCCTTTTGGATGACCCGTATATTTTCCTCGATCTTATCACTGTACAGATACAGCAGTCGAAAGTGTTCTCTGGGGATGACTGCATAAAGCCTTCGGTAAAATTCCAGAATCTCCTCGTCGTTTAACTGGTGAAACAGGATCAGATCCTCCACGATATTCTGCATAAAAGCGCACTCAAACAGATAACCGCTGTCATGAAAACTCCTGTATCTGGCAGTGACGATCTCCTCCAACTCCCGCAGCGTCTTCCTGCCATTATATATCTCGTACTGCTCCAAATCCTTGTGAAATCCCGATATATCTGTGAGTATCTTGGTGTAGGTCACGATATAATGATCTCCCTCTCGGAATGTGCCCGCCTCGATCTGACTGCGGATGGGCGCGTATCTCTCCAGCGCCGCGGCGTACTGCTCCCCGTCCATCCACGCGCACCAGGCCAGCTCCACCGGCGAGTAATCTCCCTCCCGACAGACCTTGTACTCCGGCCTACGTCTGGCAATCTCCTGCAGCAGAGTGGACTTTCCCATGCCCTGCAAGCCCTCGATAAAAATATTGTCTCTCAAGATAATTTCACCGTCCCCGTCGCAATTTTTTCTCTGAACCTGGCGTCATGTTCCACAAACAGCATTGTCGGTCCATAATCCAGAATCAGTTTTTCGATCTGCATTCTGGAGAACACATCCACATAGTTCAGCGGCTCATCCCATATATACAGATGGGCTGGAGTGAGCAGACTGGCCGCGATCAGCACCTTCTTTTTCTGGCCCTCGGAATACTCCTCCATACCCTTCTGGAACTGCGTCCGCTCCATATCGAGCTGCCGGAGTATCGCGCAGAACAGACTCTCTTTCAGCTCTCGCTCCGCACAGAAATCGGAGATGCTACCCCTGAGCATGGAGGTATCCTGACTCACATAAGAAATGACCAGCCCTGAGGCAGTCTCGCAGATTCCGGTCTCCCCTATAGGCAAAGGTTCCTGTATCACCCCTGCTTTCCACAGAATCATTTTCAGCAATGTTGATTTTCCACACCCATTGCTGCCGTGCAGGGCAATCCGCTGACCACGGCTGACGCTAAAGGTAAGCCCTGTGAAAAGCGGTTCCCTAGCGTTCTTATATTTCGCAGCATACTCCCGAATATTCACCAGCGTTTCCCGGTGATGTCTAAGAGGCAGCAGCTTCAGCTCCGCCGGCTGCTCCAGGTCCGCCAAAAGGCCCTCTTTCTCCTCGATCTCCCGATGGATGCGTCTCTCCATCTGCTTTACCCGACTCTGCATCTTCTTGGTCTTAGCCCCCAGAAAGGCTCTGGTATCCTTACTCCTGTCATGTTCCGCTATCGGGTCAAAACCGATCTTCGTGCCCTCGTTTTTGTCGGCCCAGGCAGCGGTGCGGGCCGCCGCCTGTCTGAGTTTCCCGATCTCCCTCAGATGCTTTTCATTCTCCGCCTGTTCAAATTGATCCCTGCGTTGCTTGTTTTCCTGCCATGTGGAAAAATTCCCGCTCTGCAGCTCGATACTCCGCCGATTTAGCACCAGCACATGATTCACGCAAAAGTCCAGCAAATCCCGATCATGAGACACCAGAATAAAGCCTCTCTTGGACGCCAGATAGCGTTTCACCGTCTCTCTGGACGTCTGATCCAGATGGTTGGTCGGCTCGTCGATCAGCAGGAAATCATTCTCCCCCGAAAACAGGATTGCCAGCAGTATTTTGGTCTGTTCCCCCGGGCTTAAGCCCCCAAAGGGCCTATACAGGATCTCCGCCTCCTGCCCCAGTAATTCCAGTTCACAGATCACACGCCACGCCTCGCATCCGGGTTTTAGCTCTTCCATAAACTCCGCCGCAGGCATCAGCATCTGCCCTTCACTGACGGGATAGGGAAAATAGTCAAACACCGTCTGGGTGCTGATCGTTCCCCGGTAGGGATATTTGCCCTGTAACAGCCGCAGGAACGTGGTCTTCCCTTTGCCGTTACGCCCCAGCAGCCCTAGCTTCCAATCCGTGTCAACGGAAATGGAAACATCCTCAAAAATATTTTCAAAACTCCCTTCATAGCAAAATGTAAGGTGACTTACATTGATTTGTGCCATATACATCTCTCCCTTCCAGAATACCGCGCTCTTTCCCCGCAGACGGCACCGTTTGCTGCCAAACAGCTCCATCATATTCCCAAAGTCCCTATTGCATATGGCACAAACCCATCGCTGATACTATAAAAATAGCCACACAAAAAGAGAGGTTATGAGAACATAATCCACTTTTGGCAACACGACTCAGGCAGCACAGGGACTCTCCCCGATGCTGTCTCTGAACTTCATGCAAGCAAAAGCGAACTAAATTCTCATCCTTTCACCCCTCTCCTCAAGATAGAGCTATTCTAGCACAATGAATTCGCTTTGTCAAATTTGCGCCGTAAGATAAACAGTCTGCCGTTCTTAAAAATCTAAAAATTTTAGTTAATCTTTTCAAACCCTCATTAAAAAGTCAGAAAGTTTTTTCACTTATGAGTGTAAATGAATTTTCCTGCATAGTTTTCGTACTCATGCTATCTAAGCCAAAAAAGTTAAAATATATTTTTCATATGCGTATGTAGCTTAGAAAGACAAGTTGCTTTGTGAAAAATTCTAATCTTATTTATTAAGAAAAAAAGGGGGGGAAGAAAGTGTATGTATGAGAATTACCATAACCTATTAAGTTGCAAAAATTTTAACACGGCTTCGTATGCTCTATTAATGGAGGTAAAAAATTATTTTGAATGGAAAGGAGGATAGCAAAGTACTATATTTAGGCAAAAACTATACAAAAAACAAAGGAGGTGTATTATAATTATGGACTATGGTGCCTTAAAGCTATTAATCGATGTTTTGGATTTATTGATTTCTTTCATCGATTTTATATGTAGAATTATCAAGAAACATAAAAAAGGCAAACACAAATAAAGCATTATTGGAATAAGATATATTGTAAAAGCAAAGCATTGTATACTAGACAAATAATTCTATTTTATAAGGAGCTATGTGAAAATGAGAGTTGAAAAACTCTCATTTTCACAGCCCCTTTTCATTACAAAAAAGTTCAAACAAAAAATCGAAAAGAGACGACAACTCCCCCTTACCCTCATTTAAACGCACTCTTTGCAGGTTTATGCGGCATCTGCGAATCTCTTCTGTTTATTGTGAAATTTCTATAGGCTATATCCTATAGAAACCAGTAAAAGCTCTAACCGCTTGCAGTCCAGGCCTCTTCTCACAATTCTCTTATACCAGCAGTCATATTTTATGATGCCAAAAGTTCCCTCTGCCTGAATCGACCGGTTCATTCGCAACAATGCCCCTTGTATGCATTCCAGATTTTCAAGAACTTCTTTATGCATCGAGCTTAGCTCATCATTAATCCTGACTGTCCTACTGTTTTATCTTTTCCTTCATCGTTTACACTCCTCCCGCCTATGTTCCTCCAATTCGTAGTGGCAAAAAGAGACCGCCACTTTTATGTCGTATATCGTTTGTCTGCCACATTGGAGGCTGTAGTTGTTATCTGGTAAGTTTATATTAAAATTTTACTTTGTAGTGGACTGTATGTCAATACGTCGAACAAGTCTAGATAAATTCACACTTGACAGATTCACTATACGGCCGTATAATCAATTATACAATCGTATAGTAAGGAGGAATCCATCTATGGGGACTACGCGAAAAAAGTTAGGGGAGGCGGAGCTGGAGATCATGCAGGTGATCTGGGACTGCGAAAATCCTGTGACCTCAAGCTATATCCTGAAGCAATTGCAGGGGCGAAGACAATGGCCTCTCTCCACGTTAATGACATCTCTGGCAAGACTGGCGGATAAGGGATTTATCCACTGTGACCGCTCAACGGGAACCAATCTGTATAGCCCGATTGTTTCGGAAAATGAATATAAGGCTGGAGCGAGCAGACATTTTCTGGAGAGATTGTACAACAATTCTCTGCAAAATATGATCGCTACCCTATACAGCAATCGGGAGATCAAGGCTTCTGATCTTGAGGAGCTGAGAGATTTTCTGGATAAGCTGGAGGAGACGGAGGTATAACGATGGCAAAGTTATTTTTATCCGTTGTGGGAGTTTCCCTGTCTGTTGGGCTGACGGTTATTCTGTTGATGACGCTCACACCGTTCTTAAATAAGAGATATGCCGCAAAATGGAAATACCTGATCTGGATATTTTTTGCATTGAGACTGCTCGTACCCTACAGTGGAATGAACGGGCCGTCGGCTGCGGGTACGCCGTCACAGATAAACATGCAAGCTGTACCTGAGTCGGAAAGACAATCTGCCGGCGCTCCAACTGATATTACCGTGTCAGCCCGACGGATTATTGTCGAGATACCGGCACAGATGACCACCCCTATTACCGTGCAGACCGGTAAAAGCGATATCGGAGTCAGCGTCCTTGAACTGATGGCTTTTATCTGGATGCTTGGCGGCTTGGTCCTGATATCCACTCATCTCATCAGTTATTTTCACTATAAACGAGAAGTGCTGAAGCGGGGAAATAGGATAGAGGATGTACATATATTAAAACAGATATATGAGCTGAAGCATGAATTGCAGCTCCGCCGTACCATACAGGCGATAGAGTACTGCAAAGCTGAAAGTCCCATGATAATCGGCTTCTTTAGGCCTCTTCTAATCTTGCCGCAGGAGCATTACAGCCCAGAGGAGCTGTATTTTATCGTAAAACATGAGCTGGTTCATCTGAAACGGGGAGATGTGTATATTAAATTGCTGTTTGTGACAGCAAATGCGGTTCACTGGTTTAATCCTTTGATCTGGATGATGCGGAAAGAGGCCAATATCGATATCGAACTGTCCTGTGACGAGAGAGTGACGCAGGGCGCGGATTACGGCGTGCGGAAGGCCTATACAGAGACCCTGCTGTCTATGCTCCACAAGCGGTGCGCCAGGAGAACCGCCCTATCGACGCAATTTTATGGAGGAACTCGGATAATGAAAAAACGCTTTATCCATATTTTGACAAAACATGCCAGGAAAAATGGCATATCCATATTGATCGGCGCAGTGATGGCATCAATCGGTCTGGGGACACTGATGGGCTATTCCTTTGTGAAGGAAGATACTGGGAGTGTGTCTGCCCAGTCGGAGCTGACAAAGCTTCCAACTGAGCCGATGCCTGTTGACAGTTCTTCATCTGACCGTTATCTGTTGGAGGATATGTCTTCAGATATGTCATTGGAGAACGTAGACACAATTGTATTTTCGAAAATACTTACCTTTTACAAAGAGGGCGAGCAGGAGCAAAAGCTGGCTTCGCTTGCCATAGGGGACGGGTATTCCCTCTTTTTTCCCGATGATGCAGAATGGCGTCTATCGGGACCTGACCTGTGGATAACGCCGCGCCATGAACAGGTTGCGCTCTGGGTAACGCACTTTGAAGGCAGTTCGATGCAATCCGTCAACCGAAATCTGACGGCTGATGGGTATGAAGCGATAGAGGACGGTTATCTGTGGAAGCAGGTGGAAGACACCCTATATTATGTCAAATTGAAGCAATTTGACAATGACTTATGGGGAGTATTCTACTCCTATCCGACTGACTGCGAGGAGGGCTGGGGCCGAGAACTGCTCGTGATTGCGGATACCTTCGCGCCGTCTGTCGGCGATGCGGATATAAACGAGTATCTGGGAGCTGCGGATTGTCAGGAAATCAGAGAGATCGTGGACGAGTTTGCAAGAGCATACTTTGACGGCAACATTGACGCGATCAAAAAATATCTGGTGAGCAACTATGGGGAGGAACCTGATACTTATGAGAGCACAGGCGCAATCAGTGATTACACTGTGAAGGGCCTGTCTGATGCTGGCGCCAGGAAAATCAAGGACGGAAAATATACCGTCTCATTGGAATTCAGGGACAGCAGCTGGAAAATCCAGTTTTACGGCGTGGAGGGATAGCTACAGGTTATCCCTCCACAGCCGCTACATCAGCGGAGCCACGACCTTCATGATGCAACCCAGCAGCTTTCTGCTCCGGCGCTCCGCCTTGACCGTCTCATAGGTCACCCGCCGACACTGCGCCAGCGTAGCCTGATAATCCTCCTCCATATCCGCCAGGCAGGGCACGCCACAGAGATAGGCCGCGCATTCAAAATGGTGATACAGGCTGCGATAGTCCAGATTGATGGTGCCCACAACTCCTTCCCTGTCGTCGCTGACAAAGAGCTTGGCGTGTACGAAGCCCGGACTGTACTCATATATCTCAACACCGGAATCCAGCAGGGAGCGGTAGTGCGTCTTGGCCAGGGCGTAGGCCGCCTCCTTGTCAGGAATACCGGGCAGAATCAGTTTCACATCCACACCGCGCTCTGCGGCGAACTTCAGCGCCGTCTCCATCTCCCCGTCCAGAATCAGATAGGGGGTCATGATATGTACATACTTCTGAGCGCGGTTCAGAATATCCATATACACCCGCTCTCCCACAAGATCATTGTCGAGCGGACAGTCGCCGTAAGGCATCACGTAGCCGGGCGCGTCCTCACAGGGCGGCGCGGGATAGGACAGGAAGCGCTCGAATTCCATCTCCTTTTCCTCAATGCCCCACATCTCCAGAAACATCAGCGCAAAGCTTCTGGCTGCCGGCCCTTTCAGCATAATGGCCGTGTCCTTCCAATGCCCGTGCTTGTGATTGTGATTGATATACTCATCCGCCAGATTTACTCCGCCTGTAAAGGCCGTGTGACCGTCGATGACCAGTATCTTGCGGTGGTCTCGATAGTTGTAATGCGTGGATACAAAGGGGGTGAGCGGCGCGAACATCTTGCATTTTATACCCAATTTTTTCAATCTCTGCGGATAATTGTGCGACAGAGTAGTAAATTCGCAGGTGCCGTCGTACATCACCCGCACATCCACACCCTCCTCCGCTTTCCTCGCAAGTATCTCCAGCACCTTGCCCCACATGAGTCCCTCATCCACGATAAAATATTCCAGAAAGATATAGTTCTGCGCCTGCTCCAGCTGGCGCAACATCTCCTCCCACTTTTTCTCTCCCACAGGAAAATAGGTTACAGCCGTCCTGTCAAATACTGGAAAGCAGCCGCTCCTGCTCACATAATGCGCCAGAGCTGCAGCTCCCGGGTTCTCCCGCTTCAGCGAATCCATCACCTGGGCATCCTGTGCGATACAGCCTCTCGCCTGAGTGATAATCTGATCTACCCGCGCTTTTATCAGACGATGGCCAATCTCGCTCTTGGTGAACCAGAGCAAGAAGGCCCCGAGCACCGGCATCAGCATGATAATAACCAGCCATGTGATCTTGGCCGTAGGGTCAAAACGACTGTTCAATAGATATAGCACCATAATCACAGTGAACAGAGCCGTCACCCCCGATATATAAATTTGAAGGTTTTTAAATTTCATAAAGACGCTGAAGAGGAAGAACACCTGCAGCAGAAACAACAGCAGGATCACGCCAAAGCGACTGAACAGCGCATGCACCAGTCCTTTCTGGCCCCGCTTCAGAAGACGGATACCCATACTCTGATTTTCCTCATTTGTCATATCCGACCTACCTCCTTATACCAGGCCCAGGCCCCTGTCAGGCCTGCCTGTCCTGCTTGCTATGATAGCATGAATTACATAAAGAATCAACGAGATATTAGAACCTGTCCCCCAGCCTGATAAATCTGTAAAAAATCTTTGAAATTTACAGGAAAATGGTTTATACTAAAAATTGATTCATATATCTTATATCGAAGGAAAATATCTGGAAAGGAATCAATGCGTCATGGAGAAAATAGCAAGCTTTACCATTGATCACATCCGTCTCGTCCCCGGCGTCTATGTGTCTCGCAGGGACACGGTAGGTCAGGAGATAATCACCACCTTTGACCTGCGCATGACCAGCCCCAATGACGAACCTGTTATGAACACCGCGGAGGTTCATACCATCGAGCACCTGGGAGCCACTTACCTGCGCAATGATCCCGACTACAGGGACAGGATCATCTATTTTGGTCCCATGGGCTGCCGCACCGGTTTCTATCTGCTGTTGGCGGGAGATTACAGTTCGCGGGAGATTGTTCCTCTGGTCACAAGGATGTTTGAGTTCATCCGAGATTACCGCGGCGAAGTGCCAGGGGCCTCGCCCATGGATTGCGGCAACTATCTGGATATGAATCTGAACATGGCCAATTATCTGGCCAGGCGTTATCTGGATCAGGTATTGTACGTTATCGACGATAGTCGTTTGGTCTATCCACAATAGCCGCTGAGGAAGGGAGTATACATATGAGTAAAATTGGTATTATCGGCGCCATGGAGCTGGAGGTCAACACCCTGAAAACGCAGATGCTCGTTACAGGTCAAACCACCAGAGCCGGCATGGAATTCTTTGAGGGTACTCTGGGGCAGGCCCAGGTGGTGATTGTCCGTTGCGGTATCGGGAAGGTCAATGCCGCCATGTGCGTGCAGATATTGATTGACCTGTTTCATGTTACCCATGTAATCAATACCGGTGTGGGCGGTTCTCTCAACGCCGCTTTGGACATCGGCGACATCGTTATCTCGCGGGACGTCATCCATCACGACATGGATGTTCGCGCGTTAGGCTATGCGCCCGGACAGGTGCCTCAGCTTGATACGCTGGCATTTCCCGGCGATGAGGAGTTGATTCGCCTGGCCCTCAGCTCCTGTGAGGAGGCCAATCCCGGCTTACATACGACAGTGGGCCGCATTGTCAGCGGCGACCAGTTTGTCTCCGACAGGGAGACCAAGAATCGGTTAATTACAGAATTTCATGCAGACTGCACAGAGATGGAGGGCGCAGCCATAGCTCATGCCGCATATCTGAACGGCATTCCCTTTGTGGTGATCCGCGCCATCTCGGATAAGGCGGACGACAGCGCGGAGATGGATTATCCAACCTTCGAGCGAAAGGCTGCTGATCATTGTGCCCGTCTGGTTGAGATTCTGGTAAGGAAAATATAATTTTTATGGCGGAGGAGAAAGTATCATGTTAGAACAACTGAAGAAAGCATCCATCAAGAAAAAATTGCCAGCAGTCATTATTCTGTTAATTGCTGCGGTGGCCCTGTTCATCTACCTGGGGCCTGATTTTATCACCTATGTGAAGGGACCTGTCAAGTTCGAGGACCTGACCATTGACGAACTCAAGGATCAGTACGTCACTATGACCTTTGAGCTGTCTTTTGGCACCTTTGCCACTGAGACCAGCGTTACCACCCGAAATGGCCGCAAGGTATCCGAGACCGAGACCATGCAGTATCATGCCGTATTGGTCGGTGGTCTGGATCCCTATTTGAGCGGAGAAAAAATGTTTGAGTATGTCGGTTTAGCCGTACCCTCCAAATATTTCGACACCGTCAAGACTATTGACCGCAACAGCGATAGGTTCTTTGAGACTTATGATCTGAGGGAATTAAATACCACTTTGCAGGTAACTGGCAAGATTCTTCCTCTGGATGAGGAGATGGAGGGCTACTACAGAGATTTCTTCCGGTATAACGACTACAGCGATGAGGAATATGCCAGGTATTGTGTTCCCTACTATATCAAAGTCGATCACCTCTCCCACGGTCATGTGGATTTTGTGATAGCGGGAATCGTTCTCGGAGCAGCGCTGCTCGTCATCGCTCTGTATATGTTGATCAGGGCGCTTACCGGCGGCTATCAGAGCAAGCTGATCAAGACGCTCAAGGCTCGTGGGGAGATGGAGCTCGAGAGGGCTGATGCGGACTATCAGACTGCCGCTGAACCGGTCAAGGGTCTCAAGGTAGGTCGCAGCTATCTGTTCAACTGCTCGGGCGCCAAGACCGTCGTGATTCCTCTGCGCGAAGTGGCATGGGCGTATATGCATCAGACCAACCATCAGAAATACGGCCGCACGGTCAGCACCACCTACAATATCATGCTGTATACTGAGGACAAGAAGCAGCACCAGCTGTATATGCCCTCCAAGGATGCCTGCAATCAGTTTATCGACGAGTTAAACCGCAAATGTCCTGCCGGCATCTTCGGCTACAGCGATCAGCTCAAACAGCTATTCAACAAGAATTATGACGAGTTTACCCGTCTGCGCCGTCAGAAGGAGGCGGAGATGAATCCGGGCTTCAACGATATGTTTGCTGACCAGAATCAGAATATGGGAAATAATTCTTAAGTATTTGCATAGTCTATTTTATGCAAGTGTCATTGTGCACATTGTATACTCCAACGTGGGCGGCATTCTCACCGCAGTGGAACTTAGGGTACTACAACATCTAAGGATTGACGGTGAGTGGTGTTACAGTTTCCTACCGTAACACAAAGCCTAATTATAGGATATACAATGTGCACAATTTTCAATTTGAAAACATCTCATCACGTGATGATATATACTAAACGAAAGGATTTTGCATATGGGAATAAATGTATAACGCAGATTTTAATACTGCCGCCTATGAAGAAATAATGTTAGAAGCAGGATTAAACCGATTTATTATGTCTGTTAAACAATGGGGATTACGCACAAATTCAAATGGCATTGTAGCAAAGGCGGGACGGTATGGGGGAACATATGCATATAAAGATATTGCGTTTGAATTTGCGAGTTGGGTATCTCCACAATTCAAATTATACCTCATCAAAGAATTTGAGCGGTTAAAAAAAGAAGAACAGGCTCTACTTGGATGGAGCGCTAAAAGAGAATTAGCCAAAATTAACTATCAGATACATACAGATGCAATCAGGCTTAATCTTATTCCGCCAGAACTTACATCAAAGCAAACCTCAGTTATTTACGCATCTGAGGCTGATGTGCTGAATATGGCACTATTTGGCATGACAGCTAAACAATGGCGGGATAAGAATCCAGATAAAAAAGGCAATATTCGTGATTACGTAAGTATAAATGAGTTGATATGCATATCCAATATGGAAAATATAAATGCAGTGCTGATTGAAGATGGGTTAAGCCAAAAAGAGCGCTTAATAAAACTTAACAAAATCGCAATACATCAAATGTCTATTTTAGAAGAACAGAATACAAAGGTCTTAAAATGATTTAATTCCCCCGAATTCGAGGGAATTAAAAAACACCGTTCAAAGCTGTCTTCTGTGTAAACTCTAACAGTAGAATTAATTACATTTGTCGATCTACAAATGAGACATATGGGTATACTATTACCTTATCCTTTTCATATACACTGATTCAAGATATCAAAACACTTATAAGTTTTTCCAGCATCATCTACTGCGCCAACAACTCCAAAGAACACTGTTTTAACCGCTCGATTACCAACAGTAATTTTATTTATATTTGTTGAGCCACAAATAGGACACTTGGGTATACAATTTTCCTTATCTTGTTCTTTCTACATTAAATCATGATTCTGAGGATTCTTTTTGAACACCAGCAGCTTGCTGAGGATGTAATTGCCAAGAAATACCAACACAGCCGCCACAAAGGTCGTTATATAGGTGTTGATACCCATCCAACCAAAAAGCTGGCGGGTTACAAGCTCCAGAAAAAAGGTGGAAACCCTGGAGAGGACAAACTTGGGAGCCTCCTTTACCATGGGCTCATGGCTCTTGAACACGAACCGCCTGTTAGTGAAGTAGGCAAAGATCACGCCGGCCACCCAGTTGACAATGCTCATCACTACATTCTGAAACGGCGTAGGATGCAGGGGATTGCCAAACAGCAGCCAGCTTGCCAGATACATGGCTACCCAGGATACGATGGTTGTGAGTCCCCCCACAATCAGGTAAGCGATCATCTCCTCATATTTCTTCAGCAAAGCTTTTATCTTCCCTATCATTGACATCCTCTTTTCCCAACAAGCGTTTTATCGTACTTTCCTAACTTTACTATGGGAGACTGGGCTTGTCAAGTACCTTTCAAGTTTTCCAGGGAATGAGTCGTCTCAAGATATGCCGCGATGAGGTCTATGCATTGACCACATTGCGAGGTTCTCCCCGCTGGAAGGCCTCGATATTCCTGGCCACCTCCTCCACGCAGCGGGTGCGCGCTTCCACGCTGGCCCAGGCCAGATGTGGGGTAATGATGAGCTGATTGCTGTCCTTTAAGAGGCTTAGGGGATTGGTGAGCTGCAGGGGTTCGCCGTCCACTACGTCCAGTCCGGCGGCAGCTATCTCTCCCGCAGTCAACGCCTCATATAAGGCCTGATTGTCTACCACAGCGCCTCTGGCCACATTCACCAGGATCGCTGTCTTCTTCATCCTGCGCAGGGCATGGGAATCAATGATTCCTCTGGTCAACTCGCTCAGGGGACAGTGCAATGACAGAATATCGCTCTGTGCCAGCAGTGTCTCCCGATCAACCTGAGGATATTCTGTGCAAGTGCTCCTGCCTGTAACTGAGGTAAAGATCACTCTGCAGCCAAAAGCGGTGGCAATCCGCGCCACCCTGCGGCCAATGTTTCCCATGCCAATGATGCCCCATGTCATGCCATCCAATTCGTGAAAAGGAATATCAAAATTGGAGAAACGGTCCTGGGCGCTGTAGGCGCCAGACTTGACATACTCGTCATAATGCGGAAGCTTTTCCAGCAGCGCCAGAGCCAGCGCAAAGGTATGCTGTGCAACCATGGCGGAACTGTAGTCCACCACATTGCACACCCGAATGCCACGGCTGCTGCAATAGGCCAGATCCACATTGTCATAGCCGGTGGCCAGCTCGCAGATCAGTTGGACCTGCGATGCATCCTTAAGGGTATCCTCACGCAGTGGCGCCTTGTTTGCCACGATGATATGCGCGTCCTTGACCCGTTCCCTCACTTCCTCTATCGTGGTAGTATTGCGGTAATAGGTCACTTCTCCCAAATGCTCATACTGCACCGGCACATCTGTTCCCACACTGTGTCTTTCCAGCACAACGATCTTCATTGCGTTTCCTCCTAAATTAAGTCGCTGCGCGACGGCTCTAAAGGGCGAAGTCACTGCGCGACGGCTTCTCATCTCAGTGTAGCAAAATAGTGTTCTATATTCAAGAGAAAAGATGGTTTAGGAGGTCAGGAATTCCTTTAGCAGCTGTTCCAGCTCCTGCTCCTGGGAGGCGGTGAACTCCGGCCTGTAGCTCTCACCGGCGGCTTTCTGCATCGCCTCCGGCTCTGGCCTGGACTCGCGAATATTTCTGGCAGGGTCCACTCCCCTGCTGCCCACAGGTATCACGTCCACGCCAGTTCTCACGCCTCTTCTGCGCCGCCCCCCTTTTCCAGCCGCGTCCTCGCCGTATAACATCTCCATATCCTCCTGCGTCACTTCCATGCGGCTGGACAGATGGTTCTCCAGATAGTCCACCAGATTGATCTTCAGCACCCGCCTTTTTCCCTTGAGATCCACAATAGCGGACACAGAGAAGTAGAGATACAACCCCAACAGGCTTACGATATAAAAGGGCAGAATCTGACCCAGAGTACTGCCCGCGATGATTCGTCTGCATACGCCGATTCCGGCGCTGACCACCGACAGCAGCATCAGTTGGCCAGACAGGTTCTCCAGCATATGCGGTGAAAGCGGTCCCAGGCTCATCCTGCTTATAAACTTGTCCACAAAGATCGGCACATTGGGCATCCCGCGGTTGAGTTGATAACAGTTGGCGAACTTCAGCTTACATTGCTTTAGCTGCCTGCTGCGGGTGCTGGCCATGTTGTCTGCCTCGCGAATCAGATGCAGATACATCAGCCCCAGTCCTACCCGTATCAGAATACTGCCTGCCATACAGACCAGCATAACTATGGAGGCGGCTTTTTCTTGTTCAAATATCGAAAACATTGCGATCGTCCCTTTCTTAATTCAGAATCTGTTTGAGAGCTGTGAATCATTCTCCTGGCTCCATCATATCTCTTAAGCCCACGATATTGCAATATTTTCAAGTGTATACTCGCCGTTTTTTTGCGGCGCATTCCGCGCATTTTCCTGCCTATGTGTGATTATTTGACAGAAAGCTCCAGGAAATCTTCCATTCCCAAGGTCAGATAGTCCGCCTCCAGACAGGTATAATATCTGTCCAGAGAGGTAATCAGACCCATTCCCGTATCCGTCAGATAGAATAGTGACTCATACCTGCTCAGGGGATCATTGCCTCTTTCCGCCTTCAACTCCTCGATCCAATCCTCGCCTCCTGGCATCCAGATCCACAGGCAGCGAAAGGCGCCGCTGTCAAGCAGCTCTCCCAGCGTTCGTTCCTCCTGCGCTGCACTTTCTCCCAGCACATCCTTCAGCTGTACGATTTCTCCTGTCTGCATATCCAGGGTGATCCCTGTCTCCCATTCGTTCGGATGCGCCCCCCAACCCGCATTGAACTCATAGATGCGCATAGAGAGATATCGCTCATCCTCCCTGGTAATCATATAGCTGCGCTCGATACTCGCATGCATCTCCCTGTCGGGAACCAGCATCGTTTTTTCCTCCCAGTCATACCCATAGAAAAAAGCCTCCCTTAGTCTCTCATTGATCCCCTCCTCCATCTCCTCCCTGTCATCCTCCAATTCTATCTGAGGATACTGAATATCGATATAGACATCCATCCTGTCATCCCAGTAAGCATACCCCCTGAGAAGAATCTGATAGGCAAGCCCGCTATTTTCTCCCCGAAAATGCCATGGAGGGTCCAGGTACAGCTCCCTCTCCAGAGGACCGTTTTCGGAGTCATACCGGATGGGGGCGGAGATATCCGTATCGCGGGCGATTGTGGTCTGACAGACATAAGTGCTCAGAATATCTGCCGCATAGGAGGATTCCCCCCACTCCGCATAGGAGGAATCTCCGGTAAAAAGCGGTTCATACTGACCTTCAAACGCATACCAGTCCTCCTGCGCATCATAGGTAAACGCTATCTGCTCCCTCCACCGGCCGCTCTCCCCCTCCAACAGGATATCACACACAAAAGGATCATCGATATTCTCCTCCTGCATACCCGTATAACGGCCATCCACCCAGCTTCCCGATGCACCGCCATTTATGGGGCCAAAATACGCTGCATACTCACCCTCCACATGATATGTGCGAAAGCCCTCCTGAATATACATCAGCATCTGCTGATAAGCGCCGGGCAGTCGCGCATTCGCGGCCAGAGCATCCTCTTCCCGCTCCTGTATCTCCACGGGTGATTCCGCAGGGGAGGAGGATTTCGTCCCCCAACCCGCTGACTCCTCTCCTCCGCATCCGATGAGCGCGGCGCATAATGCCGCCCCCCATAACACCATAGTTGTCCTTCGTATTGTCATCTGCCCGCCTCCCCAATATATCCCTACTATAAATATACCAAACTGTCCGCGATTTACAATCTATTTGTGATAAAACCATTGATAATCACTGTCTCAAATTGCCTTGAAACAACAGGAAAAATCTGCTATACTATATTTCATGAAAAGGGAATGGAGGCGATACATATGACATATCATACAAAGGGAACCTGTTCCAGCGCTATAGATTTCGAGGTTGAAGACGGTATCGTCAAGTCCGTGCAGTTCACTGGCGGATGCAATGGCAACCTGAAGGGCATATGCGCTCTGGTGCAGGGAATGAAAGTGGAAGAAGTGATCGACAAGCTCAAGGGCATCCGCTGTGGTTTTAAGTCCACCTCCTGCCCGGATCAGCTGGCCCACGCATTGGAGGAAACGCTGGGATGAAGAAGATCGTTTTGACCGGAGGCGGCACGGCGGGTCATGTGACTCCCAATATCGCGATGTTGCCGTCACTGCGCCGAGCCGGATATGAGATTTCCTATGTGGGGTCCTATGACGGCATAGAGAAAAAGCTGATGGCGGATTTCGATATCCCCTATACGGGAATATCGACCGGCAAGCTGCGCCGTTATCTGGATATCAAAAATCTGACTGACCCATTTCGGGTGATTAAGGGGTTTTCAGAAGCTCGTAAATATCTGAAAGAATATCAACCGGACGTTGTGTTCTCCAAGGGAGGATTCGTCAGTGTGCCGGTGGTTCGAGCGGCAGGAGCGCTGAACATTCCCTGCATCATCCATGAGTCTGATATGACGCCAGGGCTGGCCAATAAGCTTTGCTTTCCTGTGGCCAAGAAGATATGCTGCAATTTTCCGGAGACGCTGAAGCTGCTACCGGAGGGGAAGGCTGTGCTCACCGGTTCGCCTATCCGCATCGAGCTGACCCAGGGCAACAAGATCGCCGGACTGGATATGTGCGGTTTCACAGCTAACAAACCCGTCATCATGGTCATCGGCGGCAGCCTGGGCGCCGCCAATGTGAATAAGGCCATCCGCGACGCTCTCCCCCTGCTTCTGGAGGATTTTCAGGTGGTACATCTCTGTGGCAAGGATAAGATCGACAATCTGCTGCTCACTACCCCAGGATACTGTCAGTTTGAGTATGTCAAGGCGGAGCTGAAAGATCTCTTTGCCATGGCGGACATCGTGATCTCCCGCGCAGGCGCCAATGCGATCTGCGAGCTGCTGGCGCTGAGAAAGCCCAACATCCTCATTCCTCTGCCCGCGGCCAGCAGCAGAGGGGATCAGTTGCTCAACGCTCAGTCTTTTGAGGCCCAGGGCTTCTCCATCGTCATCAATGAGGATGACCTGACAACGGAGCTGCTGATGGACAGGGTGCATGAGCTATTCTGCAACCGCCAGTTGTTTTGCGACGCCATGGGACGCAGCGGTCAGATGGACTCCATCCGCACCATCATGCGCCTGATTGAGGAAGCTGTCTCAGATCGGTAAAACATATCAAAAATAAATCCCTATGACAACCGAGCTTCGCTTTTCTGTCATAGGGATTCCATTTTTATCTTTCTCCGATATATACTGTCTCTCCGGGGTGAATCTTCATCACTTCCCTGCCGTCCTTTCTGAGCCAGATAACAGTGGCTGTAGGATTTCTCAGTGTCAGTCCATCTCCGCTGTATTCCAGACTGCGCACAGCCATAACGTAATCGCATATCTCGCCGTTGGTGGCATACCATATATCTTCCTTGCCCTCCATCAGCTCGGCGAACTCCTCAATCACGTTCCAGTCATCATTTCTGTCAAATTCAAAGCTATGTCCCCATACATACATAATCGGTAGCTCGACATATCCGAGCCCCGTCAGGAAGCTCCTGCCCAGCTCTGTCAGATTACCGTTGTGGTGGCAGGTGGGATGCCATGCCATAAAATCCGACGGTGGGAAAAAACCGTTGGTGGATACAACAGTACGAGAATATTTAATGCCAAGATTCTTAATGATATGAATGACTTCCTCAGAATAGTTGCCAAACGCATAGGACATACCCTGCACCATACCGCCGGTGAGCTTCTCCAACGCCCTTCTGTCCTCCAATATCTCATTGACAACCTGAGGTCCTGTCAACGTGGGAAGATTCCTGTGCTGTACCCCGTGAACAGCCACCTCGTGTCCCGCATACAGCTCCGCCACCTCGTCGCAGCTAATAAATATATCATGCTGCCTGTCCTGGGCCAGCGTTCCGGAATTGAGGTGAAAGGTTCCTCTCAGGCCATGCCTGTTCAGGATATCCACCAGCCTCCTGTCATGAATCTGCCCGTCATCATAGCTGAAGGTCAAAGCCTTCTCCTTTCCCTCAGGATAAATAAATCTCATATTAATCCTCATTTCTGCGCTGCTCTTTGCGCATAAGCGACTTTGTGGCAAGCAGCGCGCAGACACAAATCGCCGTGTGAAAAATTCATTTTTCACACTAACTCCTCTCCTGACACTGCTTTTTCTTTGTTTTATATTCTTGCTTCGCCGCATACATCAGATGATCCGCATGCTGAAGCAAATGATTCTGATCAATATCATTCGGATTCTCACGGCTTACGCCATAGCTGACCGATATTCGATATTCCTTGCCCGATTGACTGTTCTGCCCGTTCAGATAGTCTTCCAGAGCCTTCTTGCGCTCTGCCAACTCCCCGTCTTCCAGATTCATGACCAGCACAGCGGCAAACTCGTCTCCGCCTGTGCGATATCCTCTGGCATAGCAGCTGTTCTCCTGTCCGAGAAATGCCCTGATAGCATGGGCCGCATGCCGGATGGCGTAGTCCCCCTCCATATGTCCATAGCAGTCATTGATTCCCTTTAAATCGTTGAGGTCCGCCACCAACACTACCAGCTCCTTGCCCTCGCGCGCTGCCAACTCCATCTGCCGCTCTGTGTAGATCACAAACCCCTTGCGGTTATACAGCCCTGTCAGCTCGTCGGTCACCGCCTGCTTCTCCATCAACAGATAAGCCTCTGTCAAGCTCTTGTTCAACTTCTCCAGATTCAGATACCGGCGCATGGACTCCAGAATATTGCATAAATTGCGCAGCCAGTCCCAATAATAATTGGGAATCTCGCTTTGCTCTCCCTCGCACATCATGACGCTGTAGCCCATACAGCGATCCATAAAGTGAAGCGGGGTGACAAAATAAATAGCCGTCTCTTCTCTCTCATCCCACAGGGACGGCAGCATCTCCTCCAGCGGAAACTCTCTTTGCAGGTCCACCGATTTGCTGTCATGGTACTTGTGGTAGATCAGCTTCATCCGGTCGCTGTAGCCCCTCGTGCGGTACTTCTCATCCTCTCTCGCAGAGCCCTGCCAGTCATCACACAGACAGATGGAATAACCGCTGATCTCTCCCAGGAAGCAGAGATACCAGTCGATCTTCCACAGACACTCCTCAAGGCTCCGCATACCGATGCCATCCTCCATCATGAAATTGCACTCATGATAAAAGCCATAGCCTTCCAACTCGAATTTCTTCTCCAGGTCCTCCGTCTGATTTTCCTCCCAGCCCCTTCCACATGGGCAGGTGCTTCCCACCAGCAGTTGATCCTGTTGCTCTGTCAGAGGACAGTCCGTTCCCTCCATCAGATTGTAAAGCCTGCGCATGGCATTCATTCCCAGGCTGTCACAATCCTTCACCACAGAGGTGAGATAATGGGGCATGATACTCCCTCCGTAATTGGCATCGTACCCCGTTATCACCAGATCCTCCGGCACCTTGATTCCTCTCCTGCGGCAAGCGATATACACACTGATTCCCATACTGTCAGAGGCGCAACAGATCGCCTGAGGGAGCCCCTCGGGGCTGCCAAGCAGCGCCTCCAGCACCTCCTCGCCCTTGCGATACCAGAAGTCTCCGTAAAAAATGCGGTTCTCCCTCACCGGCAGATGATGCTTTTTCATAAAGTCCAGATAGGACTGCAGGCGCTTCTGCGCATGGAGATGCTCTCGGGGACCCGTCATGCACGCAATGTCCGTAATACCATGTTCATGATACAAGTGCTCCAACACCGGCTCCAGCTGACCGCCCCCTGACTCCATGACAGAGGGAAAATCCCCAATCTTGTAATCCAGCACCACCACCGGTCCCCGACATCTCTCTCTGATCATCTCAGGCAGGCCCCGACTCTCCTCGAATTCCATGATTCGATCAGGCGCCAGAATAAATCCATCCAGCTTCTCAAACGGAATCATCGAGTAGATATTCTGCTCCGCATTCAGATAGCCCAGCCACATTCCTCCCTTCATAAAAGGAGAGAAAACGACTACGTCATAGTCTCTGGCATGTGCCTCCCTCTGAATCCCCCGTATGACACTCTGCTGATATGACTCATAGATATCGGAGGTAATCACTCCGATGGTCTTACGTCTCTTTGCCATTCCTCACTCCTCTTCTCGCCGACCTGCTCTATCTTTTCCCTATCTCCGTATCGCTCTCCGTCACTACGCTGTGGTCCTTGATATACGCCATGATCTCATCAAAATAACAGAAGGCCAGACCCACATAGCTGTCCGCGCAGCCATAGTAGATGGCGATCTTGCCGCTTTCCGGGTCATGGATGGT
Organism: bacterium; assembly: GCA_023663725.1. Lineage (GTDB taxonomy): Bacteria > Bacillota > Clostridia > Lachnospirales > Lachnospiraceae > Acetatifactor. Next base: position 86,157 of record JAMPGX010000009.1, on the reverse strand, counting down.
AGCGCAGGGGAAGGTCACATTGGGCACAAAACCTCTCTCCTCGTACCACTCCTCAGGCGTCAACAGGAAGGTCTCGCAGCGGTATTTGACAATCGAGGGATTATCCAGATCCAGAATGGCCCCGCCGATACTGTACACCAACCCGTTGCAGGTACCGCTTACGCCGTGATAGAACAACAGCCATCCCTCGCTGGTCTCAATGGGCGCTGCGCCGCCGCCGATTTTTACAGACTCCCACCATTCGCTGCCGCGGCCCATCACATGCCTGTGCTTGCCCCAGTACACCATGTCGGGGCTCTCGCTCAGGAAGATATCGCCAAATGGCGTATGTCCGCTGTCGGAAGGCCGAGACAGCATCACGAAATTGCCGCCGATCTTGCGGGGGAACAGAACCGCATTCCGGTTAAAGGGAATAAAGGGGTTCTCCAACCGGACAAAGGTCTTGAAATCGGTTGTCTTCGCCATACCAATCGACGCTCCATAGAAATCCTGACACCAGATAATGTAGTAGGTATCCTCCACCTTGACCAGCCTGGGATCATAGGCGTACACGGGCATAAACGGATTGCCCTCCTCGTCCACAAAGGGAATCTTCTCCTTGTCAAATTCCCAGTGGATAGCGTCCTTGCTTCTCCCCAGATAAATATAGGGGATACCATTGGTCTGCTCTCCCCTGAACACGCCGATAAACGCGTCTCCATAGGGCATGACCGCACTGTTAAAGATACGGGCCACACCCTCCACAGGATTCCGTCCGATAATCGGGTTCTCGGAATACCTCCAGATCGGGGCGCCCTTAATCCCCTCGGGCTTATCCTGCCAGGGAACATTCTTCACAGCTGGGGCAATCATCTTAATCTCACTCATAGCAACCTCCCATTCTCCTGTAGCCTCATGGCTAATCACGGATGTTCTTTAGTACCAGTTTACTGCAAAAGCCAGGGCATTGCAACAGCATTTTTCAGCCCTTGTGCAGCGTGCTTCCACAGGAGGTAGACAACTGAAAACAAATCATATATAATAAATGCTAAAATAAGGTTTTTTTAGTCAGTACTGGCAAAAGATAATTTAGTAATTATCTAATGAGTTAACTATCCCGTAGGGAGCTGCCTTGAGATGTCTGCTTCGCAGCCGCTTGGCTCATTGCCCGCGGGAATGAAAAGCAGTATCGCAAACAGGCTTGCGATGTGTGGGGTATATATATGAAAAAACAACTGTTGTGTATTGTCAGAAATGATATATTGCTGCTTCTGGGAGGAAGCATACTGGGGCTCACCGCGCTGCTGCTGGTGTTCTTACTCCCCTTAGGCCCCATGCAGACGCATGTCTACTGGTCTCTGGGAATGATCGAGAAGGAGTTTACCGATGAGGTGCTGGTAGACGGATATCCGTCCACGATGACAGGGAATTTCACGGATTGTCTGATGCTGGAGCATGCGGTATATCGGTCGGAGAACCATGGGCTGCTGGAACAGGTCCTGCATATGTACCGCGGCGAATCCTGCGAAGAGGACGGCTGGTGGCCCGGCCAATCTCTGAGAGATTATCTGGAGGGAGTCTCACAGCCGAGGGAGGCCAGCTACGCCCGTTACTGGCACGGATACCTGGTAATATTAAAGCCCCTGTTGCTGCTGACCTCCGTCAATACCCTGAGACTTCTGAACTCTGCCATCCAGCTTCTGCTGATCGGCTGCGTCATCATAAGCCTCTGCCGAAGGGATGCATCGCAGCTGGCGATGGGCTTCCTGCTGTCGCTTCCCTTTCTGTTCTGGGTCAGCACTTACGCCTCTCTGTCCCTGAGCATCTGTTTCTATATTATGGCCTTCTCCCTGTTGATACAGTTGAAATGGGACTCGCGCCTTGCCTCAAAGGAACTGTACGGGGCATTTTTCCTGACAATCGGAATGGCCACCTCGTATTTTGATTTCCTGACCTATCCCCTGATCACATTGGTATTCCCGCTGACTGTGTTCCTGTATCTTCACGGGGGAGACCTGGGCCGCCGCATGCGCGCAGTGCTGGGGTACAGTGTGCAGTGGTTTGTGGGATATATGGGCCTGTGGGCGTCAAAGTGGGTGCTCACCGATCTTCTCACCGACAGCTCCGCGATCAGCGACGCATTCAGCACTCTCCACACCAGGACCTACAGCGCCGAGGGACATTCCCGAATAGGCGGCTTCATCAGCGTGCTCGGCAAAAACATACGGCCCTATGGCAACTGGTGCTTTATCGTCCTCGTGGGCATTGGCCTGGCCTTACTGCTTCGCGGGGTAGTGCGAAGAGAAATCAAGGGCAGAAAACTCGAAGAGTTGATTCCCTTCATTCTGCTGGCGCTGTATCCCCTGTTCTGGTTCTTCGTCACACAGAACCATTCGGAGCAGCACTGGCAGTTTACCTGCAGAATATTTGCGTGCAGTGTATTTGCGATATACGCGGCATGCGCTGAGAGAAGGAGTGTGCCGAAATGAATGGAGGTTTATGGTCTGAAGCCGTTCGCAAGCATAGAAGTCAAATATTTATTATCGGCATATTTTTGCTGGGGCTGCTGACCGTCTTTTCCTATGGCGCTCCACTGGATCAGAAATCAGAGCAGGAGATTCTGTATTCCAATGTGAAAATGTACCTTCACTGTCTGGGCGGTACAGAGAGTTCCCTGTATCGTTTGCTGGACGAAAGCAATATCGTGAATATCGCCGACAGCATAGAGCGGGATCACGGCATGGCTGCCTATTATCCGATATTTTGGATATTTTACGTCAACCGGACATCCCCCTATATCGGGAATATCGTATGGCATATCTATATCTACCTGCTGGTATTCTGCGGCGTTCTGGCATTGTTTGGATTGCTTCGGGAGATGCTTGGCAGCTTTCGCGTTGCGGCTCTCGGCACATCCCTGTTCTTTTTTACCCCACGGATGTTCGCGGAGAGCCATTATAACAACAAGGATATGGCGCTGCTTGCCCTGACTCTGTGCATCTTTTACTTTGGCTGGATGCTTTGGAAAAAGCTGTCCTGGAGATACCTCTTTGCCTTTTCCCTTGCCGGCAGTCTTGCCGCCAATATGAAGGTGATCGGCATCTATATCTGGGGAATTGTGGGGTTGTTCATCCTGTGCGCAATGATTTTTACCCGCCAAATGAACAGAAAGCTCTGGGGAAAGGTACTGGCGTGCATCTCACTGACCATCCTTCTATATGTGCTTCTTACCCCCGCCTGTTGGACGGGGCCAATGGAGTTTATCCGATATCAGATTGAGAGCGCGAAAAACTTCCGCTGGAACGACTACATTCTCTTTGCGGGAAAGCTGTATAACAAAGAAACAACTGGTATACCCCGCCGGTATCTGCCCGTCATGATTCTGCTGTCGGTACCCGCAGGAATACTTATCCTGGCCATGCTTGGACTTGCAAGCCTGCTTCTCCAGTTCATCAGGAAGCCCTCCGGCTTTTGGGGGCCTGTCGGGTTCATCTGCGCGACTGCTGTGGCCGGATTGCTGCCACTGGGCTATGCCATCCTGTCGGGAACCCCCGCATACAACGGATGGCGGCACTTCTATTTCTGCTATGGCGCAATTGTGATTCTGGCGGCATATGGAATCTTTTTTCTGCTGGGCCGTGCAGAAGAGCGCAGGAGAATGATCTGGATCAGAGTGGCACTGGAAGCCTATGTGCTGTTGCTGGCAGTGGGTATTCTGGTTAATCATCCCTATCAGTATGCCCATTACACCCCTCTCGCCGGACGCTCCGTTGAGAGCAACTATGAGCTGGACTACTGGGATATGTCCTTTAGACAGGCATATCTGCATATACTGAAGGACTCCACCGCGGAATATGTCACGGTGGGAACCATAAGCAACCCAGCCTATTGGGGACTCGAAGCCCAGCTATTTGGCATACGGGGAAAGGACCGAATGCATATTGTCCTGTGCGAGAGCTGGAAGGACGCTCAATACCTCATTGTCAATCCCATGTACGCTTATCTATATGGCAGGAACGACTATGATTGGGTCAAACAGAATTATCATCTGACAGCTTCCCTCTCCTCCTACGGAAACGTCATATGCGAGATATACAGGAAATAGGCAGTACAGCCAGTCAATTTTTTCTTGGCACAGCGTGAAAAACATAGTATACTAAACAAAAACGCATGAAATCAAGGAGACCCTTATGGACAATACAACCGACAGCATCTATGAAAAGCTCTGCCGCGTGCGCAATGAGCTGGAGACGCAGCAGATGGAATATCACCTTCCCAGAGAAGAGAATTCCCGACCGGACGAGACCCGCTTTGCCGATGGCGCCCTGGATGGCATTGCGCTCTATCACATGGGCATTCCTGATCAGGATATCGCTCTGCTGGAGCAGGCTGTAAACACTGCCGCCACGGATATGAATCAGGCGCACGAGCTGGTTCGTCGGTGGGTGGCGGAGGATGGCCATATCATCTCCGCCTGGAACAAGCTTCTGCGCTATGTAGATGAACACAGACCCCAGCTGCCTCCCTCAGACATCTACCGCCTGGCGGCGGAGTGCGCGCTGAAGGGAATGCACAGGGAGGAAGTCAAATTCGGTCTGACACTGCTGATGAACTTTGACACAGATCAGAACGAGCCTCTGAAAAACGCTCTGCGGATACTGGCGCTGTCAGACGAATTCACGTTGTATGTGTTGCAGATCGCGGCGAATTGGACCAAATCCTCTCAGGAGATTCTGCGCATTGCCAAAAACGTACATGGCTGGGGCAGGATACACGCCGTGCTCGCTCTGGAGCCGGAGACGCAGGAGATTGAAGACTGGCTCTTCAGAGAGGGCTGGAACAACAAGGTGCTGCCCGCCTACTCCGCCCTGGAATGCTGCCGCAAGGCCGGGCTGCATAGGCGGCTGGAGGACGGTATGGGAGAGAATGATTTCTCCTGCGCCTGTAAAATGTTGATCGCTTTGTTGGATGAAGGCCCTGTGGAGGGTATCTCGCAGGTGGAGAACAGCGCGGCACTGTTGGATGCTTTTGTGAGCTGCGCTGCCAGCAAGGGCGTGTCTCCCGAGAGGCAGAACGCGTTAAAGCTGACAGAGGAGTATGCCCTGTCTCATGATCTGCCTGAGCTTGCGCAACGAATCCGATTTTTATTATAATATCAGTCGGGAAATCCGGTCTCTTCCTTTCTCACGACAATCATATGCGCTGTTTCGGTTTTTTGCCCGTCACAGTAGTTCTCCTCAAGCCAGTCCAAGAACTCGGGATATTGGAGAGAATAGCCGTAATACAGCGCATACACCGGATTTTCCGCAAAGCTCTTGTCATACACAACGACATTGGGGATACGTTCGGGATGTTCTTCATAATAGCGCAAAAACATCTCGTTGTACACGACAGTGCTATGCGTGGAGGGGGTGGCAGGCACTGCTTCCATTTTCACATACACCAAACTCTCCGCTCCTATATACAGCACTCTGTCTTCCCCACTCACAAGCTCTTCCAGCTCGCGATAGTTGTCATTCCAGATTTGCGCTGTATCCGCCAAAACATAAACCCCTTTTTCCGGTCCATTTTCCATCCTCACCAAAGGCGCCAGAATCGTGACTGGCAGACAGCCGGACACTCTGATCAGTATTAATCGACATATTAACAGCCCCGCCAGTATCAATCCTCCCACGGCGTAACAGAGCGCTCTCATAAAGCCTTTCCAGAAATCATCCTCGACGCTCTCCCTCGCATATTGATATAGGACCAGAAGACTTGCCAGCACACCCAAAAAAACTTTTGTGTAGGCTGTATTCGTATCCATATTAGTCACCAGGAGCACTGCTGTCAGTGACACAAGGCTGGGAATGATACACAGATGCAGCCAAAGAGCCATCCTCCTGTAATGGCAGACGCACAGGATCACGGCTGGCAGCAGCACCGCCATATAGCGTATCTGAAAAAAGAACTGATTCTCGTCGCCAAGCAGAAAGCCATATATGGCTCTGACCTGCATCAGCACGCCCGCTGTCACCGCAATAGCCACTGCGGTTAACAATCTGTCCTTAAAAATCTTTCTCGATACCGCCAAAACAATCCCTGTTGCCAACAATAGACAACCGCCGCACCATAATGCCTGTTCCCACATCTGCCCCATATAAATCGCCCATTTCTCGCCCATGGAATAAACATTGTGAGAAGTATCCAGAAAAATATAAGAGACATACCTCATTATCTCATCAAGGGACAGATAACTAAACAGATAGGCCAGAAAAGCCGCCCCCGACACAAAAGCCCCCAAAGTAAACAGGAAGCCGCTCCTCCACGCCGCTATGCCTGTCCTCTGACAGTACTGCCTCTCCAGCAGGCGCAACGCCAGCAGATAGAAGGGCCACAGCAGGATCATCGTGGGGTAACACATGATACTGCCTGTCAAGAGGCAGCCTCCTATAAACGGGAGGAACAGCTTGTGTTTTTCTCCCGTAAAATACATGTGTAACACAAGAAAGATTCCCAGCAGACACCAATAGTGCATCAGCTCAAATTCCGGCATCTGCACCCATTTGGGCAGATAATTCAGATGCAGCAGCAAGATGCAGACGGCAAAACGGGGATCCACATTTCTCTTCATCTGTCTGTATAGCAGTACACCCATACCCGTATGAATCAGGATGCCCACCAATCTCAGGTAGATCACCAGATAATCGGTATTCCCCCGTATCCAGATATAGGGAGCCGCAAGCAGAGCGGCTAAAAACGCACTGAGCTGATGTGGCTCCCACATATCTCTGACAAGCTTATCTCCCCGCACCATACGGTATGCACAGGCCACGGCATATGACTCATCTATGTCCAGACTTATCCATATTGCCTTGACAAAAGCCAGAAAAGTCAGACCAATCAGGACAATTACCGCCAGATTTATCACAATATCATGCCTTTTCTCTCGCATATGCTTCCTCTCTGTCTGCAATGCCGCATGTCGCGCAGATTATTCCCGGGTGATATCGCTGCCAAAATACTTGATGGATATCTCCGCCAGCTCTCCGGATTCCTTCAATTCTCGTATAGCCTGGTTCACCGCTTCCCTGAAGGATGCCGTCGCCTCCTCTTTGCGGATGGGGATGGACACATGGGAAGCGTCATCAGTGAGCGCCACGATCTTTACCGGCGCGTCGGGATGTACATTCATATAGTCGTAGAAGGATACCTCCGCATTGAGGGTGGCGTCCACTCTGCCCGCCACCACCAGGTCCAGTGTCTGATCCAGAGAATCCACCGGCGTCACTGTCGCGCCGTAGCTCTCCGCCAGCGTCATATAGGTGCTGGCCATGCTGTTGGTGGTGGTCTTACCGTTTAAATCCTCGAAGGTCTTGATCTCCTCGTTGTCCTCGGCCACGATCAGCGCGGTGCGAATATAGCCGTAGGGCTCGCTGAAATCATATTTCTCCGCCCGCTCGTCAGTGATCTCCACGCCGTTGACAACCATGTCATATCTGCCGCTGTCCAGTCCGGCGAACAGACCGTCCCACTCGCCCTCCACAAAGGTCACCTCCACGCCCAGCTTCTCGGCGATCTTCTGCGCTACCTCCACGTCAAAGCCCACCAGCTTGTCATTCTCGTCGTGATAGGTCCAGGGCGCCCAGGTGCCCTCCATGGCCACAGTCAGCGTGCCTTTTTCCTGAATCTGCTGCAACAGGTCCTGGCCCTGTGCCTCCTGGCCGCCGTTTCCGCAGGCTGCAAGCGCCAGCGCCATGATTGCGGCTGTTACAAAACATCTCAGCTTCTTTCTCATAATCTTTTCCTCCTAATTAATAGCAGCACAATAACTCTAAAGGGTAAAGCTTCACTCTTCTCCGCCCAAGGTCTTAAGAAAAGCTTTAATCCGCTCCTCTCTGGGATTTTCAAAAAATTCCCTGGAGCCGCACTGCGCCAGTATCTGACCGTCCTCCATGAAGACCACCTTGTTGGAAACATTGCGGGCAAAGCTCATCTCATGAGTGACTACCAGCATCGTCATACCCTCCTCGGCGAGCTGACGCATCACAGTCAGCACCTCTCCGATCAGCTCCGGGTCCAGCGCGGAAGTGGGTTCGTCAAAATAGATGATCTCCGGATCTGTGGCCAGAGCACGGGCGATTCCCACCCGCTGCTGTTGTCCCCCTGACAGCTGGTGGGGGTAATAGTCATAGCGGTCAGACAGACCCACCTTATCCAGCGCGCGCCTGCCGATCTCCATGGCCTGCGCCTTATCCATCCTGCGCCCTATAATCAAGCCCTCCGTCACATTCTGCAGGGCCGTCTTATTGCTGAAGAGATTGTAGCTCTGAAATACAAAGGCCGTCTTTTTGCGCAGTCGGGCGATATCCTTTTTGGACACATGGCCCATCTGAAAGGTCTCCCCGTCAAACGTAAGCGTACCGCCGTCCGCCGTCTCCAGGAAGTTCAGACAGCGCAGCAGCGTGGTCTTGCCCGAACCGCTGGGCCCCAGGATAGCCACCACATCCCCTTTTTCCACAGAGAGATCCACCCCCCTCAGGACTACCTGCGTCTGAAACGACTTTGTGATATTACATGCCTGTACCACGGGTCCTTCCTCCTCTCCGTTGTCACGCTCAGCTTGCGCTCACCCAAATGCTGCAGTCCGGTCAGCACCGTGCAGAACAGCAGATAGATCAGTCCCACCTCGATATACAGCGCCAACGGTTCATAGGTCCTGGCCACGATGCGCTGGGTGGCCATAAACATCTCCACGACTGTGATATTGGCCGCCAGGGAGGTGTCCTTAACCATGCTGATCAGAGAGTTGGACAGAGGCGGAAAGGCGATGCGGAACGCCTGGGGCAGCACAATGCGCCGCATGATCTGCAGATAGCTCATCCCCACACAGTATCCAGCCTCGATCTGTCCCTTGGGCACGGATTCCAGCGCCGCCCGCATCGTCTCCGCGCAGTAGGCCCCCTCATTGATAGAGAACACCAACACCGCACAGGGAAAGGGATCTATAATGATCCCCAGATTGGGCAGGCCGTAGAAGATCACATATAGCTGCACCAGCAGCGGCGTTCCCCTGACTACCCAGATATAGAAACGACTAATCTGCTTTAACACTTTTACATTGGCAAATTGGATCATAGCCACCACTACAGCGATCACCATCGCAAAGGAAAATGACAGTACTGTCAGTGGTATCGTCACCTTGATGCCCGGTATTAAGATTTTGGTAAAGGAATCTATGATAATTCCCAGCAGCCTTTCACTCATTGTCGCCTGTTACTCCCCTGTTGCATAAAACCTTTCCTATAAAAGTCATAGGGTTTGACTCTATGAAGTATACCATTTAATTGGAAATATGGCAAATACTTTTCTTGCATAATATGTAGTTACCTGCTACATAGGCAAACGGTTGTGGTGAGACTATAAGTAATGCTGCTCACGTCAAGTATGTCTACACATTTTGTCGAATTATGGATTTTATCAGTTATATCTTATATTTTTCCCGCTCAAGTATTGTGTGTCAACTGTATATGCGTTATACTGTAGTCAACCAAAGAAAGGAAACCATTAAATCCATGATTAAGCGTGAAATTTATATGAGACGCATCCGTCCGTTTATCGGCTCAGATCTGATAAAAGTAATGACCGGTTTACGACGCTCTGGGAAATCGGTCATGTTGGAATTGATCAAGCAAGAGCTGACAGCGTCCGGCATCAGTCCATCCCAATTCATCTCGATCAACTTTGAGGATATGAGATATGCCCATTTACAGACAGCAAAGGCTCTCCATGAAGAGATTATACAAAGAGCCTCCGCAATCGGCGGCAAGGTCTTTCTGTTCTTCGATGAAATCCAGGAGGTTATGGAGTGGGAAAAGTGCGTCAACTCCCTTCGTATCGCGCTGGATTGCGATATCTACATCACCGGCTCCAATGCCAGGCTACTTTCCGGTGAACTGGCAACTTATCTGGGAGGACGCTATGTGGAATTCGTGATCTACCCGTTCTCTTTTGCAGAATTCATGGAACTGTACCGCCCTATCGCACCGGATGAGTCTGTCCAAAAATGTTTTCAGAAATATCTTCTGGCTGGCGGTATGCCCTACCTTGCCAACATCCGATATGAGGATGAGCCGTCCAGACAGTATCTCCATGATCTCTTTAACTCTGTTCAACTCAAGGACATTGTAAAGCGAAACAAAATCCGTGATGTCGACTTATTGGAACGCATCATCACCTATGTTATCGCAAATGTGGGAACCATCTTTTCTGCAACCTCTCTGGCGAAGCTTTTAAAAAGCGAATTGCGCACTGTCGCTCCGGAGACGATCCTGAACTACACCAAATACTGCTGTGACGCTTATCTGTTTTATCAGGTGAAGCGCCAGGACTTGCAAGGCAAACAGATTCTTGCGTCCAACGAAAAATACTATATTGCGGATCACGGCATCCGCGAGGCCGTCTTTGGCGGCAATGCAAGGGATATCAATCTCATACTTGAAAACATCGTCTATCTGGAGCTGCTTCGCAGAGGCTACGAGGTTACCGTTGGCAGAATAGGCGACAGAGAGATCGACTTTGTCTGCGAAAAGGGCGGAGAAAAGCTGTATGTTCAGGTCGCCTATCTGCTTGCATCGGATGAAACCGTCGCCCGTGAGTTTGGAACATATGAACGCATACGCGATAACTTTCCGAAATATGTTGTCTCGCTGGACGAGTTCGATATGAGCCGCAACGGTATCAAGCATCGAAATATCCGTGATTTCCTTCTGATGGAGGAATGGAATTAGACACCAATCCGAAAGCTGTACCGGATATCCTGCGCGGCGTCTATGTGGTAGGGGCTTTCCGGCTGAGCGCCCCAGCTGTCCCGTCCGCCCAGGCCCCGCACTGCGCCCAGCACACAGAGTACGGTGCGTCTGGCTGGAGGCAGCTCCTCCTGGTGGGTGGCGTTCTCCAGCTCCAGCGCCGTGTAGGGCAGGCAGGAGAATGCAAAGGGAGCTTCATCCATGCGGATCTCCAGACAGTCCTCCTTGCTTTGCAGGGCCAGAGGTCCTCTGGTCACATTGCTTGTGCTTGCACCCGCACGGACCCGCACCCATTTTGTCTCCATATGCACACCGCAGTCCTGAGGCACCAGATAGGGCGTCATCGGCAGACCCTCCACCTCATAGATGCCCTGTACGCCTCCGGCCATGCGGTCAGGGTAGGTCTCCCCCGACAGGCCCTCATAGGTGTAGCCCCGCGCCAACGTGGGCAGCACAAAGCGCACACCGAACACCGGCAGCTCCGGCAGGCCCTCCAGCCCGTGATAGTGTACGCTGACCAGTATCTGTCCCTCTGCGTCCACCCGGTAGCTCACCTCCACAGTTGTCGCAGGAACGGTGATCGTGGCGTAAGTATAGATGATCTCCGCAGTCCCAGCCGTTTCCGTTCCGGTATAGCGATTGTTACCCTTGGGATCTGGCTGGTGTTTATCCTCGCCGTCCACCAGGACCTTTACCCCCTTGTAGCAGATAAACTGGTCCGCCGCCAGCCACATCCCGCTGCGCAGATGGAAGCCGTTGCCCCGATCATTGTCGGTCAGCGCCCGCCAGAAGGTGGGCAGCGGCCCCCTGTACATCCACTCCCTGCCATTTTTTACCAGAGATTCCAGCCCCTTGATACCATAGTTAAAGATATAGTCATAGCCCTGGCCGTGCAGCCCCAGGGTGCAGTCTCCATACACTACCCGCATTTTTGTCTCCTCACACATATTTTTCTCTGCCCGCATATCGCCTGCGACATCTTCTTTATTGATATTTCCCATAGTAATACCTCACTTCCTGTAATGCCGGTTTGGGCGTTCTGTCCGCGAACATAATACCGTCGCCTGAAAATTCGTAGTCCGCTGGCCGGTCCTCAAAATCTCCGCCGTAGCGCAGCACTTTTCTGCCCGTCACCGCATCCTCCACCTCGATGGCCTGGTCTATATAGTCCCAGATAAAGCCGCCCTGATACATCTCAAACTGATCCAGCAGATCCATATAAGATTTCATGCCGCCCAGGGAATTGCCCATATCATGCATATACTCGCAGAGGATAAAGGGTTTTTTCGGATTGGCAGACAGATATTGGGCAATACCCTCCGGCGGGGTGTACATCTGGCTCTCCACGTCCGAGATCCGGTCCTCATATTCCCGATTGTGGACCACACCCTCATAGTGTACCAGTCTGTCGGGATCTTTTTCCTTGAAAAATTCATGCATGGCAGCTATATTATCCCCCGCGTAGGACTCATTGCCCAGAGACCACATCAATATGGCCGTATGATTTTTCAGGGTCTCAAAATGCGTTCTGGCCCGATCCAGCACTGCCTCACGCCAGGCGGGGAAGCTGCCGGGAATATTCCAGGAGGGGTCATCCCCCAGCGGCTTCTGCCAGGAGCCATGAGTCTCCAGATTGGTCTCGGAGATCATATAGATTCCATGGCGGTCGCACAGGTAATACCAGGGAATCTGATTGGGATAATGGCTGGTGCGCACCGCATTGATATGGTTCTCCTCAAATACTTGGATATCCCGCTCCATATCCTGCACCGTGATGACCCTGCCTCCCACAGCGCTCCACTCATGACGGTTCACGCCGGTAAACACAAGTCGTTTCCCGTTGAGACGAATTACCCTGTCCACGATCTCAAGCCGACGGAATCCTATGTCATAGGGCACCAATTCCAATATCTCATTCTTCGGCCCCAGCAGTGTCAACAGCAGCCGGTAGAGGCAGGGGTTGTGATTGTCCCAGGGCGTCACGCCGCCCACTCGCTGCGCCTCCATGTGTATGCTGCGCGCGGCGGGAAGCGTGATCGACCAGAGCGATTGCCCTGTCATATCCTGCAGCGATATCTCCACGCGGTAAGAGCCTTTGGCATGCTCCGCCATATTGGAGGCGGTGAATGCCGGCACATCTCTGCCGATCCAGAGAGCGGTCGCGCCATCCTCCTCCAAGGCAGCCGCCGCCTCTCCGCGCGCGTCAAGCTGCAGCTCCAGCTCCAGGCTGCCGGTGGCATTGTCCTCATATAGTCTGGGCCTGGCCCACATATCCTCGACGTGCAGCTTGGGCCGAGCGTACAGATACACGCTCCTGAAGATGCCAGAGAACCGGAAGAAATCCTGATCCTCCAGATAACTGGCGGTGCTGCGCTTATGTACCTCCACCGCCAGCACATTGCCCCGCTCCCGAATGTAGGGCGTCAGATCAAACTCCGAGGGGGTAAAGCTGTCCTCCGCATAGCCGATGAACTCGCCGTTCAGCCACAGGTACATGGCCTGTTCCACGCCCTCAAAGCAGACTCTCACAGGCTTGCCCTGCAGCGCCGGCTCCAGGTCAAATATCTTCACATAGGAGCCCACCGGATTGTGGGACGCCTGACTGAAGCTGCCGTCCCCCGCCCATGCCGCCGCGCCGCCTGTTCCGCTGCCGGACTCTCTGCATCCTTCCGCCGTATCCGTCTCCCCGTCGGGCCATGTCCCCTCTATCGTACAGGCGGGACGCCGGAACATTTTCCCCTCCCAGGGATACATCACATTGATATAATGGATCTTGTCATAACCCGCCATCTCGATATGCATGGGGACGGGGATACTGTCCCATCCCGTCCTGTCGTAGCTCTCCCTGTAAAAATCCACGGGCCTGCTGCCCGCATTGACGGAAAAACAGAACTGCCATTCTCCGTCCAGGCACTGCCGCAGCGCACAGTCCTCCGCAGCCATGCTCTCCCTGTCTTGATAATACTTATGATCGCTGTGGGCTGGAACCTGTCCCACCCGAAACACCCGGGGATCATCCAGCCATCTGATATCTGCCTGCATTGTCAATCCTCCTTCTCAAATCGTCAAAATGTTATGTTGTATCATTCTCCCCTTAAATATTTTTCAGTCTGTTTATCAAATTCAGACACATATTCTTCATCTTGTCGTACACGGAACGTCTCATATTCCCTATTTGCCTTTTCTATGGCCTGCTCGTGCGAAATATATCCCCCTCCTCCCAGAACATTCCGACGGTTATTCTTCAGAAAAGTATCTGTCTGCTCAACCCAGTCCTGCATGCTCATAAGAACCCCATCCTCTGCCATTAGCTCAGCATAGTCAATGAACATTGTTACCAGACGGTTAAGACGGGACAGTTCTTTCTCATTCAGATAGTTTTTTGCCACACCGATGTCTTTCTTATAAATCTTCCCATTGGGTGCATCTTTCCATGTAGTTAAGCCCATAGCTGGCTTTTCTGCATCCGCTCGCTCGAAGATCAACTGTGCAGCAGTCTTTCCGGTCACTGCATAGTGCAGCTTATTCTGCACAAAAGCGTAGAACTGTCTGGTGATATCACTGTTCTTGTCATAATCATAACTGCATTGCTCGAAAATATCCGCTATCTTCTGATATGCTCTTCGCTCGCTGGCACGAATTTCACGAATCCGCTCCAGCAATTCATCAAAATAGTCTTTTCCAAACGGTCTGCCATTTTTTAACATATCATCATTGAGAACAAAACCCTTAGTAATATATTCTCTCAGCGTTTTGGTCGCCCACTGGCGAAAGCGAGTTGCTTTTCTAGAATTAACGCGGTATCCAACAGCGATAATGGCATCCAGATTATAGCACCGGATATTCCTTGTCACCTCCCTGCTACCCTCTTTTTGAACTACCGAGAAAAACTCGGTAGTTGACTCTTCCATTAATTCTTCCTCTGTATAAATATTTTTTAAATGCAACGAAATATTATCCGCAGTGCAATCAAACAATTCCGCCATCGCTTTCTGTGACAGCCAGAATGTTTCATCCTTAAAAAAAACACTTACACATATATTCGTTTCATCCACCTGGTAAAATACAACCTCATGCTGGAGATTATCGGTAGAATCCCTTTTCATACCGTCTCCTCCTCGTATTTGAACCTTACTCTGGTATCTGTCTGCACCTATCTCTACTCCCTCCAATTCTCAATCCGCTCCTTGCTGGAGGCGGTCGCCTTCGTGATCTGCCAGACAATCTCGCTGAAATATCTCAGCGGAATATCCTTCAGCGCCAACCGCTCGTCGTCCTTGCCGAAAAAGTAAGCTCCTCTCTCCTCCTGATCCGCCTCGTAAAAGCGCACGTCATACACGGTGATCTCCTCGCCGCCCATGCTGCCGCTGCCGACAAAGCTGCCGGAAAAATGCAGTTCCGCTCTCAGTCCCACGGAGGCGTCCTCCCGGTAGTAGTTATCGAAACAGCCTCCATCCTCCACAGCCCCCCGATACCACCCCAGGGCTGTCAGCTTGCCTCCCAGAGACAGATCGTTTAAGACCATGCCCCCGAAACGCTCCAGACTCTTGGATTCCTGCTCCTCGGTCGTGATATAGTATACCGTTCTGCTCAGCTGCTCAATGGGCTGGGTGATCTCATAGTCCTCCAGCTGCTGTCGCCATGCCTCCAGGCTCTCTTTCGTCAGCTCTATGGGATGCACCAGGCCGATCTGCCCTGTCTGTGACTCCGGCAGGATATACTCCTCCTCGTCCTCTGTGTTGAAGGAACCGTCCTCCATATAGCGGAAGCTCCGGGTCAGCTTATGGTCCTCATAAACGCCCCAGATCAGACCGATGGCAAACTGATGCATAATGGGATTGCGCACAAATAGCTCCTGCCAGGCGGATACCGTCCACAGACGCTCCGAGGACAGAGCCAGCTCCAGCCGTTGCTTCTGGCTGGTGACGGTGGCCTTCATCTGTTTTTTCATATCCTTGAACTCCGCATAGGCGGCGGCCGCCTGCTCCGCGTCGTCCTTCGCTCCGGGAGCTGGCATGTTTTTCAGCTTTTTGCCGCTCTCATCAAAGACCTCCACCTCCAGAGCAGGCGTGATGGTCACGGTAAAGCTGCGGCTGCCATAGTCGAACCGCCTCTCCATATGTTCGTCAAAGCCCAGGCTGGGCACGATCTTATCCTCCAACTGCTCTCTTGTCAGTCCCAGCTGGCTGGCGGCAAACTCCAACGCCTGACCCGCGGCTGTCTTGATCTGTTTGAATTTGAATTTGCGGGCGATGCCGTCCACGATCAGCAGCGCCTGGGGCTGGGGACTTAAGGCCAGCGCCTGCACCGCGTCCGCGGCGATGGCTCCCCTGGCATTCTGAGGCCATTCCTGAATCTGGCGGTGGAGTCTCTGCACGATATCACTGCCGCCGTGAATGGAAGCTGCGTACAGCACCCAGCGTTTCTTGGCCTCGGCCCCTGCGCTCATCCACTTGTCAAAAAGCTCCCCCATATAGACGGCCAACTCCTGCGGCTCCAACTCCTGCGCCAGCAGAGCGGCATCCTTGCTGACACCGGGCTTTGTCATGGAGCTGTAGCAGAGCAGCAGCGCCTGCAGGTATTCTTCTGTCGCCTGCTCCCCGCCCTTTGTGCGCACCGGAGAAAATGGCGTCTCATAGGCCCAGGCAAGAGTACGCTTTTTACCGCCCTTGTGGAGATTTTTTACCAGATTGTCCCTTGCCAGCGCGGGATTTCCCTGGCCATCACTGTTTTCTCCCACACTCTCTCCCGCGGCCTCATGTCCCAGAACAGTATCCAGAAGAGTCCGTATCTTGGCGCTTTTCTCTCTCCCATAGAGCTCCTCCAGGGCCTGTCGGTCCTGAGGCGCATTCCACTTTGCCAGCACCCTGATGCCCAGCTCACGCTCCTGCGCCTTTTTCGAGGAGAGCAAATCCGTCACCTGCTCCCTCCAGCCGGGGCGCTCTGTGAGTATCCGCTCCAGCTCCTCCCTGACCTGTTTGGAGCTGTCCTGGCTGTAGGCGAGTATCTGATCCCGCCAGGCGTCCCTGCCCTTGGCGAACTCAGCCAGCCCCGCCTGGCAGACCTCCCTGTTTTCCTCCATCATCTGCAGATCGGCCTCACTGCCATACACCAGCAGCGCGAAGGTGCGGCCGTAAGCCCCTGCCTCCGAGAGAGCCGATACGGTTTCCTGCGTGCGCTGCGCCAGATATTGCTGAAAGACGGAGATACAGCCCTGAGTGATGGCCTCCTTTTTGTTCGTCTCATAGATGTCCACCATGATGCCTACCACCCGAAGCTGATCCGCCAGCCCTACTCCCGCGCGTGTCAAACCCTGAAAAATATGCCTAAGCTCCTTCTGGAACTCCTCCTTCTGTGACAGCGGCGCGCTGAACCCGTTAAAGAAATAGCTGTCCTCCAGCAATGCCATCACCGCCATACAGCGGGCATAGAATTCCTCATCCCCATAGGTTCGCACATACTCTTCCAGTACCCCTCTGCCTCCATACATATACGCCCCATAGTAGGGGATGGGCAGTTGATCTCTGACGGCATAGAGGGCCTGAAGATCTGATACGCCCTCCAGATAATCCACGCACTCTTTGGGAAAAGTGTTTTGGGTAAAATCCCCTTTCGTACTCATAAGGCGGATCAGCTTCTGCTTCTGTTCCTCCGCCTTTTGCAGCACTTCCTCCCGGTACAGCGCAGGATCCTCCTCCTTCATGATCTGCGCCATCTTGCCGGCGGCCTTAATCTCCGCGTTGCGGTAGCACTCCAGAAAAGCGGCGCGGTGCTTGCGAAGCTGTGTCCGCAATATCTTTTCGCCATCCTCTGCGCTGATACCCGTGGCGCTGCTTCTACTGTCGAATTTCATCTGCTCTACCACCCATTTGAGCAGCTCTTCGGTGGGGATTTCGAACAGATCGTCCCAGTCCCCTCCCGTGCGGCTGATCTCTCCACGGGCGTCCAACGCGCAAAATGCTGACAACATCAGCTTCGGTTCGGTGATGCAGCACAATTTTACCACATCATACAGTCGCTCAGACAAGCGGTAGTTGACAAAGGCACATCCGCCGGCCAGCAGAAACAGAGCTATGTCGATCACTCTGCCCGGTGCGCCCGGCAGGACCGACTGGCATATTGCCTCCTTCAACAGCTTCTCATACTCTCCCATCCATGCGATGTCCTCCGAGGGCTCTCTGCCGCCCAACAGCTTGCGGATTCCTCCCAGCACGCCGCTCCCGTCCGCGGACGAAACGTATTCTTTATGAAAAGCCTCCGCAGACGGGATGCTGTCGTAGTTCATATAGAACAATAGCGTCAGCAGAATCAGCCTCTCGCCGATGTAACCGCTCTCATATTCCCGCAGCGCCCGCCGGACCGTTTCCGGAAGACCGTCCGCGTGTTTTTTCAGCGTATTTAACATAGATCCGGACAGAAAATAGGGGTTATATCTGTCCCACATAGCGTATGTGCTGTAAGTGTAACGCACATATACCGCCAGCCACTTGTATGATTCAATCCGGAACTTTCTCGCCTCCACATTCCTGATCAACTCCATAAAGATCAGGAACTCCTGATACAGACACGGGAAACAGGTGTGAGAGCCCAGCGCATACAGCAGATTGAACAGCCGCTTCGTCTCCTCATATTGCTTTTTCTTCATCAGGGACCCCAGCAGCTTTGTCACCGCCAGAGCCTTACTCTGTGGGATACCGCTCATATCCCGCACTGTTACCTCTGCCAGAGCTTCCTCCTCTACCTCCCCCTTCAGATACTTCTCCGCAAGCTCCAGCTCGCGGTCCGTCAGCTCCAGCCCCTCCAGAGCTTCCATCATCTTGTTCCCTTGTCCATGCTGCGCTCGTAACATAACTGCCTCCTTTTTTCTTGTATCTGCATAGACAATTGCAAAACCCTTTATTGCCAGTACCGAATTGTGCATATTGTATATTCCATAAGCAATGCCCTTTCGAGCCGTCGGTACTTAGCGAGGTCTGCCGAATTCATTCGGCACGAGCTTAGTACCGCTACGGTGAGAACGGAGCGAGAGCGTGCTTGTGTTGGAATATACAATGTGCACAATGACACTTGCATAGTAACCAAGTTTCACAATCACCTATTATATCTGCATTTTCATTTTTCTTGCCAACAACATCCATAACCCTGCTTCAACTGTCAGACGGTGCCGCTGAGGAACCGCCGCAGTATGACAGCCGTGCCATATCATAAGCTGTGCGCTTAAGGCACAGACTCACATATTTCCACAGCCTGCAGTAAAGCTTCATGATCTGATCAGACGGATGGTCGAGGCGGTGTCGCGCCCCAGCTAGCTGCTCTTCCAACTTGCACAGCCAATCTGACATGGCTGTCATACCATAGGTGATACCCTGCTCCCGCGCCTTTCTCATGGCCTGCAAGGTAGCGTCCTGCACAGTAGCGTCTCCTGCCTGATAGATATCCTGCAGCAGCCAGCGCACCTCCTCCAGATAACTCTGCAAGCCCTGACAGGCTGCGCTGGCACACTCTGTATCCGCGGCAGAGCTTATATTATTTTCAATGTCGTCTTTTTCCGCTGTGGAGACAGTCATCTGCTCCAGCTCCTCACGCTCCAGCAGGTCCACCGGATAGAGGCAGAGCTGGCTGCCTCGCAGATAGATTTTTCCCAGAAAACAGAGCAGCCCCTCCTGCTGCTTCAAGCGCTCCAGATACCGGATAGACCCCTCCTCCCGCTTGGAATAGGGCAACTCCACCGACACCTGACGTCCCTGCGCATCCCATATGGGCAGCTCCAGCTTTTGCGCGATCTCATCAAACTGACCCTGCTCAAACCTTGCCGCCTGCACGAAGACCAGACGCAGGCGCTGCTCCGCTTGGGAGGCTCTGCCCGGCCTGGGTATCTGTTCGTCAAAAAGCCGATCATACTCCCTGTAGTACCAGCCCTTTAAGATATCCGCCGTCAGCTCGCTTTTACCCAATATCTCTCCCCTGGTCTCCTGGCTGGAGGAGAGCCGTCCGCCGCTGTCACATTTTGCTCCCCGCAGCAGTATCCTCATGCGGGCCAGATTCTCAAGGGGCAGGGCGATTCCCCAGGGCGCCTGGGGCTTCTCCTGATAGGCCGAACGCTTTTTTCCCTCGTAGAAGGTAGGCCTGACATGGGTGTAGGTGTACCAGCTTCCCGCCGCCGTGTCCAGAAAATATACGGTATCCCCCTCGTAACCGGAGTCGCTGACAAAATGCTCCATCGTAATCCCCGTCAGTTCCAGGTCCCCCACTGACAGATATTGTGCGCGGAATTCTCCCGCCAGCGCCTGAATCTGGCCAGCCACATGCCCCACGGACGGCTCTGCGGCGGACAGGGCCGCCTCTGTCAGCTCCATGAGCTGTCCTGTCCTGTGATACAGCGCTTGCAGTTCGTCCGCCAGTCTCTCCACGCTCTGCCCTGCCACTCTGCGCTGATAGTTATCATAGCCCTTCGCCAGAGCTCTGAGGTCCCCCTCCCAGCCCGCCAATCCCACATTGTGACAGAGGATCGCCAAACGCTCCAGCTCTCTGGCCTGCTCTTCTGAGCTCCGCACCAGTCCCGTCTCCAGCAGATGTTCCAGGCAATCCCTGACCCGCTCCGCCGCCCCCGACAATTCATGCAGGTCAAGCTCCGGCTGCTGCTCCGCTTCCTGCTCCAATTGCTCCACGGTCAGTTGCTTATCCAGATACTGACACCAGAGGATGGCCTCCGCCTTGTGGCTGCACAGCTCCTTCTTATGGCAGGTGCAGGTGCTATACTCCAGAGGGGATAAGAGCTTCACTGTCGCCTGTCCCGGCAGCTCAACGCGCACCACAGTGCCGCGCTCCGGCTCCGGTGCCGCTCCCGCTGCCATGGCCTCCACCAGACGTCGCAGCCCCCTGCTTCCCAGCGCCCGCAGGAGAGGCTTCCGCGGATAAGCCATGATCTCCTGCCACACCTGCTGCGCCAGACTGCCCGAATTCGCCATGCCACTGTCATCGGCTCCTTCCACCGCAGGCACGCTGCTCTCCTCGTTGCTGACAACCTCAACAATGCCGCTATCCCCCGACTCTCCTCCCGCGTTCAGCGCCGCCCGCCGCGCCAGCACAATGCCCATGATCACATGCCGACAGATGCTGCGGGACGGGCAGCTGCAACGGCTCTCTCCCAGAGGCAGGCGGAGAGTTACTTTTTCTCCCCCTACTGCCACCTCCAGCTCTGCGGCGCTCCAGTCCATAGCTTCTGTAACTGCGGATGCCTTATCTCCCGCCGATTCCAAATCCTTGTAGGCCCTCTTCACGATTCCCTTATTGCTGATGCCTGCCAGATAGTCCTCGTCTACTTCCGCCAGGCTCTGTCTCCAATCTGCCATCCGCCTCACCCCACCATATCCGCCACATGCTCCGCCAACTGCTCCGGGGTCATACTCCCCACAAAAGCCCCCAGCTGGGCCAGCATAGCCGCGGCCTGCCTGTCGTAGTTGGGTGCGGCCTTCATATCCAGCGCCGTCAGCGCGATCAGTCTGGCTCCGCTCTCGATGATGCTGCGGCTCACACTGTAGAGCTTGTGGCGAGCCCCACCTTCGTACAGATCCGAGATCAATACCACCAGAGTCCTGTGTGGATTCTCAATCAATGTCTCACAGTAGCCCAATGCTCCCGCAATATTGGTTCCGCCGCCGAGCTGCACACTCATCAGCGTCTCCACCGGGTCCTCCACATGGCCGCTTAAGTCCACCACGTTGGTGTCAAAGATGACCAGGCGGGTGTCAAGCATGGGCAATTCGGCAAATATCCCCGCCATGACAGCGCTGTGGATAATACAGTCCAGCATGGAGCCGCTCTCATCCACACAGATGATCACCCGCCACTGATGATAGCGCTTCATCCGAGCGTGAAAATACACCTGATGAAGCACCAGCTGTTCTCGCTCCCTGTCATAGTGTTGCAGATTCTTGCGGATCGTCTTGTGGATATCCAGATTGCGGATGCTCCTGACAGGGCTACCGCTGGTGCGACACAGCCGTCCCTGCAGCGCCCGACGCACATCCTGTCGCAGTTTATCCATGATCTCCTGCGCCACCTTGCGCACGATCTGCCTGGCCAGCTGCAGCACCTCGCCCTTCATCATATGCTTCAGGCTCAGGATGGTTCGGAGCAGTTCCCGATTGGGCTCCAGGCGACGCAGCACCTCCGGGTCGGTGAGCAGCTCCGTCATCTCGTACTTTTCCAGGGCATGACGTTCCATGATTTCCACAGTCTCTTTGGGGAAAAGCCGTTTCATCTCACGGAGCCACTTGGGTACTGTCAGCCGCGAGCCCTCGCTGCCGCCCTGACGCTCCTGACGCATCTCCTGTTCCTCCCCGTATTCCCGAGAGTACAGGTAGTCCAGGACCTCCTCCATGCCCATATAGTTGACGCCGCCGTCACTGTAAGAAATCTGACCGGCTGCATGTCTTCCCAACATCAGCCGCCATCTGTTCAATACCTGTCCGTCGTCCATTACTTCCCTATCTCCTTGTAACTGTGGGTACATATTTAGGCAGTTGTAAAGCCGAGTTACTTTGCTAGTGTCATTGTGCACATGGTACATTCCAACGCAAGCACGCTCTCGCTCCGTTCTCACTGCTTATGGAACATACCATATGCACAATTCGGTACTGGTAAATAGCTGTTTCACTGTTGCTAATCGTCGCACATCTCCCGCAGGGCGAAGTTCTCCAGTTCCCGCCCGTAGAGATACCAGGATTCGGGGACCGCCTGGCGCTGCAGGAGCTGCTTACGGCTTTTGCCGTGAAAGCCTGCGGCTGTCTGCGCGATGCGGTCTGTCTCCGCAGGAGTAAAGTAGGTGAACGCCATATGTAGCTCTGGCAGCAGCAGCATGAAATCCCGCTCTTCCACCTGCATTAGAAATTGGTCCAGCATCCGCAGAAAGGCGTCTCCAACGAACACCAGATCCTTAGCTGCGAAGAACAGCCCCCGAAAAAACATGGCCGCTCCATGCCGCTGTTCTCCGGTTCCCGTGAGATACCCCTGACAGACCTGCTGGATATGTGTCACATCCTCCCGCCCGCCGCCATACAGGATACCGTGGACACAGCCGCATATGCCCGGCTGTATCTCCCGCCCCTGGCTCATGGCGAGAAGCGCCTCGAAATAATTATCTGAAAGAGCGTTCTGAGCCACCTCGTCTGTCTCCCTCTCGCGCTCCAGCCTGCCAATGACCTGATACAACAGCTTTACCGCCTCCATGCATCTAGCCATATCTTCGTCCCTTACCCTGGCCATGCCCGGCAATAAGCCCGTCAGTCTGCGGATACAGGTCAGGAGCATCACTGTCAAGTCGGCCTCGAAGTCGTAGAGGTCCAGCAGCTGCCGCACCATGTCGAGCAGACGCAGCGCCTCCGCCAGAGAGTAGAAATCGGTATCCGTCACCAGCAGCTCCGACAGTCTTTCATACACTGGCCCCAGCTGTCCCTCAAGGCCCATCTCCAACACCTGAGAAAACAGCAGTGCGCCCTCGCGGGCATACACCGCCTTTTTCAGCCGCTCCGCCGCCAGTCCCGCGGCGGCCTCCTCCAATGTGCCGCCGTAGACAGAAGCGTCAATCAGCGCCGCCATGACCTGCGCGTTCCACTTATATTTCCAGATCTCCCGTATCAGATTGCGGTCTCTGCCGGTCTGCAGGTTCGGGCCCTTGAGCCTGCGGGCAAAGGGAGCCTGTAAAAAAAGTAGCTGGTGGAAAAACATACTCGTCTGCCTGTGCTTCTTCCTGCCAAAGACAGCCAGGGTGATCTCTGTCTCCAGCGTGGAGGAGGCCTGCAGCCCCAGGCGCTTACACTGACTGCGGAAATCCTGCAGCAGCGGCGGTTCTCCGGCATCCCCGCACAGCTCCCCCACCTGTCTGCCCGTCATCTGTCGCCGCAGCAAGCGCATGGGCTCATCGGTAGCCAGAGTCAGTTCTCCCTTGACAAAGCAGGACAGTACCGCATCCTGAAGCTCATAGGCTCCAGGATATGGTTTTCCCCGCAGAGCCGCCAATCCCTGCGCCATAGAACAGGCGCAGATCTCATCGTAGGTGGAGGCGCTGCCCTCGCCTCGCCGCACCGCCTTGCCAGTGGCCACGATCATATCCAACACCGCCCGGGCATAAGGACTGACCGCATAATCCGCCTCACCCGCTGACGGTCCCCATACTCCGGCAGGCTCTGGCTCTCCCGCCTGCATATGCTCCCATATCTCCTGATAAAATCCAGGAAAAGGCATACCGCTGGCATAGCCGTTGAGCGCATCCGCCGCCTCCATGGAATAAGGCATCAGATATGCGCCCTGATCAGCGGCACGAACCTGCTTTTTCGGCAGCTCGGTCAGCGAGGAGTCCCTCAGCCGCTGAGCCAAAGCAGGGGTATGGAAGCCCCCTGTCACCACCAGAATACGTCGCCATACCGTCTCTCCAGTCTGCGGCACAGTAACCGCTGCGGCTCTTTCCCGTGCGCTGTCATTCCCCGAACGGTCTGCACCCTCCAACTCCGCCGCCGCGTCCAATATCTTCTTTGTCATATAGGCTTCCCTGGCCAGGCATCCCTCCTGGATAAGCTCCTCCGGCGGCGTGCTCTCCCTGGCCTGACGGCAATAGGTCAACAGATTGTCAAACCAGGTATCGCTGTCCTGTGTCAAGCCCTCCAGCTCAAAATATTTCTCCCAGAACTCATCAAAGCTTCGCAGTCCGGTCTTCTCACACAGGCGCCGCAGATAGGCGTTGCGGGAGAGCAGATAATCATCATTGTAGTTGCTCTTCTCCCCCTCCTGCCTCAGACCCTTTCCAGTCTGGGAAGCCGCCAGAATATCCCCGTAGGGCAAATCGATAAAGGCCACTTTTGCCCCCAGCGCGCTCCCTGCCCGCAGAGCCGCCAGCTCTGGAGAATAATCCAGAAACGGATAGTAGCAGCGGTATTTTCCCTTTTCCTCGGTCACCGCACCCGCGGTATCGTCATAGGAGTAATACACGGCAAAGGGCGCTCTGGTGCTCGGATCAAGCATGGCGGAGATCAGGCCGCAGGCCGTATCCGGCCCCTCGACCAGCACCGCCTGAGGCTGCCAGCTCTCTATCACCCGCCGCACCTGCAGGGCGCAGGTCGGACTGTGGTGCCGCACGGGAAGCAGCTTTATTTCAGCCATTTCCTGGCTTCGTAATATCGTTTCCATAGACCGCCTTCCTTGCCGCTCCTGTCTTTGACCACTGTGTTGAAATAGTCCTTCACCTTGTTCAAGTCCTCTTTATTTTCTTTGGAGAGTGCGCCCACCAGATTCTGTACCAGGCTGTCCACATCCATATGTCCGTCCCCGTAATAGTACCCGCCGATCATGGTCTGATAGTACACGGATACCGCCTCCGCCGTACTCATCACGGCCCCAGGGCTGTCGATCCTGTGTCCCATGGAGGAGACGCCTTCCCGCAGCTCGTGATAGGTGGTGGCCAGCAGCTCCGCCACATCCTCGTCCACCGGTATATCCATATGGCTATCCGCCGCCAGATTGCGCACCTCATTGATGATGATCTGCTTCTCCAGCGCAACCTCCCTCACTGGCGTCACCGTCTCAAAATTAAACCGGCGCTTCAGGGCGGAGCTCATCTCATTGACGCCCTTGTCCCGCGTGTTGGCCGTGCCGATCACGTTAAAGCCCGGCCTGGCAAACAATATCCCTTCATCCCCCAGCTCGGGCACATTCAGCACCTTGTCGCTGAGCACGCTGATCAGACTGTCCTGCACCTCCGCAGGCGTTCTGGTGATCTCCTCAAAGCGGGTCAGCACCCCCTGTTCCATACCCACATACAATGGCGAAGGCACCAGCGCTTCCCTGCTGGGGCCCTTGGCCAACAGCAGCGCATAGTTCCAGGAATACTTGATCATGTCCTCCGTGGTGCCAGCCGTCCCCTGGATCGTGTTAGTGCTGACGCCGCTGACCGCCGCCGCCAGCAGCTCAGACAGCATGGTCTTGGCCGTCCCCGGCTCTCCCACCAGCATCAAGCCCCGATTGCCCGCCAGCGTGACAATACACCGTTCCACCAACGCGTCATTGCCAAAATATTTTTTCTCGACAGTGACCGACCCTCCCGAATAGGTAAGCGGCGTCCGGCTTCCCAGAATAAAGGTGCGAACCGCTCTGGGAGAAAGCAGCCAGTTCTCCGGCTTTTTTCCTGTGTCCACAGCCTTCAACGCCTCCAGTTCCTCCCTGTAGCGCACCTCCACCGGAGGCCGCAGCAATTTCTGTTGCTCCATATGTAAGTCTCACCTTTCCGCCTGTCAGCGCTCAGATTGTAATCCGGTAAAGCCATCCGCCCGACCGCAGGCCGTTTACTCTTATAAACGCTGATTCTATTATAACTACTGCCGTTTTTTTCGTCAATCTCCGCCGAATCAGAATCTTTTCATTTTTTGAGAGCTCTTTTTTGATATGATCTCTGGTTCTCTGATTTATAGATATAGAAAAATTGAGAATGACAGATCATAAACCATCAAAAATATAAAAGTCAAAAGTATAAAATGTAAATTTCTTTTGAAAACTATTTACAAATACAGTGTATCGTTATATAATCAAGCACAAGGCAAGAGGGTAATGAACAAAATCTTATTGCATAAAAATGCGATAAATATTGTGTAAAACAAAAGTAAGGTTTTGAAACATAATTTCCTATTTTGTGATATGGACTATTGTATATTGTTGTGCACATTCAATATATAAAACAAATAACAATTCAAATGGAGGTGTATCTATGAAGAAAAAAATTTTGGTACTTGGCCTGATTGGAGCAATGCTATGCTCAGGAATCAATGCTTTTGCCGCAACAGACGCATCATGTGGGCATCCGTCAGTCACGCTGAATTATGGCACAAAGGAGGGCTCACAGACATGCTATTTGGATGCCAAATGCAGGCTGAAAGTGACGTATATGGTGGAATATGCGACATGTCATAGCTGCTTTGAATCGTTTGCCACGGGTAATACATGGATTGTGAATGAGGTTCATACTATGACGCACTAATATATATTTTGCTGATTAGCCGTAACATAATAAATGGAAACTCAGGCGTATTATCTGGTACAAAATAAGTTATTTGTACCAGATATGAAATTAATAAATTGATATTTTCAGAAGCTGTAGAGGGAGCATTCCGTTTAAATGGCATAGAATACAGATGCTCCCCCTATGCTTATTGTCATATGATTGTATTGGAGGAAGTATGATGAGGGATTGGTGCAAAAATCTGAGATTACCGTTGACTTTACTCTGTATATTGTTTAGTCTGACCGGCTGTGGAGATGTAGAGAGCATTGTGGAGTCTGCCACGAATTCTGTGCCGGACTCCGGAAGCGGGGAGGCGGAAGAAGCCGCGGATTACTCTGACTTTGACTGGAGAACCTCCGAATGGAAGAGAACCTCATCAAGAGGGAAGGGGAACGCCCTCTATATAGGGGAATACGTCGAAGCTCTAAGTCCCATAGCTGAGCTTAACTATGATAGCATAGAATTTCCCGTGACCACAACATACAAGTCGTTTATTTACAGCCTGGATCAGTATATGCTGGAGAATAGAAATATTGGCAATTATATGTATCGCTATGATGTGGACACAGGAGATACCTCCTATACGGAACTGGATACGGACAGCCTGCTCGGAGGAGAGAGCGAGGCCGAGATTATCTCATTTGATATATACAGCGAGGAGGAGTATGTCTTCCTGCGGGTAAAGTATGAGGATGGACATAAGTGGGGACCAGAGTGGAGAGAGGATGATGAGGTGTGCGGCCTGACCGCGGTGCATATGGATGCGGAGGGCAACCTGATCAAGACCGTGGATCTGTATCCGGGAGTGACAGAGAGCGGCTACCTGACAGACATGGGATGGGGAAATTATCAGAGATTAAATGTAGACAGTCAGGGGAACTACTATTACTATGCTTCCTACAGTGGCGGTGGAGTCAGAAAAATGGCAGTGCTGGACCCTGATGGACACGTGCTCTGTGTCGTGAACCCGTACCCCGATGGGCTGGAGGGCGCAATGGAGCAGGAAATCACCGCTTTTGAGTGTCTTATGAAAGACCCTGATGGCTTTCCGGTATTCTATCTGCCACACCCCAATCGTTCAGAGAGTATGCTTCTTACATATGATCAACAGCGAGGTGGGATCCGACAGACGCCGCTGCCCTATCTTGGGTCTGTGAATAATACCTGCATGACCGAGGACGGAATGTGTTACTTTGTATCTGGCAGTGACGGAACTCTGTACAGATGGAATCTCTGCACAGGAGGCATCCTTGAGCTGATGAATATCGCGGCGGAGGATATCACGACAAACACGTACTTCCTGCGGTTGCTCACAGATTCGGCCGGCAGACTGTGCTTATATGAGATTGAAGATGAGGGCTTTTCCCTCTATACGCTGACGGAGGAGGAGCCATCCGCCGAGGGCAACATGAACGTCGTCAGTCTGACCTCCAACTGTACTCTCCTGCAGGCAGCGGCGGCCGACTATACCAGAAAGCACGGAGATCAGGGGATCACTGTGGAGTACGATGCCGAGGACCCGCAGGCTTACCGGGATCGTCTGATGCTGGATCTGACAGCGGGAAAAGGGCCGGAGGTCATGTATGTCTCCCGCGTGGACATGGAGAGCCTGTATGAGAAGGGACTGCTGGAGGATATGACGGAGGTGCTGTCGCCGGAAACCGTGGAGCGGATATTCCCGGGGGTTCTGGAGTGCGGCAGGATCGACGGCAGACAGATCGGCTTTGCGATGGAGGCGGAGCTGCGGACGATGCTGGTAAATAGGGAGGTATGGGACAAGGAGAGCTGGCGGCTGGAGGATGTGGTCTCGCTGCTGGAGGAGGGAGAGAGATGGCCCAAGCTGCAGACAGTCGTGGCGATGGGTGTGCAGCCCTTCGGGACCGCGGGAGCCCTCTGGCATCTGACGCTGCAGAATATCGAACAATGCCCGTTCCTGAACCTTGAGGAGAATACCTGCAGCTTTGACAGCGAAGAGTTCATCCACCTGTTGGAGCTGTGCAAACAGTATGGCACTGTCCTGCCTGCAGTGAACATAGACGTCCCCATGCAAGAAGGGAAAGCGCTGGCCTATGTGGACGATTTCAGCAATTTGCAGATGTTCTGCATCAGGGTGGGCAGTCTGGGAGAGGATTTCCACTGTGTGGGATATCCGACGGAGAGCGGCTGCGGGAGCTATTGGAGCAGCGACTATTATTTGGTAGTGAGGAAGGGAGCCGACTGTATGGACACAGTAAAGGGATATCTGGAGTTCCTGTACAGCACAAAATACCAGAGGAAGCAGGACACCCCCCTGTGCCGGGAGGTCTATGACAGGTATGTGCATCCGGAGAGTCCGAATAATCCAGGCTACCAGGCTCTGGACACGGGCCAGGGAAAATATCACATGTTGATGCTGAAGCCGGACGGAAGCTCCTGCGTGGATGACTTTCTGGAACTGGCGGAGAAAAGCGGCCCCCTGCCTCAAGGAGACGAAATGATCGGTGAGATCGTGATGGAGGAGGCGGAGAGCTTCTTTGCCGGAGACAAGGACGCGGCTACAGTGGCGGGAATCATCCAGAGCAGGATAAGGCTGTATCTGGCGGAGCATAGTCACACTGACTAAATGCGCTTCGCCACCACAGCCAGCCTGCCATCCGGCACGTGGTAAGCACAGGTGGAGAGGGTCAGGAAAGTATCCCCATACTCCGCCGTGACACCCGTGTCATACAGGGACAATTCCTTGATATTGTCATAGAAATCCAGAAATTCCTCCTCCGTCTCGGCCTCGTAAAACTGATAATACTTAAACACCTCGTCCTGCTCCTCATAAACCTGCGAGAGAAACACTGCCACGATCTCATAGCGGCGCTCCTCGTACAGAGTGTCGAAGCAGATGATCCTGTGCTCATCATAAAAGGATTTCTTGCGATACAGATCGAGGTCTCCGAACATGGAGCCATCCTTCATATTGTGCCCATAGATCAGAAAATTGACGCCCGGAGTATCCACATCCGCCCTGTTTCGCACGTACAGGCAGCCATATTTATCTTCCTCTCCCTGAAAATTGTGGTGCAGGTAGAATTCGTCATCCTCACTGCGCATGACAGGATAATCGATCACCATCCCCTCGATAGACAGCCAGCCTATCAGATCAGAATTGGCCTGATACAGAGCCTCATATTGGGGAAGAATAGCAGGCTCCTCCACGGGTTGCTCCACAGGCTCCTGCGAAGCCGCCGCCTCCGTTGCAGCGGAAGCTGTCTCCGGCTCGGTCGCCCCAGAGTCCTCCTCCGCGGACCCGCTCTGTTCCTGCGAAGCCGCCTCAACCATTTTACGAAGCGCCTGCTGCTTCCGCTGATTCCTCACGGAGTCATAATGTGCTTGCCCAATCAGAAATAGGCACACCACCATAACGCCTATAAACGCAATTTTCAATATCCTACTTATCACAGGAATACGCCTCATTTTATATCCTGAACTTTCTCATATGCTCCGCAAGTGAGAATGCAGCGCTCGATACATCATCCGCGCTTGAAGCCACCATATGACTGTCCTGAGAGAGCTGCAGCGACGCCTGAGCGAGAACCTCTGTTGAGGCCAGAATCTCCTCCGTGCTCGCGGACTGTTCCTGCGTCAAAGCGGCAATATTGGTCGCGACATCATCGACATGGGCGATGCGCTCCACAATCTCCGTCAGCACATTGTCCGTGTCTCCCACCTTCTGGTAGATACGCTCAAATATCTCGCAGGAGGCCGTGATCTTCCCCGAATTGTTCTTAATGGAAGTCACACTCTGTCCGGTCTGCTGCACCATGTAGGACACCTGTGAATTCACCTGATCTATGATGCTGGATATCTTGGACGCGGAGGAAGCGCTCACCTCCGCGAGCTTGCGGATCTCCTCCGCCACGACAGCGAAGCCCTTGCCCGCCTCCCCAGCCCGCGCCGCCTCGATAGCGGCATTCAGCGACAACAGATTCGTCTGATCTGAAATATCACTGATAATAGCAACCATGCTGTTAATCTGTTCGGTGGAGGCTCCCACCTCATCTACAATCGCCTCAAGCTGCCCCATGGAATCCACGATGGACACCATCGCCAGATTGACCTCCTCCATATCCGCGCGCCCCTGGGAAGCCACCGCAACCGTCTGCCGCATATTATCCTTGGCCTGGCTGCCGCGCTGATTGGTCTCATTGACAACGTCGGACAGGGTCGTGGCATGGACCGCCAGATCCTGTATCGAGGAGGCGACCTGATCCAACGTTATCTTGACATCGCTCATCGAATCTGCCTGGGCATCCGCCGCCTCGTTCAATGTATTGGAAACCTGCTTGGTCTTCTTGCTGGATTCGTCAAGCCGGTCCGACACCGCTATGATATCGGAGATGACATCCCGCATAATTTCAACAAAATTATTGAGAGACCTGCCCATTACCGCAATCTCATCCCTGCCCTTGGGACTGATGCTCACCGTAAAATCGCCATCCGCAATATCGCCAAGAATATCCGTCAACTTCTGCATGGGCCGCAGAGCAATTCGCAGGAAGATCACGATCACCGCAACGACCACGAAAATCACGACGGCAAACACAATGATTACCTTGGTCAGCAGATCCGCTAGCTCAGAGAGGATCGTGGACTGATCAACGCAGGTCACCATAACATATGGAGTATCCGGTATGTAAAATGCCTTGACATAATATTCCACACGCCTGTCGGACGCTGTAAACAGCTCCGTGTTTCCTGACTGAAGCTGCGCAAGAATATCTCCCATAAAGCTGCCCTTGTTGTATTGGGAAAAGGAAGTCCCCATTATCTTCTCATCCCGATGAGCCACGATTACCGCCTCATTGGTATCAACCAAAAACGCGTATCCATTCTTCATGATAACCAGATCGTTTACCAATTGATAGATGGAATCCCTTTTGCGGGTAAATTGAGCCAACTGCGTGGCCGCGCTCTCCAGATTCCTGCTGCCTGTACTGGAAAGCATTTCATTCTCCAGAATCAGCAGCTGTCTTTCCGATTCCGCCTCAAAAGTAAGCTTTGAGTTGGTCAGAAGCGTTCGTCCCGCATTCGTAAAAATCAGTACGCCTGTGACCGCAAATGAGATGATCAACACGGGAATAATTACCAACAAAAGCTTATTGCTCAGGCCCCATATTCGGATACCTTTTTTCCCTTTTTCCTTTTCCACTGCCATAGCTGCCTCCCCATAATATATAGTTCTCTTAATTCCGCATAACATATCTGAGATTACTCATTTATCGTAACATATTTTACATAGAAAAACAATTATAAAATACCGCGCATACAAATACGCTTGCGAAATGTTCCCGTTTATGCTACAGTAAATACAGTTATAAAATTTTCTTTTTGGAGGTAACCATGTATCAGGAAAATAAGATCTGGATCGGCATGGCTGGCGATGAAAAAGTATACATATACCCCAGCATGGCCAACCGCCACGGCATGATTGCAGGCGCCACAGGCACCGGCAAGACCATCACCCTCAAGGTGCTGGCCGAGTCCTTCAGCGACTGCGGCGTACCTGTGTTTCTCGCGGATGTAAAGGGAGATCTGGCTGGCATGTGCAAGCCGGGCATCATCTCCGAAAGCCTGCAGAGGCGCATAGACGCCATGGGACTGGCCCGGGAAGGCTTTAATTTCGACTCCTATCCCACTACCTACTGGGATGTATACGGGCAAAAGGGACTTCCTCTGCGCACTACTATCTCCGAGATGGGGCCTCTGCTTTTATCCCGTATTCTGGAGCTGAACGACACACAGAGCGATATTCTGACTATCATTTTCAAGATTGCGGATGATGAGGAGCTCCTGCTGATCGACACAAAGGACCTGCGGGCCATGATTCAGTATGTCGGCGAGAATGCCAAGGAGCTGACTCTGAGGTACGGCAATATTACCAAGCCCAGTCTGGGAGCCATCACCAGAGCCATTATCGCTCTGGAGAGCGAGGGCGGCGAGCTGTTCTTCAGCGAGCCTGCGTTAAATATTGCGGACTGGTTCTGCCGCAATCGTGACGGCAAGGGCGTCATTCAGATATTGGACTGTCAGACACTGATCAACAAGCCCACCATGTATGCCACATTTCTGCTGTGGATGCTGTCAGAGCTGTTCGAGATTCTTCCGGAGGCCGGAGATCTGGACGCCCCCAAGATGGTCTTTTTCTTTGATGAGGCACATCTGCTTTTTGACAGCGCCCCCAAATCGCTGCTTACTAAGATCGAACAGGTAGTAAAGCTGATTCGTTCCAAAGGCGTAGGCATCTATTTTATCACCCAGAGTCCTCGGGATATTCCTGACGGCGTATTGGCTCAGCTGGGCAATAAAGTGCAACATGCCCTGCACGCCTACACGCCTGCGGAGCAAAAAGGCGCCAAGGCAGCAGCACAGTCGTTCCGTGTCAATCCGGACTTCGATACCTACGACACGCTGATCAATCTGGGAATCGGCGAGGCGCTTGTGTCTGTGCTGGATGAAGACGGCATACCTACAATAGTGAAAAAATGTGATATTCTGCCGCCTCAAAGCCAGATGGGTGCTCTGGACGATGATATTCGAGACCGGCAGATTAAGAATAACATCCTCTATCCCAAGTACAATGATTTCTTTGACCGAGATTCGGCATATGAATTTCTGGAGCGCATGAATCTCTCCAATGCTGAAGCCGCCGAGAAAGCTAAGGAGGCGGCCGCCGCGGAAAAGCAGCGTCAAAAGGATGAGGCCGCTGCCCGAAAAGCCGCGGAGCGCAAACAGGCCGCAGGCCAACGCGCCGTAAAATCTGCCGCAAAGAGCGTGGCCAACAGCGCCGCTGGAACTGTCGGCAGAGAACTCGGAAACACCATCGGCAAAACGGTGGGCGGTTCTTTTGGCAAGAAGCTTGGCGGTAATGTCGGCGCCGCGCTGGGACGGGGCATCATCGGTACCTTATTCGGCAGATAATCAATTGAAAAGGGGCCTGCCCCCATCGGGGACGGGCCTCTCTCATTCCAATTAACCTACGCTTGGCAGTCACTGACGGGCTCCTTGCCCTGAAGCAGGCTGATTGCCTCCGCATATGCCTCTCTTCTTCCACTCCGCAGATATTCTGACAGCTCCGACTCCATGGACAGCCATAGCTCTGACAGTTCGGGATGAAACATGCTGCCTGCTCCCCGTTCGATATACTCCGACACCTCCTCAAGCGTACAGACCGGAACCAGATCATGGGTCTCCTGCCCTGTCATTCTGCTGACATATGCCGCAATGGAAACCATATCCGTCACTATTTGCACGGGATTGTCCGCTCGGCTATAACCCGCGGGGTATCCGCCTCCGCCATTATAATATACATGGTGCCCGCCGGCGACTGGCGCATACTGCCTGGTGGACTCACACCGCTCCAGTATATTAGCTCCCGCCGTCACATGACATTTATACAGAGCCGCCTCCTCATCCATCCAGCCGCGCGCAGACATGATCAACAGCCGATAAATCCCCAGCATACCCACATCGTGAAGCATTCCGCTGTCATAGGCAAACTGCCGCAGCTCCGAGCTGCGCTCCCTTACGGCTTCTATCGTACTACAGGACAATATCCCAATCAACAGCTGCGGCCGAGCTTCTATCACCTTTTCCATCAGCATTGCCGTCATATGAGCCGTCACACTGCTGAATACATATGCGTCAAGATTCCGACAGGCAATTAACTTGATCACAACATCCTTCTGCTGCATCTCTCCGGGATACTCCACAAAGCCCTGCAGAAAATTGAGCAGATAGTGAAACAGCTGGTCGCTTGATTGATTGTTTGGCACCCGATGAACATAATCTACCACGTTTCGATTCATGTGGCACATAATATCCCTTTTTCTGTCCTTATATTCCGGATTGTGTTGCAGATAATTACCATAGATAGCCGGAATAAAAATATTGCCATACATGCCCTCTCCGGAAAAGTCATCCCTGCTGCAATCCATATATACCTTCTCCAGCTGAGTCAACAGGTAGGAAAGAGGATGTACGCCACAGTAATACTGACTTTCCTGGTAGACAACCCGCCAGCGCATGGCCGGAGCTGTATTCTTGCGCCTGCTGCTCTCCATCTGCCGTTCCCAGACATACTCTGCCGACTCCATCACCTCGCGGATCAGCTGCTCATCCGCATCGCCCCGCCGCAGCAGCCCCATGGCAGTGGAACGCTCCTGATGGCTCTTGTATAAATAAGTATCCCATGGCAGAGAGGGAGTCTTTGCCCGATATATCGGGTCCTGCAGGATCTGGATCGAGCGTCTCACCGCTTTCAGTTTCTTGTCGCCGTCTGTAAAAATATTGTAGCACAAGGCAATATTTCCCATGGAACGATGGATATACCCTCTGATCTCCGGATCTTCAATCTCATCATAAATCTTGATATAGGAGGCGGCCTCCCCGAAGAGCATTCCCATCTTCCAGCTATAAGTGCGATCTCCCGGAGAACTCAGATTCTCCTGCAGATAGAAGAGGGCCAAAGCAGTATGATAGAGCTCTTTGATCAGCATATCGCGCTTCTCCCAATGTCTGGCATAGGTAATGAGCGCGTTATGAATCATGTAATGCAGATACAGGTCCAGGCTCTGCGGCCCATGTGAGAGCTGGGCAGCAAAATCACTCAGCTGTTCTATCTCCTCCTGATCTGCGGAGGCTATGTCATCCAACACAGGAAACAGATATCGCCGCAGCAGCTCTGTGTTCTCCCTGACAATCTGTCGGATACAGGTCGCGTTCGCATAATGCACCTCCAGAAACGCATCCACATCCTCCGGAAGCTGCCCAGAAATATCTGATAAGGCCAAGACCTTCCTGATATTGTCAATATACCGTTCTTGATAGGGCTTCATGTATGCCCCCTTTCCAGGAACATACCCATGGTAGAAAATACTTGCTCAATGTCAAAGGGCTTGGGCAGATGCGCATTCATGCCGGCATCCAGAGAATTCTTTACATCCTCCACGAAGGCGTTGGCCGTCATTGCGATAATGGGAATCTCCTGGGCGTCCTCCCTGTCCATATCGCGTATGGTTCTCGTGGCATCCAACCCATTCATCACCGGCATCTGAATATCCATCAAGATCATATCATAATAGAATGGAGTAGACTCCCTGAATCTGTCTACCGCCTGCTGTCCATCCTCAGCCACAGTGATCTGAATGCCCGACATACCCAGAATCTCCTGTTCAATCTCCCTGTTGATCTCATTATCCTCCACCAGCAGCAGGCGTTTGTTGCCAAAGTCATACTTCAACGTCGAATCCCCCTGCTCCTTTTCCAGCTTTCCCTCTCTGGTAAAAGCATACAGCGCCGCACACAGTCTGCTGGCAAACAGTGGCATAGGGATGAAATCATCCACACCGGAGCGAGTATACAGATATTCCACCTGCCCCCAATCGCTCTCGGAAAGCATCAGAATCGGGAAATCCACCCCCATGCGCTTGCGCACATCCGGCAGAAACTGCATCAAATCCATACCCGGCACCCTGTCCACCGTCAGAAATGCATAATACTCCCTGTCCTCCAACAGAGCTTCATTCAGACAAGAAACCACATCCATGGCATCTGTCGCCAACTCCCCCTCCATATCCAGCTTCTTCAGAATCGTCTGAATATGACTGCCCTGTTCGGCGCCTGCCGTCAATACCAGTACGCGTTTTCCAGCAAGAGCCTTCTTATAGGCATCCAGATTGTTCTCCGCCGCCTGAAAAGGGATCTCCAGGGTAAAGCATGTCCCCTCCTTGGGAACACTCTCCACCCGTATCATCCCCCCCATCAATTCCACCAGATTTTTGGTGATTGCCATGCCCAGACCAGTTCCCTGAATCTTGTTGACGGTGGACTTCTCTTCCCTCTCAAAGGGAGTAAACAGTTTCTTCATAAATTCCGGACTCATACCCATACCTGTGTCATGTATGCGCAGCGTCATCAACACCTGCTCCGGCTTCTCCGTGTCCGCCACATCCAGATACATATCCACATGACCGCCCGCTGGCGTAAACTTGATCGCGTTGGACAGGATATTGATGCATATCTGCTTTAGACGGACACCATCCACCATGATCCGCTCCTGATCCATGCGCCCCATCTCAAACCTGAAATGCAGCTTACCCGCATCCGCCTGGGGTTTGGCAACGATCAGAATCTCGTGGAGAAGGTCGGCGATATCCACGGGCTCTGGCTGCAACAGAATCTTGCCGCTCTCAATACGGGACATATCCAGAACCTCGTTTAGCAGAGACATCATATGTCCGGAAGCGGTCTTGATCTTGCTCAGACACTCCTTCACCTTGCCAGGTATCTCCTCCTGCATCAGAGCGATGTCAGTCATGCCAATGATCGCACCCATAGGCGTGCGAATATCATGGGACATCTCCGACAGGAAGCTGGTCTTGGCGCGACTTGCCATCAGCGCCTCGTCCAGAGCCCGTTTATTTTCCTGATAATACACAGTCGCATCATTGAGCAGGCAGACCTGGAATTCCTCCCATTGAAAAATAACAGGAGAGTAGACCTTCTCTCCTGCATGGCAAAAAAGTTGTGTACTCTCCGTTAGAGGAGCGCACAATACCTCATTTATATAATCCAGCGCCGGAGCGCCGTTAGGACATACATACAGCGCCAATTCATTGCGGTATACCATGTGATACACCTGATCTCTCCGCTGAAAAACCATCACTGGCTTATCACATTTTCCCCATATGCTCTGAAACCGTTTCTGTTCTTCCATAGCACATTACTCCAATCCTTTGCTTGTGTACCGTCCCCTCCGCCGGATCTTCCTTCCTATATGGTAACAACTTTTACGGCATTTGTCCAGTGCATCATGCGGCATACGCCAGCGCCATCACTTCATATCAAGCCTCACAGCGCCGCCGCAGAGCCTCCCACTGCCTGTCTACCTCCATCTGGAACTGCGCCAGCAGCTCCTCCTTTCCCGACTTAAACAAATGCTTAAAACGCTTCTGCGGCCGCAGGAAATCCTCTATGGGCAGTTTTTTCTTCGGTATATAGTTCAACACCCATTTGCCGTCTATCACCTCGTACAGCGGCCAATAGCAGGTGTCCACAGCCAGCCGACAGATCGTCATCAGTTCGGAAGGATCATAGCCCCAGCCCCTCGGACAGGGGGACATCACGTTTAAGAATGCCGCGCCCGACGTATAGATGGCCCGCTCCGCCTTGGTGTGGAGATCTTTAAAATTGCTTGTAAATGTGCTCTGGGCCGCGTAAGGGATATGGTGTTCCGCCATAATTGCGGTCAGATCCTTGCGCACCTGTACCTTGCCGTCGCTGACCCGTCCCGCAGGTGTGGTCGTCGTGTCGGCATACTGGGGAGTGGCGGAGGAGCGCTGAGTTCCCGTGTTCATGTAGGCGCCGTTATCATAACAGACATACACCATGTCATGTCCCCGTTCCATGGCGCCGGAGAGGGACTGAAAGCCGATGTCGTAGGTGCCGCCGTCTCCGCCAAAGGTGATGAATTTGAACGTGTCATCAATCCTTCCCTTCTTTTTCAACACCCGATAGGCAGTCTCCACACCGGACAGAGTGGCTCCTGCGTTTTCGAAAGCATTATGAATATAGCTGTCCTCATAAGCGGTAAAGGGATACATGAAGCTGGATACCTCCAGGCAGCCGGTGGCATTGCCCACCACTGCCCTGTCCTCCGGATGGAGTGCGCGCAATACCGCGCGCACCGCCACAGTGCCTCCGCAGCCAGCGCACATCCTGTGACCGGGAGCCAGCCGCTCCTCCTTACTCATAACCTCTTTAAAATTGTATGTACGTTCCATGATTTCCTCCCATAATTCCTATGCGTGCCACTGGCTACTTTGCCCTGGAGCGCAGCCCTATATATTCATACATATCTGGAATCTCATGTGTCTGGGCGATCTGCTCCAGTCTCTCATACACCCGTTCAAAATCCTCCACTGTGATATCCCTGCCGCCCAGTCCATACAGATAATTCACTACCTCAGCCTGAGCCTTTGCGCTGTACAGCGCCGCGCGCACCTCCGCTCCCAGAGGGCCGCCTGTGGCGGAGAACATCTCGCTGCGGTCCAGCACCGCAACCGCTTTGCGGTCCTTCAGGGCGTCCGCCAGTTCTTTCTCCGGAAAAGGACGGAACACACGGATCTTGCACAGACCCACCTTCTTGCCGGTCTCGCTGCGGAGCCTGTCAACAGCGGCCTTGCAGGTGCCTGCGGCGGAGCCGATGATGACAATCACATACTCCGCATCCTCCATCGCATACTCTTCAAAGAAGCCATAATGTCTGCCCGTCAGCCCCTCAAACCTGGCCGCCATCTCCAGAATGACATCCCTGGCGTTGAGCATGGCTTCCCGCTGGCCCCTCTTGGTCTCCATATAGTAATTTGATACCGCATAGGGCCCTACCGCTATGGGCTCCCTGGCGTTTAACAGAAAATGCTCCGGATGATATTCCCCCACCAGCTCCTTCACCTTCTCATCCTCCACCAGCAGGATATTCTCCACACCGTGGCTGGTGATAAAGCCGTCCTGACAGATCATGACGGGCAGATGCACACGTGGGTCCTCCGCAATCGGAAAAGCCTGCAGGAAATTGTCATACACCTCCTGGTTGGACTCCGCATAGATCTGTATCCATCCGCTGTCCCTGGCCCCCATGCTGTCGGAGTGATCCGCATTGATGTTGATCGGGCCCGTGAGAGCGCGATTGACCAACGCCAGCACGATGGGAAGCCTGTCAGATGCCGCCACATACAGTTCCTCCCACATCAATGCCATGCCGCAGGAGGAGGTCGCTGTCAGAGCTCTGGCGCCCGCAGCGCTGGCCCCCAGCGTGGCGCTCATGGCGCTGTGCTCGCTCTCTACAGGGATAAACTCTGTGTCCATCTCCCCGTTGGCAATATAGTTCGCGACATACTGCGGAATCTCCGTGGACGGCGTAATGGGAAACGCAGGCATCACGTCCGGATTGATCTGCCTGATGGCGTAAGCTACCGCCTCATTGCCGGATAAACGTTCTCTGATTGCCATTTATTTGCCCTCCTTCATCGTGATCGCGCCGAAGGGACACACCTTTGCGCAGATGCCGCAGCCCTTGCAGTGCTCATAGTCAAAATCCTCTCTTTTTCCATCCTTCACCGGAATAGAGGAATCCGGACAGACCGGAAAACACAGCAGACATTGCTTGCACTTCTCCTCGTCAAAAACCGGCGTAGAAGTGCGCCACTCTCCCGTGCAGAAATGCCTCGATGTGGCGGGTTCAAATATTTTATTGCCCTCCGTGATGTCCTGCCAGGGGCTCTTTTCATTAATTTCCGTACTTTTCATCTCAATCCTCCCGTTTTGTTCTGTTACCGCAACGCTTCAAAAGTCAGCTCCAGCGCCTTCATATTGCCGTCTATGACCTCCGGCTTCTTGGCGAACTTGTGCTGGTAGGAGGCCCGCATCTCCCGCAGGAACACCTCCGGCTCCATCACGCCCGACACCGCCACTACCGCAGCCAGCATCGGAGAATTGGGGAAATATTTACCCAGCGCCCTGACGGATATCTCTCTGGCGTCAATCACATACACCCTGCCCTGGAAGCCTCTCAGATGGGGAAGTATCTCCTCCCTGGGCTTCTCGCTGTTGACGATAACGGCGCCCTCGGCGCTCAGCCCATGCGTCACATCGATGGCCTCGAGCAGGCTGTCGTCTACCACGGCCACCAGGTCCGGCTCATAGATGTTGGAATGAATCGTAATAGGCTTGTCGCTGAGCCGGTTGTACGCGGTGATCGGCGCCCCCATCCGCTCAGGGCCATACTCTGGAAAGCCCTGCACATATTTTCCCGTCTTAAACGCTACATCCGCCAGCAGCAGCGCCGCAGTCTTGGCGCCCTGCCCTCCCCGACCATGCCATCTGATCTCAATTGTGTCCTTCATACTTAACCTCTTTTCCGCAGAGTATCTGCTATATTGCGCTAATCCAATCCTGTATCGTATCAAGCGCCTCTCCCTGACCGCCTGTCCCGCAGACAGAGCAAAGCCAGGCATATTGCCGCATAGCGTTGATGCCCGACCGTTCGATCCCATGTCAAAACAGCCCCCACCGTAAACGGCAGAGACTATTGTTCATCCTATCCATTTACGACATACCAGCATATGCGTCCTCTGTCACGGGAGAAACCCGTCAGCATCTACTCACGCCGCATGGCATTTTGGTGCTGCAACTCGGGAGGGATATTCCATATATCCTGCCCGCACCGCTTCTCAGCTCCCGCGGCTCTCTGTGACTTCGGGGTATATGTACTGTCTCCGTCTTCGTCTTTCCTGATTGCATTTATTATAGTGGCGCGCTAAAGCATTGTCAAGGGATTTTCGACCTATTGCCGCTTTTTTCCTCAAAAATCGTTATCTGAATCAGATAGACTGTTCTGGAAACTATATCCCGGCTTTCAAAAAGGAACCAGACCGTATAGATGGCCTGGCTCCCTGACTCTTTTTCCTCTATATCTACTGCCGCTCTTTCAGATATAGCTGCACCCTGTTTTGGATGATGCCGGCTGTCGCCGCTGCGTCCCTGACTCCCGAGAAGCAGGCGGACGCTTCCTCCAAGATGATCTCCTCTATCGCATCAGTGTCATACTGTGCTACTACGGCGCTCTCCCATACCGCCCGAAGCTCCCCAAACCGATAATCTCCCTCCGGTCCGGGCTCCAGTATCTTATAGATTCCATCTCTCCAGTCGATAGCCATCGACCCATGGAATGGCACAAGCCGTTCCTGCTGATACATATCCTTTCGCGCAGGGGAGGCAGAGGATCTAATCGAAGATTGATTCTTATAGCTGAGCAGTTCTTCCAGAAATTCCGCTGCCTCCTGCATATGCTCCGTGTCTTTGTTCACCACCCAATAATATCCACTACCACAATACGTCCCGCTCTCTCCCTCGGTGGGGTAGCCCACGACATGGTAGTTCTCACCCAGCTCGTTCCTGCGGTCAGCAAATTGGTCAATAACCAAAGAGACCTCTACCGCCAGCCAGTCCTTTTCCTGATACAGTTTATCAACCTCCTCATAGTCAAATTGTTCCTTACAGGCTCCAACTACCTCCAATGCCCGGATAAACAGTGGGTTGTCAAAGTCACAGCTCCCCGCCTCCAGATCCAGAAAAGGAGAGCCGCCGGCACGCAGACTTCTCAATACCAGACATTCCAGTATGCGGCTTCTGTCGATCCTAGTGAAGTTTGCAAACGCCAGAGGATAGGATATCTGCGGGTATGCCTCTATCACGTCCAGCGCCTCCTGCAACGTCCACCGTTCTTCCGGCCATATCTCGTCCGAGACCATCATGGTGCTCGCGCCGAGAACAGGGCTGATCCCCATCAGATGCCCCTCAACCGTGCCCTCCTCCAGCGTAGCGGGCCACAGAGCCTCCAGCGTCTCCTCCGAGATCAGCTCCGACAGATCCGCCAGCACACCCTTCTCCTGCAACGCGAGCATCTGCGCCTTGTTGACATAGTATAGATCCGCTCCCTTGCCGGACACCAGCCCCGCCGTCGCGCGCTGCCAATAAGCCTCTTCTTCCTGCTCGGAGGGGTATTCCCCCGAATACTCCATATACTCCATCTGGGCAGGGCAGTTCAGATGCTTCTGGGAATAAGCGACGCCACAGCTCTCCGCATAATTCGAAAAACCGCCATAAGAGCTCACCAGTCTCAGCGCCTCTGTCTCCGGCTTCTCCGTGCTCAGTCTGCAGATCACCGTCTGTCCGTCCCTGCGCCCTAAGAGCTCCGGCTCCCCGTTCTCCCCTATAATGATGCGCACTGAGCGCTCGCTCTCCTCCATGCCAAGCTTCGGATAGTAGAGACAGGCCTCCACTTTACCGGTGCGGATATCGCAACGATTCAGATTTCCCTCCCAGCCATCCACATAGTACAGATATCCGTCCCTTGTCGGCGTCCATAGCCAACTGCGCCGCGGGACTTTCTCCAGAAGGATGCGTAGGGCGTTCTCCTCCCTGTTATAGACTGCCATCAGATCCTGATAGGTTTCCTGGTTCGTCCAACAGAACACTGGGCTGCCGTCCGGAAGCTTCATGGCCCACCTCGCCTCCGCATATCCCTCCCCGGGGTTCATGGCGCCTACGGTCTTCCCTTCGGGGGACAGGATATGGACATCCCTGCCGTCGCCACCCACCCCCGTGGTGTGAATCAGGTAATAATATCCCGCCGCGTCCACATAGGCCGTATCAACGGCGTAATTCGTCTCTATGCCCAGCTCCCGCATCGCCGGATAGAGGTCCGTCACAGACAGTATCTCCCCCTCCGGCGTCACATGCATGGCCAGATAACAGGAGGTATTGCGGGAGTTTTTCCGCTCTCCTCTCTGCCATCCCTGGAGGAACAGCACCAGCTCCCGCTCTCCCCTCACGTCAAAGGAGGTAGCCGCCAGATTATACGCTCCGTATTCCTCCGGCGCCGGCAGCTCCACGGGGCTGTGCAGGACATCCCCGCCCCCGTCATAGCTGCTGATATAGTAATGGCGCTCCCATCCCTCCTCAATCTGTCGGTGGAAGCCGTCCAGCCAGTAGACGCTGTTCCCCAGCGCGACATACTCCGTAGAGTGGCTGTCGTACTTCCCCTCGTA
Organism: bacterium; assembly: GCA_023663725.1. GTDB lineage: Bacteria > Bacillota > Clostridia > Lachnospirales > Lachnospiraceae > Acetatifactor. The sequence goes on along the minus strand of JAMPGX010000009.1, from coordinate 42,706 downwards.
CTGCATCTCCACCCCCTCGACAACCTCCGACAGATACAGAGGATATGGCGGGCCAAGGAGTCTATCATCGACAATCCACTCTTCGTCCAAATAGGCATATGTGTCTGCATCCGATACCGGACTGGCCTCCTCCGCCCCAGGAACGCCTGACCGCCCGCAGGCGGCCAGGGCTAACAGGACGATGGTAGCCAGAGCCGCCATGCGTTCTCTATGCATCCTCTTACCTCTCTTTCCACTTTGAACAAAATATCAGGTGTGGTTGGTGTTATGGCGTTCAAAAGTACCGCTATCTACCCATTTTTCCAGGCATCTTTGGCATTGATATGTAGCGGTATATGCCATAATCGTCACTCCGCATCCCTTTGTGGTTCCTCCAGTGCCCGTATATGAGTGCTGATATCCTGTGCCTGTCGTCCACTCACTGTAGGAAATTCTATCCACCACACCGTGTCCATTTGTGCAATCCGCTGCCTGCGCCTCCATTGGAACATTTGCCAGCATGAGACCTACTGCCAATACCGATGCCACAATACGTTTTGCAATCATAACTTACCTTCCTTTCTTCCCATAATGTAGGGAATCAAATTTGCATTATTGAAGGCGTTTATTAGTTGTATTTATATTGTATATTGTTTCGTATAGGCTGTCAACACTTTTTCTGTAAATTGTGCAATAAACTTATAGGCGTAAATATCTATATAATCAAGCATTTAACCAGCATTTCCGTAAGCAATCAACATATGTCAACTGGTACAAACAATCGTCCTTCTTTTTACTCAGAGCGTTTAGATTCCCCGACTAAAAACCTTGCCAGAGACCTTACGGTTTGATATGATAAAGAAGAACAGGAGGTATCGTCTGATGAATACAACCAAAATCATAGCCTTCTCCGGCAAGGGCGGCGTAGGTAAGACCTCCCTGGCCGCGGTGACGGTCAAGGTGCTGGCGGAGAGATATCCAGATAAAAGAATTCTCGCCATAGACGCGGACCCTGCGGTGGGACTGGCCACAGCTCTGGGTGTCAATGTGACGCTGACCATCGACGACATCCGCCGACAGGTGGTGGCTTCCGTGGAGGACGGAGATACCAAATCCGCCGTGGAACTGCTTGGAGAGGCGAGATACCATATCTTCGATGCGATCGTGGAAACTGATGCTTTCAGCTTTATCGCCGTCGGACGTCCGGAGAGCGCGGGATGCTACTGTAAGATCAATTCTTACCTGAAGGAAGTCATCGCGCTGGTCGCGGACAATTTCGACTATATTGTCATCGACGGCGAGGCGGGGATCGAGCAGATTAACCGTCGGGTTATGGAGAGAGTCACCCATCTGATTCTGGTCACCGACGCCAGCAAAAAGGGAATCCAGGTTATACAGACCATCAAGTCTGTGGCTGACAGTCTTGTCATGTATGAAAAGCTGGGAGTGATTGTAAACCGCCTTCCAGACGAATCTGTAAAGCAGTATCTGGAGCTGGACGGACTGCCTGTGTTGGCTTACATTGGCCAGGACAGCGACCTGTCCGCTTTCGATATCACCGGACAGAATGTCTTTTACATGCGTTCGGATTCCGTTATGGCCCAGGGCATACGCCAGGCGCTGGAGAGCCTGGGTATATAGCCCTCGTTTCCATATAGAAAACATTTAATTTCCATAAGGTAAATTTCCATAAGAAAAGCAGAGAATCAATGAGGAAGCTTACATGAAAGACTTAAAACATATCTACGAGCTGGAGACTTTGCTCCAGGAAGCGCACAACGACCTGATCCGACAGGCCCGAAGCAGAGGTGAGATCGCTATCGGCAGCACATGTTCCCTGATTCCTGAGCCGCTGATAAACCTGCCGGGCTGTTTTTCCGTGCGGCTGCGGGCTCCCAGAACAGGCTCCATCGAGATGGGCACCTACTATATGACCAGTATCATGTGCGAGGCATGTCGGGCGATTCTGGAGCGAGCCATCGAGGGTGGGTATCAGTTTCTGGACTGTATGCTGACTCCCGACTCCTGCGCCCAGATGAACCGCTGTGTGGAGAACATAGAGCATCTACAGCTCTGTGCCAACGAGAGATTCTTTGTCACCTACGCGGATGTGCCGATGAAATCCGACGAGACGGCGCTGCGGCACTATGTGCGACAGATGCGTCAGTATGTGCTGGAACCGCTGGGGGAGCGATTCTCCATTGACACCTCCGATGAGGCGCTGCAGGGGGCGCTGACCCTGCACAACCAAGTGTGTCGTCTGCTGACGGATATCGGAGACTTCCGCAGGGAGGAGAATCCACGGATCACGGGCTATGAGTTTGCCGTGCTCTGCCTGGCTACCTACTGCTGTCCCAAGGAGCCGCTGATTCCCATACTGGAGGAAACCCTGGCCGAGCTTCAAGGCCGCCAGCCAGATCAACACTCCCAGTATCGGGCAAGGGTGGTACTGGCAGGCTCCGAGATCGACGACCCTGAACTGATTCGGATGATCGAGGAGGCCGGCGCTCTGGTGGTGGCCGATCGTTTCTGCCTGGGCTCTCTTCCCGGCCGGCAGGAAATCAAGATCAAGGATGGGGAAGACATCCTCACCGGCATCTGCCGTCACTATATGGAGGGCGGACAGTGTCCCCGCTTCATGAATACCGACAAGATCAGGGAGCGCCATGAGTATATGGACAGCCTGGCGAAGCGCTTTCGGGCGGACGGCATCATCTATCAGCAGATCAAGTTCTGTGACTACTGGGGATATGAGCGGGCCTACGCGAGCCGGGTGATGCGGGAGGATTACGGCTATCCGGTGCTGAGCATCGACCGCCCCTACGCGGTGGGCAACGCCGGCCAATTACGAACGCGCGTGCAGGCATTTGTGGAAAGTCTGGAGATCAAGAAACTAAAGGGGATTCAGGAGACACAGGCAAAAGAATCCTGACAGCATTCATTTTGAACAGGGTAAGGAGAACATACATATGGGTAAGGTGATGGGAAGCGAGCCGCTGGGAGGCTTTTACCGCGGCAAAAAGGCAAAGAGACGGCGGGAATGGCGGGGCCTTAGAGACACCTGGTACGACTATGTCCACTGGCTGGGCATCTGGAAGACTCTGATCGGCTTCATGCTGCATCTCAACAACCTGAGGGCCTTCTTCCGCTATCGCTGGATGGTGAACTATCTGGCCGTGCCGGATTTTTTTGACCGCCATACGGAGGGACTGCGCGGTACGCAGCTGCGCATCACCCGCACTTCCCTGGAGCTGGTGGTGACCGACATGTGCAAGAGCATGGGGGTTATGTTTCGGGCTGATCCGGCGCTGGGCAACGACCGAAAGCTGAATGAGAGACTGGTTGTCTTCGACGAAAATATGATGAGCGAGATCATGAACGGATTCCCCTATCTCAAATGGGTGTCCGTGGAGGTTCCGGCTGTATATACCTGTGCGATGATGGCGCAGGACAGCCTGTTCTATTATCTGGACAAAGCCCAGGAATACGGTATTCCCAGCGATGTGTGCCCCATGCCGGCCGCGGAGTTCGGCGTGTCCCTGGAGGACGACTATCCTCGCATCGGCAAGTGCGCGATCCAATGCAATACCACCTGCGACGGCAGCCTGATGGGGAACGGGCTGATGGCCGCTCGAATGGGTATCCCCACATTTCAGCTTGCCGTACCCATCCGCCATGACGAAGACAGCGTGCAGCAGTACGCGGCGGAGGAGATACGCAATGCCATCTCCTTTATCGAAGAGCAGACCGGAGAGGTCTTTGACTGGAATGCCTTCTTCGCCTCGATGAAGGACTTCAATCAGGAGACGGCTCATCTGCTGGAGTGGTACGAGGTGTCGCGCTCTCCGTATCCGCAGTTCACGGACAACAGCCTGTCCCTGTACCGCTATGCGGTCTATATGGCGGCCGGAGGTCGGGAAAAGGAATTCCTGCGCCGCGACGAGAAGCTCACCCGCCTGGTGATGAGAGGCTATGAGCGCCAGGAGCCCTGCGCCGTATCCATGCGCCACCGGGCTATCACCTGGGGCGTTCAGGCCGCCTATTACACGGCCTTCACCGGATGGCTCACCAACTGCTGGGGCATTGTATCGCTCGTGGATATGCTGACACTCTGCTCCACAAGAGAGGTCAACACCTCCGAGCCGGAAAAAGCCATCTACGACTTGGCCTATCTCTACGAAAAGATGATCATGCGAAGCCGCTCCAACGGCGGTTATGAGGTAGGCGTGGCCGATCTGTGGCGCTACTGCGAGTTCTTCCATGCGGATATGGTCATCATGTACGCCCATATGGGCTGTAAATCCATGTCCGGCTATCACGGTCTCTTCGAGGAGGAGGCGCGCAGACATGGCATCCATCTGGTATGGGTCACGCACGGCCTGATGGACGCCCGCGGTGTGGGCCGCAGGGACATGCGCACCGAAGTCAACCGCTATATGCGCACCGTGCTGCGGGAGGAGCCTTTGGACCCCAGCCTGGAGGACTTCGATGATGAAAAGGCCTGGTGATGCATTGCACCTATACCTCGAAGATCAACTCCCCGTAGGAGGGAACCGGCCACACTCTCTTATCCACCAGCATTTCCAGGGCATCAACCGGAGCACGCAATGCGTCCATGGCCTCCTTGACCGTATCCTTGTAGTAGAACGCCTGCGCTTTGGCATCCTGCAGCGCGCCGGCCTTGGCGGTAGCCTCCTCCAAGGTCTTGAGCGCGTCCGCTGCGGCGGCAAGCTGCGCGCTCACCTCATTTAACAGCTCGGCCTGCACACTGCCAGACACACCGGCCTCCCGCAGCGCGATCACGGTGTCCGCCAGGGACTTGGTATAGCCGATCACAGCTGGAATATATTTCTTGCGGGCCATATTGATCATAGTCAGCGCCTCAATATTGATGGTCTTGGCGTATGTCTCATACAGTATCTCCTCACGGGACTCCAGCTCCACGCGGGTAAAGATGCCGAACTTCTCAAACAGGCGGATCGCCTTGTCCGTGGTGAGCGTGCCTGCCGCCTCCACCATGGAGCGGATATTGGGCAGTCCTCTGCGCTGCGCTTCCTTGATCCACTCCTCGGAGTAGCCATCCCCATTGAAAATAATGCGCTGATGCCTGCCCATATACTCCTTGATCAGATCATGGACTGCCAGCTCAAATTCTTTACCCTCCGCCATCTCCCGCTCCAGCGTATCCGCCGCCTCGCAGAAGGCCTCCGCCACAATCGCGTTCAGCGTAGTGTTGGGGCTGGCAATGGAATCCGCCGAGCCCACGGTGCGGAACTCAAACTTGTTGCCGGTGAAGGCAAATGGCGAGGTTCTGTTGCGGTCCGTGGCATCCTTCTCAAAATCAGGCAGAGTGGATACGCCTGTCTCCAGCTTGCCCCCCTCAATCAGATGGGCGGCCTCTCCCGTCTCCACCAACTGTTTAACCACATCATCGAGCTGTTCCCCCAAAAACATGGATATGATGGCCGGAGGCGCCTCGTTAGCGCCCAATCTGTGATCGTTACCGACGTCGGAAGCGCTCTGGCGCAGCAGATCGGCATGAGTGTCCACCGCCTTCATGATGCAGGCCAGCACCAGCAAAAATTGTATATTGGCGTTGGGCGTATCGCCGGGGTCCAACAGATTCACCCCATTGTCCGTACACAGAGACCAGTTGTCATGCTTTCCGGAGCCGTTGACTCCCGCAAAGGGTTTCTCGTGTAACAGACAGGTCAGTCCATGGCGGCCAGCCACTTTTTTCATCGTCTCCATGACCAGCTGATTGTGATCCACCGCAATATTGGCCGTCTCATAAATGGGCGCCAGCTCATGCTGCGCCGGAGCAGCCTCATTGTGCTGGGTTTTGGCCGTCACACCCAGCTTCCAGAGTTCGATATTCAGATCCTTCATATAGGCGCCGATGCGCTCTCGGATTGTGCCGAAATAATGATCCTCCAGCTCCTGTCCCTTGGGGGCGGGAGCACCGAACAGAGTGCGTCCCGCGAAGATCAGATCCTCCCTCTGCAAGTATTTCTCACGATCCACCAGAAAATATTCCTGCTCCGCGCCCACACTGGGAACCACCTTAGTGGCCTCTGTGTCGCCAAACAGCCGCACAATGCGCAGCGCCTGCTGGCTGATCGCCTCCATGGACCTCAGCAGCGGCGTCTTCTTGTCCAGAGCCTCCCCCGTATAGGAGCAGAACGCTGTGGGAACGCACAGGATCACGCCGGTGGCATCCTCTTTTAAAAATGCCGGTGATGTCATATCCCAGGCGGTATAGCCTCTGGCCTCAAAGGTGGCGCGCAGGCCACCGGACGGAAAGGAGGAGGCGTCCGGCTCACCCTTGATCAGCTCCTTGCCGGAGAATTCCAGCAACATCTTGCCCTCACTGTCCGGGTGGGACACAAACGCATCGTGCTTCTCCGCCGTGATTCCGGTCAGCGGCTGAAACCAATGGGTATAGTGGGTCGCGCCGTTCTCCACGGCCCAGTCCTTCATCGCCCTGGCTACGACGTCGGCGGTGGCAAGGGGCAGCTCGCCGCCCTGCTCCATCACACGCTTTACCTCTGCAAAAACCTGTTTGGGGAGCTTTTCCCTCATCTTGCCCAGGGTGAAGACCCTGCTGGCAAACAGCTCCTCTACGTTGATCATTTCGCTCATATAGCTTACTCCTTTTTTGCTGCTATGTATAATTATAGATACGTGCAAGGCCCAGTTACTTTGTAAGTGTCATTGTGCACATTGTATATTCCAACGCAGGCACGCTCTCGCTTCGTTCTCACCGTAGCGGTACATAAGATGCCAAAGAACGGCATCTAAGTACCGACGGCTCGAAAGAGCCTGCTTATGGAATATACAATATACACAATTCGGTACTGATAAGAAACAGGTATGCAATCGCCTTGCTATGTATATAGGCGTTTAAAAAAAACAGTCACTATGCAAGTATCATTATGCACGTTACATATTTAATACTTGCCACGATAGTTTTATCAGTATCCAAATATGATCCAAGGGCAAAAGGTTATATTTCTCCTGCAATGCTTATTCCATAGTAGTTGATTGCAAAGCTCTCTACAAATGACGAAATTAGTCTATATCACCCAATCCATGTTCTATAAAACAGGTATTTGCAAGATAGTTAATAGCCAGTACCGAATTGTGCATATGGTATATTCCATAAGTGGGCTCTTTCTCACTGTCGGTACTTAGCGAGGTTTGCCGAATTTATTCGGCACGAGCTTAGTACCGCTACAGTGAGAACGAAGCGAGAGCGTGCCCGCGTTGGAATATACCATGTGCACAATGACACTTGTATAGTAACCAAATTTCAAGATCGTCTATTATACCATGATTTCGTGCGCTTCAGCGCAGATTCTGTTCAGTAGAGTTAAACGCGGAGCGTTTTACTCATTATACCATAAGATACCTTCTTTTCTGCAAAAAAGCAAGGGGTATTATCTAGTTGGGTGAACGCAGGAGGTCATTGGGGGCTGGGAGCTGGGACAGGCGCAGCCAGATACGCTGTCGGGGATGGGGACAGCTCTCGACAGGCTGCAGCTCACTGTCGTACATGGCCTCCACGGTTGTCTGCACATTGCTTCCGTCGGGTTTCATGATCTCTATCATGTCTCCAACGCAGAATTTGTTGCGCTGCTCTATGCGGGCGAGCCCTGATCGCACCTCCTGAACGCATCCTAGATATGTATATTCACTCACATAGGTGCTGTTGTCATAAATCTGCGTGTTTTCGTCTGCTTTCCCGAAATAGAATCCGGTCGTAAACTGCCGGTAAGTGCATTTGGCGATCTCAGCCCTGTACCATTCCCTGTTTTGTCGGTATTTCTCCTCGCTCTCCCAGTAGTCGTCCAGAGCTTTCCGATAGGTTCGGGCCACCGCCGCCACATACAGCGCAGTCTTCATGCGGCCCTCGATCTTGAAGCTGTCAATGCCCGCCGCCACCAGTTCTGGAATATAGTCGATCATACACAAGTCCTTGGAGTTAAAGATAAAGGTTCCCCGCTCATTCTCATACACTGGCAGATACTCACCCTGCCTGGTCTCCTCGGATATTGCATATTTCCAGCGACACGGATGGGTGCAGGCTCCCCTGTTGGCATCCCGTCCGGTGAAATAGTTGCTCAGCAGGCAACGGCCGGAGTAGGAGATACACATTGCGCCATGGACAAAGCTCTCGATCTCCATCTCCTCTGGAATATGGCGCCGTATCTGGGCAATCTCAGCCAGGGAGAGCTCTCTGGCGCTGACCACTCTCCTGGCTCCCAGTCTCCACCAGAAGAGATAAGTCTGATAATTGGTATTGTTCGCCTGGGTGGAGATATGGATCTCCACCTCCGGCCAGACCTGTGTAGCGATGGCAAACATGCCTGGATCGGAGATAATCAGGGCATCTGCTGGCTGTGGCTGCATATCGCGAAGCTCGGCAAAATACTGCTCCGCCCCTGCCAGATCCTCATTGTGCGCCAGAATATTGGCCGTCACATAGACCTTCACGCCATGGGCGTGGGCGAAGGCAATCCCCTCCGCCATCTCCTCCATGGTAAAATTCCTGGCCTTGGCCCGCAGGCCAAAGGCCTCCCCTCCGATATATACCGCATCCGCGCCAAAAATTACCGCCGTCCGCAACACCTCCAGGCTGGAGGCCGGAATCAGCAGCTCCGGTTTCTTACGCTTCATGTCACACTCCCTTATATATGCGCTGCATCCGCCTCACCTTTTCTCACACTGACAGTCACTCCGTCTCCCACGGGCAGGATGCAGGTTTCCAGCTGCGGATGATGGGTCAGCTCATACAGATATTCCCGCATTCTGGCATGTATTGTCCGATTGCGGCGAGTCACTGCGAATCTGGATTCCATCACATCACCGTCCTGCAGCACATTGTCGGACACCAGCAGTCCCCCCACGGGCAGTAGCTTCAGAATATCCGGCAGGAAGTGAATGTACTGGCCCTTAGCCGCATCCATAAAGATCAAATCATATGTACTGTCCAGCTCCCTCAAGATATCCGCCGCGTCGCCCTCCAGCAGCGTGATCTGTCCCTCACGTCCAGCCCTGGAAAAATTCTCTCTGGCTCTGGGGATGCGCTTCTCATACTTCTCTATGGTGGTGATATGGCAGCCCTGCGGCCCATATTCGCTCATCAACAGCGCGGAAAAGCCGATGGCCGTGCCCACCTCCAGTATCTTCATGGGACGGCACATGGCCAACAGCAATTTCATCAGCCCCTGCATCTCCCTCCTGATCACAGGTATCTCGTCGGCCAGAGCTTCTCTCTCCAGCTTTTCCAAAAAAGGCGTATTGCCTTTATCAAACGAGTTAATAAAGGCAACCATTCTCTCATCTATTATCATGCAATTCACTGGCTCCTACTGCGCGCCTGCCTGACCTCCGTCGTCATTTCCCTCCGGCAGATTATCCATTCCGTCGGACTCCGGTTCCTCCACCACAGGCTCCTTGGTCATGGCTTCCATCATCTCTTCCACTGTCATAGCTGTACTTAACTCAAAATCACCGGTTTTCAATTCCTTGCGAAATTCAGAGAGATAATATTGTAGGACAAACAGCCTGTCATCGCGAATCAAGCCTTTGGTCAAAAAGAGCTGTCCCATTTCCTTGGCGGACATGTCCTCGGTGATGGTCACACTTACCGTCCTTCCCTCTCCCGCGGACATGGCAGGCTCCTCAAACACTCTGTACCCGTAGTCATAGGCCAGGATCGTGCCACGGTAGATCAACATGATGATTCCCACCGCGACCACAATTTTTAATATCATACCGCACACGGCGGCTATCAGGCTTTTTGCATTCATATGACAAACTCCCATTTATTCTCTTTGGCGACACTGCGCACTCCGCCGCAATTACTCAAAGTCCAGCATATCCGTGACATGAAGATTAATCTGCTGGGTCATGCGACACAGAGCCAGCTCCGCCGCCAGAAAATCCGCCACCAGCGGATTCTCACGAAAGTCCGAATATTCCTGTTCAAACTTTTCAATATGCTCAAATGCCATATCCCCGCTGCTCTGCATCAGGTAATTTTCCCTGCGGAACTCATCTATCTCGCGCTTTAAGTCCGGCTGCTGTTTGACCGCCGCCAGTGTCTCCCGATATCTCCTGTACACCTCTGAATCCTTGATCGCGTCAATCATACCCTCAACTGCCCGCTCCAGATCCTCTTCCCTTTTCATCTTCCTATCCTCCGAACATCACAGGTTCGCATAGTTACCAATCCGCCTACACTTCCATGATGATGGGCAGTATCATAGGACGTCGCTTGGTCTTTCTCCAGACATACTCGCTCAGGACATCCTTCGTAGTGCTCTTGAGCTTGCCCCAGTCGGTTATTCCTCTGTCGATGCAGCCGGTGATAGCGTTGTCCACCACCTGACGGGCTTCCTCCAACAGCTCATCTGATTCCTTCACATACACAAAGCCTCTGGATACAATATCCGGACCTGCAACCAGCTGTCCGCTGTATTTATCCAGACTCATCACCACGATGAGTATACCATCCTCCGCCAGATGTTGCCTGTCCCGCAGCACCACATTGCCCACATCGCCAACGCCGAGACCGTCCACCAATATACTGCCCACTGGCACATGGCCGGTGACACTCGCCATATTTTCGTCCATCTCCAGCACCTCGCCGGAGGATAGAATAAAAATATTGTCTCTGTCGATACCCAGATTCTCCGCTATCTTGGCCTGAGCCTTCAGATGCTTGTACTCGCCATGCACGGGAACCGCATACTTGGGATGCACCAGCGTATAGATCAGCTTGATCTCCTCCTGGCAGGCATGTCCGGATACATGGGTATCCTGGAATATCACATCCGCGCCCTTGCGCAGCAGCTCGTTGATAATCTTAGTCACTGCCTTTTCGTTGCCCGGTATCGGGCTGGAGGAGAATATGACCGTATCTCCATGGCCTATCGTGATCTTCTTGTGAATGTTGCCCGCCATGCGGCTCAGCGCCGCCATGCTCTCTCCCTGACTGCCGGTAGTAATGATTACCTGCTGCTCATCCGGATAATTTTTCAACTGGTCTATCTCAATCAGCGTATTCTCCGGAATACTGATACAGCCCAGATTGATGGCCGTCTCAATGATACTCACCATGCTGCGGCCTTCCACCACCACCTTGCGTCCAAACTTGTAAGCCGAGTTGATGATCTGCTGCACACGGTCCACATTGGAAGCAAAGGTCGCCACAAAAATACGAGTGTTCTTATGCTCCTCAAACAAAGTGTCAAAAGTTCTGCCAACCGTTCTCTCTGATGGGGTAAAACCCGGCCTCTCCGCATTGGTGGAATCGCACATCAAAGCCAACACGCCCTTTTTGCCAATCTCCGCAAAGCGGGGCAGATCAATGGCGTCGCCAAATACCGGCGTATAGTCCACCTTAAAGTCACCCGTGTGCACCACTGTCCCCGCGGGAGAATAGATCGCCAGCGCCGCGGCATCCACAATGCTGTGGTTGGTCTTGATATACTCTACCCGAAACTGCCCCATATTGATAGACTGCCCGAATTTGACCACCTTGCGCTTGGTCCCCTTGATCAGGTTATGCTCCTTGAGTTTATTCTCTATAATGCCCATCGTCAGCCGAGTGGCATATACCGGCACATTGATCTCCTTCAGCACATAAGGAAGCGCGCCGATATGATCCTCATGCCCATGAGTGATCACAAAGCCCTTAACCTTATCCGCGTTATCTTTCAGATATGTGATATCCGGTATTACCAGGTCAATTCCCAACATATCGTCCGCTGGAAATGCCAGCCCGCAGTCTACCACAATAATACTGTCCTCATATTCAAAGGCAGTAATGTTCAAACCGATCTGCTCCAGACCGCCCAAAGGGATAATCTTCAGTCTGGACCCACTGTTATTCTGTTTTTTCCTATTCAATGATATTCCTCCACATCAATCCTTGCTTCACAGCCGAACGGCGGCCATGAAGACTATACAAATTCCACATCGTCCAACATGTTCTCAAACACGCCGGCAACAGCGCGCAGTTCCTCGTCATCCGACACGATGACATATACGCTTTCCTCTTCCCCGTCCTTGGACATATCCTTGAGAATCAGAGCCTCCCCGTCGCCTTCCTCAAAGTCTGTCACCAGGATATAGTTGTAGCCGCCGATTCTGGTCTGTTCCAACACAAAAAAATCCACTGGTGCTTCACCATCAGGATTAAATGTAATCTTCTCCAGTCTACTCAATTTTTTCCTCCATAACAACAACCTGCATCCGCAGATGCCAATCCATGCTCTGTGTCCGCTTTCATATGGGCTCTGCGGTCCAAATACCCCTGCAGGATCAGGCTGGCGGCAATCATATCCACATAGTCTCCTCGATGCTCTCTGCGGATGCCCGCCTCCATCATGGCCCTGTCAGCCGCCACCGTGGTCAGCCTCTCATCCCACAGAGTCACGGGAAGGCCTGTCCTGCGCTCCAGGCTATCTCTGAACTCTCGGGTGAGCTCCGCCCGCTCCCCCTCGGTGGCATTCATATTCTTAGGCAGACCCAGCACGATCTCACTCACCTGGTACTCCTCAATTAATTCCTCAATCCTGGCGTAGGTACGGCGCAACTTGTTCTCCTCCTTGCGCCGAATAATCTCCAACCCCTGTGCTGTAATACCCAGCGGATCACTGACGGCCACCCCCACCGTCTTTGATCCAAAATCCAACCCCATTATCCGCATACCGTCTCCTCACATACCTGCCTACGCATGCCACTGATTATTGCGGATATATTCAGTCAACAGCTCCTCCACAATCTCGTCGCGCTCCACCTTCATAATCAGGCTTCGCGCATTCTTGTGGCTGGTGATATAGGTCGGATCCCCGCTCATAATATAACCCACGATCTGATTAACCGGATCATAGCCCTTTTCCGTCAACGCCTCATATACGGTAGAAAGAATCACTTTTACGCCGGTCTCCGGCTCTGTCTGCACTTTGAAGTATTGTGTATTCCCTAAATCCTGCATATGTCCTCCACGAATGTATCCTGCTATTCTCTATATCATACTCTATTTGTCAGAAAATTTCAAGTCAAAGCTGCAACGCATCTGCAAGCATGACCTCGTCCGTCAAAAAACCCTTGATCTTAACCTTCACCAAGCTGCCTCTCAGTTCCTCCTCTCCAGGCAGCGCCACCCTGACATAATCTGCGGTATGGCCAATCCGACAGAGGCCCGCAGGCATCTCTCTGGACTCCTCGAACAACACTTCTACTTCCTGTCCTATGTATCTGCTGCGGAAGGCCCGCGACTGCTCCCTCTCCAGCTGCTGCAGCACAGCGCTTCTGTGTGTCTTGACCGCGTCTGTCAGCTGACCTGGCATGCGGTCAGCCGCCGTTCCCCTGCGCCGCGAATATTTAAAGATATGCATCTCGTAGAATTGCACTTTCTCCAGAAAGCTCCGACACTCCTGAAACTCCTCCTCCGTCTCACCGGGAAATCCCACGATCACATCCGTCGTGATGGCCGGATGATCGAAGTACCTGCGCAGAAGCTCTACACTGTGATAGTATTCCCCCGATGTATAGTGTCTATTCATCCGCTTGAGAACGGAATCACTGCCACTCTGCAGGGACAGATGAAAATGGGGACACACCTTATCGCAGGCAGCCAGGCGCGCGACAAAATCCTCCGTCACAATTCGCGGCTCCAGGGAGCCCAGGCGTATTCGATTGATTCCTGAAAGCTGCTGAATCTCTTCCACCAACCCAGCCAGACGGGACTGTCCACGATAATCTCCCCTGAAGCCTTCGTCCGCAAGGTCAATGCCGTAGGAGCTGATGTGAATTCCCGTCAGGACCACCTCGCGATAGCCCGCCTCGGCCATGCCTCTGACCTCCTCCAGCACGTCCTCCATGCGACGGCTGCGCACCCGACCTCTGGCATAGGGAATGATACAATAGCTGCAGAACTGATTACAACCGTCCTGAATCTTGATGTAGGCCCTGGTATGTTCCGCAGTCTTCTTCAGCTGCATCTCCTCATATTCCTGGATGCCGCCCATGTCGACGACGGTGCTGCCTCTCAGGGTCTTGTCCGCAATTCCTGCCGCCTCGCTCTCCCCGATGCGTCGCTCCCTGCCCTCCAGATATTCCTCCAGTATCCCGACAATATCCTTTTTTCGGTTGTTGCCTATTGCCAGATCAATACAGGGATCCTTCAGCGCATCCTCCCGACCGGTCTGTATATAACAGCCCAGCGCCACCACCAACGCCTGCGGATTAAGCGCCTTGGCACGATGCAGCAGCTGTCTGCTCTTGCGGTCCGCAATATTTGTCACAGTGCAGGTATTTACAATATAAATATCGGCTTTTTCTTCAAATGATACAATATTATATCCTTTTTCAATCAAAATTTGTTGCACATAGTCCATTTCGTAGGCATTCACCTTGCATCCAAGATTATGAAGTGCTACATTTTTCATGGTATTCCTCACTTATTTTGTACTGTTTTCTCCTTGACTTTTATACAATCTGCCATTAATATGTAAGCAGGAACAGGGTACGCTTGGAACAGGCGCCGCCTGTGTGACACTGTAAAATATATGGAGGTGAAACAATGAAAACAGTACAGATTTCTCTCAATTCCATCGATAAGGTCAAGTCCTTTGTGAACGACATAACCAAGTTCGATTATGACTTCGATCTGGTATCCGGCAGATATGTGATAGACGCCAAGTCCATCATGGGCATTTTCAGCCTGGATCTGTCAAAGCCCATTGATCTGAACATCCACGCGGAAGACAGTGTTGAAGATGTTCTGGCGGCATTGGCGCCTTATATCCTGCAATAAACATACCTTTCTGCTGGTATGGCCCGGCACTGATGCATTTGGTGCACTAGTGCGCCGGGTCATATTTGTGTCAGTCATCTATTCTCTTCTATTCCGACACATCCGACACGATGATCAGCTCGTCCGTCTCCAGGGCTGTATTCATCAGCCTGTTCAACTCCTCTTCCATATGCTTCTCATGCTTACGGATAATTTTCACATTGGGCTTGGTCACCGGATGCTTGGCCACGAAGATCGTGCAGCAGTCCTCGAAAGGCTGTATCGACGTCTCATAGGTGTCGATTTTCTTGGCCACCTCCACGATCTCCTCCTTGTCGAAACCAATCAGAGGGCGGTATACCGGCAATTCACACACCTCGTTAGTGGCGATCAGGGAACTCATCGTCTGGGAAGCCACCTGGCCGATACTCTCTCCGGTGATCAGTCCCAGACACTGCGTCTTGACGGCAATGGCCTCCGCAATCCGCATCATATAACGGCGCATGATAATGGTCAGCTCCTCATGGGGAGCATTCTTGTAAATATGTTGCTGAATATCGGTAAAATTAATCACATGCAGATAGATCGGACCCGTATAGCGGGACACCAGCTTGGCCAGATCGATCACTTTCTGCTTGGCGCGCTCGCTGGTGTACGGCGGGGCATGGAAGTAGACTGCATCGATCTTAACCCCCCTTTTGGCAATCATATACCCTGCCACAGGGGAATCGATCCCTCCGGACAACAGCAGCATGGCTTTTCCTCCAGTGCCTACGGGCATTCCGCCGGGACCGGCAATACTCTCGGAGTAAACATATATTTTTTCCCGCACTTCGATATTCAACAGGATATCTGGATGATGTACATCCACATGCATCTGCGGGTACGCCTCCAATATGGCCTCGCCCATATCCCTGTTGATCTCCATGGAATCCCTGGGGTAATCCTTACGGCTGCGCCTGGCATTGACCTTAAAGCTTCCGCATCTGTCAGGATACATCTCGCCCAGATAGGCCTTCACTCTCTCGCAGAGCTTTTCCCAGCCCTCGTCCTCTATATAGATTACCGGACAGATCCCCCAGATGCCGAACACGGTCTTTAGGCGTTCCACCGTTTCCTCATAATCGTACTCGCTCAGAGCCTCCACAAAGATACGCCCCATCGTCTTGCGGACGGCAAATTCACCCTCGCACTTTTTCAGGGCATGCTTGATCTGACGAATCAGCGCATCCTCAAAGAGATATCTGTTTTTTCCCTTAATGCCAATCTCGGCATACTTGATTAAAAATGCAGTAAACATAATTGCTCCTTATCTCAGGAGGCCAAGACCGGGGCCAAAGCCCCTGGCCCGCCCTCTCATCGGCGTGTGTATTGTCGCAACATAGGAATCATATCATACATTGTATCCAATGTATAGTCAATTTCTTCCTTTGTAGTGTAAACGGAGAAGCTGAATCGTATCGTGCTGTCCCACAGCTCTCTGGGCAATTTCATGGCCTTCAGCGTAGCCGAGGTCTGAGGCTTGTTGGATGCGCAGGCGCTTCCGGCGGAGACATAGATTCCCTTTTCCTCCAGCGCGTGCAGCATCACCTCGCTGCGGACACCGGCGATGGATACGCTGACCACATGGGGAGCTGTCGCTCGGCAACCCTCCTGGGGAATTCCGTTGACTCTGATCCCCTCCATGAGACTGACACGCTCCACAAAATATTCCTTCAGTTCATATAGACGTTGCACATCCTCGTCCAGATGGGCGTATACCAACTGCGCAGCTTTAGCCAGTCCCGCGATACCGGGAACATTCTCAGTGCCGGAACGCATATTTTTCTGTTGACCGCCTCCATATACGACAGGTTGGATTTTCACCTTTTCACCCACATAGAGGAAGCCCACTCCCTTGGGACCGTGAATCTTGTGACCGCTCACAGACAACAGGTCGATATGCATGCGCCTGGGCAATATTCTGAATTTTCCAAAGCCCTGAACCGCATCCACATGAAACAGAATCGTCGGATTTCTACGCTTGATCAGCTCTCCAGCCTCCTCGATGGGCTGCAGCGCGCCCACCTCGTTGTTGGTGTGCATGATGGATACCAGGAGCGTCTCCGGCCGGATAGCAGATTCCAAATCCTGCAGAGATATCCTTCCCCACGCGTCAACCGGCAGATAGGTGACCTGAAATCCCTGGCTCTCCAGATATTGCATGGGCTGCAGGACCGCGGGATGCTCCACCTGAGTGGTGATGAGATGATTTCCTCTCCTGCGGTTCGCCATGGCACACCCGATCAGCGCCAGATTATCCGCCTCCGTACCTCCGGAGGTAAAAAAGATCTCTTTCTCCTGTACCTTCATGATGCCTGCCAGCGTCTCCCTGGCATTACGCAGATATTGTTCAGCCTCCACGCCCTTGCGGTGCATGCTGGAGGGATTGCCATAGTCATCACACATGATATGCGTGACCAGCTCAGCCACCTGGGGGAGCGCCCTGGTGGTAGCGGAATTATCTAAATAGACATCCATTTATTTCTCCCCTCTTCGTCTGAGACAGACGAATTCTCAACGCTACTGGTTTCTATAAATTATCATATGCATCTCGGCTCCCCTCTGCGCCTGTGCATTTGATCGCGCCGGAGGCATTCAATCTCTTTCCAGAAGATACATCAGCCAGGAGAGCACTGTCATCCCCGCCGTCTCAGTGCGCAGAATCCGTCTTCCCAGTGTGATGGGTATCGCTCCTTCTTCCACAGCCGCAGCAATCTCCTCCTCCTCAAAGCCGCCCTCCGGACCGATGAAGACCGCAATATCCTGCCCCGACTGTATCCCTGCGAGGATTTCCCTGGTTCTGCTCATATCCTCCGCCAGCTCATAGGGGATGAGCTTGATCGGCAGCTCCCTCACATAGTCCAGCGCCTGTCTCCAATCCATCACCTGCTGTACCTGGGGAATACTTCCGCGCCTGCTCTGTTTGGCCGCCGCCTCCGCGATGGCCTGCCACCGGGACACCTTAGCCGCCGCCTTCCCTGCATCCAGCTTTACCACCGATCTGCGGGTAGATACCGGAATCACCTGATAGGCTCCCAGCTCCACAGCCTTCTGTATGATCAGCTCCATCTTGTCCGCCTTCGGAAGTCCCTGCAGCAGATAGATTCGGGACGGCAGCTCGGTTCCCTCCTCCTTGATAAAGCGAAGCTCGCAGCGGACGGCATCCTCCTCGAACGCTGCGATATGGCAGCGGTATTCCCTGCCGTCCACGCCGTTGCTGACTGACAGCTCCTCCCCGACGCGCATCCGCAGCACATTTTTGATATGCTTAACATCATTGCCCCGAATCAGGATTTGTTTCCCCTGAATCTGCTCCGGCTCCACAAAAAACTGATACATATGTCCTCCATATTAAGTCGCTGCGCGACGGCACTGAAGGTAAAGTCACTTCGGCGCGCACCTGGGAGAGACAAATTTCATTCGTAAGGGATCTCATGAAATTTGCTCTCGTGCGCCTTCGCGACTTTACCTCGCTGCGCGACGGCACTAAAGGGTAAAGTCTCTTTTCTGGCAGGTGACGCACACCCATTCGCCCTGATAAGTCACCTCCAGGATCTTCAGCCCAGCAGCCTCCGCTGCCTCACGCACGGTCTGTTCCCTGTCGTCAATGATTCCGGACATGATGTAGATGCCGCCGGGCTTTAAGTGGCCGGTCACCACCGGCGTCAATGCCACCAGCACATCCGCCAGAATATTGGCCACCGCAATATCATAGCAGGCATAGCCCACCTGACTGCGCACCGCCTCGTCCGTGATCAGATTGCCGATCAGCAGATCAAAATCCGCCGGATCAATGCCATTGGCCCGGCAATTGTCCGCCACCGCGTCCGCCGCACAGATGTCCAGATCTGTGCCCGTCGCATGTCCGGCTCCAAACATCAGAGACAGGATCGCCAGGATTCCGCTGCCGGTTCCCACATCCAGAAGCCGCGCGCCAGGCGTGATATGTTTTCTCAGCTGACGGATACACAGCTGGGTAGTCTCATGCATCCCCGTTCCAAACGCCGTGCCCGGATCAATATGCAGCACCAGCTTGTCCTCATCCTGCGGCTCTACGTCCTCCCACGAGGGAATCACCAGAATATCATCAATATAAAATTGATGAAAATATTGCTTCCAGTTGTTGATCCAGTCGATATCCTCCGTCTCGTCAACCGTCACCGAGGCCTCGCCCACATCCATGAACTGACGAATCGCATCCAGTTCCCGACTCACCCGCCTAAGAACCGTCTTCACGTCCACCGACTCGCCCTGCACCTCCAGACTGCCATCCTCCTTCTTTTCCACAAAAAAGCTCAGATAGGCGATTCCGTCATCCTCCGGCACATCCGGCAGGATATCCACGAACATCTGCTCCTTCTCCAGCGCTGTGAGAGGCACCTTGTCCTCGATCTGCGCCCCCTCCAGACCGATATCATACAGAGCGCTGATAATCATGTCCTCCGCCTCTGTGACTGTCTTAATCCTAAACTTAACCCACTTCATATAATATCCCTTTCCACATCCAAGCTTATAAAGCACTTGTAAAACTGTTTATTGCCAGTACCGAATTGTGCATATTGTATATTCCATAAGCAATGCCTCGTGTTACGGTTTGCAACCGTAACACCACGAACCGTCGGTACTTAGTGAGGTTTGCCGAATTTATTCGGCACGAACTTAGTACCGCTACGGTAAGAACGGAGCGAGAGCGTGCTTGCGTTGGAATATACAATGTACACAATGACACTCGCAAAGTAACTGACTTTCGCAATTCCCTATCCAAACTTATGAAACACTCCTTTGATTGTACAATCTATTAAAAAACCTGTCAAATACTAATTCATATAGTTGCAATAGCTATCATTTTGGTGCATACTGAGAATAGGATTTTTTTATCATCACTGGCAGGGGGAAACACCGCTATGGCACGAAACAACGAAGAGCAGGAACAGAGTTTTCGGGATTGGATGAAAAAACAGTATAGCAGCGATGGTATGCGCCGCTATACCGATAACGCCATCATCGCTTACTCCCACGCACTGCGGACAGGCTGCCGCAGGCTGGAGCCCTATGTGGCGGGCAATCTCTTTTTTTACAATAACAGCTTGGAATTTAGCTCCATATATGAGCAGCTTCAGGGCAAGCCGGAGTTCCATCAGGCCAATGAAGCCTATGGAAATGGCACCCTGATCGCCGCCATACAGTTGTATCAGGCCTTTCTTCGGGGCGGAGATTCCGCGGAGGCGCCGGAGGTGTCTGCTCCTTTCTATCTGACTCACGAAATCGACAACCACGCCTATGACGACGATCAGGGACTTGATTTCCACTATGAGGAGGTGCCTATGACACCTCTCCAGAAGATCTACTACGGCGCACCGGGCACCGGCAAATCCTACCGCGTCAACAAGATGATTGAGCGGGAATACCCTGTGCCCGAGGAGCGGGATTCGCACTGCAAGCGACTGATCTTCCACCCCACCTATACCTACCAGGACTTCATCGGCAGCATCAAGCCCCTGATCACGCTGGACCGCCCGCTGGATTATATCTTCGCGGCGGGGCCCCTGACCGTACTGCTCAAGGAAGCCTTTATGAATCCCAGGGAAAAATACTACCTGGTGATCGAGGAGATCAACCGAGGCAATGCCCCCGCCATCTTCGGCGACCTGTTCCAGCTGTTGGACCGCCAGGCCAGCGGCAAATCCGAGTACGCGGTGGCCAACAATGATATCACGGCCTATTTTTCGCGGGACCCCGGGCTGAAAAAGCTCTTTGTCGAGGGCAAGGTCTGGTTTCCCGCCAATTTCAATATCCTGGCCACGATGAACACGGCGGACGAGAATATCTTCGTGCTGGACAATGCCTTCAAGCGCCGTTTCGCGCTGGAGTATGTGCGCATCAGCTTTGAAGAGCTGCCCCAGCAGTGGAGCCACCCCTACGATACCTTTGCGGGCAGAAAGCCGTTGACCGCAATCTTTCAGGGCACGCCGCTGGAGGACTATGTGAGCCAGCTCTACTATGAAGGCCACCTGTCCCGCGACTGGCCCACCTTTGCCCGACTGGTGAACCGGATCATCGACATGGTCAACCGCCAGGAGCTACAGGAGATGGCGCAACATTCCGGCGAAGCCCGATACCGCCGCTCCCGCATTCCGGAGAACAAAAAGCTGGGACCGTTTTTCGTGTCTGAGGCCGACCTGTGCCAGCGGGACACCTTTATCAACAAGGTTATTTTTTATCTGAAGCAGGATGTGTTCCCCGATCATCCGCACTACTTAACTGAGTCCTACGAGGAATTGTATCTGAGCTACCAGGAGGATGAGGCGGATCTGTTCGAGCTGCTTCGCTGATTACTCCTCCAGATGGATAACGCCCATCCAGTAATATCCGTGTATCGCTTTCCCGGCGGTATTTGCCGCCTGGGAAGCGATCCGGTAAAAGCACTCGTCATCAATGTTATAGTCCGTCCGAAGAACTGCTTTTCCCTCCGCCATCAGCAGCGCCGCCAACTCGCCGGATATCTCTTCCTGTCCGTAATAGCGGTTGATGGTGTGGTAATACTCGTAGGTGTCCTCCTTTGCGGCATAATTGCGCAGGCTGTTGTCCAGTACAAAGCTCTCATTTTCCACCAATGTCCCGTAGGCGGCATCGTCTGAAAGGTTGAGCAGCGCATTGGCGATCAGCTCATTGTCATTGTTGGTGGCATCCACAATGTACCAGTTGCCGTCAATTCTCACTTTATTCCACGCATGGGGTACGCTGCCCTCCAGATACCCTGTCACCACGATACTCTCCAGCCCCACCGCGTCAGCAAGCAGCTTAAAAGCCGCGGAATAGCTGGCGCAGACGCCCACGCCGTCCACAAGCACGCCATAGGCGGTAAAGGAATCATAGAAATCCGCGTCCACCGCCATAAAATTGTATTTCTCCGCATTTTCCAGCGCCGCGTTATCATACTGCGCGTGATCGCACAGATAGGCGTTGATGGCCATCTCTTTGTCCAGCTCCGTCATATCCGCGGTGATGATACTGCGCACGATCTCGTCTACCCTGTCTTTGATCTCCTGCTGCCTGGCCGCAGTGGTATTCCGGTCAAAGTCATAGTTGACATAGAGAATTCTGTTGTTATTGTCGATACTGCCTCCCTGCACGCCCAGCACCAGCGGATTCTGGTACTGCGCTTCAAAAAAGGCGTCTTTGATCTTATTGACATCCGCCGCTTCGGGAAAAGACGACAGATCAATAGTCTCGCTGGTCATCAGCATCTGCCTTGCCACATACTCGCTCATCGCAGAGTTGGCGGTAACTGTAAGCGAGGTGTCCGCCGGTGTGTTATCAGCCTCCGGCTGCGGAGAAGCTGTGGGTTCCTCACTGACCTCCGGCTGTGGAGAGGCTGTGGGTTCCTCACCGACCTCCGGCTGAGGTGGATCTGCCGGTTCCTCATCCACGGTGAGTGTAGGCGCTACATTACCGCCCCTGTTTTGGAGCTGTTCCTGCCTCTCCTCCAGAGCGACCAGATCCGCGTCCATTGTATCCCAGTTATGCCCGTATACCAGAAATTCAGCGCTGAAGGGAGTCTGCATCGCCCTTGCCGTTATGCGGAAGCTGTTGTTTTCCTCGTCCTTGCGAAGGCTCTCCATATCATAATCCAATACCCTTTGTGCCGTGGTGCCGTCACACATGGTGACACACATGACCGCCGGCAAATCCAGGGTGGCATGAATGTCATAAAAGCTGCTTTCATTGTTGAAACGGGCCATCTCATTGGGCAGCATATGAGAGATATCCTTGGCGCTCAGCAGATTGCTGATGGCGGAACAGCCCTGCCCGTTGTAGGCCAACACACCAAAGTATTCGCTGTAATACTCGTCGTAAGCCACATCATCTCCCGTATTCCAATCCACGCCGGCAGCATCCTGCCAGTCCTGGCTGTCGTCGGAGATATAGAACTGCGCAAACCGATCATTGAGAGACCATATGCTACCTTCAATCGCAAGTGCCTCCTCCCTGCTGGTCCATTCCGTGCCGTTTACATCCGCAAATACCTTGGCGTTGTTCCAAATGCCCGTCTCATTCTTGTTGACTAAAAACAGCAGATAGCCGTCCGCGTCTGGCACTTCTTTCCAGGAAAAACGCGCATAACCGTCCTCCGTCTGGTCAAACATAAGCTGCGGCGCCGTCCTGATCTCCGCTTTTATTTTTACCACGGTAATCACGGGATGTTCCAGAGGATCACCGGTCTCGGCGTCCACATATGCCGCCAGATAATACTGAGACAGATTCCCCCAGGCGTATCCCTCCTCTGCCATCAGATAATTTCCGCTCAGATGGCTTAAATCCACCTCATAATCGTCCATCTCCGCCGTCCCGTAATAGGGCGGATTCAGCGTGAGTACACCTGTCTCCGCGTTATAGTCCGGTATGCCCAGCTCCATAGGGAACTGCAGTTCGTTATCCTGATAGACCACAAAGCTTTCCCTGATATGTTCCTCTCTGCTCCACGGATTGTAACCAATGGGGATCTGTATCGCCTCATCACGGCTTATTTCAATGACATTGCCGCTATATTTCGCGGCGCTGTTCGCCCCATATTTCTGCATTAATTCCTCGATCAGCTGCAGATCCACGTCTGCCGCAGGCTCTCCCGCAGCTTCCTCACTTCCAGATGGCTCCGCCGCAGACCCCTGCTCCTGAGAGTTCTCCCCCTTGGATGCCTCTTCCCCACTGACCGCAGTCGCAGGCTCATCCTCCCCTACCGCGTCTCCACATCCGCCTAAAAACATAGCTGCCGTGAGTAGCATCACCAGTCCCTTTTTTCCCAAGCGTTGTATTTTCACAGTTTGTTCCTCCTTTAGCATCTGGCATTTGTGTGCCTGTCCTTGAATGTCTCTATTCATAACACTTGGAAAAGAGAAAAAAGGTTTCACTCTTTTATTTTTTTATACAGATAATCAATAAATTCTTTCTGTGTAACTCCCACACCCGTAATTTCACAGAGCGTCCCGTCCTTCTCAAAAGTGGCCTGATACCTGACTGTCTCCGTTTTCAGCGCCGTGACATAGACCTGCTGTCCGCCGATGTGGGACCAGTCCTCCGTCGGTATCTCTGGCAGTTCCGAGGGATCTTTCCTGTACAGGGTCAGCGTTCCGCCGCTTTGCGCGGTTATCTCTTCCGCAGGGCCATTCTCCTCCCTGTCATCCGCCTGTTCCGGATTCTCCCTGTCTCCCGTCGCGCTTCCGACGCTGGGTGTCACGGAGATAAAGATTCTCTCCGACAGAAACCGCAGGACGCCATCCTCAAGCTCCACTGTATCCTGATTTACGCCGTCCTCCATGGGCGTTATATAAACCGCTTCCCGCCCGGGTAGAAAAAGCAGGCAGATCAACGCCGCGCACAGAACCGCGCCCGCCAGCCCTCCTCCCCAGACCGCCGCTGTCTTTGCGCGCTTTCGCTGTCTCTGGGGCAGTGATTGTCCCATTTCCGTTCGCATAAGAGCAAGGGTTTCCGATTTCAGAGAGGCCGGAGCCTTAATCTTTTCATAAGCTTCTTTAAACGCTTTCCTCATGACCTCTCCCCTCCTTCTTCCAGCTTCTTTTTCAACTGCTTGCGCCCTCTTCGCAGCAATGTCTTAACGCTGTTCTCCCTCTTGTTCATCAGACGTGCGATCTCCCTGACACTGTATTCCTCATAGTAAAACAGATACAGAGCTACGGCGTATTTATCAGGAAGTCTCCGCAATTCAAACAGGATTTCCCCCTGCTCCGGCTGGCAGACGCTCTCACCCATATCCTCTTCCTGTATCCCCTGAGTGGTTCTGTTCCAGAGACTTGAGGCAATCGTCCTGGAACAGTTGGTGGACACACGTATCAGCCAGGCTTTCAGATGCTCCTCGCTTTTTATCTTGTCCCTGCTCCTGACCAGTCTTAAAAATGTCTCCTGAAAAGAATCCTTGGCGTCCTCCGGGTTCCCTGTAACCGTCAGACAGATCCGATACACCATATCGCCATATTTTTCCATGATCTCCTCAAAAGCCATAACATATCCGCCACCTGATGAATCCATACCGTTTCTCCATTCGTCTCTTATAAGCCCATAAATATACAGAAATTCTAATATATCGACCCTGACTTGTCAAATAAGTTTTCCCGTGTTCCCCTTCCGCACGGGCGCAGAGCGATATTTTAACGGCAAAAAAACAGGCATGGCCTGCCCTTTCAAGCAGTTCATACCTGTTATACGCAAAAGCTTTTTATCCGTTATTTTAATCGTTATTTCCAGAATTTTTTCTTCTTATCCTTGCTGTCCTTTCCATCCTTGGAATCGCCGGACCTGTCATTCTTCTCCAGCTTCCTGGCTGCGTTAAGACTATCGCCGCTCTCCGCGTCAAACTGGCGCAGCAGCTCTTTGGCCTCATGAGAAAGCTTGTCGGGCACCTCCACCACCAGCGTCACATAATGATCGCCCCGCACCTCCTTGTTGCGCAGCGTGGGAACACCCTTGCCCTTCAATCGCACTTTGGTGTCTGTCTGCGTGCCGGGCTTGACGTCATAGATCACCTTGCCGTCCACGGTGTCGATGACAATCTCACCGCCCAATGCCGCCACAGCAAAGGAGATGGGCACGGTAGAGAAGATATTGTAATCCTGTCTCTGGAAGATAGGATGGCGTCCCACCACCACCTCTACCAGCACGTCTCCACGTGCGCCGCCATTAGTACCCGGCTCGCCAAGACCAGGCATACGCTTGCACTGTCCGTTGTCAATGCCGGCGGGAATGTCCACCGCGTAGCGCTTCCTCATCGGCACATATCCAGTGCCTCTACAATCCGCGCATTTCTCTCTGATAATCTTGCCTGTTCCCTGACAGTCCGGACATGCCTGTACATTCCGCACCGTACCAAAGAATGATTGGGAGGTAAACACCACTTGTCCCTTGCCGCCGCACTTCGTACAGGTCTCCGGACTGGTGCCAGGCTTAGCTCCGGTGCCGTTACAGGTCTTACAATTCTCCTTGACTGTCAGCTCGATCTCCTTCTCACAGCCAAATACGGCTTCCTCAAAAGTAATCCGCAGACTGGTGCGCAGATTGGCGCCCTTCATGGGACCGTTGCTGGCTCCCCTGCCACGGCTGCCACCGAAGAAATCGCTGAATAAATCGCTGAATATGTCGCTGAAATCTGTGCCGCTGAAGTCAAACCCGCCTGGACCGCCGGCGCCACCCTCGAAGGCCGCATGGCCAAACTGGTCATACTGGCGTCTCTTGTCCGGATCACTCAGGATCGCATAGGCTTCGGATGCTTCCTTAAATTTCGCTTCGGCTTCCGCATTTCCCGGATTCACGTCCGGATGATATTTCTTGGCCAGGGCGCGATATGCCTTTTTGATCTCCGCGTCATCTGCATTTTTCCCTATGCCCAGGACCTCATAATAATCACGTTTTTGCTCTGCCATAATATGACCTCCATACCACGTGAAGAATGGCCCGTTAAGAGCCATTCTTCGGTGTATAATTTAATACTGTCCCACCTTATACTTCCCTGAAGTCTCCGTCAATGACATCATCCTCGGGAGCGGAAGATGCGCCTGCTCCGGGATCAGCGCCGCCGCTGAAGCCGCCCATATCGGGACCGGCCTGGCCGCCCTGCGCCTGCTGCATGTTCTCATACATCTTGGTGAACAGAGACTGCGCGCTGTTTGTCAGCTTCTCCTTGGCCGCCTTCAATTCATCCAAATCGCTGTCGCTCATCTCCTGATCCTTGGTTCTCTCCAGAATAGCCTTTACTGCCTCCAAATCAGCCTGCACTGCCGATTTCTCGCTGTCGCCGATCTTGTCTCCAACCTCCTCGATAGCCTTCTCAGTCTGGAAGACAAAGGCATCAGCATCATTTCTGGCCTCAACCGCTTCCTTGCGCTTCTTGTCCTGAGCCTCGAACTCGGCCGCCTCTTTCACAGCTCTCTCGATCTCATCATCAGACATGTTGGAGCCTGCGGTGATCGTGATATGCTGTTCCTTGCCTGTGCCCAGATCCTTAGCGGACACATTGACAATGCCGTTGGCGTCTATATCAAAGGTGACTTCGATCTGAGGAATACCTCTTCTTGCAGGCGGTATTCCATCCAGACGGAATTGTCCAAGGGACTTATTGTCTCTCGCAAACTGTCTCTCGCCCTGCACCACATTGATGTCCACTGCGGTCTGATTGTCGGCTGCGGTGGAGAAGATCTGGCTCTTCTTTGTGGGAATCGTGGTATTTCTTTCAATCAGCCTGGTAGCCACTCCGCCCATCGTCTCAATAGACAGAGACAGAGGAGTCACATCCAACAGCAGGATCTCGCCTGCGCCCGCATCGCCAGCCAGCTTACCGCCCTGGATAGAAGCGCCGATTGCCACGCATTCATCAGGGTTCAGCGACTTGCTGGGCTCCTTGCCGGTGAGCTGTCTCACCTTGTCCTGCACGGCCGGAATACGGGTGGAACCGCCCACCAGCAGCACCTGTCCCAGATCGGAATTGTTCAGACCCGCATCCTTCATGGCGTTCTGCACAGGAATAGCGGTTCTCTCTACCAGATCATGTGTCAGCTCATCAAACTTCGCGCGTGTCAGGTTCATGTCAAAGTGCTTGGGGCCTTCCGCCGTAGCTGTGATAAAGGGCAGGTTGATATTGGTCGTCATAGCGCTGGAGAGCTCTTTCTTCGCCTTCTCCGCCGCCTCCTTCAGCCTCTGCATGGCCATCTTGTCACCGGACAGGTCTACACCCTCAGCCTTCTTAAACTCGTCAATCATCCACTGCGTAATCTTGTTGTCAAAATCATCTCCGCCCAGGAAGGTGTCGCCGTTGGTTGCCAACACAGTGATAACGCCCTCGGCGATCTCAATGATGGACACATCAAAGGTACCGCCGCCCAAGTCGTATACCATGATGTTCTGCTCCTTCTCATTGTCCAGACCGTAAGCCAGAGCTGCCGCTGTGGGCTCGTTGATAATACGCTTGACATCCAGACCGGCGATCTTACCTGCGTCCTTAGTCGCCTGACGCTGCGCGTCATTGAAGTATGCGGGAACGGTGATAACCGCCTCCGTCACCTTCTCACCCAGATAGCTCTCCGCATCCGCCTTCAGCTTCTGGAGAATCATCGCGGATATCTGCTGGGGCGAATATTTCTTATCATCGATAGCGCGCTTTTTGTCCGTACCCATCTCTCTCTTTATGGAAGAAATGGTCTTCTCCGCGTTGGTCACCGCCTGGCGCTTGGCCGGCTCGCCAATCAATCTCTCGCCGGTCTTGGTGAAAGCCACCACAGAGGGAGTCGTCCTTGCGCCCTCCGCATTGGCGATAACAGTGGGTTTACCGCCTTCCATAACAGCCACACAGCTGTTGGTTGTTCCCAAATCAATTCCAATAATCTTGCTCATATCTTTTTCCTCCTCGTTCCATATTGAACTGAAATTAAATAATACTCTATTTATGATACTACAGAAACCATGCTGTGCCTAACAACGCTGTCCCTGTAGGTGTAGCCTCTCTGCAATTCCTGTGCCACAGTGCCGGACTCCAGCTCCTCGTTCTCCACCTGCATCACGGCATTGTGCAGATTGGGATCAAACTCACAGCCCACGGCCTCAATCGGTTTCACGCCGATGTTCTCCAGCTCCGTCATCATCTGCCGGTATATCTTGTTCATGCCCTCCACAAAAGCGTCTCCCTGCTGTTCCTCGGGCACGGTCGCCAAGCCTCTCTCAAAATTGTCGATCACCGGAAGAATCTTTTCTATAACGCTCTTGGCGCCGACTTCAAACATCGCCTGCTTCTCTTTCTCAGAGCGGTTGCGGAAATTCTCGAACTCCGCCAGCTGGCGCTTGACTCTGTCCTCCAGCTCCGCGATCTTTTCCCTGGCGGCATCCGCCTTCTTATCCTGCTTGGCCTGCTTCTTGGCCGCCCGCTTCTCCGCCCAGGTCTTAGGGTCCTCCCCCTCCGGCGTCTCTCCGGACGAGCTCTCCGCCGGTTCCTGCGCGCCGTCCTGGTCCTCAGCGTCCTCCGCAGCTTCTTCCTGCTCCGGCATCTCCTGCTCTGTCTCCTCGGAAGGCTCCTCCACTGGCTGTTCTTCCACAGTTATCTCTTCCTCTAAAATTTCCTTCTCCTGATCTGCCATGCCATCATCCCTTTCTATTAAAGCTCTGCATCCACTCTCTATTTCTTGTACAACTTATCCAACTGCTGCTTTAGCGTTTGCAGAGTTCCTATCACCCTGTCATAATCCATACGCTTGGGGCCGATGATTCCAATGGTGCCCTTCATGCCCTCCTCCAGTTCATATGTGGCAGTCACTACGCTACAGTCCTTCATACCCTTGACGGGAGTCTCTTCACCAATATATACCTGAATCCCTGTACCCGTCTCATCAGACAGGGTATCCTGCACCAGCTCGCTGAGAAGCTCCTTCTCCTCAAAGGTGGTAATCAGCTCGCTTGCCTTCTGCTGGTCCGCCAACTCTGGATAGCGAAAGAAATTGTTGGCTCCACTGGTATAGATCTCCAGTCCCTCATCTGCCTTGATCGCCTCAGCCACCGCGTCGATAACCTCACTGACGATATCGCTGTGTATTCCCGCCTGCTGCTTCATGGCGGCAATCATTCCCAGATTGATTTCCTCCATACACAGCCCGTTCAGATGAGTGTTCAGCAGAATATTTAATTTCAGCAGCGTCTCGTCATCCAACTCCTGTGCCACATGCAGGATATTATTCTTGATCACATTGCCCTCGGCGACAATCACTGCCAAAATCTGGCTGTAATCCACCCGCGACAGCTGAATAAACTTAACCTTGCTGCCGTGAGTCTGCGGGGCGCTGATCATCGTGGCATACTGCGTGTTCTGAGCCAGCGCCTTCGCCATCTGCTTTAGCAGGTTCTCCATGCGGTCCTGTCTCTCCAGCAGCATCTCCTTCAGCTCCACGGCCTCCTGCTCCTTCTGCTCCATCATGTAGTCCACATAGAAGCGATAGCCCTGATCGGAAGGGATTCGACCAGCGGAGGTGTGCGGCTGTACAATATAGCCAAGCTCCTCCAGATCCGCCATCTCGTTGCGTATCGTTGCGGAACTGAGGTTGAGGTCCGTAAACTTGCTGATGGTTCTGCTGCCCACCGGCTCGCCCGTCTCCAGGTAGTTGCGGATGATAGCCTGCAATATTTTTGTCTTTCTTTCATCCAACTGCATCCTCATCCTCCTGTCCAGAGTCCTGCAATCCTTTCCGTTGTTAGCACTCAATCAAATGGAGTGCTAACACTCGTTAGATTTAAAATATCACTTACCCCTCATATTGTCAACTGCTTTCCTGAAAATTATTTCTAAAATAATTCTAAACGGGGAATAAACAAAAAGGAACACGGTCGGAACGCCTTTCTGTTCCAAAACCGTGTTCTCTTCCTCTCTTTTCGTTGTCGGCGCAGCCTACAGATTAAAGCTGCCGGCAAAATCCTTGTTCATCACATAATATGCACAATGCTCCTCCGGCTTCACATACAGCTCGATGCTGGTCAGATCGCTCACCTTCTGATTCAGGTCATATTTCCATACATCCTTGGCGATCTTGATCAGATCCTCCTGAGAGTAGGACTTGCCGTCAAACTGTACGGAGATCTCCGCCTTTAACTCCTTCTTGGCAGTAGACTTCGCGGCAGTCTTTGCAGCCGCTTTCCTGCCAGCAGACTTCTTCTCGGTCGCCTTTGCGGTCTTCTTCTCAACGGCAGGCTTCTCCGCCTTGGAATCCTCTGTCTTTACTTCCTCAACCTTGGGGGCTTCCGCCTTGACCTCCTCCGCTTTTACAGGCATCTTCTTCACAGTCGCTTTCGCTGCCTGCTGGGACTCCTCCTTATTAACAGTTACGTTTTTCTTGGTTGGTGCCATAATACCTTAATCTCCTTTCATTCCCCATGAATAACGGTGTTTGCGGAATTCAGTTACTATACTAGTGTCATTGTACAAATAAAATGATATACGCAAACGCCTAACCATGAAATTTATAAACAATTGCAAAGCTGCCTTTATGCCGATGTCGAGTTGTGTGAAATATGATTAACAGGCAGACCTCATGCAACATTGTTACAGCAGTATAGCGCTAAATATACTCTTTTCTGCGGTTTGCACTGGGTATAGTTTATTCTATTTTATAGGAAAAGTCAACTCAATGTTTGAAATTTGCCATATTGTCACTTTAAAGCCCTAAAGAAGCATGCTTCTTAGGCATAATTACAACAATATTGGCAAATTTATCTCTTCTAAAGCAATTATATCCAAAATGTAAATACAATCAGTACCACAATACCAAGCACAATGCGATACCACCCAAACACCTTGAAATCATGCTTTTTAATATAGCTTAGCAGAAAACGCAGGACAACAACGGACACCGCGAAAGCCACAACACATCCCGCCAGCAGCGCTCCCAGCTCCACGGCGCTGAAATGGAAGCCAAATTTCACCAGCTTCAGCAGACTGGCGCCAAACATAACCGGCACGGCCAGGAAAAAGGTATATTCCGCCGCCACGGTTCGGGACACGCCGATCAGCAGCGCTCCCACGATTGTCGCGCCGGAGCGCGAGGTGCCTGGAAACACTGCCGCGATCACCTGGAACACGCCGATCAGCAGCGCCGTCTGGTATGTGATCTCCGCCAGGGTATTGATCTTGGGACTCCTGCCCTTGTTCCAATTCTCGATGATGATAAATGCTACGCCGAAGATAATCAGCGCCAGCGCCACCACCTCATAGCGGTAGAACAACGCGTTCAACACATCGTCAAACAGCACGCCGATGATTGCCGCCGGCACGCAGGACACCAATATCTTGAACCACATTGTCATGATATCCATGCGCAGCCAGGATATCTTGCCGGAATTGTTGGCCTGCGCTTTGGCCGTGAGCGCAAATGGCCACAGCTTGTTCCAGAACAACATCACCACGGCCAGGATAGCCCCGAGCTGAATCACCACGTCAAACATGTCAAAGAAGCCCTCGCTCATGCCCTCAAAAGGCATCAGCTTCTCCAGCAGGATCAGATGTCCGGTGCTGCTGATGGGCAGCCACTCGGTAATGCCTTCCACTATTCCATAGAGTATCGCTTTTAATAGTTCTAACATATTCTGTCTTCCTCTTTTTTTAATATAAGTCGCTGCGCGACGGCACTGAAGGGTAAAGTTCCTTCGGCGCATACCAGGGAGAGACAAATTTCATTCGCATAATATCTCATGAAATTTGCTCTCGTGCGCCTTCGCAACTTTACCTGTAGTCGCTGCGCGACGGCGCTGAAGGGTGAACTATGAATTGGATGGCGCGCATCCGTACTCCGCCTCCACGAAGCTGCGCAGCGCCGCCAGGGAGCGCCGCACTTTTTCCGTGTCGATGCAGTAGGCCATGCGGAAATAGCCGGGGACGCCAAAGGTGTCCGAGGGCACCAGCACCAGATCGTATTTCAGGGCCTTTTCACAGAAGGCTCTGGCGTCCTCCTCCAGCGCCTTGGGGAAGATGTAGAACGTTCCCCCTGGCTTCACCACGGTAAAGCCCAGCTCCACAAGCGTGTCATAGATCAGATTCATATTGGTCTCATAGACCGATAAATCCGCCGTCTGGTCCAATACCTGCGAGACCGCCAGCTGTATGATGGAGGGCGGACAATTGTGACCGATGCCTCTGGATATCTGTCCGCACATATTCACCAGCGTCTCCGCCTCCGCGCAGGCTGGATTCACCGCGACATAACCGATGCGCTCGCCCGGCAGGGACAGGGATTTGGAGAAGGAGTAACACATAATAGCGTTATCATAGTATGCAGAAACGCAGGGATTTATCACACCCTCGAACACAATTTCACGATAAGGCTCATCTGAGATGATAAATATATCATGTCCATATTCCTCTGCCTTGCGCCGCAAGGTGTCCGCCAAGGTCTGAATCGTCTCGGCGGAATAGACGATGCCGGAGGGATTGTTGGGCGTATTGATCAGCACCGCCATGGTTTTCTCGTTGATCATCTCCTCAAAAGCCTGAAAATTGATCTGAAAATCCTCCACCCGCGCGGGAACCACTTTGAGTACCGCTCCCGTCAGGTCAATATAGGGATGATACTCTGGAAAAAAGGGAGCAAACGTCAGGATCTCGTCCCCCGGCTCAGTTACGCAGCGCACCGCATGGGCGATGGCCCCCGCCGCGCCGCTGGTCATGAAAATATGTTTCCCCTCATAGGGAATCCCAAAGCGCCTGGCCAGGGATGCCGCAATCGCGTCCCGCACGGAAGTGATACCCAGGCTGGGGCTGTAGCCGTGCAGCGCCATGGGGTCCTCTGTCCGCAGCAGCCGGATCATCTCTTCGGTAAACCTCTCAGGAGTAGGCACAGAGGGGTTGCCCAGACTGTAATCAAACACATTCTCATAGCCGATCTCGGCTCCCCTGGCCGTGGCAAATTCCGAGAGCTGACGAATCACGGATTTCCCTGACAGCATGTCTTTATATTTCTGCACAATCATCTTTTTATCCTCTTTTCTACATATATTTATATTGTCAATAGTCACATACCCCGCTGCATACTTAATCCTCGTCCTCCGCCCAGGCCAGCGCGCAACGAACCGCCCGCTTCCAGCCCTTTTTCAGCAGCGCGCGCCGTTGCTCGTCCATCTGGGGGACAAATTCCCTGCCTAACTGCCAGTTCTCTCTGATCTCATCCAGGTCACTCCAATACCCGACTGCCAGCCCCGCCAGATAAGCGGCGCCCAGAGCCGTAGTCTCGATACATCGGGGCCTGCGCACCTCCATCCCAATAATATCCGCCTGGAATTGCATCAGGAAATCATTGGCGCTGGCGCCGCCATCCACCTTGAGCCCCTTGATTCTCCCGCCCAGATCCTGCTCCATGGCGGCGAGCACATCCGCGGTCTGGTAGGCGATGGACTCCAGTGTAGCACGGATGAAATGCTCCTGGCTACAACCTCTGGTGATGCCCACGACGGTTCCCCTCGCAAACTGGTTCCAGTACGGCGCGCCCATGCCGGCAAATGCCGGAACCACATAGATTCCCGCAGTGTCCTCCACTTTTTCAGCGCTCTCCTGCGTGGCCGGAGCGCTGCGCACCAGACGCATACCGTCCCGAAGCCACTGCACTGCGGCTCCGGCGACAAAAACACTGCCCTCCAGCGCGTATTCCACCCGCTCGCTGCCGCCCGCCGCGATGGTCGTCAGCAGCCCCGCCCTGGAAGCAATGGCCTCATGCCCCGTATTCATCAGCAGAAAACAGCCTGTTCCATATGTATTTTTGACCTCACCCGCCGCAAAGCAACCCTGACCAAACAGCGCCGCCTGCTGATCTCCGGCGGCTCCGGCGATGGGAATCTCCCCGCCCAGCAGAGAGCTGGCGGTCTTGCCAAACACGTGACTGGAGGGATATACCTGGGGCAGCATGCTGGCCGGTATACCCAGCTTCTCCAGTATCTCCTCATCCCAGCATAGCCTGTGAATATCAAAGAGCATCGTC
Organism: bacterium; assembly: GCA_023663725.1. Lineage (GTDB taxonomy): Bacteria > Bacillota > Clostridia > Lachnospirales > Lachnospiraceae > Acetatifactor. Next base: position 8,371 of record JAMPGX010000009.1, on the reverse strand, counting down.
CGAGAGGCATTGGTGTAATCCGTGGCATGCACCCGACCTTTAGTGAGATTCCAGATCAGCCAGGTGTCAACCGTGCCAAATAGAATCTCCCCCCGACAGGCCCTCTCCTTTACCCCCGGCACATGCTCCAGTATCCAGGCAATCTTGGTCGCGCTGAAATACGCGTCCGGCACCAGACCTGTGCGCTCCCTGATCAGCTCCTCATAGCCCTCCGCCTTCAGGCGCTCGATCATCTCCGACGTGCGGCGACACTGCCAGACGATGGCATTGTACACCGGCTCTCCGGTGGCCTTGTCCCAGCAAATCGTCGTCTCCCGCTGATTGGTGATGCCGATGCCCGCGATCTGTTCTGCGCCGGCTCCCACCATGGCCATGGCCTCCGTAGCCACCGCCAACTGTGAGGACCATATCTCTCTGGGATTGTGCTCCACCCAGCCGGGCTGGGGATAGATCTGTGTAAATTCCTTCTGAGCCATGGAACAGACATTACCCGCTCTGTCAAACAGAATACAGCGGGAACTGGTGGTCCCCTGGTCCAGCGACATAATGTATTGCTTCATCCGTCCTTACCTCTCTCCTGCTGCTTAATCCGCCTCCTCATATCCGCCTCTCCAACAGCACATACTCATACCGGTAATCAACCAGCCAGCCTGTATGCTCCTCATCTCCGCTCCCTCTGCGGATCAGGGGACCTGATGAGGAAGCCTGCTGGCGTTTCAGCTCCGTATGAATCACCTCCGCCAGCGCGCGGGCAAGCTCCTGATGTCCGGCATCCACTCCCACGCTCAGCATGACATAGCTCTCCGGCTTCCTGCGCCTGGCGAGAAGCCCTGGCAGCTTCCAGAGGCGGCGCTTTCCATAGACCGCATTGCCAAAATTCGGCACACAGACAAAATATCCCACAGTCTTGCCCTCATGGTAAGCGATCTTGACCGCGCTGTAGTTGAGAAGGAAGCGCAACTGCCGCATCAGCCTGCGAAACTCTCTCCAGGTAATCGGCATATAGGCCGGAGCATTCCGGTACAGCTCCGCCTGCAGCCTGTAGATGTCCTTCATCATCCGATAGAACTCCCCTGCCTTGGGGCTTTTGATCATGTAGCCCTTCTCCTCCAGGCCACCCATATATTTCGCACCGCTCTCGTCACCCTTTATCGCGACATAATGGTTGGAAGCATACTGCTCGCTCACCTGAAAGCCATTCTCCTCCCAGAGATGCAGATAGTAATCCTTATTATATGGTTCCCCTGTGTATGGGTTGTTAAAGCGGTTGGTCTTCAGCCGATATCTGAGCCAGAACGAGCAGTCCACAGGGCCGATCACCGCCTTCAGTCCCCTGTCCCTGGCCAGCCCAAGCGCCGTGTGAAACAACAGCCCTGCTGCCGCCGCATTGTTCTCACTCTCAAAGAAGCCCAGAAAAGCCCTGTCCTCCTCGGGATATACCGTGAGTATCCCGCGACTCACGGCGCGCCCGTCTTCATAGATCAGGATCGGCGTAACGGTAAAATAATGGCTCAGAACATGCCTGCCCTCCAGAAGCTTCCGCTCCTCCTCTATATTCTGCATCAGCTCCTGACGGGCGTATATCCGTGACGGCAGATCCAGGAACTCCCGAATATATTCCTTGCTGCGTGGCCCAAAAATTACTGCGCTTAGACTCATTTCCTGCCTCCTTTTCCGGCTCCCGTTTCTGCCCATCCATCTATATCATATCCGGCGCATTTCATTCTCATGCTCATCTGTCTCCTGACCGTTTCAATTATACATGATGTCTATTTTTTTAGCAACTGATACTTTCCCGCATATTTGGAAGTCTGACTGAGAATGTTTATAGATATCTGTTTCATTTGTGAGGCAACTGCAACGGTTCACCCCAAAGTCGTACAAAACAATTCATAATTCGTATCTTCTCCCTATCCAGTACGCTTTTATTCCCCTTCAAGAACTGCAAAAATCTTTTTGGAGTACAGCGAAACCGCAACGGCAAGAACCGCCGCGCCAATCATTACAAGATACGGCTTGTCGGCAAAAACGTCAAACAGTACTCCGTAAATCGCCTGTCCCACAGGCTGGGAGCAGCTTGACACGGCAATGATCACAGCCATTATTTTTCCGAGAAGTTTAGGCGGAGTTTGCCGCTGCGCCGCTGTCATCATGGACACGCTGAACATTGTGGACGCGCACATCGCTCCGAAGCTTACGGCGGTTATTATGATATATCCGATATTTTTCGGTATTGCTTCAAAAACCGAAATGCCCATAAAAAACGCTGCCAGAGAGCATATGAATAATATTACATAGCCGTTTTTAAGGCGGAGCTTTTCCGCTGCCACGCCCGCGATCATTCCTCCCGCAAGTCCGCCCAGACCCATTGCGCCCTGCGTTATCCCGAGGGCGGTATCGGACATTCCCAATATCTGCACAACGATCACGGGAATACCCACTATCATCATTGCCGACAAGATAAGATTGAACAGCGCGAGTATCCCCAGTACCGAGAGAAAAACCGGCTTTTCGTTTTTGATAAATTTAAAGCTGTCCGACAGATCGGAACTCACCGCACCGAAAACGCTCTTGCCGTCGGTATTTTTTTCAAAGGGGATATGTATGAAAATTTCCATAACAGCCGAAAAAACAAAGCAGCCGGCGCTGATACACAGAATTGGCATTATTCCGAACGCGCCGAACAGAACGCCGCCGATTATCGGTCCCAGCAGACCCGCGAGGGTGCTTACCATATTTATCACCGCGTTGCCCTGCATAAGAAATTCCTTTTCCGCAATAAGCGGTATGCTTGCCTGAACGGTGGGCTGATAGATTCCAAAAATACCGTACAGCAACATCAGTACTGCTATCATCAGTGGGACAAGGGGAATCTTTCCCAGGGCAAAGCCGAATACCAGAATTACTGCCGCTGTTGTAAAGTCCAGTGTTACCATAATATTACGCTTGTTTTTTCTGTCGGCAATCACTCCGCCGAAGAGGGAAAAAATCACCATTGGGATAAAGGAACAGGCTGTTACCGCGCCGAAAAGTGACGAGGAATCCGTCTCACGGAGCAGATAAAGGGGCAGGGCAAACCGTAGGATAGCGTTACCGAAAAGCGAGATTATCTGACCGACAACAACCATTGTAAAATCACGTCTAAAAAGCTTGTTCATATTCACACCTCCAATTTTTCAATGTCTTTTTTGAGAATACCGTATACGAGAATCGTTTAGTAATAATAATTTCGGGATAAAAAAGCTTCGCTATTTATAATACCTACCGTCGGTATGATTATAGGGAAAATTTTTCTGCCCTTCTCAGGACAGAAAAATTTTCCACCTGTGCGGTTGGATGCTCCTTGGAGCATCCAGCCTGACTCTCACATTCACAAAACCCGCGCTTACGCGCTCACGCGTCTGCTTGCGCATCCGCGTTTTGCTCATTTGAGAGTGGGTTGCTAATCCAACGCCCCATCTGCATTGCCATATGGCATGCAGACAGGTCATTGGATTGCAACCGCACAGGTAAAAAAATTTTATTTGTTTTTACAGTACATCTCCGTAAGACTGCGAAGTCTTTCAAACATACTCCCGTCGAAAATATCCAGCCCGAAGCCCCGCAGCATTTTGTCGTACATAACGCATTTCCTGTATATCTTTTCGGGATCGTCGTCGAATATCATAGAGTCAAGCCAGACGTTTCCCACAAGCACAATAAGCTCCGCAAGTTCTTCGGGATATTCGGTCTGAATGGAGCCGTCGTTGATCCCCTGCTTTATGATAGGCAGGACGCATTGGGGAGCGACGGTTTCCACAGAGTCCATTAAAATACTGTAAACAAGCGCGGGACTTGATTTGATATTTGGGGCGGCGGAAAAAGCGCTGTCCTGCACGGGAAGGTTTACCGAATCCTTTAAAAGCTTTTTAAGCTTTTCCTTTCCCGTCATATCGGTGCGGTTCCTGATCTCAAAAAGGGTTTTGTTGTACTGCTCCGACATCTTATTCATCACGGCGATGAGTATATCTTCCTTGGACTTGAAATGATGATATATCGCGCCCTTGCTCAATCCGCCGAGGTTGTTGATGATGTCCTGTATCGAGGTACGCTCGTAGCCCTTTTGTACAAACAGCCGCGTTGCTGTCTCAATGATAAGATTCACAGTTTCCTCGGGATATTTATTACGCGCCAATTTTATCCCTCCATTTACATACTAACGGTATGTTTATGTTGTACAACAGATTTTTATATTTGTCAAGTATTTTTGAGTTTCCCGCTATTGCACCCGATGCTTGCAAGAAACAGCATACCACAATACCGCCAAAAAGCAAGGCCGCGCCTGTATTGACTACGCCGTTCCATCGCGCTTGTTATCAACAATCTTTTCTTCTTAATATCCTTCGTTTAGTACGCATCTTTACTCCCAATTACAATATGGTATCCTGGATTTATATGAAAAGGGTTATTGAAATATGATAGAAATCATTTGAAAGTTTCATTTCTTCTTGCATATTTTTTCGATTTATTGCATAATATATGTAAGAAATTCTTACTTGAAAGGAACAAAAAATGAGTACACAAATTTTAACAGTTTCTTCCAAAGGTCAAATTTCATTACCGGTTAACATCCGCAAACTCCTGTCAATTGATGCAGGCGATAAATTGGTAGCGTATACTTCGGGCGATGTTATCATGCTTAAGACTTTGAAGCTTCCTTCTATAGAGGAATTTGAGGCTTCGCTTGACGATGCACAAGAATGGGCGATGTCTGTTGGTTATGAGGAAAGCGATGTTGATAACATTGTTAAATCAGTGAGAAGGAAAAATCGAATATGAGAATTGTAATTGATACAAATGTTCTAATTTTCAGTGTATTTTTCGGTGGATTTCCCAGAAAAATTCTGAGTTCCATAGTCGCTAAAGAAGTAACTGCCTATGCCACAGCTGAAATTATCAATGAATATGAAGAAACTATACATGAAATGATTAATAGAAAGCAAGGGCATATCAGCAGATCAATTCTGACTCCTTTTATTAAGTCTATCGAAATTATCAAGCCTATTTCCCACATAGAAATATGTCGTGACCCTGACGACAATAAATTTCTGGAATGTGCAAAAGATTCTCACGCTGTATATATTGTCAGTGGGGATAAGGATCTCCTTGTGATTGAGAACTATGAAAATATCCAAATTGTGACAGCAAAGAATTTTTGCAAAGAATTTTTGTGAAAAATATTGACAATCCCTCTCGAATCAATTATAATGACTAAAAATATATTTTCAGTCAAACAGGAGGGAGCAAGGTGCCAAAAAGCTATTCCGAGCAGGAACGGGAATATATTCGGGAGCGGTTAAAAGAGGAAGCGGCAGTATGTCTCGCGAAATACGGCGTCCGCCGCACGACGGTCGATGAGATCGTGAAGCGGGTCAATATTCCCAAGGGAACCTTCTATCTCTTTTATCGGTCCAAGGAACTGCTTCTGTTCGAGGTCATTCAGGAACAGCAGAAAAAGATCAATCTCAAATTATATCAGGCCGTTTCCGATCTGTCCGCCACCGAATTTTCGGTGGAAAAGCTGACCGACGTGATCTTTCAGTTCTATAAAATGACAGAGGAAATGCCGATTTTAAGGCTGCTTGACACAGGGGAAGTGGAATTGCTGGCGCGCAAGCTGCCAAGGGAAATCGTAGAGGAACATCTGCGGGATGATGCAGATACCATTGAACAGATGCTTGCTCTGTTTCCGATCAAAAAAGATGTGGATATCAAGGTGCTCAGCGCCGCCTTCCACGCGATCTATTTTGCAACGTTGCACAAAGCGGATATCGGAGAAGAACAGTATGACGCAGCGCTGCGCGCTTTAATCTACGGTATGGTAACGCAGATTCTCTAAAAAGTCCGGCCATCGAGCCGGACTAAATACAAACCGTTATCTGACTAATAAATTTAATTCAGTCAGATAGTCTGTTAAGGGTAGTAAAGTCGCGAAGGCGCACCTGGGACTTTACCCTTTAGAGCCGTCGCGCAGCGACTTTATATAGGAGGAGTCTATGATACAGGTCAGTAATCTTTCTTTCAGCTACACAAAACAGCCGTTTATCTCCGATATGAGCTTTTCTGTCTCTTCCGGAGAAATCTTTGGATTCCTGGGGCCGTCCGGCGCGGGAAAAAGCACCCTGCAAAAAATATTGATTGGGATGCTGACCGACTACCATGGCTCTGCCGTGGTAAACGGCGTCGAGTGCCGGAACCGCACAAAGCGTTTTTATGAGAATATCGGCGTGGACTTTGAATTTTCGACCATGTATGAGAAGCTGACTGCCAGGGAGAATCTGCGCTTTTTCTCCTCGCTGTATGAAATGAAGAAAAAGCCGCGGCCGATGGAGGAGCTTCTGGAAATGGTCGGGTTGGAACGGGACGCGGACAAACGCGTATCCGCATACTCAAAGGGCATGAAGGCTCGTCTGAACTTTATCAAGGCGCTTTTGCACGATCCTCTTTTGCTCTGCCTGGACGAGCCGACCAGCGGCCTGGACCCCACAAACAGCCGCATGATGAAGGATATGATCCTGGCGGAAAAGGCGAAAGGGAAGACGATCCTGCTGACGACGCACAATATGCAGGACGCGGCCGAGCTCTGCGACAGAGTGGCATTTATCGTGGGCGGCAGGATATGCGCTCTCGACAGCCCGCACAATCTGATCATGCAAAAGGGCGCCGCGACCGTAACCTACACCTGGGTTGAGGATGGGGAACATCGCGCGAGCTGTCCCCTTGAGTGCGTATCCGCCGATGAACAATTGAAAAGGCTGATTGCGGAAAACCGCCTGCAATCCATTCACAGCAGCGAGCCGACGCTGAATGACATTTTTGTGGAGATCACGGGGAGGACACTATTATGAGACAGAACAGCTTGTTCCTGTGGGATATGCGCTTTCAGGCCAAATACGGTTTTTACCTTCTATATGCCGTGCTAACCGTGATCTATACGGTCATTCTCTTTGCCGTACCGGAGAGCTGGCGGGAAAAGACCGCGGCCATTTTGATCTTCTCTGACCCGGCGTCAATGGGCCTGTTCTTCATGGGCGCTATTGTCCTTCTGGAAAAAAGCCAGCATATCTCCTGCGCGTTTGCAGTCTCTCCTGTTTGGGTCACGGAATACATTGTTGCCAAGGTCGGCTCACTGGCCGCCATTTCCCTTGCTGTCGCCGCAGTACTGGCGCTGGCCGCCGGTGTGGAGCACTGCCCTGTGATACTGCTTGGAACGGCTATCTCCAGCATCGTCTTCACGCTAACGGGAATCATCATCGCAACGAAGATTATCAGCCTCAATCAGTTTATTTTATACACTGTGCCGGTGGAAATCGTCTGTTTTGTACCGGCGATTCTGCACCTGTTTCAGATCACTCCAGCCTGGCTGCGGTATTATCCTGTCAATATCTGCATGGATATGATCTCCGGCAATCCCCCGTCCGCTATGGGAATTCTTATCGTTACGGCGTTAATAGCAATGCTGTTCATCCTATCAAGACACTGTGTTCTGAAAATGTGGAGCAGTACGGGAGGTGCGAGGCTATGAGAGCAATTCGGTTGAGTTTTCTGCAAATGCTGACATATATGCGGCGGGACAGGATGCTGTTTGCCGCCTGCCTCGCGCCAGTTCTCGCGGGGGTCCTGTTCCGGTTCGCCATACCTCTGTTGGAGACTGCCCTGACAGACTATCTCCAATTGCCGACAGTCATCGCCCCCTACTATGCGCTGATCGACATATTTCTGGCCATGCTTTCACCTGCGATGTTCTGCTTTGTCTCGGCAATGGTTTCCCTGGAGGAAACCGACGAAAAGACGGCGGCCTATCTGTTTGTGACGCCTCTGGGGAAAGACGGCTATCTGGTCGCCCGCTTCTGCATCCCCTCCGCAGCAGCCTTTCTTGTAACCGCTGTGCTGCTGCCTGTTTTCAGCCTCACCACCCTCTCCCTGACGGACATCGCATGGCTCGCGGCGGGAGGGGCGCTGCAGGGCGTCATCATCTCCCTGCTGATATTGACGCTCTCCTCCAACAAGCTGGAAGGCATGGCGGTGACAAAGCTGTCATCGCTGACGATCTTCGGCGCGGCAGTCCCTTTTTTCATCGAGCACAATGTACAATATTTGCTGTCTTTGCTCCCCTCCTTCTGGATCGGCAAAGCGGTCAGGGATCACATACCGTTTTTTATGTTGCCCGCATTTGTCTTGTCCGCGATATGGATTTATCTCTTGGCCAAACGTTATTATGAAAGGCTTGACTGATCTTGCCCCATCAAGCAATCTCTAAAAAAAGTTTATTGTATATCACGACAAACGCATGAGTAAATAAATTGTGAACTATCTCTCTTTCTGTTACAAT
>JAMPGX010000008.1 GCA_023663725.1 bacterium | reverse complement strand
CAGGATGAAACGCTGATACCCAAATATGTGTTGTGAAGAAATCCTTTGCTTTGTCTTTGTCATAGGCAGTCACCCGCCTAATCTTCAAGGGCATCTTCACCAGTGATGACAATGGGTGCTGTGATGTTCACATCCAGTTTATCATTCCACATACCCAAGTGCTTCCCAAGCAGTTCCAAGGCTTTCAGTTTGGAAGCAACCTTGACTTCCCTTTCCTCGCTGCTGCCTGTGTCACTTTCAGATGACTTGTATTTTATGGATTCGATACAGGCAAGGTCATCTTCTGTTGCTGTGTCCTTGATTCTCCCATAGCTGTCAACAATGTCCGTCATCTTCACAAGGGCAATCTTTGCCAGTTCTAAAACAACCCTGTCCTGATTTATCCCTGTCCTTTTGCTGCGTTCTGCCATCTGTTCAGCGATTGCCTGTTGAACCTTAACAATTCCTAACATCCTCGAACCCTGAACATCTGCTGTTTTCGCTGAATATCCGGCTCTTATGGCTGCTTGTGTTGCATTCAGGTCAATCAGGTATTCATCAACAAACCGCTGCTGTTTTTCAGTCAGTTTTGCCATTCTGCAACACTTCCTTTCCGTTTTTTCTGAAAAACCGCACGAAAAAGCACCCTGAAAAGCCATATTTTCAGGATGCACGAATCACGCAAAAACAGGATTAGAAAAAAATCAATAGATTTTTTTCTAACCCCATTTTCGTCAAGCATATCATAAACCCGCCCCTTCTGTTCTGTCAATATGCTATTATGTGCTTTTATGTGATGTAATGTAGGTTTTTGTGAATGTCCTCAAAGGCTTTCAGTGCCTTTTTATGGACTTCTACCGCATACCTGTATGAAAGTTTCATTTCCCCGGCTGCTTCCCTGATGCTCTTGTACTGCACATAAATCTTGAACAGAATGCTGATGTAATGCTTATGGTGCAGACCCCTGATTTCAGCAATTATCTGTTCCTTTGCATCAACAAACTGGTCAATGTGTGCGTTTATCCTTTCCTCAAAGTCAACATAGCTGCACACCCTTCTTTCAATGGCATTCACTGGACTGGTCTGAACCCTGTCCTTTGAATAGTCTATTGCACCTACCCCGCCCGCACCGCTTTTCATTTCCTCTAACTGTTCTAACTCCTGATTGATGCAGATGTCAATTTCCTGTAACTGCTCTAAGTACTTCCTTGCAGACAATCCTTTCTTTTCGCTCATACTTGACCTACCTTTCTACACTATGGGTATCAGTTCAGTATCTATTGCGGTAACGGTTCATTTTTGCTAACCGCTACCCTGATAAAACCCTTGATTTCAATATGCTTTGTACTGTTCATGGTATCAGGTAACGGTTAAATGACCCCATCTTTCTATATATTATTTTTTTATTTGTTTTACTGATTATATTTTTTTCTAATATATAAAAGGTTTAATTTCAATCGCTACTAACCGCTACCGCCTTATAAAATAAGCATTTCAACCGCTACCAGTAACCGCTACTAACTGCTACCACTACTTTGTATTTTCTTCACCGCCTGAATCCTTTTCAGGGTCTTTCCGCTTTGGTTGCGGTTTCTTCATTCCTTTTGACTGCTGTGCCATCCCTGACATTATTGCAGTGAACAACATCCCCATAGGGTCATTTTGCGGTTTCTGCCTGATTATGTTTGCAAGCACCATTGTCACACTTGTTGCACACTGCACCGCAAGGTTTGGGTTGTGGGTTTCATTCAGGGCAACAGTGTATGAATGCAAATATACCTGTGTCGCATCCTCAATCATTTCTTTGGTTATCATATTATTTATACTCCCTTCCTGTTTTCTTGTCCTTTAACTGAACTCGTTCAGACAGTTCAAACCCCGCTGCATTGATTATGTATTTCAGGACTTTCACAAGATCATGAACCCGCTTTTCCGCTTCTGATTCTTCCCTGATGATGCCTTTCATACCTTCATAGGCTGTGGGGTCTGCATACCCTTCACTGTTATATCTTGGTTTATTGTTCATTCTGTTCACCTACCTTTAACAAGACCCGCCATCAGCACCATGAAAAGCACCAACCGGGTATTCCCATTGTTCTGTATATATGTCTGCTGTTCCAAACTCACCTGTCAGTATGGAATGGATTGCAGCTTTGTCATCCCAAGACACACATGAAGGTGTGTCACCGACAAAATCACCCAAACACTTCTTGTTATCCAAGGTGAACCCAAGCACCTGTTCATCATGTTCCAGTTCTGCAAATTCATCCGGGAATAGTTCTCTGAATCCGGCAAACAGGCGGGGTGTTGAAAATATGCACATTGCACAACTGCACCTGTTCCATCCGATACGGTAACAGGGGTGTGGGGTCACATGATGCCTTTTCAGCACTTCCCACACATCTTTTTCAGTATAGTCAATGCAGCACCGCCATTGATGCACTATCCTGTGTGCTTTCACTGCTGCATTGGTGCGGTGTATCTCCATTTCATTGTACTTTGCCCGCCCCGCTGATTCGCCCCTTCTTTCCCCTGACACAATCAAAATCTTCTTGTCAGCCTTTGTCTGTTCAAGGTTACTGGTGACACTATCCTGAACCGCTGCTTTCAATGACCCTGAACACCACCGCCCTTGATGCGTTCCACCTTTGGCGGGAAATTTGTGCCTTTTACCGCCCAAGGCTTCCAGTTCCCCCAGCCGGTCAAGGTTACTGACAACGGTATCAGCAACACATATTTTCAAATATGCTGAACACCATCTTCTTGACAGGTCAGGGGACTTTGCCGGGAACTTCATCCTGTACCCATATTGTTTCAGCAGTCCTTCCAATTCCTCTGTTGCCTGTTCTTTCAGTTCCCTACATTTCAGGTAATTGCTTGACAGTCTGCATTGCTTCACTTCTCCAGTATCAGGGTCAATCCATTCAATAGGTTCAGATGCACCTATGCGGTACAGTTCCCCAAAGAATCCATTCACCCGGTATGACACCCGCAACTTTACACCTTCTGCATCTGCCAGTGCTTTCACATAATTTTGAGTACACCGCCAGTCCATTCTTCTTGACGGATGCCCGCCATCAATATCATGATGCCACAATTCAATTTTTTCCTTTGGAACACCCAGTTCAAGAAGTTTCAGGTAACAGGCAACTGAATCTTTACCGCCTGAAATCAAAACAACAATCAAATCATATTCTTCCAAGGGCAGAAGTTCAGGCAGATATATTTTCTTGAAATGCTCTGAATCAGTCCTTCCTTCAACCCTTGGTTTCATCCTGACACCCTTCCCATAAACAGGGGCATCAGGAACACCCAAGACAACAGGTGTTTCTTTGGTGCAGTCTGCATCTTTGATATAGTTCATATGACACCTTCTTCCTTATCCCGGTATAATACAGGAAGGTTCAGCTTCTTTGCCTGTGCAATTTCCGCTGCCATCCCTTCACTGATTCCATACCTTTGACCAACCACCACTGCATCACATTTTCCCAGTAGTTCAAGGGCAGCTTCTAAACCAAGCATCCGTTCATCCGGGGTCTGAATCGTTCAGGCAGTCGGTCATGTAAAGGTGCGGTGTCACTGCACAATGACCATATAAAAGTGCTTCCCTTGTCAAGTCCTTTGCATACTGAATATGCTTGTCAACTTCTGCCTTGTCCTTCCCACGATACCGGGAACATATATAATAAATACTCATTTACAGATTCCCCCCCCCAAGTCCTGATTCTTCTTTTTCTGCGGGGTCTGAATTTTTCGGTTTCATTGCCCCAAACATCCCAACCTTCTGTGTGCTGCCTTGCAAAAAGTTCAATCCTTGGAACATCCCCGCTGAACTCAACTATTTTTTCTCTGACAATATTCGGCTTCTTGCTGTGTACTTCCCGGACTGTTTCAACCATCTGTGAAATGTTGTGGTGTACTGTTACTTTTGGTGGTGTTCCCTTCACACCTATCAGGCAGACTTCACAATTTGACTTTGTATAAAAGCCTATGCCTTTGAACCAAGTGCCATTTTTATTCCGCTTGACCCAACAAAACCCTATGGTCTTATACTCAAAACCCCATGCTTTCATAGTGTTCAATGCTTCCTGAATCTTTGGGAATGTCGCCCACATGAACAGGATGCAGTTTTCGTCTGCAATCCTGTCAACAGGCAGTGCTTCAATGTCAGCCTGTGTCATGGTTTCATAATGTGCCTTTGCTGCACCGTTCTTCTTATCACACCAGTTCTGATATGACCAAGGCGGGTCAGCATAAATGATGTTGTATCTTTTATCTGTGTTGAAAATATCAACCTTCAATTCCACCACTTCCTTCCTGTATCTCTGCAAGATACTTTTAGATCAAAAAATTTTCCTTTACAAATATTTTACAGTTTCGCTTGTTTATTTTACGCTGAACTACTGTGAACCCTAACCGCTTGTTTATCTGCTTACTGAACACTATGTTTGACATAGGATTCATGTTGTTATCATTACAAAAAATCTGATAACGCTTGAACACATCACTGGTCAACTGGTTTTCAATGCTTTCTGCACCTACTTCCGCAATAAATGCCACAATAGGGTTATTCTCCGTTTCATAGTCATCCAACTGTTGCTGAACCTGTTCAGACTTTGTGAATCCTTGGTTTTCAAGAATCCGCTTCAATCCCTGAATACCCAACTGTATCAGGTATTCAATGGATTCCTGTTGAATCAGATCATACTTGATGTATGGGTTATATTCCGGGTCATCCTTGGTGAATGTGGCATTGAATGGGATAATGACCAACCGCCTAAGTACCGCCCCGGTTTTGTCCTTCATCCGGGGTATGTCATTTGCACTGAACAAAAGTTTGATGAATGGGTTGAACTCAAAAGGGTCTTGACCCTTTCTTTCTGCTTTTATCCTGTTGCCAGTGACCACCTTCTTGAAGATGCTGACCTGTGACCCTTGCAGAAAGTCATCCCCTATATCGTCACCAATGTTCGCCAGTTTCCCAAACATCATTGAAGTTGTGAACCTGTCCCCCAGTTCTTTCAAGTCAAGGGCAGAAATGTTCTGTTCCCCCAAAACCGCCTTGATGCAGTCAAGGAATGTGCTTTTACCGTTGGACTTGTCACCTGTCAGGATGAACGCTTTCCCCAGTTCGTTCCTTCTGTAAAAGCAGTAACCAATACATTCTTCCAGTAATGACCTGATGACCGCATCCCCACATGATAATTTGTTCAGGGTCTTGTCTGCCAGTTCATTATAGGCATCCGGGTTATAGTTCCAAGGTATTTTATTGGTCACGACCATTTCAGAAGAAAAGGGCAGCAGTTCCAGTGTGACAACATCCAGTATGCCATTCAGAAATGCAATGTACCGGGCATCTGCCTGAACCCTTTCTTCACAAATCAGTTCCATGTACTCAATCACTTCCTTCCTTTGCGTTTTCCGCAAGTTTGGTATATGCTGAATCATTTCAGCTTCAATCTGTTTATATCCGTTTGAATAGATACCTTCCTGATAGATGTGCAACTGACCATTGATTTTGACAATGTGTGCCTGATTCTTCATGAACACTGCAAACTTGTCAAAAAGGAAAGTTGACCCCATGAAGAACACTGGTTTTTGAAAGGCTTCATCCCGCAAGATAACATCCAGTTCTTCATCCCCAAGGGGTTCTTTGAACACATACCTGTTCAGTATTCTGATTGCTTCCCTTGTTTCTTCCATGCCAAAATCATTCGCTGTCAGGGTCAGGATGTAGGTGAACAGTGCATCATTCCTACCATCCCCGGCATCCATGTTCAGGAAGTCAACATTTGCCTTGACCGGGAACATCCACTTGGGAAGCTGCTGATATGCCCCGCCCGGTTCAATGTCCCATTCACAAAACCTTTCTTCACCGTCAATCTTGATGACTTCATAGGAAGTGCGTGAACCGCATTTTATGTCTGCTGTCAGTCCTATTGCAAGTGGCACATGGGTTCTGTTCCTTGCTATCTTGGTGTTCTTGAACAGGAAGTGTCTGCCCCTTGATGTTTGGTACACCTTACAGTCAAGTTGCAGATCTTCTACAATGTTCATCATGATTTCAGACTGTTCAGAATCGTCAATGTCAATCAGGATAGTATCATCAGCAAGCACACCCCCAAAACCGTCAAGGTCTTTCACTTCCTCATAGGTCTTGAAGCTGCTCTTGCCCTTAAATTTTTCAACTGCTGCCTTGCCCTTGGTTTCAATAAAACCTTTATAAAGCTGCTGCATACCTGTTCACCTACCCTTGACTGATAATTTCTAACACCTTCTCATATTTTTCCTTGACCCTCTGATTCCTGTTGAAGTCCGTCAGGGATGACCGGGCAGCTTTGTTCACATCAGACAGTGCTTTCCTTTTGGTTTTCAAAAGTTCAGTGTACTGTTTATAAGGTTCAGTGTTCTTTTTGTATCTCTCCCTTGCCCGCTGATTATATACAATGTCAATTTCAATCTGCCTTGCCTTTTCCTTTGCATCCACATGACTATTTGCAAGCACCTTCTGTTCAGCTTCATACTGTGACAACCACTGCTTGCAGAAATCGGCAATGACCTGTTCATCATCCGGCTTGTAACTGGTTCTGATAATGTTCAGCAGCTTCTTTATTTTTGCAACAGTCTGTTCTTCCATGAACCGCTGAACAACTATTTTCATTTCGCCTGTGCTGCTGCCACTGCCATACTTGATGATAATTATGCGGTTTTCAAACTCTGGTAAAAAAATCATGTCTTACACCTTCCTTTCCCGGCATCATGTGCTGATGCCAAACTGTTTCAGCCTTTTGTTTGCTAAATCTATATACCATTGCCTGTCAAGGTTCTGCGGTACTCCAACCCCTTCCACTGAATCATTGAAGATGAAACAGTGGTCAGGTGTGTTCCCAAATTTTTCAGGCTTCCCACGCTTCCCGCCACTTCTCATGATTCGCCCATCCTGAATATCATTTGAAGCAAAGACCCGGTATGACTTATATGTGTACTTTATTGTTTGGTCATACTCATAATGGGTCTTTTTGACCCTGACCCCTGTGGTGACAACCCTTGGGGTGCAGTGTTCATGTTCCACCAGTTTGTAGTTGTCTGACAACTTCACAATCTTTTGGAACTGCATCAGGTCATTGCACTGGTTGATGGTCTGTTCCACCGGGGTCTTGTGTACCATGTATTCAACCAGTGCCTTGTTCAGTATGGGTAAATCATTATCAATGACAGACAATTCCTTTACATATGCCCCTATGCGTTCAACACCCCCATCTGCATCCACCCAAAGGTAGTTGTTCACATCCTTCTGATAGATTTCTTTTATGCTGTCAAGCTCTAACAGGATGCTGCACTTGTCGGTGCTGATTCTTGATTCCCATTCCCAACAAATATCATCCAACATATCAAAGGCTTCATCCGTATCCGGCACTTTTACAATCAGACCGTCAGTGTTGGACTGAATCAGTTCAAACCCCGGTATTGCTTCAAGGTGTTCAATCAGGTCAAGCATAAGAAGCTGACCATTGATGCACATAATGTTGTTGTTCCTTGGGTCATATGCGGGGTTGGTCTTATCCTTCATAGCACCTGACAGGGCATTCAGCATTTTCTTATATGGCAACTGCATTTTCTTGAAGTCCTTTGCTTCCTTCCTGTTCCCGGTCTTTGCTGCTGCCACCTGTTTCTTTTTCAGTTCCTTCCTTGTGCTATACACCAGTTCATAGTTGTTGTTGGTTGCTGCCCTTGTCACAAAACCATGTGCGATCAGGAAAGAAGGGTAATAGTTGGTAACATCAACATGGTACAATGCCCCGGTTGCGTGAATCGGTTCAGCGGTTGCACCATGCAGACCCCCAAAACCGAAAGTGTGCGGTATTCCGGCAACAGGTACGGTCAATGACCTACTATAAAAGTACCTTGACCAACAAAAGCCATCATCTACCAAATACTTCCATGATTCTTTCATCCACTTGTCACGCTCTTTGGCTGTTTTTGCGTTCTGCTGCTTCTCCACGCATTCAGCATATTTTGCTTTCATTTCCTTGGTGCAGTCATCAGCAGCGGTTGCAAACCAGTCCAGTACAAATTTATATTTTTTCAGCCGGATGCAAGGAAGGAAGGTATATTCAAATTCATCCTTAAATTCCCGCTTGCTGCACCCAAGCACTTTTGCAGTGATTCTTGCTTCACTGTCACCTATACAGGACATAGGCAGATTGAACGCTTTCACTATTTCGTGCATAGCGTTGAAGTCATCTATTTTTTCTAAAAATACCTTGACCGTTTCTTCCACATCATGCCTACAATAAAAAACCGTCTGTTCAATCTCTTTCTGTGTCAGCGGTCTATCTATGTTAAAAGGAACTTCTGTTTCCTTGATGTTTGAACCAAGAAAACCTTCCAGTGTTTTCAATCCAATAGGCGGGTTAGGCATGACATCATAGTTTATCATTGGTACTTTATTGAACGCTGATGAATACTGCCAACCTTCGCCATTCTGAACAATGATATAGTCATTGACTGCCTTTGGGTTCATCCCCAACAGAATACTTTTAAGAATGTACTGATCATAGTGCCTGTTGTTAAAACCAACCCAAATATCCTTGCTATTTGCTTCATATAAGGCTTTTAATTCATCAGGGTTATCAATAATCACATATTCCTTTCTGCGGGTCACATCAACGAAAACTGCCAACCAGTTATATTTGAAAACCTCAAAGTCATAAAATATCATTATCTTCACCCTTTCAAAAAAAGCAGTGGGGGGGGGGGATGCCTTACATCCTCACCCCACCGCCCTGATAATATTTTAGTATCTTTGCAAGATACTTTCAACTCAAATTTTTTTACACTTCATATACATTATCTTCCTCAAAGTGCATGGGGTTGAAGTTCTTTGCTTTCCACTCCATTTCAATCTCAATGGTGTCCTTGACCGACTGGAACACATCAAGAATCTGTGCATCAAAATCCGCATAGTTCACAAAATCAACAGGTGCTTCCCCCGGTGCAAGCAGCTTGTTCACCCATGTGATGACAGACTTGATTGCCTGTGCATCAGTCCACTTCGGTGAAGTGTTGCCGGAAATGACCCGGTTGAAGAAAAGCAGTCTGCCCTTGAACTCACCTTCCTTGATTTTCGCTGTGACCGCAAACATCAGCTTATCGCCCGCCTTGGTTTCCTTGATCTCCATCTTGTCAATGCTGACAATGTATGTGCCATCCGGCACATCCTCAAATTCGGTGTCCTTTGCGTTCTGCACATCCTTCTGCAACGCTGTCAAATCAACATTCTGTTCAAACTTGGTGTAATCAATAGCCATTTTAATTCACCTTTCCCTTTCTTTTACTGTCTTGTTCTGCGGGTTCTTCTCCCAGTAGCACCAACCGGGTACTGTTCAGGCGGGTTCATTGCATCCTTGACCGGGTTTTCTGCCTGTGCAAGCCTTTTCACACCCTCGCCAAATTCTTCCTTGCTGATGACCTTTCCACCTTCCGGGGCAACATCCCCTTTGTGCTTCATAACATAGTTGTCAGTTGCTTCAATGTAGAAATACATATCCTGTGCAAGCACATTCGGGGAATTTTCAGGCTGTTCATTCTGTTCAGCCTTTGCAACCCTTTCCTTGCGTGTCCGTCTTGGGGGTGTTTCCAGTTCAGGCTTTGGTACTGTGTCAGCAATAGCACACGCTTCATCAAAAGGTATTTCTTCCGCACCGCCTGTTGCCTTGTCAATGGCTTCATCAACCGCTGCCATGTGGTCAGCAATCTTCTGATTGTTTTCAGCCACCACTTCATCATGTGTCTTGCGGGATGCCCTTCCTGACTTCGGTGCTTCTTCCTTCGGCTGTTCTGCCTGTTCAGCGTTTGCGGTACTTCTTCCACCCCTTGCCCTTCTGCCCCGGCTGTCCGGCTTTTCAAGATCACTTGCAACCGCTGCATCTGCCTGACCCATTTCAGCATCCGTCTTGTACTCACCCACTTCATAGAAGTTGCGAACCTTGTCAGCCACATAGTTCAGGTCATTGTCAATGGCATATGCCGGGAACATCCCCATAGGTGACTTCACTGTGTCCTTCCCACTGTTCTGTGTGTAGAAGTAATATTTCCCTTCGTTCACACCAGTCCTGAGAACGATTGTGAAAAGTCCCTCAATGGTGATCTTCTCCCGCAACAACTTCCCTATCAGCTTGATTGTGGTCACACCGCTTTCAAGGGTTTCTGTGTGGGTCATATAAGCCACAACCACATCATCCGGGAGTTCCTTGCATACTTCGATTATCTCAAAGTAGTTTGCACCAAAGTCATTCCACTTGTCCCATCCGGCTTCCTTGATCCTGTTCATGTAGGGAACAGAAAGGATATACTGGAAGTCATCCACCACAAGCAGCTTCTTCCCGGCTGCTGCCTGTTCCTTCATGAACTTGGTGATTTTGCGGGATTCCGTCACGCTGTTGAGCATTTCATATTTGCCCTTGAAAGGCAAGGGTTTCCCCACCGGGTTCACAACCGCTGTTGTTGCCGGGTCACAATTCCGCATACTGGTACTTTTTCCAGTCCCGGATTCGCCCATAATTAAGACCATCTGTACCATGTTTTATACCTCACTTTCTTTTGGTTTCCTCTCTCTTTATGTCACACCTGATAACATCAGCCACACGATACACTGAAATCTTGCCACCGTCAGGGGTTTTCAGTTCCATCTTGGGAACTTCCTGATTGTCAACCAGTGTCCTGTATGCCCGGTTTATCCATTCCAAATAGTCCCTTTCCACTATTCTTCACCTCACATTCCAAGCTGCTGTTTCGGTTCTGCTAAAGGCTGTTCCAACTTCATGACATAGCAATCACTTGTAACCTGAATACCCACTGTATTATAGACTTTCAGGAAATCATTGATAAACTCTGCCAGATAGGAAGTGTCCTTTGGTATATAAATGATGGTTGGCATCATTCTTCACCGCTTTCCCCTGTGTCACCTTCCAACACCCGGCTTGACCACATATCAGCCCAGTGCAGCAGCATATACAGCTTTGTTTCATGACCCTTGACCCCATAGTTTGCGGTTTCATACAGACCATCATGGTATCTGATGGCAAATTCTTCTTCTTCGGTCAGGTCAATGAAAAGGGTTGCCAGTTTGATTGACCGGGTTGCATGGTCAAGCGGTAACAGTTCCGGGTTACGCTTCCAAGGCTTTGCTTCTGACTGTTTCCCGGACTTCAGGATGTTCTCAACATACATCTTCTTGCCATAGTCCCCACACTTGCCTAAATCGTGCAGCAGTGCAGCAATAACAACACTGTCCTGAATCTCGTTGTACCCCGCACCGCCGAACAGTGCAACACCCATCTTTTCAGCAACGGTCATGACATTGACTGAATGCTCTGCAAGACCACCTTCTGCATGGGAATGATTGCCACCTGATGCGGGTGCTGTGAAAAACCCGGCTTCATCCATATAGGCAAGCAAGTCTGCAATACCTTCCCGCCCTGTCTTGGTCAATGCGTCTGTGATGATTTTCTTGAAATCCACTGCCGGGGCATTCTGTGCCTTTGCTGCTGCCTGTTCCTTTGCCTGTTCAGTTTCCTGAACCTCTGCTTTTTTTCTTGGTGCCATTGTTTGATCTCCTTTACTCTTAATTTTTTATGTGATTCCATTCAGTCAGGAATGGATAAACACCTTGAAGTGTGATGGGAAGTTCACCCTTTTCCAAATCCCCTATGAACTTCTTGAAGTCCTCAAAGTCCTTTGGATATAACAGGATTCCAACACCACCCGCCTTTTCGATTTCCCGCAACTGGTAAAGCTGCAAGTCTGACGGTTTTCCCCTTGGTGCTTTCAGTTCAATACCAATGAACCAACCGCTGAAACACACCAACAGGTCAGGGACACCGCTTTTTGTGTAAGCTGCACCGCCCCAGTATTTCAAGACCCATGCACCCCTGTCCTTCAGGAAGGTCTTGACCCTGTTTTCAAAGTTCTTTTCTGCTGCCATGCCTTTTCACCTTCTTTCTTTTTGAAGAATTTACAAGGGTATTCCCTTGAACTTTCTATGCAGTGGTTGCATTTATAGCAATTCCTACAGGTCACTTGCCCTTTCATCCCATTCAATCACCTTCCAACTGTTCCTGATACTGTCTTTGACAGTTCAGCACTTGTTCAGTGTAGTCAGTGTGATATATGCCATTCTCCCATAACCGGGATGCACCGTTTTCCCCCATGTTGTAGCACATAAGGACAAGTTCAGTGTCCTGATACCGTTCAAACAGTTTCCTAAGTATGTAGCAACCCGCCCGCATATTTTGGTATGGGTCAAGGTAGTCTGTCACACCAAGGGTTTCTGTCAGCCAGTCATGGTTGTTTTGGTTTATCTGCATCAGTCCATAGTCATCCGTTGCACTGACCGCACTTGCATCAAACTTTGATTCCGTCTGTATCATTGCCATGACAAGGCAGAAGTCTATGTTGTACCCGCTGCATAGGTAGAACAAAAATTCCTGTTCTTCCTGTGGCATACTGCATTGCAGCGGTACAAAATCCAAATCCCCCGCATCCCAGTCAAGCGGTATTTCCTGTGTGAATGTGCGGTCATCATATGCCCCATATACAAGGGTTTTACCCTCTGCCTGTATATTTGTCTGCTTTTCGTCTTGACCGCCCTGTTTGGCGGTTATATGAGTTTTCAGGGCATATCCTGACACACCGCCTATCAGCAGAAAGACAACTGCAACCACGCACCATGACAGGATGACCCTTCTTGCAATGTCTGCCCTTTTAATACTCTTTGAATAATTCATCTGTCAAATCCTTTCCAACCTTCAATGCTTCAAGGTTTCTTTCTTCTATGCTTCCCTTCACCAGTAAGTAGTAATAGAAACAGGTCTTGTCCTGACCGATACGGTGAACACGCTTTTTTGACTGTTCCCAAAGGTCACATGAACCTTTCCCAAGGGGCAAGGTGAAATATACAACCTTATTTGCCTTTTGGTAGTTCCCGCCCATTGCCCCCGCCTGATACTGGATGAAGGTGACTGAATTGCTGCAATTCTCATAGTTCAATAACTGTTTCTGCTTACCGTTCACTATTGACTGTGGTTTCCCCAGTTCATCCGCTATCTTGACCAGTTCAAGGTATTCAGCAGTGAAGTTATAGAAAACAATCAGCCTGTCATCAGTGGATTGCAGCAAGTCCCTGAATGCTTCCAGTTTTTCCTTGTGGTACTGCCCGCATAGCTGCCTTGCATACAGGGTCTTGGTCAGGCTGTTGTCACCAACCAGTTCAACCCTTGGTGTGACATCCTTGCCATAAAAATCAGAATCATCATGGAAAGGGGTACAGTTCAAAGTGTCAAGCATGATGTAACTGTGTTTCATGAAATACTGGTATGCCTTGGTAGGTTTCATAAAAATTTTCTGTTCAATCTGTTCAGGCAAGTCCACAACATCACTTGTTTTCATGAAGATAGCACCATGTTCAGCAAGCCTTTTTTTTAGGTGTTCAGTGTGTTTATACCCAACAATGACTTCATGCTTGAAATCCCCTTCTTCAACCCACTGTGTTTCAACATAGGACTTCCAAAAGGTTTCCTTGGATATGTCCCAACCAAGCAACCGCAACTGTGACCACAACCTTTCATATTTCCCGGCTGTTGGTGTCCCGGACAGCAGCACCACACTTTCAGGGTTCATTTTCAGGACAAACTTTGACCGCTTTGCTGTTTCGTTGCTGATAAGGCTTGATTCATCCAGTAGAAGGGTGAAGTTTTGCAGTTTCAGCAGCCAATCCCGCCTGAATGCTGTTTCATAGTTCACAATGCCTATCAGGTCAGATGAATGGTACATTTCCATTGTTGCCAGTTCATTCCTGAAAGTGACCGCTTCACTTTTCTTGGTCAAGTTCAAAACATGGTATTCAGGATAAAATTCTTTGAAGTGTGCAGCCCAGTCATCAATCTTGGATTTTTGGCATATGACAAGGTTCACTGCATTGTTCAACCGCCACATCTTTTCTGCACCCACAAAGGTCTTGCCAAGTCCCATATCAAGGTAATATGCACACCTGTTGAATGATTCCGTCAGGTCAAGTGCCTGATTCTGATGGGGCATGAATACAGGTTCATTCATCTACCCTGATACCAGTACACTGTTCAAATATTTCAGGGTCAAAATTCGGCAATGCCTTGATGATGTCCTTTTGTCGGTCTGTCAAGCTGCCCCACCATAACTGACCACATTCAGATTCATCCAGTACCTTCAAATACCCGCCTGTTGTTTCATGTGTCGGATGCTCTGCCTTTTCTTCATCCGTCATATCCTCTGTATATATCCACTCCACAACATTCTTTGGTATCTGGTTCAGAAGATACCGGGCATCACTGTTCAGCCAATCCCTGTATGACCAGTCAGAAGGTTTGTTGAACATACTGATTTTAGGTTCTTCTGTCATGAAACACCCATTATTGAAAGATGACTTGTTCCAGTCCCCGGTGTTGCAGTCCCCGGTGTTCCTGTTCCCGGTGTTGCAGTCCCCGGTGTTCCAGTCCCCGGTGTTGCAGTCCCCGGTGTTCCTGTTCCCGGTGTTCCAGTCCCCGGTGTTCCTGTTCCCGGTGTTCCTGTTCCCGGTGTTGCAGTCCCCGGTGTTCCTGTTCCCGGTGTTCCAGTCCCCGGTGTTCCTGTTCCCGGTGTTCCTGTTCCCGGTGTTGCAGTCCCCGGTGTTCCTGTTCCCGGTGTTCCAGTCCCCGGTGTTGCAGTCCCCGGTGTTCCTGTTCCCGGTGTTCCTGTTCCCGGTGTTCCTGTTCCCGGTGTTCCTGTTCCCGGTGTTCCAGTCCCCGGTGTTCCTGTTCCCGGTGTTGCAGATGCCTGTGCAATCTTTTCCTTCGTTCACAATCCGCAAGACTTCATCCCAAGTGATTTCCCGCACAATCTGAATCTTGTTGGTACAGGACTTTTTGCCATCAGAATCCACTTCACCAAGGGCAATGACTTCTGCAACCTTGTTTTCAGGGTTAAACCTGTAATACTCAAAACAGTCAGACAGCTTTTCACAAAAGTGAAATCCCCGGTCACACACCATAGGCTTGACATCTTCTTCAAAAACTCCGGGGCAAGTGTACTGAAAACCTCTGCAAGTCCAGTCTTTATTGAAAACCTTGTACCCTTTGACTTCTCCCATTTCTTCAATCCTCACTTTCCAAGTAGGCAACCGCCCTGTCATAGTTGCGTTCCAACATTTTCAGTTCTTCTTTTTCCTTCCTCTCTTTGTCACACACTGCCTGATATATTTCATCATCCCGGTACTTTGTGACTTCCTGATTTATCAGGTTAGTGATGACCTTCGGTTCAAGGGCATCCAGTTCCCACGATTCATCACCGAACTGGTCAATATACTTGGATGCTCTGCTGTCCGTTATCTTTGCCGGGTTGGGTGGCGGGTTGTATGTCTGAATCTGATTCATGGTCAGTGCCACCCGCTTCACATACACATCAGCACCGAACATTTCCAACCGTTCCTGAATGTCCCTTGTCATGTCAATACCGCTTGGGTCATGGTCGCCCAAGTGGATGATGATTCTTTTTTCCCGGTCACTCTGCCGGATGAAACGCTGTGCAGCACTCCACATTTCTGACTGTGAAGTGTAACCCCGGCAAGAAAAATGTGGTGTGTCAAGCGGTCTGCAAACCTGACCAACAATGTCAACCAGTGCATCCTTTTCAACCCACACTTCAACATAATTCGGTTGACCCATCCACTTATCAAGAAGGTATGAGTACCTTGCGGATGCAATCACATCTGCCGGGGTGTGCCAATGGCTGTTGCCCCTAAGATTGCGGGTTCTGTCTGTGATGCTGTTCCAGTCAATCAGTCCGGCAAGTCTGCCGTCATTGATAAGGTTGCCTATGTTCTTATAGCTGCGTTCATTGTTGGGGATGTAACCCCTTGCAACTAACTGATAGTAGGCTTGTCTAAGGGTCAGTTCATACCCCTGTGCAGAATATTCATCCACAACCTGATTCACCAATTCAATCAGGTCAAGGCTTTTCTTCTGAAAGTTGATTTCCTTGTATTGAATCTTTGGCATATGTTCACCCCTTTCCTAAACCGTCACACCTTCGATTTCCTCAAACCGCTTCTTGTTGATGAAGTATGACCAACGATTTTCAGAAGTGTGGATTCCATACCCCCAAGGGAAAACCCCTTGCTGCAATCCTTTCCTGACCGTTCCCTTATCCATCCCAAGAAGGGGTGCAACTTCTTCCGGCAAAAGCCTTTCAATCTTCCCTGTTTCTGACGGTTTCATGATGACCGCTTTGCTTTCTTCCTGTTCAAAGAAGTCCGGGGCAAGTCCAAGTGACACTGCAATGTCACGCTGAACATCCGCTGATGGTGTCTGCTTCCCGGAAAGGTACTGACTGATTGACCCCTTGCTTTTCCCGGTCAGGCTGACCACCTTTGCCTGATTGATTCCCAACTGCTGCATAGCACTTTTCAACTTTTCGCTGAATTTCATTTTGTTCACCTATCCTTTCAAACATTTTGTAGTATCTTATCAAGATACTTTTGGGGCAAAAAAAATGTCAATGACCTGTTCCCCGGTCAATTCATACTTTTCTCTAATTCTTGTAATTTCCCTTTTGGTAAATTCTGCCCCGCCTGTTTCATTGATTTTTGCAGAAAACCTTGATCTTGAAATCAAAAGGAACTCTGCAAGTGTTGTGTCGTTGTCACCATGCAATACCATGATGCTTCTTAACAGGTTTTTGTTCATCCATTCTCACCTTCTTTCTGTTCTGCATCCGGGAATACATTGTTGTTGTACTGCTTCCTTATGGTCACATAGACCTTGCCCGCTGCATCCCTTTTAGTATCTCTGATGTGGTACAGGGTCTTTCCCGCTTTCAGGAAATTCAAATACTGTTGAAAATCTGATTCATTTTCAAGCTGAACAACCTGTTCAATGAACGCTGTCAATATTTTCTGTTTTGCCACAAGTCACCTTCCCTTTCTTTGCAGTTCTTTCAAAAAGTTGTCTATTGTCAGCACACCTTGATGCAGTCAGGGGTGTCTTTCCTTTATCAGATTTCACATTAAAATCTGCAATCCTGTTGACCGACAAGGGAATTTTTCAAGCGTTGCTTTCCCTGAACCGCTGAACATTTTCACCTTAAAAATGAACAAAACCTGTTGACCAACACACAATAGACAATCTTTTGAAAGAACTGCAACTATTTTCTAAAAGGCGGTTTCATTCGTTAGGTGCTTCACATGACCGCCTGACACTGGATGGAGTGCCACACCTTCCGGCTACCCTGTTCTGAACCCGGTTAATTATGTGGGTGTTTTATTATTAAGCGTTTCAGTTCGCTGCCACTCTGCATTTATCAGGGCTTGTGACCTGTTCCCTTGGATGGTTGGGAAGCTGCATTACAGCGGGGGATTTATACCCCCTGTGTTTCCTTGATGTCAACATAAAGTTTGTTGTCATCTTCCCATGTGAAGGATTCAACATCATGGTGCATATAGTTCAGTACATCATCCTGATACCAGTTGCCATGTGCAAGCACCTTGAACCTTTCACCCTGACGAACAAATATTTCTGTGTCATCCTTAATCAGTCCCATTTCATAAATCTTTTCCAATGTCATGTTCATACCACCTTTCTAATCAACGAATGTGTGACGGTTAAAGTCATATATGCCAATAATGAAGTGACCGTCATATATTACCTTGCTTCTGCTGTCATCCAGTCTTTCCAGTTCAATGTGTTCTGTCTTTGGATAACCAAGGGCAACCATAGCTTTCTTTACTTCCTGAACTTTTGACATTATCCCTTCTTTCTCCCCGGCTTTGACCCGCCGGGGTGGGTGTCTGTCTTATGCTGCCAGTGTAACAGGCTTTTTCTTTGTGTCTAAGCACTGGATATAGTCAAAATCAAAATCAGTGCTAAGGTTCAGATCATGTCCTTCTTCTATGAGTTTTCGGAAATCTTCATCTTCCAAAGGCTTCACAATGAATTTCCCTGTCCTGATGTCTACATCCACCAGTTCAACATATTCAATGTGGTAATAACATCCGTTTGGTGTTTTCCTGAATCCACTTCTGTCACGAACCGCCATCTTCTTGATTGTCTTTTCCACGACTTTTGGTGCTTGGAGTGCTTTCAGGTTCAGCAGCTTTATAAAATCCATTTTGGAAAGGTCTGTTGCTGAATACATGGGTTCAATCACCTTTGTATAGGTTTCTTCTGTGACTTCGATTTTTGCCAACCGTTCAAATTCCTGTTTCATCATATCCTTATACCATCCTATTCCTTGATTTTTCCAACCGCTGCAACGGTTTCTTTGTAAGTATCTTGTGAAGATACTGCTACTATACCAAACTTTTTTTCGTATGTCAACACCTTTTTTTAATTTTTAAGATACTTTTTCTAAAAACTGGATTTTGTACCGATTTTGTGGTAAAATCAAGATACTTGTTATAGAAAGGATGGGGTTCTTATATGACTATGGGTGACAAAATCAAGTACCACCGGGAAAAACTGGGACTTACGCAAGAAGAACTTGGTGCAAAACTTCCAAGTCCTGTCAAAAAAGCTGCTGTCATGAAATGGGAAAAGGGGAATGTGGAAAACATCAAAAGAAGTAACATTCTAAAAATGGCTGAACTATTTGAGATTTCCCCTTGTGAACTCATGTTTTCAGATTCAAAGATCATTGTTGCACCTGAACCTGAACCAGTGCTGACCAATGAACAGAATGAACTTGTTCAGATATTCACTAAACTAAATGCAGATGGTCAAAAAGCTATTCTGAAATATGCAGAATACATTGCAACACAACCTGAATATCAGAAAAAGAAAAAAGAATTATTGAACGCATAGGGAATATCATTGTGGTGGATTTTACATAGTATCAGCAGTAGCGGGTAACGGTTATAATTCTTTTACTTATATTTTTATACTTCTATTCTTTTATATAACGCTCATATAAGCAACAAATATTAAAGAATGATGATTTTACCGTTACCAAGTGTTACCGCAAGGAAATCAAAGGATTTTCAACCGATACTGCAACCGCTACCAGTGATACCAATACAGAAAGGACAGGTGAAAGAGAATTGAACTACCGCATATCAAAGAATTGCACCACCGCAAAGGATTATGCCATCAATGAATTGGAAGAACAGTTTTTCAATGAACTGTTTGCTGAATTGTCTGAACAGGAAAATAAACACATTCACTTGATCAGGATGTCTAATGGTGTTTTGTCTGTTCAGTATGGTACTTATCCAGTAGGGAAAATTAAACTTCAAGGAAGATCACATTGGATGCAGATATTAAAAGGGCAGTCATCCAAAACCATTGAAGGAACTATTGCAGACTTCATTGCAAATATACCTTGTTGGAAAAAGTATATAGCCAAACTGTAACTGAACATAAAATTGAACCCCAACCGTTGCAGCGGTCAGGGTTCTGTAACACTATATCAAGGAATAGGATGATATAAGTGCTATGCAAGTATATTGTATCATTCTTTCCTTGAAATTTCAATCAGGAAGGAATGAAAGACTATGAGAAAACGCAACCCCAACGGTTACGGATGTGTGACCAAGCTGAAAGGGAACAGGTCAAGACCCTATGTGGTCAAGGTGACAATCTATGATGCAGATGCCAATGCAAGGCAGACCCCTGTGGGATATGCTGAAACAGAAGAACAGGCTTATATTCTGTTGGCACAATATAACAATAACCCTTGGAATGTGAAGCGGGATAAAGTGACCCTTGTGGAACTGTATCAGCAATGGTCAAAGGTGAAGCTGCCAAAACTTGGGACTTCCTTGCAAAGTTCATTGAAGTCTGCATTCAGGCATTGTTCAAAATACTATGGTCTGAAATACCGTTCAATCAGGGCATATCAGATGCAAGATTGCATTGACAACTGTGGGTGTGGGTACTCCACCCAAGGGGCAATAAAAAACCTGTGGGGTCATCTTGACCGCTTTGCCTTTGAACTGGATATAATTGACAAGATGTATTCAACCATCACAACCGCCCCGCCCATTCCTGATACTACCCGGCAACCATTCACCGCTGAACAGGTTGATGCTCTTTGGGAAATACAGTCTGATGAATGGGTCAACACTGTACTGATTTACTTATATACAGGATTCCGCTTGACTGAACTGCTGAACATGAAAACAGAACAGGTGAACACCCAAGACTGGTCATTTCAAGGCGGTATCAAGTCAGCATCCGGCAAGGGCAGAATTGTCCCGGTGCATACCCGCATCAGACCACTGGTGCAGTCATTGGTTGACCAAGGCAACAAATACTTGTTCACCTATCAGGGAAGGAAAATTTCACAAACCCAATATTACACATTTTGGAAAGAAGTCATGACCAAGATTGAAGCAGATAAGACCCCGCATGAAGCAAGGCACACTTTTGAAACTATGCTTGACAATGCCGGGGGCAACAGAAAGTGTATTGATATGCTGATGGGTCACAAGTCAAAGGATGTCGGCAACCGGGTCTATAACCACAAGACCATTGAACAGTTGCGGGACACCATTGAACTGTTAAAATAATGTTTTCAGCACTGAACAAGTAACAAATTAGTAACAAGAAAGGCGGGAAATGCCCTAAAATCAAGCATTTCCCGCCTTTTTCAAATCATGATACCATAATCACATATCTTTCCTTTATCAAAGTTATCCGCTTCCTTTATTTTGATAAGCATTGCAACTATATAATACGGGCCCACTACTGCAAGATATGTCTCTTCTACCGAACATACCGCCACAACTCCTGTCGTAAAATATACCCACGAATCATATATCAGGAAAAAAATCTATGGGAAAAAACATATATCTTATTTCTGGACTTGTGGCTATTCCCTGATATTTTTACTCGCAATCAACATTGCCACAAATCTCATATCAGCCCCCAACTGGTCAAATTCCTTTAAGTAACATTCCGTACAGATTTATTTTGCATGGTTTGCCTGCAAATGTCAAGACAAAGCAAGAACACCCGCCCATCGGCAAAGGTCGATGAGCGGGCATCTTACGCGAGAATACATTCTGTTATTTCTTTCGAATCGGGAAATACACCTCCGTCTCCCAGTCCTCTGGCGAAAGGGAGTCAAACTGCGTCTTGATATACAGTTCAAACGGCGCTCCCACATGCTCATAGCCGTTCTCGATGATCCACGATACGACTGCGCCGTAGGCCTCGGAAAGCGTGGAGTATCCGCCGCGATGTACAGTCATCGCGCACTCGCAGGACTCCATAACCGCATCCGCCTTTTCTTTTTCACGGATACCGATAAATACCTCTACGTCCGAAGATTCATGGTTGAATTCCTCATCGTGATATCTGGCACCAGTGACTCCGGTGGGCGTAACCTGCTCCTTCGGCACGCGCTCATACAGTGTTCCGTAATACTTGCCAAATTCATCCACTCCCATCTGAGCCCTGACCGCCAAAACATTGATCTGCGGAGATTTCTTGATTTCAACGGAATAACCCTTCTGATAAGTCATAATGTCACCTGTCCTTTCAAATACAGAAATATGTGTCTGAAGCTCGTTCAGGATGATAGCCATCTCCTGCTGCTCATACTTCAGTTTTTCCTTTTGCCTTCTCAACTCGCCCGCGAGTTCCTTTTTATCCGAAACGGTAATCAGGCGCTGGATCTCTTCCAACGAATAACCGTAACGCTTCAGACGCTGGATATAGTTCATCCTGTCGATCTGCTCTGTCTCATAATAGCGGTAGCCCGTCAACTGGTCTACCTGCGCAGGAGCCAACAAACCGATCTTGTCATAGTGATGCAGCGTCTTGACACTGACCTGGCATATCCTTGAAAATTCTCCGATCTGCAGCATCCTTTCATACCTCCTTCGCGATGATAGATTCGAATCTGTAATTAGTTTATATTCTGACCTAAGGGGAGAGTCAATCCCTTTTTCAAATATTTTGTGACAAGAGTTATCAAGATAGTTATTGTTGTGCATTGGAGAAAAATATGATAAATTAAAAGAAGAAAACCGCAGGCGCAGAAAGGAAGTCCTTACATTGAGCATGGTACAGTGGCATGACCGATTCAATATCGGCGTGGAGAACATTGACAGACAGCATCGCCGACTTTTTTCCATTATAGACAAGCTACTCGACCTCAACGAAGATGAATCCAAACAGCAACACGCATGTCGGGAGGGCGTGAAATATCTGAAGAGCTATACTCTGAAGCATTTCGCGGATGAGGAGGACTACATGCAGGCCATCGGCTACGAAGGCTATGCCATGCACAAACGTCTGCACGATAATATGCGGGACAATACTCTGCCCGCTCTGGAGCGAGAACTGGAAGAGGAAAATTATTCCCGAGAGTCGGTTCACCATTTTCTTGGAATCTGCGTGGGCTGGCTGAACGGTCATATTATGATAGAGGACCGAGCCATCGCTGGCAAGACCTCCAATAAATGGATACATAACAAGTCAGACGACGAGTTGAAATCTCTGGAAAAAGCTGTCTGTCAAGCCCTGCTGCAGCTCTACCGGGTACGGGCAGAGCTGGTAAGTCAGCATTATAGCGGAGAAGACTTCTCCGCCGGTACAGCCCTCTGTTACCGCTTGAGTTACCGCGATCAGGACGGTAAACCGCTACAGGTCTTTTTCCTCTATGAGGAGAATATGATCCTTCGGGTACTCAGCAGTATGCTTGGCAAGCAGGTCATCCGCATTGACAAGACGGTGGTCTATGCCATCAAATCCATCTCGCAGAAATTTATGGACTGTGTCAGCAGTCACTTTGAGCTGACCAATAAATATCAGCTGCAAAAGGTGGATATGCTCACCTTTGAGCAGTTGGTAAGGAGCTTTGATAAGGAGTATCCCCCTTACAGTCTGTTGTTCAACATAGAGCAAAAGGGCTATTTCGGATTCTGCGTAAAATAAACCTTATACCCCTGCCTTTTTACAGATATCCTGCAGGCAGCATCTGTCACAACAGGGTTTGGTGCGGGCGGTGCATATATCCCGCCCATGGTTTACCAGCCTGTGGCAGAAATCGCTGCCCTCCTCGGGCGGTATGATCTTCCACAGCTCCCTTTCCACCTTGGCGGGCTCTTTGATACCGTCCACCAGTCCCATACGGTTCACCAGACGGATGCAGTGGGTATCCGTGACGATGGCAGGCTTGCCGAACACATCCCCCATGATCAGATTGGCGCTCTTTCTGCCCACACCCGGCAGAGCCAGCAGCTTGTCAAAATCATCCGGCACCATGCCGCCGTATTTATCATGCAGCATTTTCATACAGGCGCTGATATCCCTGGCCTTGCTGTTCCCCAGGCCGCAGGGATGTACGATCTTCTCGATCTCCTCCACAGGAGCCTGCGCCAGCGCCTCCACATCAGGGAATTTTTCATATAGCTTTTCCACCACCACATTGACTCTGGCGTCCGTACACTGCGCCGCCAGCCGCACACTGACCAGCAGCTTCCACGCCTGATCGTAATCCAGAGAACACTGCGCCTGGGGATATTCCTCTTTGAGTCTTTCGATGATCGCCAGCGCCCGTTGCTTTTTTGTCATATGTACCTCCCCTTCAGGCTCCTTACAATGCTCACTGCTGACTGGCCTTGAGCCGGTTTAATTCTTCTGATAGTCTTTGAATTTCA
The DNA here is from genome assembly GCA_023663725.1 of bacterium. Classification (GTDB taxonomy): domain Bacteria; phylum Bacillota; class Clostridia; order Lachnospirales; family Lachnospiraceae; genus Acetatifactor. Next base: position 100,934 of record JAMPGX010000008.1, on the reverse strand, counting down.
GCCTGATATTGAATATTCTGTTTTTCCATCTGAAGATTCTTTTCTTCCATCTGACTCTTTACTTCCTCCAACTGAAGATTCTCTCCCTCCAGACGACTCTTTACCTCCTCCAACTGAAGATTCTCTCCCTCCAGACGACTCTTCTCTCCCTCCAGCTGGCTCTTCACTCCCTCCAGGCGCTTGATCTCATCATCCATCTCGTCGATCATATACTTGACCATATTTCGATCCATTATCCGCAACTCTTCTGAAAAGAATCCCATCGCATTCACCATGTCCTTGTACATGCGGTACAGCGTCTCATACATTGCGATAAACTGTGGAAACGCCCTGAACAGTTCCGTCAGGCGCTGCGGATCATCCTCACCCAAAAACGTCAGCCATGCCTCCAGCAGTGTCCTGATAGGTTTATTTTGCATGGTTTCCTGGAAAATGTCAAGAGAAACCAGGACACATCTCTGCAACAAATCCATATCCAGTCCCGTATCAAACACATGCCTGGCCCGATGCAGATAGGTATCCGGCATATTCCGTAAGGCTTTCGGACTATTTTCATAAAGCACAATCAGGTACACCTTTTTGATATCTCCATACGAGAATCCCTTTTTCTTTCTGGCTCGAATCCTCTTGTACTGCCGCAGCATCATATCTGACAGATAGCAGGAACAGCGTGGACCCGTGAATCTGTTACCGATCTTCTGCACCTCGATATTGGCTATCGAACCGTCCGCAAGCTCCACCACGATGTCCGTCACCAGCAAGGAGTTCTCATCCTCCAGACGCACGCTGTCATTGGGCAAAACCTTTAAAATCCGCACTTTTTCGCCTATAACTACCTCCAAAAAGGATTCCAGCCGTGACGGATCATATTCGGGATTCATTACCTCCTTGAAATATGCGTCATACAGAACATTGAATCCTTTTTGACCGGTACATCTCCCCAGATATTCCTGCTGTTGTTCCACGCTCCACGATTCAAATAGTTCACCTAAATCTTCTCTCTCCTCGATCCTGTCCAGCAACTCCTGTTCTGTCGGCAGATGCCTGAAAATGTTTCTCAATGTCTGTTCTTTCATCATTTTTCTCCTTTCTCTGCGCTCTTACATTTTTTGTAAACAAAAAAGAGAAAACATAGATTCCACACCCACAGGTGCGAATCTACTGTTTTCTCTATCCGTTGTAACGCCAGTATAGAACATTACGCAGAGCTTGTCAATCCCTTTTTATTTGTATTTACCTGTTATCTTCCTCCAGCCAGTTCATAATAGAATATGTACTGTTGCAGTACCCCCTGGCAGCCCTCATATCGCTTCATGGGAAAGCCCTGCCCATAGTGAGTCTCTATGGCCTGCCTTATATGGGTATCCACCGGAAATGCCTCCAGGTGGTGCAGCGCAAACAGACAGATACAATCCGCCACTTTTCCACCCACGCCGTATAGCCTCAGCAGCTCCTCCCTGGCCTCCGGATAGGAGAGCTTACGAATTGCCTGCAGGTCGCAGACTCCCTCCACCACAGCTCTGGCAGCGCGCACCACATATTTGCTGCGGTAGCCCAGGTTACACGCCATCAGCCCATCCTCTGGGAGACCCGCCAGAGCCTGGGGCGTAGGAAAGGCATAATACTCCTCCCCGCGGAAGTTTTCCAGCCTCTCCCCATAAGCCCTGCAAATATTTTCTATACATCTGCGAATCCGCGCGATATTGTTTTGCTGAGAGATGAGGAAGGAGACTATCATCTCCCACAAATCCTGCCGCAGTATCCGAATTCCCGCGCCATATTCCGCCGCATTTTTCAGATAGATATCACCCGCAGCAATCTTTCCCATATAGGCGGCATAATCTGCCTTCAGATCAAAATATTCCTCCCAGAATTCCTCAAATTCTGCCTGGTCACAGTAAAAGACACAGCTTTGTCCCTGTTGTTCCACTTCCAGATAGCGTCCCCCAGCGATCACACTGTATCTGTTATCCGCGATCGGACTCATGCGAAAGCACTGCCCTGAACGACAGATCTGAGCTAAATTGAAATGTTCCCCTGTATACTCAATCATATCGTACTTCCTGGCTTTTCATGCCTTAACTTATCCATTTCTATCCCCCGCATATCGCAAGCCTGCTCGCGATACTGCACCAGTCAAATACTTTACTCCTGCACCAGCTGCAGATCGTATAGCTTCTTGTACAGCCCGCCCTGAGCCAGCAGCTCCTGATGGCTGCCCGACTCTCGGATACGGCCGTGGTGCAGGACGATGATCTTGTCCGCGTGCTGAATCGTGGACAGGCGGTGAGCCACCATAATCGTGGTGCGATCCTTCATCAGCGCAGACAGAGCCTGCGTAATCAGGCTCTCCGTCTCGGTGTCAATGTTGGCCGTGGCCTCATCCAACACCAAAATCCGAGGCTCGTAGGCCAAAGTGCGCGCAAAAGAGATCAGCTGTCTCTGCCCTGCGGACAATGTGCTACCCCGCTCCGTCACAGGCGCGTCGTAGGTTCCGGGCAGCTTCTCGATAAAAGTGTCCGCGTGAACTGTCCGCGCTGCGCGAATCACGTCCTCGCGACTGATATCCTCGTTGTCAAGAGAGATATTCCCCTTGATATCGCCGGTAAACAGAAACACATCCTGCTGCACCTGACCGATAGCCCCGCGCAGCTCCGCCTTATCGATTTCCTTGATGCTGACGCCGTCTATCAGAATCTCTCCCTTTTGAATATCAAAATATCTGCCGATCAGGTTCAGAATGGAGGTCTTTCCCGCCCCGGTAGCGCCCACAAAGGCCACCTTCTCCCCCGGATGAATCACAAAGCTCACATCCTTTAAGATGTAGTCCTCTTTCTCATAGGCAAACCATACATGCCTGAACTCAATACGCCCCTTGATGTCCACCTCTGTGGGCTTGGAAGCGTTCACGATCTGCGGCTCCTCGTCCAATATCGAGAAGACCTTCTCCGCGGAAGCCAGGGAGGATTGCAGCGTGCCAAACTGCTCCGCCAGCTCCTGAATAGGCTCGAAGAAAGAGCTGATATAGGTGATAAATATAAACAGAGTTCCCAGAGACAGACTGCCTCCCAGCACCGAGTAGCTGCCAGTGCCGATCACGATCACCATAGCGACAATCGACAAAAAGTAAATACTGGGACGGAAGATCGCAAAAGTCATAACCTCCCGCCAATTGGCTCGAAACAGCTCCTGAGACTTCTTTTCAAACTCCTCGTACTTTTCCTTCTCCCGAACAAACACCTGAATCAGTCTCATGCCGGAGATATGCTCGGAGAGAAAGGTATTCAGCTCTGTAATCTTGTTGCGGGTGATCTTGTAGGCTTTCCGAGAATAGAAGCGAAACACAAAAGTGAGCGCGCCCACCACTGGCAGCAGCACAAAGGATACCAGCGTCATCCGCACGCTGATAGACAGCATCACCACCGCATAGCCCAGGATTTTTACAATATTTTTAAACAGTCTCACCAGAATCGTAGTAAACAGTTCATTCACCGCCTCGGTGTCATTGCTGACCCGAGTCACCAGCTTGCCCACCGGAGTCGTGTTGAAGAAGCTCAGGGACAGGCTGTGGATGTGGGAAAAGACCTGCTCCCTCATGCGAAAGATAATGTTCTGCCCCATCTTCTGCAGCATCCAGGTGTCCACTGCGTTCAGTCCAAAGCCCAGCAGCATCATGAGCAGATATAGCCCAGCAGCATAGAGAATCCCTGTAAAATCATAGTGGCGCAGCGCCTTGAGCTGTTCCCTGTCCAGGAGGGGGGCCCCCGCGTCCACATAGGTTTTGACCAGGCTGACACTGCCCTCGGCCAGAGCCTGACTCTCCGCGGCGGTCAATTCCTCGGCCATGTAATAGTGATCCTCATAGAGAAAAAGCTGATAATAATGGCTCGTTCCGTCCTGAAGCTGGCCATCCTGCCGCTCCACTCTGGACAGCCAGATGTCCCCGTAGGGCACGGCCCCTTTTGCACCTTCTGCCGTCACCTGAAAGGGCTGGTAATAGCCGTTGATATAGTCGTCGATGGCATCGCCGATGATGATGGGGCGATACAGCTCCACAACGATGATAAAGAGCACCAGAATTGTGGCAATGGCCATCGTCCATTTGTGAGGCTTGAGATAAGTCAACAGTCTGCGCATGTTACATTGCCTCCTTTCCCGTTGTCTTGGCGGCCTCCTGAAGCCGTTGCACATCAACAGCGGTCTCATCCGCGAACGGATGGGGCTCGTCCTGATACTCTCGGTGCAGCGCCGCCCTCTGCTCGCCCATGGCGGCCTCCAACTGCTGCTTTTCAAACATCTCGAAATAGATACCCTTTTGTTCCATGAGCTGAGCGTGATCGCCCACCTCCGCCGCCCTGCCGTCCTCCAGCACCAGAATCACATCAGCATGCTGAATCGTGGAGATGCGGTGAGCGATCAGAATCGTGGTCTTGCCCCTGCGATTCTCCTGCAAGTTCCGCAGCAGCTGCTCCTCCGTGTCCGTATCCACGGCGGAGAGCGCATCGTCCAGTATCAATATAGGGGCGTCTTTCATTAACGCCCTGGCAATGGAGCTGCGCTGCTTCTGCCCGCCGGAGAGGGTCACGCCCCTCTCCCCCACCATCGTATCATACTGGTCGGGAAATTCCATGATGCTGTCATGAATGCATGCCGCTTTCGTAGCGGCAATAATCTGTTCCATGTCCTGACCCTCGACGCCGAAGGCAATATTGGCCTTCAGCGTGTCAGAGAACAGAAAATTATCCTGGGGCACATAGGCAATCTGGCGCCGTAGCTCCTTCAACGGAATGCTGTTAATATCTCTGCCGTCCAGCAATATCATGCCCTGCTCTGTGTTGTACAGATGCAGCATCAGATTGACCAGCGTGGATTTGCCGCTGCCGGTGCGCCCGATGACAGCCAGCGTAGTGCCCGCGGGGACCTCCAGGCAGACGTCCCGCAGATCCGGTTGGAGCGCCCCCTTGTGCGTGTAGGTCAGATGGGAGAACGTGATCTGTCCCGTCAGCGAAGCCCCCTGGCGCCGTCCTGTATCCGCCGCCAGACGTTCCTTGGCTCGAGCAGCAGACTTTTCCGTGCCGGAGTCCTGCTGTTCACAGGGCTGAGGCTGATTCGAGAACAAATCTCTCACCCCTGGCTCCTCCTCCATGACGGCCTGCACCCGCTTGATGGACGCGCCGCCCTGGGCAAAGGTATTGATCGCGTCCCCACAAGCCAGCATGGGCCACACCAGCATATTCACATACTGGTGAAAAGCCACAAAGCGCCCCAGCGTAATCTCCCCCACGATCGCCAGATAGCCGCCGTAAATCAGGGTCACCAGGCTGCTGATGCCGATAAACACCTCCAGAAGAGGCATGACCACGGCCTGCAGACGCACCAGGCTCAGATTCTTCTCCCTGGTATTCTCATTTGCCTTTGTAAAGGCCTTCAGCTGAGCCTGTTCTCTGACAAACGCCTTGATCACCCGAATGCCCGAGAAGCTCTCCTGTACATAATCCGTCAGATCGGACACTGCCTCCTGGCGTTCCATATATCTGGCATGAATGATCTTGCCATAGTAAATCGTTCCTCCGCAGATGATCACCATAGGGATCAGCGCCAGCAGCGTCAGCTTCACATTCACATACACCATCATCTGTCCGATGACCATCACAGTCATCACCGTGGCGTCAAAGGCGGAGATCACCGCCATCCCGATGGCCATGCGGATGGCATTCAAATCGCTGGTAAAGCGGGTCATCAGGTCGCCGGTCTTGTTCTCATTGAAATAGTCCACGCTCATCTCTTCCAGATGGGCAAACAGATCGTTGCGCAGCTCCCTCTCGATCTTTCTGGCGGAGCCAAACAGAAAATACCTCCAGAGGAAGCGTCCGATGGCCAGGGTCAGCCCCAGCAAAAGCAATGCCAGCAGACAGCTCTTCACGCCATTCCAGTCCAGTGTGTGATCCGTCAATCCATCCGTGACCGCGCCTGTGATTCTCGGTATGTACAGATTGGCAAAATCCACCACAAACAGCGTGACAATGCCCGCCGCATAGTGCCATTTATGCCTTCTGATATACTGCATGATAAACCGTATTTCCTTCATGTCCCGTTCCTCTCTATGACAAACCCACTCTGTGACAAACCGCTGCCATATAGCCTGTCTATTGACCTTATCCCACTGTTTCCCCGTTATCTGATCGCCCCAAAATATCTCTGCCGTTCACCACCGCTCAGATTCTGCAATGAGTTAATTATATCAGAATGTAAAAAGTTTTGCATCTGGAAATTTTACTCCCTTATCTGAAAATGGTTAAGGTTATACATAAGGTTATAGCAGTCTGGAACACATTCATCAATATATCCGGTATCCTCAAATCCGACCTTTTGGTACACCCACAGCGCTGCAGCATCGTATTTATTCACACAGACCTCTACCCGATCATATTTCTTTTCTTTAAATAACAGAGAAAGTATCAGGCGCAGCGCCTCGGTGCCATAACCTTTATTCTGAAAGCGCTGGTCGATCATAAACTGCTGCAAATCGTAACAGGCAGGCTCTTCATCCATGTCTTTTACTAGCGCAACGCCTACAATTTGTTCGTTGTTTGATATGCCATAAACTCTGGCCCTACAGGAGCGATAGACATAGCCCCTTGCTAAAATGCCAACAGGTCTGTCCAGGAATTTTTTCTGCTCTTCATTGACGCTGAGCCGAACAATCTCCAACCAATTTTGCTCATTAACATCAACTAATTTAATCATGTTTATACCCCCGCAGCCTCCCCATGAATACTGATTTACGGTAAACTCGCGAAAAAGCCGGCGCTAAGCCTGCGACGCCAAATATCTTTCGGCTCAGGCTTAGTGCCGGTATATTTCTACAAAGCTACTTGCTGACAGACTTCGTTCGTCTACTTGGCCAACAGCAGCATGATGTCATTGCTTCTGGCTATGAATTTGGTCATGGCCTCCGGCGCCAGAGGCGCATGCTGGATTTTGGCCAGATCGTAGAGCTGCTCACAGATCATCTCCACGTTGGCGCCGTCCTGATGCTCCACAACATACTGCACCAGCGGATGATTGGCGTTGAGCACCAGCGTCTCTCCCTCGCTGCCAAAGCCTCCCATATCCATACCGTTCATCGAATACATCTTCATCATATCCTGCATCCGCCTGCTCTCTTCAGACAGGGTGATCACGGAGGATATCTTCTTGTTCTTCAGCTTCTCCACCTTGACGGTGATCTTGTCATTCTTCAGGGCCTTCTTCATGATAGCGCTGATGGCCTCAGCCTGCTCCTCCATCTCCTTCTCCGCCTTCTTGGAGGTCTTAGCCTTGAAGGTCTCGGTCAGATCGGCGTCAATGCGCATGAATTTCACGCCCTCGTTCTTGGACTCCAGCTGGGAGATGAAGGGCTGATCAATATTGTGAGTGAGGATTACAGCGTCCATCTTGGCGGCCTTGAACATATTGATATACTGGCTCTGCTGCTGCTCGTCCGTCACATAGTAGATGATCTTCTCCTTCTTCTCCTCTTCCGCCTCTTCCTCTTCCTCAGCGGCTTCCGCCGGTTCCTCCGTCACGATCTCCGCCTCCACGGTCTCGCCATTCTCATCTACGGCAGCGCCTGCATCCGTTGAAGCGGCATCTGCGCCATTGCCGCTGTCCGCCGCAGCGTTGTCCGCTGCAGCGCTCTCCGCTTCCTCGTCGGTGGGCTTCACCTCCAGACACTCCGGCAAAGTCAGATACTTGCCCTCCAGATTCTTAAAGAGGATGTAATCGTTCATCTTCTCGCAGAATTTGTCATCCTTCAGGCAACCGAACTTGATGAAGGGACTGATATCATCCCAGTACTTATCGTACTCCTCCTTTTCCGTTTTGCACATACCGGATAGCTTATCCGCCACCTTTTTGCTGATAAACTCGGAGATCTTTTTCACAAAGCCGTCATTCTGCAGCGCGCTCCTGGACACATTCAGAGGAAGATCTGGACAGTCGATCACGCCCTTTAACAATAGCAGGAACTCTGGAATCACTTCCTTGATGTTATCCGCTATGAACACCTGATTATTGTACAGCTTGATCGTGCCCTCGATGGACTCGTACTCCATATTGATCTTGGGGAAATACAGGATACCCTTTAAGTTAAAGGGATAATCCATATTCAAGTGTACCCAGAACAAGGGCTCCTTATAATCCTGGAACACCTTGCGGTAGAAGGCCAGATATTCCTCCCTGGTACAGTCATTAGGATGCTTGGTCCACAGAGGCACCGTCTCGTTGATCAGCTCGGGGCGCTTCCTGATCTTCAGCTTCTCCTCGCCGGGCTCCTCCGGTTCCTCCCCCTCCTTGGCCTCCTTGGGTTCAGGATGAATCTCCTCGATCACCACGTCATCCGCCTGCTTCTCATCCAACTTGATGATCTGTGTCTCCTGCGTGTTCGCCTTGGAAAGATAGATCTCCGTGGGCATAAAAGAACAATACTTCTTCAACACCTCGCGCGCCTTGTACTCGTTGCAGAATTCAAGGCATTCGTCGTTCAGAAACAGGGTGATCCTGGTGCCAACCTCCGCCTTGTCCCCTTCTTCCATGGAGAACTCCGTGCCGCCGTCGCACTCCCAGTGTACCGGTGTCGCGCCCTCCTGATAGGACAAAGTGTCGATATGCACCTCGTCGGCCACCATGAACGCAGAGTAGAAGCCCAGACCAAAGTGTCCGATGATCTGATCCGCGTTGCTCTTGTCCTTGTACTTCTCGATAAAATCCGTCGCGCCGGAGAAAGCGATCTGATTGATATACTCCTCCACCTCATCGGCGGTCATGCCCAAGCCGTTGTCCGTAAAGGTCAGCGTCTTGTTCTCCGGGTCAACCACCACGTCCATCCTGGGCTTGTAATCATCCGGCAGGGAATACTCTCCCATCATGTCCAGCTTCTTGAGCTTAGTGATGGCGTCACACCCATTGGAGATCAGCTCCCGGTAAAAGATGTCGTGATCGCTGTACAACCACTTTTTGATAATCGGGAAAATGTTTTCGCTGTTGATCGATAAACTGCCGCTTTTTGCTGCCATACATACCACATCCTTTTCTTGTTCTTTGTTTTCTTGATGATTCTTTCCCGCAGTTTGTTTGCTGCCACTAAGGATAAGTGTATCTCCCTCAATCCAAAATGTCAATACAAAATTAGCACTCATTTCACACGAGTGCTAACAGTTTGCTCGAAAGTACCGGAATTACGGCATTTTCAGGCATAATTTATAATTCTAAAATTTTCATTAACTCTGTTCATACACGGAAAAGAAATCATCCGTACGCACCTGTTCATCATGGACCAGATTGATCTCCTGCCACAGTTCTTCGTTCAGGCTGCGCACCAGGTCCGCCACAAAGACCTCATATTCCTGACCAAAAACCTGTCTGCGTCTCTCCTCCACAATCTTTTTCTTATTTTCATCTGTTTCCTTGCGATCAAAGGTACTGATACAGCGCAACAGATGGTAGCCGCCCTCCAGCTCTATCACATCGCTGATCTCCCCGCTCTCCAGACGAAATGCCTCCTCCTCCAGAGCGGCGTCTATCTCTCCCTTGCGAAACGAATAGACAAGCTTCTCATCATCGCTGTATTTTGCCGCCAGCTCCGCGAAATCCGCTTCCCCGTCCATCGCCTGCTGCCGCAGCCTCTCTATCTCCTCATAGCAGTCACGCCTCATGCTGTCCGAGTACTCGATCCGCTTTCCGGTGCCATCCGTGGTATAGGTGCGTACCAAAATATGCTCGACTGTGATTGTGCGGGCCTCGTCATCGCTGATCTCCGGATTGATATCTTCAATGATCTGATTATACACCTTCTCAGCCATGGCGTACTCTGTGTAGAGCTGTTGAATAAGCTCCCTGTCCACACCCATTGCCTCAATCTCCCTGTCTGTCAGGGAATTGTAATAGGTCTCTGCAGATAGCTCCACCCGTTGCCACTCCGTCTCGTCGAGCTCAAGCTTCCTGTCTCTGGCCATCAGGTACATGGTCTTGATCTGCGCGATCTTGGCCAGCACATTATCTTTGATATTCTCCTCCAGAGTTACACCCTCCAGCTCCACCGTCCATATCTGTTCCCCATACACATTCTCATACTGGTTCTGGGTATTGATCAGATATACCATGAATTCCGGCAGGGTACAGGATATTTTGCCGATGCGGAACACCTCGTCCGCCTTGAAGCCAGTGGTAAATATCACGCGGGAATGACCGTCCGCACGGCCACAGCCTCCCAGGGCCAACGCTGCCAGCGCTATGGCCAGCAGCATCCCCAGAAGTCCTGCATATACTTTTTTTCTCCTCGATCTAATCTCCGCCAGTTCCACTAACCTCATTTCCTAACCATTCTATACACGGATTCGCCGCAAACTCTCCGCTAATCCATTCTATCCGCCTTTGCACAAAGCTCGCAATCCACCGTCCCTGCGCAGAGCCTTACCGAATCACATGGATCCAGCCCTCGGGAGCCTGGATGCGTCCCATCTGGATGCCGGTCAGAGTGTCGTACAGCTTTTTGGTGACAGGCCCCATCTCGTCCATGCCGCTGGGCATGCAGATCTCCTTGCCGTGATCCACGATCTTTCCCACCGGAGAAATTACCGCCGCCGTACCGCACAGACCACACTCCGCGAAATCCTGCACTTCCTCGAGCAGCACCTCTCTCTCCTGGACCTCCAGTCCCAGATACTCCTGCGCCACCTGCACCAGCGAGCGGCGGGTGATGGAGGGAAGGATGCTGTTCGACTTGGGTGTAACCACCTTGTTATCCCTGGTCACAAACAGGAAATTGGCGCCGCCGGTCTCCTCCACCTTGGTGCGGGTTCCAGGGTCCAAATACATATTTTCATCAAATCCCTCGTGATGAGCGGACACGATGGCATGCAGGCTCATGGCATAGTTAAGTCCGGCCTTGATATGACCTGTGCCGTTGGGGGCCGCCCTGTCAAAATCGCTGACGCGGATAGTCAGAGGCTTGGCTCCGCCTTTAAAATAGGGGCCTACAGGAGTACAGAAAATGCGGAACTGATAGTCGTCCGCGGGCTTTACTCCTATCACGGAATTCATGCCGAACATATAGGGGCGCAGATACAGCGTTGCGCCGCTTCCATAGGGAGGAACATAGGCCTCGTTAGCCGCCACCACCTGATTCACAGCATCGATAAATCTCTCCTTGGGAAACACGGGCATCTCCAGTCTGGCCGCGGAGTCCATCATCCTCTCCGCGTTCAGGTCAGGCCGGAAGGTCACGATATGGCCGTCCTCCGTCGTGTACGCCTTGAGGCCCTCAAAGATCGTCTGGGCGTACTGCAATACCCCCGCGCACTCATTGAGCACAATATTGGCATCCTGAGTCAGGACACCCTCATCCCATGCTCCCTTGGTGAAATTGGATACATACCGATAGTCTGTCTGTACATATCCAAAGCCCAAATTGCTCCAGTCAATGTTTTTCTTCTCCATCTCTAACTCTCTTCCTTTCCTGCATCTGTATCTCGGACAAATGCATGTCCTCAAAACATTTTCATCCAGCAGACACTGGCTGTCAGGTGGAAATGTTCTGTTTCATAATTTAACTTAAAAACAGTATACATTTCCATGATTTGTTTGTCAAATCAAAATAATGAACTATCTCCGCTCGACAATCAATAGAAAACGATGAAGCCTTCCCTCTATCACACCATATCTCTCCAATATCTCCTGAGAGCGATAGAGATTATCCGCGCAAACCAGACCAGCGCTCCCACGTCCCAGAACTTGATGGGACGGTACGCTTCCTCCGCCTTTATCACAGAGAATCCAGCCTCCTCAAACGCGGCTCTGGCGATTCTTAAGTACTGCTGGGGAAACGGCAACTCCGGCACATCTCTCAACAATAATTCTACCAGCTCTCTGTCGTTCTCAGCTCCGACCTGCTCGGTGATGAAGAAGCCTCCTTTATACCGCCCCTGCGCTCATATTTCAGGAACTGATAGGCAATGTCAAAATAAGTCTGCTCGTCACTGTCCGCAGTGATCTCCCAGTCTGGGTCTTCGTCCAGATTAGGGAAAAAAGCATCCGCTTCATAGGCATGATCAAGCTTAGTCACATGAGCCACATCACAATAGGGCAGAAGCTGGCGATACACGCTGGCTCCCCCGACGATATAGACGTCGTCCCTGTCATACTCCTGCAGTAGCTCCAATAACTCCTGCACGGAATGCGCGATAATGGCATCCTTGATCTGATATTCCGGGTTATGGGTCAGGATGATATTGGTACGATTCATCAGAGGCATGCCCTGGGGAAAGGTCTCCAGCGTCTTACGGCCCAGCACCACCACCTTGCCGGTGGTTTCCTCCCGAAAATGCTTGTGATCGCTGGGAATGCGGACCAGCAGGTCCCCCTTGCAGCCGATCGCCCAATTCCTGTCTACTGCCACAATGATATTCATCATTTTGCTCCTATTTTAAGATCTTGCCGTCTGACTTACCACTGTCAAATATTTTTCTCCCACTTGTCACACAGCGAGTTGACCTGGTCCGCGAACTTGGCCAGATCCTTGTTGGCCCAGCCATCGCACTTGGTAATCATCGCCACCAGACGCTGTCCTGCGGCCACCAGACGAGCAAACACACCGGTGGCAACCGTAGCTTTCTTCTTGACGGGCACAGGCTCCGCCTCGTAGGTGAACTTATTGGCGATCAGGTCAAACTCCGTACCGCTGTAGGGCGCGTAGGCCCGATGGCCATGCTCGATCTTCAGGCACTCCACGAAGCTCATACAGACGCTGTCCTCACCGTGGACCACGAAGACCTTCTTGGGCTTCTCTTCAAAGCCGTTCACCCACTCAAGCAATCCGTCCTTGTCCGCATGACCGCTCATACCGACCAGCTTCCGTATGGACGCCCGCACCTCAATCGGTTCACCAAAGAGCTTGACCTCCTTAGCGCCCTCCACGATGGCACGTCCCAGCGTGCCCACCGCCTGGTATCCCACAAACAGGATCGTGGACTCAGGCCGCCACAGATTGTGCTTCAGGTGATGCCGTATACGCCCCGCCTCGCACATGCCGGAGGCGGAGATGATCACCTTGGGCGTGGTGTCGAAATTAATGGCAATGGATTCATCACTGGTAATGGACAGACGCAGACCCGCGAAGGATATGGGGTTAATGCCCTCCCGCGCATATTCCAGAGCCTCGCCGTCAAAGCATTCCAGACGGTTCTCCTGAAAAATATTGGTGGCCTCCACCGCCAGAGGGCTGTCCACATAGACAGGGAAATCCTCATGCCCTTTCACCAGGCGGCCCACCTTGACCTTGCGCAGGAAGTACAGTAGCTCCTGCGTGCGGCCCACGGCAAAGGAAGGAATCACCACGTTGCCTCCTCTGTCAAAGGTTTCCTGCAGGATCTGGGTCAGCGCAGCCACATAGTCCAATCTGTTCTTGTCATGATACCTGTCGCCATATGTAGATTCCATGACGACATAGTCCGCATCCTTGGTGGGATGGGGATTCCGCAGCAGCGGCAGGTCCTTGTTGCCGATATCCCCTGAAAATACCAGCTTGCGGGTAGTGCCATCCTCCGTCAGCCACACCTCTATACTGGCAGAACCCAGCAGATGCCCGATATCCGTAAAGCGAATGCGGATATTGTCCGCAACTTCAATCTCACTGTCATAGCTGCAGGGCACAATGCGCTTGATACAGCCCTCGGCATCCTCCATGGTGTAGAGAGGCTCCATGGCAGGCTGGGAGGCGCTTCTCTTGGCCTTGCGGTTCTTCCACTCCGCCTCAGCCATCTGAATATGAGCACAGTCGCGAAGCATGATGCTGCACAGGTCCGCCGTGGCATTCGTCATGAAAATCTGCCCCCTGAAGCCCTTGGCATACAACAGGGGCAGCAGACCGGAGTGGTCAATGTGGGCATGGGTCAGAAACACATAATCAATCAGGGCCTCATCCACTGGAAGGGGCATATTCTCAAACACATTGACCCCCTGCTCCATGCCGTAATCCACCAGCATGTGCTTGCCCCCAGCCTCCAGGTAGTGGCAACTTCCTGTCACCTCATGGTCCGCACCTATAAACATCAGCTTCATAGTCCCATCCTCCTGTCTCGTAATATGTATTTTGCAAGTATCTCTTGTAGCGGCATTGCTCTCTGCCCGTCCGCATCCCTCTGACCGCTCTGCATGATGGAATCCGCATGCTTATTATATTTATTGTATCATACTCCCGTGCTAATCACAATTAGTATTTACTTGAGTTTTATTTGTTTACAACTGGTAAAGACATCCCTCATATAGATCAAACGCCCCATCTATGTTAACTTTCCAATATCATTCAGCTACATTTTGCGCTATAGCTCACAGAATCACGGTATAATGAGTAAAATGTTTCTAAATATTTTTCTCAATTACCGCACACACAGTGGTCGTGAATGGTTAATCATAATGAGCGCGCTACTTAAGAGATGATGCAGGAGGTTCAACCGTATTCCATGGACAAGATTAGCTATATAGAGGAACAATACGACAAAATATACCGCTATTGCTATTACAGACTGCACAGCCGTGAGGCTGCCGAAGATATCACGCAGGAAACTTTTTTCCGATTTCTGAAAAATACAACCTATCACGATACCGGTCAGAGCCTGCATTATCTTTATTCCATCGCCCGCAATCTGTGTATCAACGAACACCACCGGCCCAAGGCGGAAAGCCTGCCCCCTGAGATGGAGACAAATTTTTCAGAGGACGCTCTGCTGACCTCCATCTCCATGAAATCCGCTCTGGAGAAACTGAGCCAGGAGGAAAGAGAACTGCTGCTTTTGCGGTACGCGAACGAAGTGCCTGTCACCGTGATCGCCCAGATGCTGGGACTGTCAAGATTTGCCGTCCATCGCAGGATTTCCGGGGGGTTAAAAAAACTGGAAAAGAGATTACAAGAGGAGGAACTCATATGAAAAGAAAAATTAAAAAAAGTCTAAAATACGCTTTTGAACCACCCAGATCTCTGTCAAAGGAATCATTTCTGCAAAGTCTTCCCCAGCCCAGGTGCAGCAGCCAGGACTTTATCATGTCCCAGATAGGCTATATTCCCCTGTGGGTGTGGGGCATATCCCTTGCTATCCTTCTGATCGCCCTGCTCAGCGCCCATTATGTGAGAAAGGATACGCTGGGTATCCTTTCTGCCTGTATCCCCTTTATGGCCTCCTGTGCTGTATCGGAGAGCGAGAAATCCATGGTCTGCAGGATGGCAGAGCTGGAAAAAGCCTCCCTGTTTTCACTAAGGAGCGTAGTTCTGACCCGCTTGGGAATCATCGGCACCTCCCACTTACTGTTGCTGTGCCTGATAAGTCCCCTCGCGGGATTAGGTGACTTATCTTCCACTATGCGCTCTGGCGTCTATCTGCTCCTGCCATACCTGCTGACCACTTGGCTGAGCCTTATTCTTTCCAGAAAACTCCACGGCAGGGATACCACTTATCAGTGTATGGGCATAGCAATGGCGGTGAGCGGACTATGCGTTATCTCCCAGACCAGATTCTATTCAATCTACCAGCCGGAACATTTTCCCTGCTGGCTCGGGCTGGCCGCTGTACTGGTGGCGCTCACAGCGCTGGCATACAATAAATCTATTCAGAGAACGGAGGAATTGTCATGGAACTTATTTTAGACAGAGTAACTAAACAGTATCAGAATAAAATCGCGGTGGGACAGGTTTCGCTGCGCATGCAAAAGGGGGTATACGGCCTCCTGGGAGCAAACGGCGCGGGAAAAAGCACCTTGATGCGGATGATTTGCGGCATATTACAGCCCACCAGCGGGGCCATCTCTTTTGAAGGCCTGGATGTATCCTGTGAGGGCTATCGTTCCTTATTAGGTTATCTCCCCCAGGATTTCGGCTACTACCCAGATTTTACGGGCATGGATTTTCTGATGTACATGGCATCCCTGAAAGGCCTTCCCAGGTCCTGTGCGAAACGAAAAGCCGACCGAATGCTGGAGCTGGTGGGCCTACAGGACAAAGCCCACAAAAAGGTCAAAGCATACTCCGGCGGTATGAAACAACGTCTAGGCATTGCCCAGGCCCTGCTAAACGATCCCAAACTCCTGATTCTGGACGAACCTACTGCAGGACTAGACCCCAGAGAGAGAGTTCGGTTTCGGGATCTGATTGCGGATATTGGAAAAGACAGCATTGTGCTGCTGTCCACCCATATCCTCTCGGACATCGAACATATCGCGGACACTGTGCTGATGATGAAAGACGGACAGTTCATCTATCAAGGGAATATGGAAGGAAGGGAAAACCTGGAGACATTTTATCTGAAACAATTCGAGGAGGTGTAATCTATGAGACTGTTATTTTATTATGAATGGAAAAAAATACTGGGTAGAAAAGTCAATCAGATCGCGCTGCTGTTGGGGTTTATGCTGGTAATCGTGGGCAACCTGGTCCTGATACAGCAGGAAGACCTGAGCTACAACGGAAAAGAGCTGAAGGGCACAACGGCTATTTCCGTGCAAGGAGAGATTGAAAGCGCTCTGTCCCCAGCACTTGACGAGGCGTTTCTTACCACCTTTTTGCGGGAATACCAGGAACAGATCGCAGGCAATCCGTATGGATATGATTTCGCCCTAATACAGCCTAAAAGCAATCTTTTTTCTCTGATCGCCAAAAACTATACGGAGTGGAACGAATATATGGATTATGAGACCCTGAGCACGATTCCCACGGACGACGGGATCGGCTTTTATGACAGGCGGATGGAAAAGATAGAAACACTTCTGAACGCGGACTACAGCTACGGCAATTACTCGGAGATAGAAAAGGCCTACTGGCTGGAAAAAGCCGAGAACGTAAGCACTCCTTTCGCCTGGGGCAATACCATAGTGTGGAATATCATATGGCGCGCCATCGGCATGCTGGCCTATCAGTTCTTTGTGATCAGTATCTGCATTGCCCCTGTGTTTGCGGGAGAATGCCAGAATCGCACGGATGTTTTGCTGATGACGACAAAATATGGCAAAAACAGAGCCCTTATAGCAAAAATACTGGTTTCCCTTACTTTTGCCATCCTCTATATCACCTTGTGTGGTCTGATCGGCATAGGTATGAATGTACTCCTGTTGGGAACAGATGGCTGGAATCTGCCGATCCAGCTCTGGGATACGATCTACCCCTATGAATGGACAGTGACTGCGGCCTGCGCCGTAAACTTCGGCGTAATCCTGCTGATCATGTTGTTCCTGACAGCCTTTTCCCTGATGTTGTCAGCTATAAGCAGGAACCCGCTGGTTGTGCTAGCTGTAGATATCCTACTGTTCTTAGGCACGGTTTTTCTGCCCTCGTCAAAAAGCAGCGGCCTGTGGAACAGAATCCTACGCCTGTTCCCTCTCCACTGCTTTGACTTAAGACATGTGCTCAGCGCTTATAACGATTATCCCTTGGGAGAACTGATCCTCCCCTACCTGACGATGATATTCCTTGTATATGGGATTCTAACTGTTGTCTGTGCTCTTGGAGCCGTGAAAGGATTCCAGGGCCGCAGACGTTCTCCTATATGGCGGCAACGTCCACGCTGACCTCGCCGCCCTCTGCCGCGGACGCGGGCATCCCTATGTCCGTCTCCGCGTTGTAGGCTTTACCCGCGGGGTCGTACTCCTGCTGCTCCTCTTCCTCGTCGTCCCACAGGGAGTCGTATTTTTCCCGCTTTTTCTGCATCTGTACCATGGCCCCCATGTTCTTGGCGGCCTGGTACATCTCAAAGCTGTAATCCAGCAGCTTTTTTTCATCTGACGCAGGCACAATACCCCCCGTGGAGATCCGGTGCGCCACCTCCATGATCTTGGCCATATCTATGGCGTATTCCTCCATCGCATCCGCCTGCTGCTTGGCGACCTCCCCGTTCCAGACCGCCACCTCCTGCTCCGTCAGTTGGTCCAGCACTTCCAGATTGTCCTCAAAACGTCGGTTCACACTGTCTATGGACAGCTGCAAGGTAGCCGCCTCGTCCGCATAGCGCTCCCTGCCGCCCTCGGTGGCATTCATCTTCTTTTCCAGCATTTCCTTCTGTTTATACAGGTCCCGCCTCTGCTGTACGATCACCTTGCGCTCCGCGCGGTATGCAGTCAATGCCTCTCCAACCTTCATCGCCTTCTACCTCCCATATCCATATGGTCATTGTCGATACTTCCCTGTATCATATACTGTATCGGCAAAAAGCAGCAGGATTTTAACCCTGCTGCTCCATTCCTCTTCATTTTCAGAAGCCTTATTTTATGTATTGGAACCTTCCCACCAACTCCTTGAGCATATCCGCCTGTCTGGACAATTCTTCGGAGGCGGCGGCGCTCTCCTCTGAGGTTGCGGAGTTGGACTCCACCACGCCGGCAATCTGGTTGATGCCCTCCGTGATCTGAGCTGCCGCCTGAGCCTGATTATCGGAGGCCACAGCAATCTCTTCCATGGATGCATTCACGGTCTTCGCGTTCTCAACCACTGCGATCAAAGAATCCGCTGTGGAATTGGCGAACCGTATTCCCTCCTCCACCGCCATGATCGCATTCTGTATCAGGTCCTTCGTATTCCTTGCCGCCTCAGAGCTCTGATCTGCAAGCGCGCCAACCTGAGTGGCTACGACGGCAAAGCCTCTTCCATGTTCTCCTGCTCTCGCCGCCTCAATCGACGCGTTCAGAGCCAGCAGAGCCGTCTGATCTGCGATCTCCTCTATGCTGCTGATAATCTCGGCAATCTTGTCGGAAGCCGCCCTGATCTTATCCATCGCCTCCGTGTTATTCTTCATGTGCTCATTGCTCTCGATAATCTGCTCATGCATATCTGCCACGATGCCTCTGGCCTTCTCCGCGTTCAGCGCGTTCACATGTATTTTCTCTGAGATATCCGTGATCGTCGCAGTCAACTCCTCCACTGCGCTGGCCTGGTCCGTAGCGCCCTCCGCCAACTGCTGCGCGGCGCCTGCCAGATCCTCCGCACCTCTCTGCACACACTCAGCGTTATTGTCGATATCCTTCATCGCGTTACTCAACGCCGCCACAATGTCTCGGAAAGAACGGCTGATCTCCGCAAAATCTCCCTTGTAGTCTTCCTCTATGGCAATCGTAAAATTGCCCTCCGACAGATCGGCAAGATGGGCGTCAATATCGCTGATCACATTCTTCAGATCCTGAATCGTCTGGGCGAGACTGCGCATCAGCGTCGCTGTCTCGTCATTCTCCGTCGGCATTGGAGTATCAGAGTGAAGATCTCCCTGTGCCAGAAGTTCAAGTCGTTTAACCACTACCGTAATCGGATGCACCACTTTTTTCCCAAGCTTATTGCCGCTCCGTACACCGTATATCGTAAAAGCGATGACAAAGATCGTCGTAATTACCAGAGACAGATAGAACATTCCCAGGAACTCACTTCGCACCGCCGCCACACCGATGCTCCATCCGTTGATATCCGGAACAGGCGAGTAGGCCACTACCTTGGTCTTGCCGTTATAGCTGTAGGTTCCCGTACCCGATAATCCAGCGACCATCTTCTTGCATATTTCGCTGTATTTTCTGAGTCGCGGATTGGTTTCGCCCAGCGCGATACTGTCCTCCACGCCCACCAACGACGAGTCGACGTCCGCAATCGTAATTCCATTGGCGTCAAGCATAAACGCCGTGCCTCCCTTGCCCACCTTGATGGAACGCATGACATCGTTGAGATATTCCCCGTCGGGAATATACATCACAGCGCCCACAGGTGTAGTGCCAGGAATACCGTCCTGCCACAGTGGTGCTGAAACCGCGAAGGACACCGACTTGGTGAGTTCACTGTACGCGGGAGTAGAAATATAGGTATTCCCCTTCATAGCTTCCTTAAAACAGATACTGGAAGAGAGATCCATTCCGGAAACCAGATCAATACCATTGCTGTCCAGCAGAAATCCCCTCTCATAACCGTGACCCTCCACCTTCTGGTTCAGAATAGCCACCTTGTCCTCCACCGAACGGTCCGGATCGGACAGGCGGGCAATGCTTCCTGTCTCATAGGCCACCGCGACATACTGCTGAAGAGACGCGGCCACATAGTATGCCGCCAAATCAGATGTATTGTCAATCGTCTCTGTAACTGCATTGACGGATGAGATGTAGCTCAATATAGAAGTAATCACACCCAAAACAATGCAGCACACTAAAATAGTCTTAGCAAAATTGGATGAAATCTTCTTCTCAATGCTGACAAATCCCCCGCCCTCTTTCTCTTTACCCGAAATACCTGACAATTTGTTACTGTTCCCCTGTTGCATGGAAATACCCCCTTCATTTTAGTGATATGGCGATAAAATGTTATAGAATATTTGTTTTGATGCGTTTTTTCGACCACGAAATTCTATGACAAAAGTATTATATCACAAATCGAGCCGCCTTTCTACTGTTTTCTGTAATTCGTTTACAACACATTTACATATCGTTCTGCCCTTGCTATAATAGCAAGTAAAATCAAGCATTTACCTCTCCACTCAGCTATACTGATCTCAGGGTGGTTGAAATGATGTAGACAGATATCTGTAAAATATGGTGTGGAGGCAGACAGGTACATGTACGAGTGGCAACAACAGATTCAGATCATTATTGATGAAATTGATGAATGCATCCGAAGGCGTCAGGATGATGCTCTGACACTGCGTTCTCTCTCCGACCGGCTGGGATATTCTGAGTTTTATGTCACCAGGAAATTTCGGGAGATTTCAGGAATGCAGTTTCGTGAGTATCTGCGGCTTCGCAGGCTGGCATTCGCTCTCTGGGAGGTGCGGGACAAAGGCCGCGGATTCCTGGATATCGCTGTAGACTACGGCTTTTCCTCCCATGAGGCTTTCACGAGAGCTTTTAAGACAGCTTATGGGATCACGCCCAGCGAGTACCGCAAAAACCCTGTTCCCGTGACGCTACGCACCAAGATACACACCTTCGACCGCTACTTTTTTGGAATGGGAGAAATAGGCATGATACAATCCACAGATGAGATCAAGATTTATTTTGTAACCGTCCCCGCGCACAAATTCCTGCATATCAGGAACTACGAGAGCATTGGCTACTGGGATTTCTGGCAGAAGCAGAGTCAGATTCCCGGACAGGACTGTGAGACAATCTGCGGCCTGCTGTCCAGCATCAAGGGCAAGCTCGACGACGAGGGCAGCAGCGAGGAGAACAGTGGCAGCGGCCAGCTTGTAGGTTATCTCAATGACCCGAAGGGACGAATCTGTTCCTGGGGCATCCCTCTGGCGGAATGCTATGGGGTTCGCCTGCCTGCGGACTACAGCGGAGAGATGCCGTCGCAGATGCTCATGATGGATGTGCCGGAGGGCGAGTATATCGTCTTCGAACACGGCCCGTTTGACTATGAGCATGAGAACCGCAGCGTCGAGGACAGGATAGAGGAGGCAATGAATACTTTTGATTATCAGGCTTCCGGTTACTGTCTGGACACTACTCCTGGCAGGATCGGCTACCTGTATCACGACCCTGAACGGTTCTGGAAATACGTCAGGCCCGTGAAGAAGCTGTAACACATGAATCAAAGGGGTGATGTCTGGCATCACCCCTTTGCGTTACCTTTCCTTGCAAGCGGCAAACGCTCGCTGTCAGTCTGCTTAAAGCTGTTCGAGAATTTTCACCAGCGCGTCATGGGCCAGCGTGAATGCCTCCTCTCCGGACAGCTTCTTTCCTATCCTGCCGTCCTTCTCCAGAGCGGAAAAGCCGGTAAAATCTGACAGATGAGGCTCCAGAGACAGATAACCGCTGTAACCGTCAGCTTTCAGACGACCCAGTATCTCCTTCACATTGCCGTCCCCATAGCCTGCGGGGACCACGCTTCCATCTTTACCCAGCGCGTCCTTTACATGGATGTAGGCGATATAGGGCTTCAGCATCTCAAAAGCCTCCAGGGTATCCTGCCCGGCCTGAACAAAATTGGCAAAGTCAAACACCGCTTTGAAATGCTCCCCCGAAAACTGCTTTAAAATGTCCAGACAGCCCTGGGCCATCTCCCCATAAATTCCCTTCTCATTCTCATGGAGCAGAACAATCCCGTTGGCAGCCGCATAATCCACAAACTGCCCCAGCCGCTCCATCACCTCCGCCCGCCAGGACGAGGAATCGGACTCTCCCTCTGGGCCATAGAAGCTGAACATCCGAATATTGGGGGTATTCATGATGTGGGCCAGCTCCACCGTGTGCCTGAACAATTCCATATGAGGGGCAAAATCATCGGTAATCCTGATCTTTCCGATGGGAGAGCCCACAGCGGAGAGGGAGAATCCCCTGTCCTCCAGACGCTTTTTGATCTGCCGAGCCTCGCCTTCTGAATATTCCACAAAATTCCTGCCATCCACTCCGCGCATCTCAATATGCTTCATCTGTAATTTGTCCAGCACCTGCATCTGGGTGTCGAGAGACGCTGCGATCTCATCCGCAAATCCCGTCAAAGTAATATTCTTAAACATGTTTTTCCCCTTTCAAAATGTTATAATCAGTGAATTGCCTATGATTAAAAGTTCCCTCTACCCGATATCAATAGGTTCCCGTGGTATCGAACACCGCGCCGCTCCCTGTCTTTTTCTTGGAAGTAGCCCGCTTTTTATTCAGCTCCCGCAAAAACAGTTCCTCGTCAAAGGGAAGCTCCACCATACGGTCCAGCCAGCTGGAGAGGTGCATGGCATTGGACAGAGTGAGGCCTCTGATCCCCTCGGTCCCCTCCGCCACCAGCTCGGCGCCGTGAAGAATTCTGGCTGCAAAGGCTTTCAGCACACCCACATGCTGCTCGTTCTGTCCGTCCGTCTCCACCTCTTCCAGCTCGCACTTCGGCTGTGCAAACCCCTCCTTGGAGGTCCTGCAGAAAGTTCTCTCATTCTCACTCAGACGATACAGGAGAAGCTTGCCTCCCTCGCATACGAGCTTGCCCATCTCCAGCGTAATTTCCAGCCGATTGGTGCCGGGAGCATCGGCTGTGGTGGTGACAAAGACGCCCGTAGCTCCGTTCGCATATTCCATATAAGCTGTCACATCATCCTCCACCTCGATGTCGTGCCACTTTGCCTCATGGCAAAAAGCGCGAACTCGAACAGGCATTCCGCACAGCCACTGCATCAGATCCAGCTGATGAGGACACTGATTCAGCAACACACCGCCGCCCTCTCCGTCCCATGTAGCTTTCCAATCGGCGGCATCATAATAGCTCTGCGTGCGATACCAATCCGTGATAATCCAGTTCACCCGCTTGATCTGTCCCAGTTCACCGCTGGAGATCATTTCATGCATCTTGCGGTAAACGCAGTTTGTCCTCTGATTCAGCATGATGGCAAAGACCTTATCAGATTTCTCTGCCACCTCGTTCATCTCCCGCACCTGTTTGGTATAGACCCCCGCGGGCTTCTCGCTGATCGCATGGAGCCCGTGCTCCAGAGCATAGATCACAAGCTCCGGATGCAGATAGTGGGGGGTGGCAATCAGCACCGCGTCACAGCTCCCGCTCTCAATAAGCTCTTTTCCGTCACCGTAGACAGCCACCTCTGACGGGAGCTCCTTCTCCGCCCAATCTCTCCGCGCGTCTCTGATGTCGGCTACTGCCGACAGCTTGATCTCCGGCACTTTGCCCTCCACAATACTTCTGGCATGATTGCTGCCCATGCCGCCGATCCCAATGATTCCCAGCCTAACCTGTTCCATCTCTCTCCTTTCCCGCATACCGCTCTTTATGCGACACCGAATCAAACCTGTTTCTCTTCCTCCTGCCGACACACTCCGGCGCTTTGATACATTTTCATCATGACTCGCAGAGTGCTGGCTGTCGCTGCAAGACTGCTACCAAACTCCGCTTTCCCGTCAAGACTGCGGTAGAAATCTTTGATACAGGCGGCATGGCCGCTTCCCCAATATGCCTTACCCGCAACATCTCCCGATTTTAGCAGATATACCGTCTCCTCTCCCCGCAGGTATTTGACCGTTACCCTTTCTCCCTCCAATCGGACGCTGCCGTTTTCACAGGCAAGCTCAATCAGCACAGGCGCGTCTGACACATAGGCAGTAGTAGCGTAAAAACAGACTCTCTCGCCGTCGGGAAATCCCAGAAAAGCCTCCACCGTGTCCTCCACCTCTATTATCCCTTTTAAATGATGATTTTTCATCGACGCTTCCACATAATCCGGTTCCCCCAGCCATCGCAGCAATAGGTCCAGAGTATGTATCGACTGATTAATCAGCGCGCCGCCGCCCTCCGTGGTCCAGCTTCCTCTCCACTCACTGTTCTGATAGTAAGCCGCGTCCCTGTTCCATGTGACAAAGGCTCTGGCCCCCTGTATTTTTCCCAGACTGCCCTCCCGAAGAAGCTCATCAACCTTGTGGGTCGACGCATTATATCTGTTCTGGAAACAGATTCCCAGAGTTCCGGCGCTTTCCTCCGCCGCCTGCTCCAGACATGCGAGTTGCCGCTCTGAGATCGCCTGTGGTTTCTCCATAAATACCGACCCACCGCCGTCCAGCACCTCGACGGCCATAGGCACATGAAGATAATGAGGCGTGCAGATATGTACCACCTGAGGATGCTCGGCTTTTAGCATATCCTCCAGTCTCATATATACTCCCGCCCTGTCCCTGCCATACCGCTCCGCAAGCTTCTGCGCGTGCTCCGGTCTGCTGTCAACAAAAGCACACAGCTCGACTTCCTCCATCGCGTCAAGAACCTGGGCATGTACCTGTGAAATTTGCCCACATCCCACGATAGCCACTCTTTTTTTCATAGGATTCCTCCCACACTCCCACCGCCCATATTCGGACCGCGGAGACACTTATGATAAGTATATACTCTCCCGACTTTGGACACAATGCACAAATCCTACTCTTATATGACTTAATCCGACATATTCTCATTTCCTCTTTCCGCATACCGCAAGCCTGCATTATTAGCGCTCAGGCAATTCCATCTGCTGCAGCTTCTCCTCCATAGTGAAAAAGCGCCCGCCCGCCTGTCGTTCCCGCCATTCTTCCATGCGCTGCCGCGCACAGCTGTCCACTTCCCGACGCAGCTCCTCGGCCGACATGCGGGATGCCCCCTGCCCCCAGATAATCACCTGTTCCAGCGCATCAGAGGTCGCCACCGTCACCTGATATTTCCTGCCGATTACATGCACTGTCTTCTCTATATACTGGTCGGCGGTCTCAGCCTCTCGCGTGTAGACTACATGGATATTGTGATATCTCTGCACTGTGCCAGGATTGCCCTTTACCTTATAGGCATCAAACACCAGAATCAGAGTATCCTGAATATAACCCTGATAGTTGCACAGGATATCCATCAGCCTGCCGCGAGCGCCTTCCACATTGTCTCTGGCTATCTCCCGCAGCTCTTCCCAGGCAAAAATGATATTGTAGCCATCCACCAGAAGATACCTCTCCTGTCGCTCCGTTGTACCCTTATAGACCGGTTCTCGGGAAACCACATGTGCTTTTCCGGAGGACGCGGGACGATTCCACGGATTTCTATCCAACGCCTTCGTTCTGTAAGTGCGCAGAAATATCTCCTCTATCTCCTCCTGACTGATGAACCGCTCCTCCCTTTCCCTGGCACTGTTCTGCAGAGCTTTTATCGTGCCCTGTCCCATCGGATTGTCCCGCTCCCCGCCAGACTGCCCAAATACTTCCGGCAGCAGTTGACGCAGCCTGTCTCCTGCATCAACATGGGCATAGCTTTCCACTTGATTCCACGGCACAACAAATCCAGCGCCATGGGCACAGAAAACCGATGCCGCCGGATTGTCCGTGTCGCACTCCGGATCATAACCCCGACTGTCAATTATCTCCTGCTCATTGTGACAAGGCGCATAACCGTGGAAGCGACAGGAAAGTCTCCCTCTGCCTCTGGTGTAAGCGCTCACCTCCATCTGGTAACCATTCAGAGTCGCCACTGGAGCTATCCCCCGCAGAATACTTCGATCCCCCTGCGTCTCTGGAGCTTCAAAGCTGCCACTTTTCAATTGAATATCACTCATGGCCCGCCCCAGATTCTCTGTGGGCAGCTCCAGTGTATAGGCATACATCGGCTCCAGCAGACGGCTCCTGGCCTTCATCAGCCCCTGGCGAAGCGCCCGATAGGTGGCCTGCCGGAAATCTCCGCCTTCCGTGTGTTTCTGATGCGCTTTTCCGGCAATCAGGGTAATCCGCATATCCGTTATGGCTGATCCGGTCAATACCCCTGTGTGCTGCTTTTCCTCCAGATGCGTCAGAATCAATCTCTGCCAGTTCCTGTCAAGCTCGTCTTCAATGCAGTCGGCCCGCAGTGCGATTCCACTGCCCGCCTCTCCCGGCTCAAGAAGCAGATGTACCTCGGCATAATGACGCAACGGTTCAAAATGTCCTACCCCCTCCACCGGCTCCAGTATTGTCTCCTGATATACGATGCTACCTTCCCCAAAGGAAACCTGTACGCCAAATCTCTCAGCAATCAACTCCTGCAATATTTCCGTCTGCACCTGCCCCATGACCTGTGCGTGTATCTCCCCGCTGCTCTCCTGCCACAAAATGTGCAACTCCGGTATCTCCTCCTCCATCTGGCGAAGGTTCCTCAGCATGCTATGAACGTCCGCTCCCTCAGGCAATTCCAAGCGATAGCTCAGCACTGGCGCCAAACTTGGCTTTTCTCCGTCAGGCTCGGCTCCAAGCCCCTGACCGCTGTATGTTTTGGTAAGACCCGTGACAGCACAGACTGTCCCAGCCTTCACCTCATCCACCAGCCGATATCCGGCCCCTGAATAAATACGGATCTGGTCGATCTTCTCCCCACCCAGCAATCCCTTCACCCTCAAACTCCCGCCGGTAACCTTCAGATTGGTGAGACGATTACCGCCTGAATCCCGCTCTATCTTGTACACCCGTACAGCCAGCTCTGAACCATAGACAGGCTCATAGGTATATCGGGCAATTCCCTGCAACAGCTCCACTATCCCCTGCTGCTTCAGAGCGGAACCAAAATAGCAGGGAAACAGCTGTCGCCTGCGGACGGCTTCACGAATTTGCCGCACCGTGATCTCTCCCCGCTCCAGATATGCTTCCAGCATTTCCTCACTGCACAGAGACACCTTCTCCATCCACTGCTCCCGCGTAAGACATCCGGCATACCGCGGCTGGCTGCGGACGACATCATCTGCGTCCTCCACTCCCACATAGCTGTCGGCATCCGTGAAATCCACGCAGTTCTCATCCAGCTCTTCCTGCAGCCGATTTAATAACGCCTGTGGCTCTACGCCCGGCTGATCCATTTTATTGACAAACAGATAAGTGGGAATGCCATAGCGCTTCAGCAAGCTCCAAAGAGTCTCCACATGCCCCTGTACCCCGTCGGCCCCGCTGATCACCAGAATAGCTGCATCCAACACCCGCAGGGCGCGCTCTGTCTCAGCGGAAAAATCCACATGCCCCGGCGTGTCCAACAGAGTAATCTCTCGTGTTTGACCCATACAGTCAACACTGATTTGCGCCTGTTTGGAGAATATAGTGATACCCCTGGCTTTCTCCAGTGCATGGGTATCCAGAAAAGTATCACCGTGATCCACTCGGCCAAGCCTGCGAATCTCCCCTGTCAGATACAGTATACCCTCCGCCAATGTAGTTTTGCCCGCATCCACATGGGCCAGAATACCCACAACCAACCTGGTATTCATCTCCGCCTGCTCTTCTCTGCTCACCTCTTGCCTCTTTCCCTCCAAACTCTGTCATTCATTTCCTGTCATATTATTTTACAGGAAAAAAGAGTCCCTGTACAGACAAAAAAAGGAAAACAGCCCTTATTGCATACGCTGTTTTCCTCTCCGCCGAGGCCGATATGCATCATGAATAGCTCTCTGGTCAGATAAATCCCTTTCCCGTCAGATAGTCATAGCTAATCTTCAACGCTTCAAAAGGGCTGCGCCTGCAGACGTCCTGTTCCACAAGCGCCCACTCGACCCCCGCCTTCTCACAGGCCTCAATGATTCCATCCCAATTGAGATTCCCTTCCCCGATCTCTGCCATCTCCGTTGTGTTGTCTATATTGGCCTTCAGGTCCTTGAAATGAATCGCCATGGCTCTCTCGCCCAGCTTGCCAATAAACGATACGGGATCCATACCGCCCACCTGAAGCCAATAGGTATCCACAATAAAGCGGAAGGAATGGGGATTCGTCTCTTCTATCAGACGGTCCATAATAAATATTCCGTCAATTTTGGCAAACTCGAAGGCATGATTGTGATATCCAAAATAGAACCCTTCCTTCTCCAACTGCACAGCCATCTCATTTGCCTCATGGATAAAGCGGCTTAGCTTCTCCTCACTTTCCCTCGCCCATGCCGGCATGGAACCAATGCCGCAGAGCTTGCAGCCCAGCGTTCGGTTGTAATCCATAATTTCCCTCAGATCCTTCTGGAAATCTTCAAAGCTCCTGTGGGTAGTGACC
Source organism: bacterium (assembly GCA_023663725.1). Lineage (GTDB taxonomy): Bacteria > Bacillota > Clostridia > Lachnospirales > Lachnospiraceae > Acetatifactor. The sequence goes on along the minus strand of JAMPGX010000008.1, from coordinate 72,454 downwards.
ACCTCCAGACCATAGCGGTCAAGCACCGTTTTCATCTCAGCCGCCCCCAGCGGAGTCCCTGATATCTGTACGATTTTATAACCTATCTCGCTCACCTTTCTGCAGGTCTCCTCAAAGTCCTCCAGCGTTGTCGCATAATCTCTCAGGGTATAATACTGCGCACCTATCCTTTTATCCATACTCTCCTCAATTTCTGCCTATCGCGGATCAGCCCGCGAAACAGCTTCAAAATATGTCTCAAATATCCGTCTCAAGTTTATCCTTAGCATACCTTCTGGCTTCCAACTGTTCGCAACTGACCTGGCAGCGCCCTCACCCGTTCATCTTTGCGGGAAACTGTCTTCTCCCTCAACATGTGTTCCCTGTCCTGACGCCGGATGCGCAGATGCACGAAGATGGAGACTATAAAGCTGACCAGCAGAAACGCATAGAAACTGATTCCTCTGGATACCAGCATGGCGGGCGTCACTGTCCCCGCTCCAAATACTGCGGTAAACGCCGCCACAAACCCACCCTCCGCGGGTCCCACCGCTCCGGGCAAGGGCAGATTACAGACAGCCAGAGTGAGAAGCGCCTGGAGCCCTGCAAGCTGTATCCAGCTACAGCCTCGCAGCCCGAAGGCCAGATAGACGGTCCAGGGCACGGAAAACAGCATCCCCTGCTGAACCAGACACAGTAGGAACACCTGTAAGGTCAGCCCTGGATTGCTCCTCACGCACGCCGCTCCTTTCGCGTATTCCTCCAGTTGACGCTCCAGCTTTCTGCGGGCCAGGTCAGGGCTGCGCAGTATCCGCATAGCCGTCAACAACCTCAGAATACCCTCGCCAATGCGTCGGGACAAACCGGGCAGAAACATGAGCATGGTCATACCTGCCGTAAGCAGAAGCATTATTCCGGCCCCATAGAGGAGCAATATTCCCATCCCGCCTTCAAACGCCTCCATCCGGGGACATAACAGCCAGACTCCGCCGCCCCAGACCAGAGCTGCCACCTGGTAGCAGGCGGCAATCAGCATCATATTCAGCGTCCCATGAGCCGCTGGGATCCGATCTCGGCTCATGCAATAGACCTGAGCCGGCTGTCCCCCTGTGGCAGAGGGGGTGATGGAGCTCACATAAAATCCCACAAAGGAATAGCCCAGACAACGCATATAAGGAACCTGATGTCCCAGCCGCCTCAAAATCTGATGAGTACACATAGCCTCGCAGCCCACATACCCCAGCATGAGGGCCAGACCGCCCATCACAAAAAGCGGCTTTATCCGTCTCAGGCTCTCCCACAGCAGACCAAAAGACTGCCCTCTGAGCAACACACCTCCTGTTACCGCCATCAGCAACGCCAGGAGCAGCCCGCCCAGATATTTCTTCTTTCCCTCCATCATACGGCAGGCCTCCCCTCCCTGAGCACTTCGCCCATCTTGCGGTCCAAAGCTACCTCCTGCAGCTGTCTTCTGAGACACTCCATGCGATATGACGCCTCAGCCAATCGCTTCTGATCCAACAATATCTCCTGTATTTCCTCGACACAATTCTTCCGCCCTGCCACCCAGCCAATCCCCTTTTCAACCATCCATCTGGCGTTGCTGCGCTCATTCTGCAGGGTCGGCGGCCAGGAAAGAATAGGCACTCTGGCAAAAATAGCCTCAAACAGAGTGATTCCGCCCGGCTTGGAGACAATCAGATCCGCCCTGGCCATATAGTCCCAGACCTGGTTGACATACCCTTCCACTTGAATATTATCCCATTTCCCATGTAGGCGCTGATACAAACGCCTGTTGCAGCCCGTGATAATAGTTATATGTGTATGAGGAATCCCATTTAACGCCTCATAAAAAGCAGTACCTGCCGGCAACAGACCAAGGCCGCCTCCCATGATTAACAGCTCCCTCTCCTTCTCCTCTCCGCAGCGGGACAGATGACGAAATTCCTCTCTGACCGGAATGCCAGTGACGCAGATTAAAGCGGGATTGACACCCTTTTCCGCCAGACTTCTGCGGATTTCCTCACTGGGCACCAGATAGCAGTTTGTATTGCGATTAATCCACTCCGGATGGGAGCTCACATCAGTAACACATGTTATCAAAGGCAGTCTCAACATATCCTGTTCCTCTGCACAGACCGCCTCAACGCCTGCAACTTTCTCCTTAAGCAGAGACATGAGCTGCGCGCACAGAGGATGCGTGGCTATCACCACATCGGGACGCTTCCGGCGCAGAAGCATCGCCAGATGGTCCAGAAGCATTCCCGCAAAGAGCGGGTGGGCATCCGGATGTCCCTTTCCTGTAGCGCGATAATACATATTGAAAAGATGCCGTCCATGAGTGACCATCAGGTTGAAGCTTTTATAGAGGATTCCTGAAAAATTAGGCATGGCATAGGAGAGAAAGTCCACCACCTCCACCGCCGCATCCGGATGGTTGCCCAGTAGCTCCTGTCGCAAGGACTGGGCCGCACTCCAATGTCCCATGCCAAATTTACCTGTCAATATCAAGACATTCATCGTTTATTCTCCTTTCATAGGCCATTAGCATACCAGCCCTTTCTAAAGGCCTACTGCGGGAAAAACAAAAGAATTTATTAAGAAAATTAAAGGCCCCTTAAAAGACTCCTGTAAACGTTCCCGCCAGAACATTATGACACCAATAGCTATAAATTACTGTCAGTTTTCCAAACCTCTATAGTCCTTTAATTTTCTTTGTATTTTATGATTTAACTGTCATATTCTGTGTATCTTTACCTGTCATATTTACTTTGTGACAAGTATGTCTTATCTGGTATCATTGCCATCAGGCCTATCGGCATCCCTGTGCGGATGGAAAAGAACCGTCTATACTACGGACTCTGAGCTGCACCGCCTGACTGTCCAAGTATCTCGGTAATCTTCTGAATCAGCTCATCCTCCTTGAGACGGAATTTGATCTCCACTCGCCTGGATGCCGCCATATCGATCTCTCCGGTACCTGCCACATAGATCGGACTGCTGTAAGAACGTCCGTTGATCGTCAACATGGATTGTAGCTGTTCGATCTTCTGCGGGCTCAGTCCGTTGTCCGAATCTAAAATATATCTGGCGACAGAGCTGGCGCGTTCCGAGGACAGATCCATATTGTGCTTGTAGCTGCCATCTGTATCCGTGTGTCCCTCGATTATGATCTCCGCAATATAACCGCGGTACTGATCCTGCAAAAGTACGTCCAGATACATGGGAATGATCTCTGTCAGCGTAGCCTTGCTTGCATTTGTCAGGTTGGCGCTGCCAAACTGGAACAGTACATCCGAGGAAAAGCTGATAGAACCGTTCTGTGCGTCAACCTTCATATTGGAATTGTTAAATTTGGATTGCAGCTCCCCTATGATATCTGTCCTGACGCCCACGATATCCTGCAGCTGGCTCCGCGTGGATTCCAGTTCCCCTCTCGCCTCATCAATCTCCAGATAGGCCGCCGCCAACTCCTCCTTGGTCAAAGCTGCGGCATCATAGGCCTCCTGCAGCTTCAGCAGCGAATCCTCCAGATCATGCTTGGATGCCTCTATCTCATTCCTGTAGTTTTCCAGGTCGATCCTGGCCAAATCCAGCTCCTCCGAGGCCAGGTCGAGCTTCTGCTTGGCCGCATTCAGCTCCATCTGTGTCTTTTCCAGATCTGTCGTCTTCTGTTTATAGATTGCCAGCGTAATAGCAATGATCAAAACAAAGATCAACAGAAGGGCAGCCATCATATCCGAATAGGATTGCCAGTAGCTCGGCTCCGAAAATCTTTCTCCTTTTTGTCTCTTACCTGTCAAGTCTCACTTCACTTCCTCTCTCTATAATAGCCTGTCTGCAATCGCACGACCTTCTACGCAGGAGAACGCCATTTATATTCTACAGCTCATGCGTCTGCGCATAGGTGTAGAGCTGGTTGCTGATCTCCTCGTTAATCGTATTGCAGGTGGCGTCAATCCTCTCGGACTGCTCTTTGAGCTGTCTGGCCATAGCCTCCTGCCGCCCCATCGTCTCCTCCAATGTCTTTTGCAGAGAGAGGCTGGACTGTAGCAAAGCCTGCGTGGTGTCCGCCATCGTGCGGTAGTTGTCGGCATAGACCTCCTGGGCACTGTACGCTCTCTGTAAGGATGCGCCCAGCCGGTCGAAATCGGTTCCCAGCGCCTGCTGCAGCTTCTCGGTAAATTGCTGTACCATCCTGTCCAGACTTTCCGCCTGCTGCCTCGCTTCACCCTTCAGCAGCTCCGTCATCTGCTTCATGGAGTTGGCCATATTCGCCTGATAGACCAGCATTGCCTTGGTATTGTCATCCGTGTTGTTGACCACTGGCTCCACGCATTCGCGGTAGGCCGCCAGAAAGTCCTGCAGCTTGTCATATGCGTCCGCCATCACGCCGCGGTGGGCAAACTGGAATACCAGGGAGAACAAGATACCATATACAGAGGTGTGGAAAGCCACCTTCATGCCGCTGAGCAGAGGTCCCACATTATCTGAGATCGTGTAGATGTCATTGCCATTAAAAGATCCCAGGCCGATGGACAGTCCGATAAACGTACCCAGGATTCCCAGACCTGTCATAGTTCCCGAAATAGCGGAATTGTAATAATTCATGCCAGCCTGATTCAAGAGCTCCTCGTGGATATAGTCCTCGATATCGCAGCTCCCAATCAGTCCATGCTTGGTCTGAAAGCTGTTCATCTTTTTCTGATAACGGTAAAAAGCCTCGTCCAGTATATCATCCCCAAACACCTTGCTCTTCGTGCGATAAGTCTCCCACAGCTTGTGGTCTCCGTCATCATACGCCTTGTAAATCTGATCCGCCACAGCCGTCAGCCTGTCCGTCATACGGTTGAGTCTGGAAAAGCTGACAAAGGAGATCAGGAACATGATGCCGATCAGCAACAGGAAAATCATGTTGATCACCAGGTTGCTCATGGACGAGACCTGTCCGGTAAATACCCCGTTCACCACCAGCACAAAGCCGACTACAAACAAGTAAACCAAAAACAATAAATAATACATTCTGTTTTTCATTGACATTCCTCCAATTTCATTTACTATGCGCATTTTATCACATTCCATTTTTTGCCACAAGCAATTCACGGAAATCTTAATGAAAATTTAGAAATTGTTCATGCATTTTAACAAATAGGGCCTATATGCAACATTTCTGTCACATATAAGCCCTCCTCAGCTTATACATCATAACGCAATCGCACTATACGGCCACATCCACATTGTTGCCCTTGAACGCCTCCGCCTGAAGGGACTTGGCATTCTTCTCATATGGATTGTCCTCGTTGTACTGAATCTTGGTACTGGTGGTTCCGCCCGCCACATAGCTGCGCCCGCACTCCGGACACACACCCATATGCAGCTGCACACTGGCCTGTAACACCTTGCCGTCATTCAGCGCAGCCTTTTTGTATGCGTTAGAGACATGTTCCTGCTCGTGGGCCATCACCGCCGACCCCGCCGCCTGGGGAGAAAGGTGCGTCGCCGACTTGAAGCTGACCATCTCATCGGAACCATCCTTATATTTTCTCGACTTGCAGGTCTGGCACTCCGCTTTGCCTACGCGCTTGGCCGCACGGCTGTCCTCCACTCCTCTGGAGCCGCCCGCTGCCCCGACAGCGTCCGCCGCGCCAACTGGAAGCATCCGCTTCGCCGCTCCTGTACCCGCTGCGCCGCTGACAGAACCGTATAAGCCGTAGCTTGCATTATCAGGCATACTGCCGATCCCCATCACGCTCAGTCCCATCAAAATCCACTTCCTTTCCAACTGAATTATCTCTTAGACAATTGCGAAAGCCAGTTATTTTGCGAGTGTCATTGTGCACATTGTACATTCCAACGCAAGCACGCTCTCGCTCCGTTCTCACCGTAGCGGTACATAAGATGCCTAAATACAGCATCTAAGTACCGACGGTTCGAAAGGGCATTGCTTATGGAATATACAATATACACAATTCGGTACTGGCAATAAAGAGTTTCGCAATTGTCTATGAATTATCTCTATCCTCAGTATAAGCAAATTTTTTCCAGCTGTCAACAGGCAGATGGCGGCTGTCGAGGTATGCATCCAGATAAATGTTTCCCTAAAGATACTCCCGCAGATCTTTGATCAGAGTCTCCTCGGCCTGGATGATCTTTTCCGTCAGCTTCTTGCTGTCCTGGTCGGCCGCCTGGTATTGATGCAGATATTTGTACAGGGACTTGACCCCCATGTTGCAGCCGTCAGTCACCAGGTCAGCCACCACCCGATCGGAGTCCTCGCCGCCCAGCTTCATATTGGTCTTCATCCAGGACATCATTTTTGCCATGGCCGCGGGCTCCTTGCCCTCGTCGTGGCATCTTGTCAGATATTCATGTGTCTCGCTGCCCAGCTGGGAATGAGTCTCCTTACTCTGAATCAGCAGCTCCTTCAGATGCTCGTCCTTCACATGCTCCATCACATCATCCAATGAGGTGATTCCCATTTTCACCCCTGCGTTGCACTCCCTCAGCAGTTTGATTGTATCGTCTTCCATTGTCTTGCACACTCCTTTATCTGTTATCAGGTTATGTCTCCTTGGGGGACAGACTTGTTTATAGACGTTTGCGAAATTTGGTTACTTTGCGAGTGTCATTGGACATAGTGTATATTCCAACGCGGACACGCTTTCGCTTCGTTCTCACTGTAACGGTACTAAGCTCGTGCCGAATGAATTCGGCAAACCTCGCTAAGTACCGACAGCTCGAAAGAGTCCGCTTATGGAAAATACACTATGTCCAATTCGGTACTGGCAATCAAAGACCCCACTACAAGTAACAGGGGATTTGAACCTCGTGATATTCGTCAAATATCCATGCGAGCATGGCTATTTTCCTCATTGCTCGCGGGAATAAACAGTTTCACAATCGCCTACAGAATCGTTTATTTGTTAGTGTGCATATAATCGGAAAAATTATGCAAAGCAGATCAGGCAAAACTCACTTTTCATTTTTGCTCATAAAAATTTTGATTGCGCCTCTGTCTGTGTCGAGTTCAAGGACACTCTCCGCAGCGGCGATCTCACTCAGTTGGCCCAGCGTTTCCTGACAGATATAGTCTATCCACTGTCCAGGCACATCTCCCTCAAAGGTCAGCAGGACCGTATCCGTGATCTCACAGCCCATCTGCTTTCTGGCATCCTGGATGTTCCTGACTATATCTCTGGCCAGGCCCTCGTCTCTCAGCTCCTGCGTCAGATTGAGGTCCAGCGACACCACGATGCCACGACTGCTGGCTACGTGTTGGCCATCTTTGGCCTGGTAGGTCACCAGAATGATCTCCTCCTCAAAGCGCTCCTCGCCACTGTCCATGCATAGCCATACTGAGCCGTCCTCCATCCGGAGCTTCCCGCTCCTGACCGCCTTGACAAGCTCTCCGATCCGGTCTGGGTATCTGCTGCGAATCTCACTGTAATTGGGCGCGTACTGCACCTTCGCAATGCTGCCCACATCATTCAGAATCTCTACCTCCTTCACATTGAGTTCCTCCGCGACAATCTCCGAGAACTGTGCAAGGACAGCGCTCTGGGAAGGCTCCGACAGCGCTACCTTAAGACTGCGCAGGGGCTGGCGGTTCTTCACCCTGTTTTTGTTGCGGATGGAACGGGCCAGGTAGATCACCTCCTGCGCCAGCGCCACATCGTCAAGGAGCCTCTGATCAGCAAACTTCTGCGGAAGCTGTGGCCACAACGCCAGGTGTACGGAGAATTCCCCCGTCAGCACCTGATACATTTTTTCCGAGAGAATGGGCGCCACCGGAGCAAAGAGCTTGGTCGTACACACCAGCACATAGTACAGGGTCCGGTATGCGCTCAGCTTATCCGCCGACATACCGCTGTCCCAGAAACGCCTCCTGGAACGCCTGATATACCAGTTGGTCAGCCCGTCCACCAGGGAAGCCAGATACTCCACATATCGGTTTACGCAGTAAGCGTCCATATGGCCGGTGATGGCCTGCCAGGTCTCGTACAGTTTGGCCAACATCCAGCTGTCCAGCTGATTCCCGCTCGCCGGCTCCTCCAGCTCCCCCGGTTTGAAGCCGTCTATATTGGCATAGGAGATATAGAAATTGCAGGCGTTCCAGTAAGGCAGGATGATCTGCTGATACGCGTCAGATATGCCCGCCTCGTCAAACAGCAGATCGCCGATCAGCATGGCATTCGTCTGATACAGATAGAGCCGGAACGCATCCGTCCCCTGCTTCTTCATCAGCTCCATCGGATCTGTGTAATTCCTGGAGGATTTGGCCAGCTTCTTCCCGTCCTTTGCCAGCACTGTGCCATGAACCACGCAGTTCTGAAACGCGGGCCTGTCGAACAGCGCCACCGACAGCACATGCAGGTAATAGAACCAGCAGCGGATCTGCCCCGTGTATTCCACGATGAAATCGCTGGGAAAATGCGACTCGAACCACTCCCTGTTCTCAAAGGGATAATGCTTCTGGGCAAACGGCACAGAGCCGCTCTCAAACCAGCAATCCAGGACCTCCGGCACCCGTCGCATCGTCCCCTGGCAGCATTCACAGCGGAATGTGATCCGGTCCATATACTGTCTGTGAAGATTGCTCAGACGAACGCCGCTGGCTTCATAGATCTCCTCGATGCTGCCGAGCACCACCCGATGACCGCAGCTCTCGCACTCCCAGATGGGGATGGGCGTGCTCCAATATCTGTTTCTGGAGATATTCCAGTCCCTGGCGCCCGCCAGCCAATTGCCAAATCGCCCGTGCTTGACGGTCTCCGGCACCCAGTTGATCTGCTCGTTCAACTCTATCAAACGGTCCTTGAGTTTACCTACGTCGAAATACCAGGCGTCCATGGCCTTGTAGATCAGCGGCCTCTTACAGCGCCAGCAATGGGGATAATTGTGCTCTATGGTTCCGTCGGCCACGGCCTTGCCGCTCTCATACAGGAACCGGATGACCGCCGGATTCATCTCGATCACGTTCTTCTCCTGAGACGGATCGTAGAAATCCCTGACCTCCTCCGTGAAATGCCCCTGTTCATCCACCGGATTCACCAGCGGAATCCCGTTTTCCTTGCAGGTCCAGTAATCGTCCTCGCCAAAAGCCGGCGCCGTGTGGACGATTCCCACGCCCTCCTCGGAGCCCACATATCCGGCGGCGACCACGCGGAACGCCCCCTGCTCCTTTTTGTCCGCAAAGTAGTCAAACAACGGCTCATAGGTCATGCCCAGCAGTTCTCGCCCCTTGCACTCCTTCAGGATCACTGGGTCCGCGCCAAAGACCTTCTCATAGCCTGCCAATGTATTTTTGCAGGCCACATAGACGGCGTCCCCCACCTCCACATAGGCGTAGTCCAACTGCTCTCCCACGGCCAGACACATATTGGAGGGCAGAGTCCAGGGAGTCGTCGTCCAGGCCAGCAGGTACACCTGCCTGCCCTGGACGAGCTCCGGCGTCTTAAATCTGACGATGATCCAGCGATCCTGCCTGGGCCTTGTGGAGTCTGACTCTCTGGTGTCGGAGATGGAGAGGGAGGTCTCACAGTGCATACAGTAGGGCGTGACCCGATAGTCCCTGTAGATATACCCCTTCTCATAACAGCGCTTAAACGCCCACATAACGCTCTCCATGAAATCCGTGTCCATGGTCTTGTAGGCTCCGTCATAGTCCACCCAGCGCGCCATCTGCTCCACATACTCCCGCCAGGCCTCGTTGTTGCCGGAGACGATCTCGTAGCATTTCTCGTTAAAGCGGTCGATACCGAGACTCCTTTCAATCTCGTTCTTGTCATGGATGCCCAGCAGCGTCTCCGCCTGATTTTCGATGGGCAGACCGTGACAGTCCCAGCCCCAAACCCGCGGAACCCGATATCCCCGCATGGTCCAATACCTGGCGATCATGTCCTTGATAAAAGACACCAGGACTGTTCCGTGATGAGGCTTTCCGGTGGGGAAAGGCGGCCCGTCATAGAAGACCACCTCCTGCCCTGTGCGCTGCTCCACAGATTTTTCAAAGACCCGCTCCCTGTTCCAGAACTCCAGCACCTCCTTCTGAATGAGGGCCAGATCCGGCTTGCCTGTAAGTTCCTCGTACTTCATCTCATATCCCTCCTGCGATAATATAGTGTACATTCGCTACAGGCAAACAAAAAGCCCCCATCCCATTCCAGGATGAGGGCTCTGCGCTTCTCACTTTTTACACCACCTGCATGAACATACCATCATATGCCTCCCAGATAACGGTGGAAAACCGGCCCGACTTACTCGCTGTCCCTGACTCCTGCGCTTTCAGCCTGCAACTCCAGAGTGATTTTCGCATGATACCTTCCTTGCCGGCTCTCAGCTCCCCCAGCTCTCTGTAAATTCCGCGTATATGCTACTTGCCTCTTTCAACGTTTTCATCATTCTATCGCATCAGGGAGGATTTGTCAACTCATATTGCATGTTTCTTTTCGGGACTTTTCGGGCTGTCTGAAGACGGATTTTTCCGATCAAAGGACATAGTCCGTTATGCAGTCGTACCACTGCACATATGTCATGCCGTCCACGGTAAGCCGTTCATTTTCGGGCAGGAGTACGCTCCATTTTTCCCCATAGCGGTCTATTGCCCAGTCGTCACGGTTAAATCTGCGCCAGAGAACGGTCTTTCCGTCTCTGTCCAGGAACTGCTCGGAGACGACGCCGCAATTGCAGGATGCGATGACCATGACGCATACGGTGTCAAAACGTCTGCCGTTGAGCGTGACCGTGTAGCGGCCGACAATATCCTGCAGGTACTCACCGCCGGAGCTGGTGACCGTTTTACCCTCCCTCCTGATATTCCCCCTGGGGGATATATAAATCTCATTTCCACAGTTGTCCTCGCCAAATCCCCAGACTGGCATAAATGCGTCTCCGTCCAGAAAGGTAAGATAGTTCCTCACGTTTCCGTCGTTTCTCACCGCTGCAAGATACCGACAGTGGGTGTCTGTCAGTTGGGCGACGAAGGTTCGCTCTGTCGCCTCCTCCCTGTCTGAATATGCCGCTTCTCTGGCAGTCAGTTCCACGCCCTCAATTCCGTGAACTGCCGCCTTGCCCACCACTTTCATCTCATAGACGTGACTGCGCTTTCGCGACGGGATGTCATACATCCCCCAGGACAGCTTCTCCCCAAGCCTTGGCACAAGGAACCATCCCATCAGCTCCTCGCATTTGACGGAAAAAGGCGGTTTATCGCTCTCCTCTATCATATATTCAGGTAAAAATTCCGGTAATTTTTTCATACTTTTTTCTCCTTTCAGGGGGTTCATCTGATACGGAAATCTGTCTTTAAAGTTGCGTCTGGCGGTGTGGAGGCGGCTCTTGACCGTTCCCAGAGGAATGCGCAGGACCTTCGCGATCTCCGCCTGCGGCATCTCTTTCCAGAAGTACAGGTAGAGAATCTGCCTGTCCCTGTCTCCCAACAGCCCTAGGGTTTCCCTTACAACGGATATCTCTGCTATGCCCTGTCTGCCGCAGGACCATTCTTTTTCCGTCAACGCGTCCAGCGGAATCTCCAGCCGGGCGGCCTGCCTGCGGAAAAAGTCATTGCACTTGTTACGCGCGATGCTGATGATCCAACTCCTGAATGCCTCCTCGTTCTTCAGCTGTCCAAACTTCTCATAGGCCGCCAGATAGATGTCCTGCAGAACATCATCCGCATCGGCTTTTGTGCGCAGCCTGTACCGCACATACCGCTCCACTGAGCATCGATTGCTGTCCAGCAGTTCCTCAAAGCGCACCGTCTCATCACCTCCCATCACCTTTCCTGAAAACCGGTTTCATTTATATAGACGGGGAATGTGGCATTAAGGTTCATTTATCGCAACCAACTCATCATATAGACAAAAAAATATCTCCTCCACTGCCGTATCCTCATGAAAATGCCCAAAGTACCATGCCGTAAATTCTGTGTGATCCGCTACCCGCTGCAGGAATCGTCGCAATTCAACTTCCTCGTCAGACAATTCTCCATATCCCATCTGCCCGACAATCTCTCTCGGCCCGGTGTGCGTTAGGATATAGTCAACCTGAAAGCCCGACTTTTCCAGATTGCTCCAGCCCTCCTCATATTCTGCTCTGGAGGGAGTTTCCTCCGGAAACCACGAAATCCCTTCGCTTCTATACATCTTGTCAATACTGTAGGCCCCGCCAAAGGTAAAGAATTTTATTCCGTCGATGCAAAACACCTGACCCCTCATCAGATGGATTATATCGTCCTCAATAAAATGTACCTTGCCGCCATTCCACATATCCACGCCATATGAATTTAACAGTTCAAAATTTTCATGGTTCCCATCTATGAAAAGAGTGGTGACCGGCAACCCGCGCAATATGTTTCGGGTTTGCGCTTCCTCTGACGCTGAAAAACCGCAGACACCTACATCGCCGCATATAATCAGATAATCCTCTTTCGTATATTCCTCTTCCCGTCCGGCAAAATATGCTGTCACTTTTCCGATATCAAGCGTCCCGTGCGTATCTCCTGCTATTACAAATCCCATTCTTCCTCACCCTCCAGCTTTTCAAAGCTCTTTTCTTTCGATCTCTTTCAGTAAATTATCTATACAAATACGATATTTTTACATCCCCAATCCATCGCCTTATTTATTTTCTTCTGTAATACTTTTTCCAAGGCTTTTCATCATCCGAGAGATTCCACGAAGACTCTTCCCGCCATATAGATTCCCACCATAGGCGGTAATCTCATATATCCCTCAAACCTCCCCCCGCATCTATATCATATTGACTGGCGTAAACTCATGTTCTTCCTTGAACTGCGCCAGCCGCTCTTCAAATCATCATCTTTTTCCTCATTTCTATCATCAACATATTTTTTATAAATCCTGTTATCACCATTGCTGGCGTCTTTTCTCTGCTTTGCACAGAGTTTTAAACTTATCATACAGACTCTCCCTGCCCCCTCCTCATATATATGATATTTCCTGATTCAAGACATTAACACTCCTAAAATCCTTGTCTCTATCATAGATATTGCCTCCTCAACACTTATCTTACTCAGAAGCAAAAGAAATATCGGTACACTTAAGCTGTCCAGCAAATCCGGCAGTGCCGCTGTAATAAAGTCCTCTGTTTCTAACTTATCCATCTCATAGTGAGTATATGGAACAATCATTTTGGCTGTTATATCCTTCATACCGTCTTCTGTGACATGAAACCTGGGATAAAACAAACATTGCGATCTATATAGCACACCTCCCATCCCATCCATACCACGCGGCCACAGCCTTGCATTCAGGAAATTCATCAGTCTATACAGGTCTGTCATATTATTCGAGTTTCTACATATCTCAGATCCATCTTCAGAATAATACACCCTGATTTCCATTTCATCATCAAAGAAATAGATACACCCCTCGGTTATATGTCCTGGACAGCTCTCACAATTTTTGAAAACCATCGTGATCCTTGGTATCTCTTCCTCTGCTATATCTGTTTTGAAAAATATGTTATGTGATTTCAGATATGTTGAGAAATCCGACATAGCCCTATTTGCTTTCATTTTCCTATTTTCATATGGTATTATGCTCATATTTACCTCCTCCTTTATATCCCATTTCTTTTGCCCTTCTGACAATCTCAGTAATACTAACAGGACTCTCCCTGCTGGCATATTCCTTCAGAATCTTAGGAATCACAACGTATTTACTATGTGCTTTGTCTTTCATATGCCCTCATTTCTCCTCGTTTTCTAACAGAGTAATCGCAAGCATTACTTCATTTAACGCTTTCATGCTTTCTTCCATTTGTCTCTTCAGAAGAATAACCTTCTCTTTTAAAATAGAAGCCTCTATCAGGGCCTTACTTTCATGATGCTCTTCGAGCGAATAGTAGATAATTCGTCTGCACACTTCGGATTCTGAAATCTGAAGTACTGTGGCTATAGCCGATAGTTTCTCGTGAGAATTTGATCGAAAATTTATACTCTTGCTTACCTTTATTTCATTCTGATCCTTTTGAGAAATGGATGGGGTCATCAGGTCTTCCGGCGATCCTTTAAAAGAATCTATCGCTTCATTCACAATATATGAGTCTTTGTAGTCTTTCGGAGATGCGGCCTCTCCGAAAAATTTCTTGCGCAACGCGGAACACACCTCTGGAATATCCCTCATTACGGAAGTGCTTCTTATCATATAAATTCCCTCTCATTCTTTTTTTAGTTAAGATAATTTATTTTATTGTACGTGCTGGCTACATTTTTGTCAATACATTTTTTCATAAATATGTGCAAAAAAAATAATGTCCAAAGAACGAGCGGCTACTTTAGTCCCTCCTGAGCATTTTCTAATTTAATCTTTTATGGGGAAAAATGGTGGTATAAAGCTGGAAATGAATCTGGTGAACCGTTTGTTAGAACCCAATTCTATTTGCATAAAAAAGGATATCATTGTACAATAATTCCAGAGATTTTAGTTCCGACAGCCGGAAGGAGAGTATTGATATATGAAAATATTTTTACTGACAGCGCTTATCTATCTGATCAATACCATTGTCATGCTGCGAACCTAAGCGGGCAAAAGCTGGCTGCACTATGTTCCGGTAATCGGGTTTGACAAAAAACACCTTTTTATCGCGGAGTCCTTTCGCGATCTGGTGAACTGTGACGAAGCGTCTTATAACAGAAAGGTAACGGTAAAAGAGTTTAAAGGGCTGTGGAATACCGCGGACTGGAAAATGCCATTTTACCGCCATACCTATATCACTGCAGCCAGACATCCGGAGCAATAAATTCTTTAAACGCGTAGCTGTTTTCTGATCACCACAGCCTTATAGATCCCCGTGCCGAACGATACGACGCAGGCCAAGATCAGTACCAGAAACAGGTCTTTGACGAAATACCGTACCAGCCAGAGGGGAGAACCCAAAATAGAGGGCAGGGCGAGAAGGACGGCAGGGAATACCATGTGCCGCACGGTGTCAAGCGCAAGATAGACCAGGTCTATCAGGATATGAAACAGCAGATACGCGTGTTCCGACAGCGCTACTCTCTCCTCACCAAGCAGAGGCTGGCCTGACTGACGATATCCATGCCGCCGTTTAAATACATCTGTAGATATTTTCCCATGTCCGCGGCGCGCCTCATAATCCACGATATGATAATCGATATCACCCATTTTTTTCATCATATGCCTCAACGTTATCCCTTTTTCCTCCTGGCGCATCCCAGTGCCATCAGGACGGCGCCCACGGCAACGCAGCTCAGCAGTGCCAGCCACTTCACATTGCCGTCAACCGTGCTCAGCTTCCAGACAAACGGCCTGAACTCCGGCATCGGTTTGTGAATGCCTATACACATATTGATATAGCAATCAGCAAAAAAGCTGAAAATGCCGACCAGCGCCGTGCTTGCCCCGGCCTTGAACAAGCCGTCCAGCCTCGCATAGCGGATAAACAGAAACAGAACCCACACCAGCGCCAGAATCGGCAGGGAAACGGCAGGCGCAATCCTCCAGTATCCGGCGGATTTCACATACAGTCCGATGCTGAGCATCATCGGCCCAAAGAGCAGAGTGGCGACTAGCATCACCGTCAGGCCCTTTCGCCGGCCCAGCAGGGTCTTAACCGGTTCCGCGTACACCGCAAGCGGCAACAGGCATACAGAAAATCCAAACAAAGTTGACGACGCCACGAGGAAGAACCAGCGCCCCTGCACATACAGGCAGATCACTCCCAGGAGCAGCAACAGGCTGACAGTGAAGGTCCCCAGCGTCCAGAGCAGCTTGTTTTCCGGCATGACCAGCGGCACCACAATCAGGGAGGCCGCCGTGACCAGAGAGGCCAGCACGATGAAAAACCAGTCCAGAGCCGCCCCACAAGCCAGATTCACGATCAGGCAGACCAGCACTGGAATCATAAATATTCCGGCGATGACAGTTCCGATGAGAGCAGACTTTCGCCGGAAAAAGCCTGCCTGACGGCGCAGGACCTCCTCCGATTCCGCTTTCAGTCCGTCCTCCACCTCCATGCTGCGCATCTGCCGCAGGAGCGCAGAGCAATCACCGCACTCCGTCAAATGCTCGTCAACAAGCTTCCGGCTCTCCACACTGCAGATTTGGTCCGCATAGAGCGGCAGCAGATCTCGAATCACATTACAGTTCAGTCCCATGAATACCCATCCTTTCCTGAAGCTTCAGTTTGGCCCGATGATAGGTGACTCTCGCCCAGTTTTCTGTCTTACCGCAGATGGCGCCGACTTCCCGAAAGGACAGGTCGCCAAAGATCCGCAGCTCAAACACCTTGCGGTACGGCTCCTCCAGCTCCTGCAGCGCCCGATGAATCCGGCAGGAGGCATCGCGCTTCTCCGCCTCCCCCTCGACGTCAATCCCGCTGTCTGCGTTCAGGTCGGGGGCCTCCTGCGAGCATTTCGACTGCCGACGCATCTCGTCATAAAACAGATTCCTGGCTATGGCGCAGAGCCAGGTCGCCTCGCTCGCCTCCCTGCGAAACCCACTTCGGGCAGTAAACGCCCTGTAAAAAGTCTCCTGCGTGAGCTCTTCCGCCAGACACTGCTTTCCGGCAAGCGTCATGACATAGGAATAGACCCGCATATAGTGCGTTTCATACAGTTTTTGGAACGTGCCCTTTTCCACGCGTCATCACCTCTTCCTTGGTTGCTTCATGGGTTAGACGGATGACCCTGCGATTCCGTTACAAATTATTTTCATGCGGCTGCATCCCACTCCCAAATGAGCAAAACACGGATGCAAAGAGCGCGTAAGCACGAGTTTAACAAATGTGGAAGTCAGGTCGGATGTCCCCGGAAGCCTCATGAGCCGCTGGACTTGTAATGCCTCACCCCGAACCGCCACAGACCGTAGCATGGCAGCAGAAACAGGACAGCCAGCAGTGGCAGGAAGATGTAGACCGGGCTGTCAACCCTGCCCAAAATATATTGCATCGGATAATACTGGATCAGCGAATAGGGCACCAGCACCGTGGCAATCCGCAGAACCCGCTTCCCGTAGATGTCCAGCGGATATTTGCCGTACTCCCTGGCGCCGTCCGTGAGCACATTCATGAATTCGAGTCCGTCCAGCGTGAAAAAGCACAGCGCCGCATAGATGAGAAACAGTCCGGAGAACACTGCCATGCCGCCCACCAGCATAAACAGCACCGTCCACACTCTCCCCGCCGTCCACTCGACCTCCACCGTGCAGACTGCGTAGACAAACATGACCAAAGCCTGGAACATCCGGCCCAGCCTGGTCAGCTCGAACTTGCTGCCCAGCACCTGCAGGATCTCCCCCTGAGGTCGCACCAGCACCCGGTCAAACTCCCCGCTCTTCACCAAGCTGGCAAAGGAATCAAACCCTCTGGCCCACATCTCTGCCAGAGAGAACTCCATCAGCACGATCGCATAGCAGAGCAGCACCTCGCTGTAGCTGTATCCCCTGACCTGATGAAACCTCTGAAACAGGAAATAGATGCCTAAAAATACGTTGAAGGACACCAGAAACTGTCCCAGGGAAGTCAGGAAAAAGGAGACCTTGTACTGCATCATCCCCCGCACCACGATAGATATATAATGTCTGTATAGCCTTAATTTTTTTGTCATATCAAGCTCCATTCCGTCTCCCGCTGCCGGTTTCTCCAGCAGTACCGTATCCTGCTATCCACCCTGCACCAGCACCTTCCGCTCCGCCCTCCGGCACAGCCTGTAGCCCGCTCCCACCAGCACCGCCAGCCAGAATGCCTGCAGGCAGACCGCCCGCAGCATCTCCTCCCCCGTCATACTGCCGCTGTAGATTCGCAGAGGCACATTCTGCATGGCGGCAAAGGGAAGCAATTCCAGGACAAAGCGCAGCTTCTCCGGGAAAAAGGGCAGCGGAATCACAGCCCCCGAAAAAAACTCTACCGCCGAGACAGAGAATATCCTGACTCCGTCAGGGGACAGCGTGTAAAAGGTCGTGATATAGACCAACATGGTAAACGCCACGATCACCAACAGTCCCAGCAGAAGCGTCAGCAGGAACAGTCCGCCGTGCAGCCAGCTCGCGGGCAGCCGCAGTCCATACGGCGCGGGCAACAGCGCCGCCACCGCCAGAATGGGAACACAGCGCAGCAGCGCCTTGGAGACACGGTTGGCCACCGATCTGGAAAACCACATGTGATAGATCCTGATCGGACGGCACAGTTCATAGGCGATGTTGCCGTTCCTGATGGAATCAAAGATTTCACCCTCGATAATCCAGGCCCCAAACACCGCCAGAAATGCCTGTTGCAGCCAGATATAGGTCACCACAGCCTCAAAGCTCATCGGAAAAGCCGCAGCATCCGCCTCATAGAAGGCCCTGTACACCAATATTTCCATGGCTCCCCAGAAGAACTGGGTCACAATGCCCGCCGCTGCCGCCGTCCGGTACTGCAGTCCCATGGAAAACCGCAGCCGGAAAAAAGAAAGATATTTTCTCATATCTCATAACTGCGGTACAGCTCCGCAACCTCCTCGTCTATATTTTCCCCGCCACGCCGGATATCCTCCAATGTGCCATCCATCAGGATGCGGCCCTTGCCAATCAAGATAATCCGTTTCGTCAGCGCCTCGATATCCTGCATATCATGGGTGGTCAGGATCACCGTGGTGCCATGGATCTCATTCTGCTTTTTGATAAAATCCCGCACCGCCAGCTTGGACACCGCATCCAGGCCGATGGTGGGCTCGTCCAGGAATAATATCCTGGGACTGTGCAGGAGGGAACCCGCGATCTCACAGCGCATACGCTGACCCAGGGACAACTGCCTGGCCGGAGTGCGCAGCAGCTCTCCCAGATTCAATAATTCCGTTAATTCGTCGAGATTGGATCGATAGATCTGATCTGGAATCGTATAGATATCCTTGAGGAGCTCAAAGGAATCTATGACCGGAACATCCCACCACAGCTGTGAGCGCTGCCCGAATACCACGCCGATCTGACGCACATGCTCGATTCGATCTTTCCAGGGCACCCTGCCGTCTATCAGACAGCTGCCACTGTCAGGTGTCAATATTCCGCTGAGAATTTTGATCGTGGAGCTTTTTCCCGCTCCGTTGGGGCCGATGTAACCTACCATCTCTCCGTCCGAGATAGTAAAGCTCACATCGCTGAGGGCATGAATCACTTCATACTCCCTGTGAAACAGGGCTTTTACGGCCTCGTGAAAGCCGCCGCTGCGCTTTGCAATCCTGTACGACTTGCACACGTTTTCCATCGCAATCATATTGCTTCCTCCTGGTAGTTATGTCCATGCATCTTTCCAAGTAGTCTGGATTTTGTTTTTTCCTGCTCGCCCTCTACAGAC
This sequence comes from bacterium, assembly GCA_023663725.1. Taxonomy (GTDB): domain Bacteria; phylum Bacillota; class Clostridia; order Lachnospirales; family Lachnospiraceae; genus Acetatifactor. The sequence continues at coordinate 53,161 of JAMPGX010000008.1, read as the reverse complement.
GCAGGAATTATATCATATCAAACACGCCAATGCTTGTCAATCCCCAATATTATCCCTATCGTACATATTTTCACGGAATTCCGCAAAGCTTTTCACCAGAGGCGCGGCGGTGTACCACTTTTTCAGAACCTCACTGTCCTGCTCGTCCTCAATATGGTGGCGGATATCCTCGGGAATCTCTCCCAATTGCTCCAGAAAAGTGTATATGACCCGTCGGGCTTCGACTATTCTACCTCTCGTCAGCCCCTCTTTCCTGCCCTTGCTCAATCCGTCTTCATATGCCTCCTCCCTCTCCACCGCAACCGCATCATCGTAATTCCACTGTGTATACAGCATATTTACCACCTCCGAGGTGTTCTGCTTCTGTCCGCCTATAAATATTCTGAATTCTTCAAAGCTTTTTATACGGGGCGCGGTCATATACCACTTTTTCAACACCTCACTATCCTGCTCTCTCTCGATACTGCTGCGAATATCCTCGGGAATCTCTCCCAACTGTTTCAGAAAAGAATATATGACTTGACGGCTCTCCGCAAGTCTCCCATCCTCATATGCCTCTTCCCTCTCCACCGCAACCGCATCATCGTAATTCCACTGTGTATACAGCATATTTACCACCTCCGAACCATGTTCTCTTATGAACCCCGTCAGGATTCCCTCTTCCATACAGTCTTTAACCGCCTGAGTGATCGCTTCATCCCTGCCCCATCCAGCCCCCAGATAATCCTTGATCCTCTGGATAAACCAGGAATACTCGTACATCGGACGACAGTCCTGCAGCAGCTTATGTCCTGACGGCAGATTAATGTTGATTACTTTCACTTCCAATTCTACCATAGGATGCTCTGTTTGATCAAGGAAAGCATCGGAAAGCCGCAAAATTTTTTCCGGCGGACATGGCTCGTCTCCATTGTAAAAGACATAGAACTCCGGCGTAGGGATCTGAAACAGCTTACGTCGGTAGATCAACCTTTTATTCAGCAGTTTCTCCAGTGTACGCCCCAAATAGAGCAGATCCCTCAGGGGCATGTTCTCGTTGATTGTAGACTGATGCTCACTGATGACCAGCACACGGTTCTTTACCGTGAACGCCAGATCATTCTTCCTGGCGATAAACAACACTCCGTCCAAAGTCACATAAGCAATATCCTCTGGAGACACCTCCCCATCCCCCAGCGCTGCATACAGCTTGCACGCGTTTTCGGGTTCGCCAAAGTACGCCGTGAAAGCGCTGTCCTTTACCGCCCGATTGGTAATCCCTTTTCCATCCACTTTTGCCATTCGTAAACTCCTCCTCTTTTTTCAATTAAATATAAAACAGCAGAAAGAATAACGTCCACAAAAATGCGGAACCGTTATTCTTTCTGCTGTTGTATCTCTTATTATACAAGGGGCAGAGCATTTGTCAAGCCTTCGATTCACAAAAATAACTTTCTGAATTCTTCAAAATTTTTACACTGGGTACGGCAGTATACCATTTTTATCAATGGTAACAGAGATTACCGCATACAAAATCGGCTACTATATACTGTAGAAAAAAGCTCAGGGAATTGACAACCTGGCATAAATATAGTATATTAACAGAGATAACAAACGAAAGGCGGTTTCGTACAGTGGGTGTTTGTAATTGCAGAAAGTCCCGTATTCAGGGGCAGTAAAAAAGCAGATATATCGTCTCATGTAAATGGGATTTTTTTGCGTGCAATACAAACCAACACACAAATGTTTGACCGACACCGTGTTCGGCTGTTCTACTGTTGAATGGCCGGCTTGTATGAGTTTTGCAGGGAATTTCCGTTTCAGGAGAATATCCTGCTTTTTTATTGCCTTTTTTGTTGCTCTGGCCAATAAGACAAAAAGGAGGCATATCATGAAAAAAAGCAGGAGACAGTCCACTCTCAATCACAGTGTAAAATTATCAGATTCCCAAAACTTTATCACAAGCAGCGCCCTGATTCAAAGGCTTCTTCACCTCACCGATATTCATCAAAATGACACAGTCATTGAGATCGGAACGGGGAAGGGACATCTGACAGAGGCATTGTGCAGGAAAAGCGGACAGGTGTATTCCGCAGAGCTTGACCGAAAATTATATGAAGGCTCTAAGCATAAACTGGCCAAATATTCCAATCTGCGCCTGGTCCACGAAGACTTTTTAAAATATTCCCTCCCAACAGAGGGGGATTACAAGGTCTTTTCCAATATTCCTTATTGCATTACCACGCAAATTCTGGATAAGCTGACGGGCGCTCCCAATCCGCCGAAGGATATTTGGTTAATCATGGAAAAAGGCGCTGCCAAAAGATTCACAGGGGCGGGAAAGGAGACAAAGCAGTCCCTGCTGCTTAAGGTAAACTGGGATATGAAGATCCTCTATCATTTCCACAGGGAGGATTTTCACCCCATGCCCTCTGTAAATTCCGTGCTGGTGCATTTTTCCAGGAAAGCAGCGCCGGATTTATGCAAGAGTGATCTGAAGGACTTTAGGCGTTTTGTTGAGCATTCCTTCAAATACGGAATCTGGGGCAGGAACAGCCTTCTCACAAAGAGACAGGTGTCCACAGCGTTAAAACAGGCAGGGCTACCCCATGCCCATGAAGACGGCGTGACCTTATATATCCAGTGGCTCTGCTTGTTTCGATGCTGGAAGCAGCAGAACTGATCGCTGATCTTTCGAGGGCTTACCGTCCTGCTCTCCCTTAATATGGCGGCGGATATCCTAGGGGCTCTCTTTCAATTGCTCCAGAAAAGTGTATATGACCCGTCGGGCCTGGGCTGCCCTGTCCTTGCCCAGACCGGCCTCATATGCCTCGTCCCGAATCCATCCAGCTCCCAGGTAATCCTTAATCCGCTGGATGAACCAGGAGTACTCGTACATCGGGCGGCATTCCTTCAGCAACCTGTGTCCCGACGGCAGATTGATATTGATTACTTTCACTTCCAATTCTACCATAGGATGCTCCGTTTTATCAAGAAAAGCATCGGAAAGCCGCAAAATTTTCTCCGGTGGACACGGCTCATCACCATTGTAAAAGACATAGAACTCCGACGTAGGAATCTGGAACAGCTTGCGTCGGTAGATCATCCTCTCGTCCAGCAATTTTTCCAGTGTGCGGCCCAGGTAAAGCAAATCCCGCAAGGGCATATTTTCGTTGAGTGTGGATTGATGTTCACTGATCACCAGCACACGGTTCTTTACCGTGAAAGCAAGGTCGTTCTTTCTGGCTATAAACAACACCCCGTCCAGCGTCACATAGGTGATATCCTCTGGGGATACCTCCCCGTCTCCCAGCGCCGCATACAGCTTGCAGGCGTTTTCGGGTTCGCCAAAGTACGCTGTGAAGGCGCTGTCCTTTACCGCCCTGTTGGTAATCCCTTTTCCATCCTCTTTTACCATTCGTAAGCTCCTCCTCTTTTTTCAAAAAATATTAAAACAGCAGAAAAAATAACGTCCACAAAACGCGGAAGCGTTATTTTTTCTGCTGTTGTATCTCTTATCATATATGAGTCATGACATTTGTCAAGTCTTCAATTCACAAGGATCATATATAAAGACCCGCGTCTTAAAAGCCTCCACGCACTCACTATTTTCCATTTCAGACTTGTAAAAACATTCCCTATGTGATATACTTCTTTTCATAAAAATAGGATATTTGGCAGATTTCGATCTGGATACCAAATTGTATTTCTTTATCCATCCGCACTCTCATTAGCCCAGAGCAGGAATGTCCGATGTGTGACTACCAACTGCCTGGCGGCGTTTCTGGCGGAGATTTTTCCCTGTTGCCATTGTTTTTTCAGTAGCTCGTATTCCTGTGGGCGCTCCATGGGTCTGCGTCCGAATTTCACACCCTGCTGTTTTGCTATGGCGATTCCCTCCGCCTGCCGCTGACGAATGAACTCCCGCTCCGTCTGGGCCACATAGGAGAGAAGCTGCAGGACAATATCGACAATCAGCGTCCCTGTCAGATCTCTGCTTTGGCGGGTGTCCAGCAATGGCATATCCAGTACCACGATGCTCACCTGTTTCTCCTTGGTGATGATCCTCCACTGTTCCAGGATTTCCTCGTAGTTCCTCCCCAGGCGATCGATGCTCTGAATGACAAGCGTATCCCCCTGCCGCAATCTGCCCAGCAGCCGCTGATACTCTGAACGCTCAAAATTTTTCCCGGACTGCTTATCCACATATATCCTGCCTTTTTCAATTCCAAATTCCTGTAGAGCGGCAAACTGTCTCCTCTCATTCTGCTCCTTCGTAGAAACCCGCGCGTAACCGTATTCCATGGACTTACCTCCCTTTCGCTGTTTGGAGTTATTGTAAGCCGTTGCCTACGGTATGTCACTTACACGCCCTCTTCACGCCTCGAAATTCCTGGAAAATATAAAAAACGACCCCGACAGGAATCACAAACACAGTAAAAATTGGAGCAGTCTGCATAGAAAACTGAAAGCCCTTTGACAATTAAATAGACTTTACACTCCGGAGGTGGTATACTTCTTCATACGGGAGGTATAAACAAATGGACAAGGAAACCAAAGAAATGTTTCAGGAAATTATCGGTCAGCTTGATAAAGTGAATTCCAGACTTGATAAAGTGGATTTCAGGCTTGACAAAGTGGACTCCAGGCTTGACAAAGTGGACTCCAGGCTTGACAAAGTGGACTCCAGGCTTGACAAAGTGGATTCCAGGCTTGATAGGATGGAAAATCGCATGGATGCAATGGAAGTCAAGCAGGACAAAATGCAGGAACAGTTGAACGAATTACAGCTTTCGCAAAAGCTTTTTGAAAAAGAAACCAACAAGAAACTCGCAAGATTGCAGGACGGCATGGATACAATAGAAGAAATACTCAAGATGAATGATCTGATACCAAGGTAACTGCAGAAGCCACATAGCCGAATATACCGACCAAAAGAGTGCAAAGTCTGTTTAATTGTCAATGGCTTTACACTCTTTTTTACCGCTATCCTTTTGCAGCTATTCCGTGGCTGCCTCTCCCAAGTTCTCCTGGGCCTGCAGCCGCTCCAGCTCCGCCCGAATGATCAGCTTCATGGCGGTCTCCTCGCTCATCTCCTTCATCCGCTCGCCAGCCACGGATTCCTGGGCGAAACGCTCGAAGATATCCGCCTTTCCCTGCAGGATCTCCAGCATCCTCTCGTCGATGCTGTTCTGCGAGAGAAGCCTGTGTACCATGACCTTCTGCTGCTGTCCCATGCGATAGGCTCTGGAGATGGCCTGCTCCTCCGTGGAGGGCTTCCACTGCGGCTCGCAGAGGATCACGACGCTGGCCGCCTGCACATTGATGCCAGTGCCTCCGGCGATGATCTGACTCACCAGTACGCTGCCCGGCGCGCTCTCTCCAAACGCGTCCAATATCTCCTGCCGCTTTGCCCCCGACACGCCGCCGCTGATCGGGCCGTAGCACCGATCGCCCAGGAGCTGCATCACAGTCTGGATAGTATGCAGGAAAAAGGAAAAAATGATAACCCGCCTGCCGTTCTCCCTGGCAGTCTCACAGAGCTCCAGCAGACGCGCCGCCTTAGAGGAATCTTTGATATCCTCCACATTCCAGGACACCTGGCGCACCGCCATATAGTTGCCCTCCAGCAGGGAATGATAATACGCCTCCCTCTCCTGGCGGTTCATGGCGCACCATTCCTGTTTCTCCTCCTTCTCCGGCAGCTCTGTCAGCACATCCTCGCGGATGCGGCGCAGATATACCTCGCTGGCCGCCTCTCGAAAACTGTCAGCCGTGGAGATCGCGGCCACCCGCTCCAGGTTCCGCGCCACTTCCCCGTTTAACATACTCACCAGGAAGATCATCTCCTCCACCCGGTTCTCCAGCGGGGTGCCGGTCATAAACAGCACGTACTCCGCAATCTGCGCCAGTCGCTGCAACGCCTGCGTCCTCTGGGCCTTGGGGTTCTTGACATAGTGAGCCTCGTCCACCACCAGCAGATCAATCTGCTCCTCGCCCAGCTCCAGCCGCGTGATCGTCTCATAGGTAGTGATACCGACACCGCCTTCCTGTCCCCACTGGTCGTACTCCTCCCCGCGGTCAAGCCCGTGGATCTCCAGTGCCTGCTGAGTGCTGTGATTGCTGACCTCACGGCTCCAGTTGACCATAACACTCACGGGACAAACCACCAGGAAATGTGTCTTGCCCTGCGCTTTCAGATGCGCCATGCAAGCGATGGCCTGGATGGTCTTGCCCAGTCCCATCTCGTCCCCCAGCAGCACCCGTCGGTTCTGCAGGATATATTTGACGCCGAAAAGCTGATACTGTCGCAGGGTGGAGCGCATCAGGGACAGGTCCAGATCCAGCGTCTCGATGCTCTGCACATATTCCTCGGACAGACCGCCGGAGTAAGCCTTCTCCTCCAGTCTCTCTCCTGTAACCTCCTCCAGCGCGGCATAAAAAGGAGCGGTGTTGCGCGCAAACGCCTGACGGCTCAGAGCGCCCGTATCCTGTGCCAGCGTCTGCCAGGTGTGTCCCTGAAGCTTCGCCGCCATATTGACATAACCCTGTCCAGTCAGCGTTCTCAGTTGCACATAGGCATCCAACGCCTGTTGCTTCTGTCGGGCGCTCTTAAAGATCCATCCCAGACTACTCTGTAGTTGTCGGGTGCCCTGGAGCTTGTCCTGCACGGAAAGATGACATTTCTCCTGGACGCTGCCCGCCAGCTTGAAGTCCTGCTGCAATTCCAGCAGCAGATAGAGTCCTTGCAGAATGGCCGCCTGGCGTGGATTCCTCTCCACGTCGTCCAGCCGAATGCGGGCCTTTTTCTGTGCCTCCTGCTGATACATCCGAGCGATCCTCATGATTTTGTCCGCCCCGGCCTCCCCGATGCCGTTAATGTTTATCAGACGACGCGGACCCGCGCACAATACCTGATAGATATTCTCCAGATGAGCGCTCCGCAGCAGGGACACCCTGATGCCCTGTTTTTGACGGTTCAAATCCTCCACGTCTATCTGCCTGAGCAGCTCATTTGCAGCCTCCTTTTTTTCCGCCTGATAGTTGTGCAGGATCTGCTTCCGGCAGTCTCCAGCCACATTCATCACATATTGATACTGTCCATCCGCCCGCTCTGCGGAGGCAATCACCGCTCTCAGGGACGCCCTGTCCGGTCTCGTGTAATTTGTCATCTTCTTTCTCTCCTACCCCTCTATCTCACAAAGTCTGGCTTCATACGCAAAGCGCCGTCAGCAGGCAAGGCAGCGGACTCACCTGCAGATGTGCGCTCCGGCAAGCCCGCATACCCATCAGGGAATGCTCTCCGCACGAGGTATGTCCGCAAAGGCATCACAGCGAAACCATTCCAGGTATTCCCCCTCATAGGGAGCGATCAGACGTTCATATTCCTCCACACTATCCAGAGAAAACCTGGCAGCCCCGTCTCCGTCAAGGTAATAATACTCGTACTCCAGCTCTGAGGCAAGGTCATCCTCCGTCCCCACAAAATGGAGCAGTTCACGGGATTTGCCATCGCTGTCATAACTATAATAGATGTCTTCGCTGCCGTCATAATTCTGCCCCCAGCAGACGATGCCATTGTCATATACGGTGACTGACATATGCGTCGTATGGGTCTCAAATACATCAAAGCAGGTTAGCTCATCTCCCAGAACCCCCAAAATATAGACCAGCTCACTCGGCGAATCCTCCATCCGGAAAATCAATTCCGGCTCGCCATCCCCATTGACGTCCACCAGCGAAAAACTCTTGCTCGCCATCGTGAATGTCTGCTCGGGTTCATAATCCCTCTCATCAAAAAAAGACAGCTCATCCTCCTCCGCAAAGGGATTGGCTACACGGATTTCACCCCGCAGAAAAGCGGCATACAGTGGATGAATATTCATATCCGCCAGCCATACCCATCTATCGACCTGAGATTCCTGCATGTCCGGCGCGGGCCTTCCCCCGGGGCGTTCAGCGGCCGCGAGGACTACATTTTGCGAAAAGAACGCATATAATGAGGGGATATCCATATCTGCCGGACATACCTGCGTGCTGACCGAAGCTTCCGGCACATCCGATGCGGACTCCCTCTCTGCCTGGCCGCAGGATGTCAGAAGCAGCACCCCCACGCAGATCAATCCCCTGATTACATATTTTGCTCTTGTGTATCCTGACAAGTTCCACATCCTCCATATGCAAATCTATATTCCCATTCACCGCACCGCATATGTCTGCACGCGGCTTCCATCCACGCCGGACATATGCACCGACACACAGCGCCGTCAGTCAGCGACGCCATCAGTTGCAGCACACTAGCGGTACAGCACATAGTCCTGTATCTCATGCAAAAAACCGCTCTCCGCCAGAGCCTCGACCGCCCAGGACGGATATTCCTTTACAGAGATGCGTTTTCTGCCCGGAAAAATCCTGCCGCCCTGGAATTCTCGGACAAACAGGCCCAGAAGCTCCGTCAGGCTTTCCCGCAGGGCCATGCTATCCCAGACTACACCGCCCCGATCTGCGCTGTCCCGGCCTGCGACGCCCTGCTGCCCCTCCCATCCGGGCTCCAGACAGCGCAGCGTCTTGCCCTGCCGCTCAAACACCGCCACAGGCAGACCGTCTCGGAAAGCCACCGCAGTACCCGGCACATTGATGAAGCTCCGCTCCGGCTCATGGGCCAGCACCTTCCCCCAGGGCTGCATGGGGTCGGCGGCATTCAGCCAGACAAGCTGCGCCTGCGGGTGCATCAGACGGGCCGTGACGCTCTCGAAATCCTGCCTGCGGATAAACTGCGCCCCCGACAGCCCTCTCACAAAATAACCCCGCCGTACCTGCCCCGTATATTCCCATACCCGCAGGAGCCTCAGCGCCTCCTGCCAGGGCAAACCCCACGCGGCCGCCGTCTCCCGACACAGAATCAGGTAGCGGTCAAAGCATCTCTCCATCTGCTCCTGGACGGTCAGCGTACGCAGCGGCCTCACCAGGTCAAACCGTCCTGCCTGCAGCACCTTAACCCTGGCTCCCACTCTCTGCCTGGCCGCAGCTTTCTGCGTTTTCTCCCTGTTCTGCCACTGTCGCACCGGCACAAAGCTGTCCGCGCATACCAATCCTTTCTCGATCAGGGAGAGCAGCGTGTCATAGGGCGATTCCCCGTCCAACACATGGCTGAGAGACAGGGGGAAGCTGGCGCCCCGCCGCATCAGCGCCTCCGCCACCCTCTTCTCCCTGTCTGTCAACTCTTCCCACGGCACCTGCGCCTCCCGCTCCCAGTCAAGCTCCTCCGCGGAGTCGAAGCGCAGTCTGCCATTGTCCTCCATATGCCAGAAATACTCTCCCTGGGCGAGAAACGCGTCCAGAAGAGCCTCCCGATATCCCCGCACTCTGGCGGGCAGAACCAGCTCCTCCCAGAGCGCCGCGGGCAGGGACATTCCCGCAAAGGACCTGACTGTCTCCCGCAGGGCCTCCTGCGGCGGAGCCTGGCGCTGTATGCGGGACAGGAGCAACGCCGCATAGCTCTCAGGCGGACAGGTGGCGATCTCCTCCCGGCGATTTTTCAGAGTGCGTATCCTTGCACGCTGATATAGCTGAGCATGATAATACACGGTCTGCGGATGCTGCGCGGTATCAGCCGTGCCTGCGCTGCCCTCCGCACACTGCGTTTCCTCTTCACGCCGCAGCTCCTCCTGGCTCACCGCCTCGCCCTTATGACACAGCTCCTCCAGCACCAGACGGGCCTCCTCCGGTCTCCAACCGTATCGCAGCGCCACCTGACCGGCGGTAGCCCCACCCCGATAGCGCAGCATCCGCCGTACCACATCCGCGGCTTTGCTCCCGTCTCCGCCGAGGGCTCCCTCATACTGTTCCCGCTGCTCCGCGGCGATCCAGAGTCCCTGCTCCAGATACAGGGCGCGCTCCTCCTCCGCCAGCTCCTCCAGCCACTCCACCGGAAGCTCCAACTCTCCCGCCGCCAGGTCTCCCTCCGTCATCAACAGCGTGTGAAGCTGCTCCGCATTCTCCGGCAGTCTCCCTCGCTCCTGTGCCTGAGCCAGCTCCTGACTGCCGGGACGCACCAGCTCCTTTTCATCCCTGAGCGCCTCCTCCACCGCCCTCTGGATGCCCCGAGGCGTCGGCGCATAGTCGTACATCATGGCGGCTTCCTGACTCCACTGCAGAGGCAGGGACATGGGGGAGGCCGTGTCGGTGTAAATCTCCCGCACCTGAATCTCTCCGGCCTGGATTTTTTCCAAAATATCCCGCACTCCCGCCACGTCCCACAGCTGGCGCATACACTCCCGCCAGGTCTCCCGCATCAGCGGGTGCTCCTTCTCGCGCACCACCTGATCAAGCATCTCCGCGCTGCGAAGCCGCTGCATCCACAGGGGCTGCCGTCCCTTTCCCCGCACCCCCATCATCAGCGCCCTGCCGCAGTTGTAGCGAAAGGCAATGTTAAAGAGAGGCGTAGAGGGCAGTAGCGCCGCCAGCACAGCCTCAGCCGTCTCCGCGTCCACTCTGTAGAGCACGCCCTCCGGCATCTCATTTTCCCCGTAGGAATACAGCAGGAAGCCGTCCTCCTCGTCCACGCTGCCCACATTTTCCCCCATCTCTTCTCCGGTCTGCCTCGCCGCCAGCAGAGCCAGGGGGCTGTTGATCTGCCGCCCGAAGATAGAATGGATCATCATCTGGCTGTGGCCGGACTGATCTCGGAAATGCTCCACCAGGATCGTCCTGTCGTCGGGCAGCCCTCCCGTGGCGGCAATCTGGCGCTGCAGATATCCCTCTGCCAGCCGAGCCGCCGGTTCATCCAGGCCCAGCTCTCCCAAGGCCTGCCTCAGCCTGCCCTGCTCCTCCGCCTCCGAGAGAGCCCGAAGCATAACGCCAAAGGCCACCCCCGTCTCCAGGCTCCGCCCCTTCAGGTCCCCGTGCCAAAAAGGGAGCCTTGCCCCCTCCACAGGGGCCTGCACTACCGTCACCGTATCCCTGCTGATCTCTGTCACCCGCCACGCGAAAGCCCCCAGAATAAAACGGTCCCCCTTCTGCGTCTCATAGACAAACTCCTCATCCGCCTCGCCCACCTTGACGCCGTCCTGCGTGCGCACCGTGTACAGACCTCTGTCGGGAATAGTCCCTCCGGCGGAGACAGCCAGCATCCTGCTGTAGCCATCCCCCTCCACTCTGCCGTGAATGCGGTCGTACAGGATGCGCGGGCGAACTGGGATCTCCCGACTGTGCTCATAGTCTCCGGCCAGCATCTCCAGCACCGACTGCACATCCTCCCTGGTCACATGGCGGAATGGCCATGCCCTGGGCAGCAGCTCCATGACCTCGTCCACCTGATAGGGCTTGAAGGCCGCCATGGAGACCAGATGCTGAGCCAGGATATCCAGACAGCCCTCAGGGGGATTCAGCTTCTCCACTCTGTTCTCCCTTGCGAGCTGGGCCGTCATGCCGCAGAGCACGCATTCCGCCGCTGTCCTGGGGAACAGATACATGACGCTGGTGCGGGAGGGATTGTGTCCGGCCCGACCCAGTCTCTGCAGGGTGCTGGAGACTGTGCGGGGACATCCCACCTGCAACACCTGATCGATCTCTCCCACGTCGATACCCAGCTCCATGGAGGAGGTCGCGCACAGAAGCCGCAGCCGCCCATCCCGCAGGGCTGCCTCCGTCTCCTGGCGCTGTTCCTTGGCCAGACTCCCGTGATGTACCCGCGCGAACTCCTCCCCGCCCAGCAGGTTCACATAGTAGGCCAGCTTTTCCGCATACCGCCTGCCCTCCACAAAGGCGATGACACTGCGGCTGTTTTCACAGTACCGGTAGACCAGCTCCGCCAGCTCCTGCCATATCGGGTCCTTGCGCTTCCTGCGCGCATCCGCGTAGGGGCCCAATATCTGGAGCTGCACTCCCTTTTCCATGGCGGGAGCCGCCACTGTCACCGGCTCCGGGGCCAGGTATTGGGCTGCCCGGTCCAACGGAGCGATAGTGGCGGACAGACCAATGCGCTGCAGCGGCCTGCCGCACAGAGCGTCCAGCCTGGCCAGGGATAACATCAGATGCGCCCCCCTCTTGGTGTCGATCAGCGCGTGCAGTTCATCTATGATGACAGCCCTGGCGGTGCAGAGCACATTCTGCCCCGTCTTGCTGGTCAGCATCAGATAGAGAGATTCCGGAGTGATGATCAGGATATGGGGCGGCTTTCTCACCATCTGCTGCCGCTCCCGCGCGGTCGTGTCTCCGGTGCGAATGGCAACGGAGACCAACTCCTGGCCGCCGATACCCTCCAGGGGCCTGCGCAGATTCTCCCGAATGTCCGCCGCCAGGGATTTCAGCGGCGACACATAGATGAGCTGCAGCTCCCGCTTCAGGCTTCCCTCCTGGGCCTGCGCCCTCAGTCTGTCCAGGAACACCAGAAAGGCCGAGAGCGTCTTGCCCGTCCCGGTGGGGGCAGAGACCAGCACATGACCGCCCGCGGCAATCGCAGGCCATGCCGCCTCCTGTACCTGAGTCGGCCTTCCCAGCTTTTCCTGAAACCAGTCCGCCGTCGGACGGGTAAATAATTGCAGGCAGTCGTTCATCTATTTCATCCCTTTCCCTTTTTCTCATCAATCAGGCAATTGCAATTCCTCTGTCATGCAGAAATCTCCGTATACAGGATACCATGCCTGCGGGCCTGTCCGCAATATCTTAATCCCTTTTCTCAGAAGTGTCCCTCCAAAAACTCTTTTTCGGGCAGCAAATCTCTATCCGTTCTGTTACCGCATTTTTTACATCGCATAAAATGAAAGACAGATGGGTATTTATAGCGCCACTCTATTGGGAAGAAAATGCCATTGTCCTCTTCAGGGATTAAAACACTTTCTGCTATTGTTTCAAGGCACCGACGGCAAAACCATTTTTCGTGATATTTTACATCGATATAGTTTTCACTAATCTTGATATATAGAGATGTAAACCAGCGATCATATCGCTGGAAAACAGATATAAATAATTGGTTATCGAAATGACTCTCTGCCACTTTGATGTTGCTCCGCAGTTCTTCCAGGCAAGTAATCCGTAGATTAAGCTCCTCTAACAGTGTCGTATCGCTCATAAGCAGTTTCGCATTTTGGGTAGTAAAAATGTAAGTTTCCAAGCCTCCAATTTGTACTTGTTTCTCCGAATACTTCATAATACTCATTCCTCAACACCCTTTATACAAGAAACAAGTTTGTGCAAAGGGTTCGTTTCGCTCTCATATGTGTAGAGCTCATTCTTGATGTTTAATAATCCATTGTAAGATTTCATTTTCGCCAATATCACCGGATGCCAGCGCAAGAATTACATCGCTTAACTCCTTTTGGCTGTAATACAATTCATATCCGTTTAATGCTAGAAAAATCAACATAACATGCGCACCAAGTCTTTTGTTTCCGTCCAGCATAGCATGGTTTTTTACCAATCCAAAACAAAGCCGTGCCGCCTTTGCCTGAATGCTTGGATAAAGCTCTTTTCCGTCAAATGATTGAAACGGATTATTTAATGCCATATCCAGCATTCCTTCATCACGAATACCGTCACTTCCTCCAGTGGCTTTTATTAATCTTGCATGGAGTTTTAGTACCTGCTCTTTGCTTAAAATAATCATTTTGCAAGAACCTCATATGCTTCCATATTCTGCTTTATTAACCGTTCAGATATTGCAAAAACATCCTCGCTATCAGCTACTTTTTCTTTTTCCGCTTTACTGAAATCAATGACCAGATATCTGGGTACATTATTTTTCAGAATAACCGCCGTTCCATGTTTGTCAACTACTTTGGCTACTTTTGAAAAATTTTGATTTGCTTCTGTAATTGAAATCATTGTGTTTGTATCAATTGTCATTTTAAATGCACCTCTCTTCCACTTATATTATATGCAAATTCTAGCTAGAAAACAACCTATTTTTCTTTTATGCTTGTAGTAAACTTTACATCATCAGCCAAATATTATGAATTTCATCCCTGCTGATTTTTAGCCCTAAGCCACAAACGATTATCCCTCTGGAGCGTCCCTTGCAGACAACCCCTTAAAAAGTACCACCCCAAAAGCCCCACCCACACCAGGCGATGAAAAAACATTGCTTCCGCTAAACGGTTGTGGTATGATGAGGTAGGACGCCATGTCGGGTTGATCTACGGCATAAGGGTGTCCCATTACATTTGAGAGATACGCGAGGGGATTCAAATGATTACGACAGTTGACGGAGAAATTCTGCTCTTTATTCAGGAGCATCTCAGAAATACGGTATGCGATATCTTTTTTGGCGGAATCACCCACCTGGGGGACGCGGGAATCTTCTGGATCCTGCTGACGATTGCCCTCCTGTGCTTCAAGCAGACCAGAAAAGCGGGCATTTTCTCAGCCTGCGCCCTGATCGGCTCACTGGTGGTCAACAATATGATTCTGAAAAACCTGGTCGGAAGAGTCCGTCCCTATGAGGTCGTGGAGGGCCTGCGCTGCATTGTCTCCCCCGCTCACGACGCCTCTTTCCCGTCAGGGCATACGGGGGCCAGCTTTTCCTCCGCGGTTGCGCTGTTTCCCCATCTTCCGCGCAGATATGGCGTGCTCCTGCTCGTTCTGGCGTCGCTCATCGCTCTCTCCAGACTGTATGTGGGCATCCACTATCCGACCGACGTGCTCGCTGGCCTCATCACGGGTATTGCCATAGGGCTGTGCGTCAACATCGTCGGCCGCCGCATCCTGGCGCAAAAGGAGGAATAGATGAATACTGTAGTCGTTCTGCCCTCTCTCAACCCTGACGGGAAAATGCTCCGCACCGTGAAGGGACTGCTGGAAGAGGGCTTTACGGACATTGTCATCGTCGACGACGGCAGCTCCGTAGAACATAAGAAATATTTTGAGGAGGCAGGGACTCTTGACGGCGTCGAGATACTGACTCATGAGGTGAACCGGGGCAAGGGCAGCGCGATGAAGACTGCCTTTGCTCACATTTTGCGCAGCCGCCGCGACATAAGCGGCGTTGTGACCGTCGACGGGGACGGCCAGCATCTTCCGCAGGATATCCGGCGCTGCGTCTCGCTGATGGAAGAGCTGCAGGACAAGGTCGTCCTGGGCGTCAGAGATTTTTCCAGCCCGAAGGTCCCCCTCAAGAGCAGACTGGGCAACAAGCTGACAAGGACAGTATTCCGTCTTGCCTGCGGCATCACAATCAGCGATACGCAGACGGGGCTGCGGGCGATACCGGCGCAGCACCTGCCGCAGATGCTTGAGATCCCGGGAGAGCGGTATGAATATGAGACCAACCAGCTCCTGTACCTCAAGCGCCTTGGCATCGAACTGGCGGAGCTCGTCATCGAGACGGTATACCTGGACAACAACGCATCATCCCACTTTCATCCCATACGGGATTCGCTGAAGATATACGAGGTGATCTTTAAGTTCATCGCCAGCTCTCTGAGCTCTTTTGTGGTGGATATCCTGATATTCACCCTTCTCAACCTGCTGCTGACAGGTGCGGAAATCGAGCCGGCAATGCGGCTTTTCCTTGCGACAGCGAGCGCGCGGATGATCAGTTCCCTCTGCAATTACCTCATGAATAAGGGAATTGTCTTCCGTTCCAGAGAGTCCGCCAGGAGCACTCTGCCGAAATACTATCTGCTGTGCGTCTGCCAGACGGCTGCATCCTACGGACTGGTCTATCTGGCTGCCGTCCTGATGCGCTTAGACGGTGACATATGGGAGACCGTAGTAAAAATGATCATCGATCTGGGGCTGTTTTTTGCGAGCTTCCAGATTCAGCAAAAATGGATTTTTAAGAGGTAAGGGAGGATACCTGCAATGGGTAGAAAAGTCGCTTCCGTGATCGGTAAAATACTGCTGCCTGTGTTCATCACATTATTTTTATTCGCCGGCACATTATACCTGGTGCTGCAAAAATGCTGTAACGGACCTTCCATGGCCGCGCGCGATCTGTTGATCCCAACCCTGCTTGAGACCGGACAGCTCAAATTCCTGGCGTCCCTGGTCTGCAGCGAGGAGGAGATTCAGGAGATCGTGAACCGCAATTCCATGCAGGCGTTGTCCGCGCAGGTTGACACCTCCCTGATTCAGATTGAGGAGACGGATGATTCCGATCCCAATAGCGCCGGGGAAGAATCCTCTGACCCGCAGGAGGAATTTGACGAGAACGGAATTCGGATAGAAGAGATATCCGGACGCTCTTTCTATGCCAAGATGATGATCGTCAAGGACCCCTCGCAGGTGTGCGTAGGCAGCACCTATCCCTGGTCGGAATACGGCAAGGAGCTGGACAAGATCGTATCCGGCGCGAACGCTGTCGCCGGAATAAACGGCGGTATCTATGTGTCGGCGGAAAATAAGGGGGGCAAGCCGCTGGGCGTCGTCGTCCAGGAGGGGGAAATCACCTACAACGATCCTTCCGGACAGACCGGAACCTATATGATCGGCTTCAACGCGGACAATATCCTGATCATTCAGGACCTTGCCGGCATGACCCGCAGCGACTTTGAAGCATATGTCGCGGACGAGCATATTCGCGACGCTGTGGCTTTTCAGGAGGAAAGCTCCGACAAAAACAACCATTTCGTACAGCTGATTGTGAACGGCGAGGCCCGCAAGACAGACGGACAGGGAAGCGGCGCCAATCCGCGCACCGCCATCGGCCAGCGCGCCGACGGAGCCGTCCTGATGCTTGTCACGGACGGGCGGGGTTCCTCCGGACATCTGGGGGCAACCGCCTCCGACCTGATCGGTATCATGCAGCAATATGGCGCGGTAAACGCGGCCAATCTCGATGGCGGCAGCTCTTCCACGATGGTGTACAACGACGCCTATGAGATGGCAAGCGTCACCTTCTATTATCAGAACTCGTCCTGGCGGCTGCCTACCGCCTTTGTCGTCAAATCGCCACAATGAGGGGGATGGATATGCGTACTAAGAAAAAACAAAGAAAAAAAAGGTCCCTCTACTGGGTTATGCTCGGTCTCTATACCGCGGCGCTTCTGGTTTTATGCTGGAGCTTTCTCATCTACACAGACAAGTCCCTGATGCAGTATGAAGCTTCCCAGCCGGGGAAAAAGATGGAGGACTATATCGCTGAGCTCCGCCAGATGGCTTCCGAGGGTAGCCTTACACAGCACATATCCATGCCAAAGCCGCAGAATGCATTTGAGACAGCGGAAATGTACGGCGATCTGTATGCTGCGCAGCTCGACGGCACGGAGGACTACACCTATGAAAAGGATCCGGAAAGTTATCTGGCGGAGGAGCCGGTCTATACAGTCGCCGCGGACAGTGTCCCTGTTGCGCGGGTAACGCTCTCCGCCTCAGACGCCCATGTGATCTTCGGCATCCTTACCATAATGGACTGGGATATCCGCGAAGTATCGCCAATCCTAACGCAGAAGCCGCGGGACTATACGCTCTGCATTCCCGACTGCTATCAGGTCTCCGTCAACGGCATACTCTTAGGCAGTGAAAGTCTCACCGGCAAAGAGACGCCGTACCCTGCATTCGCCAATGTATCCCCGTATGTCAAGATGCCCGTGCTCGTGGAATACCAGGTGAGTGGGCTGTTGGCGGAGCCCTCCATCGAGATTCTCGACGCGGCGGGGCAGGCGGTTGCGTTTTCGCCGGACGAACAGGGCAATATCTACGTGGACTATCACAAAGAAAAACAGCAGATGCCCGAGGAGTACGAGCGGGAAGCCCTGAAGATGGCACAGACCTGGGAAAACTTTATGACGCGGGATCTGGCAGGGCCCCTCAACGGCCTGGACACCATACAGAAGTACTTGATCAGGGATTCCTATTACTGGGATATCGCGGAGAGCTATGCGCGCGGCGTAGATATCACCTTTATCAGCTCCCACACACTGCCCGCCTCCCCCTACTCAGATATTGCAGTGACGGATTACATCCCCTACGGGGAGGACTGTTACTCCTGTCACATCTATTTTAAGAAGACGATGCTATTGAACTCGGGGAGCCGCAGGACCAATACCATTGACTCCACCTTTTACTTCGTATACTATGATGACTCCGACGACGGTGTGGACAATCCCCACTGGGCCATAGCGGACATGCTTGCGACTACGGACTGAGCCTCCGGACATCGCCTTTTACATCATCAGATATAGTCAATTGCGAAACTCTCTCCGCAAGTGACGGGACTGGTCAATATATACAAAAACGGGCTCCGATGCAGTGGCAAGTCGCCCTTATTTTGTATATATTGCCCATTCCCTGTTCCAGAAAAGAGTCGTTTCGCAATTACCTAATCATCAGATAGACAGAGAGGTAGTACAACATGAAAATCGTATTGCAAAATCTGACAAAGAAATTCCCCAGCCGCAACAAGAAATCCCCTGGGGAGGTGATCGCGGTCAATGATTTCACCTTCGAGATCCCCGATGGCAAGCTGGTGGGCCTGCTGGGGCCTTCCGGCTGTGGCAAGAGTACGGCTCTCAACCTGATCTGCGGCCTGTTAAAGCCCACCGCCGGCAGGATCTTCTTCGGCGAGGATGACGTGACCGATCTGCCCCCGGAGCACCGGGGAGTGGGGCTGGTGTTCCAGAGCTACGCCCTCTATCCCCACCTGACAGTGCTGAGAAACATCACTTTCCCGCTGGAAAATCTTCGCGGAGCGGACAAGCTCTCCCGGGAAGAGATGGAAAAGAGGGCTATGGAGGCGGCACGGCTGGTACAGCTCGAAGGTCTGATGGACAGGAAGCCCAGCGAACTGTCCGGTGGGCAACAGCAGCGCGTGGCCATCGCCCGTGCGCTGGTAAAAACGCCCCGCGTGCTGCTGCTGGACGAGCCTCTGTCCAATCTGGACGCCCGTCTGCGCCTGCAGACCCGTGAGGAAATACGCCGCATCCAGCGTCAGACCGGTGTCACCACCATATTTGTGACCCACGATCAGGAGGAGGCCATGAGCATCTCCGATCTGATCGTAGTCATGAAAGAGGGCGTGGTACAGCAGACAGGCAAGCCCCAGCAGGTCTATGACGATCCGGTCAACCTGTTTGTGGCCAAGTTCCTGGGCACTCCGCCCATCAATATCTTCCACGCCAGGGTGTCCGGCGGACAGCTCCATATCGGCCAGGAGGCGGTTCTCGCCCTGCGGGACGTGCCTGACCGGGAAGTCACCGTTGGCATCCGTCCCGAGGGCTTCATCCTTCGGGATGACGGGCCTCTGACCTGCGATCTGAACCGAGTGGAGGTCATGGGGCGGGACATCAGTGTCGTGTCCACCCACGCCTGCTGTGAGAATACGGCCATCCGCTCCATCATCAACGCGGAGAATCAAGTGGAACCGGATGCGAAGACAGTGCGTTTTGCCCTCAAGCCCCACAAGCTCTACCTGTTTGACCCACAGACTGGAGAGAGAATTCCGTTCACCGCCGACTGACGCAAAGGAGACTCGCCATGGACAATAAAAATGCAAAGGGCTGGCTCTATCTGCTGCCCGCCTTCCTGTTTCTGGGCGCGTTCATGATCTATCCGCTGATAGACGTATTCATATACTCCTTTGAGGAGGGGTATAATTCCGCCTCCCAGACCTTTTCCGGCACAGGGCTGTACAACTACTCCTATGTGCTGCACGACCCGTACTTTTTACAGGCGGTGAAAAACACGCTGATCCTGGTCGTAATCACAGTGCCTCTGTCCACGGGCCTCGCGCTGCTGATCTCCGCGGCCCTGAGCTCCATAAAGCCCCTGCGGAACCTGTTCCAGACCGTGTATTTCCTGCCCTATGTGACCAACACTCTGGCGGTGGGCCTGGTATTCATGATCCTCTTTAAAAAGACCGCCTACTCCGACGGCCTGGTAAATCTGCTGATTCAGAGCTTCGGAGGCAGCTCCGTGGACTTTATCGACGGTCCCTACTGGGCCAAAATGTTCGTGCTGTGCTTTTACACCATATGGGTAGTCATGCCCTTCAAGATCCTGATCCTGACCAGCGCTCTGGCCTCGGTGAACCAGGTCTACTACAATGCGGCCCGGGTGGACGGCACTCCGAGGTGGCGCATTTTTACCAAGATCACGCTGCCGATGATCTCGCCCATGGTCTTCTACCTGGTCATCACCGGTTTTATCGGTGCATTCAAGGCCTACAGCGACGCGGTAGCCCTGTTTGGCACGAACTTAAACGCGGCGGAGATGAACACCATCGTGGGCTATGTCTATGACATGCTCTACGGGGACAGCGGCGGCTATCCCTCGTATGCGTCGGCGGCGGCCATCATTCTGTTCGCCATCGTGCTGACCATCACCTGTATCAATCTGCTGGTCAGCAAAAAGCATGTACACTACTGACATTTTTCCGCCTGATATTTGAGGAGATTCCTTTCATGAGCAAAAACATTGGTTACCAGACAATAGAACGCCGCGCCAGGACCGTGCGGCTCCTTACCAACACCGTCATCTACACCCTGCTGGCACTGTGGGGCCTGATCGTCCTGTTCCCCTTTTACTGGATGCTGCTAACATCGGTGAAGAGCTATGGCTCCTACAACGCGGAGCATGTGCCCTCCTTCTTCACGCTGTCTCCCACCCTGCAGAACTATGTGGACGCCTTCACCACAGTGAATCTGGGCCGCTATCTGCTGAACACCCTGATCTTCACGCTGATCACCACGGCCATCATGCTGGTGGTCATCACGCTGGCGGCCTTTGCCTTTGCCCGCCTGGATTTCAGAGGAAAAGATCTGGCGTTCACTCTGTTTTTGTCCCTGATGATGATTCCCAACGAGCTGGTGGTCATCACCAATTTCACTACAGTCACCAATCTGGGGCTGCGCAATACCTTTATCGGGCTGATTCTGCCCTCGGTGACATCCGTGTTCTACATCTATCTGCTGAAGGAGAATTTTGCCCAGATACCGGATGAACTGTACTACGCGGCCAAGGTCGATGGCACCTCTGATCTGCGCTATCTGCGTCGGGTCATGATCCCGATCTGCCGCCCCACGCTGATCACCATTATCATCCTCAAGGTCATCGAGTGCTGGAACTCCTATGTATGGCCCCGCCTGATCACCGACGACCCGGACTACTATCTGGTGTCGAACGGCATCCAGGAGATTCGGGAGAACGGCTTTGGACGGGAGAATATCCCCGCTATGATGGCCGCTGTGGTGGTGATCTCCGTCCCGCTGATCGTGCTGTTTTTGATCTTCCGCCAGAAGGTCATGGCGGGCGTCGCCAGAGGTGGCACCAAGGGGTAAAAAGGTTGGGATGGCATAAATTACTGCATGAATAACAGCCAGGGATGTCGCGGCACAATTACTTTTGGTAAAAAGTATATCATTGCTGTATTTCAAGATATATTGGCAAAAACGCCATATCAAGATGCAATGAACTACTTTATGGGCGCACCGGATGCTATCGTGGAGCTTGCGAAAGCGGAAGCTCTCCAATATGTTCTGGAAGATATCGATGAGGAACCAAAACCCTATATTACAGCGGCATTTTGGGGGACCTGGGATGAATTATACAGCACACTCGAATATGATGAGCTTATGAAAAACGGCGCTTTCAGACGGACTTTTCTACGCCTGTCATTTTGAAAAAGACCGATGCATTGTATGGAGACATAGACGAAATCAGAGTATCTATGGGTGAACTAAACATTATACTGGAAGAGTAAAAAACCTCTTTTTTGAAAATAAATTGATATTGTATCAATTAGCGGTGGCGAATAAAAAGGAGAAAAAATGTCAGCAGTCACATCATTAGGATTAGGTAAAACAATGGAAAAGAAACTCCATATGGTTGGTATTCATTCAGCAGAGGAATTAATGAAACTTGGCAGTAAACAAGCAGTTTTTCGACTCAGGGAATTATACCCCAATACTTGTGTAGTTATCCTCTATCATTTAGAAGCTGCCATTCGCGGTGTTGAGATGAAACAGCTTGACGCTAAATGCAAAGCAGAGTTGAAAGCATATTTTAAGCAACTATAGCTTTCAATTTATAGAGCCATTAAATTATTGCAGATCATGTGACACCGTCAGTACCAAGGTTACTAACAAACCTCGATGCCATTTTTTGGCATCCTATGTACCGCTACGGCGAGAACGAAGCGAGAGCGTGCCTTCATTGAAGTATACAATGTTCGCAATGACACTAGCAAAGTAACTAAGTTTTACAAATGCCTAATAAAACATATTTAAACAATTGCGAAACCCATTACTGCCAGTACCGAATTGTGTATATTGTATATTCCATAAGCGGGCTTCGTGTTACGGTTTGCAACCGTAACACCACGAGCCGTCGGTACCTAGGGTTGCTAGCAACCCTCGATGCTGTATTATAGCATCTTATGTACCGCTACGGCGAGAACGAAGCGAGAGCGTGCCCGCGTTGGAATATACAATGTACACAATGACACTAGCAAAGTAAACAGATTGACAACAAGGAGGGCTTGCATGAACAATAGAAAGTCTAAATTGATTACAAAGCGGCCAGGCCTATTTGCTGCGCTGATAATGATTCTTATGCTCACAGGATGCCATGGCAGCAGAGGACTTGAGGCATTTCAGATTCCAGAGGAATTTGACACTTCTCAGGAGTATGAGATTACCTTCTGGGCCAAGAACGACACCAACAAGACCCAGACCGACATCTATAAGAAAGCCATCGCCGATTTCCAGGAGCTCTATCCCAATATCACGGTAAATCTGCGGCTATACACGGACTATGGCCGCATCTACAGCGATGTGATCACCAATATCTCCACGGGCACCACGCCCAATGTGTGCATCACCTACCCCGATCATATCGCCACCTATCTGACTGGCGTAAATATTGTGGTGCCGCTGGAGGAGCTGATGGCGGACAGTCGCTATGGACTGGGGGGAAGCGAGCTTCGCTTTGACGGCCCCACTCAGGAGGAGATCATTCCACAGTTCCAGACTGAGTGTACCATTGACGAACACTATTACGCGATTCCCTTTATGCGCTCCACGGAGGCCTGCTATGTGAACAAGACCTATGTGGAAGCGCTCGGCTACACTCTGCCGGAGACGCTGACCTGGGACTTTATCTGGGAGGTGGCGGAGGCGGCCACCGCCAAGGACGAAGGCGGAACCTATTTGGTCAACGGTCAGAAGGTCATGATCCCCTTCATCTACAAGTCCACGGACAATATGATGATCCAACTGCTGCGGCAGAGAGACGCCGGCTACTCCACCGACAGCGGAGATATCCAGATCTTCAACGATACCACCCGCGAGCTGTTGTACACGGTCGCAGAGCACGCGCGCACAGGTGCTTTTTCCACCTTCAAGATATCCAGCTATCCGGCCAATTTCCTGAATGCGGGCCAATGCGTATTCGCCATTGACTCCACCGCGGGAGCCACCTGGATGGGCACCGACGCCCCTCTGTCAGACATCAGCGAGGAGGCTCTGGTGGAGTTTGAGACGGAGGTGTATCCCATCCCTCAGTATGACCCAAAGCATCCGCAGATGATCTCCCAGGGACCTTCCGTGTGTGTGTTCAACAAGCCGGATGACCAGGAGGTGCTGGCTTCCTGGCTCTTTGCCCAGTATCTGCTCACCAATGACGTCCAGATCGCTTACGCGGAGACAGAGGGCTATGTGCCAGTCACCTCCAAGGCGCAGAGCAGCGCCGAATATCAGGACTATCTGGACCGCTGCGGACAGGACAACAGCACCTACTATGACGTCAAGATCAAGGCATCCCGCCTGCTGCTCTCCCATGTTGGCGACACCTTCGTTACCCCTGTATTCAACGGCTCCGCCTCCCTGCGGGACGCCGCCGGACAGATGATTGAGGAGGTTACCAAGTCTGTCAACCGCAGGGAGACTATCGACGACGCTTATCTGGACAAGCTCTGTGAGAATGTCACAAGCCTGTACCGCCTGGACAATATCAATACTGCCTCAGGAGGCCGTCAGGAGCTGGGGCCACTGCCTCCCATGGCAGTCGCTCTGATATCCGGCCTGGCGGTCGCCTGGGCGCTGATTGGTGCATATGTAGCACATGGAGCGTTTAAGAACCGGAAAAAAAGGCAGATTCACCATTGATTTATCGGCGTATTGCGGTATAATATCATTGGTTACTGAAAACCGTGAACGAAATCAGAAAAGAGGAGAGACTTATGAAAAAATGTATTATTGTAACTCTGGCACTCACTCTGGTGCTGGCACTGGCTGGCTGTGGCGACACGGACAAGAAGTCCGAGGGCGTGATGACCTATGCCGAGTATGACGCCGCCGCTCTGGACACGCAGGTCGTGATCGAGGCCTATGTGCAGGCCAAGCAGGATTGGTGGGAGGACAAGGCTACTGTGTATGCCCAGGATAAGGATGGCGCGTACTTCCTGTACAACATGGCCTGCTCTGAGGCGGATTACGCCAAGCTGACCCCCGGTACCAAGATCAAAGTGACCGGCTATAAGGCGGAGTGGTCTGGCGAAGTCGAAATCATCGATGGCACCTTCGAGATCATGAGCGGCAATTATATTGCCCCCGCTCAGGACGTGACCTCCCTGCTGGGCACGGACGACCTGATCAAGCATCAGAACCAGTTTGTGAGCTTCAAGGGCATGACCGTTGAGGATGCCGGCGACGGCAGCGCTTTCCTGTACAACTGGGACGGCTCCGGCGAGGAGGGAAGCGATCTGTATTTCAATGTATCCCTGAACGGCAATACATACACCTTTACCGTGGAGTCCTATCTGTGCGGTGCTGACACCGAGGTGTACAAGGCTGTCAAGGCTCTGGAGATCGGCCAGACCGTAGACATGGAAGGCTTCCTGTACTGGTACAACGGTGTGAATCCTCACATCACCTCCATCACCGTGAAATAAGAGCTGGAAAAATTAGAAACACAATGTGAAAAAAGAAACAGACAGTCAGGAGTTTTCCAAACTGTCTGTTTTTCTGTGTACAATGTTATGTAATCAGGCTCTATATCTTAAACTGCTTCATATCCGCCAGCAGCTTGCCTGACTGCTGCTCCAACGCCTGAGCGCTGTCCGCCGCTTTCTCGCTCTGCAGGGTCACTACCTCCGTCTGCTCTCTCATCTCCGCAGCCGATCTGGAGATATCCTGTGACACATGCAGCTGATCCTCCATGAGTTCAGCCATTTGCAGAGCCGCCTGATCCACCTGGCCGATCAGCTCTACCATATGTGCTACGATACCGCCTGTCTCCTCCACCTGGTCAAACACACCGCTAAAGGTCTGGCTGGCGGACTCGATCATTGCAGCGCTCTCCTTGACCTTGCCCACGCTGGTATCAGTATGTGCCACAGCCTTGGATACCGCCTCACTGATATCCTGCGTCAGTCTGGAGATATCATCCGCCGCCTCATTGCTGTTGGCGGCCAGCTTACCGATCTGCTCCGCCACCACAGCAAAGCCTTTCCCTGCCTCTCCCGCTCTGGCCGCCTCGATGGAGGCGTTTAGCGCCAGCAGATTGGTCTCCTCCGAAATATCCATGATCATGCCCACCATCTCATTGATCCGCCCGATGGTGTCTCGGGTATGACCGACCTGCTCCGCCAGGGAGGTGATGGTCTGCTCGATCATATCCATACCCTGTCCGATCTGCGCCATGGCCTGCTGCCCATCCCTTGACACTGCCGCCGCCTCTTGCATGATATTTCCCGCCTGTGTTCCCTCCTTGTGGGCAGTGCGGATATCCGCCGTCAGCTGCTCCATCTGATTACTGAAGCTGTCCACTGTTTTCGACAGCTTTTCTACCATCAGCTGCAGCTCCTCCATGGCCTTTTGCTGACATCCCGCAGACCTGTTCAACGTACCTGACACCACACCGTTGTCCTGAGACTGCTTGCTGAGCCAATTGGCGGTATCGCTGATCTGTGCGATCATGCCGCGCATCTTCTCCAGAAACATCTGCATGTTGCCGCTCATCATAGCGATCTCGTCATGGCCCTTCACCTCCAGATTGCGGGTAAAATCGCCTGCTGCCACCGCCGCCAGCGTATCGGTCACCGCCTGCACCGGCTTCACAATCCGGTTCATCATCCTCAGAATCAGAAGCACCAACACTGCCGCTGCCACCACAGCCACCGCCAACATATACAGCTCCAGCAGATGCAGGTCCGCAAGGACCTCATTCTCCGAGATAAAAGTCACCAGCCGCCAGTCCGTGCCTGAAATCGGACTGATATGGCTCAGATAGCCGCCGTCATCGCCCTGTATGCGGATCAGACCGGTGAGCCCCTCATCAAGCGCCCCGCTGATATTGCCGTAGAGTGCATCCAGTCCCTCCTGGCGCAGATTGGCCTCCATCATCGCTTCCTCAGGGTGAGCGATCACCACCTGACTGCCAGTCACCAGAAAAGCTCTCCCGCTTTCCCCCAGCCTGATCTCTTTCATCATATTGGCCACATAGTCCAGATATACATCTACCGCCATCACGCGGACCGCTTTGTCATAATCCATGCGCACCGAGGCGCTGACACAGACCTGTCCCGTCTGAGAGTCATAATAGGGCTCGCCAAAGGCGAATTCTGTATGGTCTCGTCCCTCCACATACCAGTCCCGCTCCGTCAGTACCCAGTCATCACCCGGCACCCAGCCGGAGGCGTCCAGATATATGCCGCTGTCATCCCCCATGTACAGTCCCACCGGATAAGCTTCATTGATTGTCGTCGAGATCTCCATGAACGCCAATATCTCCCGATCATTGTCAAAGGTTCCCTTATTGATGGCGTCCTGATATACTCTCAGCTCCCCCAGTATCTGCTCGACCCAGCCGGAGGCGTCCTCCGCATATACGGCGGACTGTGCTTCCAGCTTCTCCTGGGCCTGCTCGATAATCAGACGGCGGCTGATCAGAAAAAAGCAGGCGATCAGCGCCAGTACCACCGGAATAATCACGATAATCAGCTTAGTGCGTATCCCCAATTTCTTCTTCATGACGTATTTCTCCTCTCGTTTACAGATTCCTTCCCCTCCCGCGGCGTTCTCCCAGCCACTCACGAAATTCCGGCAGCGCGCGGATACCCTGCTCTGTCACAGGCTTAAGCCATCTTCCGGACGCTGTGTATCTGCTCTCCACCAGCAGCCGGATGATCTCGTCCGTATATACAAAAGCGAACACCGCCAGAAATGGCAGCTTTAACACCATGCCTGCGACCCATGTGGCAGGCACGCTGATCACAAAGAGACAGCTCACCTCCAGCACTGTGCCGAACACAGCCTCTCCGCCTGCCCGATAGGACTCGTTCATAATATAGTTGCAGGTGCGTATCGTGCCGAACAACAGATAGATCAGCAGCATATATTTCCCATAGGACATTGCGGCTGCCCCCAGGCCAAACAGCCCCAGAATCGGCCTGTTCAATAATGTCATAAACGCGACCACCGCAAAAGTGACCATCGGACAGAACAGCGAAGATTTGCGGCAATAGTTATACGCTCTGGGCAAATGGCCGGCGCCTGCCTCCTTGCCGATGATCACGCTGGCGGCATTGGACAGTCCGCCGAAGAATGCATACACGAAACCCTCGCAGACGCGGAATGCCGCCATAGCCGCAATCGCGGACTCGTCCTGATGCCCTATGACAATATTGATAATCATCTGCCCCACTCCATAGAGCATCTCATTGGCCAGAATGGGCAGACATTTTGACAGATACGCGCCCAGAAATTCTCTTCGCAGTCCAAACATGTCCCGCAGCCGCAGACGGATCTCGCACTTGGAGGTCAGCAGAAACACCACCAGCAGAAGCAGATTGACAGCTCCCGAGGCCAGCGTGCCTACCGCTGCTCCGGCCACTCCCATCTTGGGAGCGCCGTAATGCCCATAGATCAATATCCAGTTCAATACAAAATTGACTGCCAGCGAGACAATCGAGCAGAACAGCGGCGCTTTTACCCGCTCCGTAGCCCTCATAAAGAAGCTGACCAGCACGGCCAACACCTGCAGCGGATAGGCCCATCCCACGATGCGGATATAGGGTACGCCCATCTGGATAATTTTCACCTTGTCGGTGTATATTCCCAGCATGAACTCCGGATTCGTGATCGCTGTCACAGCAAACAGTCCGCCCACAATGACCATAAAGATGAAGGTCACGCCAAAGGTCTGGCTGATTCCCCTCTCGTTGCGGGCTCCCCAATACTGGGAAAAGAACAGCATGGCGCCTCCCGCGAATCCCCAATAACAGGAGAAGAACAGCGAGCTGATCTGGGAGCATATCCCCACCGCGGCCACGGACAGCTCTCCCTGGCTGCCAATCATGATGGTATCCACCATGCTGGCGGTGGTGGACAGCAGATTCTGAAGCGCAACAGGGAATGCAATAGCCATCATCAGCTTTAAAAAAGAGGGCCATGTAATTTTATCGTCTGACATAATTGCCTCCTCGCCAGTACCGCATCGCTTTGATTGCGCAGACCACGAACCTTGGACGAGTCCGGCATTGGTGCAGGCCGCTGCGCAATCATCCGCAATTAAGATACTGCATATTGGAGTAATAATTATACCACAACTCTCATATATTATCTATGGAGAATTACGCCTTTTTCTCTTTTTATTGATTGGGTTTTTAATGATTATGCTCCCAGCCGCTCGGTATCTCAACCGGCGACTGGGAGCATTTTTTCATGCCTTACAGCTTCGCGTATTCCTCCATGATTCTTGCCGATATCCCATCGTACTCCTGATAAATCGCCCTCAACTTCGCGAAATCGGCAAAGAGCCTGCGCAGGATCTCCAGCACATTCTCCTTTTGTTTCTGAATACGCAGCATAATGTTCCTGCGCTTGTACCGGTTGGAGATCAGTATCCCGATCCCGACCGCCGCCCCTATGCCCAGTCCGGCAAACAGCGCCAGATGCACGAACGGCGCCGCCACCCCGCAGGCAATTCCCAGACCAAAGGCCACGAAAGCCATGGTATTTTTGACCGCGGACAGCTCCTGCTTCTGCTGATCCTGATAAAAGCTCTCCGCCTTGCCGAGCTCTCCCGCTTCCTGCGTGAAATCCACATCCGTCTGATAATCCAAGATCTGCACCGGATGCACCTCCCGATACATCGACCGGTACTTGGCAAAATAGGCTTCCGCCGCCTTCTCCTGCAATGTCTTGATCAGAGTGAACATATTGAGTCGCATCTGCCCGTTCACATCATCATTGCCGAAATCATAGATCCATTGTACCATGCTGGATATGATATTAAAATCGGACCTGCGCCTGAGCTGTTCCCGATCATAGAGCTCCCTGGCCTGCTCCACGTCGCCGCTCAGACGGATGACCAGCTCATTGTATTCGATCTCGTCATAGGTCTCTATCTCCACCTCGTTGGGCTTGGCCAGCAGCTCATTCAGATATTCCTTCAGATAGGTGTTGCGCTCCGCTACGGGAACGTTGACCACTCTCAGGATGAACTCCAGAATATTGTAATTGTTGCCGGCCAGGTTGAGCATCGTCGCGATCGTGCCGTAGTCGCTGCAATATTTGGCAAGCGCCGGCAATTCCTGCGGCATTGCCTTGAGCAGCGCCAGCATCTTGCCCTGGATGATTCCGATCACGTCGCTCTCGCTGTATCCCGCTTGCTCGGCGCATTCGACGATAATTCTGTGGATATAATCGGAGATCATTCTGGAGGTCTCCTCATCGACATTGTCGGAGAGCGTCCGGCTGATCAGGGAGAACAACATCAGGAAGGTATTCTCATCGCTTCCCTTGAGGCTGCACTTCTGGTACTCCAGAAACCATTTGACCGCCGCCTCATCCCGCTCCATGCGCATGTTGAATATCATATAGAAGATGCTGCTGTTCTTCATATCCAGCCTGCAGGCTGTCTCCATAGCCCTGTCCGCCAACTGCTTGTCGTCGTTCTTCCAGGCCATAATGCTGATCAATACAGGGGTAAGCCAGAAGTCCGGCGTCTGTAGATGCTGGCGTTCTATGGACTTATAGATCACCTGGTCGCTCACCAGGCTCAGGTCGAGGTTGTCCATCAAGCCCTGGACAATCTTCCTGACTGTCCTGTAATTGTTGAAGTCATAGTACTTCTTATTATTCAGGGTCCGAATCTTCTTGTTGGCCAGCTCTACGCTCTTGAATCTCGTATATAACTGGTCTATCTGCCCCTGCAGCTCATAGGCGCTCAGCGCATGGTCTATAGAGCTCTTGATGCTCCCGTTGGCGCTCTCCAGCGCGTTTCTGACCTGCTGATTGTAGTCCGACAGATTCCGCTCCGCCTCGTTCACGCTTCTGACAGTGGCGTTAATCTCGGAGCGCAATTTTCTGTTCTCGTTCTCGATATCCCGAAGCCTGGACTGCAGCCTGCTGACTTCCGCTTTCAAACTATAGTTGCTCAATTGCATTACCCCCCTTAATTATCGGACACATCCACAGCTCTCTCTCTTCCCCACTGTTCGATCTCCTCGACCAACTCCTGATTGATCGTGGAAATAGGGATAATGGATCGTATGGACGCTATGATCATCGACCTGCCGACCTCGGTCTGATTGGATATCAGCAGCTGTTGTGCCACTTCCTTGATGGCCGTCTCGATATCCGCGTAGGAATACCGGTCAGTCATCTGAACCAATTCCTCCAGAAAATCAGGGGCCGGTTCTTCTATTTTCAGCGAGACGCGCATATAGTGCGCAATCGCTGCCCGCCTCTCCCGCGGATTGGGAAGTCCCGCGTAGAACACCTCTGAGAATCTCCCCTTCCGGTACAATTCATAGGGCAATACCTTGACATTGTTGGCCGTTGCCACCATGAAAACCTTGCTGGAGGACTCCTGAATCCAGAACAGGAATTCGCCCAGCACTCTCTTGCCGGTCTCATTGCCGGCATCCGAGGTGGCCAGCACCTTCTCTATCTCGTCAATCCACAGCACACAGGGCGAAACGTTCTCGATGAAATGCAGGGCCTCCCGCATCTTCTTCTCGCTCTCGCCGACCCATTTGTCGAACACGGAGCCAATGTCAAACCGAAAGAGGGGAAGCTCCCACTCCTGCGCTACCAGCTTGGCCGTCAGCGACTTTCCACAGCCGGGCACGCCCACCAGCAGGATTCCCTTGGGAGCCTTCAACTCATACTCGGAGAGCTTCTCCTCCGGCAGAAAGAATATCTTCTTCTTGTCCGCGAGCCACGCCTTGAGCCTGTCCATTCCCGCCGCCCTGTAAGCGCGGCTGATCTCGATGTGCTGGACAATACCCGTCTTGGGGTAAAGCCTCTGCTTCTGTGACGCGAGCCTGTAGAGCTTGTCCTTCCTCAGCCCGTTGCTGCCGATGATCTCCGCCGACAGCAGATTGTCGATCTGTATCTCGGAAAATCCCCGCAGCAGTGCCGCCGCGTGCAGCACGTCGGACTCATCCCAGTCGATCGAGAATCTGCCGGAATATGTCTTCACGAATCTGGCGATCTGCAGCATCCTCTCTCTGGTATCCGGCAAGTCCAGCGTGACCACCATTCCAAACGAGGATATCCGGCTCCAGGCCCGATCAGACGTGACCAGAACCACGACGCCGTTGTTCTCTTTCGCAATATACAATATATTCATCAGCTCGCGGGAATATGCATTGTCATCCGCAATTCGCCGCACATCCCCCAGCACGATGTTGAGGCTGCGCTGCCGCTTCAACTGCCCCAGAAAGAATCCCAGCGGGTCCTCCTGGGTGTCCATACTCTCCGCTTTTCCGCCAATGCTTCTCACCTGCTTCGCGTCTGTATAGTACAGGAAATTGATCTGTCCCTCCGACGCGATCTCGTGCAGCATTCGCTCCACTCTCTCCCGCTCGTCCGTATGGACGATCACCAACGGCGTGCGGGCATATAGATAGTTCTTGATCTCCTGTTTTGTCTCAGCGTAATTGGACATCCGCGTATTCTCCCCTGCCAGACGCTACCAAGCCTGCCATCCTCTTCCTACACAGATAGGCGAGCTCCTGGATAAAGTCGCTGCTGTCGCTGCGCTCCAGACGGCGCATGTACTCCAGGCATTCCCGCCGGAAGTCCTGCGCATAACGTCTGATCTCCTGCTCCATGCCCTTTCGAACCTCCTCTGGATACTCCGGTATCTGGCAGAAAAACAGGCACGAGCTTATACCTCTCTTCAGATTCCCGATGGCGGTCTCCGCGATCTCGATATCCGCTTCCTCCAGGCATCTGTTGATCTCCCTCTGAAATCTTCGAAAGACATGCCCCAGCAAGTGCTCTTCCAACTTAGCCAGCTCACGATACACCAGAGGGTCATAGGCCGGCCCCGCCGACTGGGGATACACGCGCCGCATCCGCTCGAACTCCTGGCTTCTTAAGCCCTTTTCCCTCACTGCTGAGGCCAGAGCCACCCACTCGGCATAGGGTATGTACTGTGTTCCCTCCATGGCTCTACTTCAGGAAGCTGAACGGAGGCTCCAGGCTCCAGTTGGGGAGCTTCTTATTCATCTCCTTCAGCCGCTCGTCTGAGACATCATAGGCGCCCGCGTCGCCCGCGCCAAAATTTTCCTGTATCCTCTGCTCCAACAGTTCGCCCAACTCCAGATTCATCTCATTATCCATGGTATCTCTCCCTTTCTGTTAAAAGCTTTGCATCCTTCGCACACAGATGCCATTATCAGATTCCGTATCCCTACAGATATTCCAGCTTGCTCTGCAGTGCGTCCTTCTTAGCGCTGCTCTCCGCATAGAACTGCTGGAAATCAGCCAGCTCCACCATACACGCGTTCAGCTTCTCCAGCGCCGCATTGATTCTCGCCGGATAATCCCGGTTGCTCTTGATGATCCGAAATACCAGGAACGCCGCGGCAACCGCCGTCGCTATCAGCGCATACGGCGTGACAAACGCCAGGCCGATCGACAGGATCAGAACAATCAGCGCTGCGATATTATAGGTATTGACATACATAAACTGGAACTTGTTATTGTTGAAATATTGCTTCATGTTCTCAACCTGGTCCGCCTGATCTGCCCCGTTGGATACGGATCTCCAGGAATCAATCGCCAGCGGGAAATCCATGGGCTGCGATTTCTGCAGGGAGAGCGCCCATCTCTCAATCGCCTCCCTAAGCCATATCCTGGTGTTCTGCAGGCCGAATTTCCTGACATGAACATCCGTCTGGTCCCTGTCGTCATAGACCGCCCACTTAATCATCTGCTTGCCGATATTGAAGCTCTCCTTCTGGACTGCCTGGAATTCCTCGTACTGCTGCTGGGCGGCCTCGACCTGCCCGTTGTTGTCGATGACAAAATTGAAATACGCCTGCTGATTCTTCAGATCCAGTTCCTCCTGATCATAGTTGGAGATCAGCGCCGTGAGGATGGCGTCTACTCTTCCCTTGTAGTTAGCCTCCGTCTGCTCCTCCAGTTCCACATCCATCTCGTCCACCACGGCAATCAGCTTCTCGTATTTGGACACATCCGCATAGGCCTGCCGTATAGCGTCATAATTGCCGCAGGCTTCCGGCAGCGCCGCATAGCTGCACTGCCGGAGCGGTGGCAGGAGTTGAATATATTTGCGGTAGGCTTCCGTCAGTTCCTCCGCGATATCGGGATGCGCGTTCAACTCCGATATCCACCCCTTGATGACATTGTTCACATCGTGTTCGAGCTCCTTGTCCGTCCCGAACAGGCCGTTCAAATAGGCCTGGAGCAGAATCGCCGACTCCTGCTGGACTTTCGTGGGATCGAGGGTCTTTAAGTATTCAAAGAACCACTTCCTGGCGATGCCGTTCCTGCCGAATCTCAGATTGAACAGACAGAAGAACAGCGAGGCCTTCACCGGATCTCTCCGCACACATTCCGACAGGGCATTGGAAGCCACCTCCCTGTAGTCGTTGATCCACGCCGTGATCGCGATGAGCGCGTAGGAGAGCCAGTATCTGGAGCTGGTGATCCACAGCTCCTCCGATATCTCCTGTATCGTGCTGTTGCGCACCAGGTTGATGTCAAAGTCCCTCACGACGCCCATCACGGTCTTGCGGATGGCCTCGTGATCGCCAAACTGCTCCTTCAATATCTGGTCAATTCTCAGTATGTTCTCATGGGCAAGCTGCTTCTCCTCATTCTGTATCATGCCCTGCTTAAATTTGCTGACGCTGTCGTATATCTTGTCCGTCGTTGCCCTCATGTTGGCGGTAGATGTGTTGACCGAGTCCATCTTTACATCCAGTTTTGATTTAAAAGAGTCAATCGTCTCGTTGAGGCTGTTGACCGCATTATAAGATGAATTTGCCATGTCGCTCTCCTTCTATATAGATCAAAATCCCGCATTGTCCAGCACCGCTACCAGGTCCGCGTTCTTGGCGTCCTCCAGCCGGTACAGCTCTCTCCAGCGCTTTATCTCCTCTATCGCCTTTTTCAGCAGTTCACAGCCCCGCTTTCGCTTCAGCGCCAAGATCACCTGGAGATCAGCGATCCTCCTCCAGAGCAGGAATCCGCTCACCACGCCCAGCAGAATGCCGATCACGAGCGATATCTTGTTGAACAGAAACGCCGTGATCCCCAGCGTCACCAGCGACGCCAGCGCCATACAGACAAATACCTGCACATATTTATCCTGCAAGATGTTGAACATCCGATTCTTATTATAATGCTTCTCCAGCCGCTCCTTCGCTTCCTCGTAAGAGTTCTCGTCACACTCGCCCTCCCAGCCGTCGATGGCGATGCGGTACTTCTCCTTCTCCTGCCCGCGGTATCTCTCCGCAAAAGCTGCAAAGCCCTTGGACAGCCATTTGTGCAGATGGGACAGGGCAAATTGCTTGACCGTAATATCCACGCGCCGGGGATCTTCCTCAAATGCCCATTCAAACAGCAGATCCTCCAGCGCTCTGGCGTTGTTCTCACTGGGGAATTCCGTATTGTAGAACTGCTGCGCCATGCCCAGATCGCCCTTCGCCTTGATCACCATCTCGCTGTATCTTCTGTTCTTCACCACCTTCAATTCTTCCCGGTCATAGGCGTTGATCAGATCATACAGGATGTCCTCTATGCGCTGGAACATATCCGTGGGGACCTGCCCGTCATTCTCCAGGACCTCCTTCAAATGTACCGCCAGCACCTCGTTCTTCTCGGCTGTCGAGAGCAGCGCTTTCATCTCGCCATAGTCAGGGCAGTTCCTCCGCAGCGTCTCAAACTCGTTCCTGGTGACATGGATATAGCTCTCGGAATAGTTCTGCGCCCTCTCGATCACCTTGTTCCCATAATTGGGATGCATACTCTCCATCTGCAACAGCATATTGGTGAAGCTGTCGTGTACCAGACGGTTGAACTCCCTGTCCACGCCAAACACACCCGACAGATACGCCTGCAGCAGATATTGCCACTCATCCCCCAGATTCTCATAGTCAACGCGCTCAAGATAGGTCAGATACCACTTTCTGGCTATATCCACCCTGGTAAAGCGCAGATTGATCAGCAGAAAGAACAGCGAGGCACTGTAGTAGTCCATGGAGAGAGCCTTGGACATGGCTCTCGCGGCCGCCTCCCGCTCGTCGCTCGCCCACAGCATCACGGCCATGATCGCATAGGCAAGCCAATACCCCGTATTCTCAAGATATGCGGCCTCCACCTTTTTCCTCATGGTCTCATCCGAACAGATATGCATATCCAGGCCAATCACATAGCCCAGCGATATCCTGCGCAACTCATTAAAGAAACGGAATCTGGTGAAATATTCGTCTGTGTACTGCGTGACATTCTTCGAGGCGGTGCTCAGGTTCTTAAACATATAGTAGGAATTCGCCAGATCGTCAATCAGCGCGAACAGCTCGCTGGTGCTGACATCTGTCTCCTGAACTCTGCCCCTCAGGGACTCCATTGCTCTGTTCACCTCGGCGTCCATAGCCGCCGTATTTTTCGTCAGTATCTCCACATTGCGAATCAGCGTCGATAACTCGACCTGCAACTCATTGTTCTCGGCAATCGCCCGATCGATCTGGCCCGAAAGTCGGTTGATCTCCGCCATAAGCCGTTCCGCTTCCGCCCGTTCCGCCATCGCTTCTGCTTCAGTCATTCCATCGCCCCCTCATCCCAATTCTACTCCCGATATCGCCTTGCCTCAAAACAGAGAAAACATTTTGTTTTCCTCACATAGCTGCAGAGATAACGGCGAGAGACACGCCTTTCTCTCCGCGACATATTTCTTGAATTTCACCGTGCTGCCATTGACTGTAATCTCCGTATTCAGCTTGACTCTGGAGGCAATCAGGTCCTTCACAATCGCCGCGGCCACATCGTAGGAATCCGCAGCCGTCAATACATAGGCCTGCAGCAGATTGCAGATGACGCTGTCACCCCCATGCCCCACCGTCGTCTGCGTCTGACTCAAATCGCCGGAGAAGGCGGCTGCGACTCTGGCATGATGCCGGACCTTGTCAATGTCCTGACAGCCCAGGAGAAACCTGGCATATGCGGCAAAACCAACCGTGAAGGAGCCCTCCGCCAGCAGATTGAAGATCTGCTCCGAGAAGTCGGACGGCTTCTCCACGGATAAAATATAGTTCTCCAGACAGTCCGCCTTGACCATAGTGCCGTTGGCAATCAGCTTCTTCGCCTTCTCCAGTCTCGCCTCGACGGGATCGATATTCGAGGTGATATACTGCGTCAGCACACTGGAATCCACCTTGAACCCGCATTCAATCAGATAGCCCGACAGCGCCGTCTTGACTTCCTCAGAGTCCGTGGAGGACAGCAGATACTCGGACAACAGATCCCCCAGATAAGTCTTGTTGATTCCAGTCTCAAATATTTTCTTCACGATATCCAGCTTGTTCTCCCCGTCTGCGTTTGTCCGCACGGTATAGTTGCGCACCGTAGTGTTGGAGATCGGACAATTCTCCGTCAGCAGAAAATCCGCCATCCTCAGCCTGTCGGCGCAGGCGTCGCTGTTTTGACACAAATAGTAATTGTAGACCGCATCCCTGGCTTTCGCGTCGATCTCAAACTGAAACATCCGCTCCAACACTTCCAGCTCTCTGTCAATTCCGCCAGAGAAGCTGTCCATGAACGAGATGATCGCTCTGGAATTCAATTGGACAAATACATTCTTCTCCAGCAACGCGTCCAAAAAGGCGGTGATCACCTCATGGGACTTGTTCACCATCAGGCAAAAGACCAGTATGGCCTCCGTCTCCTGATCACTCACCTTGACATCGTACAGCGCGCAGAAGACCTCCCTGGCGCTGTCATACCCGTCCATCTGCCCGTGCAGCGCTCGGGTGACAGCCTCCGCATTACATCTGATATTCACAGCTCCCAACTGCCGGATGACATACGCCTTGGTCTGAATCGTATCATCGCTCTCGCTGAAATACTGTTCAAAAAATCCCCTGGATATGGCCTCCGCCGCCTGCGGCTGGAACACCAGGCCGAGCAGCTCCTTCTTCCTGCCATTATCCGGATAGTGCAGCATCAGCTCCTGCAGGGCCGATTTGCGGTCAATATGATTCGTATTGCGAGCCACGGCCTCCGCGACCTCATAATTGCCCCGCTTGAGGGCGATCTTGAGCAGGCTGCCGTTCGCGTGCTCGGAAAAGATCTCGGCCGGCCTCAACCTGGAGGAGATGTATTCAATGCGGCTCGCATCGTTGAGCGTGTCGAACACCACCAGCAGATTGGCGTAGATATCCGCCACGCCGCTCTCCCCGAACGCCTCGTACAGATTGATCTCATCCTCGGCTATGGAGGGAAATTCCTCGCCCAGCCGCCTGGCCTGTATTTTTACCTTGTCCAGATAACCCCTGGCCTCGTCCTGAGACCTGGCCGCCGTTATCATGGCCAGATTGTAGCTGATATTGGCAATCAGCGTCCCTATATGCTTATGGTTCTTCCTCTCGCAGTCCTCAAGATTCCTGCTGGCGCTGTCCATCTTGTTGTTGGCGATATCCATGAGCGTCTGCCGCACCACATCGGTGATGCCCTCGATTCCGTCAACCTGAACCTTGTCAAACGTGGCTTCTCTCTCCACCACCGTGCCGCAGTATTTACATATCCATATTTTCCTGACGGAATCAAACTCCAGCTTTCCTCCACAGGCACACTTCCTGGCGATAAAATTCACAGCCATGGACGGTCACACTCCTTGTCTTTATTGGCAAATGCCGCGAGAGTCACTTGGAAATCATCAGCTTTTTGTTCCTCTCGACAAATAACAGCTCGATCTTGGCGCTGAGCTCCTTGACCGCATCCATATTCCCCGCGTCGAAGGCCGTGCGCAGCTCCGTCAGATGCTGCATGATCATCTGCTCCTGCATGGCCACCGTGCTGCTCGACATGGGATCGGAATACTTGACCGTCTCGGACAGCTTCCTGAGGGCCGCCTTGACCTCGGCATCACTGCTCCTCTGAAGCAGCATCTCCACATCCACGTTGATTCCCTTGATAAAGCTGACATTCTCCTTAATCCTGGTGTCCACACTCTGAACCGCGTCGCGCGTCATGAGGGATATCGCCGCAATCACAATAAACACACAGAGCAGAATCGCCTGCACGACCACAGCCACCTTCACGCTGGCCAGGCCGCGGAATATCATAAAGACCAGACTGGTGAAAAACTCCGCGCCGACAAAGAACACCGAAAAGGAAGCCAGCGGAATGCCAAAGAATAGCGCCCTGACATTCAGATTGCGGCCAATCCCCAGAATACAGGCAATATGTATCAGGTACGCAACGACCATAAATCCGTAGCTGACCCAGAATACCGCGTTAAAGCCCTTGAAGACAAGGAACACCAGCAAGTTATAGACAATAAAAATCACCAGATAGATCAATCCAAGCATCGCATAATTTTTCTTCTTCATCCTACTTTCCTCTCTCATCCTTCAGATTCTACCATATTCAAGCCCTTTAGCCTCGCTTTGTGCCGCACTCAGGGCAGAACTTTGCTTCGCCGGTAAACACATAGCCGCATCCGGAACAGATATTGGAGCTCTGCTCCACCTTTGCCCCACACTCCTCGCAGAATCTCGCGCCTGGGCTGAGCGGATGGCCACAGTTCGCGCAGAACTTCCCCTTAGTGGAAGCAGGCGCCTCCATCCGAGGCTCCGCTGCGGGTGCCTGAGCGCCGCCCTTGCCCATATTGTCCACAAAGCCCGCCACGTCAAATGCCTTGGGATTTCTGTTATCCATGGCGAAGGTCTGTCCTCTCAGGTCCTTCGAAGCGCTCTGCGTAGGAACACCGTCCGGGCTGAGCGCATTGCGCGCGATATCCGCGATACTGCCGCCAAATGCGCCGCCCATCATGAAGCCGCCGACAACGCCTCCCATATTGCCCATCGTCCCCTCGTTGCCCGCGAAGGTCTGAGCGATATCCATCTGCCGCTCCTCCTGCCAGGTATAGCCCTGAATCATACGGGAAGCCCGCAGCTCCTTGGCCTTCTTCACCGCCTCAAAGTCCTCATCCGGCACGGTGATCGACTCGATGTTGAACTGGAGCACGTCGATGCCGTAGTCCTCAAACAGAGGGCGCAGCTGCTCTCTCACTACCTCGGAGATCTCAAACAGGTTCTCGTTCATATCGAAGTAGCTTACCTTGCCCACGTTCATAATCTTTGATATGTAGGACTTCACATACTGCTTGATAATGCCGCGGAACTTGGACACCATGCCCTCGGCGTCAAAAGTATCTCTGAAGCCAACCATCTTGAGCATGAATTTGCGCGCATCCATAACCTGGAAATTCATGTTGCCGCACATTCCCACGTGTAGAAAAATATCATATATCGGGTCATTGAGTGTGATTTCACCGGGGATGCCCCAGGTAAGATCCATCTGATGAACTTTGTTGATAAAGAAAACCTTGCACGGAAACGAGGTCTTGCCGTCGGTAGGTATGTTGATGATCCTCTTGACCAGCGGAATGTTGGGTGTCTCCAGCGTGTGCCGCCCCGGTCCGAACAGATCGCAGG
Source organism: bacterium (assembly GCA_023663725.1). GTDB lineage: Bacteria > Bacillota > Clostridia > Lachnospirales > Lachnospiraceae > Acetatifactor. The sequence continues at coordinate 13,326 of JAMPGX010000008.1, read as the reverse complement.
CATTCCCGTTAACTACCAGGAGCGCCTCATGGGTCTCATCCACGACCAACACAGAGGTGGTATTGAAGTCCTCGATTGGATTCTTCCAGACCAGGGAATCAATCGGCCCTTCAAACTGCAGTACTTGTGAGATATTCATCTTTTTCCCTCCCAAAAGAAATGATAAAATACCGCTCATATCGGTGAGCGGGCTTCCTCATTAATTATAACCTGCCCCAGAGGGATTGTCCATCGATTTTTGTCGATTCCTGTCTAATTTACCGTACTTTTTGCGATATGATTATCCGGACGAGAATCCATTATCTATCCGAACCGCCGCATACTCTGCCGGAAGGAATCTATTGCCGGCAGGTGCATTACTCTGCTCAGTTTGATTCCGCATACCTGACATAGCTGCGCCAGGCTCGCCTCCACAATCATATTAGACACTTTGATCTCCTTGGGCGCGCCGTGCTGGGTAATAAATTCCACGACCATTTCCGCCAGCGATATCATCGGTTCATCTTCGGGTTCTGACATATAGAAGTCAAGGATTGCCCCTGAAGCGGCATCCCCCAGCAAGACCAGCGCCGGATGAGCTGGCCGACTGTATTTTTTATCCGTCACCTCTGCTCCCATCATAGCAACTTCCGCCTCCAGCACTGCCTTACATCTGGGAGCTTCAGCCAGGTCAGACAGAAGCTTCTCATCTTCTATCCGCAATTCTCCGAATTGATACGTCGCAAACGGCAGACGGGCCTCCTCAAGCTGTACATCACCGGTATCTTCCGCAAAGGTGGCAAGGAGCATATTTGCCGACTCAAAATCTACCTTGACAGGCTCCCGCTCATAGCGCTGCAGCACCAATTCCAGGTTCTGCAGATGTCCGCTCATCCGCAGAACCTCCTCCTCATCCATATTGTAGGGATAATATCCGGGTTCAAACGACAGGAAATAAAGCCACTGATTCTTACCTCGATAAGAATATCCGAGTTCCTTTATGGTCTTTCTCTGCTTATCCGTCAGCTCATCCCGACTCCCCCAATAACAGGTTAGATTTCTCTGCCCGAACATGGCATAATCTGGAGCCAAATGCAATTTCTGCTGCATGGCCAGCATCAGGAAACGGTTCAATCCTCCATATCCCTCATAGACCGTTATGCCGTAGCACTCTCCGCCTCTGCCCAGTATACTGAAAAAAACGGTGTCCTCCGCCGCTCCTGTCCGGATTCCGATCAGATCCATATCCCAGAACTTTTCCCAGGGCTTACGCTCCTTTATCCTGGTCGCTACCTCATACAGTATACCCCATTGTTCCAGTGACGCCTCTTTCCTCATATCTTTGTTCCTCCTATGCTCTTTTATGCGCTTTAGCGCACATTCTATTCAGATCAGAATGATAGTAGGTATATCCGTCCAGAGTTCCAGCATAAGAACCCATCGGTCGTCGAAAGCACATTTTTATCACAACATAAAAATTTAAATCATCTCTTTTGAGGTCTGCTGTAGATAATATTTCCCTTCATATAAAAGGGGTGTATTTCATAAGGCGCCTCAATATAAACGCTTTCTGAAAATACATAACCGTCCTCAAAGGAGTACCATTTTCCCCGATCCGTTTCTTTCTCGGTAATGACGCGGTTGCTCAGATTGACGTAACGGTATTTCCTGGCGATCTTCGGATCTGCGGTTGAGAGATAGATGGAATAGTCCTCCTTGGCGCAGTCCACGCGAATGTACTCGTCCGTCACCGTCAGGGTAATATCCTCGCGGTTTATCACCGACTCCGTGACCGCATCCTGCTCCCTTGTCCGTTCATAGGCCTTGTATACCAGTCGAAGGCCGTCCTGCTCCAGCGTCTGATATCCGATGTAGTTGGCGGTATCCGAATAAAACTCTAAAATCAGAATCTCTTTGGAAAGGCTGGGCAGCGTAGAATAGCCATATTCTCCCTCATAAAGCGCGTGTTCATCCGCCACATGATAGATGCCAACCGTATTCAGAGTGGGAAAAGGAGCTTCCATCTCCATCATTTCCAGCGGAAGGTCCTCTCCCTTATACTGAAGCCATATGGAAAACTGATACCTGTCTGTATCCTGCAATATCTTTTCCACCAGTTCTTCCACGGAAGCCTCCTGTGGCACAACATTCTGGAACCATCGGCCAGCCTCCCCGTCGTCCGTCATCAGACAGTATAGCTCACAGCTCTCTACCGACGCCTCTTCGCCGTTAACTCCCATCCCCCGAAGAACCTCCTCCTTCAGCCGCTCCCTGAGCTCGTCAAGCAGCACCGAAGTATAGACCTCTCCCGTCTCCACGTTGACCGCAAAATCATAAGTCTGCCATTTCCAGACAAACTGACCGCTGGCAAACTCCGTCAACACGTATCCATCCTCCTCCACTTCGGTCTCAGGCTCGATCTTACGAATCTCAGACCAGCTGTACCAATCCGAAAGACTGTCTGACGCCACTTCCCTGGCCTCCCGCAGAAACGCTTTCTTCTCCTCTCTCGTGAAATTGTTTGGGATACAGCCTGTCAGAGTACACAGGAGCAGAAACAGGAGCAGCGCCGTTATCTTCTTTTTTCTCACAATAGATTTCATACCAGTATCTGCGTTCACAGCTATCCTCTTCCCCTATATTTCATACTCTATCAAAATATTTCCGAGCTGCCAAGTACTTTTTGAAGGATCGTTTGTCCTTGCCCGAATCACATAATCCTTAACATCATCGTATCCCGACGGGATTTTCCCCTTAACGGTTTCTTTTTTCCCGATATAGGTACAGTCTTTTAACTGCGAAACCAGTTCTACGATTAATTGCGGAAGTTTTTGAGCATCTATTTTTCCCTCATAGACAATTTCACTGTAAGTATCAGAGGAAACCAATAGATTTCGCCGTTCGTCAAAAATAAAGCATTCGTTACACCAGTACAAACGAACCTGATTCGTTCCATAAAAGGTAAAAAAGAAATCCTCCTCTTCTCCATCCAGAATAATCGTTGCACAATCATCACTTTCATGGATGATGCGAAGCCGGTCTCCAAAAACAGGACGCAAAGCTTTTTCATATCGCATTTCCATCTCTTTTACTACCATATTCCTTGTATCCTCTCCGGCAAATAGCGTATATTCCTGTAGGAGTTATTCATTGAAGCATATTCATGACGCTGCGCGCGGATAATAGATCTTTTTCCTACAACGCTTGTCCTACATCTGTCTTTTTCATTCAATCTCTATCATCTTTTGAATACCATTGGGTATAATAGCAAACCCCAGCTTCTCATAAAACGGCTCTTTTCCCTTTGCGGAAACACCCCCTACCGTTGTAAATTTCCCAGTGACAGAATGGGCTTTGGCGTATTCAATCAGGTAATGGACAATCATTGTCCCAATGCCTTTTTGCTGAAATCGCGGCAGGATAATAATCTCCTGAAGATACCAGTACATAGCGCCGTCTCCGACCATTCTCCCCATCCCCACAAGCTCACCGTGATACAGGGCAGAGACATTGACCAAACCGTTTTGCAGGGCTTTGCGGGCGTGCTCTACAGGTATATCCGCAAAGCCCGTCTCCGTCCGCAGCCTTACAAAGTCCTCGGCCTGTAAAATATTCTCGACAAGCTGAACCTGTCCACAAATCGTTTCATCCATATTCGTTCTCCCGTTGTGATTTACTTAGGAACAGCGGCGCTTATGTCTGATAACCGCGCACAAATGCGTCTATATCCGAATATCGGTTTATCTGCAGGCCGGCCTTGCTGTACTCTTTTAGATATTCCGCCAAAACACTGTCGTATGCCCTGGCCGTCCTGTGCAGATCATGCGCGTCATATCCTCCCAGGACATCATACCTGTCAATGCTCACTTCACCGCCGATTTCAGCGAGCATTGCGTCCGCGCTGATCAGGCTCATAAACGCAAGATGCCGTTCCCCCGTCTCCGCTGCCAGGTACAGCTTGCTGCGCCAGTTGGAATACATCTCCTCGTAGGTACCGATCAGCGCATCCTTCGTCGCCGCTTTCCTCGGCATGGCAATAGTCTCTTTCACGTTGTGGAAAACCGCCATTGTCTCCCGCATAAGTGTCGACAAATGCTTTTGTAGGGATGCGACAGACGTTGCGGATACTACATCCTCTATCCTGTCACAGAGCTTTTCCGGCCTGTTTTGCATTGCGCTTAGCTCTTCATAAACACGTTTTATCCCGTAATGAAAATACTGTTTATTCAGCATTGCTATCGCATTCTCGATATAATAGATGGCCCCGCCTGCCCCCTTCAGCACATCGGAGTAATGCTCTGCGGTCATGGACAGTGTGTAACAGTGTTCGGCCTCCTTCAACAGCTTTTCCGCCTTGGCGTAATCCTCCTCCGAGAAGGGAGTCGTCAGGATATCCTGGGCCGCCTTCCGCAGCAGCTCCAGCCGTTCCCGATCCTTTTCCTCCGCGCAATAGACGATGCGCGCGTCCATCAGCTTGGAGATATTCGGGTGTTCATATCTGGCGTCATCCTGCAGGCGTTCCCAGGTAGTACAATAGATATCGTGTCCGACCTGCAGATCATCCTGTATGAAGGCACTTCCCAGTTGCCATCCTCTGTCGTCGTTGATCACAATCAGCAGATCGAGATCGGACTTCTCATAAAAATCCCCCGTCATAAAGGAGCCGTATATCCCGATCAGCGCAAGGGCGCCCGGACACACTCTGTCTGCCTTCTCTATGACGGCGTCTATGATCTTTTGGTTTCTTGCCTCCAAATATTGCATTGCCGCTTTCTCCTCTTATGTTACTAATAAAACCAATTTATCTCATCAAGCTTTTTTAGCCATTTCTCCCCCTCTTCCCGCTCAACCATCTTAATAAAATATGCGATTCCATACAAATGATCTTTATATCCCGAAAAATCACAATGGATCTGTTTTAAATGGCTATCCACTCCATATTTACTGCAATAATAGATTTGCTGCCGCAAATACTGCTTATACTTTTTATCTACCCGCATATTGTGATTCACGATAATTCCCGTTACTTCCTGGCGATAATATCTGCTCTGCACTCTTGTCTTTTTATCGTTAACGGTAAATCCTTCCTCACGGATTATCTTTTGGATGACGCCTATATAAGTAAGCAATTCCCTGCTTCCTGAAAACGTAATGTCATCCGCATATCTGGAATACGCGCATCCTATTTTTTCTGCCAGCCGCCCCAGACGCTTATCTAATTTCAAACACACGATATTCGAGATATACGGACTTGCGGGTGAACCTTGCGGCAGATATCCGTCTTTGGTCACCAGACTTGCCAACGCAAAGGACACCTCTTTGGTATATCCATAATAATAAAAAATATGGAATACTCTCCCGTACTCTATGGTAGTAAAAAAATCCTTTAAATCAAAAGTGACAACATATTCTTTTCCCACATGGCATCTTGCATTGTCTACGATTGATTTACCTTTGATAAATGCAGTTGCATAACCTGAAACGCGAATCTTCTCCAAGATATCTCTTAATATCGCGCTTTGTATCATTTTTAACCGCCTTGTAGGTATTTCAAGGATACGCGTTCCTTCCGTTCGTTTAGGAATTTCTATTGAATGATACGCTCCCTGCGTTGCAAAGATGTAAGCTAATAATTGACGATACTCCACTTTAAGAAGAATTGCTAAATGCTCAATATCAAATACAATTGGCATGTTGTTTTCAGCCAATCTGTCCATATATTGAAAGAGTAATTCTTTGTCTGGAACTTCTCTTTCACTGATCTGTTGTTTATATTCCTTTACATTGAGGCTGTCTATTTTCATGTAATATATTAACCAACAGTCTATTACGATGTTTTCTATAATTGAAATACCTATGTAAATATGAAAATAAAGACTTTATTTTCATATTTACAGAATGCTACAAACGCTTTCCTTGTAGCATTCTGTAAAACTAAGCAACCTCAGAATTATAAATAGAGACTCTCTATTCCTTTCTAATAGACTGTTGGAAAATACCTCCCTTTTTTATAAGTTACCACTAGCTATACCCAGCAAATTTGCTTCGGAAATTCTGTGGAATATAGACGGATTGATCTTCTGTCAGATCAGAATGTAAATGGTATTCCACTGCTTCTTTTTCTTGCATGTAATAGCTCGCTTCATATAAAAATGATACCTTTAGTACCCCCTCTCTGACCACCAACTGTTGTTTTTCCAATAATCGCCTTATCTCTTTTCTCAGTTGTCCATATGTCATTTCCATGTGACTTGCCAATTCCATATAATCAAAATTCTCACCGTTTTCATAGATAAAATGCAGGATCTCTCGCTCCTTTATTTTTCTTGAATAGTCTTCTTTACTTTCTGTGATCATAATTTCTATTCGTTCTCTCTCTTTTTTTATCCTTTAACCATAGTGGTTTTTGCTTCTTTTTTCTTTTAAAGATAGGTTTCCATGAGTCATTGCAAAACCAGAAAGAACTCAAGGTATTGTTGGGTGTGTCGTTGTAAAACGATAACAGGCATTGGGATTTATCTTTTCCTAAAACAAACTCATCCGTCTTGTCCTTCCACAGACGTTTCTCCAGATCGGCAATGATCAGCTCATTTTGACTTGCCTCTTCCAAATCAAATATGTATCCGCCTTGAAATGCTTTCTTTTCTATTTTATATGGGCGAATTTCCATATCAATATGTTTTTCTCTGGCAAACCGTTCTATTTGGGTCTTCGCATCTTCCGTTATACATACAACCCATAAGAGTATCTTTTTCCCTGTAATAATCTTCTCGATGCTCTTAAAATAATCAATAACCGTCCTTCCTGTTCCTGCCATATCGTCGATAAATACAATCTGTTTTATATACTTCAGATTCTCCAAATCTTTTTGGGCAAAACCGGTAAGCATTGGTATGACGCTATACTCTGACACTCCAGATACGAGTGCGAATTCATTTAAATAGGCATGAGAACTGTTCTGCCTAATTTGTTGAGATTCGATTGCTGTAAAAATACTATATTCTTTATCCTGCAATTTTTCATAAAAGTCCAAGAATATGTTATTGACTTTTCCCTTTGAGAAATATGTACTGTGTGCAAACAATTCCAATAAAATCTCTGCTTCTTCCGGCTCTGCTCCACTCAGCCAGTTTTCCAGTTTATTTTTCAGTTCCGCTTTGTCCTTGCAAAAATTTATATTGTTTTTATACCATTCTTCCACGATGCAGTTGATCTTTTCACCATTTGTATCCACTTGTCGTTTCCCTCGATGACTCCATAGAGCAAGAGCGTTATCCAATACATAACTCACATTTTTATGAAAAAAGACATCGGCATATCAAAGTCCTATATTTATGATACCACAGTCCTTGTATCTTTTGAAGACCTAATTTATTATCTATCCTTTCATTTACAGAACTCATACACCCCTATCCCGATAGCCAACGCCAGGTTCAGAGAATCCACGGAACGCGTATGCGGTATCACCACGCTCTTTCCTATATGCAAAAAGCTTTCATCCAATCCGCTTGCCTCATTCCCAAAAATCAGGGAATAGGGTTTGCTGGCAGAATGTTCAAATGTTCCCAGCCGGTACTCTCCATTGAGCATAAAAGAGTACTTTTCTCGTTCGCTTCCATATTCGCGGGTATACTGACTGAAGCATGGAAAATATTCAAAATTCATTTGAAATATGGCTCCCATAGACGCTCTGACCACTTTCGGATGAAAAATATCAACCGCCGGTTCGATAAGAGCCAGATTGGTAATGCCGAAGCCGACACAGCTTCGGATAATCGTCCCCAGATTGCCCATATCACTTGGATTTACCAGTACCACATGGTTTTTATGGAAATCTAATTTGCATTTGTATTTTCGGAATACACCCATGATAACACAGTTATCCTTGTCGCGCAACTTCTCCACACATCTGTCGCTCTCCAGGATTTCCACATTCGCCTTCTCACATTTCTGCGCCAGCTTCTCCCGAATTTCCTCTCTTGCGTCCGAATGTACCAGTATCCTGTCTACGGCCTCCGGCTTGTTTTCCAGCAATTCAAATGTCGGAAAAGAACCAAGACTGTATGAATAGCGCTCTTTTTTGCTGTACTTTTTTATCTTGCTTGCTTTCATTTGACGTTCTCCAAATCACTGACTATTTAGCAACTGCCAAATCAACTATACAATACAAAGTAATCTATTTCGAGTCCGCAAAACAGCTATAGTTATTTTCCCCCTGAAGCCTGCTCCAACAGTTAAATACCCCGCAGGAATAAAACAATCTCCCGAAATTGATTGTTTCTTCTTTCGGGAGACTGTTTCTGCTCTACTTTTTAGAATAAACTATTTTTTTGATTGTACTACTGGATAATCCGAATTTCTTCGCCAACTCCTCCACGGAACTGCCGCTGCGAAACAGCTCTCTGATTTGGCTGTTCCTTTCCGAATAGAACTTTTTGGACCCGCTGACTGCGCCCCATTCCTGTTTTGCGTCAGACCTCGGTATGTATAAAAGCTCTCCTTCGATGTAATACTGAACCTCCCGCAATAATCCGAGAGGCAAAATCTCTGCTGCATTTTTATATTTCATCTTCCCACTCCTTATTTATTTTCTCAATAAACAAGTGCAGAAACAGCAGATTATATAGCCCTATTAGCCCACGCAGATATCTATATAACCGCTATTCTGCATGGGCGCCATCACCTTTGTTGTTAAATCCGTGTAGACTTCTTATCATCATAGGTATCACCCCTTTCTCTATCCTTAATTTACACGATATCAAGCATAAAAGCCAGTAGAAAAAATAAATATAATTGTTTTTTATTCTCCGTAGACTCCATCAACAGGGGCAGAAATCTCCTTTACATAAATAGGCTTTTTATCATCTGGATCGATTTTTCCGCTGTTATTGTATCCATTTGCTTTCCAGAACGGTTCGCCAGTGACAGCATCGGGACAGATATACATGTTTGTTGCACCACCGTCATAAAGTACTGTTTCGATGTGTCTATTAAATACAGTCCCCAATCCTTTGCGACGAAAATCCGGACGAATATAAAAACCCATAATCGTTCCATAACCTTCTTCCAGTAAACCATATACCGTTCCAAGGTCAATAGCAAACATTGCAATACCAAAAGGCTCTCCATTTACAATAGCAATCTCAAAGTGCATATCCTTACGACATCCTTGAATTGCTATTCTTTTTTTCAACCCATTAATAATTCGTTCTTTATCCTGATATGTTCCGTCATGTTCATTTACTTCGCAAATGAATGGAACCCATAACTTCGATGCTATCTCAAATTGCTCTTCATTATCCTTTTGAATTTGAATAAAATCAATTTGATTCTCCATTTCATTTCCTCCAAACTGCATCGGTTTTTCATCTAACATATGCAAAACAATACCTACAAATCTGTCCCTTCTTCTATCCACTCCTTCAATTTTTTCTGTAATTCTTTTTTATCCGGCAAATACAATTGATACCCTGATGCATAAATATTGGCATCTTCCGGCAATGTAATTTCTACCAGAGCATCATCCTTTTTTTTGCATAATAGAATGCCTACTGTTGGGTTTTCCTCCGGTAATTTCTCATATCTATCGTAGTAATGCACATACATCAACATCTGCCCCAAATCCTGATGCGTCAATTTATCAATCTTCAAGTCTATCAATACATAGCACCGTAAAAGTCTGTTATAAAACACAAGATCCACATAATAGTTATCTTCGTTTCATCGGAGTTCTTTTTACGGCACCGTTTTGGCACCGCTTACAACTTTTTTACTATTGCAAAGTTTCAAAAAGGGCTTCCCGATTTCTCGGAAAGCCCCATAAAATCTAGTTTTTTACTGATTATTCAATAATCGTAGCCACACGACCAGACCCAACAGTCCTGCCACCCTCACGGATAGCGAAAGTCAGACCCTGCTCCATAGCGATGGGATGAATCAGCTCGATGGTCATCTCAACGTTGTCACCAGGCATACACATCTCGGTGCCAGCAGGCAGTTCGCATACACCGGTTACATCGGTAGTTCTGAAGTAGAACTGAGGACGATAGTTGTTGAAGAAAGGTGTATGACGGCCGCCCTCGTCCTTGGTCAGAACGTATACCTGAGCGGTAAACTTCTTGTGGCAGGTAACGCTGCCGGGCTTAGCCAGAACCTGACCTCTCTCGATCTCAGTTCTCTGAACGCCACGCAGCAGTGCGCCGATGTTATCACCAGCCTGCGCCTCATCCAGCATCTTACGGAACATCTCAATACCAGTAACAACAGTCTTCTTAGTCTCCTCCTTGATACCAACGATCTCAACTTCGTCGTTCAGGTGCAGAGTACCACGCTCCACTCTACCAGTTGCAACAGTACCACGGCCAGTGATCGTGAACACGTCCTCTACAGGCATCAGGAAAGGCTTGTCAGTGTCACGCTGAGGATCAGGGATATACTCGTCCACAGTAGCCATCAGCTCCATTATCTTATCGCCCCACTCGCTGCTGGGATCTTCCAGAGCCTTCAGAGCGGAACCCTTGATGATCGGGCAATCGGTGAAGTCATACTCCTCCAGCTGCTCGGTGATCTCCATCTCAACCAGCTCCAGCAGCTCGGGATCGTCAACCATATCGCACTTGTTCATGAATACGATGATATAAGGCACGCCCACCTGACGGGACAGCAGGATGTGCTCCTTGGTCTGCGCCATAACGCCGTCGGTAGCAGCTACCACCAGGATAGCGCCATCCATCTGAGCGGCACCAGTGATCATGTTCTTGACATAGTCGGCATGGCCCGGGCAGTCAACATGCGCATAGTGTCTCTTCTCGGTCTGATACTCAACGTGCGCAGTGGAAATGGTGATACCACGCTCTCTCTCTTCGGGAGCCTTATCGATGTTCTCGAAATCAACCTTCTCGTTACCGGCTACTCTCTCAGCCAGAACCTTGGTGATAGCAGCGGTCAATGTAGTCTTACCATGGTCAACGTGACCGATGGTACCAATGTTACAATGGGGCTTAGTTCTTTCAAATTTAGCTTTAGCCATTATTGTAGTCCTCCTTAATAAATAAACTGGTTTTTGGTTACACCGAAGTGGCCTTGCGCCACTTGGCGCTTTTAACTCGGCTACCTCTGATTATATTAGATAATCAGAGGATTTTCAAGTTATTTTTCGTGAAAAACTAAACTATTTTCCTTTTTCTGACAGAACCTTATCCTGAACGTTCTTGGGTACCTGCTCGTACTTGTCGAAGAACATGGAGTAGTTGCCGCGGCCCTGAGTCTTGGAACGCAGATCTGTCGAATAACCGAACATCTCCGCAAGAGGCACATATGCACGTACCATCTTACCGCCGCCGATATCATCCATGCCTTCCACACGGCCACGGCGGGAGTTCAGATCACCGATTACATCGCCCATATACTCCTCGGGCATGGTCACCTCAACCTTCATGATCGGCTCAAGCAGTACGGGATTTGCCTTCTGCATAGCCTCTTTAAACGCCATAGAGCCCGCGATGTGGAACGCCATCTCAGAGGAGTCAACCTCGTGATAGGAACCGTCATACACATTGGCATGAACACCCAATACAGGGAATCCGCCCAGAATACCTGCCTGCGCCGCTTCTTTGATACCGGCGCCCACTGCAGGAATATATTCCTTGGGAATAGCGCCGCCTACCACAGTGGATTCAAACAACAGAGTAGGAGGCTCGTTGATCAGGATATTTGCCTTGGGATCAAACTCAAATTTCTCGCAGTTAGCCTCCAAAGGTGAAAACTTAACTTTACAATGTCCATACTGTCCACGACCGCCAGACTGCTTCGCGTACTTGGAATCCACTTCCACTTCCTTGGTGAACGCTTCCTTGTAGGCAACCTGAGGCGCACCAACGTTGGCTTCCACCTTAAACTCACGCAGCAGACGGTCAACGATGATTTCCAGATGCAGCTCGCCCATACCGGCGATAATGGTCTGTCCAGTCTCGGGATTGGTGTGAGCACGGAAGGTAGGATCCTCCTCCGCCAGTTTTGCCAGAGCCTCACCCATCTTGCCCTGACCAGCCTTGGTCTTGGGCTCGATAGCCAGCTCGATAACGGGCTCGGGGAACTCCATGGACTCCAGGATCACCGGATGCTGCTCATCGCAGATCGTGTCGCCGGTGGTGGTAAACTTGAAGCCCACTGCCGCCGCGATATCACCGGAGTATACCTTATCCAGCTCCGCGCGCTTGTTGGCGTGCATCTGCAGGATACGGCCCACGCGCTCCTTCTTGTCCTTCGTCGCATTCAGCACATAGGAACCAGAGTTCATGGTGCCGGAGTACACGCGGAAGAACGCCAGCTTACCCACGAAGGGATCAGCCATAATCTTAAATGCAAGCGCGGAGAAAGGCTCCTCATCGGAAGAATGCCTCTCCACTTCGTTTCCGTCCAGATCAGTTCCCTTGATAGCGGGAATGTCTGTAGGAGCGGGCATATACTCCAGAACTGCGTCCAGCAGCTTCTGTACGCCCTTGTTGCGATACGCGGAACCGCAGCATACCGGAATTGCAGTACACTCGCAGGTCGCCTTGCGCAGCACTCTCTTCAAATCCTCTACGGAAGGCTCTTCGCCCTCCAGATACATCATTGTCAAATCATCATCCAGCTCACAGATCTTCTCGATCAGCTCGCTGCGATACAGCTCCGCGTCATCCTTCATATCGCCCAGATCATCGGTAACTGTGATGTTCTCACCCTTATCATCATTATAGATATAGGCTTTCATCTCAAACAGATCAATGATGCCCTTGAACTCGTCTTCCTTACCGATGGGCAACTGCAACACAATCGCGTTCTTGCCCAGACGGGTCTTGATCTGCTCCACTGCGCCATAGAAATTGGCGCCCAGGATATCCATCTTATTGATAAATGCCATACGCGGCACATTGTAGGTGTCAGCCTGACGCCATACATTCTCAGACTGAGGCTCAACGCCGCCCTTTGCACAAAATACACCGACAGCGCCGTCAAGCACACGCAGGGAACGCTCAACTTCCACAGTGAAGTCAACGTGTCCAGGAGTATCAATAATATTAATACGATGCTCTAATGCGCCTTCAGCGGGCTTGGTTTCTTTTTCCAGGGTCCAGTGGCAGGTCGTGGCAGCGGAAGTGATCGTGATACCTCTCTCCTGCTCCTGCTCCATCCAGTCCATGGTAGCAGTGCCTTCATGAGTATCACCAATCTTGTAATTAACGCCAGTATAATACAGGATACGCTCAGTCAATGTGGTCTTGCCCGCATCGATATGAGCCATGATGCCTATATTCCTGGTTCTCTCTAACGGATATTCTCTTCCAGCCAAGATTTTTTCCTCCT
>JAMPGX010000007.1 GCA_023663725.1 bacterium | reverse complement strand
AAGTAAGGGGGCTGTGAAAGTCGGAGTTTTCAACTCCTATTTTTTCACAGCCCCTCTTATACTTTCCTCAATTCATCCAGCACCTCCTTCAGGTCTGCAACCTCAACAGCCCGCATTGATTTTAAAGAATCATTGATGAACTGCACCGCTCCCACTTCATAACAATCTCCCTCCTGATGAAAGTATTCCAGACCTAATGAAATGAAAAACAATGCTGCGTCCATGCTCCGCATTTTCTTTTCCAGCTTTTCCATGTAATCATCCGCCCGCTGTAAATACTTCCTTACCTGTTTTTTCTTCATACCTTATGAACTCCTTTCTCTTTAGTGGATGGATTCTAACGCCGTGGTAAATCGAATACAAGACCCAAATAAAATATTTTCGTTCTGCCAATCGCACTGACATTTTTATAATGTACCGTCTGCCAATCACACTGACACTTTTCTAATGTATATATCTATAAACTATCATTTTATCAAAGTACCTGACTTTATCCGTATGTCAAAGCAGATGTTTTTTATAAAAGTTGCAGATAGTATAGTTCGTTTTTCTTGTTACATTTATGTCACTTTACCGCACATTTTACCGTATGCAAATTTTTAGCAATATGAAAGGGCGGGAAAGCCGTTGCACCTCCTCACCCTCTATACTGTCCCTATTTTGGGAACTGGGAACCATTTACCCTATGTAAATCATATTTTCTTAAATCTTGTTTTTTATACTGTACATCTATACTGCTCCCGTGTAACCCCGTCCCCCCCTTATGTGACACTGTTCAAAACCAATTTTTTTGTTTTTTCCACCCCATGCATATCCTATTCATCATAATCATCATAATCACCATGAGTACATATATTTTCTCCGGCGGTAAAATATTTTCTTATGGTTGATCTGCTGGCATGGTATTTCTCCGCAACTTTCGTTATACTCATGCCGCCTTTCACCAGTCTGTAAACTTCTTTTCCATCAATGTCCTTTCTTCTCGCATTTTGATTCCCTTTCTTTGTTTTGGGTGTATTATAATATTCTTGTAACGCCAGTTTTGTATTTGATTCTTCCACAAGCCCTTCTAATTCCTTTATTCTTTTTTTCGCCACTGCCAAACTCTGACGGTACTGTTCCCTTTCCTTTTCCAGATTTTCTATTCTTTCCGAATTTTCACTTATTATGTGTTGCTGTTTATATTCTAATCCTTTATTCTCATTAGCCATATATTCCATATTTACTTCCATAACCCATACGGCATCTATCATCTTTTCCAGCAAATCAATTTTATTTGAAACTTCATAATCACACCATGCATCCGGATCACAGGTTGCTACCGGCTTTACTTTCTCATAAAGTTTTTTACAGATTATATCTAAACTCATGCCGATCAATTCCTTTTCCATGTCATTCATTTTTAAACCTCCGTCTTATTTTTTATTTATATCTCCCCATCTCAATAATGTAAAAATTAACGCCTTACTATTATCAAATTTAATATAAAAATGAGAAAGCCACTATTACTTATCCATGACTTTCTCACAATCCCACACTGATCCGACCCGACTCTCCACCCCCAAAACCGAAAAAGGTAGATTCAAGGTGAAATTCCCCTATCAATCCCAGAAAACCCCCATTTTTCAACACTTTTCCCCTCTCTTTACTATCCTGCCGTGGCAGACGAATAGTATTTTTATCATAATAAATTTTCCTCCTGAAATGCTCTGATTTGCCGTGTTTTGGCGCGATTTGCGAGGTTTGCTTTTTCCGTGGAGATTGTTGAAAATGTAACGAAGATGGCAAATCGGGGCATATTGATTCCGTCAATCGTAGTAAAAACGTAGTAGGAATTGGGGGTGTTTACTACTCTGGTATTGTACTAAGCCGCTTACGCGGCGGCAAGTTAAAAATTTTTCTCATAAAATTTTTAATAAAGTAGCAGTTTTTGTATTTATGGTGTATTGTTGAGTTACCCCTAACCAAACAATCACATAAACCAAAAAAACTGCCATGATTAGTTTAACACAAATTTTCCAACTCAACAATTACATTTTTTCTCCGTCCGCCTCCTCTTTTTGAATTGTAACCGTTGTTTTGCCACATTTCAAAGGAGATTTTATCATGGACAAATATCTTGAAACTTACCGGGAAAGGATCTCCCTGCGCGGTCTTACTGACCATACCCTTATTAGCTATTGTACTTACATCCAATCCGCCTGGTTATTGGGCGCTTACCTTACTTCTTATGCACCTTCTTCGGGCCAAAGCCTGCCTCGACCACCTCCCCGCACTGATATGGAACAGGGGAACCAGACATGAAGTGTTCCTGCTTGGTTCCCTTTTATCGTTTGTGCTTTATTGGTTTTCTTCGTGTGGTGTGGATATATGAATTTACCCAAGTAATAGTATCACGATTTGTTAGCATAAATTACTTATGTGTCTGCATATACTCTGCTTTCACCTTATCAATCGTTTTGCCGCCAATGCCAAAATTTTTGTCCGGCACCTCCTTAATTGTCGTAACAAAAAATTCCTGCGGCACTTTCATAATCTCGGAAGACACTTCTGTCAACCGTTTTATCAGTTCTTCTTTCTGATTATCTGATAAAGCTCCACTTTCAACTGTAATGTAAGGCATTTTACCTCTCCTTCTATTGTTATAAAATCGCCCCTGCTCCCCGATCTTGTTCGCAATCTTTCAAGAAAAATCGTAATGACATAACTGTAACCGCAACTTTGTATTTTATATCTTCTGACACTTTCTTGGGTGGATTTGATAACATCCTCTCAATATTCTTTACCTCTACCCCTGCCATTTTCGCCACTGCCCGTTTAGACAGACCATGATAGGAAACAAGCACTTTCAAGAATGCACATAACTTTAAGTCCTTATCCTCCACAGCACTAAGATAAAGGAACGTAATCTTATTAAAGATGTTGAAACGGTATATAGGATCTTCTGGCAAAAAGCCAACATCCCCCTCAGACAGTTTCCTTATCTGCTCCACGGGCAACTGCAAATATTTAGAAAGTGTATCCATACTGAACTCATACATATCGAGAAGTTCTTTCAGCTGATCTGCCACATTATCTCTTTGATTCATATCATCATTACCCTTCAATTTTACTTGACATATATATCCATTCCAGGAAATCCCTGTTCTTTCAAAGTAGCACCTTCTTCCTCTTTTGATTACTTAACTCTCTTTTTGGTTTTACTTGCTACCCAGCAGAAATAATAACATCCAATGTATAAAAAATGCGGCTAATCCTCTGCTTTATTCCTGCACTTCCACAACGCCATCGGATGCTTTGCTATATTTTCAAACTAACCATTGTCTCCAAATATCCGGCTGGGCTCTTATATACTAACACCAATATTTTATGCGTTTTTTAAATCCGCATTTTAATTTTAGCACAAACTATTCCAAAAGGGCAAATAAATTATGCTATTTTAACCATTCTAATGCAATCAATCCCCCATCTGTCTTTCTATCTCTGCTACCAATGTAATATCTGCGGGAAGCCACTGAACGCTGTAGAGAGTCGCTTTGGTAAGCCATCTTGCCTCTTCAGCTTCCAGCAGCTTCAACTCACCCTTCACCACCTCGCACCAGAAGCAATCCATCGATAAATGAAAGGTAGGATAATCATACTCAACCGTGTCAATCAGGGCTCCTACTTTTACCTTTGTCTCCAGTTCTTCTTGTATTTCTCTGACAAGAGCCTGCTGCGGAGTCTCACCCGCTTCAATCTTTCCGCCGGGGAATTCCCACTGTCCCTTAAAGTCTCCATACCCTCTGGCCGTGGCAAATATCTGTTTTTTCTCATCAATTGAATCACAGATAACAGCCGCAACCACTTTTACTGTTTTCATATGTTGCACTTCTCCCAAAATATTCATTAGTCCTTGTTTCCCTTGCGCTTCTGCGCGCATTCTGTTCAGTAGAGTAAACTCGAAGCGTTCTACTTAATTATCCTATTCCCAGTTTGTTTTTTATCTCCTCTATCGCATCCACAGTATATCCCAACTATTCCAGCACACTAATCAGCCTACGACTCTGTACATAATATCCCCTCCAAAACCCTTCTGCATGGCCCTCCTGTCTGTCCGGACTGATCTCTCTACTCTCGGTGTTCAGTACGGCACCCCATCTATCCTTGCACAGAACAATTTGCGCCTCCCATGAGTCGGCGTCCTGATACGCAATCACCCTTTCTCCGGCAATCAAACCCA
The DNA here is from genome assembly GCA_023663725.1 of bacterium. GTDB lineage: Bacteria > Bacillota > Clostridia > Lachnospirales > Lachnospiraceae > Acetatifactor. Next base: position 146,564 of record JAMPGX010000007.1, on the reverse strand, counting down.
TATTTTTAACCAATAGCTCATCAATATAGAAGCTTCCGTCTTCATTGACGGAATTTGTATCGATAAAAATTGCTTTCATAGGATCTCTCCTCACTGCATTTCGCAAGCTTGCTCGAGGTACTTGCACCGATAGGAAATTATCCTCCGAAATAGATGCTCACCTTCTTGAGCATTATATTTTGTTATATATTATCTGTCAAGTGACAATATCTTTTGAAAGCTGAACGCTCCCCCTCGAACATCAATGAGCAAGCACAGGAACGCTTTGAACGGCGGCAGGTGATATAAAAACCTCTGTCGCCTACAACTTGAATTCTTCGGATCAACGAAATATAATGTATAATGTGGAGGTGTGCTATGAAATATATGACTGCAAGGGAAACTGCTGAAAATGGACGTTTTGTAATACAGGACGAATTTTGGGGGCTGAGAAAATAGAGAATACTTGGCTTATCCCGAAAAGCGCTGAAAAACCTGCAGATAAAAGATACAAAATGTAAGTAAACCTACAAAACAAACGGAGGATGTGGTTAAGTGAATAGGTATAAAATTATGCTTATTGATGATGAGCCAGATATTTTAAATTTACTTGAAAAAGCTCTAAACATGGAGGGGTTTTGCAACATTACTAAAATTGACAATGGGATATCCGCTGTAATTAGGAGCAAGCAAATTCAGCCAGACATTATTATCTTAGATGTCATGCTACCAGACATAGATGGGTACGAAGTGTGTAAACAAATCCGAGAATTTTCTCATTGCCCTATTTTGTTTCTTTCTTCAAAAAATGATGAATTAGATAAAATACTTGGCTTGGCTGTTGGCGGTGACGATTATGTCACAAAGCCGTTTAGCCCAAAAGAGATAGCATATAGGGTAAAAGCTCAATTACGCCGTGAACAATACAGACAAGTTCCAATACAGGATTTTTCTATTAAAATTGGTGAACTGATGATAGATACTGACGGTTGCAGAGTAATGAAGAATGATAAGGAAATCGGTCTGACTGCGCGGGAATTTGAGATTTTACGGTATCTGGCGGAAAATTTAGGACGGGTAATCAGCCGTGAACGCTTATATGAAACTGTCTGGGGTGAGGACAGCTTTGGATGTGATAATACGATGATGGTTCACATCCGTCATTTGAGGGAAAAGTTGGAGGAAGACCCCGCAACGCCCAAATATATTATTACGACGAAAGGCTTAGGCTATAAGTTGGTAAATCCATATGAGAAGTAAACAGAAATTAAGTCCATTTTTACGAATATTTATTTTAATACTAGCGTTACTTTTTATCGCAGTTATTGGCGCAATTGGAATGTTCTACTATATTTTCGGAATAACTGAACCTGAAGGTTTGAGTTTGGCATCATGGCCAGATAGATTTACAGACAATTTTTCTGTATGGATGGGGAATGATAATGGCGATATCACAATAGAAGAAATAGGGCTTGAACGGCTAGATGAATATGGGCTGTGGCTTCAGGTCATTGATGAAACAGGGGAGGAGGTTTTTTGCCATAACAAACCTAGGAGTTATCCAGCGAGATACTCTGCATCTGAACTGATTTCACTCCGCACAAGCGCTTATGAGCAGGGAAATACCGTCTTTGTGAATAGCTATGAAAATTCGGGGGAAACATGGAGTTATTTGATTGGATTTCCTTATGCGATAGGGAAACACATGCTTTACTATAACGGAGAAAATGTGGGACGGCTTTCTCTATTATTCCGCATGGGAATATTTTTCTGCTTGTGCGCTATTATTTTGTCGGGAGTTTTTTATGGATTTTGGCTTACCAGACAGCTTGGTAAAATAGCAAAAGGTATTAGAAATATTTCGATGCGTTGCTATACTATGCTGCCTGAGAAGGGTGTGTTTGGAGACATTTATAGGTCACTTAACAAGATGGATACAGAAATCCGCCGCAGCGATAAAGTCGGGCTGGATACGGAACGAATCCGCAGGGAGTGGATTGCAAATATTACGCACGATTTAAAAACTCCGCTATCACCAATCAAGGGCTATGCAGAGCTGCTAATGGATAGTCCTGCCCCTGACAGTGAAACCGTACAGGAATACGGCGGGATTATCTTAAAAAATGCGAATCACACTGAAAAAATGATTAATGATTTAAAGCTGACTTACCAGCTGGATTCGGGCGCCGTACCATACCATCCACAGGCGATACGCCTTGTGCGTTTCTTGAAAGAGCTGGTCATTGATATTGTAAATGACCCTGCCTTTACGAATCGCTGTATTGAGTTTGAAAACGAAATACTGGAATGTGAGGTCTGTCTTGACATTGATTTATTCCGCCGTGCTGTGAATAACCTTATCGTTAACGCATTAACGCATAACCCACCCGAGACAAAGGTAACAATCAGTATAGCCGCAGATGAGAAAAAAAGGATATTGATTTGTATCTCTGATAATGGAATCGGTATGAGCGACACGGAACAGTCTGAGCTTTTTAACCGATATTACAGAGGGACAAACACGAAAGAGAAACCGGAGGGAAGCGGTCTTGGACTTGCGATTGCAAAACAGATTATAGCGCTCCACAATGGAAATATCTCCGTTAAAAGCAAACAAGGCCAAGGAACACGGTTTACTATCGTTCTTCCTTTGGCGGAATCAATAACTTAAGGTTAACTTAAGATACAAAAAAGCGCTGCCTAAGATAGATGACTTATGCTTAAAGCCAGGTCATCTATTTTTTGTGCGAGTAATGCGCCGCGGTCACGCTTGCATGAACATTTGGCGAATACCGCAGTCAGTGAGACGGTAGCCGAACGGTGACTATAAAAATGAATGAGGAGGTTCTGTATGGAATTACAATTACAAGATTTAAGAAAACAGTACGGAGAAAAATGTGCTGTCAACAATGTAAGCGCCAGTTTAGTGCCAGGGGTATATGGGCTGCTTGGTGCAAATGGTGCGGGCAAGACAACGCTAATGCGAATGATATGCGGAGTTTTAAAACCAACTTCTGGCAGTATCCGTTTTAATGGAAAAACAATTGAACAATTAGGCGAACATTATTATGCCCATTTGGGATATATGCCGCAGTATTTTGGTTTTTATCCTGATTTCACTGCCCATGAATTTATGCTGTATATGGCGGCAGTGAAAGGACTCGATAAAAAGCAGGCCAAAAAACGAACAGAAGATCTGCTCCAGATGGTAAACTTGTCTGATGTGGCAGATAAAAAAATCAAAACTTATTCCGGTGGCATGAAGCAGCGTCTGGGAATTGCACAGGCAGAACTAAACAGCCCGTCTGTCCTGATATTGGATGAGCCTACGGCGGGGCTTGACCCAAAAGAAAGAGTTCGCTTTCGCAATCTCATTTCAGATTTTGCAAAAGAAAAGATTGTTATTCTATCCACGCATATCGTTTCTGATGTTTCTTATATTGCAGATACAATTTTAATGATGAAGCAAGGCCGTTTTCTTTTGCAGGAGGAAATGGCTACGGTCACAGACAGTATCAAAGGCAAGGTGTGGGAACTCTTAGTTGATGAAAGGACTGCTGCGGAATACAGCAGGAATTATACGGTTGTAAACCTTCACCACGAAAACAATATGGTGCGGATGCGCATGATAGAGGAAACCGCTCCGAGAGAAGATGCACAGATTGTAGAGCCGAGTTTAGAAGATTTATTTTTGTATCATTTTGGTGAAGAAACGGAAAAGCAGGGGGAAATATAATATGTTGGTAAAATATGAATTTTTGAAAATACTGCGGAAAAAATCTACTCTAATTGTGATGGCAGTCAGCCTGATTTTAACAGGATTTCTTTTTGGTCTGCCTGTTATGCAATATCAAACTTACAATCAGGATGGCGTCATAAAGGGGGCGGAGGGTATTGCCTATGAAAAGCGGCAGTATGCGGATTTTTCAGTCCCTTTATCCGAGGAATATGTTGCTGAAACAATCCGAGAAGTGCAGAGTCTTTTTGCGATCTCTGCCAATGTCGGAACTGACGGAAACGAGCAGTTTTTAATTGGCGATGCCTATTGGAATGGAGTTGCGCCAAGAGAAAAAATGCTTAACCTGATTGCCAACACTTACAGTAATCCAAATGAAAATTGGGGCTATAATAATCTTCCTGATTTGGATATAAGCGGTGGAGCGTCCTTTTATCAGTCGATGGAAAGGAAGATACAAACTCTGCTTAACAATCCATCCCGCGCATTATCCAATGAGCAAAAAGAATATTGGGGCAGTATGGCAGACAAGGTGGACACGCCTCTGCAATATGGATATTACGAAGGATGGGAAGTCATTATAAGCAGCTTTGAACTTTTGATGTTCGCATTAATGGCTATCTGCATTGTGGTTGCCCCTGTCTTTTCTGGCGAATATCAGGCGGGGACGGATGCAGTAATTTTATCTGCAAAATATGGTAAAACAAAATTGGCAACAGCAAAAATTGCAGCATCACTTTTATTTGGAACGGCTGCATTTATACTCCATATTGTCGTAGCGTGTGGATTGCCATTGGCTGCGTTTGGGATAGACGGCTGGAATCTGCCGTTACAGATTGTAAATACGACAATTCCTTATTCATTGACATTTTTACAGGCTGTTCTTATCAATGTTGGAATTATTTACTTCGTACTCCTTGCTATGGTTGGATTGACACTCCTATTGTCTGCGCAAATGAAGAGTCCTTATCTTGTGCTGATTATTCTTGTTCCCGTACTATTCGTCCCTATGTTTCTAACGCCGAACGGAACAACAGGGGCATATAATCTGACGTTGTTTTTGCTACCCTACCGCGCGGCAATGCCAGAATTCAGCAAGTATATTTCATATCAATTCGGCAGTCTGGTTTTAGATGCGCTTACTGTAAGGGCGGCGCTTTATGTTTTCTTAACAGTAATTATGCTGCCATTAGCAAGATTAGGATTTAAGAAACATCAGGTTGCGTAAGGAGGCACAGTATGAAAAAGAAAAAGTTGACGATTGTGGGCATCATGGTAGCTTTGGCAATCATTGTTGGTGCGATGACGATTAGCCAATCACCAAGATGGTCTGAAAAAACATTTGAAGCTATTGTTCAGGAAACTCTCATGCAGTCAGATGGAGAGATTCGACTGATTGTTGAACGCACAACAGGAATCTATGGCAGTCCTGTCAATTCACTTGGTATTAGTGAAAATACGAAACTGCTTGGTAAAGACGGTAATGAACTATCAATTAATGATTTTCAACAAGGGAATGCCGTTACAGTAACACTCAAGGATGCATTTACGGAAGAAGCACCATATTATTATCCAACGGTATATAAGATAAAAATTATTGATACTGATAAATAAAATCCCGTGTACTGTACCGTTCATTTTCAGCCAAATGACGCAGAATGAATTTTCAACCTGCAAGGCGGATGAATGAGGCGTAGCGGTGGCTACGTCAATAAAAAACGGTGTATGAAGGGCGGTGATATCCTTTGACCCGCCCTCATATACCCAGCCAGTTCTTGATCGGATTAACTGATCTGGCCTGCTCCATGATCTCCCCGCAGTTCTCCCGCAGATAGCGCTCCAGCTTAACCACCTCCGCATCAGAAAAACCGCTGACATGATCGACTGTGCCATCTGGCACAATCCCTTCCGCCGTGTCCCTCCCCCGAATGAAGGACACTCTGGCAAACCGCCTGCCCTCTTTGTTGATGATTCCAGAAACCAGCATAATGACAGAATCCATAAGCCACCTCCCGTTCTTTTACTATCACTTGACCAATCTCTACTGCTGTCGGCCTATCAAAGTGCCGCCATTTATCTTTAAAAACTTTACTATGCCAAGGCATAAAAGTCAATACGAAGACGATTGACATTACGAATAACAATAGGAGATGTTGGAATATGGCGCCAGAAGACAGAATGGAACATACAAAATAGCAATTTTTATTAAGACATCTACCCCCAGGCCTGCTATAATAAGTAAAAGCGCAAGGAGGAATCCCGATGAAAGAGCAAAAAGAAGTCGTCACAAAAGTCATAGATTACATAGAGAGCAATTTGGGAAAAGAAGTCAATCTGGATCAAGTCGCAAAAAATATTGGCTATTCCAAATTCTATCTCAACCGCATCTTCACAGCGCATACAGGGACTACCATCTATCGATATCTGCATAACCGCAGACTTACTGTCGCTGCCGAAAAGCTGGTTAAAACAGAGCAGCCGATCACACAGATCGCGTTTGAGGCCGGATACGATTCACAGCAGGCCTTTTCCTTCGCCTTCAAGCAGGTATACTTGGTTCCACCCAAAATTTACCGGCAAACAGGAAGCTTTAGGCCAAAACAAAACAGAATTTCCATGTGCTGTTCTGACATGCACAAATGCCATATATGGATTGCCAACATCAAGGAGATTGCAGCATGAGTACGATTCCTTACGTAATTGAACAGACCAACAGAGGCGAAAGAAGCTATGATATTTTTTCCAGACTGCTATCCGACAGAATCGTTTTTCTGGGGGAGGAGGTCAGTGATGCTTCCGCCAGCTTAATCATAGCGCAGCTACTCTTTCTGGAAGCACAGGACCCTGATAAGGATATCCAGCTGTATATCAACAGTCCTGGAGGTTCCATCACAGCAGGATGCGCGATATACGACACCATGCAATATATCAGATGTGATGTCTCGACGATATGCGTAGGGCTTGCCGCCAGCTTTGGGGCCTTTCTGCTTGCGGGCGGCGCACAGGGAAAGCGGATGGCACTTCCCAACTCTGAAATCTTGATCCATCAACCGGCCATAGGGGGCAACGGCATTCAGGGGCAGGCCAGCGATATACAAATCATCTCTGACCATATCCAGAAAAATAAGCGGCGACTAAACCGCATTCTGGCGGAAAATACCGGTCGCACCATAGAAGAAATTGAAAGGGATACTGAGAGAGACCATTATATGAGTGCAGAAGAAGCCCTGGAATATGGGTTAATTGACTGCGTTATCTCCAAGAGACCGTGATACGCAATCCCACCGTGCGAAATCAAGTGCAGACAGAGGGGAAAATCTAGCCGTTCGTGAATATAAATACAAAATAACCTTGTGATTGCCGGACAAATGCAATATAATCAACTCAAGGTGCACTTCATTCGATGAGTGGGAATACAACTATCCATATATGGGAGGTTTAAAAATGCGGCGTTCAGACAGAGAAGTAACAGACTTTCACGAAATTATTTCGATCATGGGAAGATGCGATGTGTGCAGAATCGCTCTGAATAATAATGGATATCCCTACATCCTGCCTCTTAATTTCGGAATGAAGGTAGAAGATAACCGAATCGAGCTGTATTTTCATGGAGCGCTGGAAGGCACAAAATACCACTTGATTGAGATGGACAATAGAGCCAGCTTTGAGATGGATTGCGCGCATAAATTGGTGACAGAGCTTGAGCAGGGAAATTGTACCATGGAATATGAAAGCATAATCGGGCAGGGATATATCGAAATACTGTCCGATTCCGAGAAGAATGAGGCTTTATGCTACTTGATGCAACACTACCATCAGGAATATTTTCCCTATGATCAATCCGCAGTACCCCGCACAAGGGTTATGAGAATGGTTGTAGAGCGGGTGACAGGTAAAAGAAGAGGGAAAAGCAATAAATAGAAAATAACACAGACACATCTCCTTACCTGCATGAATCATCCCTGAGACCTTGACCCCGTACAATTAAATCCATATTAAAGCAGACTGGGTTGTAAAACCCTGCAATACCATAAAGGAGGATTCTTCTATGAAATTAACTTATCCTGCTTGCTTCTACCCTTGTGAAGAAAAAAAAGGGGGGTTTACCGTTGAGGTTCCGGACCTTCCCGGTTGCGTTAGTGAGGGTGATACACTGGCAGAGGCTATTCTTATGGGTACGGATGCCGCATCCGGCTGGGTTCTTGACGAATTGGAAGATGGGAAACCCGCCCCCCAAGCAAGCCCTTTGGAAAGCATTACCCCTGATCCCGGCGGCTTCGTAAGTATGCTGGTTCTGGATATGGATGCCTATGCTGAAAAGTATGGTAAAAAAGCAGTAAGAAAAAATCTCACCATTCCTGCATGGCTCAATACCTTTCCCGAAAATAATCGCATTAATTCTGTATGATATCATGCAATTCGGAGGTTGGAAACTGATTACGTCATGAAGGGCGTATATCGTCATCTCATGGAAGATAAAGATAGAGATGCTCAGAGGACCGCTGCCGACAAACTCAGAAACACTCTCTTTTCTTAGCCGGATTCATGACAAATTTTTTTAGTTAAGTATGACACTTTTATGATAAGTATAAGTTGGCATGAAAATAGCGGAGATGCCTTGATTTTAAGGGCATATCCGCTGTTTTCTACTGGCTGTTTTCTACTGGCTTTTCTCTACTGGCTTTTTTCTCCGTGGAGCATACGGGACTCGAACCCGTGGCCTTCACACTGCCAGTGTGACGCGCTCCCAGCTGCGCTAATGCCCCATAAGGGTAGTATAACACAGCTGAGAAAAAATGCAAACAAAAATTTTCATATTTTTCAAAAAATTTAATACATTTGAATATCCGGCTATTTTACAGCCTGAAACGCTTCCTCCAGGTCCTCCAGAATATCGTCAATATGCTCCGTGCCTATCGACAGTCGGATCGTATTGGGCTTGATGCCCTGATCCGCCAGTTCCTCCTCGCTCAGTTGAGAATGCGTGGTGGAGGCCGGATGAATCACCAGGCTCTTGACATCCGCTACATTGGCCAGCAGGGAGAACAGCTCCAGATTGTCGATGAAATCCTTGGCCTTGCGAGCGTCTCCCTTGATCTCAAAGGTAAAGATGGAGCCGCCCCCATTGGGGAAATAGCGGCGATACAGCGCCTGCTGCTCCGGATCGTCGGATACCGAGGGATGATGCACCTTCTCCACCTGGGGATGAGCCGCAAGATACCGCACCACCTTCAGCGCATTCTCCACATGGCGCTCCACCCTCAGGGACAGTGTCTCCAGGCCCTGCAGGAAGATGAACGCGTGGAAAGGAGACAGCGTGGCTCCGGTGTCCCGCAGCAGGATGGCGCGGATCTTGGTCACGAAAGCAGCAGGACCGACAGCTTTCGTGAAGCTGACGCCGTGATAGCTGGGATTCGGCTCAGTCAGAGAAGGGAACTTGCCGCTGGCCTCCCAGTCAAATTTACCGCTGTCCACGATCACGCCGCCGATGGTGGTTCCATGGCCGCCGATGAATTTGGTAGCCGAATGCACTACAATATCCGCACCATACTCGATAGGCCTCACCAGGTAGGGCGTGGCAAAGGTGTTATCTATGGCCAACGGAATCTGATGAGCGTGAGCAATGCCTGCCAGTCTCTCGATATCCACCACGTCGGAATTGGGATTGCCAAGCGTCTCGATAAACAGCACCTTGGTGTTGTCCTGGATAGCCGCCTCCACCTCCTCATAGTTAAAGGGGTCCACAAATGTGGTGTGGATACCATAATCTGTCAGCGTATGCGCCAGCAGATTATATGTACCGCCGTAGATGTTTTTAGCTGCCACGATATGATCTCCCGCATGAGCCAGATTCTGAAATGTATAAGCGATGGCCGCCGCACCGGAGCCCACTGCCAGAGCTGCCACACCGCCCTCCAGAGCGGCAATTCTTTGCTCAAATACATCCTCCGTGGGATTGGTCAGCCTGCCGTAGATATTGCCCGCATCGCTGAGATTGAATCTGGCCTGCGCATGGTCACTGTTGTGGAACACGTAGGAGGAGGTCTGATAGATCGGAACCGCTCTGGCGTCCGTCACCGGATCAGGCTGTTCCTGCCCCACATGGAGCTGTAGTGTCTCAAACCTCAGATTTCTCTCCGCATATGTTTTTTTGCTCATTCTCCCAAACCTCTCTTTCTATCTTTGTGCCATTTGTATTTATATAATTCCTATCGGTTTACAAGGAATTCTAAACCTTTTCTTTCCTTTTGTCAACAGTTTTTTTAAATTTTGTCCAACTTACATTTTTCGTTAGATTATTCAGACTGTTCCCGCTGCCTCCTCCGCTCTTTCTTGTTCACATACATCCTCTCGTCGGCCTGCTTCAACAATTCCCGATAATCCGCCTCACCCTCGGCCAGAACATACCCCAGAGAGAATTCCAGCCGGATTCGCAAATTCGCGTCCAGATAGGACAGGCTGTGCCTTTGAATGAACTCCAACACCCGAATAGCCTCAGCCAATTCTCCTACCTCCTCATAATGATACAGGAGCATGACAAATTCATCTCCGCCCTCCCTGGCCACAATGCTGTTTTGAGGGTCAACACAGTTCAATGTATCCGCTATTTTCTTCAGGTAAGCATCCCCCTTCTCATGCCCATAGGTATCATTAATCTTCTTTAATCCATCTGCGTCAACCATGACCAGCGCATAATGTCCCAACTTCTCAGGCTCGGCAAACAGTCGGCTTAACTGGATTTCCATTCCCCTCCTATTGTATAGTCCGGTCAGCAGGTCCATATCCCTCTCAACCTCAATCTGCCTGCGCTTGGAGACCTCCTCAGTCACATCGATTGCCACGCCGAATGTCTCATTATTTTCACGGATCTCCTCCAGCCTCACGTAGCGATCGCAATCCTCGCGAAGCTGGAATACCCCGTCCTGCTCTGGCACCGGATTCTGCCGAATTTCCCCAAGAAAAGCCTGAAATCCTTCACAGTCAGCCGCCAGCTTTTCCGCCTCCTGAGCATCCAGAGCGAATATCCGCGGAATATACTCTGTGAATCGCACCTTCTTCATCTGCTTGCTGTATTCGTACACGCCAATAAACATGTTCGTCTTGCTGAGGACATAGGACATCTTCCTGTTGTTGGCCAACAGACTTTTTACCATTTCATTAATATAGCTGCTCAGTTCGGTAAATTCCACACTGCTGCCAATATCAATGGATTCACTCAGATTGCCTCCCGCTATCCTGCTCATTTTCTCATTCACACGGTGTATGTCCGCCACAACATACCGCTCCATGCACCAGATTACGGCGTATGACAAAATAATAACAATCAGGACCAGACATACTGCCAGCGAGATCAAATATATCGGAAGTCTCTGATACAAAATACGGTTCGGCATAATGCGGCCGATATAGTTTGAGCCAATCTGCCTGAACACACAGAAGGATCTCACCCCATCCACTTTCATATGAAAGCCTTGATCGCCACTCTGCACATCCTCGAGATTCATACCTATTTCCGTCAGATTCTTTCCGACATTCTCCTGCTTCGTGGAGCCGACGATCTCCCCGCTCTCCATATCGATGGCATAATAATCAGCAGCCAGATCAATCCGCAGCATGGAAAAGATATAAGACAACTCGTTTTTCTCCGTAACCTTCATCAGCCGGACAGGAGCCATCCCTACCTGTACAATGAACTGTCCGTCATTGCTCCACAGGGCAGAGTACTGCATCAGCTTGGCCTCCGCTGTGTTGGGAGTGACATCTTGGACCAGCTTCAGGGATTTATCCTCCAACATGGGCTTGAAGAAATTCATCTGCTCTCCCGAGTCAAAGGTATAGCCGTAATACTCTGGATGTGTACCCGCGTAAATACACCCTGTCGGATCAAAAAAGTGTATCTCATCCACTTCCAGAAGCTCTGCAATCTGCTTCAATTCCTCTATATTCTCCAGCGCGGAGGGCTTATTTTGAATCATATAGGCAATGGCCTGTGCATTGCGCAGGCAAGTCTGACGGTACTCCGCACCGATCTCCTCAAGCTCCTCCCCATTGTGCAGCAGGGTCTGCTCGATCTGGTGAAATGCCCTGATAGAATTGTCCCTGGCCCGCTTTTGTTCATTGGATATCTCAATACCGCCGATAAGCGCAAGAATAATCACCACCAGCACCAGCGAAATGACCAGCATATATCTTCTGATAATATCTCTAAGTGTATACATCTATCTCTCCTTCTGCTCTCCATGTCCAAACACCAAAACAGCGGAAGCCATCCAAAATGGCTTCCGCTGGCAAAACAAGAGCGCGAGACGGGAATCGAACACTATTAGACCCCGGAAAGCCCATAAAATCAAGGAGGAATGCACACTGTCTACCGTGTGTCTACAACTCTGATTTCTAGCCATAATTTACATAAACAGCATTTTCAAGCCCCTCGACGTTCTGCTCCTCGCTGCACTAATGTTTTTTGTTTATCTATTTCTCTTTTATACTATAAACTTATCCTGAACAATTTGCAAGCATAATCTATTTCGCAAAGGAAAACGCTTTACATTCTCCGCACTAAACGTATAAGTAAAACCCGTACCGTCCGAAATAGAAAAGGCAGTAATTGAGGGATTAGCAACACAGCCTGGCGGGGGCGTTACCTCCATTATATAGTAAGCACCTAAAGGCAGACCACTCAAAGAACCTGCACCATACGCATCAGTAGTAATAACCCCTACAAGACCTGATAAATCAGCAGGATATACACCAAATAGACCGCCTGCCAGACCGTTACCATTCATGTCAGTTTTATTGACAAAAACCGTACCTGTTCCAGCAATAGGAGTAGGAGTCGGCGTACCCGTAGTTGTGGTAGTCTTGGGAATCTTCCATGTTATTAGTCGCTGTTTGGATGAAGAAAGCTCACCAGTGTCTGTCCAAAGATATATATCTCCCTTATACACAGCAGATGGAAAATACATTAAGTTACCATAGCGCCTCCAGTATTCTTTACACCAGTCATCATTTTCAAATGGCAATCCGTCATATCCAGGGTATTCCCCAATATTCCACGCAACTATGGTTGATGTATGAAATCTCCCCTCGCAATCCATCAGATCATCATATGACCAACCCAGACCGTCCTTACTATTTGTCATCTTATAGTCTGCTAATGACTTTAAAAAATTCTCCTGAGCATGCTGACCACCAGAAGTCCATAGATACAAGCGGCTTTCGTTATAATTATACCTCTGCTTAGGCCTCTGAATACTATCATACTCAGGCTTACCAAAAGATTGGCAATAACCAGTTACAGACTTCTTTATAGAGAGCTGAGTACCTAAAGACATAACACCGTCTGAAACAGACTTAAAAGAAGTCTCGTCGTCTGAATAGTCCGCAATAGATACTGTAGTACCGCTCACCATCGGTTTGTCTGGGTCAATACAAAAAGCCTCTACACCGCCAGACGAAGAGCCTTTTGCAAATATCTTCAAAGCAAGCACATTATGGCGATCAGAACCAAATATTTCGGGCAGTATAGCAGTCGTATTGTAATTGGAGTAATACTTAACTATACCCTTAGTACCCAGAGGAGATGACGCAAGAGTCTGTATCCCGTTATCAGCATTAACTATATCCCATATACTACCAGATAGGGTTTCACAGCACCTATCTACTAATCCCTCAAAGGTATACCCATTCTTGGCGAGGTATAACAAGCCGTTATAGTCAGTACCCTCATAGATAGTGTTTACGAAAAAAGCACCCCAATCATCAGACATATCAAAGGTAGAATCGTTATACATGGCGATAAGTTCTTCGACTGTCTCGCCCCAATATACCCTACCTACGCCCGTATTCGGGTCATCATTGCCCTCGAAATCATAAAGGCATCTTGCACTTGTAGAAGACCTCCAATCTAAAGCAAGTATAGGCTCAAGCCAAGACATATCTTCCTCAGCCATGTAGTTGATATACATGTAAGTATCCTGAACTAAGGTTAGACAAGTTTCGCCCATAAAATCGAATGACTGAAACTCAAGAGAATTTCCCGACTCTGACTTTAACTCATAAGATATTACAGTACTATCAGCACTCTGTAAACCTACAAAGAATACCGTATCTTCGGGAAAAGCGCCCAGATACAAGCTGCCATTTTCAGAATAAAACATGGCCACTTCGTTCCAATCGCCGTCATACAAAGTAAGCTCTCCGTCATAACACTCTACCCATCTACACTCATCATCCCAAGCAATAGCAGTAGTACCGTCATTCTCTACGTTTATAAACAGATCATAAATATGCTCTTCTGTAAAACTTACAGCTACCCTACTATTGGGGGAAACAACAAAGGTAGAAATGTGTGAGTACTTATCAGATAAATCTAACTTAGAAAGAGTAACATCCCCCGCATCAGACAACTCAGAGTACTCAGCAATCTTATACCCGTCATAGGCATTTGCATTAATTTGGATTGGAGTACCTTCCTCAAAATAATCAAACATAAACAGGCCATCATAACTAAGGGCTACCTCTTCAGTAGAGCCGTCGATAGATACAGATGCAGTACCCTGAGAGGGTCTTGATATCTCTATGTAATGATTATTACCCTCTAGGGATAGAGAACCGCCCTCGGATACCTGTACATACAAAGGGCAGTCAGCTCCGTCGTCTAAAGAGTATACCTTGTCCACTTCTTGAACGATAATATCTGAACCAGATACGGAATCACCGCCCGATACAGAGTCGCCCCCAGAAACCGACTCGGCCGAATTGCCACTTACAGTATCCGCATAAAACGAAAAATCTGACGATACACAGCCAGTCAATGTTAAGGACGCTGCTAATATCATTGCAAAAGCCCTACTGATCTTCTTTCTTATTTTCATATTTAAACCTCCCAAACCAATATTATTAGTCTATTAGACCTGCCGCTCTGTCTAGCTCTGTCATCTTATCCAATATACTCTGGTCTGTTGAATAACCAATAGTACCATCAGAGCCGTATATTTTTGCCCCATTAGGATCAGTTGTTATCTCAGATAACTCACCAGAATTAACTTTTGAATTGATTAAAGAATGATAGGCATCGCTAGAAGAAACAGACTGCAAATCATTAAAAACCTGCTCAGCTACAGGCGGGGCAGTATCCTCGTCAGCGTAAGCCCCAACACAGCCAGTTAATAAAGAACATGATACAAGACCCAAACATGCCATAATTTTAATATTCTTCATAATAAACCTCCCGATATCAGCACGCAAAACAGCGCACAATATAACAAACAACATATATTCGACTATTACCAAATAGCAATTTTAACTAACATCCAGCAACATGTTAATCAAGGATGAATAAATTAAAACAGCCATCCTCTAACAAAGTGAGATAGCTGCTATACCCGCTGGGTTAAAATTAACAAAGCTAAACCGCAGTATCATAGCAATACTGCGGCCTAGCTCCGACTAGTCAAAGTCTTAAAATATATGGATGGAGTAATGTAATGTTATAAGCTATAAAAGATAAAAGAGAGAATAAACCACCTCCACCTTATGTATATAGTATACTATACTTCATTCAACATTACAATATAGTCGGATAATATTTTGTTAAAATCTCAAAGAAAAGAGGAAGTCCTTAAAGACTTCCTCTTAAATAGTATATCCACATAGTAATATTACTTAAGGGATTAAACCAGCGGCCCTATCCAACTCTTCCATCTTAGATAAAATATCCGAATCATTTGAATATTCAATAGTACCCGCTGTTGTATACGTCGCTGTAAGACCTGTCTCCTCATCTGTATGCTGAGTCATCGACCCATCCGCAACGCCCTCAGTGATCTTGGTCTGCCACTCTTCCTGGGTCATGCTGCGCTCGCTTCCTACAAAAGCTATATAATAAAACTCACCACTCTTGTAATAAGCGCATGCACCACTTACAGCCAGCTCACGAAACATTGCCGCTTTATGACCAGGACTGCCACCCCATGCATTATATACGTCTACGGTAGCCACAGAACAACCTTTGTAAATATTTTCAATATCCGTTCTCATGCCATTATGGGAAAAGTCTGACACCATCTCCTTAGCCCTCGCCAATGCGATACTCGCCAGACCCTCATCCCACTCCAGAGTACCCAGACCAGCGGCCTGCCGCTGCGCATTAAGATAAGTGATGAAGTCGGGCATTACACCGCTTTCCTCAGCTACAGCAGTCTCAACCACAGGCACCTCAGCTACAGATACACTACCCACATCGGGAGTAGTCGTAACAGGAGCCTCAGCTACCAAGTAACTATCACTTACATAGCAGTCGGCGCTGTTAAGCGAAATCCGATACCAACCAGTCTCGCTGCATCTACCTGTCACAGTAACCGCCATACCAGAAGTAAGCCGACCTACCCGCTCACCGTCAGTACTCGGTAAACTTCTGACGTTTACGGCAGACTTAGCATACATCACAGTGTCTAACTCTGTGAATGTGTACGGCTCGGCTACGATTGCAGGGGTTACAGGACTTTCTGCAACCGGCTGTGTCACTTCATCATAAACCATATTTTCCGCAGACACTTCCGTACTGCTGAGCATTGTTTGCGGAACATTCAGCACCTCCGTTTTTGTGTCGGCCTGTTCTCCCGGAACATCCCCCTGCGGCTCTTCTGTCTCCGTCTCCTCTGTCTCTGGTTGTTCAGCAATGCTCTCCTCCGTTTTCGCCTCCTCCTCAGCAGAACTAAGCTCTTCCTCTGTTTCCAGCGTAGACTCTTCTTCAGGAACTTCTATACTTCCCTCTGCCATGACCGCAGCAGCAGAAAGTGTCTCTTCACTGTTTGCACTGTTACCGCAGGCTGTAATTGTCCCTGCTGTCATGACTGCTAACAATGCGATAAATGCTCTTTTTTTCATATCTGCCTCTCCTTTCACCACTCTGTTGAATATCTTCTGTGGTCTGTGTCCTCATTATATCACTCTCTACCCGCAAGTTCAATATTTATTCTGAAAGATATTTCAGCATCTATATTCCTGTATACTTTATCCATCTGACAAAAATGCAGAATCAACCTTATAATAATATCATCACTAAAAGGAGTGGGGCAATGGACGATTACGGAAAAGTTACTTTGAATGTAGACGCACTGTTAAGCGAAAAGAAATTAAGCAAAACACAACTATCCTATCGGGCAGAAATCAGTCACACACAAATTAACCGTTTCTGCAAAAATGACGTGGCGAGAATAGACTTAAGTACCTTGGCGAGATTATGCCATGTTCTCCAATGTGATATATCTGATCTGTTAAAATATGAGCCACCAAGCGCTACCCCCCCCCCATGATAATGTTATTACATAATTATATATCTGCTATCATGCGGCACTTTTGAATATCGGAGTGCGTCAAGCCCTTGAGGTGGAGATTTTTCTGGCGGTCTGCTCGTTCTTGCCCTGTGGCACAATACATGGGCTGCCTGTACACGGCCAGAAAAATACTACCGTGGCTTGACACACGGACACTTGGCGGCGATAAAATAAACAAAGGGGATTGATAAATGCACTTCTTATCAATCCTCTTAATTATTATCTCCCTATTCCCTCTTATTCCTTATTATTTATCCTCTGTGGACATTTTCTTCAAGTTATATGTTTTTATGCCTTATACTTCCCTGTGTCGTGAAATTATACGCTGTATTCACCTTACACAAAAAGCACACCCTTAACACCCCAAATTTCCGTCACCTTGTATAAGTGCAGTCTCACACCACTTTTTTTTCTACGTATTGCACAATTTTTTCTGACTCTTAGTGCCTTTTTTCGGCTTACAAACAGGGGGGTTCGCTATAATTTTTTACTCATATTACCTTGTCTTTGACACATCCTATCCGCTATACTTGACAGCAAGAAAGGAGGGTGCAAATATGCAGCTTGATAACAAAGAATTTTCTTTTCGCCTAAAAGCGATTCGGGAAGAAAAAAAGTACACTCAGGAACACATGGCGCAATTACTTAACGTATCGAGGGACTCTGTTTTACATTATGAAAAAGGGACTTCTCTACCTCCCCTTGATGTCTTGGTCGGGTATTGTACCATTGCATCCGAAAATTTGGAGTACTTGGTATTTGGGAAAAAAGCACCTGACAACTTCCGACTCAACCATTATGTATCTAGGCTAACTGAAGAGTCAAGAAAAACACTGTCAGCGTTTTTGGAAAGCATAATCACGACACTGCCTTAGGAATGTGGAAAAATTTCTACATAATTTGTTCTATTGTGTAATTTGTTCCACATGGTAAATGGTATACTTGTCTTGTCGATCGATACTAACTATTAACCAGCGGCTCATCCCTGTCTCTTGGACTGCGCAGGAAGAGCCTGACATGAGCCGCCTCTTATTTGGAGGAAAAAAATGAATACTTTACCAGAGGCTTTACAGGGTATGCGTATTATCGGCATATCGTCAACAGAAAAGGAAGACGGGCGAGTCTTCTCTACACTCTACGTCGAACAGGAGTTCGAGTCCTACTTCGATAATCCTGAGTCAGGGCGTATATGCTCCGGGCGAAAAACCGATTCCGTTTATGTGGGCGACTATGACTGCTCCGGCCTTGAACCGGGCATGTCCATCGACATTTTGTATGGCAAGGCGATCAGTACCGCAAGGGGTACATATCAGCCTATCCGCCGGATTGATGTTATCGAATCGGAGTAGCGTATTATTACAACTTAATATGGAACTGTCAACTTTCATCAGGGGGGGAAAGCCCCCCCTGGCCTTTAAAAAGGAGGTATTCCTATGGAATACGTCGTTATGTTATTGATGATTTTTATTATATTTATCTGTTCCGGTATCGGTCTGGAAAAGGTGCTGCATCCAGATCGGGACGCTTTCGAGTGTGCACGAAAATTCCGGGGCGATTTGCAGAAATTGGTTCACATCCTCTTCGGCTCAGAGGCTCAACGGCATGTGTTCGACCCCTCGCTCAGTGAGGCGTTCTCCCGGATACTGGCGGATTACTGCCATGATGCATTCCCGCCCAGCTACCAGACTATGTTTCAGGACGGTGCGCCCTTTATCGGCATTGGGTTTGTTCCGAAAGCAAAATACACGCCAGAAGAACTCAACACGCTATGCAGACTGCTCAGCTTGAAATTCGGGCAGTACCTACAGGCGTATGGCCTCAACTGGAAATACTTTTCTGTGTATCATATTCTGGACGACTGTATTCAAATCCGGCTTTATTATAGCGAGTTTTCGAGCGACTGTCAACCCTTTTTTCGCCAATACCGCATCGCCATAAAACAAAAATCGACCCCTGATTTTGGTGTGCTGCGTGACGAGACGCTGGATAAGGAGCTAAACCGTGTCAGGTAATTCCGACGTTATTCTGGGCTATTCCCGGGCATTCTGGGAGCTGGGCGTCAAAGAACCCTATTTCTGGCGTCCTGACTCCGTGCCCCACCTCCTGCTCTCCGGCATTACAGGCGGGGGGAAAACTGTCCTTGCGCAGTATATCCTCAACCAGCTCTTAAACACAGATGCTGAACTGTCGATCTGCGACTTTAAGGCTGGCGGAGACTGGGATGGCATTGTATCCGACTATGGAGAATATCTCGGCTGTGACGGTGTGCTGGATAAATTCTATAGTTCTTTTTTGAGTACCATTCAGGAGAAAGGCCGCTGCCACAAATATCTTGTGTTTGACGAGTTCAGCAGCTATGCCCTGTCCAAAGACACCAAAGCTTTTAAAGAGCTTATGGCCAAGATCAGCCATCTGGCATTTATGGGACGCAGTTTTGGCTATCACCTGTTTTTTATCAGCCAGCAGTTCAACGCCAAGGTCATTGACACCGCTATCCGGGAGCAGTTCGGTATCAAGCTGTACATGGGTTCCACTATCTCCACAGAATCCGCCGCCATGCTCTTCCCCAACTGCGACATTGACAAAAGCATACATTTACCCAGCCACTGCGGTTATATCTCCCTGCCGGAAAAGGAGCTGGATATTGTCCAGATACCCTATATCGAAAACCCGGCTCTATTAAAAACACTGCTGACAGAAAAAGGGAACGCCCGACAGCAGCCCCCGCCTCTGGATACGCCCATGCCCTGCTAGGCACCGCCAAGGTGCCGACGCATGGGCATGGATAAGCAGCGGGAAGTCTGTAGAAAGACCGTGCGGCTCTGCCGCTTACGGGGCCTTGGGCTTGTCCTAGGCCCCGTAGGAAATATAGAACTTTGTAGAAAGGAATATCTTTTATGGCAAACGAAAAAAGTAAATCCGTGCGCCGCATTGAGATCGTTTCAAGACTCCATGCGGATGATGGCAGCTTGCTGTTCGATATGGACAAAGCCGCCTCTGTAATCCAGTCAAAGAAAAAGATAATCCGGCAATATGCCTATATCATCCATGACAAAGACACCTATGAGGAAGATAGCGATATGCACCGCAAGGGAGACCTAAAGCCTCCCCACATCCACCTCCTCCTGAATTTTGAGGAAAACCAGCCCCAGAAGATGAAATATATCGCCCAATGGTTCGGCATCCCTGAAAACTTCCTATCCATCATAAAAGGAGACTGGAACGCTGCCTGCCTGTACCAGATACATTTTAACGCCAAAGAGAAACACCAATATGACGTATCGGAAGTTACTGCCAACTTCGACTATGCCGCCCTGGTGGAAGAGGCACACCGCCGGGAAGAGGAAGAAAACTCTCCCAAAATTGACGAGATTGTTCAGAAAATACTTAACGGCGAAATACGGGAGTATAACAAAACCCTTGAAATTGACGGCCGCACGCTGGTTAATTTCTCCAGGAAGATAGAACTTGCGTTCAAAGTCCGCTCCGAATATCTTCAAGCCACGCAAAAAGACCGCCATATGGAATGCATCTATATCACAGGCTCCTCCGGCAGCGGCAAGACCACTCTTGCCCGTAAGATCGCAGAGTCCCATGGGCTTGCGTATTTTATCAGTTCCGGCTCCAATGATATCATGGACGGATATGGCCAGGAGCCCTGCCTCATAGTAGACGATATACGCCCCAGCGTGTTGGGACTGAGTGACCTCCTGAAAATGCTCGACCCACACACCGCATGTTCCGTCAAAAGCCGCTACAAGAATAAATACCTGAACTGTGAGCTTGTGATCCTGACCACCGTACTGAATATAGACACTTTCTATCAAAATGTTTTTTACGATCAGGATGAACCGATAACCCAACTAAAAAGGCGGTGCAGCACCTACATAGAGATGAACCGTCAATATATCTCCGTGTCCCTGTGGGATAAAAAGGCAATGCGCTACTCACGGCCTGCGACTTATAAAAACACCGTTCTGGATGAGTACATCCCTGCCAAAACGGTCACTGCGGAAGATGTACGCTCCCATGTGGCGGAGATACTGCCCTTTCTGCCGCCTGACCTGTCAGAGCCGGACGTGCAGGAAGAAACCAGACCATCCGCAAGTCCACAAAAGGCCGCAGAATCCACCATCAAGGAACTTGATTTCAACCTGCTTTTACAGGGCGTCAGCCCACAGGACAATATAACAGAAAACTGACAGGAAAGGAGAAACACTTCGTGGCAGTATGAACCCTAAAACACAATCCCTGAATCCTGAATCCTAAATCCTAAACCCGAAAATCCTATGCCCCGTCTGTAATATTCAGAATTGAAAAAAACAGATATCCATAACAATGATCTCTTGCAGCAACTGGCAGCTCTTGGTATAATAGATGTAGACAGTGTGCTTGATACGCTTATGGCCACCAGAAAAGAACAAATCGCAAAAATACATCCTTATGCAATTACTCCCCCGTCCGGGGAAAACGGGCGCTGGCAGACATGCTATAAGGATGCCGCTGGAAAAAGAAAGAATATCAAGGCACCCACAAGAGAGGAACTATTGGATAAACTTGTTCCCATTTATTTCAAGAATTCGCACCTTGACAATTTAACATTTCACGGACTGTATGAGGAATGGCTGGATTACAAGGCCACCGTCACCAACAGCCCCAACACCATCAAGAGACATGCGCAGCACTACCGCAAATACTTTGAGCCCTCCGTCCTGCATGGGATGAAAATAAAAAAGATTGATGAGCTTACTCTGGAAAAAGAATGCAACCGGATTGTAAGGGAATTCAATCTCTCCCGCAAGGAGTGGTGCAATGTAAAAACCATCTTAAGCGGAATGTACACCTATGCCCTGCGCAGAAACTATCTGAGCGAAAATCCTTTGGACAAGATCGAGATACATGTCAGATACCGCCAGATCGTCAGAAAGACAGGCAGAACGGAGACATACAACACAGAAGAGCTACAGACATTAAACCATTACCTTGATGAAATGTATGCCGCTACAGAGGATACCGCTTTCCTTGCCGTCAAGATCAATTTTCTGCTCGGCCTGCGTGTTGGGGAACTGGTTGCCTTAAGATGGAGCGACCAGTGCGACCAGAACCATCTGCATATCGTTCGTGAGGAAATCAGAGACCAGACAACCAACCGCTATGAGGTTGTGGAGCATACCAAGACAAACCGTGACCGTTTTGTGATATTGGTTCCCAACGCTGTCGCCATCCTAAATAAAATCCCCAGAGAGGGCGATTACATCTTTATGAAAAATGGGGAACGCATCACAGCCAGACAGATTGCCTATGTTCTGGAAAAATTTGCGGAGCATCAGGGTACACCCACCAAAAGCACCCACAAGATGCGCAAAACATACGCCAGTATGCTGAATGCCAACGGTGTGCCGATAGACTATATCCGGGAGATGCTGGGACACAGCAATCTGTCCACTACTTTGGGATATATCTACAATCCGCTCACAGAAGACCAGACCTATGACCTCATGGCAAAAGCGCTGCAATAGTACTAAAGTACTGTCTACAGTTGTCTACAGTTTTTCAGACACACACAAAGAGCGGGAACGCTGATAAAATCAACGTTCCCACACATTTAAAAAGAGCGCGAGACGGGAATCGAACCCGCGACCCCCTCCTTGGCAAGGAGGTGCTCCACCGCTGAGCCACTCGCGCACATGTCAGATTGTTCTGAACAAAATATACTATACAACAGCAACGCACTTTTGTCAACCATTTTTTCCCGGATTACATATCCTGTATAAAATTGTTCAAAAAACCGCACATTATCAGTCGCCTGTCTCCAGACGGTCTGCGCACTTAATCCGATATATTCTGCGCAGGGCGTCATTGATTCGCTCCTCCGCAATCGTTCCATCCTGCACCGCCGCCAACACTGCTTCATAGGCGTCCTTAAAATTCTCCGGCCTCAAAATCATATCGCAGCCCGCTTTCAAGGCCAGCACAGACGCCTGAGCGGAGTCATAATACTCGGAGATCGCTTTCATATCCATAGCGTCTGTAATGATCACACCGCCATACCCCATCTCATTGCGCAACAGCTCTGTCACTACCAGAGGAGAAAGAGACGCCGGCGTATTGTCACCCGTCAGGGCAGGAACTGCCACATGTCCCACCATGATCATCTGTACTCCTGAATCAATGCTGCTCCGATAAACTGCCAGCTCCTGACTGCGCAGCTCTTCCTCACTCCGATTCGAAACTGCTGGCCCGTCATGTGTATCCGATGCAGTACCCCCTCCGCAGGGAAAATGCTTGACACATGCAGTCACTCCCTGTTCCTGCAGTCCGTTTATCATGTTCACCACACAGGCAGAAACCTCTGTCGCATCACTTCCGTAAGCCCTGGCTGTCATCACGCTGCTCTCAACATTGGCCAGATCAGCTACTGGCGCCAGGTTCACGTTGATACCATAGGAGGCCAGACCAAGGCCCAGACCGCTTCCCGCCTGATATGCCATCGCCGCATCCCCTCCGACGCCTATGTCCACCGCAGAACTCTGCTTGTCGATCAATCCTGCATCCGCCAACGGGCTGACAGCGCCTCCTTCCTCCTCTACACCGAGGAAGATCGGGTACTTGCTATACAGATCCGTATTGCTGAGCATCTCCTTAAACTGCTCCGCATCCTTGATATTTTTCCTGTCATATAAAATGCCTCCCACGGCATATCTGGTCAATGCGTCCTTGGTGCCGTCACCGGCTTTTACTGCCACATTCACATCCGTAATAGACTCCGGCGTCACAAAGAACAATCCTGCCACCTTATCCTCCAGCGGCATGGATTCAATCATTGCAACGATAACCTCATCCAACTTCTGTTCAGGAGTCAATTCCGGTAAGGGCTCAGAAGTCGCATCCGGCTCCTCAGAAGGGGTAGGAAGCGCTCCCTCCTCCGACGCCAATTGCTCCTCCAATCTCGTCTGTTGCTGCTCCTGCCAATCCAACTCCTCCTGCCGACTCTGCTCCCTGAACTCTTTTATATACTTAACGCCGCTGACAATGCCGACAGCCATCAGCGCAATCAAGATCAATACCACGGTATAGGCTAATATCTGATTCCGCTGTCTGCGCCTGCGCCGGATTTCTCTCTGCTGTTGTATCTTCTCCTGTTGATTGTCCATCTGTGTTTCAAACCTCAATGCTTTCTACCAGTCTTGTTTCAGCCTGCATACAGCAAAAGTATACCTTATCATCCGGCTTTTTTCTACACAAAAATACTTTTTTTTATAAAATTAAGAATTTTGCTCATCTGTGTGGTTGCGCTCCACTCCCATATGAGCAAAATGTGTATACGCAAGCAAACGCAGGAAGCGCGTAAGCGCGAAATTTCTCACAACGGAAGAGAGCACATCAAACGCTTCTTGATGTGCTCTCTTCAAACTATGCTGTCCAACGGCCTATACCTCCTTATTGTATTTTGGATTCCATTATCTTTAGTACATTGGCCCTTCCTCCTGTGTTTATTTTGGAATCGGTTAATCAATCTCTTTTGTATGATTTTATTATAGCACGTATTTTCTATTTGTCAACACATTTTTATAAATTTCTTTTATTTTTTTCAATATTCTTTTTGTGTTTCCAAATTTAGGCAATTTTCGACATTTCGCTTCATATTATCAGTATTTTAATTCCTGTTAACAGGAAAAAAAGAACCTGTCAGAACAGTTGTCGGTTCCAGACAGGTTCTCATGTGTAATTACAGCTGCGCGATCACAAAGATCTCATATATCGCTCTGATCGCATTTTCAAAATCGTCATTGGCCACGCCAATAATAATATTAAGCTCAGAAGAGCCCTGATCAATCATTTTTACATTGATATTGTTGTGAGCCAGCGCGGAGAATATGCGGCCCGCCGTCCCACGGGTGGATTTCATCCCCCGTCCGACCACGGCGATCAGCGCCAGATCAGACTCGATCTCAATGGACTCCGGCTCCGCCATGCGATGAATTGCCGCCACCACCTGCTGCTCCTTGTGCATAAACTCATCCTGATGGACAAACACAGTCAACGTGTCTATTCCAGAGGGCACATGCTCAAAGGAAATGCCGTTGTCCTCAAAGGCCTGCAGCACCTTACGGCCAAAACCGATCTCGGAATTCATCTTATCTTTCTCGATATTCACCGCGCAGAACCCTTTCTTGCCAGCGATACCGGTAATCACGAATCTGGACTTCTGGCAGGTACTTCCCACGATCCATGTACCACTGTCCTCCGGAGCATTGGTGTTGCGGATATTGATGGGGATTCCCTGCTGGCGCACCGGAAAGATCGCATCCTCATGCAGTACCGGAAATCCCATGTATGCAAGTTCTCTCAGTTCCCTGTATGTGACCACATCGATGGGCTCAGGATTGTCTATGATATGTGGGTCGGTAACCAAAACCCCCGACACATCCGTCCAGTTCTCATACACATCCGCCTTGACAGCCTTGGCGACAATGGAACCGGTGATATCCGAGCCGCCTCTGGAGAAGGTCTTTATTCTGCCGTCGGGCATAGAACCGTAAAAGCCGGGAATCACCGCGCTCTCACAATCAGCGAGCCTGGCGGAGAGCACATCGTTGGTTCTGTCCGCGTCAAACTCGCCATCTTCATCAAAATAGATGACATCTGCGGCATCCACAAACTCATATTGCAAATAAGCTGCCATAATAATACCGTTCAGATATTCTCCACGGGAAGCAGCGTAATTGCTGCCAGCCTTCTCTCTGAACATCCTCTCTATGACCGCAAACTCCTCCTCCAGAGACAGAGACAATTCAAGCCCTGCGATAATCTCCTGATAACGCTCCTTGATGGCCTGTAGCTCCGCGCTGAAATCCTGCTCTGCATCCGCCAGCGCATAACAGCCATATAACATATCTGTGACCTTATTGTCATTGCTGTAGCGCTTGCCGGGAGCGGAGGGCACAACGAACCTCCGCTCCCCATCCGCTCGAATAATGCGGCCTACCTTTTTGAATTGCTCGGCACTTGCCAGAGAACTGCCGCCAAATTTCACTACCTTCCTCATGTCAGCTGTGATCCCTCTTTCCTATATAGATTTGTATCCTGCCCTATCCAATCCCAATGCTCCGTCGCGCCAAATCCCTATTGCGCTATGCCTCTAAACGAATCCTGCTCAGCACCCTGTCGCCCAGAGCCTCATATCTGACGGCAAATTCCTTCTCCTTTATAGGGGGAATAAAATAGCCGCAATCCTCACGCTCTTCCCCAGTCTCGATGCGCTCAGCGCCGGGAAAAGCCTTCTCCACATCCAACGCGGCGTCGGCCCTAGCCCGCACAAAGAAGCCTCTCTCCACCTCGCTGATGTCAACCAGCTTTTCCTCCTCCTGGCTCCAGAAGCACATGATCGTCTTGCCCTGATGTCTGGCGCAGTCCACGACATCAGACACTACCGCGCTGGCGGTGGGCAGCTTGCCCGCGCCCCTTCCGTAATACATGGAGTCACCCAGCATATTGCCGCGCACACACACCGCGTTGAACACGCCGCTGACCATAAAGAGCGGGTTGTCGGCAGTGATCATACAGGGAGCCACCATCGCCAGCGTTCCCTCCGGAGTGTCCTTGCTCATGGCCAGAAGCTTGATCGATCTGCCCGCCGCCCGAGCGTAGACAAAGTCCTCCGCCGTGATCTGGCTGATGCCCTCCGTATAAATCTTTTCATACGACACGTTTCGCCCTGTCATCAGCGATGAGAGAATCGCAATCTTACGGCAGGCGTCATAGCCCTCTATGTCCGCCTCCGGTTTGCGCTCCGCATATCCCTTCTCCTGAGCCTTTTTCAAGGTAGCGGCAAAATCGGCTCCCTCCCGTTCCATCTTGGTCAGAATGTAGTTGGTCGTACCGTTCAAAATGCCTGTGATCGCCTCCAGCTTCTCGGCAGTCAGCGAATAATTTAGAGGACGGATGATAGGAATACCGCCACCCACACTGGCCTCAAAGAGATAGTTGCAGCTGTGCTCGCGGGCGATCTGCAGCAGCTCGGGTCCATGGCTGGCCACCAGCTCCTTGTTGGAGGTACACACACTCTTGCCCTTGAGCAGCGCCGCTCTGGTAAACTCATACGCAGGCTTCACGCCCCCCATCGTCTCGCAGATGATCGTCACATCGGGATCCTCAAGGATGATATTCACATCGTGAACCACCTTGTGCTCATAAGGGTCTCCCGGAAACTCCCGCAGATCCAGAATATACTTGATCTCCAGCTCCGCGGCGGACTTTTTGTTGACCATCTCCTTATTTTTCTCGATGACCTCCACCACACCGCTTCCCACAGTGCCATATCCCCATACTGCTACATATATCATATCTTCCTCACATTCTGCTGCCTGGCAGCCCTTCCGTTTGCTCACTTCGGCCCTGTTCCATTACTCCTTGGCCATAATCATCACATGATGCACTCCCCTGTGACGCTCCAGCTCCTGAATCATCCTGGAGACATCCCCCGTGGTTTGCAGCACTTGAATGCTGACGCTCAGCGAGGCAATGCCATTGATGGGGATACTCTGATGAATTGTCAGAATGTTTCCCCGAAATCCCGCGATAATCCTCAACACGTCAGATAACAGTCCCGGCTCATCATCCATCTGAAAGCCCATTGTAATCGTCGTCCCTCGCGCATTGTCATGAATCTCAAAGATATCATCCTTATACTTATAGAAGGAGCTTCTGCTGATACCGACCGCATCCACCGCTTCCTGTATGGTATCCACCTTCTCCGATTCCAGGAGCCCCTTAGCCTCAACCACCTTCAGGAGCACCTCTGGAATCGCCTTCTGACGCACCATGTAATATTTGATATTATCCTTCATGTTGTGTTTCTCCCGCGCACATTTGTGCGCCGCCGAAAGATATTCTAGCACGAATCCCCTGCAAACGCAAGAACTTTTTGCCAATTTTACTCCATATGTTTACTCGGTAAAAATACCGTTATACTCATCCACGCGGTCAGACAGCACCACATAAATGTGCTGTAGGCCACCCAAGTACTCCCTGGAAGGGTCTTCGTAGGGCACTCCGCTCTCGACCTGCTTGATCATCCATTCAAACGCCTGCACCAGACTGCTCCATTTTCCCGCATATACCTGGCGGTTCGACAGAGATTCCTTCATTAGCTGATTGTTGTCGGTGACGGCTTCATCACAAGCGGCGGCAGTAGCCTGCAGCTCCTCAAACAGTGGATAGATCGGCGTCAGATCCAGCTCTGTCAGGTTGTAATCATCAATGCCCTGATCATCAATCTCATCCAAAATCTGAGAGGAGACCGTCAGCATATGGCTGTAATAATAGGTGATCAGCCGCCCCTCCTCCAGCATTTTCTCCTCGTAGGCCGCGCTTCGTTCATTCGCCATGATATCAACCTGTTCCAGATATGCCTCGGCATAATGAGTGAACTCATCCAGACAGGCCATCAGACGAATATGGTTCTCCTTGGGCTGCTGGTATTGATTTTCCTCATAGGTGTACTCGGAATCGTCAATGGCGTTAAAGACGTCTATGATCTCGCGCACGGAGGGCAGCATATCCTTCACGAGACCGTCAAGATTCTCATAGAACGGCTCCATCCCATACACCAGCTCCGCGTCCTCCACCGCATCCAGATTAAAGCCCTTGATCCGGTATCCGTAGCTGTACTCGGCGTCATCTCGAAATCGGAACTCATCCGCCGTGTCCACCACCAGAAAATAATTGTTGATGTCATCCATGATCTCCACAATCGTATTGTTCAGTTCCACATAGATATTGTATTTGAGGAGATCCATCGTCTCCGCGTCCAGACCGTACTCATTGAGCTCGCCGGCGCTCTCCGCAGAGACTCCCTCTGCTCCCCCCGCATCGCTCATTTCTCCACTGTCAGAGCTTTCCTCTCTGGTATAATCCTCCATGTCGAGGCCTCTGTCCACCGCGCCGCCCACCTGGGCCTCCTGACCACAGCCAATCAATCCCAGCGACACAGCGCAAGCCAGAGCCAAATATTTTACCCTGATTGCCTTCAACTTCATCCCTCTTTTCCAGATTTATTTCCTGCGAATCGCTCAGTCGAGCGGATATTTGTCTGTCAATCCCTGCACGATAGTCCTCGCCTCAGGAATCTTCTCCTCGCCGCCCTTGATCACCAGCGCAATCGCTTCAGCGATCCTGTCCATGTCCTCCGTGTTCATGCCGCGTGAGGTCACGGCGGGAGTTCCCAGACGCACGCCGCTGGTCACGAAGGGCGACTGAGGATCGTTGGGGATCGTGTTCTTATTGCAGGTGATGTGCGCTGCATCCAGCAGCTTTTCCACCGCCTTGCCGGTCAAGCCAAAGTTGGTCAGATCCACCAACATCAGATGATTGTCTGTACCGCCGGAAACGATCTTGATGCCGCGGCTTATAAGACCCTTACACAGCGCCTGGGCATTGTCGATGATTCCCTGCTGGTATGTCTTGAACTCGTCGCTGAGCGCCTCCTTAAAGCACACGGCCTTGGCAGCGATCACATGCATCAGCGGACCGCCCTGAATGCCAGGGAAAATCGCCTTGTTGAAGTTGTACTTATCCGCTGCCGCCTGATTGCACAGGATCAGACCGCCTCTGGGACCCCTCAGGGTCTTGTGGGTGGTGGTGGTCACAACATCCGCATAAGGGATAGGGCTGGGATGAAGATTGGCCGCCACCAGTCCGGCGATATGCGCCATATCCACCATCAGCACAGCGCCCACCTCGTCGGCGACCTCTCTGAAGCGCTTGAAATCTATAGTTCTGGCATAGGCGGAGGCACCGGCGATAATCATCTTGGGCTTTGCCTCCAGTGCGATCTCCCGCAGCCGGTCATAGTCGATAAATCCCTCGTCGTTAACACCATAGGGCACAATATGGAAATATTTGCCGGACATATTCACCGGACTGCCGTGGGTCAAATGTCCGCCGTGATCCAGATTCATGCCCATGATGGTATCCCCAGGTTTACACACGGCAAACTGTACCGCCATGTTCGCCTGAGCGCCAGAGTGGGGCTGCACATTGGCATAGTCGCAGCCAAACAGCTCCTTGGCCCTCTCGATGGCCAGATTCTCCACCACATCCACGCAGTCACATCCGCCGTAATAGCGCTTGCCCGGATATCCTTCCGCATATTTGTTGGTCAAAGGGCTGCCCATGGCTGCCATCACTGCCTTACTCACCCAGTTCTCAGACGCGATCAGCTCGATATGGCTGTTCTGCCGAGCCTGCTCGTCCACGATGGCCTGTGCGATCTCCGGATCGACGTTTCTCACTTCATCTAATGAATACATATGCTCTCCTCCTGCCTTTTGCTGTTTTATCCTAAAAAAACACATACACATAGAAGTATATCATAACTTTGCCAGTTTGCAAGAAATTTCAGCAGAAATTTCTGTTTCTGCCCCACTGTTTGTGTCATTTTTATTCCCCTGCATATCGCAGGCCTGCTTGCGATACTGCACCAATAAAGAGGTTGAAAGTTTACTTTCAAACTTGTTGCACAGGGAGAAACTATATGGTAGAATCAAAGCGATGTCAGGCACAGCGGCCACAGGCCGGCTACAACAATATAACGCATTTAAGGGGATTGCAAAGCTCAGTTACTTTGCCAGTGTCATGGTGCACATTGCATATTCCAACGCAGGCACGCTTTCGCTTCGTTCTCACCGTAACGGTACTAAGCTCGTGCCGAATGAATTCGGCAGACCTCGCTAAGTACCGACGGTTCGAAAGAGCACTGCTTATGGAATATACAATATACACCATTCGATACTGCTAAAAAGGAGTTTTACGAGCTCCTATATGTGTTAGCATAGACAATCGCAAAACACCTTTTGGAGAAACAGTGAGAGAATATATATAATAACGGCAACTTGCCACCGCATTGAAGTAAATTAGCAAAGCAGATTACTTCCGAACCTGTTTTTGTATTTATTGGGCAGCCATGTCACTAACAAGCAACGATTCGCAATCATTTATAGTACTCAGTTAGATAATTGTAAAACCGTTTTTTGCCAGTACCGAATTGTGCATATGGTATATTCCATAAGCAGACTCTTTCGAACCGTCGGTACTTAGATGCCGTTTTTTGGCATCTTATGTACCGCTACGGTGAGAACGAAGCGAGAGCGTGTCTGCGTTGGAGTATACCATATGCACAATGACACTCGCAAAATAACCAGCTTTCACAATCACCTAAATATCGCACATGACTACAAGGAGAAAAAACGATGGATAAGGCTCTATATCACTTCATATTGAATCCGGTATCCCGCTCCGGCAAGGGGCAAAAGCTGTGGGACACTGTCATCGAGCCCTATCTGCAGGCGGCGCAGACGCCCTACGAGGCACATTTTTCCAGAAACGCGGGAGATATCACAGCTCTGGTGCGCGAGATATCATCCGCAGCCTGCGCGGAGCCGCACCGCATCGTGATCCTGGGCGGTGACGGCACCATAGACGAGGCACTGCAGGGTATCTGCGACCTCTCTAAAGTGATTTTGGGCTATATTCCCATCGGCTCCGGCAATGACCTTACTCGCGATATGCCCATCCCACGCGATCCGCTGAAAGCGCTTCGCCTGATCCTGGAGGCGGACAAAGCCACCGCTGTGGATATCGGCACCACCACCTACGGGGATGGCAGCAGTCACCGCTTTATCGTCAGCAGCGGTATCGGCTTCGACGCCGCGGTCTGCGAGGAGACCAACCGCTCTCAGATGAAGGGCTTCCTCAATAAGCTCGGTCTGGGCAAGCTGACCTATCTGGGCATAGCGCTCAAACAGCTCTTTGCCAGCAAAGCCATCTCCTGCAGCATTCGTCTGGACGACGGCGAACCCATCTCCATACGGAAGATCCTGTTCGTGGCCTTCATGAACCATATGTACGAGGGCGGCGGCTTTAAATTTGCGCCCAGTGCAGACTATCGGGACGGCCTGCTGGATCTGTGCGTCGTAGGGGATCTGTCCAAGGCTCTGATCCTGATGGCGCTGCCCACCGCCTTCTTCGGCAAACACTATATGTTCCGCGGCATCACGCCCTACCGGGCCAGCAAAGTGGAAATCCAGACCTCCGCCCCCCTGTGGGTACACACGGACGGCGAAGTGGCCCGCCGCAGTGACAGTCTGGTCGTCACCTGTCAGCGACAGGCGCTGCAGATGTATCTCTAAAGGAAATCTTAATAATCCTGAGTTTTTTCTTAATTTTACATTTTTCCCCTTGTAAAAAGACAATTTTGTGATATATTAAAGATCGTTAAAACAGTTTGCAAGGACATCCAATGCATATTCACAAGGAAATGGGGATAAGTTTAAAATATGGAAAAAATAAAGATATTTTATCAAAAGTATAAACACGGTATTCCGCTAATACTGTATGGCATATTCTATATGACTTGGTTCTGCTATCTGGAACGGACGGTTACCAGACACTACCATGTAATTCACATGGCGATAGATGACCACATTCCCTTCTGCGAGGTATTTATCATTCCCTACTTGCTGTGGTTTCTCTATGTGAGTTCCGTGGTCGTGTATCTCTTCCTGCGCAACAAGCCGGAATACAAGCGGGCCTGTATATTCCTGTTCACGGGAATGACCGTCTTTCTGCTGGTGTCAACCCTGTGGCCCAACGGACATCATCTGCGGCCCTATGTACTGCCCCGAGAAAATGTATTCACACAAATGGTAGCCCGACTGTGGCGTATGGATACGCCCACCAACCTCTGGCCCAGCATTCATGTGTACAATTCCATCGGCGCGCATACGGCGCTATGCCGCTGCTCGCTGGGGAAAAAGCGCTGGCTGCGCAATTCCTCGCTGGCGCTGTGTATATCCATCATCTTATCCACTGTGTTCCTCAAGCAGCACTCCATGTTTGATGTGCTGACTGGTCTGATCATGGCCTCAGCCATGTATGTGCTGGTATACCGTCAGGATGTGATCGCCAACCTCAGAGGAGCGCTGCGCGACAGAGGCAACTCCAGGCCCCAGGCCCAGAGCTGACAGCCCGCGCCGTTTCACTCATTATACATGAAAAAAGCCTGCGGGGTGACTCCCGCGGGCTCTTTTATCTCTCAGGCAAAAGTACATATCTTGTGCAGATATTCCAGACTCAAAGTTATCTTTTCCAGTCCATTCACCTCTAACAGTATGCTTCTATCCTGTAGCTCATGGCGGCTGATCCTGCCAAGGATGTCTTTCCAGTCAATGCTTCCGCATCCCAGGGCCAGATGCTCATCCTCCTTCAAATGATGGTCGTTGAGATGAAAATGCCTGATATACGGAGCCAGGACACGGAACCATTCCTCCGGCTCTCCTCCTGTCAACAGCATATGGGCGACATCAAGGCAGATACCAAAACGACTCTCCTCACAAAGCCTGTCCGCCAGCTCTCGCAGCTCCGCGGGAGAATGCTCCTCCACGTTCTCATAGTAGATCTCTACCTCCCACTGGGCGGTCAACTCCTCCGCCGCACGGGACATAGTCTCCAGCCAGTTGCGATAATAGCGTTCATTGCCCGCGAATTGTGGCCTGAGGCCCGCGTGAAAGATCACCGCCCGACAGCCAAGCTCGGCCGCTATCTCCGCCGACTGCTGCATTCGGTACAGGCTGTGCCTGCTGATTCCGCTATCCCAGCTAAAAGGAACAATATCAAAAAATGCACCGTGCATGGTATCCGTCTTTTCCGGACGCCCCAGCCGCCTGTATCGGCTGATTCTCTCCCTGATGGCCTCCCTGTCATCCAGCAACTCTGGAGCAAAAAAATCATTATATTCAAAACCGAGAGAATACTGCTCCGCCAATTTCACGTATTCTTCGATTCTGTCTATTTCAGGAATGATCTCTATCATGGCTATTCCCCCATATATCGCAAGTCTGCCTGCGATACTGCATCAATCCTCATGATGAAAAAACAGTTTTATATCCCCTCGCAAGTTGGCAACCGCCTCCTTGAACATGCCCAGCACCTCTGCGTCGATCTTGCCCTGAGCTGCCATATCGTCCAGAACAGCGAAAGCCTTTTTCTCTTCCATGGATTTCTTGTAGGGCCTGTCGGCGCTGGTCAGCGCCTCAAACACATCCACCACCACCAGGATCCTGGCCTCAAAAGGTATCTCCTCCCCCTTGAGCCCTCTGGGATAGCCGCTGCCATCCAGAAACTCGTGATGGGCTCCGGCCCACTCGATAATGTGAGGATAGCGCACGCCAAAATTCATCTTCCGCAGATATTTCTCGGTATACTCCACATGGGAGCAGATGACCTCCCTCTCCGCCCTCGTCAGATTGCCTGTGACTACAGTCAGGCATTCCTCCTCGTCAAGAGATAGGTAGCTGATCTTCTGGCCGTTGGAATCGGTATATTTCATCCTCGCCATAGCTTGAATATAGGCGGTATCTTCCTCCGAGAGGCGGGGCTTCCTGTTGATCTCCTCCACCCGCTCCCTGGCGTCCAGAAAATAATTCTTCTTCTCGATCCACTTATCCTTGTCCAGCCTGCCCCGCAGATAGTCGATATTATATAGCAGAGAGAGACGCTCAAACCTCTCCAGCACCAGATCCAGCTTATCTCCCAGTCGGGTGGTCTTGTCGATGATATCATTGGGAATCACCAGCTTACCGATATCGTGCATCAGAGCCGCCATCAACAGCTCATCCCTCTTGGCTGGGGTATAGTAATGCTCTGTCTTCCCTGCCTCATGCTGCTCGTTGATATAGTCAACAAGTATCTTGACGTACAGGTATACATTTCTCGAATGATAGTAGTTATAGGGAATACGCGTGTCAATAGCGTCTGTGAATACCTGTGTGATGGAGATCATCAAATCCTCGATCTCCTGCACAAAACGCATGTTGGCCACCGCCACCGCAGCCTGAGAGCCCAGAGACTGCAGCACCTTCTCACAGTCTGCGCTGAAGGGGATAATCTCATTTGCATCGTTCTGTGCGTTGATCAGCTGCACCACACCGATCAGCTTCTCCTCATGGCTGATCAGCGGAAATACCAGCATGGATTTGGTCCTGTATCCTGTGAGCTTGTCATACTCTCTGGGACCGCTGAAGTCGAACTGACTGCTGCTGTAGGCATCCTCAATGTTGAGGAACTCCCTGTGAATCGCAGTGTAGGCGCAGATATTCTTCTCATCCATGGCAACAGGGGGATATTTTTTGTCCTTTGTCCCCTTCTGATCAATTCCCAGAGATCGGTTCTTCATGATGCAGAACTGGAGACAGTCTTTCTCGAAGAGGTAGAGCGTGCCTCCGTCGCAGTTTGTCAGCTCCATGGCGCAGTCGATGATCTTGGAGAGGAGCTCATCATAATCTCTCTCCACCGTCAACTGAATCCCTATCTCAAGTATTTTCTCCGCCTGTTTCTGTTCCATTTGCTCCCTCCACCAAAAATACATCCATGCCTTCCTGTCTGCCCTTCAAGCTCTGACTGCCGGCAAACACGGCATTATACCGGTCTTTTACCTGTTCGTACAGCTCCCTGCTGATCAACACCTGTCCGCCCTTGGCTATGCTCTCCAGCCTTTCCGCCACGTTGACGGTATCTCCTATGGCTGTGTAATCCATCCGATAGCTACAGCCGATATTTCCCACTACCGCCCTGCCACTGTGGACTCCTACGCCACAGGCAATCTCTATGCCGTACTCCCTCTTCAGCTCCACATTGATGCCGTCAACCGCCGCCACGATATCCAGGCCGGTCTGCACAGCTTTGCAGGCATAGTCCTCCACGTCCAGAGGCGCATTGTAGACGGCCATGACCGCATCGCCAATAAATTTGTCCAAGGTTCCGTCATTTTTAAATACCGCCTCTGTCACCATTCCCAGATATCGATTCAGTATCCCTACGACTTTCTCGGGAGAAAGTCCCT
Source organism: bacterium (assembly GCA_023663725.1). Taxonomy (GTDB): domain Bacteria; phylum Bacillota; class Clostridia; order Lachnospirales; family Lachnospiraceae; genus Acetatifactor. The sequence continues at coordinate 110,608 of JAMPGX010000007.1, read as the reverse complement.
CGGACATGGCAGTAAAGCCTCTGATATCCACAAACAGCACGGCGATCACACGGTCGCGCCCTCCAAGCTCTATCCTGTAGTTACCGCTCTTGCCCAGTTCGTCCACCACCTGAGGCGCCATGTATGTGCGAAACACACTCAGAATCTTGTGCTTGCGGACGCGTTCCGTCAGATACCCCGTGGCCACACGCGTCAAGAAAGTGATCAGCACCAGCGCGAAGGGTACAAAACAGCCCCAATAGATTCCCGCTTTGTACAGGCACTTGGCGGCAATGATCAGCCCCGCCTCCAGTGCAACACCACCTACAATGTTGACCAGAAAGCTATGGCGGCTGACCAGCCATACATAGAAGCCCACAATCAAGGACGCTGCCAGAACTTGGAGCCATCTGTCAGCCATTACAAAAGTACGGCCGTTTAGAAGAGCATCCACATGATTGGCCTGAACCTCAACTCCGTTCATGACCGTACCTCTGGCTATAGGAACCATATATTGGTCCATCATCCCCTGAGCATACGCCCCCACCAGAACGACACTGCCCTGAAACACCCTCGGATCGCATCTGCCCTCCACCACATCCACATAGGAATAGACCTCATACATCCCTGGCTCGGCAGTATAATCAAAACCGTAAATACCATTTATCTGTCGGGGTTCACGGCTTTCCACCCCATTGGCCCTTTGATATTCGTCATAGATTTTCCAGGCAAAATTCCACTCCCTGACGCCATCCATAGTTTCTGCCAGCACAGAACGCCGGACATAATTGTCCACGTCCTGCACCGCGTTAGTAAAGCCATGAGCCGTCACGCCAAGCAGAGCTTCATAGGGCAACTCCAGATCTTCCACATACATCGTATCAATCTGGTATCCCCCCGCCTCCGACTGCAGCACCCTTGTGCCATAGTTAATATAGGAGGCCAGCACCACATGCGGAAAAACAGACGCCGCCTCCGCCAGCGCCCGATCACCCGCCACATCCCTCTGTCCCACAAAATTAATATCGAATGCGATGACCGACGGGGCATGCTCTCTGTCAAAAGCGTCTAACAGGTCGGCGGCCTGCTGCCTTGTCCAGCCGGAGAAAGGCCCCATCTCCTCCAGAGACTTTTCGTCGATCCCGATGATCTTAATCCGGTTATCCACCGGTTTCTCCATTACATAGAGTAGATCACAGAACCAATATTCCACTTTGTCAAAGGGTGTCCAAAGAGTCAGACACCCCGCAAGAAGGGCTGCGATGATCACCAAGAGAGCCCTGTTTCTGATCTCGATCCTTTTTTCACTCATTTTGTCAGCCCTATTATGTAGTCATTAATTATTCGCTCACCACGGCTCTCAGGAAAGTTACGCCACTTAACCAATCTGATTCGTTCCAAAAAGCATTATCCCATTTTCTCCAGTTGGTAGTACCCTCTGTGATATCGTCATGGGGCATCTGCTGACTACCCTGGGGAAGACACGCGTATATATCTCCGCCGTCCCATATCTCTCCCTGTACTCCCTTGAAAATCACGGAATAAAATCGCTTTCCACCGCTGCCGCTGGGAACGTCATCCAAGACCTCTTCCCACACAGGATAGAGAGTTATATCACTTTCGACTCTCCATGTGTCCAGCCCCCACTGTCTGCCGTCGTCCAGATACCAGCCCACCAGCCTGAGCTTGACGCTGCTGTCGTTGGCATTGGGGAGAAACTCTGACTCGTCGGGCGCTGTCACGGTCTTGCCTGCCTTTACCTGTGTCTGAATGGCCTCACCACCCTTCCCTATCAGGTCAGACAGTTCCGTAAAGTATTCACCCGTACATATATAAGGATTCACAAATGTCACTGTATAAACACCTTCTGGCGCGGGAGTAGGCTCCGGCGTCGGCATAGGAGTAGGCTCCGGTTTGGCTGTGGGCGCGGGAGTGGGTTCCGGCGTCGGCACAGGAGTAGGCTCCGGCTCCGCTGTGGGCGCGGGAGTGGGCTCCGGCGTAGGTGCCGGTGCGGGTTCCGCTGTAGGCGCGGGAGCAGGCTCAGGTGTCGGCACAGCAGTGGGCTCCGGCACGGGGGTAGGCTTCGGAGTTGGTTTCGGTGTAGGCGTCGGTTCAGGAATGGGTGTAGGCGCGGGAGTGGGCTCCGCTGTGGGCGCAGGCGCCTCTGTAGGCTTAGGCGCCTCCGTAGCCTCCGGCTTCGATATGGCCTCAGCCTCGGCAGGCCGCACCTCTCCCAGCTCCAGCTGTCTTCCCGACTCACTGATCTCTTTCAACCGCTCGCGCAGCTGCACATTTATCATTTCCTCACTGACAGGCGCCTTGTCGATCATAATCTGCGGCGGATTCCCTTCCTTAAACCGCATACATTCACCGGCATTGTACAACATCGGCTCCTGACCGTCCATTCCCAGCGCCACGGTGCCGTCGTAGACCAGCAGGGACACCTGCCCATCCGCACCTCTGTCAATCTCGAACACAGTGCCACGCACGGACATCGTGGCATTGGGCGTCACCACCTCATAGGAGGAACCCTGACTCAAGGGGTTCTGGATCTCGCTCAGCACGCTTCCCTGTTCCAGAACAATGGATGTCCTGCCGGTATTGCCGTCTCCCTCCGCAATAACCTGCATAGAGCCGGACTCACCCAGCATCACATATTTGTCCGTATCCAGCATCAACACAATATACGCGTCCATGCCCGTATGTACAGAATCTCCTGAAACCAGATTCATATTGACTGTAGCCGCCAGATCACCGATGCCCTCCCTGCCTACGGTTACCTCACCGCCTGTCTCCACCACCTTGATAGAGCGATATGTCTTTCCTGTCCTTCCCACCAATAGCGCCGCCACAATGACAACTGCCGCCACGATCAGCGCTGCGGCCGCTATTATGCCAATCCTTTGATTCTTCGTTAGATTTTTCATTGTCAACCTCCGTGGGTTTTTCTTAAAAATTGTCGGTGAAAAATGTGTAAATAACCAATGTCTTGCCTATGTATATATTCTATATATTACCTCATATGGAATTTTCTTGTCAACACAGTACTACCCCTCATTATATATTTATCGTATGATTTCCACAAATATTTTATACTAATGCACAATCCTCCCATACCGCCGCGCCGCTCATCCAATGCTTTATCGCACCTTACAATTCTTCAAACTGGAAGTGGACGATTTACGAAATCGTATCTGCCAACAAAGACATAAATTCCTCCTTTGTGCCCTCCCTGAATCCTTTTTTATCAAGAGCCAGCGTCATACTTCCTTTTAGGAAGAGAATAATCAGATTCCTGGTTTCAAGATAATCATCGACATCTGAAAAGGAAATACGGTTATTGCCCTTTGAAGAAGTGACTGAGATATCCTCGCCGACCTCCACATGATAAGATAATTCCGAATCGCGAAACAAGATGTCGACTCGTTCCTGTTCTATTTGAACCGCTTTCTTTTTCTTGAGCTGGAATAACACTATGACAAAAAGCGGAGCGAGTTCAGCCACCAAGACGACAGGCTGCCTCATAGCGATTGACAGCGCTGCAATCAGAATGAATACCGCCAACATAGAGCGGTATCCGGCCTTGAGCTTGCAATCCCACCATGCCCCCACGCTTTCTTTGACGACATCGGACGTGTATTCATACTCATTGACAAAATGCTGCATATCATTTCCTCCTTATTCTGCAATCTACCGATTCACAGGAACAATCCTCCCCTCTGTAAACTCAAAAATATGATTCGACAGCTCCTGAATATCACCGGAGATATGGCTTTTCAGCATAATCAGTCAATCTGGCTAGTCAGGACAACGTACCCGCCAATGCAGAAAGTCCCACAATATGGCTGCATCACAACATAGGGCCGTGTTACTTTTGGCAATATCATATCCAACGCCCCTACGATAATAAAGAGAACAATCATGACAGCTATCCTGTTTTTAATAAATGATGTTACGCCTATGGCATATATCAGGAAACAAAAATAGTGTACAAGAATCATGCTGCGTTAGCAGGCCGGTAATCATTTCAAAAAGCATCTCAGCAAAAGCCAATATAACCGTACCTGATAGTGCAATGGCATACACTTTTTGACAGACATACCTCAAATTGCCTTTTCGACTCACGCAAAAGAATCTAAAACAATTTCACTTCTCATAATCACTGCTTCCTCAGAACGGACATCTTCTCAGCGTCAGTTAAACTTAAATATCTTCTGGCATACATGGTAGGCGTCCACCGCGACTCTGCGGCCTCCTTTGCCGGGCAGATTCATGGCGGCCCCCATAATACCCCGACGCATGGAGCCAAACAGCTTCTTGTCTTTGCTCTTAAGATAGCTCCACAGCTCCTTCTTCATGGCCAGATGCTCCGCCGTGCCGGACCGAAGCAATAACACGCTGGACACCGTGGTGATGATCTCCAGATAGTTGTACATGTATTGGTACAGTCTCCTATTAGCTCCGATCTCCTCAGCATTGTCCGTAAAATAGTCGATCATCAGCTTGTTGACATAGAGCTGCTGATCAATGCGGGAGATCATGACGCTCTCATTGACAGACTGATCTTCGCGCCCGATATAGTAGCGGTAGAAGTTCACATCCAGATAGTACATATTTTTCACATAGGGCAAGGGCTCAAACACATAGAGATTATCCACATAGAAAGTGTGGCGGGGCAACTCCAGTCCGCATTCCCGCAGCAGCTTGGTGCGGAAGATCACCGAGTGCATGAGGATATAATGCCCCTTGGTAAAATGGTGGCAGTCCTCCCATGTAAAAAGCTCACCCTCTGGAAGAATATGGCGATAATTCATGACCTTCTTGCGCTTCTCGCCCTCTTTTTCATAGACGAAGTTGCAGATCAGCATATCCAGCACCCTGTCAATGCCCGTCTGCTCCCGCAGGGTCTTAAGCACCTGCATGTAAGCCTCCTCTTTCACCCAGTCGTCGCTGTCCACCACCTTGAAGTACAGACCGGAGGCATTAGCCACCCCCGCGTTGACCGCGGCGCCGTGGCCGCCGTTATACTGATGTACCGCCTTGACTATGCTGGGATATCTGGCCACATATTCATCCGCGATCTCCGCAGTACGATCTCGGTCGGAGCCGTCGTCCACGATGATGATCTCCACATCCTCCCCGCCGGGCAGCAGGGATTCAATGCACTTGCGCATATAGTTCTCCGAATTGTAGCAGGGTATTGCTATGGATAAAAGCTTCATGTCGTCTTACTCCTGTTCTCTGTCTCTCTCGTTGATTCCCAAATGAATATTGAGATAGGGCACATACGCGGCAAAGGCGGATGGAATCGGATATCTCTCCCTCGTCTCCTCCGGCTCCACATAGAGCCAGTCCGCCGCCTCCCCACCTCCCCGGGGTTCCAGCTCGTCCACCCGCACCATATAGCCCCACATATCCCATTCCCTGTGGGTGAAAATATGCCGACTGTCCGCCAGCCTCTGTATCCGCAGGATGCTCAGGCCATTGTCCGCCAGATGGCGCGTGATCTCCTCAGCCGACCTGTGTCCCTCCATGTTGGGCAACTCATACATGCCCGCAAGCAACCCCCTGGCAGGACGCCTGCGCAATGCGGCCCTGGCGCCGTCTTGAACGATCAGCACCGTTCTCTCTTCGACAGTGCGCCGCCTCTTCGCCGCCTTCCTGGGATACTCCTCCTCACACTGACAGCCGTGAGCCATGCAGAGCGCCTCCAGCGGACACTCTCCACAATTTGGCCGACCGTTCGGGATACAGACCATAGCACCCAGCTCCATCATGGCCTGGTTGAAATCACCGGGGCGGGACGGGCTCATGACCGCGCGAAGCTCCTGCTCCACCCGCTGTTTCACTTTGGGATTTGTGATCTCCTCCTCGTCCATGCGCAGCCGCGACATGACGCGCAGCACATTGCCATCCACCGCAGGCTCCCTCTTGCCGTAAGCGATGGAAGCGATAGCTCCCGCGGTATAGCTGCCGATGCCCTTCAGCTTCAACAGTTCCTCACGGGTATCCGGCATCTGCCCGCCATATTCCTCCATGATCTGCCGGGCGGCAACCTGGAGATTGCGTGCCCTGGAATAATATCCCAATCCCTCCCAGAGCTTGAGAAGCCGATCTGAAGATACTGTGGACAAACTGGCAATATCCGGCAATTCCTCCATAAAGCGCCGGTAGTATGGCTTCACCGCCTCCACTCTGGTCTGCTGCAGCATGATCTCCGACACCCATACATGGTAGGGGGTAGGCTCCTCCCGCCATGGAAGAATTCTCCTGTGAGTATCATACCATGTCAGGAGTGGCTCCGCAATCGCTGAAAGTTCTCTTTTCCTTATCTTTTCCTTAATTTTTTCTGAAATACCGTTAAATTTTTCCATAAAGACGCATATATCCCTCACCTGCTATATCCACATGAGCGAAATCAAGCGATTGGGACTCCACTCACCCCAGTCGCTTGATCTCAAAACGGTCCTTTGTAATCAGACATTGCTTCAGGTCCTCGTAGCGCTGCTCCACATCGCCGCTCGCCACCTCGATATCGCAGCACATAGCCATCATCGTGATCATATCGTCGGTGATCCGATGGTGCAGAGCCGTCAGCACATTCAGGCGCTCCTCGTAGGTGCGGGCATCCAGAAATTCCAACACCAGCGGGTCAAGTGCTGGCTCCTCCGGCTCTGTCTCCATGACCGCAGACACCGCTCTGTCCTCCCCCTCTACCGCCGGAGCCGTCACCGCCGCTTCCTCCTGACGGCTACTGTCAGACGGCGCTCTCATCGCCGACTCCTCCTTCTGATAGCCACTGTCAGATGACGCTCTCATCGCCGACTCCTGCAACTGAAAGCGAAACTCCTGCTCCGCGTCGGGATATTTCGTCCGATCCACCAGGCTGGTAAACATTTCCAACGGTCTGGCATATATCTTGTACTCCCCGTACAACGCCTGATATATCACCAGCATTTCCCCGCTCTCCGTGTGTTCTGCCACAGCCAGTACCTGGTACAAATTGCCCTTGAAATGCCTGTATACCTCCTGCGCCCTGGGTATAAATTGTTCTGTCATTTCCCTGCCTCCATTAAAGTATTGCCTCATCACCGCCATCATCATTCCAAGGCCCGCCGCGCCTGTGTCAGTCTGTCGAACAGCTACTGCAGCAATCCTGCCTCAAAGCTGCAGCCTGGCAGTTGAAAGCCCATCTCTTCCATCTGCCCCAGCATCTCGCTCAGAGCCTCATCCTCCAGCCTGTCCAAGCCGCTGTGATGCACCGATATTCGATAGCTGCGCAGCCCCTCCCCATCCACGATCCTGCTCAGAGTAACGCCGCTGTAGCGATATCCCTGCTGTGCCAAAAACTGCTTCACCTGATCGATATACTCGCGCTCTAACTGCTCATAGTATGCCTCCTGCGCCTCCCGCGTATCCGCCGCATGGCTCTTGATAGAGCCTGCAATACCCATCGCGGCCGCCATAGCCAAAATGATTGCCGCCAGTCCCCATATCATACCATCTGTCCATGTTCGCCTCATAACCTGCCTCCATCTGTGTTGATGAGGCAAGTATACCGGAAATTGTGTCCAATAAAACTCTCTTATTATATACTGACTAACGTCAAGCCACGCACGTCACTGCCGGTTATAGTAATCGATTCCTCCGCTGGCGATAAAGTATGTGCGAATATATCCGTCCGTAGACACCACTACAAACTCATTGGTGGCCTCCAGGAAATAGACATCGTCATTGTCCTCCGCCTCCTGTTTGTGCAGAGCATCCGGATGATTGATCACCGCGTTGGCTGCCGCCACATATTCCTCTATCGTGGCAAATCCCATCTCTATCCCGTGTTTCTCATAGTGCTGATCAAGCAGGCGCTCATTGCGAAAGGAATACAGCTGTTCCTGAGGAGTTTCCGCCCACTGAACAGACTGTGCATCCTCCAGAATGGCCTGCACTGTGTCAGACTGATCACTCGCACCCTCATTCACGGCCACTGAATCGCCGCCAGCATTCTCCGCCAGCAGGGAAATCAAAAACAGAGCCACCGCCATCACAATGCCGCACAATACCGTCAGATTTTTCCTGCTTCCATTACTGTCCGCTCTCATCTCGCTCCCCCGCCTGCTCAAACACCGACACAATCAATATCTCCACGCTCATCACATCATTCATCCGACCCGTCTTGACCGCCTCCTCCGCCTCCACGCACTTTGTCAGCGCGCTGCGCAGCACGGAGGTCTGAAATCGGGATGCCTGGCTTAGATACTTACCCACTGTAAAAGGGGGCACACCCAGGCTGGAGGCAATCTCCTTGTTCGCCAGCCCCTTGCTCTTCAATGCCTTGGCCTGAAGCAGCAGATTGCACTGCCTGGCGATCAGAAACAGGATGCGCATGGGCGGCTCCTTCAGCGTCAGCAGGTCATAGTACAGCCTGAGCGCATCCCTCTGCCGCTTCTCCGCTATGGCGGCGACCATGTCGAAGATATGATTGGTCACCCGGTTAACGCATACCGCTTCCACGTCCTGGGGCTCCACCACCTCTCTATCCATGCAGTAGCAGATCAGCTTCTCCAGCTCCATACAGATATTATCCATGTCCGTGCCAGTCTTGTCCAAAAGCAGCAGCACCGTGCTCTCGGTGATCCTCTTGCCCTCTTTGCCCAACATGCCCGCCACCCAGCGCTTCAGCGCGCGCTCATCCTGAGCGGCAAACTCAACCGCGCAGCCCTGGGCCTGCACCGCCTTGTACAGCTTGCTACGCTTGTCCACCTCAGTCTCTGTGAAGATCAGCACGGTGGACTCATTCTGCGCGCCGAGATACCCGGCCATCTGCTCTCCGCCAGACTTGAACAGGCCGCTGTTGTCCATAAAGATCACCCGACGCTGCGCCAAAAAGGGCATGGTCTCCGCGAGATCAATGATCTCTCCGACAGAGATATTCTTGCCCTCATAGAAATGGTTGTTCATATTGTCGTCCGGTGCGCAGAGCGCCGTCCTGAGCTTGTCCCGATACTGGCGCTTCAAGTATCGCTCCTCGCCATAGAGGAGATACACCTGCCGGTACTGCCCTGACTTGATATCATTTTGAATCCGCTGCATGACTTCTCCTCTCACGTCACCTGGCCAGCCTGTCCACACATGGAACTGCTTTCCTGAGCACAAAATATAGCGCCGCTCCGATACAGCCTCCCACAAAATTCAGGATCAGATCGTCCACATCCACGCTGCGCCCGATGAAAAGCTGGCATGACTCGATAAAAAGCGGCAGCAGCAAAGCGTTTCGCGCCACACGAACCGCCTTTTGCTGCTTTTTCCACAACAGGGGCAGTCCCAAGCCCCAGGGGATGAACATCACAATATTTCCGACGATATTTACCAGAAAGATATCCGCGGAACAGTGCTGGAAAAAGCTGGCAACCGTGCGAAACGGAACCAGGTTGATCCCCTCTCCGCTATTGATCCGCCAGGCAGCGTCTTCCACCATAGCTCTCGGACTCTGATAGCGCCCCTGGAATGTCAACGTCAGCAATCCCCCCATGTAGACCACAAAAGCTGTCTCCGCCCAGGCTCTGACCGACTTTTCCCGCCATGGCCTGCGTATCAGCAGATAGAAGGGCAATAGCATCAGCATAATCACCAGAAATCTTATGATATAACTCCACATGGTATCCTGTCTCCGTACCGACCGTATCTGAAGCAACGAAAATTCTCATGCTCCTATCATACTACCAAACAGGGAGATATGCAATCCAAATTCAAAATCCCCATTATGCAGATCACTCTGCGCAGTGGGGATCGCCTGACATCTGCCGATTCTATCTGTTACAGGTCGGTGGCAATCCGAGACGGTCTGTAACACGCGATCCAGGAAATACCTGCCGCAGTGCGTCTCACCGCGTTTTTAAAATGATTCCCCGGATTCAATTGAAACCTTGTGTCGATGCCCTGTGCCGCATAGTGGGCGGCAATCTCCTCCGTCCGCTCCTGCACTGTCTTCAGGTACGGATTGCCCGTTCTGCACTCCCTGTCTCCCAGCGACAGATACAGGCATTCCGGGCGTGCCGTCATCTCATGAGTCAACACATATTCCCGAAAATCCGCAAACCATAGAGAGCCGGATATACTGGCAGCTCTGGAAAAAACAGGGGTACGGTAGAGGGCATACAGGGCGAACAGCCCCGCCAGGGAATATCCCGCCAGCCCTCTCCACACCGGAGCTTCCGGGAGCGCATTCTCCACTGTCGGCACGATCTCCCGCGTCAAAAGCCGCAGATACCCGTCCGCCCCTCCCGTGCAGGGCGGAGCGCCCTTAAAGGCCGGCGGCATATCCCAGGGCGCCATCTCACGGTTCCAATCCAGCCCGCTTACCGTCACAAGGGTAATATCCGGACAGCCTGACTCCTCCAGCGCCTGGCATATCTGCTCCTCCTCTTCCTCAGAGCTGTTCAGATATATCGCTGGCCTGGCTGGGGCAGCGGATGGGTATACAGTGACCCGTTTGCCGGATAGCTGATAAACGCTGCGGTTGTTTTGTAGTTCCATAGCCGTGATTCCTCCCCTGATCAGTATTCACTCTTTTAAGAAAAAAGTTCCCACTGTAAGGCAAAATTAATGTAAAATATTATAGATAAATGTCCCTAAATCCTCGCCAATGTTTTTACCTGCAAAATAGGTAAGCACAAGCATAATCACAAAAATAATACCAATCACAATCATTTTTTTGTGAGCTTTCTCATTCGCTTTTTCTTCCTGTGTTCTCATTTCTACAAGATTTTTTTCCGCAGCTTCTTTATAATTGTCCATAATAATATGTTCCCCTGTCAGGAGCTCGTTCACATTGATCTTTAACAGTTCGCAAAGTTCCAGCATAATCGAAACATCCGGCATGCTCTTACCATTTTCCCATTTCGAGATTGCGCGGTCCGTAATGCCAAGCCTCTCAGCGAGTGATGCCTGAGTATATCCGTTTTCTCTCCGACATTGTGCTATAAACTTTCCTACTTTTTGCTGATTCATTTCGGGAACCCTCCTTTTATTATCAACTGTACATAGTTGATTGCGAAACGACTCTTTTCTGGAACAGGGAATGGGCAATATATACAAAATAAGGGCGACTTGCCACTGCATCGGAGCCCGTTTTTGTATATATTGACCAGTCCCGTCACTTGCGGAGAGAGTTTCGCAATTCACTATCAACTGTACAGAATTTTTTATGTTTTTAACATGAACCGACAGTTGATATGCTACAAATCCGGTAGAATCAGCCGTCCAAACTGTCAGTTGAGTCAAAAAGAACCCAATTTTCACTCTCTGCGACTGTCCGCTTGTCCGGAGGGCGGCCGGCGCTTAAACAGTGCGTTGACCTCCATCTTGCTCACGATTCCCTGGGCGTCCACGCCGGGATGAGTCACATAGATCCGGCAGACCTGCTCCACAAATTCGCGTTCAAGCCCCAGCCGACTGGCGATCTTCTCCACCCTTTTCCCCGCTTTCATATCTCGCAGAATGGACTGCACCGTCTGTTCCAGATTGTCCTGAGTCAGACCTCTGGGCGGCGTACCCGAGTCCGCCCCGTCTGTCAGGTCAACTCTCTCCACACTCCATGCTCCGCCGCCCTCCGGCACCTGTAAGACCGCCATGGTCACCGGCTGGCGGAACCGCCTGGGCCCGCAGCTGCCGGGATTCAGAAAGCATACGCCGTCCACGGTCTCCTGCACATATCGGTGGGAGTGACCATAGATAAACAGATCGATTCCCTCCAGCGCCTCTTTTCTGTGTTTCTGATTGTGTACCATATAGATGCGCAGGCCAAACAGCATGATCTCCAACTCCTGGGCCATGCCCTCCGCCCACTCTTTATCGTTGTTGCCCCGCACCGCGTAGACCGGAGCAATCCGCTCCAGCTCCTCCAGTATCCTCGGACTGCTCAGATCGCCTCCGTGCAGGATGATTTCGCAGGTTTTCAGTATTTGCGTCACCTCGGGCCGCAACAGATCATGGGTGTCCGCCAGAACAGCGATTCTGTGACAGGGTTTGTTCTCCATAGTCCCAAATCCTCCCTCCGCAATATTTAGGAACCGTTCAGAAATAGCTCTTCCTTATTGTCCGTCCACATAGCAATTCAGCAGATATTCCGTATAATCCCCCCGCCCAAACAGTCTGTCCGACGCAGGGTCGCCGTATCTTTCCACCAGCTCCCGCAGGCTGATGTTTCTCGCGAGATTCAGCGCCTGAGTATCCTCCTCCACGATCCTGCGAACCAGCTCGTCCCGGTCGTCCGTTTTGAGATTGCCGATCCTCCAGTTCGGCGACATATGGGTAAAATTATAGAATACGTCATATTGGTTGGAGATAAACAGATCGATCTCCTCCTCATTGTGGTAGACCACGCTGTTTTCATCCGCTCCGAGCAGTTCGCACCATTCCCTCTCCGCTTTTATGTTCTCCCAATTCTGAAAATAGGGAATCAACTCCTGCGGGACATCCTGCTTTCTAATCCGAATATCATACAGCTTGCGGTTCTCCCCGTCACAGGACCCCTCATGTATAAAAAACGTGAACGGAGCGTCCAGGGCGGCGCATTTCTCATCCAGCTTCAGCTCCTCAATCAGAGGCAGCAGCTGCGCCACATCGTCCTTATTTTCCTCGTTGATAAACGCCTGCCAGCGGGGTGTTATTCCGTTCTCGATCAGGATCTGCGTAGTCTGCAGGAGCTCCTTGAAAGCGCCTTTTCTGCCCACATATTTGTCTGTGAGCTCCTCCAGGCCAAAAAAGGTGAGCTGCACCTTCTGTACTCCCAATTCCTTCAGGAACTTCACATACTGTTCGTCCCGCACAATCCGCCAAAAGCTGCCCAGCTCAAATCGCTGGGGCATGATCCCTCTGGAAAGACGAATATCCCGCCTCCAACGCTCCCGGTAATCCTCACAGTAATCCGGCTCCCTCATCCAGCTGTAGAAAGTAATGTTCTCAAAATAGGGTTCAAAAAAGTGGAATATCCATTCATCCGCCCCCTCCTCCATCCGTCTGTTGGGCATATGCCCCAGCCAGCAGTGCCGGCAGCGGTTGGGACAGCCAAACAGATCCACCATCAATATCAGATGCCTGTCTGATCTCTTTATGCTCATAACTATTGCCTCCTCTATATCATACGTTTTCCCCGCGCTGTCGCGCGTTCGTTACACAGTCCTGCACCAGTCATCAATCCCGCCTGTAACAGCGTTATAGGCAATTCTTTGGGCAGAAATCCTGTAAGCTTAGAATACTGCTTTAGAAACTGTTCAGAACAGAGAAGTCCACATAGGGGTACGCTCCTATATTCTCCTCGATCATTCTGCTGTTTAGATTGATCCAGCTGATGCATTTGTCCAGAATGATAGCGTCACTGGTGATCACGTTATCGAGCTTTTCCAGCGTAACGTCCACATCGTGAATCACTTCGACCCGCACCTCATAGGGGGCCTGCCGAAGTACCGTATGTATCTGCTCCGCCAACCGCCCCGAATTGGAGACAGGGGCGTCCAGATAGAATGCCGCCCCGCCAATCTCAAGCTGCTCCAGCATCCCGCCGATCATCGAGATGGCCTGCTCCGTCTTGTCAATCAGACGGTAAGTGCCTCTGAGCGCCGCCAGATCCCGCACTGTGCCATCCATACACTTGAGCAGCAGAGAACCGGACAGGGCGACCTCCAGCGTGATGATCGTATTAAAGCCGTCGATGCTTACTGTGCTGCCCGAGGGAAGCGTATGTCGTTCCTTGTACCTGCGGTTCTCAATGCTCTTGGTGGAGGATATGCCCCTCGCCAGCGCCAGTCTCTGTCTCTCGGACAGCAGAAAATGATTGCCCACAAAGGTGGAAGCCCCCTTGATAGGGTAACCCCTGTCCAGCAGATAGTGTAGATCCTGCCCCGCCGCAAGGAGCTTCGGGAACGCCTTGCCATAAAATTCTGTCTGATCATTGGGAGAATACCCCCTCTGTACTGTCTTACTCATGTTGCTCTCTCCATTCTATGATCTGCTCTGATACCTCCATTATACACCAAAAGAGAATTTTAGGTATCCCGATTTCAAATAAGTCCATATTCGCCATCTGTTTGCCCCCGCCTTTCCGCCCACCTGTATGGTAACAGCGCCGCTCTGCGGAGTCTGCACTACCGTGCAGCCGTTTTCCTCCAGCCGTTGCAGGAGCTCTCTGTGCGGATGACCGTAGGAGTTGTCCCGCCCTGCGGAAATCAGGGCCAGCCTCGGAGCTACGCTTTGCAGAAAAGCGTCCGTGGTGGAGTATCGAGAGCCGTGATGCGCCACCTTGAGCACATCCAGATCGCACACGGATAAAGACTCCAGACAGGCGGTCAATCCCCGTTCCCCCTCGCCCTCCACATCTCCGGTCAACAGTGCCGTGAACTCCCCATCCTCCAGCAGATAGCAGGCAGAGGCCGCGTTGCTCTCACCCGCGTAGCCCGCTCTTGGCCACAGGCAGGTCAGTCGGAGCTCTCCCTGCTGCCACCCCATGCCCTGAGCGAGATATTCCACACGGCATCCCGCCTCGTGAGCCAGCGAGGTCAGCTCCTCCAGTTGCTCTGTCGCCGCCTGTCCCAGCCTGGGCAGATACAGTACCTTCAGACGGATGCCCTCGCTGTCTGTCAGCAGCTCCCGAATCGCATTCACATGATCCTGATCCGCGTGGGAGATAAAGATACCGTCCACCGAGCGGATACCCTGATATTTGAGGTAGGGAATCAACACATATTTCCCCACCCTGCTGCGGCTGCTGCTACCCCCGTCAAAGAGATAGACCTGTCCCTGGGAAGTGCGCACGCAGATGCAGTCTCCCTGTCCCACATCCAGCATTGTCATCCTCATGCCGCCGTCCCAGCGCCTTGTCAAGATAATGACCGCCACAGTCAATATGAGCAGACTCACTCTACTGCCCCAGCAGCTAAGCAAGCTGAATATCCATCCTACCTCCATGCTTCCAGGACCGGATTGTTTCTCTGCCTCGTCACAATCAGACCGAGTCCTCTCACACGCTCTTCCACTGCCTACCTGGTTCTGAGCTCTCACTCTGGCACAGCGTCCAAGGAGAATGACCGCCGCGGTCAGAAGCCCATAGTACACTGCAATCTGCCACCAGTCAGGACGTCCCGCGATCCACAGATGTCCCGGCAAACACTCCGCCATGTGGCATACCCCCTCATACAGAGCCAGTATCCCTCCGACACCCCAGCGCAGCGGCGATGCGACTGGCAGAGCCATCAGCGCCAGCCCGCCCGTCAACAGCAGTCCCATCAACGGCAATACCACCAGATTCAGCAGCGTACTATAGACAGGAATCTGATAGAAAAAATATAGCTGTATGGGCAAGGTGGCCAGTGTGATGGACAGACTGGCTGTCAGACTCCGCAGCAGTCCCCGCAGGAATAGCAGCCCTCCTGTCGCACTACCATCTTTTCCGCCCATCCTTCTCCTGCGAATCACCGTCTCCAGCCTCTCACAGACCGGCATCTTCTCCAGCGCCGGATAGATCAGTCCCATTCCCGCCACCGCCCCAAAGGACAGAAGAAAGCCGCAGTGATACGCCAGCCTGGGGTTACGACACACCATGCCCGCCGCCAGCACACCCATGGCCGTCAGCATATCATAGTGTTTGCCCCATATCTCTCCCAGCATGCGCAGCAGATACATCCCGATGGCCCGAACAGCCGATATCCCCCAGCCCACCATACACCCATAGAGCAGGATCATACAACCGCCGGCTATCGCCGCAGGCACAATAGGACAGCCGCACCGCCGCAGAAGCCGGTAGAACCCCATGCCCAGCAGGGTGATGTGCAGCCCTGAGATCGCCAGCACATGAGCAATGCCGTTGTTTTGATACAACTCCTTCACCTCCCGATCCAGCCCATGCTTTTCTCCCAACAGCATCCTGGACAGGATGGAGGCTTCCTTCTCCGGAAGCGCCCGATAGAGTCGCTCCTTGAGCCACAAACGGCATCTGTGCAGCCATTCCCTGATGAGCCACCTCCCCCCGTCGCTGCCCTGCAGTCGCGCCTGCTTCAGCTGACCCGCGACACCGCTGATGAGATAATAATCCGCGCTGTCCCACTCTCCCGGATTGGTGGCATGTACAAACAATTCCAGCTTTCCCTGCACTGCGACCCTGCTTCCCAGGCATATCTGCCTCTCCAGAGCGGACGCCATGTCCTCCCGCCCGCTCTGACTTCCTGCGGACACGCCAAAAGAAGCCGGCTGGTTCACCTCCAACTGGCATATCAGTTTCTCCTCTATGATTTGTTCGGAAATATCCGGATACGATTCTCCGTCCCTTGATTCCGTATCAGGCGATACGGTGACAGACTTCAGATAAAGAAACAGAACTTCCTGTCCATACAGTGTACGGACTTCCTTCTCATACACCTGACCGATCACGGTCACTGGCGCTCCCGCCAAGCCCTGAGCTGACTGTAATTGCTCAGATAAACGCGATTCCCAGGGCGGCGGGTCAACCATGCTCTGGCAAAGCACTATGACCGCGATCACAATCAGGCATCCGCATAAGAGCGGACGCTTTATTTTTCTCACTCCAACTCCCATCTGCCCGCCACAGCGGGCGCTCTCTCCATCTCAATTCTTTCCATTTCGATTCCCTACTCCAGTGTGGTGACAATATCCAGATTGCGTTCAAAATATGTCGTAAAACTGTATTTTTCGCGGTAGGTCACAGTATTGTCTCCATTGATGAATATTTGGACGCGGTTCACATTGCTCAGTTCAGCCAGGGAATTGGTGATGGAGTAGATCGTCACATCCGCTGACACATTATACGGCTGCGTCAGAAATGTATCATCCAGATTCACATAACACACGCCATCTCTGACCGTCACGCTGGCAACCTTGGTGGAGGGATTGATCGTCGGATACAGTCCGCTCGCGCTTGGACCCTTGATTAACTCCTCCACAATCAGCTTCTCCAGAGAGATGTTCGTGCTGTATTCTCGGGTGCGGTTGGCGGCAATCAACTGATCACCTGCTTCATTGGCAAAATAGAGCTTTATTTTCACTTCCTCATAGGTGTTGATGGCATTGCCGTCATTCTCCACAAACTGGTCGCGGTTCATCGTGGACACGATGTTTCCCAGAGAGTCCAGCAGCGGATTGCCATTGACCGTGATATACACAAAATTAATCTGATTGATCTGCGTCAAGGTCCTGACAATGGCCGCTCTCACCAACACCTCTGTGGTCACGGACAGATCATTATATTCCTCCGACACATCCAGATGCACTTTTCCCATATTCACTTCCGCACTCTGCACCTGGAACCCCATGGCAAGAGGAGCCTTATATTCCAGCTTGGACGGAGTGGCGGCGAGCGCCGCCAAGAGCTCCGCCACCTGGTCCTCCAGTTCCTCCGCCATCATATAATACTCATGCATCTCTATCTTAGTTTCCGAATTACTCACATAATACACTGAGTATACTTTGGTCTGGTCTATCTGCTCTTCACCGCAGGCAGTCAATAACATCAGACAGGCCAATCCGAAAAGCATCGCCATGATCCGCTTCATTTTTACCTCTCCATGTATAACTTTAGTTGGCCATCTTTATCTTTAACTTACAAAGCCTGCATCTATCTGCACGCCTCACACTGCGTCAATATCGCTATTGCGCAATATAGCTCAGGGGAATCTTAACCAGAAAAGTAGATCCCTCCCCCTCCGTGCTGGTTACTGTGATGGCTCCCCGATGCATCAACACCGCGCTCTTAGTGATGGCCAGCCCCAGTCCCGTGCCGCCGATCTCCCGCGAGTGCGATTTCTCCACCCGATAAAAGCGCTCATATATCTGCGCCAGAGATTCCTCAGGAATTCCTATGCCGGAGTCGCTGACCTCAAAGGTAAAATACTGGTGATCCGCATCCAACACCACCTTGACCCAGCCGTGCTCCTTATTATATTTAATAGCATTTTCTACCAGATTGGACATGACCAGCGTCATCTTAACTTCGTCGACCTCGGCTACAACCGGTCGCACGCTCTCAAAGATCACTTCCACATCCTTTTTGCGGGCGATGGGCCGCAGCCGCTTGAGTATCAACTCTGTCAGATCATTGATATTGATGGTGGCGATATTGAGGTCTGACACCTTTTTATCCATTTTAACCAGAGTCAGCAGATCCGTAATAATCTGATTCTCACGGTCAATCTCCGATACGATATCCTCCATAAACTCCTGATAGAGCTCTGCCGGAACATCCTCCTGAACCAGCAGAGAATCAGCTAACACCTTCATGGAGGTCAGTGGGGTCTTCAATTCATGGGACACATTGGAGACAAACTCCTGACGGGAATCATCCAGCACTTTCATGCGCTGCAACAGCTGATTAAACGCCTCGACAATGTGATCGGTCTCCGCCAGGTCGGGAACAGAGATGCTCTCATTGCTATAACCCGCCTTCACCTCATTGATGGCCTTGGTAACCCGCTCAAAAGGCCTAGTCAGAACAATAGACAACAACAGGGCAATGACAACAATCGTCATAATCATCAACATTTCCAGAATCATGGCCTTACGGCTCAGAATGGCCATGGTATCCCAGATATACTCCGTGGAAATGCTCGTCAACATCACTCCCTTGACACGAGGGTCCGGCTGCTTTACGCCGCCTGTCACGACAGCGCCAGCTGGCGCGCTCTCACCGTCACTGCTGTTGCGGTTGTCAATGATGGGAATTGCCACTTCGATATATCCGTTGCGGTCATCATAATTGGAAATGTTCTCTCCCATAAAGCATCTGATCACTTCCTCTGAGATAATCGTCTTTCCCTCGCTGATACCATATGTATCCTTGATCACCTTCAGGTTTCCACCGATTACCTGTGCTCGACCATCATACAGATTGGACAACATCTCCAGCTCCGCGTTGATTACCGGAGAGCTTCTGGTGTTCAGATAGTCCTCGTTAATCAGATGGTCTGCCAGAATCTTCAACTGATTCTGAACTGTCACCGTGCGCAACTCCACCGCGCGCTGTTCATAATTCCTCATGATTCCATAGCGCATGGCAACGCTGGGAATGATCCCGACCACCAACACAATCAGGAAGAGCCGCACTCTAAGACTGCGGAGGCTTAGGTAGAGGCGACAAAACTCTTTTATTTTTTCCAAATAATTTTTTATCATGGCTTATACATTATAAAAGTAGTATCCCACTCCCCATTTAGTATGAACATACTGAGGCTCGCTGGGATTGCTTTCAATCTTCTCCCGCAGTCTTCTGATATGTACATCCACAGTGCGCACATCCCCCGGATAATCAGAGCCCCACACAAGCCGCAGCAGAGCCTCCCTGCTGTAGACCTTGTTGGGATTGGTCATCAATAGCTCCAACACCTCGAACTCCTTGGCTGTCAGGCCGATCTCCCGACCAGCCACATAAGCCCTTCTTCCCTCACAATCCAGACGCATCTCGCCGCTGACCAGACTCTTCTGTGGCTCCTGCTGCCCCTTTTTAGGTTCTATGCGGCGCATGATAGCCTTGATGCGCGCTTTTACCTCCAGGATATTGAACGGCTTGGTAATATAGTCATCTGCGCCGTATTCCAGGCCCAGAATCTTATCCATATCATCACCCTTGGCTGTTAGCATGATAATCGGAACATTGGAAAACTCCCTGATCTGCTGGCATACTTCGAAGCCAGTAAGCTTTGGCAACATGACGTCCAGCAATATGATATCATAGCGGTTCGCCTTGGCCAGCTCCAGCGCTTCCTCTCCGTCGTAGGCACAGTCCACCTGCATCTCATCCTGCTCTAAACTAAACCTGATTCCCTTCACAATCAGTTTCTCGTCATCCACTACCAAAGCTCTTTTTACAGCCATTCTGTCAACCGTCCTTCCCCCATATCAGTCTACTGTTATCTGGTCTCTGATCTTCTCATAAATACTCTCCTTGATGCCTGGCACCTGCATGATTTCCTCTATCGTTCGAAAGGCTCCATGCCGCTCCCTGTATGACACTATATCCGCGGCGCGGCTCTCACCGATTCCCGACAATGTCTGTAACCTGTCCACATCCGCCGTGTTCAGGTTAATCAATCCACTGTTCGCCGCCTCTTCCACATACTCGCCCACGCACGGTATATACAGCTTCTCCCCGTCTCGCAGCGCAGCCGCCAGATTCACTGCCGCCTCTTGTGCTTCTTCGGTCAATCCGCCGGCTGCCTCCACCGCTTCCCATGCGCGGCTGCCGTCGGGCAACTTCACTACCCCCGGCTGGCGTACCTGCCCGCAGACATGCACATAAATCTGACCGGACACCGCCTGAGATGCCTCTCCGCTGTCCCTCACAGACTCCGGCTCCTCCGTGACCTGTACACCTGATCCGACAGACGCTTCCCCGCCAAAGTACAGTATCTCCCTGTCTCTCCCACATCCGCTCAGGAGAGGCAGCAACATAAATCCAACAAGAATTAACGTATTACTCTTTCTATTTGTCATTGTTCCTTTCCCTTCCCTGCGGTACTCGGAAT
Source organism: bacterium (assembly GCA_023663725.1). GTDB lineage: Bacteria > Bacillota > Clostridia > Lachnospirales > Lachnospiraceae > Acetatifactor. Next base: position 90,107 of record JAMPGX010000007.1, on the reverse strand, counting down.
GCCTCTCTACACTGACATTTTTATTGTATAGGAAGTATTTTCCCTTGACAAGTAGAAAAACCTTAAAAATTACTTAATTTTCTAAGCAGCTCACTATTTCCATTTAAAGACGATGATACCTGTGACCGCGATGGCCATGCCTATGGCCTTGCGCCACTCCCACGGTTGCCGCTCTACGCCAAACCAGCCAAGCAGCTCAATAATATAGGCTACCAGAAGCTGAGCTACCACAATCAGCATAACCGCTCGGGCAGGTCCCAGCGCATCCATGCTCTTAATTACCGTGTAGGTGATGAACGCGCCAATTGCCCCGCCAAGCAACATATATTTTGGCTCCACCTTAAGCGGGGCCAGCAGACTGCTTCTGTCTGTAAACAGCCACGCACCCAGACATACCAGCAATGCCGTGAACTGAACAAAAGCGCTGGCAACCCATATACTGGAGCTCTTGGTAACCTGGGTGTTAAACACTCCCTGAATGCTCATCAATGCACCGGAAATCAAAGCAATAAAAAAACCAATCATCCTTATCTATCCTTTCCTGCTTTATCGCATGGTAGTAGGATATCCAGATGATTGGTTCCGTATACAGAATGCTGTTCTCAATGTTCCCCGATCTGTGTGCGCATCTGCTGATCGAGCTGCTGCACCAGACTACTGATATCGTCGCCATTCCACACCTTGGCAAACAACACCTCCAACTGAATCCAGTAGTTGCTGGCCTCCATCAGCTTGGGCAACGGCATGCTGCTCTCATACTCCTCCAGAAATATCTGCAGCGCCCCATTGTCCTGATTGACATTCCTGTTAGCTGAGGCTTTCCCTGTATGCTCATACAGATTATCGGCATAATCATTCACCAAAAACGCCGCAAACGCATTGGCAAGCTCCCGATGTCTGGAATAGCCGTTGACCGCCACCGCACTGGTCACAGACATGGATCTTCCCTCCAGCGTATCGCTGGGGTCTGGAATCAGGGCCACACCGTAATCATAGGCAAAGCTCCCTTCCTCCTTGGCCTTGGCCAGCGCCGCAGCCGCATCCGTGGTCGCGATCGTGAATACCAGCTTCCCCTCCAGAAAATCCTGCAACACAGATGTGTAGGACACAGTGGATGAGTCAATGGAGAAGAACTGATTCAACCCCTGATATATCCGCAGACTGTCTATCGCCTCCTGATTGTTCACACTAATCTGGTTCCTGTCATCCCCTGCTTCTCCACCCACATTCATATAATTTCCCACGAAATAATAGTTGTAGAAGATATCCGATACATCCCAGGAAAAAATACTCACCGACTCCGGCGGATCAAAGGTATCCGCCATCTGAAGAATATCGCTCACAGTAGCGGGCACCGCCTCGGCAAAAAACTGCTCGGTCCGTATGGCCAGAGTCTCCTCGTCATAGATAACAGGGGAATTCTCATCATCGGGGAGCTCCTCCAGCTCTTCAAACTCTCCCTCTTCTCCCTCATAATTGCCCTCGCCATCCGCTTTCCCAGCCTGTTGCCGAGCCCATTCATACAGATAAGTCTCATTGTACAGCAGCGCGCTTGTCTCATAATACAGGGGGTAAGCCACCAGCTTACCCTGGTAGGTTACCGCCGACAACGCCGCTTGGGGAAAATGCGCTTCGTTCACCACTCCCGCCCTGTCCTCAATGGGAACTGCCAGACCTGCCAGATAAGCCTTTTCCAGCAGATCATGACTGATCAGATACACGTCCGGACCAGTCACGGTATCTGTGCCTTCACTCAGGGTCGCTCTGTTTATGGCCTCCAGATAGTCGCTCTCCGCCACATAATAAGGAAGCACTCTGACATTGTTAGCCTCACCGAAGGCTACCGCAGCACTGCTGACATAATCCGACAACGTCTCGTCTCCATACCAGAAACGGATCGTCTCCTTATGGTTCAGCAAAGCCAACGAACTTTCCTCGATGTCCTCGCTGTTCCAATCGATCAGGCTGTAGGCAAAAAACACCGCTGTCAGCATACATAAGATAATGACAGAAACAAATTTTTTTGAAAAATGCATAATACCCCCTATGGAATGCTAATCCTCAATACAGGTATCCAATATTTCAATCATTGCATCCACATCTCCCCTGCCAATTACAAGCGCGGGGACAAAACGGATAATATTGGGGCCTGCATTGATCAGAATCAAACCCTTATCCAGCGCCCGTTTAATGATCTCACCCACAGGCTTGTGAAACACCAGCCCCTGCATCAGTCCCACGCCTCGGCGCGTCTCGATGCAGTCGTGCCAGCGAACCAGCTCCTCCAGCCTTTCAGCCAGATAGCGCCCTGTCTCCCGCACGTTTTCCAGCACCTTCTGCTCCTCATACAGTTCAAGTACCTTGCAAATCGCCGCAGCTGCCAGAGGATTGCCACCATAAGTAGTGCCATGGTCGCCAGCCGCCAGAGAGTGCTGCGCAACCTTCTCCGTCATCAGAAAAGCTCCCACAGGCACGCCGCAGCCCAGCGCCTTGGCCGTAGTCATGATATCCGGCTTCACACCATAGCGCTGCCAGGCATACATATATCCAGTGCGCCCCATACCACATTGAATCTCATCCAGAATCAACAGAATATCTCTCTCATCGCAGAGCTTCCGCAAGCTTTGCAGAAAATCCTCCCCTGCGGGATATATACCGCCCTCCCCCTGAACAGTCTCCAATATGACTGCGCAGGTTTTGTCCGTCACCTGGGCAAGTACGCTGTCATAGTCGTTCAGCTTCGCGAAGCGGATATTGCCGATCATGGGCTCAAAGGCCTCCCTGTATTTGGGATTTCCCGTCACAGAGAGCGCGCCCATGGTTCTGCCATGGAATGAGTGCTCCATGGCAATAATCTCGTGATCCGTGCATCCGTCCTTTAAATACGCATACTTTCTGGCCGCTTTAATCGCCCCCTCAACGGCCTCCGCTCCGGAATTAGTAAAAAATACCCTGTCCATACCGGACACTTCCTTAAGCATCCTGGCCGCTTTGATCGCAGGCATGTTATAATAGTAGTTGGAGGTGTGTATCAGCTTATCAATCTGTGCCTTCAGCGCGTCATTGTACGCCTTGTTATTATACCCCAGGGCAAACACCGCGATTCCCGACACGAAATCCAGATATCGCTTGCCCTCCATATCATAGAGATACACGCCATCGCCTCTGTCCAGCACTACCTGATAGCGATTGTAAGTGTGAAGCAGCGCTCTCTCCGCCTCCTCGATATACTCCTTCATCATTGGGGCATTCCTCCGATTTCCTCATCATTGATAATCGCCGTTCCCACACCGCTGTGAGTGAAAATCTCCAGCAGCAGGCTGTGGGGAACCCTGCCATCCAGGATATGCACCCGATTTACGCCGCTCTTGATTGCGGAGGTACAATTGGACAGCTTGGGCAGCATGCCGCCGCCGATGAAGCCGCCGTTTATCAGCTCGTCCGCCTCCGAAGCCGACAGGCGCGAGATAAAGCTGGACTTGTCATTCAGGTCCTTATACAACCCTTCGATATCGGTGAGAAATACCAGCTTGTCCGCTCCCACCGCCTTCGCAATAGCACATGCGGCGTCGTCCGCATTGATATTGTAAGTCTGAAAATGCTCATCCAGACCAATGGGCGCCACGATGGGCAGAAAGTCCTTCTCCAGCAAATCGTAGAGCACCTTGGGATTCACCTCAGTGATATTGCCCACGAATCCGATATCCTGACCGTCCGCATACTTTTTTTCCACGGTGAGCAGGCCGCCGTCCTTGCCGCTGATTCCCACGGCCTTGACGCCCAACTCCTGAACCATGGTCACCAGATCCTTGCTGACCTTGCCCAGCACCATCTCCGCTATCTCCATGGTCTCTGCGTCTGTGACTCTCAGACCATTAATAAACTGGGCCTCCTTGCCCACCTTGCCCACCCAGCGGCTGATCTCCTTGCCGCCGCCGTGGACGATGATGGGCTTAAAGCCCACCAGCTTCAACAGGGTAACGTCCTTGATGACATTTTTCTGCAGCTCCTCGTTGCTCATGGCGCTGCCGCCATATTTGACCACAATGATCTTGCGATTGAATTTCTGAATATATGGCAATGCCTCGATCAGCGTCTCCGCCTTATGCATCACCAGCTCCATATCCTTTTCCATCTGTGTCCAATTTCCTTTCTTAATCCACATGCCTTACATGCCCTCCACAATTGCTGTCCGGCAAATCGGAAAATCTTCCCCCTACTGGTTTACTACATTTGAGGAGGCATGTCAATATCTCCTCTATCCTATCGCTCTTCCAGCGCCAGCGCCTGAGCCAATGCCCCAAGCTGCGCCCTGCTGACGTCATTCAGGAGAGACTTGATTGTAACCACCGGCTCTAACACCACACAGTCCTTAAAACCCTCCACATACTCCCGCATCAGCTTGCCAGCCATGGGCGCCCAGGAGCCATTCTCAATCATACCAATTGTCCTCTTCTGATAGTTCTTCAGCTTCAGATGATAGAGAAAATCCTCCATACACGGGAACAGACCGCCATCATAGGTGGCCGCCGCCAATACCAGCCTGTCATATCGAAAGGCGTCCTCTATCGCCTCCGCCATATCGTCCCTGGCCAGGTCGAAAACGGAAACCTTCTGTCCCTTCTCCTCAAGCATAGCCGCCAGCTCCCTGACCGCCGCCGCCGTGTTGCCGTGGATTGAAGCACAGGCGATGGTAACCCCCTCGTTCTCCGGCCGGTAGCTTGACCAAATATCATATTTTTCCAGATAATGTGCCAGATTTTCCTTTAAGATTGGACCATGCAGCGGGCATATCGTCCGAATATTCAGAGCGGACGCTTTTCTCAGCAACGCCTGTACGGGAGCGCCGTATTTGCCCACAATGTTCATGTAATACCGACGGGCCTCACAGTCCCAGTCCTCCTGGGTATCCAGTGTACCGAATTTGCCGAAGCCGTCCGCGGAGAACAGTATCCCCTCTGTGCTTTCATAAGTAACCATGACCTCCGGCCAATGCACCATGGGAGCCATATAGAAGCTCAGGCTGTGACTGCCCAGAGACAGGGTATCTCCCTCCTTGACTTCTATCCTGCGGTCAGCGAAATCCATGTCAAAAAACTGAGGCAACATCCCCAATGCCTTGGCATTGCTCACAATGCGCAGCTGCGGGTATTTCTCACACACGTTCTGAAGGTTGGCTGCATGATCCGGCTCCAGGTGGGACACGATCAGATAGTCAGGAACCCGCCCGCCTAACTCATGTTCCAAATGATCCATCCACTCCTTTCCCGCTCTGGCGTCCACCGTGTCCATAATGGCGATCTTGTCATCCAGAATAAGATAAGAGTTGTAGGACATCCCATTGGGAACCTGATACTGGCTCTCAAATAGATCGATTTCATGGTCGTCACAGCCGATATAGCGCACTGCGTCTGAAATATTTACTTTGCTCATAGATACCCTCCTTGTATTATAATCTGTTGTCTGCGGCCAGCTCGTCACACTCTTATGAGCGGTAATCCGCGTTAATCTTCACATAGTCATAGCTCAGGTCACACCCCCAGGCCGTGGCTTCCGCATCGCCCATATGCATATCCGCCACCACCGTGACCTCGGGGGCGGAGAGAATCTCCGTGGCCTCCTCCTCGCTGTAGGACACTGGGCTTCCCTGGCTGAATACCACAGCCTTGCCCGCCTCGCTCTCAAACCACAGATCCACCCTGTTCGGGTCAAAGCTGACGCCGCTGTATCCCAGAGCGCAAAGGAAGCGGCCAAAGTTGCAGTCATGGCCGTAGATGGCGGCTTTGCTCAGGGAGGAGCAGATCACGGACTTGGCCAGTGTGCGAGCATGCTCTTTGGTATCCACGCCAATCACCTTCGCCTCAAACAGACAGGTTGCCCCCTCGCCGTCCCCTGCCATCTTTCGGGCCAGATAGACAGTGATAAAGTCCAGGGCCTGACAGAACGCGTCATAGTCCGCACCCTCGCCAACAATCTGCTCATTGCCCGCCTGAGCGTTGGCCAATACCAGCAATGTGTCATTAGTAGAAGTGTCGCCGTCCACCGAGATCATATTAAAGGAGTCCACGACGGTGGCGCTGACCGCCCGCCGCAGCATCTCTCTGGAGATACTCACGTCCGTGGTCAAAAAGGCCAGCATCGTACACATGTTAGGATGAATCATGCCGGAGCCCTTGCACATGCCGCCAACGGTCACAGTCTTGCCGCCGATCTGTACCTCGACAGCGATCTCCTTGGATATGGTGTCGGTGGTCATGATGGCCTGAGCCGCCGCCAGAGCTGCCTCCCGTGTGTGTGCCTTAGCCGCCGCCAGCTTGTCGATCCCAGCGCAGAGCCGATCCACCGGCATAGCCATGCCGATCACGCCGGTGGAGGCCACCAGCACCGCCTCCGCAGGGATTCCCAGCAGCTTCCCTGCACACTCAGCCTCCGCTCTGCAGCAGTCCATGCCCGCCTGACCCGTGCAGGCGTTAGCAATGCCGGAGTTTACCACCACCGCCTGGGCAAAGGGGGACTTCTCCACCACATCCTGATCCCATCTGACAGGCGCCGCCTTCACCACATTGCTGGTAAAAGTCCCCGCCACCCGACAGGGAGAAGTGCTGTAGATCAGCGCCATATCCTTTCTGTTCTGATACTTCACCGCCGCTTCCACTCCCGCGGCCTCAAAGCCTTTCGCTGCGGTCACGCCGCCCTCGATCTGTCTCATATCTGTTCTCCTTTTATTCAAGTTCCGCATATTGACTCACTGGTTAAATGCTGTGATATTAGCCTCATTCAGCGTAAAATCATAGTAGTTCAAATCCTGCCGTTTTGTCCAGCCAATCGTGTTCCAGAAAGCGTTGCCCACATCATTGCGGGTGAAGGCGATCAGACTTACCTTGTTGATTCCCTCCTCCTTCAAGGCTTTCATGCAGTGTACCACCATCGCCTTGCCGATGCCCAGCCGCCGATAATCCTCCCGCACGCACACATGGTACAGACATCCCCTCCTGCCGTCATGCCCGCAGAGAATACCGCCCACGATGGCCCCATCCGCCGCCACAGCCACCACACTGCTGTCCGGATTCCTCCTCAAAAAACGCTGTACACCCTCCTGAGAATCGTCCAGGCTGCGGATTCCAAACCCCTTGATCGTCATCCACAGGGCATACAAGCCCACATAATCCTCCGCCGTCATTGTTCGTATTGTATATGGTTTCTCCTGCATTTATCTTTTCCCTTCCTGTATAAAAAACGGTTCTCACAAACGCTTCCAGATAAGATCAGAGAGCTTTTATTGCCCTCGTCATAAAATGTAACTCCGTTATATCCTCCATCTGACATTCCACATATCCGTTGATGCAAAAACCTACGCTGATCAGTCCACCCAGATACTCTTCCATCGTGTGTCCGTACTCGATCCAGTCCGAATCGTCATAATCCCTGGAACAAAACGGCATCCTATGTACAGCCTTGTAATATCCGCCTTTTTCATCGTCAATATAGTCGCAGACATAATTGATCGGATTGGGAGCCATCATGATAAAGACGCCGCTCTCTTTTAAGACGCGATAACACTCCCCAAACACAACCTTCAGATCGGGAACGTACATTAATGAAGGTGGATTGATAACATAATCAAAACTACCATTGCCAAACATTGACAGATCGCACATGTTCCCTTTTACCAATTCAATCCGCAGGTTTTCATTCTCTGCGATTTCTCTGTCCTTATCCAGCATTTTATTGGAGATATCAATCACTGTAACTTCGGCCCCCGCGCACGCGAGCAGCGGCGCCTGTAACCCGCCGGCGCCCGCCAGACAGAGCACTTTTTTCCCCTGAATATTCCTCAGCCACTCTTGGGGAACATCTCTGTCGAAAAAACGTAACCTCAGTCTCCCCTCCCTTGCGTCCCGAAGCTGCCCCTGAGAGGCACACGCAGACCAATCTACACGACTTACCACGAGATCGTCTATATTTTTTTCCACCTGTTCAAATATGTTTTTCGTTGCGCTATCATTTCCCATCACACTCTGACCTTTCTGTATGCGGCTTCAATGCCTCCGCCGTATGTGTGTTCTCATATATCATCCGCAACTCCATATTGACAGTGCCCAGCACGATCTCCTTTTGCGTCCCGTCAGGCCGAAAGCCACACTTTTCATAAAAACGAATGGCTCGCTGATTGCCCTTCAGCACCCACACCACAATACTTTTGTACCCGGAAAGCTTCTCCAGAGCGGCGTTCATCAACGCATAGCCGACTTTCCGGCCATAGTATTCCCGCAAAATATACAGAGCATATACCTCACCGGCCTCCGGCGACGCCCCGTCACTGGCAGGGCCGTATCCCACAAAGCCCACCACTCGCTGTCCATCCTTAGCCACCAGGAGATTGTCCCGCCAGCGAAACGCTATATCCGTACATTTTTCCAGCGTGTGCTCTCTATCCAGATAGTCGGTATCCATAAGACCCGTATACGCCTCCAGCCAGGCTTTCCAGTGTACATAGGCTTTTCCCTTGATTTCATCATCAGACTCCATCGGTTTGATCAGAATATTCATCACCGCGCTCCACTCTTCCTATCCTCACTCTGCAAATACTGTTGCGTTGTTGGTCGCCTTACAGATCATCCGGCCACTTCTACGGGAAACAGGGCACCAACTCCAAGCCCTCGCTCTCGGGCAGTCCAAACAGCAGGTTCATATTCTGCACGGCCTGTCCAGCCGCGCCCTTCACCAGATTGTCCAGAGCGCCCATCATGATAATCCGGCCCGTGCGCTCATCTATGACAAAGTTCACATCCACATAATTGCTGCCCTCTACCCACTTCGTCTCAGGACAGACGCCTTTCTCCAGGACGCGGACAAAACGCTCTCCTGCATAATACTTATCATATACCGCTTTGATCTCCTCATAGGTGGGCAGGCTACCGCCCGCCCCAGGAACCAGCTTTGCATACTCTGTCACCAGGATGCCCCTGTTCATGGGCACTAAATGAGGCGTAAAATTGATTGTCAGCTGACGCCCCGCCGCATAGCCCAGCTGTTCCTCGATCTCCGGGGTATGCCTGTGGCTGGCCACACCGTAAGCCTTGATGTTCTCGTTCACCTCACAGTACAGGTTGGGTACCTTTGCACCCCGCCCCGCCCCTGAAGTGCCGGACTTGGCGTCCACAATCAACGTGTCCACGTCGATCAGCCCCTCCTTGACCAGCGGATATGCCGTCAGAATAGAGCAGGTGGTGTAACAGCCGGGGTTCGCTACCAGTCTGGTGCTACTGTCTATCTGATTCCGGTTGATCTCGCAGAGACCATAAACGGCCTCGGTGATAAACTGAGGCGATTTATGCTCAATCTGATACCACTGCTCGTACACCTCCACATCCTTGATGCGGTAGTCCGCGGACAAATCCACGATCTTAACCTTCCTCAAAAGCTCCTCTGTCAGAATGCCAGCCAGAAAGCCCTGGGGCGTAGCCGTAAAAATCACATCCACCTCTTCGGCCAGCTGCGCCAGATTGTCATCCTTACACACATCCTCCACTATTTGAAACATGTTCTGATAGACCTGATAATATTTCTGATCGATATAGCTTCTGGAGCCATACCACCTGATCTCCACATCCCTGTGCCTTGTCAATATGCGCACCAATTCGCCTCCCGCATACCCGGTGGCCCCTATGATTCCCGCTCTAATCATACCGTTCTTCCTTTCATTAGGTAAGTTCTCTAGACAATTGCGAAACCCTTTTTCGACAGTACCGAATTGTGTATATTGTATATTCCATAAGCAATGCCCTTTCGAGCCGTCGGTACCTAGGGTTGCTAGCAACCCTCGATGCTGTATTTTAGCATCTTATGTACCGCTACGGTGAGAACGGAGCGAGAGCGTGCTTGCGTTGGAATGTACAATGTGCACAATGACACTTGCATAGTAACTGGCTTTCGCAATCGGCTAGGTAAGTTCTCTCTTGCCATCATACTCTATTTTTATGTAAAAAACAACTGTTTCCTTCCTGCCAGCTTTATTCATAATTGCACAAAGCATGTATAAAGTCAAGAAGATTTTGCATATTTATTCTATTTTCATCAGAACCATTGTATATTTTTAAGTATTTATGTATATTTTGACATTGGCCTATACAACTTAATTCTGTCTGGAGAAATGCCATCCCCACTCGTTTTAATTTAATTAGTAAAGACCACCGATACCCTCTCCGTATCCGGTGGCCTTAGCTAATATTCTTTATCCGCGACGGCCGCCCTTAATCCTGCGTCCCCTTCAGTAGTTGGATTTCCCGCAAAAGCCTCGCAATCTGCTGATCTTTCTGTTCCAATTGCTGCTCTGCCTGCTCCAGTTGTTTGGAAACCGCATCTCTCGCCCGCTCTGCCATCTCACGCTCTTTCAATATCGTATTCATCTCCTTAATATGTTTTTCCCTCGCCTTACACTGCTCGCGAATAGCTTCGTCAGCTGTAAGCTCATATATGGTATTGACCGCTTCTCCCATTACCTGATTCCGTTCTGCTAACATCTTAAGTTCCTCCCATGTGGTGGCCTTAAAGAGGGATGCCCAGTGGTCAGTCTCCCACTCCCTGTCCTCCTGTGTAGCCATATCTATATATTTTAAGTTTACCACACTCAGAGCGATCTTGTCAGTAAAAATATGATGAGTTTTCACGTTCATCATCTTATAAGTCGCATAAAATTCCGGATGCTCTGGAAACAAAGTAAAATCTAGAAAGCCGATATGTATGGTCGGTTTCACCTCCACATAATCATGCCCGCTCTGCAGCTGGTCAAAGTTGCGGCACAGATACGTCATGGACCTTTCCGGCCAGTTCTTATAGTCTGCCACCTGCATCTCCAAATTGATCAAGGTATGGTTGTTCAACAGTACATTGATATCCAATATAAATGTCTTGCTGTCAAAATCCTCCGTCAGGGCCGTGCCCAGCAAAATAGGATTCTTGACTTCCACGCTCCGTATCTCCTCCAACCGCAGGCGCAGCAGCGAACAAATCAGATGCTTTAACACAGTTTCGTTTTTTTGCAGCAAAGCCTTAAACATATAGTCGTTGGTCAGGGTGTAGGGCAGTTTCCCCGTGGCCCGTATATACAGTGGCTCTTTGTGCTGCGACTCAGAAATTGATTGATTCATAGGCATATCTCCTTGTGTGTAATTGCTCCAGCAAATCGCCTGTTCACCTACGAACCACGAAAAAAGAGCGCAAAAATACACTTAAAATACATTAATCCGTACAGGGAAAAGGGCAATACGCCAGAAAATGAAAAGTGACTATCTCGATTCATTTGATATATGGATACTATAACAGGTATGAGCAATTAACGCAAGCGGAAAATTCCCAATACTTTCAACCGAAACATCACACAAATATGCATATTTATACTTATGTGCCCCTGTTTTATACATTTATGTGAATATTTTATAGGATTTATACTAAAATACGGGTTTATTTTATTCAATATTAAGGCTTGCAATCTCACTCCGAAAAGTATATAGTATCCCTAGTACATATAATCAACCATAATCACACAGACACGGCAGGAATCTGGCCCAATCAGGTTATAAATTATAGAGCCGTGGAACTGCTCGCGTTACGCGAGAAAGGAGAAAATATGAAAGAGAAAGTAGTTTTAGCGTATTCCGGCGGCCTGGACACCACCGCCATCATTCCGTGGCTGAAGGAAAACTTCGACTACGAGGTCATCTGCGTATGTATCGACTGCGGCCAGGCCGAGGAGCTGGACGGCCTGGAGGAGAGAGCCAAATTCTGCGGTGCGGAAAAGCTGTATGTTCTGGATGTGATCGACGAGTTCTGCGACGAGTATATCATGCCCTGCGTCCAAGCGGGCGCCGTCTATGAAAACAAATACCTGCTGGGCACCTCCATGGCAAGACCTCTGATCGCCAAGAAGCTCGTGGAGATCGCCCGCAAGGAAGGCGCTGTAGCCATCTGCCACGGAGCCACCGGCAAGGGCAACGACCAGATTCGTTTTGAGCTGGGCATCAAGGCTCTGGCTCCTGACCTGAAGATCATTGCCGCCTGGAGAAGCGACAAGTGGAACATGGATTCCCGCGAATCGGAGATTGCCTACTGTAAAGCTCATGGCATTGACCTGCCCTTCTCCGCTGATTCCTCTTACAGTAGAGACCGCAACATCTGGCATATCAGTCACGAGGGCCTTGAGCTGGAGGATCCCGCCAACGAGCCTAACTACGAGCATCTGCTGGTACTGGGCACTACCCCGCAGAAGGCTCCAGAGCAGGGAGAGTATGTGACCTTAACTTTCGAGAAGGGTGTACCTGCCTCTATAAACGGAGAGAAAATGAAAGTCTCCGACATTATCCGCAAGCTGAACGAGCTGGGCGGCAAACACGGCATCGGCATCATCGACATTGTAGAAAACCGTGTAGTAGGCATGAAGTCCCGCGGCGTCTACGAGACCCCCGGCGGCACGATCCTGATGGAGGCGCATCAACAGCTGGAGGAATTGATTCTGGATCGCGACACTTACGCCTTGAAGAAGGAGATGGGCAGCCGTTTCGCCAGCCTGGTATACGAGGGCAAATGGTTTACCCCTCTGCGGGAAGCGGAGCAGGCTTTCATTGAGAAAACTCAGGAATATGTGACCGGCGAAGTGAAGTTCCAGCTTTACAAAGGGAATATCATCAAAGCCGGGACCACATCACCCTACTCCTTGTACAATGAGAGCATTGCCTCCTTCACCACCGGCGATCTGTACGACCATCACGACGCGGAGGGCTTCATCAATCTGTTCGGGCTGTCTCTGAAGGTTCGGGCCATGAAGATGCAGGAAGTGAATAAACAATAAATCTATAAGCTTCGAAGAGCCGGAAGCCGCAGAGCTTCTCCGGCTCTTCTTCTCCTACAGCGACGCTAAATGTATAGGTAGAGCCCAACCGCTCGTGAGTAGAAAAGACAGGACAAAATATATGACATATTTGATAATAGCATATCTGATCTGCATCAATCTGGCAGGATTTGCCAGCATGGGACTGGACAAGAAAAGAGCCATCCGGCACGAGTGGCGCATTTCTGAAGCAACCCTCTTTTTAATCGCTCTTCTGGGCGGCAGCCTGGGTTCCATCGCCGGAATGCAGCTCTTCCGCCACAAGACCCTACACTGGTACTTTGTCTGCGGCATGCCCGCGATTTTCTTTATTGAACTTGCACTGGCGCTCTGGTTTGTGCTACAATGAGTAAAATATTTCGCATTTAACTCCACTGAATATAATGTGCGCTTGAGCGCTCAGGATTAAGGTACAATAATTTTACATATGTTACGTCTTGGGAGGATTGAAATATGAGGAAGATACTATATGCGCTGTCAGTGTTGTTATTATTCATGGGCCTTTGCGCCTGCTCTGGAGAATCGGGAGCTGGAGGAGCGAAGCTGTACATCGAACCTGCGCAGCTAACAGAGGAAGAACAGCAACTGGCCGAATTGCTTGGCGCAAATACTGGACAGCGTATCTTTGACTTTGCGCTGGATGATACCGTACAGAGCATCCAGATCAACTCCTATCGCCTGATAGACGGCAACTGGGAACTGGAGATGGGAGGCGGCGGACAAATCTTTTCCGATAAACATGGCCGTATCGCTCTTGATTTTGACAGACTTTCAGAGGGCCTTCGAGTAGCGCTTCAGAGTGAGCGCCACGGCGGTTCTACTTCCTATGAGCGAGAAGTGGACGATGCGTTTACAGACATGGGCTATGCCACCTCTGTCCTTTCCGCAAGGACAGAAATAACCTATGAGAAAGAAATCCCCTTGGTCTTACAGATCGTGACGGCCAAGGACAGGGTTATCTCCTATTCGGCAGATTATTTTGATCATCCGGAGGAGCTTGAAAAGCTGGACTATGAAGGCGTATATGCCCTAACTGTCCGTTTCAGTCAAAGCTCTGTCTCCAATTCATATGAATGACATTGAACCTCAATCACACCGAAATAAGGCGCGGGTTTCCCCGCCACCCCCTGACAAGATATATACACCGGAAAGGCTGACTGACATGCTGGCACTACAAATCACCAACACCAAAAATTTCATGGCGCAACTTCTAACAGGAGATTGCTTCGACCCATTCCTGTTGGCGGAGGCTGTCGTCTCCACAGCTCACACCTACACTATAGACGGACATGTCAACAGAGATTTCTACACCTCGGAGGAGCTGAGTATCCCCGACTTCTGCCCCTATGACTTCGCTCTCTGGCAGGAGATGAAGGGACTGCTGTTCCAGCTGATCAAGGGCACTCACACTCCGCTGTATTTCAAATTTGTCCTGCATCTCAAGCCGGAACTGGTGGGCAAGCTGCTTGCCGCCAACCATTGCGATCTAACTCCCGAACAGATCAAGACTTTCGTGCTCACTGTCAAGTACGACGGCTCCTATGTCCTGTTGACAACAGGGACAGCCTACCATACCTTCGTGATGAACAAGGAGCCTGATATCATCTGGGACAAAGCCTTCACCGGATATCTGTCCCGCAAAAATATTGCCTACGAAAATCTATGACCATCTACTGCCCCGCAGCATCCCCACCGACAGGCTCCGGCGTGGGCCAGGGGAGCACGGCCTCCGCTGGCCGCTCTGGATTGTAAGCTGTCTTTTCCTCATCCAAGCATTGCCGGATCAATCTATAATAGTCATTGCGCAGAATATAAGCGCTGAAATTATAGCGGTTCTTCACCTCCTGCTTGGCCTGATCCATGTATGCCTCCTGCTCTTCCTCCGACATCTCCTTTCGGAATGTGGTCGTCTTGGCACCACGGTCGTAAGCCACCGTGTCTGTCACAAAGCTGCGATCCTTTAAAATCACCATGCCCTCATGATCAGAAAAAATATCCTTGCCCGCATACATCCTAGAGTCATAATCAAATCCAAACAGATTGAGCAGCGTGGGCAGCAGATCCATGGAGCCGCACACCTTATCCACGATCACCGACTCCTCCATCGCCGCATTCCACAGGATCAGGCTGTTGCGGTAGGTGTCATTATCCTTGGACAGATCTTTGCCTGCCAGCTCATTATACTGCTCCTGTGTCATAGCGTAGGGATGATGGTCGGCGCTGAGACAGATCACAGTCTTCTCCAACTGCCCCGCCGCTTCAAGCTGCTCCAGCAGATTCGCCATGGCCTTATCCAACTCCATATTGCAGGCGATATAAGCCTGACCGTTCTCCGACATATCCAGCCCTTGCACCTCCTCCTTGTGCCAACTGGACATTCGATTGCCGGTAAAGCTATAATACATATGGCCAGAGATCGTCATGTAATACACGTTAAAGCGATCCAGGTTGACATACTCCGGCACCGTACCCAGCATCATCTCATAGTCCGAGGCCGGCCATGCACCTGCATGCTCCATATAGAATAATTTATCCCCATATTCGGACTCTGGCAGATCTCCCAGCTTAGAGGCCTTGAAATCATAGCCTATGTTTGGATGAGTCCGATAGCGGTCATAGTACGAGAGGGTATTGTTGTGATAGGCCCAGTTGTAAACCCCCTCCTTTGCAAAAAAGCGAGGCAGGGAAAAAGCCCAATCCATTCCCTTGTCCGCGCTCGTGCGCAGACTGAACTGTCCATCGGGAATCAGCGCCGTCATATTGACGTACTCACCGTCAATAGTGCTGGTACTCCATACAGGCACATAATAATTGTTGAACACAAAACCGGAGTTGACCATCTTGTACAGAGTGGGCGTCAAATCCTCACGCATCGCATAGGTGGAGAAGCCCTCCGCCGTGAGAAAGATCAGATTATATCCCTCAAACATACCTGTATACTCGTTGCGGTTGGTAGGTTCCTGCCCCTGTATATACTCCACCAGCCATCTGGTCTCTTTGTTGTCCTGAGACAGCTGCGTCAGCTTCTCCATATCCAGATCCCATGCGTGCGGCGAAGTATCCAAAACAGGCTCCGGCGTCTGCGTCGGCTCCGGACTGCTCTCCGGCTCAGTCCACTGCTCCGTATCGGGCAAACTCTCCTCAGTGGAAGCGCTCTCCCCATCCCCTCGGGCAAGCAGACTGTCAGGGTCCTGCGAACCGACATCCGGAGCGGACATCCGATCCCACAGAGAAGAAGCCAGCTCTCCCATTTCATAAAAGCTATCCCGCTGTACCAGAGCAAGCACTCCCATATCTCGCATTACCAATACAGGGTCATAGAATTCCTGATATTCCTCGGCATACATTGTGTCCAGCACATTGCCGATCTGTATGACGGTTATGCTGTAGATCAGAGCGGCGCCCGCTATCAACCCCATACGCAGCCTTTTGATAGAAGACAGGTAGGGAAGCTCCCATGTCGTGAGATACTTCCATATCCCTAATGCGATCAGCGGCAGCGCCAACAGAATCAGCAGTGGAGACGCATGCAGCAGCCCCTTCAGAGCCTCCCGCCAATAATTGGTCAGGGCGTCCTGTCCACCCACCAGTATAGCTTTGATCTGCAACGGCTGCTGAAAGATCCAAAAATAGACCGTTTGCACAAAAAAGATCAAATACTGCAATATCATCATAACCCAGAAAGCCCGATATCGGTTACGTCTGGGCAAACTTCCACTGATGAGCGCCTGTATTGCAGCGATCATTGTAATCAGGCCTATTAAAAATACAGGATTAATCCCCACAAGACCAAAACATCCCAGATGGAAGACCGCCTCCATATAAACTAAAATTCCCGCATAAATAAACCAACTGGACATAGCTTCTCATTCATCCTTTGTTTCTCAAATACATAAATTATTCTTTTCAGTTCTTTGCCTTGGGATTAAAAACAAGGCTTGCCAGATAACCGAAAATCAGCGCTGCGGAGGTTCCCACCGCTCCCGCCTTCAGGCCTCCAGCCCACAGTCCCAGAAGCCCCTGTTCGTCCACGGCCTCCTTGACTCCCTTCATCAGCACGTTGCCAAATCCCAGCAGCGGCACGCTTGCGCCGGCGCCGGCAAACTCCTGAAAGGGCTCATACCAGCCAAATACACTGATACATGCTCCTAGCACTACCAGCAGCACCATGATTCTTCCCGGCATCATCTTCGTCTTCTCCATCAAAATCTGCACCAGAGCACAGATCAATCCCCCAACCCAAAACGCATTGATATAATCCATTCGCTTCACTCCTTTTCATCTGCCTTACTAACGACAAAGCTTTATATCAGGTAGTATCTGCGATTACCAATGAATCTATTCCTGAGGGCGGTAATGCCTTATGTATCACGGCGCATATTTTGTCATATCTACTTCCGGCTCATCGAACTCTACCATCACATAGAAGCCACGGGGCTTTTCCTGTATGTCGATAACTCTGCCCCCAGAGGACTTCAAGCGATAGCGAAAGGGGATATTGGCCGACATCGCCAGACAGGGATCAATGGTGTAATAATAATTACTGGGCAGGAGCCCCTCTGTGACCATCACATCCTGGCCCACCTCCAGAAGCCCCTGCCTCTCCATCTTGAATTCCATCCTGCGCATGTTCCCCGCCGCCTTCCAACCCTTTTGAAAAGCATTGTACTAAAAAAAGGCAGGCAATGCAAGAGGAATTCCAAATCTTAATTATTTTTGTGATATTTTTAACCAATTTGTAATATTTCCGGTCCTACAGAGCCTCCAGCACCAGAGCATGGGCGATTCCCGGCACGCTCTTGCCCTCGTTAAAGCTGGTCTTGCTGAGGAGCGCTCCCGTGGGCATAAACAATACTTTTTTCCAGTGATGCTGTTCGAGCTGCCTGAGAATATATGCGGACAGAGTCACGGCGCTACAGCCGCAGCCGCTTCCCCCCGCGTGAGTGTCCTGTGACTGGGCGTCGAAAATCTCAATTCCACAGTCCATATGCTGTCTGGCGATGTCGTAGCCCTTATCCCGCAGCAGATCCAGCAGCACGGTCTGTCCTACGCTGCCCAGATCTCCGGTGATGATTCTGTCATAGTCCTCCGGCTGCGCGCCAAAGTCCTGAAAATGCTGCGCCAGAGTGTCCGCTGCCGCAGGCGCCATACACGCCCCCATATTCATGGAATCCTTCAGTCCGTAATCAACGATCTTACCCACTGTGATTCCTGTGATCACGGCTCTCGGAGGCCGCCCCTGAGAGTCATTTTCCCGCTTGCCCCCCAGGATAAAAGCGCCGCTTCCCGTGACGGTCCAGCTGGCGGACAGCGGCCTCTGATTGCCGTATTCCAGAGGAAAACGGAATTCCTTTTCCGCACTGGCAAAATGGCTGGAGGTCACGCAGGCCACATAGTCCGCATAGCCCGCGGAGACGGTCATCGCTCCCAGCGCCAATGATTCCCCGCAGGTGGAACAGGCGCCATAGACGCCAAACAGCGGAATCTGATAGGAGGAGAGCCCAAAGGAGGTGGCAATCGATTGCCCGAGCAGATCTCCGGCAAACAGGTAGCGAATATCCTCCTGTTTCCTGCCGGCCTTACCCAAGGCCATATACACCGCATCTTTTTGAAGGTTGCTTTCCGCCTCCTCCCAGGTATTGCAGCCAAAGAGGTCATCCTCCCCCACCATGTCAAACAGGTTCCCCAGAGGGCCCTCTCCCTCCTTTTTGCCCACGATGCTGGCGCTGCTCAAAATATATACTTGATTCTCCAATTCAATACTCGATTTCCCTTTGATCTGATTCATTGCCATACTCCCTTTCTGCTATAGAACTCCCGATGTCAGAGATTCTTTTGCGAAGTAGTATGCCCTTTTTGTTCAAAAAAATGTATCAAAAAACCGGACAGCCACAAGCTGTTCCGGTTTTAGAAGCCTTATGCTATTCCATCTCCGCGACGATCAGATATTGGCTCACCGCGTAGACCACCTGCCCATTATACTCCAGGCGCGACCAACCGGTGTTCGGATTGATGCCTGTCCTGCGGGCATTCTGTCCATTGCTCAGCTGTGTCACCACTGTGAGCTGACCCTGATCGGTACTGGGCTCACTGCGCAGATTGGTCACATCCTTGGCCGTGACATATTCATCCACCGCGTCAAAAGTCATGCCCAGCGCATTCTCCGGCTCAGACTCCTCGGAAGACTCTCCGCCCGTCTCCTCGGAGCTCTCGGTGCTTCCGGTCTCGGAGGGCTGGGAAGTCCGGTTCACAATGGAGTCCTGAGAGCTGTCCACATTCTGCCCAGGCAATGGGCCGGACCGGTTGGCATGTGTGATCTTCCACACGGCAAAGCAGAAAATAAACACGACCACTATCAGTATTACCAGGCCGATCATCGCCTGCATCGGATTCATTTTTTCTTCTTCGAGAGTCGATGCCCTCTCCTCTTCTATATTACGCCTCATATTTTTTAACCTGTGCCTCTATCAAATCCATATCGTCAAAATAGTTGATCCGCATGGCCGCCTTGACCTCAGAGAGCGTCTGCGCCGCCACTTCTCTGGCCGCCTCGCTGCCGCGCCGCAGGATGTTGTAAATCTCAGGAATATCCTTCTCATACTCTCTGCGCCGCTGCCGGATGGGTTCCAGCTCCTCCTGCAGAATATTGTTCAACAGCTTTTTCACCTTCACATCCCCCAGACCGCCTCGGGTATAGTGATCCTTCAGCTCCTGCAGACAGGTATATTCCGGCAGATATCTCTCGAAATGCTCATCCCTGCAGAACGCGTCCAAATAGGTGAACACCGTGTTGCCCTCCAGATGACCGGGATCAGATACCATCAGGTGCTGCGGGTCCGTGTACATGCTCATAACCTGCTTTCTCACATCCTCCGGAGCGTCCGACAGATAGATACAGTTCCCCAGAGACTTGCTCATCTTAGCCTTGCCATCCACGCCGGGAAGCCGCAGGCACGCCTCGTTCTGAGGGATCAGCGCCTTGGGCTCCACCAGCACGGGCGCATAGACTGTGTTGAACTTATGCACGATCTCTCTCGCCTGTTCGATCATGGGCAGCTGATCCTCCCCCACGGGAACCGTATCTGCCTTGAACGCCGTAATATCAGCGGCCTGGCTGATGGGATAGGCAAAAAATCCCACCGGGATACTGGCCTCAAAGTTGCGCATCTGAATCTCGTTCTTAACCGTGGGGTTGCGCTGGAGGCGGGACACTGTCACCAGATTCATATAGTAAAAAGAAAGCTCCGTCAACTCCGGAATCTGGGACTGGATAAACAGAGTAGACTTATTCGGGTCCAGCCCACAGGAGAGATAGTCCAGCGCCACTTCCACGATATTTTGACGCACCTTGTCCGGATTCTCAAAATTGTCCGTGAGCGCCTGAGCGTCCGCTATCATGATGAAAATCCTGCTGTACTCGCCGCTGTCCTGCAGCTCCACCCTTCTTCTCAGGGAACCCACATAGTGCCCCACATGCAGTCTGCCCGTGGGCCTGTCCCCTGTCAAAATGATCTTGTCCATATTCAAACCTTTCTTTTCCGAATTACTTTCTATCTATATTACCATCTTTTCAGCCAGATGAGAAGAGAAATTTTTATATTTTTCTCAATCACAATTTTCTCAATCCTTTGGGGTAATGGTTTTTCATCACACCGCCGGCCAGCTTACCCCAGCCCAGGCTGTAGCCGTCCACCGTGATCAGATGCCAGCCTCCCTCCCCTGTATGGGAAAAAGTCTGGCCGCTTAAATAGGCGTCCGCCCGAGCGGACGCATCCCCCTGCAAGCCCCCGACGCTCACAGGGCAGTGGCGGCGCACCTCACCGGGGGATAGAGCCAGCGCCAGCGCGTGAGCGGGCTCGAAGCGGTGCTTTTTCACGGTGCCCAGATGCAGGCCGGACCGCAGGACATGCAGGCCCTTCAGGGAGGGCATGTCCCGCGGCGCCAGATAGAGGTGATCTGCAAAACGCAGATAGATGCCCTCCGGCTTCTCAGTCAGCGCCTCCGCCGCAAACTCCAGATATTCGCGGCACTCCTTCTCCGGTATGCCTCGCTCTATCCCGTGCAGAGCGTGTACTGCACCGGACGATGCGCCGCTCTTTTGCAGCGCCGCCAGATAATGTCCTTCCCCCCGCAGTCTGTGGGGCCAGAGGCGTAATGTCCTGTCGATACCGCAGACCGGCGCCTCAATCCAGTCCGGTCTGCCAGATGTAAATCCCCATGTGGCCAGACTATCGCCAGCCGCTCCCAGACAATCCGCCGGCTCCAGAAGCTCCATCTCTGGATGCCTGCCAATCAGCCTGCTCACGCTCCCCTCATCCTCTGCAGGCGCGAAGGTGCAGGTGGAGTACACCAGCCTGCCGCCGGGCCGCAGCATAGCGACAGCACAGTCCAGTATTCCGTCCTGGCGGGCGGCGCACCGCTCCACGTTCTCTGGGCTCCACTCCTCCCCCGCGTTCTCGTTCTTGCGGAACATCCCTTCCCCTGAGCAGGGCGCGTCCACCAGAACACGGTCAAAATAACCGGCAAAAAGCTCCGCCAGCCGCTCCGGAGCTTCGTTCAGGACCAGACAGTTGCATATCCCCAGCCGCTCCACATTCTCCGACAGGATCCGCGCTCTCTGAGGATGAATCTCATTGCTCACCAGCAGCCCTTCTCCCCGCATCCGTCCGGCGATCTGCGTGCTCTTTCCCCCCGGAGCGGCGCACAGATCCAGCACCCGCTCCCCCGGCTGAGGCTCCAGAAAAGCCACTGGCGCCATGGCGCTGGGCTCCTGGATATAGTATACACCCGCCTCGTGATAGGGATGTCTGCCGGGACCCTCCTGGGTGTAGTAAAAGCCGGCCGCCTCCCAGGGCACAGGCTCCAGCTCCCATGGGCTCAGCCGCAGAAAGCGCTCCCTGGCCTCCGTCGGGTCCCCGCTCCCCTTCAGGGGATTGACCCGCAGCGCCCTGTGGCGCTCTCCCTCAAGGCTCCTTACATATTCCGCATATTCCGCTCCCAGCTGGGACCGCATTCTCTGTTGAAAAACCTCTGGTAGCATACTCTCTTTTCCTCCATGCGAGTGTCATTGTACACATTGTATATTCCATAAGCAGACACGCTTTCGCTTCGTTCTCACCGTAGCGGTACATAAGATGCCAAAATACGGCATCTAAGTACCGACGGTTCGAAAGAGTCTGCTTATGGAATATACAATATGCACAATTCGGTACTGGCAAAAAAACAGTTTTGCAAATATCTATGTACCGTAAATTGTCAGGAAATAGCTCTGCATCTTGGTACAATCGAGAAGAATCACATTCGGGATTGCTCTTTCTACCCTAAATATGATGCTTCATTTATAGATTTTATCACAACTATCTCCGCAATTCCATCTAAAACTCGCAAAGCACACCTGGCTCCTCTTCCACTATCCTACAATCAAGCATTTGTGAAACCATTTTTGCCAGTACCGAATTGTGCATATTGTATATTCCATAAGCAGACTTCGTGCAACAAAGTTGCACCTGAAAAACGTCAGTGCTTAGTGAGGTTTACCGAATTTATTCGGCACGAACTTAGCACTGTTACGTTTTTCACGAAGCGAAAGCGTGTCTGCGTTGGAATATACAATATGCACAATGACACTAGCACAGCAACTAAGCTTTCACAAATCATCCCCTACCTTCTGGCGCGTCCCATCAGAATCATAACCTCGTGGGCCAGCAGCGGAAAGGAGGCCAGAAGCGTCAGAATCCCCCACTCCCGCCACTGCAGGTGGGTTGTGCCAAAGGCGGTAATGAGAAAGGGTATCTCCGTCACGGCAAACTGCAGCAGAAAGCCCAGGACAAAGGCCAGAAGCATCAGCTTGTTCTCCAGATGGTTCATGCGGAAAAAAGAGCGCCCCATATCCCGCATCCCCACTGCATGGAACAGCTGGCTCATGCCCAGCACAGTGAAGGCATAGGTCTGGGACCTGCGCAGAATCCCTTCCATCGTCAGGATTTGCCCCAGACTTTCCAGAGTGAACGGCAGATGCTGGACCTTCATGACCTGCAGAGGAATCAGGAAAAAGGCGGCCAGACTGATGGCTGCAATCAACAGTCCGTAAAAACAGGTGCAGGCCAGGCCCCCCCTGGCAAACAGGCTTTCTCCCGCTCTTCTGGGAGGATGCTGCATCAGTGATTCAGCATCGTTGGGATCCACTCCCAACGCCAGCGCCGGAAGAGAGTCGGTGATCAGGTTGATCCACAGGATATGACTGGAGCGCAGCGGCGAGGCCAGACCACAGATCACCGCCAGAAACATCGTAGCGATCTCCCCCAGATTAGAGGAGAGCAGGAAAATAACGGACTTTCGTATATTTTCATATACGCCCCGTCCCTCCTCGATTGCTTTTTCGATGGTGGCAAAATTGTCATCCGTCAGAATCATATCTGCCGCCTGCTTTGCCACATCCGTTCCAGAGGCTCCCATCGCAATTCCGATATCCGCTTTTTTCAGCGAAGGGGCATCATTGACTCCGTCTCCGGTCATGGCCACGATATGCCCTGCCTGCTGAAATCCTGTGACAATCTGCACCTTCTGCTCCGGTGCAACTCTGGCAAATACCCGCACCTGCGCCAGACGCTGAGCCAGCTCCTCCTCCCTGACCTGACTCAGTTCCTGGCCGGTCATACACTGTTGTCTGCTCTGGACGATCCCCAGCTGTCTGCCGATAGCGTAGGCCGTATCCACATGATCTCCGGTAATCATCACCGTCTCCACGCCCGCCTGTCGGAAAGTGGCTACCGCTCCCGCCGCCTCTGGCCTGGCCGGATCGCGCATGCCCACCATTCCCAGAAAAGTCAATCCCTGCTCCTCTGGCGCCTGCCCGCCCACACGCATCGCAATGGCCAGGGTCCGCAGAGCCTCGTCCGCCATCTGCTCCACAGCCCTGCGAATCTGCCGGACATGTCCCGGCTGTATGGAGAGACACTGTCCACGCACCATGATGTGACTGCAGCGCTCCAGCACCACGTCCGGCGCGCCTTTGGTGAAGGTGATGCCCGTATTGCCCCTGTAATGGAAGGTGGACATCATCTTACGGTCAGAATCAAAAGGCAACTCCCGACGTCGGGGCATCCTCTTCTCCAGCTCCGCCCTGTCCACGCCAAAACTGTGCGCCAGCTGTAGCAGCGCAAGCTCGGTGGGGTCTCCAATGCTTTCCTCCAACACCGCGTCATTGCACAGGGTCATACCCTCCAGCAACGCCTGATGCTCTGAGCCTCCAAGCTCCTTTGCCGCCATCATCCTCTGACCGGCGTAGCACCGCTCCACAGTCATACGGTTCCTGGTCAGAGTTCCTGTCTTATCCGAACAGACAATGCTGACAGCCCCCAGGGTCTCCACGGAGGGAAGCTTTCTGACAATCGTATGTACCTTCACCATGCGGGTAACGCTCAACGCCAGACAGATGGTAACCACAGCCGGAAGTCCCTCTGGCACAGCGGCTACCGCCAGAGAGATGGCAGTCAACAGCATCTCAAAAAGATTACGGCGCTGCAGCAGGGCGATACCAAACAGGGCTGCGCACAGTAGCAGCGATAAGACGCTCAGCACCTTGCCCAGATCTCCCAGCCGCTTCTGAAGCGGCGTCTGCTCCTCCCCACCCTCGTTGATCAGCGAGGCGATCCTGCCGATTTCCGTGTCCATGCCTGTGGCAGTCACGATCCCCAGACCTCTTCCTCCGGTAATGACGGTAGACATATAGACCATATTCTGGCGGTCCCCCAGCGGAATTCCCTCCTGTCCGATAAAAGCGGCGGATTTGGCGGCAGGCAGGGATTCTCCGGTCAGGGCCGACTCCTCCGCCTTCAGGTTCGTACTCTCGATCAGCCGCATATCCGCCGGAACCTGACAGCCCGCCTCCAGACTCACCAGGTCTCCGACCACCAGCGTGCAGGCCTCCACCTCCTGCAGAATTCCCTCCCGAATCACGAACGCCTTGGGACTCACCATTTTTTTGAGAGAATCCAGCGCCCTCTGAGCCTTTCCCTCCTGTATCATACCCACGATGGCATTGAGCAGCACTACCACTCCGATGATGATGGCATCGCTGGTCTCCTCCAGAAAGATCGAAATGACAGCCGCAGCCAGCAGCACATAGATCAGAGGATCATTCAGCTGCGAAAAGAAAGCTTCGACCACTGTTTTTTTCCTCTTTTCACGCAGAGCATTCTTGCCGTGGACACTGTAACGCCTGACGGCCTCCTGCCGAGTCAGCCCCCTTTCCCCATCGGTTTGCAGTTCCCTGCATGTCTCCTGTATGCTCATCGCTTCAAACATTCCTGGCCCCTTTCCCGCATGTCACGGGTATCTCCCATAACACCGCATCAATACGCATTTGGGCTGAGATGTCAGACATCCGCCCTGTACTGGTACAACCTATGTGGGCGAGGTCCAAAATATGTCTGACCTGTCCCTCCTCCCAAGAGGCGGAATAACGTCGGTGAAAATCAGCAAACCATTCAACAAACATTTTAAAATTTCCACATAGTTGTTGCAAAATTCCCAGAAATCTTTTATCATAGAATTGTATCCATATATGTCAACACCCCGACACATAAAACGAAATCAACAGGTTTCGCAGAAAAGGAGAATACAACATGGGATTTCGAAGCAACAAGGTTGTTCTTATGAAGGCTATTTCCGAATTAAAAGATGCCGATTACTCTCATGAGCCGGAGTTAAACGCGATTTATCGCAGACTGACAAAGGGCAGAAAGCAGTTTGCCGAGGCCTTTGACAAGAATATCAAGGCCGTTATGCAGATCAGTTCTCTTGATGTGACTATGCAGTATCAAAACAACAAGATTATGGATATATCCCGCCAGATCTCGAAGGCCACGGAGACGCTGTTCGGCTCTGGACAGAGTGGTCGTTCTCATAATGTACATGAGGATATGACAAACAACATCGTGGAGGTATCCTCCGCGGCGGACAATGTATACCGCAAAATCGAGGCGGCGCAGGAGGAGCTTACCGCTATCAGAGATCTCTCGGAGCAGACCACCCAGGTATCCCATAGCATGCGAAGCGACATGGATGCCCTCTTAAAGATCATTGGCAATCTGAACAATGTCATCGAGGGAATTGAGACCATCTCCCTGCAGACCAATCTGTTGGCGCTGAACGCTTCCATCGAGGCGGCCAGAGCAGGGGAAGCCGGAAGAGGCTTTGCCGTTGTAGCCACAGAGATTCGCGAGCTGGCAGGACAGACCCAGCAGCTCACCAAGAATATGGGAGAATTTGTGGACAACATCAAGGATGCCTCCCACAAGAGTGTCAGCAGCACCCAAAGCACCATAGACATTCTCAGCAATATGACGGAGAAAATCAGCAATGTTTGGACATTGAACAGTGAGAATCAGGAGGAAATCTCCAGTCTCAGCGATACGATCCGCTCCATCGCCGCAGTCAGCGAGGAGATCAGCAGTTCCATGACTGAGATGGAGAATCAACTGTGTGACAGCACAGAGTTTATGAGTACTGTCAGCCAGGATTTGATTCAGGCTGTCAAGCCGGTGGTTGAAATAGAGAAAACCTTGGACGACACGGTGAAACAGATGGGCAATATGGCGGAGGATGCTTTCTACCATCTGGAGAATCAGGAGTTTGCTCAATATGTGAAAAATGCCATCTCCGCACATCGCACTTGGCTGGGCAATCTGCAGAATATGGTGAGCAAACGTACTGTGCTGCCGCTGCAGCTCGACTCTGGTAAATGTGGCTTTGGGCATTTCTATTATGCCATGACCCCTCGGATTCCGGAAGTGCTGCCGATCTGGAACGCTCTCGGCGAAAAGCACAGACGTTTCCACCAGTATGGCGCCGATGTAATTGCAGCCATCAGCAATCAGCAGTATGCTCTTGCGGAGCAGCTGTGCAACGAGGCGGCGCAGTATTCCACGGGACTGATCGCAGATCTGGAAAAGATATCACAGCTTGCAATGGGATAAAGTCACTCTCTACGTAAAAAGCAGACATACATAGATATGAATTTCCTATTATATTTTGGAATGTTCCTCCTCTCCACCGGATATATTGAAACAGCCGGACCGGAGAGGAGGAATTTGTTTTATGGATAACAAACAGAGCTGGTGGCATATTCTGGTCAAAGCCATGACAATAGGAGGTACGATGACAGTGCCGGGAGCCAGCGGCGGAACCATGGCCATGATCCTGGGAATCTACGAGGAATTGGTTGAAGCGGTGGGAAGCCTGCCCGAGCTGATCGGCAAATACCTGCGCCGCAGACATAGCTCTCCCGCTCCGGAGCGCTGTCGCCTGTGGACTACCCTGCGATTTCTGGCGCTGTTTTGTGCTGGCGCTCTGGCGGGCATGGCATTACTCGCAAGGGCCGTGTTATCGCTACTGTACTGTCACCCCATGGCAGTCAGCTACTTCTTTCTGGGCGCGGTTGCCGGAGGGATTCCTCTGATCTGCAGACAGGCACAGTTAAAAGATACAACCTGGCGAGCGCTGTTTTGGCCCCTGCTGGGGGTATTCATTGTCTATGGACTGGCTGCGCTGCCGGAGGGACTGTTTGCCGCCGGTCTTGCCGAAGCGACTCTCACTCCAACTATTATGTCCCTGCGTTTTCTGCTGTTCCAATTTCTGGGAGGCTGCATCCTGGCTGTCGCGCTGATCCTTCCCGGCATCAGCGTGTCCCAGATGCTATTGATGCTGGGACTGTATGAGCCGGTTATGACGGCGGTGAGCAGTCTGCATTTTACCGCCCTGATTCCTCTGGGACTGGGCGCCGTGCTCTGCACACTGCTAGTCACCCGTCTGCTGGGCAAGGCCATGGAACGCCGCCCTCAGCCCACATATCTGCTGATTCTGGGATTTGTGCTGGGCTCTCTGGGAGAGCTGTACCCCGGCCTACCCACAGGCTGGAACATGCTCTTCGCACCGTTGGCTGCCATTGCTGGATACCAATTGATCTCCCGCCTGTCCCGTCGAGCGGGATGAAAAGCGTTCCCTGCCTATTCTGACTGCGCCTCTATTCCGCGCTCTCGAGCAATGCCCTCAACAAATCCGGATAGGGAAAAGTCAGCTTGCGGCGGTCAAACAGACCAAAGGTCTCCCCGTCCCCGTCAAAGGCATTGTTGTCCCACCAGATACAGGGGACACCGTACTCCCTGGCCTTGCTCACATAGTATTCGGCCCACTGCACGCGCTCCTCCTCATTGTCCTTATTCATGGCGCCAAATTCTCCGATGATGACAGGCACCCCCTTGCGTATAAAGAGTTCGTTCACCAACGCCAACAAATGAGCAATCCCTGCCGTGTCATTGTCCCAAGTGGATTTGCCCGCTGTGTTAAGGGCAAAGTCATAGGGAGTGTAAGCGTGCACGGATACGATCAGGTGCTCATCCTCCGGCAGCACAATGGCCCGAAGCGCGCCATCGTCAGCGGAGGCCGCATAGCCTGGCACCATCAGATTGCGGATTGTATTGTTTCCGCCGGTCGCTCTCACGGCATCCACAAAGACCTGATTATAATAGTTGACCACATCCTGCCCCTCTTTATCACCGCCGTTCCACTCCACGCTGGTTCCCTTTTTGCGGGGTTCATTCATACCCTCAAAGAGCAGATGCTCGTCATAGTCGCGAAACCGTTCGGCAATAGCCGTCCACAGCGCCTTGAGCTGACTGGAAGCGGCATCCTTGTTCTCCTCGGAGGGGAAGTGCCACTCCTCATGGTGGATATTGATGATCACATAGACGCCCCGTCCATAGGCGTAATCCACCACCTCCTGCACTCTGTCCATCCAGGCGGGCCAGACTTCATAGTCCGGCGCGTCCCCCATATGACTTTCCCAGGTTATGGGTATGCGAATCACATTGAAGCCCTGGTCGATCACGGCATCGATCATCTCCTGCGTCGTGACTGGATTGCCCCAGGCCGTCTCCGTCTCCGGCCCTTTCTGACTGCTGACGGCATCCAGCGTATTGCCCAGATTCCAGCCGATCTTCATCTCCCCGACCAGATCCATCGGCGAAATATCCTGCATTGTGATCTCAATATCTGGTATTGTCGGTGTCTTTTCCGCAGAAGCATTTCCCATATTCTCCGCATCCTCCTCATTCACGTTATTGCCGGTATCCTCCGTCTCGTCCGCATTGTCGGCACGGTCTGCATCCCCCACTGCATTCGCACTCTCAGCACGGTCTGCATCCTCCGTGTCAATCATGCCGTCCGTGCCGCTGTCGGAAGCATCCGTACTCTCTGTGCTTTCCTGAATATCCGCGCTCTCACCATGCCGCAAGCCGCAGCCCGCCAGAACACCCGCTGTCAATGTGCAGCACAACAGCACCGCCAGTATCCTTCTTTTCATCATTCTCTCCTTTCCCCGCAAAAGCCCACGTTCCCTTTACTACACAACAAGTATATGAAACATGATATTAACAGTCAATGGATTTTTGATTGCTTAGGACCTACGAATGGTATCACATTACATGTAAATCAACGAAGGATAAAGTAATCTGATCATCGTTAACCCTGCGAACAAAAAATATGGCTGTCAGATCACTCATCATTCCGTTGAGAGGGACGTTTCCATAATGGATTACCGCAATATCATTTTTGCCCATCCAGCCATAATCTGATGAGATATCGATACTTTCTATAATTTGGTCCCTATTAGGATTTTGCAGTATTGAAGTTACTTTATAATCAGAGGAGCCAAATTCTTCTTCCGCCTCTTCCCGTGTATAACCTGGGCAGCCATAAGTATATACCGCTGATTCTAATAATTCCGGTGTCCAGTCCAGTTCATCATTTTCGGCAAGAAACATCTCGAAGGCTTCTTCATATTTTTCTTGTGCCAAAAGCTCATTCCACTCAATAACCAGTTCCTTAATCTCTTCCTTGCTGGCTGTTATAGGTAAAGTCCTCATTATCGCGCCCTTCCATACTGCTTTAAATTTTTATTATCCTGTCACAGATCAATATCCAAATTCTTTCCACTGATATTTTCTATAAAAACATATTCCCGTTCTGTTAATAATTTTTTCAATTTATAGTATTGAACCTTCGACAACGGTGCTTTAAATTCTATATCCGCCTCCTGATACTTGCCTTCAACGATGGAATCATATAATTTTTTAATAAATGCTCCTTGAGGTACATTTTTATAGTCGGACTTATGAAATAGATAACTAACTCCGTCAGCCCTATAAAAGATTAGCAGTGCAATACTTAAATTACAATTTTTATGATCAAGAATGAATTGTGGTATCGTAAATCCATCATCCCAATTATAATTGTATGCATAAAGATATAAGATTTCTGGGTCTTCTGTTTTAGCGATAGAAGCCTGAACTTCGTCCTCGGTATAATCATATAGCCATGATTTTACTGTGAGAGTTTTATCCTTTTCCATATTTATATCCCCGCATATTGCAAGCCTGCTTGCGATTACATATAAGTCTCCTGATATCCGTTTCAGGCGGTTCATCAACTTGTATGAATAGTATACTACATTCCCCGCGCTGTCTGCAAGACTGGTCAGATGAAATAGAGTTGTCAAATCCAGTTCAAGCGACCGGATATATCCGTCTTTTTGCTGCCTCGCTCTATCCTGCCAATCTCATAGCAGTCATAGAATGCCGAGACGCTCTCTATCACCCTGTCTTTTTTGTTCTGTGGCACAACCAGAACAAAGCCCACACCCAGGTTAAAGGTCCTGCGCATCTCCTCGTCGCTGATCCTTCCCTGTGCCTTGATGTAGGAGAAGACAGGGAGAATCCTGATGTTCTCTCCGCGGATTGCCGCACTGAGGCCGTCCGGTATGATGCGGCACAGGTTCCCCTCGATTCCCCCTCCGGTGATATGCGCCATCCCGTGCAGACAATCTGTCTCAAACAGCCCTTTGACAGCCCTGTAATAAGGTGTATGAGGCTTCATAATCTGTTCGATAAAGGTAATACCTTGTATTTTGTCCAGCTTGACCTGTGGCATCCTATCCATCAATAATCTGACCAGAGAATAGCCGTTTGTATGTAGCCCATTGGAAGCGATTGCGAGGACGGCGTCCCCTTCCCGGATCGCTGAGCCGTCCACCACCCTGTCTCTGTCAACAATCCCCGCGATGCTGGAGGTGAGAATGTATGTTCCCGCCTCGATGACAGACGGCTGTATGGAGGTCTCTCCTCCTACCAGTGAACACTCATTATTCCTGCAGGCCTCGGCAATACCTTTTACCAGAGTTTTGATCGTGTCCTTCTCCGCGTTGCCGCACACGATCGTATCCAACACTGCCAGCGGCCTTGCTCCCATTACGATAATATCGTTTACCAGATGATTGATCATGTCATGACAGATCGATTCCGTGTACCCATACTCCATGGCCAGCTTCTGTTTGGAGCCCGGCTCCTCCGATTTCAGAACCAGCACCGGATTGGGAATCTGTTGAAAACGGAAATCATACAGAGACGCAAAGGGGCCAAGGCCGTTCAGCACTCTCCTATCTTGAGAGTGAAAATACTCCCCCATCTCCCTCTTGATCGAGTCCGTATAGGAAATATCAATCCCCGCCTTGCTGTAGGACAGCCCCTCCGCCGTCTTCTCATTGCCGGAGAGAATCTCGTCCACCGTCACCCCAAGAACTGTGCCCAGATCATACAGGACTTCCACATTGGGATAGGCGGTGCCGTTCTCCCATTTTGATACAGCCTGAAAGCTGACTCTCAGCTTATCCGCCAACTGCTGCTGTGTCAGACCGAGCTGCTTTCTTCTGGACGCTATAAAATTCCCCATTTTCATACTGTCAAGCATATCTCCCTCTTTTCCGCACCTCACAGCTCCTACCTGTGATGTCATGCCAATCCGCTTTTAGGAATGTTAATTTTCTGCCCATGAGTATATCATACCGTGATCTCGTGCGCTTTAGCGCACATTCTGTTCAGCAGAGTTAAACGCTGAGCGTTTTACTCATTATACCATCCGCCCGCCCCATTTCACAATAACAGGGCAGAAGAATTTTCCTGGCCAATTCAACTATGGGTAGAAGTGATTTTACGATTCCCATACCGATAATTCCAATGATATATTGACAAGGAATAATTTATATTATATTCTTTATCTATAATACATTGCCTAATAATGTATTTTTTAAAAAATTTGGTTTTAATATGCAGGAGGTGATTCCATTGTTTTTGGGTTAAGTGTACCATTTCCACCGTGTAACTTTCAAAAGAGGACATTTGCCTGACAGGGCAAATGCAGCACAAGACAGGAGGTAACTACGCATGGATAACAGAAAATGGATATCTATCCAAGATACGGACGCTGCGACTGAGGGAGCAGCCGCCGTCAAGCAGGTTGTTCACAGTGGACAGACAGATGCCGGCGGTCCGAGTTCCACAATTGTTCGCTATGACATACAGGGATTCTGGCAAGGTGATTCCTTTTCCGAAAGGGAGGGAGAAAGCTTTGTCGATCTGCCGGAGGGCGGCCATATCCTCACTCCGGGCGCGCCGATGCTGGTCAGCGAGGGACTCTTCGTGGCTATCCCGCAAAACGCAAGCTTTACAGGCATCAGCATTCTGACCTGCACGGAGAGGAAGCTGGACGGAGATGCGGATATACAGCCTGTTCCCAAGCCGGTTCTGGAGACGGAGACGCCGGAATATATCCGCGATGAGAGCATCTATGAGAGCAGCGGGGTATATCCTGCTGTGACCGTCGAATATGTGGACACAAGGGAGGTTTACGGAGTAAAATGCGTGCATGTCATGGTCTATCCCATGAAATATCTTCCCAGGGACAGACGGATCAGCATCGTAGAGCACCTGGAATTTGCCGTTCAGTATACTCTTGATAACCGCACGGACGCCCAGACAGACTGCCGCGTCAGCTCCCGTCCGGGACTTTCCGCCATGGTACTGGGATACAATCCGGGCACGGACAGCGCGACGGATTCCCTGCCCAGGATGTTGATCGTGACGACCACCGATTTCAAACCTGCTCTGGAACAGTATATTTTACACAAAAGCAAGGCTTTTCACACCGATGTGGCAGTCCTTGACGACATATATAGCCAATACCCGTCCTGCAGTCAGGTAGACGCCATACAGAGCTATATTTTGGCCGAGCACAACAAATCTTCTCTGAAATATGTGCTGCTGGCCGGCGATCTCAACACCATACCTGCTCTGACCGTCACAGATCCAGGTGTCGGCACTTTTGTGAGCGACAGCTATTACAGCGCAAAGAAGGGAGAATACCTGCCCCTGTTCGGACTGTCCCGCTTCCCGGCCTCCAGTAGAGATGAGCTGAAAAACATGTGCGACAATGCCGCCAGCTATATGACTCTGTCCTCCAAGTCATCCGGTAACACTGTGCTCACCACCTACGATAGAAGCGATTACGAAAGCTGCAAGGAGGACATCTACAGCAGTGCCGGAAGCACTTTCCCCATGGTCAAATGCTACGATGGCAAATGTACCAAGCAGGCTCTGATCGACGAGATCAACAAGGGAAAAACCTTCATCAATTACAGAGGTCATGGTGATTACGATTGCTGGCAGTCCTCCAACGGCTTGAACACATCGGATGTAGGTAAATTGAAGGACAGCGGCTGCCTCCCGCATGTATTCAGCATCTGCTGTAACAACAACGATATGCGTAAAAGTAACTGCTTTGGGGTCGAATGGCTGAAAAAGAATAAGGCCATCACCTTCTTGGGCGCTTCGGCTCCCTCCTATACCGTTGTCAACCATGACTTCGACAAATACATATGGGAGGCGCTGAAAACTCAGAAGTTGACCGATATATCCGATATCTATATGTGGGCTACCACCACATTATACAAAAACAGAAAAGGAGATGATCTTACGAAGACAAATATACAGGAATACCTGCTGCTGGGAGATCCCTCAGCCAATTATCAGGACATTGACAAGACCGTGGGATATGTGTTGATGCTGGATGCGTCCGGTACGATGTACGACGCCCAGAACCTCGTCAAAATCAATGCCAAGGCGTTTGTCCAGTACTCTCTGCCGGGCGATCAATTCGGAGTGAATATGTTCTCCAACAAGGCAAAATGGATCTGTCCACAGGGTACAACGCCGACCACTGTCTCAGCCGATCTGCATGAGACCGAAAATGCGTCAAACAGCATTGAGGCCACCTACAGCATTCCCAATTACAGTCCCATGACCAATATCAGTGACGCGATCACGCTGGGCAATGCCATGCACGCCAATCTTA
The DNA here is from genome assembly GCA_023663725.1 of bacterium. GTDB lineage: Bacteria > Bacillota > Clostridia > Lachnospirales > Lachnospiraceae > Acetatifactor. The sequence goes on along the minus strand of JAMPGX010000007.1, from coordinate 55,978 downwards.
ACACGGACGTCAAAGCCTTTGTCCTGCTGAGCGATGGTGCGCATAATACCGGAGGCAGCACGCCTGATGCAGTGCTCGGCAGTGAGCCACCCCTGTATGTCGCCGGTATGGGGCCTTATTTCACAGAATCCTATTATAAGAGCATGCTGCAGAAGAATCCCAAGAGCAAGCTGTACTATCAGCCGGATGCCTACGGGATGATGCTTATGTTCAATGATATCCGTAATGCATCCACCTCCTGCGGCCTCCTGATCAATCAGGGCGAGGAATACCAGATGGGAAGCGGCTCCCTCATCCGCAAGTTCAAGCTCTCCCAATATGACAGCCAATATCAGCTGGGAGTGGTCTGGACGGACAAGAAATACCATTACACAGACGGCTATCCGGAGAACAATGGGATTAACGTCATCTTATACGATCCCAACAATCAAAAGCAGAATGTGAGACCCACTGTCAGCGGCGACGGATATTGCATTTTCGATATTGACAATGCCAAACCCGGCGAGTGGACGGTCCTGCTGCAGTACAGCACCAGCGAGAGAATGGGCGGCACAGTGGGCGGCTTCGAGAGGCACCCTGTGGTCCAGATTACATCCGCCTGCGCGACACATGTGGATTCTCTGTCGTCCGCCGCTGTGCGTCTCGCAATCAGGGACCAGTCCGGCTCACCTGTGACAGACGCCAAGGTGACGGCCAAGATCAGCAAGGCGGCCTGCTGTGCGGAAAGCCTGCTGAAAAAATATGCCGATCAAATCGATGCGCTGGATATCGCCGGTGAAGCCGCTGGTACAGAGGCCGAAACATACCAACTGCTTGACACACTTCGTGCCAAGCATCTGCAGGTTACCGGGGAAGACATATTCAAGCCGGTACAGACCTTTGCCTTCCTGCAGGCCAATGCCGACGGCATCTATGAGTGTGCACTGGGCGAGCTGGACATGCTCAGTCAGTGCGACAGCGCTGAGTCCGGCAATGGAATCTACACGGCGGAGTGTACCGTCGAGGGAATCAACCCCCACACCCATTATCCCTACTCCTATCAGAAGTCCTTTGCTATCCTGGTAGAATAATTCCTCAGGCAACGTCGGGGCCCCTCTGTCTCGCACAGGCTTGACAGAGGGGCCCCGATCTATCAGCAGATTCCCAGGAGCTTCAAGATCCAATACCCCAGACCCAGCACCCAGCTGGCAAAGATACCAAATAGAATCACCGGTCCGGCAATCGTGAAGATCTTACAGCCCACACCGAATACCTGTCCTTCCTTCTTGTATTCGATTGCGGGAGCCGCCACGGAGTTGGCAAAACCGGTAATTGGCACCAGCGCTCCTGCGCCGCCCCATTTCACAAGCTTGGGATACAGGTTAAACCCTGTCAGCACCACGGAACAGAGCACCAGGAGCAGAGAACACCAGCTTCCCGCGGTCTGCTTGTCCAGGCCCAGCTGCTCACAATAATTCAGGATAAACTGTCCGATACAGCATATAATACCACCTGTTATGAATGCTTTCAGCATCTGCAATCCCAGATTGTGGGTGGGCGTCACTTGCTTGACATATTTTTCATAATCTTGTTTTTGTTGTTCGTCCATCATCTACCTCCTTTCCAAACCATCTTTTTCCTAGGCCATTGCGAAACTCGGTTACTCTGCGAGTGTCATTGTGCACATTGTACATTCGGTACTGGCAATAAAGGGTTTTACAATTGTCTACTATCTTTTTTCCGCTATCATATTTCCACTTTGTCAGACTGTCGGCGTCCGCTATGGTCAGCCGACCGTCCTGTGCAGCTCCTGCCAGAAATAGAGCAGGGAACCGCAGAGCTTCCCCACAGCCATGGCCAGCACCACGCAGCCCAGGCCGTGCCGGAAGGATATCCGGCGGGTGAGAATGGGGATGCTGTCCAGCATCTCCGCTATGGCCAGGGCCAGGCAGCCCACGAACATCCCGTAAAACAGCCCTGATATCCCCAGAAACCCCTGCCCCAACGCCTCCCACAGCCGGCCAAGGCCAGGCAGCGCTTCCTTGAGCCAGGAGCCGATGTGCAGATACCGGTGAAAAATACTGCTCACACAGCCCACGATAGTTCCCGCCATCACCATGTCCTCATAGAGCCATACCTCCTTGGCGGAATGGGTCTTGCCGGCGAAGCGGGGAATCAGGCCAACCGCGCTCAGCACAGTGAACACTCCTGCCGCAGCCAGCATACCGAAGCTCAGGCCGGCCAGCGCCAATATGCACCAGGTAATCGTCTGCATCAGGCATCCACCTCCTTGCCCTCCCGTCCGGCGGTATCCACCAGCGCCTTGTTCACATCCTCCTCATAGTTGCGCATGGACACCTCGATGGGCGTGGGGTCCTTCGTGATGCGCCTGCCTCCGATATGGTTGAAAAATACGATAATACCCAAGGCAAGACCCAGGCTGTAGAACACCTCCAATACATTCACCCCTTCTGGCTCCCGCCCCATGGCGATGCGGTAAATCTCTGTGAACACATCGTTGATTCCCACATCATTGTGGAAGGCGATGATGGTAAAGCCGGTGCCAAAAAAGCTGACCAGACATACCAGCGCCACCTTGCACCACAGCTTGGGCCCTTTGTATTTGGGCGCCTGGACCCTCTCCAAAACCACATCGGCCTCTCCCACAGACTGCACGGAGATTCCCGGGCAGGCCTCCTCCACCATGGCGATGACCTTCAATACACTTATCACACAGCGCTGCTGATGAGCTCCTCCTGTCCATGGGATCTTATTATCGCCGGATTTTCCGCCCTGCGCCTGCTCCTCATCCCTGAAATGATGCACCTTGATAGCCTTGCATTTGGCCAACACCTGCGCGTCCGCACACTGCAGAGAAGCAATGTCCTTTAGAAAGACATCCTCATTCTGACATTCCACATTGCGGTCGCATTTCAGATATACGGTTGCGTTCGACATGATTTCCTCCGCCCTTTCCGGCAGCTGCTCCGCATATCTGGGCAGTTGTCTAAGGTTTTGATTATTCATGTCCAGAATTTCGTTATTTTATGCAGACAGAAAATTTCCATCAAAAAAAGCCATCTGCCTGCAATTGGCAAATGGCTTTACACATTTTTTGAATTATTCCCACAGATTAAATCCAATATTCATGTCCACGTCCCCGGTGATTCCCGCTATGCGACCTTTCTCCGAATACTGCCACACTCCATAGTCGTAGGGATAATACATATCTTCTCCATAGTAGGCGAACCACCTGTCATAGTCATGCAGCCGCTCCAGCTCCAGAAGCAGCAGCGCAGTCTCCATATTGTGATAGAACATGGACTGATAACCCGCCGCCTCGATGGTATCCAGGAAAGCGATTGTCACATCCGTGCGCTCCTGAGGCGTCAGCGCATTCATTCTAGCTGTGCTGCTGTTCACCCTCTCCACATCGAACACAACCGGACATTCGATCTGATAGGGCGCGATTCTCTCCAGCACAAAATTGGCCTCCTCGACAGCTTCCTCCGGTGTGATGGCCTGGGAGAAAAAGTAGACGCCCACCTTGATGCCATGGTCCAGCGCACCCTTGATATTGGCCTGGAAGGTCTCGTCCTCCACCAGCTTGCCGCTCTCATAGCCCCGCAGACCCAGCCGCAAAAACACGAATTCCACACCGTCTGCCGCCACCTTTTCCCAATTGATCTTTCCCTGGTACTTGGAGACGTCTATCCCCATATGGGACACCACCTGGTCGTTCTCCACATATTGATAACGGCCATTTTCCAACACCTGCAGATTCTCCTGCAGGCGGCCGTGCATGGCCATATCCTCACGGATCGGCACAAAGTGGTACTTGCCGCCGCTGATCAACACGATATCGTCGGGATACAGGGGACGCAGCGCCTCCAGCGCGGACTGCCCCTCCAGCAGCTCCCCCTTGAGCTGCTCCAGAACCTCCTCCTGTCCCATGCTGACCGCGGAATCTATCTCCGCCTGCGCCTGTGCCATCGCCTCCGCAATCCTCTTATCCAAATCCGCCTGTGTGTAGAGGAGGCCATCCGCGACCTGCGCGCCGCCCATGGTCTCCTGAAGCTTGGGATCTTCCCCGTCCCTGTCCCTGATCACTCGGGAATACACAGCAATCGTCAGGACCACGACCAAAAACAGTCCGACAATGACCGCCGCCACACCCGCAATGCAGGAGATCGTCGTCCTCCTGCGCAGACGCTTCCTGCGCAGCCTGCTCGCCTCATCATAAGGATTCTGTGATGTTTCCACCTGTCTGCTCTTATTCTCTTCGCTCATCTATTACTCCCATTCATCTGTGTACATCTGCTACACTTCTACTATAATCGAATTTATGATGAATGGGAAGAGAGAAGACATAAAATTAATTAATTTTTAAGGAAGCCTTATTCTGCCAATTGTCGCATATGTGTCAGTATTTTCTTCTCCAAACGGCTGACCTGCACCTGGCTGATGCCCAGAATGGAGGCCACCTCCGTCTGGGTCCGGTTGCGGTAGTAGCGCAGCACAATCAGCTGCCTCTCCTGATCCTTCAAGGTCGCCAGGAGCTGCTGCAACAGCAGATGGTTGATCAGTTGTTCCTTCTCCGGGTCCTGGCTTCCACCCGCGCAGACGCTGCCACAGCCGTCTCTTCCCGCCGCCACCTTGTCCACCAGATAAACCTCGCTGCCATCGTCCTGATATACGGATGAATAGATGGATTCCACCCGGGTCTCCGACTCCATGGCCAGTATGATATCCTCAGGCTCGATACCTGTCTCCTCCGCGATCTCCTCCAGCTTTGGCTCTCTGCCCAACTCTCCCCGCAGCCTGGCCGCGGCCGTCCGCGCCTTGAGCGCACGCTCTTTCAGCGTCCTGGACACCTTGACGGGCCCATCATCCCGCAAAAAGCGCTTGATCTCTCCGGTGATCATCGGAACCGCATAGGTGGAAAATTTCACATCATAGGACAAGTCGAACTTGTCCACAGCCTTCATCAGACCGATGGTACCGATCTGAAACAGATCCTCCGGCTCCACCCCCCGTCCCAGGAAACGCCGCACAATGGTATGTACCAAGCCCAGATTTTTCTCTATCAGTACCTCTCTCGCCTCTTTATCACCTGCCTGTGATCTCGCTATCAGCACTGACAAATCTTCCATATACAATCCCCTTTATTTTACCGTGCATATTCTGCCGCCTTGCGTTAGTCTTCAATCAGGGGATAAGTGCCCAGCTTCTTGATCATGCGCACCAACGTGCCCTGCCCTGGCCTGCTATGTACCTCCAGATCATCCATAAAGGCCTCCATAAAGGCGAATCCCATGCCGGAGCGATCATATTCCGGCTTGGTGGTGTACAACGGCTCCATTGCCTGTTCCACATTGTCGATTCCCTTGCCATGATCCTCCACCTCAATCCGCAGCACATCCCGCTCCAGGCTACAGCGCAGCTGTACCTTGCCCGGATGGATGATCAGATAGGCCGGCTGGCTGTCGCCATGCCGCCCATAGCCATACACATTGTCGTAGCCATGGATAATCGCATTGGTCACCGCCTCGGACACTGCGGTCTTGATATCCGCGATCTCCTCCAGCGTGGGATTCAGATGCGCTACAAAGGCCGCCACCGCTACCCTGGCAAAGCTCTCATTGAGAGAGACCGCATCAAACTCCATGCTCATCTCATTTTTCCAGGGAATCTTCTGTGTCACGCCTCCCTGCTGTAACTGTTTTTCCGCTCTCATACGTCTGCTCCTTTTTCTGTTATCTATTTTTAGTCCATGATTTCAATCAGCCGGTTGAGTCCGGACACACACAGTATCCTGCGGATCTGCGGATCTGCATGAATCGCGTAGACCTTACCTCCGAAACAGATAATCTTTTTGTATCTTCCCATGATGATTCCAATCCCTGAGGAGTCCATGAAACGGGTCTCCTCGAAATCAAATACCACATTCTCCACCTCCTCTTGCAGGATGAAGCTGTCTGCCTTCTCGCAGATATAGGACGATTTGTGATGATCGACCTCCTCCGGCAGTTTTATCATCAGGCAATTGTCGATAACTTGAAAATCCTCCATTGTTTCCCTCCTTGATATACGCGCCAGACATCTGATTCATGCAAAAAGAGAACACATCCTTCCGATATGTTCTCTCGTCCTTGGTAGCTTATGCCAATTTTCAATTCGTAATTTACTGGGCGGATAATTCGTTAATATACCGCCTCGCCGTGACTGCCCGATCTCTCAGGGGCATCAATTCCACGAACTTCTGGTAAGCGGCAATGGCCTGCGTCTTATTGTCCGTCAGACGGTAGCAATGGCCCGCAATGTAGTAGGGATCTCCATTCTCCGGATTGTAGGCGATGGATTTCTCCAGAACGTCAATCGCATCCGCATAGTTGCCGGCATTGTAAGCGTCATAGCCGTTCTGGTAATACAGCTGACTCATATAAGGCCCTATGGCGGCAAACAGCTGCTCATACAAGCTCCGGAAAGACTCGGAAGCCTCCTCTAACACCACATTGTTCTTCACCTGCTCCAGAATATCTGCGGTCTGCTGGTAATGCTGGCCCCTCTCCGCGCTGTTTTCCGGCTGCTGCAATGAGATGAGATACTCGGTGGCGGCTGACAACAGCTGTTCCATGGCCCGCAAGGTGCCGTCTGTTCCCGCATATACGTTCAGCTCCTCCTGCAGCCCCTCCTTCTCCTGCCTGATTTGCTCCATCTGGCTCTCCAGGTCCGCTATCTCATTCTCCTTGGCGGTAATCTGGTTGGAAAACTGCAGAATCTTCTGGTTGGTCTCATTGTTTATATTGGTCCGCACTGAGGGAACCACCAGAAAATACATGACTGCAACGCCAATCACCAAGCCCAGCACGATATTCAACAGCGTACCCACTCCGCTGCGGCGGGGCTCCTTGACCCCCACCGGCTGAATCAATACCTCATTGTCCGTCTGGAACCGCACTGACTCCTCTTTGTCCTTGCGCCGACTAATCTTGCCGGCATCGTCCGGAGCAAGCATCTGATCGACTTCCCTCATATAGGTGAGCGTCTGAATATTGTTGCGGTCCATCTCCGCGCATTTGACCAGCTCGCGCTTCGCCTTGTCCCACTGCTCATTCTCCATATGCAGCAGCGCCAACAGCTGATGAGCCCGTATAAACTTCGGATTCAGCGACAACACCTTGCGCAGCTGGATCACTGCCAGATCCTTGCTGTCCTGCTTACAGTAGACAAGCGCCTGATTGTATTTCTTGATTGTCTGATTGATTGCATCCAGACGGGAGGCGCTGGCCTGAATCATATTGATATAATCGTCCGCAATATTTTTGTCCGGCCGTGTATTCTTGCTGATGACCCACTCGCTGAGAGCAGTCACCGTCTCACCCATCTCAAAGTATACCAGGCCCAACAGATTACGGGCCTCAATATTGTTTTTATTGAACTTCAGGCTCTGCCTCAGACTGGTGACGGCGCCGGTGAGATCTCTCAGTCCGGCCCTTGCCAGGCCCTCATTGTAATACACATTAGACAAAGCCATAATCCGTTTATATAAAGACACATCCACTCCACATGAGGTACAATAGTCATGCTCTGACAAGTGGCAGCCACAGTTATAACAAAACATGCCTTTCCTCCTGCTTACTGTTCATCAGTCATCTGTGATTCCTGAATCATTCGTACCAACAAATCCGCCATATCAGTCAGATCCTGATTGTAAATGGATTCCTCTGCGTCCTCTATCTCCAGGCTGGGATGGAATTTCTTCAGTTCTTCTTCAAAATTAATCATATTTTCATGCCTTTCTATCCATGGGGAACATCAATCCCTCGCTACCAATACCGCCTCTGCTCCGGCGCCTCCGCATACAGGGAAAACCCTTGCGTCATTTTCATCCAGAACATGTCCTGACGCCGCTTAGAGACAGATGCCGTTTACTCTCTATGCTGTAATAATGCCTTCACCTCGCCTGCCAGATAAAGAGAGCCGGCGATGTAGATTCTCTCTGGAACAGCTTCCGTCTCCGCGGCCGTTAGTATATCCCGCAATGCCTCCGAAGCTGACGGATACTGCGCCGCTGTGATATTCGGATAAGAGCTCAACTCCCGCCACAGGCTGTCCAGGGATACGCCCCTTGCGCTGTTCAGCTGTACGATGCTCAAGCGGTTGAACAGGCCGCTTGTAATAATCAGACGCATCATGCCGGAGTAATCCTTGTCCCGCACCGCACCAAACAGCAAATGCCTGCTGCCCTGATGCCCATCCGCCGCCACCGATTCCAGAAACGCACGCATGCCGTCCACATTGTGCGCCCCGTCCACATAGACCCCTGGCAACACCTCTTCCATGCGCGCCGGCCAAAAGCAGGCGGAAACTCCTCTCTGCATAATACTTGACGTAAGCTGCAGAGGAGCGCCCACTCCAGATGTCCGTTCCCGCTCCGCCAACACCTCCAATGCCCGCATTGCCAGACTGCAATTCTCCATCTGGTATCTGGCAAATGTGGAAATTTCTAAGCTGACACTTCCATAATAACGGGAAATATAAGAAAAATCAATGTTTTTATTATTATTTTTTAAGAAACTATAGTCAATCCTCGACACAGGGTATGCGGTCGCCGACAAAAGATGTGCCCGCTCCCTGATTACCTGTTCCACTTCCTGACAGGTATCCGCATAGATAACCGGCGTTCCCGCCCGGATGATTCCCGCTTTCTCTCCGGCGATAGCCCCCAGCGTATGCCCCAGATACTCCACATGGTCCAAACTGATATGAGTAATCACAGCGATCTCTTTATGAGCCACGGCATTGGTGGCGTCCAGCCTGCCGCCAAGTCCCGTCTCCAGGATACAGTAATCCGGACAGGCCTTGGCAAACAACAGCATGGCCATGAAGAAAAGATATTCAAAAAAAGTGGGATGATAGCCCTCCCCGTTCTCCAGCGCCTGCCAGTCCAGCTTCTCATAGACCTCGCAAAACGCCTCCAGGAAAGCTTCCCGACTGATGATATTCCCGTCAATGCAGAAGCGCTCCCTGATATCTACCAGATGGGGAGATGTGAACACAGCAACCCTCCTGCCCGCCGCCGCCAGCACACTGCGCATGTAGGCGCAGACCGAACCCTTACCGTTGGTTCCCGCCACATGAAGGATATGCAGGCCCTCGTCCGGATCTCCCAGACGATGCAGGAATCCCCGCGTATCCTCCATCGTATTCTTGGTGGTGAATCTGGGAATATTCATGATATAATCCACCGCCTGGTCATAGGTGGTGATCTGCCTCTTCGTCATATTTCCCTCTCCGAATATCGCAAGCTACCCAAGCTGCCCCAGGCGCTCCCGCACCTGCTCCATCATCTGCGTATACTTCGCCTGCTTTTCCTTCTCCTCCCGTATCTTGGCCTCGGGAGCTTTGGAGAGGAACTTCTCGTTGGACAGCATACCGTTTACACGGGACAGCTCGCCCTGCAAGCGCTTCTCCTCCTTTTGCAGACGCTCGATCTCCTGCGCGATATCCACCAGCTCCGCAAACGGGATATAGAGCGTCGCGCCGGCGATCACTACCGATACCGCATCCTGCGGGATGCCCGTCTTGTCACGCTGCATAGACACCTCGCCCGCGTAGGCAAGGGAGGCAAAGAACAGTTTTCCCTCCGTGAAGATATCGAGGATACTCTGATCCTCACTGACCACAAACACACCGGCCTTGCGGCTGGGAGGGACATTCATCTCATTGCGCACGCCTCTGATGCCCCGCACCGCCTCCTTGATCGTCTCGATGGCTCTCTCCTGGGCGGCGTAGCAGCGCTCCTCTCTGTATACAGGCCAACTGCTGATCATGATGGACTCTTCCTCATTTTGGAGGCTGCAGAAGATCTCCTCCGTGATAAAGGGCATATAGGGGTGCAGGAGCTTTAACGCGTCGATCAACACGGTCTTCAGCGTCCACAGGGCCGCATTCTGACTGGCAGCGTCATCCGTACTGTACAGACGGGGCTTAACCATCTCGATATACCAGTCGCAGAACTCATCCCAGATAAAGTCGTACACCTTCTGCACGGCTATTCCCAGCTCAAAGCTCTCCATATTGTCGGTCACATCTTTGATCAGCGTATTCAATTTGGACAGAATCCACCGGTCGGCGGGCTCCAGCTCTGCCGCGCCAGGCTCCGTCACCTCTTTGTTCTCCATATTCATCAGGATAAAGCGGGAGGCGTTCCACACCTTGTTGGCAAAGTTGCGGCTGTTCTCCACCTTTTCATAATAGAAGCGCATATCGTTGCCGGGTGCGTTGCCGGTGATCAGCGTCAGGCGCAGCGCATCGGCGCCGTACTGCTCGATGATCTCCAGCGGGTCGATGCCGTTGCCCAGAGATTTGCTCATCTTGCGGCCCTGACCGTCCCGCACGAGTCCGTGGAACAGCACCGTCTTAAAGGGCTTCTCCCCCATCTGCTCATAGCCGGAGAAGATCATGCGGATGACCCAGAAAAAGATAATGTCATATCCCGTCACCAGCACATCCGTGGGGTAAAAATACTTGAGCTCCTCCGTCTGCTCCGGCCAGCCCAGCGTCTCAAAGGGCCACAGTGCGGAGGAAAACCAGGTGTCCAGCGTATCCGGGTCCTGCGTCAGATGATCATGGCCGCACTTCGGACAGTGCTCCGGCTTCTCCCTCGCCACCACCAGCTCTCCACATTTATCGCAGGTGTAGGCCGGAATCCGATGCCCCCACCAGAGCTGGCGGCTGATGCACCAGTCGCGGATATTGTCAGTCCAGTTATAGTAGGTCTTCTCCATGCGCTCTGGAATCAGCTTGATCTCGCCCTTTTTTACAGCCTCCACTGCGGGCTTGATCAGTTCGTCCATCTTGACAAACCACTGCTCCTTTACCAAGGGCTCTATCGTGGTCTTGCAGCGGTCATGCGTGCCTACATTGTGAGAATAGTCCTCGATCTTCACCAGCAGACCCTGCTTCTCCAGCTCCGCCACAATAGCTTTTCTGGCCTCGTAGCGATCCATGCCGGCATAAGGGCCGCCGTTTTCATTGATCGTGGCGTCGTCGTTCATCACATTGATGACGGGCAGCTCGTGGCGCTTGCCCACCTCGAAATCGTTCGGGTCATGGGCCGGAGTGATCTTCACCACGCCGGTTCCAAACTCCCGATCCACATAGGTGTCCGTGACCACGGGGATCACCCGATTCATGATCGGCAGCATCACGCTCCTGCCGATCAGATGGCTGTAGCGCTCATCCTCGGGGTGGATGGCCACCGCGGTATCGCCCAGCATGGTCTCAGGGCGGGTGGTGGCGAAGGTCAGAAACTCCGTGTCGCTGGGAGTTCCATCCTCGTTCATGACCGGATACTTGATATGCCAGAGATGTCCCGCCTGCTCCTCGTACAACACCTCTGCATCGGAGATGGAGGTATTGCACACCGGACACCAGTTGATGATGCGGGCTCCCTTATAGATATAGCCTTTCTCATGCATCTTCACAAACACTTCGGTGACAGCCTTGTTGCAGCCCTCGTCCATCGTAAAGCGCTCTCTGTCCCAATCGCAGGAGGAACCCATCTTCTTGAGCTGCGAGATAATGCGCCCGCCGTACTCTTTCTTCCACTCCCAGGCCCGCTCCAGAAATTTTTCCCGACCCAGATCGTGCTTGTCGATACCCTGCTCCCTGAGCGTCTCGGTGATCTTGACCTCCGTGGCGATGGAGGCGTGATCCGTCCCCGGCTGCCACAGCGCGTTATAACCCTGCATCCTCTTAAAGCGGATCAGGATATCCTGCATCGTGTTGTCCAGAGCGTGGCCCATGTGGAGCTGCCCCGTGATATTTGGGGGCGGAATCACAATCGTAAACGGGGTTTTGCTGTGATCCACCTCCGCGTGAAAGTATTTCTTTTCCAGCCACTTCTCATACAGTCTGTCCTCTATGCCCTTGGGGTCATAGGTCTTGGCCAATTCTCTGCTCATCTCTATTTTCTCCTTTCAAAATTAAAAGCCCTTCGCATACCTTCCGATATGCAAAGGGCGCTGTCGCACGTTACCACCTTTGTTCACAGACGCCTTGCGGCGGCTGCCTCTGTAACTTCCTTCAAAGTCCTATCCGCTAACGGGGATAAACCGTGATTCCCTACTGCGCCAGAGATGCTGCCACGGTTCAGGAACCGGCTCAAAAGCTACCTTCAAGATGCCTTCCCTGAAGCGGCCTCCCAGCGTACAGCCGCCCTCTCTGGCAAGGGGTCATCCCTACTCCTCTTTGTCATCGCCTTTATCTGCGTATTATCTTAACGCTAGTCAGTATAAATCAACGGCGCGGACTTTGTCAAGAGTTTTTTCCTGATTCAAGACTGCTTGATTCAAGACTGCTCCTTTTTGAGAAATTCCGTTCGGAATGCGTGTATCAAGCTAATATTGTAATCTTTATTTAACCAATAAGCCAAATAGATAACAAAAAATAGAATCAGAAGCAGGAAAAAACATATTATCGCATCCCTGATGATGATTGGCTGCATCTCTAATATCCTTGCCTGAATGATTTCAGCCGGTTCCTCAGGATACTCTCCGAGTTTAAGACTATTCATTCTATAGACTGCAGATTGCACAGCGATAGCAAACGACACTCCAAATGCGGTGATCAACGATCTGTTCACAATTTTCCGATACTTAGAAATCCCTCTTTTTAATATATCCAATTTCTGTTTCATCGGCATTCCTCCTCGATCGACCACTACGACTTCCCCTAAATTTTCCTTGTATAATATTTATTTTACCATAGAATTGTATCCTAATCAATGTTGCATCTCGAAATTGTTTTGAAAAAGCCTCCAGACTTTCGATCTGCCATAAACTGGACTGGTAAAAAAGTTTCATTTTGGCACTTTTAGAATATCCACTTTTGTGTAAAATAAAAACAATCCACTTGATCAGGGGAATAACGCCGCTCTGCGGCAGATTGTGAGGAAGCTTACCTATGGAAACTAGAAAAAAGAGTTATACACTGCTGATCATCGGCGCAGTGCTGCTGGCGGCAAGCCTGATATTTACGATATACGCCCACGGTCACAGCTACGCTGATTCCATCGTAACCGGCACGGAATTGTCTGATGTGAAAGGCTTATTAAAGGAGATTGAGGCGGGCGAGGCCACCGGCGATGTCGAGGCGCTGAAAATCAGGCAGGCCGAGCTCTCCGACCTAAAGCTCAGCCAGGAGCGCCCTTATTCCTACGGGCTGACCATGCTGTTCTTGTCTCTGCTGCTGGCTGCGAAGGGACTGTACAACGCGGTGATTGGCACAGAGAGAAGTCAGGAAAACATTAAGCGACTGGCCTTGGCTGGCCTGATGGCAGCGCTGTGCTATATCGGATTTGCCGTTTTCAAAATAGATATTCCCGTGGGGCCGGGCAAGACGGCTTTCCATTTTGGCAATGTCTTCTGTGTATTGGCGGCTCTGCTGTTGGGCGGTTTCTGGGGCGGCCTGGCGGGAGCCATCGGCATGACGATAGGCGATCTGACCACAGCCTATGTGACCAGCGCTCCCAAGACCTTCCTGCTAAAGCTATGTATCGGACTGATCGTGGGTCTGGTGGCCCACAATATCTTTAAACTGAGCCGCACCCACTCCAAGAAATATATAACAGGTGTTACTATACTGGCCTGTGTCTGCGGCATGGGCTTTAATATGGTAGCTGATCCGCTGGTGGGATATTTTTACAAGATGTATCTGCTGGGCGTTCCCCAGGAGCTGTCCGCAGCCCTGGCTAAGATGGCCACCGTCACCACCGCCGTCAATGCGATCGTTGCCATCATTGCCGCCAGCATCTTCTATCTGGCGCTCCGACCCGCCCTGCGCAAGGCAAATCTGTTCATCCAGGTGACGCCTGAGAAGGAAGATATGAACTGACAGGACATATATAAAATGCAACAGGCCCCGACGGGAAATTCCTTCGGGGCCTGTAACATCCCAATTATTTTATCAGAAATCCACCTCTACATTGCCCATAGAGCAGTTGATCTCTATATTCTTTTGCGCCCCATAGTCAATAAAGCGGTCCACCGCAGCTCCGGAAAAGCTGTCCCCGTCGAGCTCCATATTGCCTGCCACACAGTTCAGCTGATAGTTGAAATCCTCTTTTATCCCGTCCAGCTCCATGCTGACATTGCCCATATTGCAGGAAATATCTGCACTCCCTGTAATATCGCCTGCGAATTCCATATTACCCATACCGATAGAAGCCGACAAAGTCTCCACCGTCACATCCTCTGTCCGCAGCTCCCCTGCTCCCAGAGACACATCCAGAATGCCCAGATCCATATCCTCCATCAATAGCTGTCCCGCGCCGATAGAAGCTGTCATATCCTGTACAGCCAAGTGCTCCAGCTTCAACTGTCCTGCCCCCAGAGATACTTCCACGTTTTGTAGGAAGCAATCCTCAGGCAGGTACAGTGTGATTGTGCTGTTCTTAATCTCATCCATCAGATTGGCGGGCCGCACCGATCTCACATACAGCACGCTCCCTTCCATGTACGCCTGCAGCTTACCCACGCTCTCGCCTTCGATATATATGTTTCCGTCATCGGATTCCTCCAGCTCCACCATGCTGCCGCCAATCTCCAGCTCCAGATTCAACACATCCATCGGCCCCTGGCTGATCTGTCGCCTTGATACATTGCCGCTCCAGATCTCGTATTCTCCGCGGAATATGGACGCGTCATTGATGTCGTAGCTCTCAGACCCAAGGTCAATTATATCAGCCATCTCAGAGACATACTCCTTCCCTGGCAGACTCACGCCGACATTGGACAGCAGCTCATCCATACTCTTCCTGCCCCCATTTTGTATTCCCATCAAATAGAGGGCTCCACCGATAAATATCAGTACCATTGCCATGATAAAACAAAACTTCATAAATTTTTTCATAATCTCCCAGCCTTTCTCTCCACTGTCCTGAGTTTCTTCCCCTCATTTAAATCCGTCCCAAACGTACTTCTCTGGCATAAGTCACGCCCTTTTTTTCCTGCCGGAAAACAGACGACCAATTCCCCGAAATATTGCAGGAGTGACACATCCGGCCATAGCAACGGTTAGCATCATAAACAATACGCCTATTCCAACTGTGATGAAACCGCCTCCGATCAATCCCAGACCCGCCAGAGGATGCAAGCCAACGCTGACTATGCCGATCACACTGATAAAGAGCCCTACGGCCAGACATATCAGAGCGGCAATGCCAAATCCCAGAATCATCACAAACCAGGCGGCAAAAAGACTCAGGACTACTCCCAGTACCCCGGCAAGGATACCAAGGATTCCAGCGACAATTCCACCGGCAACTGGCAGGAGAAAAATACCCAGAAAGACGATCAGCACAATGAGCCACGCAGGGAGGGGTTTCTTGGCCGCCTTGCCGGAATTGCCCTGCTCTCCCTGGCCGGAACCGTACTCAAATGGCCGCGGCTGCGTGTTGGCCTGCCATGTGCCCGCCGTTGTCGCGCCGGCGCGGGGTGTCTCCCTCTCTCCTGCCATGCCTGCGACTCCCCGCATCGCCGTCCTGTGTCCGGCATCCTCCTGCCGCTGCTCCTCCTCCGCGACAGTTCCATACTCCGTCAATTCCCTGCCTGTGACTGGCTTGCGGGCCACATAGCCGTCTCCATAGCCTGCGCCATACAGATCCCGCCTGATATTCTCCGCTACTCTTGCCGGATTGCCGAGCGCCTCCAACACTGCCTGCTCGTTCTCCGGACCCGCATCATCGAAGTAATCATCATAGTAGTGCAGAGCCTCCTGCCTCTCCTGCTCGGATATGTTCTGCAGCAGACTCTCCAGCTGCCTCATAAACTCTATCTTGTTCATATATCGCTTACCTCCTTACCGCTTCCCCTCAAAAAGTGAAGTAACCTTGTCTGCATAGCTGCGCCATTCGCTTTCATACAGTCGCAGCTGAGCCCATCCTCTGCTGGTCGTTTTATAATAACGTCTGTTACGTCCTGCGCATTCCCTGTCGTATACCTCCAGGCAGTCGTCTTTCTGCAGACGGCGCAGCACAGGATACAATGTGGACTCCGACAGGTCTATTACCTGCCGTACATCCTGGGTGATCTTATACCCATATGTTCCCTCTGGCTCCTTGGATACCACGGCCAGCACTATAGCATCCAACAGAGCGGCACCTGTATTAAATACCATGCTCTTTCCTTTCTGTCTCCCACCATCAAGACAATTTAGAGACGCCTGCGATACACTGACTACTCTCTGTCACACAGGAATCTGCTCAACTATCCCATATATTATATGGCGTATAATATTATTTATGAGCATACTATACGTCATATAATATGCTTTGTCAATCCCTATTTTGTTCTTTAGAAAAAATAAATGCCTGGAGCTGATTTTTGATTCCGCAAAAATCAGCTTCAGGCGATAAACACTCACTCCTACATAGACAGTGTCTGCTCCAGCGAGCGGCACTGCGCCGCTCACCGACATTGCTCTGGACAGGCTACGGAAACACTGGCGACCTCTTTTTCCTGTCCCGCCGTCCGCCGCTCCTCCAACGCCTGCTGACGCAGATTGTTTTTATGCACCACAATACAGCAGAGCAACAGTATGCCGCCACAGACCTGCCAGGGAATCCAGCGGACATATTCCATATACAGCGAGCTCAGCGCCAACAATATGTAGGTAATTCTCGTTCTCCGTGTATGAGGTCTGATCCTCACCACCAGGGAGAAAAAGAGATAGATGACACAAAGCGCAAATATCGGCTCCGTATGAATCGGCATAAGGCCGATCAATACCCCGAAAGATACGGCGATTGCCTTTCCACCCTTTCCCCTGTGAAACAGAGAATAAGCATGTCCCAGCACCGGAGCCGCCATAATCAGAGAAAAGAGACAGCCATTTTCCAGCCCCAACCTCAGAGCAATGTGTACCGGAAGAACACCCTTGAACAGATCTCCAAGCAGACACAGAATCCCCACCGGAACCCCCGCATATTGAAATGCATTGGCCGTCCCCGGATTATGGTCACGGCTGAGAGCCACAACGTCCACCTTTTTCAGCATCCCTGGCAGATACCTGCTAAATAGAATGCTGCCACTCAATACACCCACCGCTATCATTGCGATCTGACTCCCCATCTTGTCCTCCTCATCACTGCTGTCTGCCGGCCTCCCTGTCTCTCTGCATAATGAATTCACAGATATCTCCCGCTGCCTCCCGATTAATTACCTGATGTTGTCTCTCCACCATCCGGCGGCAGGCGCCCGGATGCGCCAGCAATTCCACAGCCAACTCCACCAGTCTCTCCTCAGACGAAGCACTGATAGAGATACCATGTCCATTGTAAAATGCCTGATTACAGTCTTCACAGCCTGGTATGGGTCTGGTATGAGCCAGCGGAATCCCCGCCACCGCAGCCTCAGTGGAGGTGAGTCCCCCCGGCTTGGTAAACAGGATATCCGCTGCTGCCAGATATTCCGCCGTCCTGTCTGTGAAATCCAACACTTTGATACGCATATCTTCTCTGTAGGTCTCCCTGAGCCTGGACTTCAACTTCTCATTGGAGCCTCCCAGAATATAGATCCTATCCAGCGCTCCTATTCGCCGCGCCAATGCCTGTACCAGGCTCTCTATCTTGCCATAGCCCATGCTGCCAGTCATAATCAGAATGCAATGGCCTGCCGCGTCTATTCCCAATGATTGTCTGGCCATATCCTTCTTGGGCAGACAGCGAAAGCGGTCCGACACGGGAATTCCTGTAGGGACCAATTTCTCTCTGGGTATTCCCTTCCTGACATATTCCTCCAACAGTTCCTCATGGGCAATAAAATAGTAGTCCGCCTCCGTCTCCTCCGTGAAAGGAATACAGGTATAATCCGTTCCCACAAAATAAGTATGAATATCCGGCCGACACTCATGCTTCCGCAGCATATAAGTCAGCGCTTCCGCTGGGAAAAGATGAGGCATGACGACTGTGTCGTATCCATTGTCAACAATATAGTCGTAAAGCCTTCTGGCGTAAAGAGCATTGGCATAATACACCGGCGATTTCCGTCTCGAGGACGTAATGGCTCTCCCTGCCTTATATGCGCCCTTGAAAACACCTGTCGCCTTGACAGTGCTCCACACATATATCCTCCTGCCGTAACTGGCGGCTCTCTCAGATGCAAAAGCCAGCACGTCCTCCATATCGCAGACAATGTCCCTCTTATGAAACTGTTCCATGATAGCCTTGCCTGCTGAGTTATGTCCCTCGCCTGTACCTGTGGACAGAATCAGAACCTTCATCGTATACCTCCGAACCCACGCCAGTCATACCGCTGCCGCAACACGGCGAGCTATCCAAGCGTGACGATAAATATATATGTATGCTACACATCCGTTATTGTTCGACACAATATCACGATTCTCCGTCAACAATAAACAGATAAACGTATGTCTTGAAGCGCAAGCTTCCATCACTGATCGACGCAGCTCTGCGGACACGGCTTGCG
Source organism: bacterium (assembly GCA_023663725.1). Lineage (GTDB taxonomy): Bacteria > Bacillota > Clostridia > Lachnospirales > Lachnospiraceae > Acetatifactor. Next base: position 37,505 of record JAMPGX010000007.1, on the reverse strand, counting down.
ATATGCGGGAATAAGGTAAGTATGCATCATTAAAGTATCACGTTTTCCATAAAAATGCAAGACCGTAAAATAGTGACGGCATTTTGGATACATAAAGATATTGACTACAATGGTCTATATTCCCATTTTTGCAATTTTATATGCAAAATGGCGGTTTGACTCAAAATATGAAAAAAATGTCGTATTTTGGGAATTTGATCAAAATTATCCACCAATTCCACAGGGTTATCCACATACATGTATGTCATATTCTCTACATATAGGCGTCAAAATTGCAAAAAATACCTGTCATATTTTACTGATTTTCCGTTTCCAAACATATATTTGGTTTACATAATGTGGTTGCTCGATTAATTAATTGCAGCGAAAAACCACACCATAAGCTGCAATGTATAAAAGTAAAAAAAGAGAGTTGTCCCCCAAAATTGCTTAGTGAGACAACTCTTTCCCTATTTAGATTTATTACAGCTTACACTACATGGTTTAGACGTTCTGCAGCATGACATCACAGCCAGGAATCCCAGAAGCGTTCCACTCTCCTGGCGATATTGTCGCTGTTCACGCGCTCGTAGCCGGCCCATTCTCTGGGAAACATGCGCAGATAGGCAAATTGCAGGAAGCGCTCGTCCAGCAGGGCCACGATGCCGATATCGTCCGCGGTGCGGATCACGCGCCCCGCCGCCTGCAGCACCTTGTTCATACCCGGATAGCGGTAGGCATAATCAAAACCGCTCTGCCCGTTCCCGTCAAAATATTGTTTCAGAAGCTCCCGCTCATAGCAGACCTGAGGAAGGCCGGTCCCCACGATGATAGCCCCGATCAGGCTATCATCCTTGAGGTCAATGCCCTCGCTGAAAATCCCCCCTAAAACGCAGAAGCCGATCAGTATCTTCTCCTCCTCCATCTCGATATCCATACAGATGGAGGACTCCAGGTCGCAATCCTCATTGCCCTCGAACCTGGCCAGGAATGCCTCCCTGTCTGCTTCGCTCATATAGTCCGTCTGCAGGATACACTCCCTCTGCGCGTCTGCAAAATGCTCCACATATCTGTCATAAATCTCATGCATAAAAGCGTAAGACGGGCAGAATACCATATAGTTGCCATGTCTGTTCTTCACGATCTCATCAATATACCTGGCAATATTATAAAATTCCGCGTCGGAACGCCGCGTATACTTGCTGGTTACGTCCTCCGCAATAAATAACGCCCGTTTTTCAGGATTAAATACCGAGCTGGCATAGACTTCATAGTCCGATTCCTCGCCCCCAAGCAGCCCCTTGTAATACTGAATCGGCAGGAATGTGGCGGAAAACAGGATCGCGCTCCTTCCCCGCTTCATGCATTCCTTCAGATTGTCCGACGGGTCTACACAGAAGAGCTTGAGTAGGAACGAACCATCCTCTCGCAGCTGGGTGTACTTCACGTATTTCTCATTCACAAGCTCATATATCTCCAGAAAATGCGCCAGATTGAAATAGAAATCCAGTAATTCCTCCCGCTCCGGCACCTCCGTCTCCTCCTGTTCCTCCAGATATGCCTCCACCGTGCTCTGGAGATGCAGGAGCAGTCCCATCAGAGAATCAATCTGCTCCACAATGCGGCAGCTCTCGCACTCCCGCTTCAACGCCAGCATCTCCTTGTTGCAGTTCTCCAACTGGCGAATCAGCCGTGCAGCAAAGCCGCGGGAGACCAGCACGCTCCTCTGCCCCCTGCTGGACGCGCTCCCCCCTTGCCCCTTGTCAGGCGCGTTCTCGTCCGTCACAAGGCTCTCGTCAGACGGTTTCACTTCATCGCGTTCTGTTTCTTCCCCAACCACAGTCTCCCCTTCCCTGTCCAGCGCCACAAGCTTCCTCCTCCGTCTCTTTCCTCCCTCCCGCTCCTGGAGCTTCTGCAATGCATTTTTCAGCGCCAGAATATCCTCCTTGACCAGCGCTGCGCTGTACATCTCCCTGCCCCTTTCCAGCAGATTGTGAGCCTCGTCGATGAGAAACAGATAATTTCCCCTGGTCTCTCCGGCAAAAAAGCGCTTCAGATACACGTGAGGGTCAAAGAGATAATTGTAGTCGCAGATAATGCCGTCGGCAAACAGACTCATATCCAGGCACATCTCAAAGGGACAGACCTGATGCTTTTCCGCATAAGCCTCTACCGTCTCCCGGCAAAAGCTCTCCTCGTGAGTCAGCAGATCATAAATCGCATCATTGATCCGGTCATAATGTCCTCTGGCATAGGGACAATACTCCGGATTGCACTCCGTCTCCTCCATGAAGCAGGTCTTCTCCTTGGCTGTCAGGATCACACTCTTGAAATTTAATCCTCTCTCCCGCAACAGGGAAAAAGTATTCTCCGCCACCGTGCGGGTGATGGTCTTGGCCGTCAGATAGAATAGCTTGTCCCCCATCCCCCGCTCCATGGCCTTCACCGCAGGAAACACGGTAGCGATAGTCTTGCCCACGCCAGTGGGGGCCTCCAGAAATAGCTTTTTCTGATGGTAAATCGTCTGATACACATAGGTAACCAACTCCTTTTGCCCATCCCGATAGGTAAAAGGGAACTCCAGCGTACGGATAGAGACGTCCCTCCTTTGCTTCCATTGAAACTGGTAGTCCGCCCACTTTAAATACGAGCGGATCAGTCCGCCAAACCATTCCTGAATCTCCCGAAGTGTAAAACTGTAAGTAAAATAACGGATCTCTTCGGTCTCCATATGGCAGTAGGTCATCTGCACATGGATCTCCTGCAGCTCCCTGTCAGGGTAACGATGCAGAAACATGGCGGCATAGCATTTCGCCTGGGCCAGATGCGCAGGCACGGGCTCTTTCATATAAGCCAGCTCCCGATAAGTCCCCTTGATCTCATCAATAGTCACTCCCTCCGGCCTGTCGATGATGCCGTCCGCTCTGCCCTCCAGCACCAGTCGGTACTCCTCCGTGGGGTGAGTGTAACGCAGAGACACTTCAGCCTGATACTCACTGCCCATTCGCCGCTGTATCATCCGATGGATACGGCTCCCCTCCTGCATGGCCTGATCTGGCGAGGCATGATGCCGATTGTCGATATCACCGCTGCGCAGTAGGAACTCCACCAGCTCCCGAACTGAGATGTGAACCTCCTCCATGATCTCCTGATTTGCAGCCTCCTGTCTATTTGCCACATGCTTCTCCACTTATTCAACGCCTCCCGTCATCTGACCATCTGAGTCCTGAATTCAGTATACTTCCATGCTCATTACAAGTAAACCTGTTTTTATTCACTTTTATACATGCAACCCGTAAAAGGATACCTTCACCCTATAACATATCTTTCCAAAAGACATCTGTACTTGGGGAATGCTCTACTATACCAAAAAATCAAGCGCGGCTGAAAAGGGCGCTTGATTTTTGATAATTTAAACCATATCATGATAGATGAAAAACGAGACTTGAAAATCCAAGATCAAAATAATTCACATTAATCAGTACACTAGCAGGCCACTGCCAGATGTCCCAGCAGCTCCTCCAATTCCTGATTATATCCCTCATAAGACACCTCCAGCGCCTTGGAAAAATCCAACCCATACACTCCCAAGAAAGATTTGGCATCCACGATATACCGATTATAGCAGATGTCAATATCAAAATCGCACTTGGATGTCACACCGACAAACTTCTGTACCTGATCCTGTGTAAGCCTGATATGCCTTACCATATTGCATCCTTCCTTTCTCATATAAACCCATTGTCAATGCCTACCATACTGCGTTCATGAAAAAACGGAAATCGTTTTCATGTTGGATATACCATACTATAAAGCATTCCAGAAGTAAACTGTCGTTTTCAACAATTTTCTAGGTTTTTAGCAAATTCTATTGTATATTTTTGGAAGCGCTTGGGCATCATCTGGTTCTGAAGTCCTATATTTCTCCGCTCTTTGATAGCTATCTTATGACAAAAATAGCAAAAAAGTTCCTCATACGCCATCTCACAGGCACTGTAGCCACTGCTGCTCAGAGCCTCCAGCAACCCCTGACTGTCCGTCAGATACCACTCTCCGCCCGCTGGATGCACGCCCAGCACCCCCCGCCCAATATCTCTGATGGCAAAATCTTCCTGAGGAAAGCGGTCGGCAAAATGTACCATCAGATACGGTAATACCTGGTTGTTCATCTGGTTCTCCGCATATAGTATTCCCCGTTCCAGCTCCCTGAAACGCAGAAATTCCCGCAGCTGTGAGAACTCTCTGCCCGCTTTTTTAGCCAGCTTATAGGTCCGTAGCACATACAGATCGGTCTGATGATCCAGCAGATGTCCTGGCGGCGGAGCAGCCCGCAGACCATATGCGACTGTCTGATATACCGCCTGAGCCTTGTCCGCCTCCGGCGTGGCCAGCGCCATACACAGGCTTTCATAATCCTCCTGTCCAAAGCGCCTGCGAAGCGTTCGCAGCACCTTCTCCGCACGCTCCGAGTTCGTCTCCACAGGGATATATTCCCCGAAGAGCATTAACTCCTGATCCACTCTGATCCAGGTATCCTGCGGATCTGCATGCTCCTCATATGCCCGAAAAATGGCGCTGCATACCCCCTCCAGAGTGTCTTCACACTGATATACTTGCATATTGTATTCCCCTATCCCGTTCACTTCGCACTACCTTCTATTAGAGAGAGCCTACCGTCCAGTCGGTCCATCGATTATAGCTGTCCCAGCACTGCTCGGTACACATCCCCCGCATCTGGCTGCAGACTGTACTGCCCATCGTCAAACAGGCTCATCTGCTGATAGCTCATGCCGTCACTGCCAAACTGTACCCTGTCTGCTCCGCTGGTCAGGTTGCGCACGATATAATCCTCCTCCAGCTTGGTGGGATACATCATTCGACCGCCGCAGGTAATGAAATACACAGCTCTCTTCATCACCACTCCGATACGTCGAAGATCCTCAAACCGTAGCCTGGCGCTCCGCCGAGCCGCCACAATCCTCCTGGCACTGCGCACACCGATCCCAGGAACACGCAGCAGTCTCTCATAGGAGTCTCTGTTGACCTCTACTGGAAACTGCTCCAGATGCCTCACCGCCCAGTCCTCCTTGGGGTCCAGCATCACATTGAAAAATGGCCTCTTCTCATCCAGCAGCTCCTCCGCCTTGAAGCCGTAGAAGCGCAGCAGCCAGTCAGCCTGATACAGTCGGTGTTCCCGCTTCAATGGCGGTCCGCCGGGCAGCGCAGGCAGAGCCTTGTCCTCATTGACCCTCACAAAAGCAGAATAGAACACGCGCTTTAACTCAAACTTCTGATACAGGCTCTCCGCTACATTTAGGATTTGATAATCACTCTCTCCCGTGGCCCCGATGATCATCTGCGTGGACTGCCCTCCCGCCACAAATTTGGGCGCGTCCCGATATAGCACCAGATCATGTCGGTTGGCCTGGATGCCATTCTGAATCTGGCGCATGGGTGTCAGAATATTGCGGCGGTGCTTGTTGGGAGCCAACTCCCTGAGCCCCTCCGCCGTGGGCAGCTCCAGATTCACGCTCATGCGGTCCGCCAGATAACCCGTCATCTGAATCAGCTCCGGCGGAGCGCCGGGGATCGCTTTCACATGCACATAACCGTTAAAACTGTACTGATTGCGCAACAAAAAGAGGGTTTGATAGATCAATTCCATCGTTCGGGCAGGGCTTTCCAGTATCCCTGAGCTCAGAAACAGACCTTCAATATAATTGCGTCGATAGAACTCTATCGTCAGCCTGCAGATCTCATCTGGCGTAAATGCCGCCCTCGGCACATCATTGGACTTCCTGTTGATGCAATACTTGCAGTCGTAGATGCACTCATTGGTCATCAATATCTTCAGCAGCGAGATGCACCTGCCATCACTGGAAAAGCTGTGGCAGATGCCCGCCTTGACGCAGTTGCCCAGATCTCGCCCGTTGCCCCGACGCTCCACGCCGCTGCTGGTGCAGGCCACGTCATACTTGGCGCTGTCCGTCAAGATGCCCAATTTCTCCATCAGACTCATCGGACTGTTATCCCTCACCGCTCCCGGAGCCTGTATCTGCACCTGCTCCGCCTCCGCCGGACACGCCTCTCTCTCCCTCGCCGCATCTATATATGCCTTCTCCATCACTTGCTGCAATGCCATCGCTCTTCTCTCACCTTCATATCGCTATATCAGAACATCTGTTCGATACAAATATAGCATATCTGCTCGGATAATGCAAGTGATTTTAATATTCTTTTTTCATTGCTTTCAGGGCCCGCCAATTCCCTTATTTACCTGCTGGAATATATCTCAGATATTTGTCCTTCCCTCTTTTCTCCTGCAAAAGCAACCGTCCGTCAGACAAAAACGTGACCGGCCAGAACTCTTTTCCTCCAGAAAGATCAACATCAGATAGCTTTACCCTGTTCTCAAGAATGTCTTTCTCCTCATCAAATGCCCAGACGCCGCTTGTCGGACTATACAGTAACAGATTGGTGTCCGTGCCGCTGGCCATCTCGCTGAAGAGCTCATCGCGTGAAAAACAGAGCTTCGACTCTTCCTTTTTTATGGTACCGCTTTCCGTATCAAACTCGCCGATCCGTATTCCCTCGTCCCCGTCTCTGTAAACAAGATAAATCCGACCGTTCTTCCCGACAGCGGCCTCATAGGTCCACCTGGTTGCAAATGACTTCAGGAAAATCCTATGTATCAGATCGCCCTCACTGTCAAGAATTACTCCGTCTCTGCTGAGAAGCCATTGGAGATAATATGTGCCGTCCTTATCGATCAGAAACCAGTATGGCACTTGGTTTACCTCAAAATAGCCGGAAATATCAATCACTTTCTCCACCTGATAACTTTCATTGAGCTGCCAGATAAACCACTCAGCAGAATCATTGTTCGTCACAATTAAGTGCACTCTCCCATAGGCATCGACAGCAACATGGCAAATGACCATTCCCTCTGGATTGTCTATATCTGCTTGCTCCGCTTTATCTGAGCCTATGGACATGACACCCAGATAGGGTTCCCCATAGGCAAAATATATATTTTCCCCATAAGATTTGTTGCGGTGCAGGGATTGCCCCCGCCAAAGGGCATCCTCACTGGGATAAAGAAACTCCTCCATTTCAGTACTTTCGGGAATCTGTATCGGTTCCGGCAAGTTCTCGGATGGCTCTGGCACATCACTGCTTTCCGTTTTCGCTGTCTCTTCCGTTTCACCGCTCTCCGCTTCCACTGTCTCTCCTGTGTCGCTGCTTTCCGTTTCTACCTGCGCTACCGTTTCCGTATCGCTTGTATTGGTTTCTTCCTTCACATAATTGGGAGCAGTGTCAGGCGATAAATTATCATTATGCTCACAACCAGATAAAGCAAGCAGGCCAATTAACAGTAGAATCCCTGCTTTTCCTCCGCCAATAAATAACTTTGTACACATCTTATCTCTCTCCATCCGACATACGAAAATACATAAAAGAAGCTCTGTACTCTTCAATACCCGCAATTCCCTTATTTGCCTGCTGGAATATATCTCAGATATTTGTCCTTCCCTCTTTTCTCCAGCAAAAACAACCTTCCGTCAGGCAAAAACGTGAGCGGCCAGAACTCCTTTCCTCCGGAAAGATCAACATCAGATAGCTTTACCCTGTTCTCAAGAATGTCTTTTTCATCATCAAATGCCCAGACGCCGCTTATCGGACTAAACAATAACAGATTGGTATCCGTGCCGCTGGCCATCTCACTGAAGAGCTCATCGCGTGAAAAGCAGAGCTTCGACTCTTCCTTCTTTATGGTACCGCTTTCCGTGTCAAATTCGCCGATCCGTATTCCCTCGTCCCCGTCTCTGTAAACAATATAGATATGACCGTTCTTCCCGACAGCGGCCTCATAGGTCCACCTGGTTGCAAATGACTTCAGGAAAATCCTATGTATCAGATCGCCCTCACTGTCAAGAATTACTCCGTCTCTGCTGAGAAGCCATTGGAGATAATATGTGCCGTCCTTATCTACCAGAAACCAATTTGGCATTTGCTTTACCTCAAAATAAGAGGAAATATCAATCACCTTCTCCACCTGATAGCTTTCATTGAGCTGCCAGATAAACCACTCGTTAAAATCGTTCCCTGCCACGATTAAGTGCACTCTCCCATAGATATCAACAGCAACATGGCAAACAACCATTTCGTCCGGATTATCGATATGCGCTTGCCCCTGTTCATCTGAGCCCATGGACATGACATATAAATCCGGTTCTCCAGCCGTTCCATAGACAAGATATATATTTTTCCCATCAGATTTACAGCGATGCAGAGATAACCCCAGATCAATGCCGTCCACACTGTGATACAGAATATCCTCCATTTCGGTACTTACAGGAATCTGTATTGGTTCTGGCAAACTCTCGGATGATTCTGGTGTTTCACTGCTTTCCGTTTTCGCTGTCTCCCCCATTTCGCTGCCTTCCGTTTCTGCCTGCTCCTCCGTTTCCATATTATTTGTATGGATATCTTCTCTCAAATCATTGACATCTGTCTCTGGCGGCAAATCAGCATTATGCCCACAGCCAGATAACGCAAGCAAGCTAATGAGCAGTAAAATCAATACTCTCCTTCCGCCAATAAGCGACTTTATACGCATTCCGTCCCTCCTCATCCGACAAACAAATATGATAGAAGCTTTCTCTTCGTATTCACAAACCTTTCTTCTATGTTTCATTATTATATACCAATTGTATTTTAAAAATTTTATTATCATGTATTTGCTTACTTTGTGCACCCCTGATATATCGGGGCGCACAAAGCAGAACAAATTAATTACTTCACAGATTTTATACCCCGTAGCTCGCCATGAACATTAAGGCTCATAATCGTGAAGATAATAAGATCCTTCCATCCAGCCCACTGTACCAGTCTTTTCTCTCCTCAAATAAACCCAGGCAGATAAATCCGACGGCGGCATAACATCATCGGATAAAGTTATTGGTTCACCCATGTACATTAATTCCAGTATAATCCCTGTTTGACCTGGTGTCTTTCTTAATCGCACACCATCTCCGTTTACTAAAGTTTTCTGAGTAAAGCCCGCATATGCTACCAGCGGAGTCAACAAAATCGTGGTGGCAATAATAAGCACAAATGTTTTGGCTAAATTCTTCTTCATTTTTTTCATCATTCCTTTTTCCTCACTTTCCTGTTTTCATTTAGCCTCTTTCAAACCCATAATTATTACATCTACTTTTCCTCTGTCTGAAAAACTAACCATCTTCATAGTAAATAGTCAATTTATATACTTCTATGTTCTCTCATTCTCTCATTAACCGGATCTATATACCTTATTCATTACTTCCTTATTTCTACTCCATTGGTTTCCTCTCCCTTCTTATTGACTATTTGCTATTTCAGATACATACAGACTCTAATATACTTAAAAACTGACCACAAATCCTATGTTGTTGTGTAAGGTTTTGTTTACTCGCTTCTTTCACCTTTTATTATATATATCATTCAGTTGTGTCAATGCCCAGTCAAGGAATTGACGTATTTTTTACATTATTCAAATGCATTGAACTTCTTTACTGATTTTCGAATATTATGCCATGTTCCCATGCGATTTAGCGCATATTTCAATCAATAAAATTAAATGCGAACTGAAACCAATTTTGAAAAGGTGTTTTTACAGTATGAAAGTCTACAAATAGAAAAAGAAAAGGACGGAGCACACGAGCGCCCCGCCCTTCTCTTTTTCCATATTTGTCTCTTTTATTTCTTCTTGAGTACCAGATGCTGAGGCAGACCATTGACCATAAACGGCTGATAATCTCCCAGAATCAACGGCCTGGCATAGGCAATAAACTCATCTGTCACATAATTGCCTTCCTTGTTCATCCAATTGCGGGGAACCACCTTCTCCGCGTTGGCAATCCGGTGCACATCAAACAGACTTGCAGAGCTCATATATGGATCATCTGCAACACGCTCGATTGTCACCATCTTGCCGGTATCGCCCTCAGCGGCAGCCTTTACCGCAGCGCCACCCACCATGAATGCCTCATCCACATCCACACGGGATGTCATGTGAGATGCACTTCTCTGCAGTGTGGAGAACTCGATGCTGCGCGTCTTGCAGCCCAGCTCCGCTCCCAGGTAGCTCGCCAGATAAGCGGCTGTTCCCTGAAGCTGCTTATGCCCAAACGGATCCACATAGTCCGCGCCGCCGGACAGCTCGCACACATATCTGCCATCTGCGATCTTGATGCCCTCGGACACCGCGACCACCACGGATTTCTTCTTCTTGAGCAGGTTCTCGTTGACACTGCGGAACTTATCCAGATCAAAAGTGATCTCCGGCAGATAGATCAGGTCAGGACCGTCGCAGTCCTCCGTCTTGGCCAAAGCGGTAGCGCCGGTCAACCATCCCGCGTTACGCCCCATGATCTCCAGGATTGTGATCGTGGGTCTGTCATTATAAGTCAGGGCCTGGGTATCGCGGATGATCTCCTTGGTGGAGGCTGCGATATACTTCGCCGCACTTCCGTATCCAGGCGTATGGTCTGTCACTGCCAGATCGTTGTCAATGGTCTTGGGCACGCCCAGGAACTTCTGGCTGTGGCCGTGAATGATCGCATAGTCGGACAGCTTCTTGATGGTGTCCATGGAATCATTGCCGCCGATATACATGAAAGCCTCGATCTCCAGCTTGTCCAGTATCTTGAATATCTTCTCATAGATCTCAGCGCCCTCGTGGATGTCCGGCATCTTAAAACGGCAGGAGCCCAGGAACGCCGAGGGAGTCCTCTTGAGCAGCTCGATATCCATATCCGAATGAATCTGGGTAGACAGATCCACATACTGCTCGTCCAGCAGACCCTGAACTCCGTGGAGCATTCCATATACCTTGTTAAATCCCCTCTCCTTGGCTGTCTTATAGACACCAGCCAGACTGGAATTGATTACGGCAGTGGGACCGCCCGACTGCCCAACGATGATATTGCGTTTCTTTGCCATATTCCTTCCTCCAACTTGTTTATTGTCACATGCAGCAACGCTACAGTTTTACCATACCCACTATAGCAGAAAATTGCCGTCTATACAAGAATTTCCAGGCATTTTTTTAGGAAAATTTATGAAAAAAAACACTTGCGCACTTATTTTTCATATGATAAACTATACACATAAAAAGTGGATGATTGTATCTATAGCAATAAACGGATTTATTGAGGATACCGTTTCATCCCCGAATGACCAATCGTCTGGCTAATTTCACGGAAGAAAGGAGGCAGGGCAGTGAGTGCGATTCTGAATACCTTATACAATAATTATCTGACTACTTATACGCCGTCGAAGCTAACCCGCTATGACGCGCATAAGAAAAGTGAGCTTCGCGCAGTATACAATTCCATTGTCAAACTGAACAAAGAGTCTCCGTGGTATCTTCCGATCAAAAATGCGGATGTACAGCGTTTTGCCGTCGAACTCAAAGAAAGCGCAAGAGATCTACACAATACCATCGCTTCCCTGGGAGGGCTGGAGGAAGCCGATCTGCTCAGCAAGAAGACTGCCTATTCTTCAGATCCCGACGTGGTTACCTCCTCCTTTGTCGGCAACTATACACCTGGTGAGGATACGCCCTCGTATGCTCTGGAGATATATAAGCTAGCCTCCACACAGGAGAACATGGGACACTTTTTACCCGGCGGCAAAGTTGATCTGCCTCCGGACACTTACTCCTTCGATGTCAACATCAATGACATGAACTACGAATTCCAGTTCTCCCTGGGGGAGAATGAGACTAACCGTGACGTGCAGAACAGACTGGTTCGTCTCATCAACAATTCTGATATAGGCATCAGGGCAAGAGTGCAGGAGGCGTCCGGTCGCAGCGCTCTGGTGCTGGAATCAGAAGCTACCGGTCTGACCGGAGATAAAACGGAGCTCTTCCGCATCAGCGACGACCACACCAGCAAGGCACGAGGCGCGGTAGAATATCTGGGAATTGATTATATCAGCAGGCCTGCATCCAATTCTCGTCTGACCGTTGATGGGAAACCCTATGCGACCGCTTCCAACGCTTTCACTATCGAGAAGAAATTCGATGTGCAGATAAAGGGGCCTACTCCGGAGGGCAAGCCCGTTACAATCGGTCTGAAAACCAATGTGGAATCTCTGATGGATAATGTAACGCATCTCACAGATGGCTACAATCGTTTCCTGACTGGAACCTCTGGTTATCTCGATTCACAGCCTCGAACCCGTCATGTGGTCCGAGAGATGAGTCAGATTGTTTCCCTGTATCGGGACTCCCTGAATGCCATGGGTGTGACCAGCCGGCAGGACGGCACATTGGAAGTAGATCGGAACAGACTCGGAAAAGCGGTTGTCCGCTCGGAGGACGTGAGTGATACCTTCCATACGCTGCGCGATTTCTCCAATTCCCTGTTGCGCAAGAGTACTCAGGTCTCTCTCAACCCGATGCAGTATGTGGATCAGACGATAGTAGCGTACAAGAACCCCGGACATAACTATGCCAATCCATATGTCTCCAGCGCATACAGCGGTATGCTGTTTAACGGATATTGTTAAGGCAGGTGATCTACAAGAAGTATATCACCTGCCCTTTTATGTTCTTAAATATATTATTAAGCCTTTTTCCGGCTCTTCTGCCTGTACTTTTCAATCTGCACAAGATCGTCCATCAGCTCCAGCACCTTATCCCGCCCGGTCTGATTCAGCTTCATATAATACTGCATCACCCGATTCTCCAGCAATTGCGCGCCCAGAGAGGCATCTCTTTCCAATGAAGAGAAATCCACAGGATTCAGGCTCAGCTTGTCACATATTTTGATCACAGTGCCATAGGCCATTCCATCAATGCCCCGCTCCAACGCTGTGACCAGCGTGCTGTACGGAATATTCATATCCAAAGCAAATTGACGCACACTGCGATACTGCTTCAAGATTTCTTTTTTCAAAGCTTCCGCTTTTGTCATTTTCCTGCCCCCCATCCATCATATGTTTATGGTCCATTTAAATTTATTATAAGATATACTTGATAATTTGGCAAGAGGTCCCACACGATTAATTTATAACATTTATTTATAACCGAAGTCGACATCACTACTGTCCAATTCATCTAAAGACTCTGTCCTACAGAAACATCTCTTGCCAAAACTATTGAAAAAAGAGGCAATTACCCGTTTTTTTAGAGTAATTGCCTCTTTATATTGCCTGTTCTTACACCCTCACAGACACCTGCGGTCCCAAATAGGAGGGCTGTATCTGCGCCTTGTGAATCCTGATCTGCTCCAGCACGACTCCGGCTTCCAGAGCTTCCACCGTGAGCTGCTGCAGACCGGCCTCAAAGGGAAGTCTGACCGTGCAGACACGTATCTGGTCCAACACGCCCTGAGTCCATCGCGGATCGCCATTCTCTCCCGCCCGAAAATCAGGGGGAATAATCTCCGCCCTGCACGGCTCCACACAGTTATTTCTCACCGACACATAGACGCCCTGTCTGCTCACCACGGAATTTGTGGGAGCCACCAGCAGATCGACCTGGTATTCCCCCGCCTCGGGAATCTGGAACTGCCATGTCAGAGACGGCCTCTCCTCATTCTCGGTAAACACCGCTGTGCTGGGGAACACTTTGACGCCGCTGCCATATTTGCCATACCCAGGAATCACCTGATACGCGCCCTTCTGCGTATCCCGCTTCTCTACATACCCGGCGGCGTCCATGACGATCACGCCCTGTCGCTCCAGATAAGTTCCCTGCGGCAATCCCTCTATGGACTGGCGCTGGCCTGTCACCTCCACGGCCACCACCGCGTCACCGTCGTCCACCAGCAGCCGCACCGTCTCCGCCTCCTGCGGCAACTGAGACTCATCACAGCTCAAGGTCACTCTCTCCAGTTCCTGGCAGGTGCCCTCCATGGAGGAGAGCTGCAACCACGCAGGCAGGCCTGTGACGGGCTGTTCCACCCTGATGCGGTAATCAAAGCTGCCGCCGCCGTCGTTCGCGATCTCGATCTGTACCGGCTCCGCTCCCGCATATCGAAAATCCGGCACCCGTATCACCTGCGGCGCACAGTAATTCTTAACGCCGATCTGTTCCTGTTCCGCACGAGATACGCTCATACGGGGCCTGTGCACCGGACGCACCTGGGCGATCAACGGATAGCGGTATCCATCTTCATTCCACTTGGTAAAGCCGATATGCTGCGCCAGCTCCATGCCCTTCCACTTGCCATCCTTGAAAGCTGCCATCTGCCGCGCCAGTTCGATATCCCTGTCCTCGCACTCCTTCGCCCTGTCGCCATAGAGGTTGGCGATGGGCCTGCCCTGACGGGCATAATGGATATTTTTACCCGCGTACAGATGCATCTTCAACAGGTTCATACTGGCCAACGCGGAAAAATGCACCATACTGTAGTAGGCATCCTTCTCCCTGTCGCAGAGCCGCTCCATCACCTGCGAGGACAGCCGCTCCAACTCCTCGGCCCGCTCCAGCATCCTGTCCGCCTCTCTGTAATGACAGGGATGATAGATCCGCTCATTCAATGCCTCCGGCCGCCTCAGGGCATTGATATCAATATATTCCGTCAACACATGGCCAATCTGCTCCCGCAGCTCCTCGGAGGCCTGGGGGAAATTCTTCCGCGCCCACAGCCTGGTGTACTCCCGATAGCTGTCCTTGTTGTCATAGCCCCATTTATCATAGTCATAGGCCAGCGCCAGGAAATAGCTCAGAGGCACCTCGTGGAATTTCAGATCGCCCACATTGACAATCCAGACATCCCTGATGCCGTACTCATAGGCCATACACATCTGTTCCCAGGTCTTAGCCATGGGCGTGGAATCCACCCACTCATAGGAGATCGGACCGCCGTGATAGTCGAAGTGATAGTACATACCCCAGCCGCCCTTGCGGTTACGGACCTCGGGTGTTGGCAGAGTGCGCATGTGACCGAAGTTATCCTCGCACAGCATACAGATCACATCATCCAGCTCATCCCAATCCTTGAGCCCCTTCACCTGGTCATCCCCGTAGAAGTAGGCCTCCACCTCCTTGTACAGCGCGAGCAGCATAGGCGCCTCCTCCCGATGTACATGCTCTCTGATCAACGCCTTCTGTTTGCGGATGATATCCTTCAGCAGATTCACATTCTCCTCCACTGTGGCCTGGTCGCCCAGCATGGAGCTGTCCCGCTCGCCCCGCATTCCGATCGTGATCAGATTCTCGTATTTCCCGCTGCGCTTCAGCGCATCCTCCCAGTAGCGCAAAAGACCCTGCTCATTGGTGTAAAAGTTCCACTCATTGCCATACTCTGTCTCCGGCCCCCGCACCTTGTCCCACTCCTCGCTGGCCCGCAGACAGGGCTCGTGGTGAGAATATCCCATCACTACGCCGTAGATGTCCGCCAGCTCCTCATTGGCGCCGCCCGGACCGTCTATCGGAAAAGATGAGCTCCACATGGCGGGCCACAGATAATTGCCCTTCAGCCGCAGCAGCAACTCAAAGACCTGCTCGTAGACCTTCGCATTGATGCCGCCAAAATGGTCGAAGCTCCAGTTGCCGAAGCAGGGCCATTCATCATTGATAAAGAATCCCCTGTAACGGACACTGGGCTCTCTGGATATCGTCTGGATATCGTCGCCAAGCTCCACCTCCGGACGCTGCATCGGCTCGGCATCCCCCCACATACATAGGGGCGATACACCGATGTATTCAGACAGGGCAAACATGCCATAGATCGTGCCCCTCTTGTCGCTTCCGCAGATCACCAGCAGCTCCTCCAGACCGGACAGGGCTTCTATCTGCCTAAGCTGTTCTCCGGCCAGCTTTTTTATGCAGTATACCTCTCTCTTGCCCCTTACCAGAGACAGCTCCAGCAGGCCCGCCTGCTCCAGAGCCTGGGCCAGAAAGCTATGCCCCAGAGTCGCACACAGAATGGCCCTCGTCTGGCCAGCCTGCGGTCTCACCTCCGGCATCACCTGAGGCTTAACTCCCGTAACCTTGCCAATATCTCCCGCCACTGTAACGGCAATCCTCTTTACCCCTTCAAACGCACCGGTCTCCACCAGCAGGGGAACTGCCTGATTCTCATACTGTAAACGCATCTCGTCTCCTCCTACATCACTCCAAATCCCAGTATCGTAAAGTCCTTATCCTCCTGCCCCGGCGCCATCCGCACCTCCACATGATAGTTCTTCCTCTCCCGCTCCCTGAAGCAGATCAGCGGATTGCAGTGCGTCCAGCCATTGATATGCGGGTCCACATACAATACCTTCTCGCCGTCCACCCACACCTCCGCACAGCCCACCTGGTTGGAGGCGCTGTCCTTGTACACGAGCAGCAGGCTCTCACAGACGATATCCATGGAAAACGGCTTGCCGCCATTCTCTCCCCGATACATCCAGTTGTCCGCGAACTCCGGAGTCCCCGCCAGATTCAGATCCATCTCCACCGCCTGCAGTTCGTCGTCCGTATGGTCAAAGCCGCCGCAGTCTATCACTGCCAGCTCCTGACGATGCCTGCGGTCCAGCAGCTGCACCTTCTCGAAGGCGCCGCCGAGCGGCGGTGTGACGCCATCCAGCTCCAGCGCATCCTCATCCGCCTCCTGACCGTCCACCACCTCAAGCAGATGCAGGATGCCATCCGCCATCACCGTATGTCCCGCGTTGGTGGGATGAAAGGTATCATAGAAAAACTGATTTTTGCTGATCACCTTACCACTGCCGGGCTTTTGATAGAACTGCTCCACCACGGCGTCCAACGTGCTGACCATAGGCAGGTCATAGGCCCGTCCCACCGGACCGAGACGCTCCTGCAGATTCCAGTCGTTGGCAAATACCGCAAACAGCAGAATCACCGCCGGACGGTTATTCGCACTCAATATCTTCCGCACCAGAGAGTCATAGCACTCGCCCTTGGTCTCATCCCCCTCGTCATTGACGGCAAACTCTACGACTACCACATCCGGCGTAACGCTCCCGTCGCGCAGCACATCCTTTTCATAGCGGATCATGCCAAGCTCAGAGGGAGTTCCCCCTACCCCAGCCTTGATATAATGTACATTCTCCTCCAAGCCCCTGCCTGTCAGTTCACAGAAGCCTCGGAAGGTCTTATATGCATAACACTCGGTATTGATGGGAATAGCCCCTGCGCCCTGAGTTATGGAACCGCCGATAAAGGCGACCGTCACATCCTCTCCCCTGCGCGCTTTGTCGATAGCCCTCTTCAGCCTGGCGTTATTGCCGGTCTGCATCAGGGACTTCTCCAGCATCTTCTGATAATACGGGGAGGTAAAATCGACCGGCTGTTCGTCCTCAACCTCCGGCGCGTCAAAGCCGTCGTGCAGATAGAAGCACACAGCTACCGTGGCCAATGTTCCCGCCTGAGGAAATTCAAAGCGAATCTGTCCGGGAATATTGTCATCCTCCGACCATTCACAGCTCTCCAGCTCCAGAATATGCTCCATGCCGTTGGCCTGAACCGGCAGACGCAGCGTAGTTCCCGAGCCGTACGCGTCCTGATGCCCGTACATCTGGAAGCAGAACTCCGTCACCAGCTGCCGGTCCTCCGCCTCCACAGTGACGCCAATGCTGTGTACCAGCTTGCGGAAGCCCTCTGTGGTCTCCATCAATCTCAGCATCTCCTCGTCGGTGATACCGCCCACCAGCCTGGCGCTGCTGAGCATCCTTCCGTCATTCATATACAGGAACTGAGTGCCGTGTCCATCCGCCTGGGGTGAGCCTGCGATGCTCTTGCCTCTCATAATATAGAAGCTCTTCCTCTTTTTCGTTGGGTCCTTGGGTGCTTTGGGTCCTTCCATCTCTATCACTCCTCCTCTACGCTTCGCGGCCTTGCCGGTGTCAATCGTCACCTGTTTGATTACCAAATCCTGTATCTGCCGCTGAGGGCCAGAAATGCAAATATGTACAGACAATTATCATAGTATCTTCTCTCTCCGGTGCGCAGAGGCATATTCCAGAAGCGCTCCACCCACTCCCGAGCCAGCTCTCCCTCCGCCGCCAGAGACGCCTGCGCTGTGGTGGCGGTGATGGCGAACGGATGCAACGCCTTTTCCCCCGCAATGCTGCCGTCCACCTCATAGATGTGATAGCTGTCATTCCTGCAATCGTCAATCAGAAATGCCTGTATCCGGTCCGCCGCCGCCCTCTGTCCCACATCTATGCCAAACCACTCGTAGTCCAGACCGATATTGGCCGCCGTCCGGTATGCATCGCTGTAGAACCAGTCGTGGCGGTCCTTGGTCCAGGGGATGGGGCGGCTCATCGGACTGCCGTCAAACTCCGCGTACTCCGCGTTCAGACCCGTCACCGGATGACAGGCCTTGGCCAGAAATTCCCTGCTGGTTATGGCCGCCTGCTTCCAGAACGCCCTGTCCTCCTCGTCCGCCCACAGCGCAAACAGCTCATAGAAATGAGGCAGATGATAGGAGGGATCCGTGTAATCGATGCCGGGTACAAACAGAATCTGATGGTTGTCCCTGTTCCACATGGGATGTCCCTCGCGGCCATTCTCCCCTTTATGCAGGCAGGCCCGCAGGATCTCTCTGGCCTGCTGAGAATAATTGAAGATTCCTTCCCCGTCCCCCCATCTGTGGGAGGCAAAAAACAGCGCCATGGCATAGAACTCCTCGCCGTCAGGGGCAGCTCCATCCGCGTTCTTCTTGCCGTCCGTGCCGCAGGACCAGGCAAAATACCCCTCGCTCCAGCCCTCGGTCATAAACATATAAGTCTTAGACCATTTCCAGATCCGATCAAACTCCTCCTTCATATCCAGCTGGACGCACATCATCATCCCATAGGACATGCCCTCGGTACGCGCATCGAAATTGCCCGTGTCCATCAGATAGCCCATATCCTCCCCCACAGGATGATAGATCCGCTCCTCCTCACTGCCATAGAAAAAGGTATGTATGACCGCCTCCAGCTTCCTGTCTATTTCTTCCTGAGAAATACCAAGCTCCGCAAACATGTTGCGGTAGGTTCTGTCCTGTATACCACTCATTGCCAAATCCTCCGTTCATCAATAATCTTACTGTCCATTGTAGCAGAAATTGTCAAAAAAATCTATATCAAGCTGAACATTTTGCTTCTCTGATTGACCCCGAAGCCACTATGAGATATACTGATAGGGAAATATTGATCAATGCAATACCGCAGGTTTTCCTGCGATATGCGGGAAAGAGGCAACCATGAATACCATCCATTTCGTAGGCTATAGCGCCACACACCCGTCCACCTTCCATTTTGATATGATCAGTGCGTCCGGCCAATACAACCTTCTGCTGACCTGTACTCCGGCCCAGTTCCTGTTGGACGGTCAATGGTCGGAATACCCCGCTGGAACAGCCATATTCTATGCCCCCGGACAGTCCATCTGCTATAGGGCCTGTTCGGAAACCTATGAGAACGACTGGATCCGCTTCTCCTCCAACGATCCGCTGGTTACACAGTTTCCAATGGCCGGAATACCGTTTCCTGTCTCCGACCCGGAATACCTGCATCACCTGTTCAAGCTGCTGACCTGGGAGGCCTCCTTCGCCACTACTGACAGCGACGTGGTCATATCTCATTTATTACAAGTGTTATTTTTACGTCTGCGGCAGGATACCGCACATCAGGAATCCTATCCCCATGCCTCCGCTCTGCTCCATCTGCGCAAGGACATCTACAACAGCCCGCAGTTGAACTGGAACATACAGACGATGGCCAACGAACTCCACTTGAGCAACGGATACCTGCAGATTCTTTATAAAAAAATGTTTGGGATCTCCTGCATGGATGATGTGATTGCCAGCCGAATTCGCCTTGCCAAGGAACAGCTGACCTACACAGACAAGACCATAGCGGAGATCGCCGAATTGTGCGGCTATCACAATGTGGAGCATTTTTGTCGCCAATTTCGCCGCCAGACGAACACCACTCCCGGCGCTTTCCGCCGCAGCGCCCTGATCCTTGGGGATATCTCAGCCCAGCCCGCTTCCGCCGCCAGCCAGTCTCACGCCAACATAGCGGGAAAAGACGCTCCTACTTCCATCTGATCATATAGTTGTACAACCCGCTGCGGATGGCCTGGCTGTCATGATCTGCCCCAGGCACCTCGTACCACAGATGTTCCACGCCGTTCTGCTCGAGAATCTTATGATAGCTCTCCGGAAACTGTCCGACCACACTGTCCTTGGTGCCACAGCAGACCATCAGCAGTTCCGGCAGCTCTGCTCCCTCGGCAAAGCGCAGTTCCTCCTCCTCCATCTGTCCCGGGTGAGTCATGGCCCAATCCTTGGCCGGCGTCAGTCCCGGCGCCGGTGAGATCGCGCCGATGTAGCCGAACAGCTCCGGCCTCTTGAGCCCGATATAAAGAGTCTCTCTTCCCCCCATCGAGAATCCCAGAATACCCCTGTTTTCTCTGCCCGCCAGCACGGGATAATGACTTTCCATATAAGGTATCAGATCGTCCGCCAGCTCATTGATAAAGTTGTCATAGGGCGCCACCGCCTCATCGGTAAACCCTGGCTTGAGTTCCGGATCCGATGTGGCGTACATATCCGGAAATACCACAATTACCTCTCTGGCCAGTCCCTCTGCGCTGAGATTCCCCAGAATCTCAGCGATGGCATTGTTCGCGTCGTTGATCAGAGAGTATTCATCCCCGAAGATGCCGTGCTGAAAATACAACACGCCATACTGCTTCTCCGGATCATAGTCCGCAGGCAACAGCACATTGGCCCCCCGCTCAAGCCCCGTCGTCTTTGAGTCATAGGTGATATGCTGAGGGCTGCCGTAGACCCTTCCATCCACCTTCTTGTACACCTCCGCCGGACAATCCACTGTAAGCTCACTATCCACGGTGAACTGCCAGTCAGCGATCTCATAGCCACTGCCGTAAAAGAGGAAATACAGATCATGCACTCCCGTTACCTCGCCCTCCAGCTCTATCTCGCAGCTGTTCCAGACATCCGGCGCCGTTCCAGCCTGCAGATTACCCACAGGCATATAGCCAAGGATATCGCCCCGAAGATTGTCCACCCTCACCTGAACCAGCCCCTCTGTATCTTTCGCAAATCGGGTTGTCATCCACAGTGTTTTTGGGGAGCTGTCTCCAAAATCCACGCCCTGCACCTTGATAAAATCTCCGCTGTCTATGCCTGCCACCGCCATTGTGCCTGCGCCGCCGTCCACGGCCACAGTGTTCAGACCTCCCTGCACCGCGATGGTGGCGGCATTGATCTTCTGATACGGATCCACATGGCCCAACTGCTCCCTGCCCGCCATGGACATATGAATCTTGCCGATGGTTCCGTCCTCACCCATTGTAAAGCTGTCCACGTGGGTGCAGCGATACCCTTTCTCCACTCCCATTTTCTTCTCCAGCGTCCGGGCATGATAGGCAATATACCAGTTCCCCTTGAAGGAAAAGACACAGTGATGATTGTTGCCGTACAGACCGTTGAGCTTGCCGGGATTCTCCAGGATCACCTCCTTAAAGGTAAAAGGCCCCATGGGGCTGGAACTCTCCAGGCTGGCGATCTCTGCATTGTGGAAGCCAAACTTCTCCGTTCCCTCCGCGTCCACCTGCCAATTGGTACAGTAGGTATAATAATATTTATTATTATATTTATGAATCCCTGAATCCTCAAACAGATATGGGACGTCGATAGGCTTGGGATCCCCCTTCAGGCTGATCATATCCTCGCCCAGCTCCACCACTCTGGCCGTGCCCGGCGCGGATACCTTCCCCTCCGGAACGCCTCCGCCAAAATACAGGTATGCCCTGCCGTCCTCGTCCACCAGCACCGCCGGATCAAAAAGCCAAAGCACTTCCGCGCAGGTGGGAGTCTGTCTGGTCACCAGACCATGTCCCAGCGGATCGGTAAAGGGTCCTGTGGGACTGTCCGCTGTCAGCACACCGATACCGCCACCGCCATCCGCAAAGTACAGGAAGAATTTATCCTCTCCGTCGATATTCTTCCACGCGGCCGCCGGAGCCCAGGAATTGTTGGCCCACTTTGCCGCGCCCTGACTTCCCGCCGCTTCAATGGAGCCGTGATCTGTGAAATTCACCATATCCGCCGTGGAGATCACATTGATCTGATGAATCTTGCTGTAAGTGTTCTCCTTGACATCCTCGCCCTCATACTCAAAGGCATCGGCTGTCATATAGAAATACACACGCCCACTGTATTCCATCGCATAGGGATCCGCCCCAAAGCGCTGTGTCATCAGCGGATTGGTGTCCAGTATCCCCTTGTAGCTCTCTGTAAATTCCATATTCTGAAAATAATCCGCGTAATTCATTTCCGCCATTTCCTCACTCTCCTGCATATTCTGCCGGCTTTCCGCCGAAGCATCCTCAGGGCGGCTTTCCTCCTGAGCACTGCTCTCCGCCGTCTGAGCTTCCCCCGATTCTCCGCTATCCTCCACAGACGTCGAAGCATCCTGCCCGCCGCAGCCCGCCAGAAGCAGGCAAAGTAGCAGGATCACACACCATTTTTTTGATCTCATATCGTCTGCTCCCCATCCTCAAAGCATTCAAGAACCCTGGCTCCTTCCCTGACAAACACAATGAATTGGTCCAGCTCCGCATGGCAGGTAATCCATCTGCCTCCCTCTTCCATATGGCCGTCCTGTGTCAGCACCCATTTCCCGCAGGGCAGATACACCCGACGCTCCACCGCGCCCTGTTCATAGATGGGAGCCACCAATATGTCCGCACCGTAAAAATACTGATCTTCCAGAGTGTAACACTGTTCGTCCTCAGGGAACTCCCAGAACATGGGCCTCATGATCGGCGCTCCGGTGCGGCTGGCCTCATCCATGTAATAACAGGTGTAATCTTTCAGGCGCTCCCTCAGTTCAATCAGCTTCTTCAGAATCGGATAGTTGCGCTCGCCAAAGCTCCAGATCTCATTGTCGCCGCCGCTGGCCTCCTTGACGCCAGGATGACGTTGCTTGTACCAGGAAGGACGCAGGCGGGAGCCATGCAGCCGCATCACCGGACAGAATACGCCAAACTGGAACCATCTGACAATCAGCTCACGGAAATATTCACTCTCAATATCTCCTGAGAGGAATCCGCCGATATCCGAATTCCACCAGGGGATACCGCACATGCCCATAGACAGCCCGCTCTCTATACTCATCTTCAGGTTGTGGAAGCTGGAGGGAATGTCTCCGTTCCACACGATAGCCCCATATTTCTGGCTGCCGGGATAAGCGGCGCGGGTCAGAGACACGATCTCCTCCTCGCCCTCCTCCTTCAGGCCGTCATAGAAGGTTTTGGCGTAATAGTAGGGGTACATCTGCGCCACCTGCGCGCCGTTGCCCAGATAGTATTTCAGATGGCCGGGCTGCTGGGGATGTACCTCCGGCTCCGCCTCGTCAAGCCAGAAGGTCTTGATGCCGTGACGGTAATAATTCTCCTTCGCCTTGCCCCACACGAACCTTCTGGTCTCCGGATTCATGGGATCGATAAAGGTCTGCTGCCCATAGAAGTCAAAGGTTCCGAACTGCCCGTTCTCCGTGCGCACCAGCATATTGCCCTCGCTCATCTCAGAGTAGTTCTCACTGGCAGGGTTGATGGTCGGCCAGATCGATACCACTGGATGAATGCCCATTTTCTCCAGTTCCCGACACATGACATCCGGATCCGGCCAATACTTGGGATCAAACTTCCACTCTCCCTGCTCGGTCCAATGGAAATAGTCAATCACAATAGCGTCTATGGGTATCCCTCTCTTTTTGTACTCTCTGGCCACCTCCAGCAGATCGTCCTGGCTCTCATAGCGCAGCTTGCACTGCCAGAAGCCCGCCGCCCAGCGGGGAAACTTAGGCGCGTAACCGGTGAGATCGCAGTATCTCTCCATGGTCTGAGCCGGCGTCTCGCCCGCGTAGATAAAGTAATCCGCCTGATAAGCGCTGTCCGCCACAAACATCGTGTGATTGCGGGTGGTCTCGCAGCGTCCCGGAGACGGGTTGTTCCAGAAGAATCCATAGCCCAGAGAGGAGTACAGCACAGGCAGCGTGGATTTTGTGTTATAATGGATGATCTGACTGGTGCTGCCCTTGCGGTCAAACAGATCCTCCTGCTCCTGACCCAGCCCGTAGAAATGCTCTCCCTCGTTGGCGTCAAAGATCACCTTGACCTGATAATGATCCCCCTCCACATGCATATTGCGATTGGTGTAATCCCCCTCGAACTTAGTGTGCAGAATCTGTTTGTCCTTGCGATAATAGGTGATAATGCCTCCATACCAGATATTTCCCGCCTCTATCGTGGCGCTGACCATACCGTTGGTGATGGTAGCTTTTTTCTCATCCCCGCTAATCACACAGGCGTCCTCCGTGACAGGCTCCAACACGGTCCATTTCTCCTCCGATATCCGCCCGTTCTTGGTACTGCGACAGCGCAGGCAGTCTCTTCCATAGGGTTCTATTACCGTCAGCTCATCCTTGCGCTGAAACACCAGCTTTTTCTCCTCAATCCGAATCTTTCCCATATCGCATTCTCCTTTTATATTTCATAGTTAATAGACAACTGCTCAGTGTGGCGCCTGCAAAAGCGGCATTCCCTGTTCATTGATATATACGCGGTGGAAGGTGGTACAGCGCTTATGGTACTGCTCTCTCTCCTGGGCATGGTAGGCGATCATCAGCTCTCCCTTCTCGTCTCGGAAGAAGGAGTTGTGCCCCGGCCCTTCTATGCCCTCCACCAAGCCTCTGTGCAGCATAGCCGCCGGCTCCTTATACCAATTGTCCACATCCAGCAGATCCGCCTCCTGCTCCGCCACCAGATAGCCCACCGCATAGGTGGGGTCACAGGCTCCGCCGCCCGAGTAGGCCAGATATACCTTGTCCTCCAGCAACAGTGCATACGGTCCCTCGTTGTTGATCGTTCCCCGCTGATTCTCCCAGCCGTACAGGGGTCTGGACAACAGCACCAGCTCGCTGGTAAGCACCCAGGGCGTGCTCTCATCCACAGTCGCAATATATAGCATGGAACCGGTATCCAGCGGCGTACCTATGCCATAGCGATAGGACCATACCAGATAGGAACGGCCTCCCGCCTGAAAATAGGTCATATCCAGAGAGATACCCGACTCAGTCAGATAGCTGCCGTCCTGTCTGCACACCCTTATGGGAGCCTCCCACCCCGCAGGATCCGTGAGAGAGCCTCCCTTCTTCAGTCGCAGCATATGGCATTGCGGCCCCCACTGCTGGCCGCTCACCGCAAATAGAATGTAGGCTTCTCCCCCGATCACATGGAATTCCGGCGCCCAAAAGGTCTGCACCAGCCCTCTGTCCTCATTGTAATCCAGGATACAGCAGGGTTCGACGTCCGGGGCAAAGAGCTCCGCCACCGATTCCGCTTTCCTGATAAACAGCCCTATATTGTTATTGTTGTCGTTGGTCGCCAGAAAATACCAGCTTCCCTGCCAGCAGAAGATCACAGGGTCCGCCCAGCCCACCGCCAGAGGAAATTCTACCGGTTTGAGCTCTGTGTCCGGCATGCGCCAACGTATCCGGATATTATCCCACAGCTCCCTGGGCAACGCTACTTTGTCTCCCGCGTCATCATACCTCTGCCGCCAGACCTCCCTGCCTGCGGGCTCCTGCCAAAAGCGCAGAAAATCCTCTGTTCTCCACAGAATCAGTTCATCCTCCAGCGCTGGCTCCCCGTCAGAGTTTACCGGTCTTGCCAGTATGCCGTAGCCCCTCTCCAGCTCCAATATTCTGGGGAAGCGAACACCTCTGGGCGCAATGGTATTGTCCGGCCTGATCTCCGCCTCCGCATAGAGAATACCATACCCCTGGTTCAGAGGATACTCTCTGCCATCTTCATCCAAATACGACATATGCACGCTGTCCGCCAACGACCAGGGGTAGTGCGGCTCACTTACCTCTCCTGTATATACCCTTATGTACCCCATCTCTGTCTCCTGTCTGCCCGTCTGGACGTCTCATCTAAGTTCAAAGCCTTTCAGCATCGCGTCTCCCTGTCCCCTGAAGGTCAGGTATAGAGCATATTCCCCCTCTGGAAGCGCAATGTCCGAAGCATATTCCTCCCACACGTTGGTATACTCCACCGGAATCTCCGCCAGTATGTCTCCCCCTATACTTGTGCGCACTTCAAATACGCCCTTGGCATAGCCTCTGGCCCAGATCACAATCTGCCTGGCTTCATTGCCCACGAAGAATTTGAAGCCCGCCGTAGCTGTATTATGGATATTGCCTATATAGCCTTCATTCTCATCCCCGTCCCGACCGTCCTGCATCACCCTGGGTTGATCGGCTCCCCCCACATAGGCGCAGGGTGTATCGTTAAACAGATTGCAGGCCAGATACGCCGGATAATATCCCTTTCCCCGCAAAGGACCGCCGTTTAACCCGCAGGAGGTCAACTGAGCCTGATCAATGCGGCCATCTTCGTGAATATTCAGTCTCTCCGCACATCCCTGTCTGCTGTACCAGGTGCCGTTGGTCTGACGGTGGTAAAAGATGTACGGCTGCCCCTGAATCTCCACCATGCTGCCGTGATTGTTCGCGCCGTAGGCTGTGGGCTGGTCCGCCGGCTTATAGCTGTCAATATGCATGTCGCAGTTGCTCACCAGCACTCCGCCGTAGGTAAAGTCTCCTGTAGGCTTACTGCTGGTGGCGTAGCACAACTCATGCATCGCCTGGGAGGAGTAGATAAAATAATAGATGTCCCCCCTCTTGCGGATAGACGGCGCTTCAAAAAACGCATGGCCCTCATACTGCGTTCCCTCGCTGTACTCACAGCCCGGCACAATGATCCTGGGCGCATCCACTATGGTCAGCATGTCCTCCGCAACCACTGTAACCATGGCGCCATGCCTGGAGCGGTCCCCTCTGCCGCAGAATCCGGTATACAGATAGGTTCTGCCATCCTCCGTCAGCACGCCGGGATCAAACTGAGGCTCGTCTCCGTCTCTCTCCCCCAGCAGCGTTCCATCCGAATAATGTACATAACCATAAAACTCATACTTTCCCGCAGGGTTGTCACACACCGCCACAGATACCACGGACACCTTATCCAACACATAATACAGATAATATCTGCCGTCCGGCCCTACTGTCACATCCGGCGCGTACAGACACATTTTCCCTTCCCTGTTGAGGGGATCCGCTGTCTTCTCGTAGATCACGCCCTCATACCGCCAGTTGCCCAGATCGTCGACCGGCGCAGACCAGCACACATAATCTCCCATACAGAATACATACCCGTTATAATAGTCATGGGAGCCGAATACATATACCCTGTCACCGAATACATAGGGCTCGCCATCCGGAATATACTCCCAGGACGGCAGATAAGGGTTCAACGCCTGCTTCTTACTCATATCGCTTCTCCTCCATATTTTTTTCATCTGCTCTACCCAATATAGTAAGGTTCTCTATTCTCCTTCATCATACGTCATTCGCGCTTCTATGAAAATGACTTATCATATAGAGTAATTGATCTTTTCTCATGTATTGTTGGCGTGTTCACATAAAACCGCCGCTGTGACAGAATATGATTCTGTCACAGCGGCGGCATCAATTCCCTCTGCTATTTGCCCAACTCACTGCAGACGCCACCGCATCTGAGTCGATAGCCATCTGTCACTGAGTAAATTTCTCTGCCACGGAGCTAATCTCCTTGGCGTTACTCCTGTTTATTTTGACTACATTCTGCAATTCTTCGGCAGCCACATTGGTGCGTTCAATCTTGTTCACGATCTCGTCCACGCCGATCTCATTCTCCTTGGAGG
Source organism: bacterium (assembly GCA_023663725.1). Taxonomy (GTDB): domain Bacteria; phylum Bacillota; class Clostridia; order Lachnospirales; family Lachnospiraceae; genus Acetatifactor. Next base: position 9,747 of record JAMPGX010000007.1, on the reverse strand, counting down.
CGGACTGAATCACGCCCATGCCATCTCTGATGCTGGCAACAGATTGCGCGAAGCCATTGGAGCTCTCCTCAATCTCACCAATGGCGCCGCGGATATCCGCAACAGATTGCCTATATTCATTGGCAATCTCCGCAAACTCTTTAAATCTCCTGGAGACATCCCCCTCCATGAAGCTGATAATGTCATCCACACAATCCTGCACATTGGCAATATTGCTGTTAATCTCCTCACAGATATCTGAAATCTGTCTGGCAGTGTTCGAGGAATTGGAGGCCAGATTGCCGATCTCCTGCGCTACCACCGCAAAACCCTTGCCCTGCTCCCCTGCCCTTGCCGCCTCAATGGAAGCATTCAGGGACAGCAGATTGGTTTGGCTGGCAATATCCAATATCTGCTTTGCCATCTCGTTGATGCGTGTGAGAGACTGCAGATTCACCATCGCCGCCTCCATATTGCTCCTGTTCTGGCGGATCTTTACTTCCGACTCCTGCAAGGCATTCCCTGCCATATCCTTCATATCATCGGCAGTGCGAATCAACTGCTTACTCTTCTCATCGCCATCCCGCACCTTCTCTACCACATAGCCCACCAGCTCCAATATCTTCTCGATCTCATTGACAACATTGCCTATGGCCTCATGAGTGGTGATAATGCTGGCTGCCAACTGCTGGGTGGTGGCGGAATTGTCGCCCACGTACTCAATCAACTGATTCGTGGCTTCATCCATCGTTCCCGTTGATTCCTCCAGGGATTCCGTACAGCCCCGCAGCGTGGATACGATACCTCGCAGCGTGTCGTACAGAGAGTCCATGGCAGAAGCAATCTGGCTGGTCTCACTCTTACCTCCCGCATGCTTCTCCAAGTCGACGGGAACCTTCAACTCCAGGTTCTTCATGCTGATAATAGACCTCTTTACTACCTCCAGGGGCTTGACGCAGAGCTTGACAGAGATCCAGGCGAGGAACACTATCAGGACATAAGCGCCTATACAGAGGAACAGAAGCATATTTCTGCTGGCATAGGCCTCACTGTATATCTCGCTCTGGCTGTCGCTGAGCACAACCGCCCAGCCTCTATCCTCCATGGCCTGATATACGGCAATGCTCTTCACGCCGTCCTCGGATACATATTCTGTATTCCCGCTCAGATCGCCCGCGGATATCTTTTCTATGACAGACAGCAGCATCGCGTCCTCAATAGGCGTAGCCATGCGGGTCTCATCCTCATCAAAAATATGTACGCCGGTCGCCGTGTTAATCATATAGTTTTTGGCATTCTCCATGCCTCCGACTCCCAGTCCGTCCAGCACCGCCTTCAGGCTGTCAGCGAACTGCGCGCCCCCCACAAAGCCCAGGATCGTCTTGCCGTCCGCGTCATACACCGGACAGTATAACGACAGGGCCAGCTTCTGAGAAGCCGGAGAGATAATTATTCCCGTATTATAGATGCCGCCAGCCGCCGTCATAGCATCCTGCAGCTGCTTGAGGGGCTCTCCCTCACGTGTGGTGATTCCTACCACATTGGGATTGGAGTGAGTCAGAACATGCGTGTTCCACTCTCCGATATAGATGCCCTCCCAACCATTCAGGCCGGCATAGAAATTCTCCGTGTACGTCTGAGCCACCTTCACTGCTCCGGCATCCTTGGGCGCCTTCAACAAAGAGGCCACAACCGGCGCCTTGCTGTAAGCGACAAGCATCCTCTCCGCATTATCCACATATTCTTCAATAATCGCCGCCCTGTCCTCGAGGGAGGTCTGCATATTGTCCACTGCCGTGTTCCGCATGGTCGACATCATGCTGCGGCTTGCTGTCAGATACAACAGCGCAATGCATACCGCGCCTACCACTGCTACAATGGCGGTAATCACCGTACTCATCTTCAGGTTTTTCATTTATTTTTCTCCTTCCACCTTGTTTAACAGTTCCATGCCTGCCACTGCGTCCGGCAACACGACCGACCTCCGGCAATGGGACAGTCCTAGTATGAATGCATAGTGTATCGTTTTAATGATAGTCTCTGAGCCCATTTTAGGCAATGACTTATCCTATTCTATAATTGATCTATTCTCATATTTCCTGTTTTGATATTTCCATTTTTCCATTATTTAACACCACAATGGTTGTATAGCTCCAAGCATATTCTACTGTCAGCTTTGTCCTCCTGCCGGAGTTCAAACTGAACCCTGACACACTACCTGGCTGACCATCACATCCATCACGAAGTGCCCGTTCTCCGTATAACAGAACATCTCCCCGCCAAGCCGCTGTGCCGCTTCCTGCACCGTAATCAGTCCTAAGCCGTGGCCATGTTCCTTTTTTTCTGTATCCGGAAGCGTCCCCTTTATGACATGGAGGTCCTCCCGACAATGATTTTTAATGCGAATAATCAGATAATCCCTGCTGTACTTCATCTGCACGGACGCCTCCCGCTCGTCCGCGTCAAGTCCTTCCAGGGCATCGCAGGCGTTTTCCAGACCATTGGAGAGGATCTGGCACAGCTCCATATAGGGTAGCTCCTCCTCCCCGATCCGGATATCCAGTTTCAGCTCCGTGTCAAGCTCCTGAAACTTGCGCACATAATAACCGAATACCGCATTCATATAGGGATTGGCGCAGAACTGTCCCCACAGGAAATCCGTATCGGCAACCAGCTTCTTAAGATACTCCAGAGCCTCCTGCGTCCTCCCAGCCCCGAGCAGGCCCGACAACGTTACGGCATGGCCCTTCATGTCATGCTTAAGCCGCCTGATTGTCTGCTGGTTTTCCAGCTGAGCCTCCAGCGCGTTCTTCTGCTCCTGCAGGACGCGCTCTCCCTGCTGCCTGCGGTAGAGCAAATGCTGCCGATACAGCGCGGTGAATATGGTGGCATAATTGAAAAACATCAGCACTAGGATCAGGATACAGAGAAATACATCTTCCGGACGATTCTCAATATTTGTAGGGTAGAAGATCACCATTGTGAGCAGGAGATAGTACAGCAGCGTCATCCCCGCAAAGATCCCCCAGCCCTTGTCCACCGCATCCTGCAGCTCCATGTAGGGTCTGCGGAGATAGCGATAGGCCAGATATTCCAGCAGAGGAAAGGCAATCAGTCTGCTGACCAACATCAGTACATACTGCCCGCCTCCAATATAGATGTCCAGCAACAGCGTTACCGCTATAATCCACAGACAGGACGTATCCGCCAGACAGAAGGTGAGCAGAAAACGGGCTTTTTTGTCAGCGGAAAGAATGTAGAAAAAGATAAAGCTGGGAATTGAACAAGTGAACAGAAATAGTCTTCCCATGACTTCAAAACCCAGTATCATGACTCCCACCAGATTCAAAAGCATCAGCGTACCCATTCCGATTCCGGCCAACACAATGGTTTTTTTCGCAGTGTAACGGGAGCGAAACAGCATGACAAAGAGCAGGATCACGTGGATCATTCCCCAGAATGTGGAAATATCTCGGAACAGCAATTTCATCAATCCACCTCCTCAAACAAGATCTCCTGATACCGGTTTTTCACCTTCGCATAATACCGTCTGGATATGGGGACGCCATGCTCTCCCAGTATCAGCATGTTCCCATTCAGCCTGTCCACATGATACATATTGGCAATAAAGCTCTGATGGCACCGGCAGAACACCTCCCCACAGATCTGAAGCTCCAGGTCATCCATCTTTCCCTTACACTCCTGCACACTCCCATCCGAGCAGTGGATGAACAGAGTGTGCTCTTTGCTGTCAATAAAGAGAATCCTGCCATATGGAATACTGCCCGCCTGACCGCGCCATTTGTAGACCAGGCACTGACTCCTCTCCCGCTCCGTGCGCCGAACCAGCCGCTCCATGAGCTGTCGCACCTCATCCTCCTGCACCGGCTTGATCAGATATTGCACGGCATAGAGATCATAGGCATCCCTGTAGAAAGCATCGGAGGTGGAGACAAAGCAGATCACGGCCTCACTGTCCTGTGCGCGGATGCGCCGAGCCAGCTCGAGTCCATCCAGAGAATCCTCCAGAAATATGTCCAGCAGATAGAGGTCATAATGAACCTGATACTTTTCTAAATCCCCTAACAGCTTTCCCCCGTCTGTGTATGTCCTCACATTATGCCCCAGCAGAAAGCTCTTCAAGCGCTCGGCATCTTTCCGATAGTCGTCGCATATTGCTATTTTCACAGGCTTCTCCCTTTCCATACGCTTTGCGCATATTGTACATAATTCGGTTCGCTTCGCTCGTCAAATCCCCAAATAATCATCTGCTCGTGCAAGCACGGCAGCCGTTTCTTCGGGCGCCTGGCTCCGCACTCTACGAATATTATATCATATTTCATCCCAATTTTCCTGTTATTTTTGCTCCTTATCGTGATAATTTCGCCTATTTAGTCAAAAGAGCACCCCAACTGGGATGCTCCGTCCGCCCGTGAACGATGGAAAATGCCGCGCTCCTCCCTGTAGTCAGTCCGAGGCGGCGCAAAATGAAAACAACAAATGCAGCTCCCCAGAGGGAGTCAGAACGGCCGACGCTTCGCCATTCATGGCCTGGGCCAGCAGTCTGCTGATGGCCAGCCCCAGGCCTGTAGCTGTGCCGGAGCGAGCATGGTCCGCAGTGTAGAAACGGTCAAAAAGGCAACGGATATCCTCCTGCGTAAGCGTATCCGTATCATTACAGAAATCGAGACCAATTCTGCCCTTCCCATCCCCGACAGGAGCCGTCTCGTGGATACATATCCGGAAACGGCTGCGCGCATAGCGCAGTGCATTCTGAACCAGATTGTGCAAGATGCGCTCCATCGCTTTCCCGTCTCCCTCCACCATGACAGCCCCATCCGGCAAGGCGAGCTCCACCTCCAGATGACGCTTTTCAAACTCAGGATAATAGGACAGTACTACTTCGCGAATCAGACGGGCGGCATCCACCGGCTTTTGCTCCAGACGGATGTCCGCCCGCTCCAGCCTGGACAGATCATAGAAATCGCCGATCAGTCCCTGCAGATAGCGGCTCTTTCTCTCCACCACCGCCAGAGCCTCCTGGTCCTCCCTGGATAGCCTGCCGACGTCCACCAGCTCCAGATAACCTAGTATAGAGGTCAATGGCGTCCGCAGATCATGGCTGATATTCTCAACCTGCTCCTGTAGCTGCCTCTCCTGCCGTTGCCACCGCACCCGTTCCCGCTGATGGTATGCTATATAGCAGTTGATCTGACGCAGGAGTCGCTCCGCCTCCCTCGAGGGGGAGGCAGCCAGCAAAATGCGGTTTTCCTCAGGGTTTTTCAGAATCTCCGCCATGTCCTGCCCTGCCTGCTCTACACAGCTCTTCAACAGGCTGTATTTTACGATAAAAACAAGCGCCACTAGGCCCATTACCACTCCGATCCCTACAGCAATCCACATATCAATACCCTCTCAGATCACAAGCCAGCCCGCCTCAAAGCTCCCTGCGACGTATGGCCAGGATGCCCACTGTGACAAAAATCGCCATGCCGATAATACCCGACTCCTGACATCTCAGAAATCCCGCCGGAGTAGACCAGGCGAATTCCAGCCACTCCTCCGTGGGCGTGACAGCGGACACCATGGAATAGTACAGCCATGAGGTCAGCCGAGCACACCATTCAAATTTCATTCCCAATATGCTCACCGCCACGGGCACTGCCACCATGACAAGCAGCCAGCTCCAGATTCCCGCGCTTGTGCTGCCGGTCACATAATACAGACTGATATAAGCGATCATTCCCCCGATCCACACGGGAATACAGGCAGCCGTACCCCTCAGCAGAGATAGCGTATACTGGGGACCGCTGTTCTCCAACAGCAGATAACCGCCTCCGATCAGCGCGGCCTCCGTCACCAGCAGACAGAGAGCGGACGCCACGATTCCCACCACCAGCTTGGCCAGAAATACCTGCTCCCTGGAAAGCCCAAAAGCCACCGCATTGTTGACCGTCCGGTGCTTCAAATCGTCGGAAGCCACCACACTGCCCATGATAGCCGACAAAAACAGGGGGATATGCATATCCGCCTCCAGGGTACTGAAGGCATACTTGGTAGTTGCCCAGGGAAAATCTCCGGTAAACGTGGCCATGGCCCACAGTCCTCCGCTGAAGAGCAGCATCAACAGCAGGCATACTCCTGTCAGCATATAGACTGACTTGGTATGAAAAATATGATAAAGTTCACTCTTTATACAGTTTAACATTATTCTTCTCTCTCCTTAATATACAGTCCCGCATCGCATCCGCCGGATGCCAATACAGAGTTCCTGATTTCTCGCGCAATCATCACTGTTCGGATGTCAGATGCACATAGTAATCCTCCAGATGCATTTCCCGTCGCTCCAATGCCAACACCCCGATGCCCTGCTCCACCGCCAATCTGCTAAAAGGCGTCACATCCTCCACCTGCCCTGAAATATGGATGGTTCCATCCGGCAGCACTCGATAGTCCGCCAGATGCAGTTCCTTTTCCAACAGGGCCGAGTAGCGTTCGGGCTCTGTCACTCTGATCTCCAGATAGGTGCCACAGAGCTCGTGCAGCTTCCTGGAGCTGACCTGCTGTATCACCTTTCCCTTGCTGAGAAACGCGTAGTCCGTGGCCATATTCTCCAGCTCCGCCAAAATATGGCTGGAGATGAGAATCGTGGTATGCTTCTCCCGGTTCAGCTTCAGCAGGAAGCTGCGGATCTCAATGATGCCTGAGGGGTCCAGCCCGTTGATGGGCTCGTCCAGAAGCAGCAGCTCCGGCTCACCCAGCAGGGCCAGCGCCAGGCCCAGGCGCTGTTTCATGCCCATGGACATCTGCCGGAATTTCTTGTGGGCGGCGTCCGCCAGCCCCACCTCCCTGAGCTTCTCCAATGTCCTCTCTCTGCCCGGTATTCCCCGCTGTATCCGGTAATACTCCAGATTCTGCTGAGCCGTCATCTCCGGGTAGAAGCCCGGCGCTTCCACGATAGCCCCACAGCGCCTACGGTTCCTGCGCCAGCCCGCCTCATCCTGAGCTTCCCACAGGGAAAAGCTGCCGGAGGTGGCATACACCTGCCCCAATAAAATTTTCAGTAAAGTGGTTTTGCCTGCGCCATTGTTACCAACCAGGCCATAGATACTCCCTCTGGGAATGGACAGATCCACATGGTCCAGGGCTAAGACCTGGCCGTACTGCTTAGTCAACTGGTGGGTCTGTATGATCATATCATCGTCCGTCATCCTGCTCTCTCCTTTTTTCAATAGAGTTTTTCAATAGAGTTCACTGCTTCGAGTTCCATTGACCCTCGCCTGTGATGATCTGATCATATCCCATTTCCTATAAAAAAGTCATTTAGAAAGTATAAAGAAATCGTAAAGTGAAGATTCACTCATTCAAATAGATCTGCATCCTGCTCTGTATAATCTCCGCCACTTCCTTTGCCCCCTTATCTCCCGCAAAATACGGCTGCAGCTCCTCCGACAGAATCGTTCCCACCATGGTATAACGCCAGTTCGGAGCCGGCTTGCAGGTTTCGACAAGAGCTAGATACTCCTCGATCCAGCTTGTTCCATCCGGTTTAAGGTCAATGTTCATAATGACGCTTTTTTGAGTGGAAACTTTCAACACATATTTCTTCTGGAATTCATGATATACCACACAGTCTCTCATGACATCCTTTCTGATCGTCACATCGCTGTCGTTAAACTGCTGATCATAACTCAAAAGATATGCCAACAGGCTCTTGATCTCATCCAAATGTGTCGCCTGGGCATTTACCACCAGAAAAGTATTGTCCGCCGTGATGTAGTTTGTACCGCCCTCCCCGGCGGGAAAACCCACTACATGCGCATTGTCACCGTACATGCTCATTTTGGATGAAAAATCAAGGAAGGGGACCGTTCCAGTCCATGCTATGCTGTCCCCATTCTCCAACTGCCTTCCATACTCCTCGCCGTCCAACTTCTCTGACGGTTGCCGCCCGTATTTCTTGCAGACCTCCAACAGCCGGATAAACTCCGGACTGTCAAAATTGCAATATCTCCGCTCCACATCCAGGAATTCCGAACCGTCCAGATCCGTTAACAACACTCTGCTAAGCAGTTCATACGGGTCGATCGCGTATCCGTCATCATTGATTACCGGATTCCACTCCTCCCGCGACTCCATGATCTCCAAAATATCCTCCCGCGTCCAGGAATCCCCCTCCCACAGCGCGTCGGATACCATCATCATGTCAAACAGGACATACAGCTTAATGCCCACCAACTGATCGTTCACAGTTCCCGACTGAATCACCGCAGGCACTATCTGCTCCCGTGCGTCCTCCGGCATCAATTCGGACAGATCCATCAGCAATCCCTTTTCCTGAAGGACATACATATCCTCCTCCAGCACCCACATCAGCTCCGGGCCCTTGCCCGCCGTCAGTTCCATGAAGACGCGGTCCCTGATAGCCGGTCGGTCCGATTCATTGTCGCACCGCTCCTGCACCAACGCAAGCTCTGGATAACTCTGGAAAAAGAGCTTGGCGGGTCTGGCCAGATTGTCCGAGCCTATGGCAGTGAGATAGGCAATCCGCAGCTCGTCCTCCTTGGGGCTCTCTTCTCCGGACAGGACATAGACACAGGGGGTCTCTCTCTCCAGCTCACAGATAAGCACCTCTCCCTGAGAGTTTATCAACAGATTATTGGACACAGGGGAAGATTCAAGCCCATTCTCATGCAGCTCCAACAGCCTGGTATGGGTATTGCTCCTCCGATCCCATCTGTTCAGACTTCCCAGAGCGGTATAATAGATCGTATCCTCGCCGTCTGTGCATAGCGCCCTGACCAGTTCCCCGTCAAAGACAGACAGCGGCGTCTTACTTCCCTGCTTTGCGTCATACAGGAAAAGCTCCGTTACATTCTCCTGCGTCCTGCAGCAGCCGAGAATAATGGAACCCTTTCCCGTGTCATATACGCGGTTCTCAAACCGATGCTGTATCTCCGCATTCCACGGATACTCCTCCTGATCTGGAAAAGTTTCCTCCTGAGTGATGATCTTCCCTTCTATATCTGTGATGACCAGAAAATCCCCCGCGCTGTCCCGCATCCGAAAGGAAATCTGTATGCCGTCCCGCACATCCATCGACTGAATATAACTGCCCTCCCTGTCTGGAATCTGAATGGCAAAGGGCAGCTGTTCCGTCTCCTTGGTCTCCCCGTCAAAAGCATAGAGAGCGTACTCTTCCGGCGCGCCCTCCTCCCCGTCATACGCCCACAATATATAGAGCTTGTCTGCATATGTGTCATAAAAACAAGTTTTTTCCTGAGCCTCTGTATGCTGATCGCCAAATTGCAATGTAAGGATTTCGTTGATAAACAGCTCTTCCCCTTCGTCGCCTGCCGTTATCTCCTGTTCCACAGGGGACGGGGCGCCCTCCTCTCTGCCGCACCCCGCCAAAACCAATAAACCCACAAGCAACAAAAGACACTTTCTCCACCCTGTTCTCATACCCGTGTACTCCCTTCAGTACATTTTCTTGCCAGTACCGAATTGTGCATATTGTATATTCCATAAGCAGACTCTTTCGAACTGTCGGTACTTAGCGAGGTCTGCCGAATTCATTCGGCACGAGCTTAGTACCGCTACAGTGAGAACGAAGCGAGAGCGTGTCCGCGTTGGAATATACAATGTGCACAATGACACTCACAAAGTAACTGGCTTTCGCAAACGCCTAAGCTTGCTGGCATACAGTACCGATCAGCACCTCTTTCCCGCAGAAGGCAAACCCATACTTCCTGATACGTTCCGCGG
>JAMPGX010000006.1:152875-174388 GCA_023663725.1 bacterium | reverse complement strand
GGTTAGATACTGCCGACCATAGCATACCTAATTTTGAAATCGTTACAGTTTAATTCGTATTGACGGAAATAGGAGGGGAAAGAGATGATCCTGTTGATCACGGGCGCGTCCCACACGGGCAAGACGGCGCTGGCGCAAAAACTGCTGGAGAAATACAAATACCCGTATCTCTCAATAGATCACCTGAAGATGGGGCTTATCCGCAGCGGCTACACGACGCTTACGCCGGTGAGCGACGACGGGGAACTCACGGCGTATCTGTGGCCCATCCTGCGGGAGATGATCAAGACCGCTATTGAAAATGGGCAGAACCTTGTGGTGGAGGGCTGCTATATCCCTTTCGACTGGGCCGAAGATTTTGAACAGGAGTATCTTGAGCAGATCAGATTCTATAGTCTGGTCATGAGCGACAGCTATATTGCCGCTCATTTTGACGATATCAGGAGGTTTGCCAGCGTCGTGGAAGACAGGGGCGAGGATGAGGACTGTACGATAGAGATGGTCCGTCGGGACAATGCCCGTATGTTGGAGCAATGTGTCCGCTATGGCGCCACTTATATCCTGATCGACGAGACCTATCAGGTGGATATTGAGCTGTAAACAGGAGTGGAAAAAATAAAGGAGGAAGAATTTGATGATCGTTGAAAATGAATACCCGATTCTGGAGTACAGCACCCAGCAAGACGCGGTGATCAATCCCGGCAAGGGGGAAGAGACGTTTCCGCGTCTATGCATTATGACCTTTTTTCAGGAAGTGATGGATTCTTTTCTGGAAAAATATTCCGGCCGTGTCATCGGGACTTACATCTCTGAGATGAGGCCCTTTCCCGTGTACAAGCTTACTTATAATGGAATTGAAATCTGCCTGATACAGGCGGTGGTAGCCTCCGGCTCCATAGCGATGATGACGGATTGGCTGTATGGCAGTGGGGTGGAGGTTCTGCTGTGCTGCGGGGGCTGCGGCGTGCTGGCCGACATTCCGGCGGGAGATGTGATCATACCGGTGCGGGCGCTGCGGGACGAGGGCGCCTCCTATAAATATCTGCCACCCGCGAAATATATTGATTTGCCACAAGAGCCAGTGCGAATCTTTCGGGAAGTGCTGGCAGAATATCAGATTCCCTACATAGAATGCACGACCTGGACCACCGACGGCTTCTTTCGGGAGACCAGGGATATGGTGGAGCACCGGGTGAAGCAGGGCTGTCAGGCCGTGGAGATGGAGTGTGCGACCATGGCGGCGATCGCGAGGTTTCGCAATAAGGTATTTGGCCAGCTGCTCTACAGCGGCGATATCCTGTCAGGGGAGGAGTATGACGACCGACATTGGAACGACAATACCTCGGCGAGGGAGAAACTCTTTCAGGTGACCTTGGAGTCGCTGGTGCGCCTGTAAGCGCTTTCCCAAGCTATCCTCTCGCGCGCATTACCTGAAGGAGCGGAAGGAGGTGTGCCTGCGATGTGTGAGATCATGGAAAAATACATGGAGAGGCGAAAGCCGCTGGAATCAAGGAAGGCAAAGAGGCCGGAATCAAGGAAGAAAAAAGACAGGTAATCTGTAGAATGATTAAAAAAGGATTTGATAAGCAGACGGTTTTGGATTTGGGTTATACGGAATTCGAATATGAGGAGGCCATGGCGTACAAAGCCGCACCCGTATGATTTTGACTGCCGCGCATCTGCCAGTGTCGCGCAGGGAAACGGAAAGAAACCTCTCATATGGGGCAGGCTGACAGGACAGTGACATGCTGCATTATACAGAGACCGGGAAAGTGTTTCCGGTCTCTGTTTTGGTATATACTGTAAAGATGCCTGTAAATAATAGGTGAAATATAAAAAATATGTAGAAATCCGTAATATTTTATGATAGACTTGAGTTCAGTGTATTTTATAACAGCAAGGCTCGAACGATGCTCAGAGAATTTGCGGACGCTTGCGTTTGGAAATTGCTCTGTGTGAAAAGGTATCGGGAGGGTCGTAGCGGAACAAAAGTACTGACGAACTTTAATAGGAGGAAACTGCGGTGAACCAAAGCGCGCGATCTGAACATTTTCTGGAATTTAAATCTCTGCGCCGTACTTTTGAGGACGGTTTTGTGGCGGTGGACGATTTTAGTCTTACTATAAAACAGGGAGAGTTTGTGACTTTTCTGGGGCCCTCCGGTTGCGGTAAGACCACGACTCTGCGGATGCTGGCGGGTTTTGACATGCCCAGCGGCGGCGAGATCTTACTGAACGGCAGAGATATTACCAAGCTGCCCCCCAACTTAAGGCCGATCAACACGGTGTTCCAGCGCTATGCCCTGTTTCCCCATCTGAATATTTTCGACAATATAGCCTTTGGCCTGAAACTGAAAAAGCTGCCTCGGGCAGAGGTGGTAAAAAAAGTGAAAAAGGCGCTGGAGATGGTGGATCTGGAGGGCTTTGAGACCCGAACCGTCCAGACGTTGTCCGGCGGACAGCAGCAGCGGATCGCCATCGCCAGGGCCATCGTCAACGAGCCCCAGATATTGCTGCTGGACGAGCCTCTGGGCGCGCTGGATCTTAAGATGCGCAAGGAGATGCAGTTGGAGCTGAAATCCATGCATGACAAGCTGGGCATCACCTTTATCTATGTGACCCATGACCAGGAGGAGGCGCTGACCATGTCCGACAAGATCGTGGTCATGTCCGAGGGGCGGATCCAGCAGATAGGCGAGCCGGAGGATATCTACAATGAGCCGAAAAACGCTTTTGTGGCGGACTTTATCGGAGAGAGCAATATCTTTAACGGCATTATGACCGGCAAATACAAGGTGCGTTTCTGCGGCGCGGAGTTCACCTGTGTGGATGACGTGGAGAACGGCACTATGATCGACGCGGTGCTGCGTCCCGAGGATATCGAGATCACGCCTCCCGGGGAGGGGATCATCCAGGGGGAGGTGACCTCTGTGGTGTTCAAGGGCGTACACTATGAGATCACTGTGCAGTCCGGCAAAAATGAACTGGTGATTCAGTCCACCCGCAAGGCCCAGGTGGGGAGCAGGGTGGGGCTGACCGTCGACCCGGAGGGGATCCATATCATGATCGCCGAGAGTACGATGAACAAGTTCGAGGTGGGGTTAAAAAGCGGTTATCGGCTGGACTTTTTGGACGGAGATATGGACTTTGATATCACCCGCCTGCTCCCCGGTTCCCGCATAGGGGAGAGCGGCGTTCTGGTGGATGCCCATGGGGATGAGGTGGAGGCGGACAATCTGCGTGTGATCGTATCCATCAAGCCGGAGGACATCGCCATGAGCGATGACGAAGAGGCGGGCGCGGTGAAGGGACATATCATCAACCTGATCTACAAGGGCGACCATTACCGTTACATAGTCCGGACGGACGAGGACGAGGACTTTATCGTGCATGACGAGTATCTGTGGAACATGGACGACTATGTGAGTCTGATCATTCCCAAAGACAAGTTACAGTACGCGCTGAAAAAGTAGCGGCACGGAGGTAGAGAGATGGGTGTATTTCGTTTTTCCAGAAAGCAGCTCTGCATTCCCTATGCAGTGTTTTTGCTCTGCTTTGTGGCGGCGCCGCTTCTGGTCATAATCTATTACGCGTTTACCAATGGGGAGGGCAGATTTACTCTGGGCAACCTGACGGGATTTTTTACCAGCCCCTATACGATAGGAACGCTTGCCTACAGCTTTGCCATCGCCGTGGTGACCACCGGTGTGTGTCTGCTGCTGGCGTATCCCATCGCCTATATACTGGCGAGGAGTCAGTGGAAGAGCAGGGCGGTGATCGTGGTGATGTTCGTCATGCCCATGTGGATCAACTTCACGCTGCGGATCACGGCGCTCAAGGAGATATTGACTGTGATCGAGGGGAATCTGGCGTTTCATCCCTTTATGAACACTGTTATCGGCATGACCTATGACTTTCTGCCATTTATGATCCTGCCCATGTATACCACGCTGCTGAAACTGGATAAAAGCCTGCTGGAGGCGGCTGCGGATCTGGGGGCCAGCCCCTTTCAGATATTCTGCAAGGTGACGCTCCCCCTGTCCGTGCCGGGGATCATCAGCGGCATCGTCATGGTATTTCTGCCCTCCATGACCAACTATGTGGTGCTGGACATGCTGTACAACAGCACCTATATCATGGGCAGTCTGATCGGCAGTTTCTTCAGCGCTTACGACTGGCACAACGGTTCGATGATCGCGCTGGTTCTGCTGCTCATCATCCTGGTGTTCACGCTGGTCACGGATCGCTACGCGGAGGAGGATACCGGTAACAGAGGAGGTGCGCTGCTATGAGAAATGGTCTGGCGGGAAAGATATTTATCGGGATCATGTTATTGCTGCTGTATCTGCCGATTCTGGTGCTGGCCTTTTACAGCTTTACCACTTCGGCCAATATCGGTTCTGTCCATGGATTTACGATGGACAACTATATCAATCTGTTTTCCAATGAAGAGCTGCGGAGCATGATCCTGGGCACAGCGGCGCTGGCCGTCGGCTCGTCCTTTCTGGCCACAGTGCTGGGCACGCTGGGAGCCATAGGCGCGTTCTATTCCAAAAAGGTGGCCAGGAGCTTTGTGGGGGTCATGAACCAGGTGCCGGTGATCAACGCGGATGTGGTGACGGGATTTTCCGTGTGCATCATGCTGGTGGTGGTGCTGGGTATCGACAAAAGCACCTATGTGCCGCTGGTGATCGGGCATGTGGTACTGTCGGCTCCCTTTGTCTATCTGTCGGTGGCGCCAAAGCTTAAGCAGATGGACGCCAGCCTGTATGAGGCGGCCATGGATCTGGGAGCTACCCCCAGGCAGGCGCTGACCAAGGTGGTGCTGCCCCAGATCCAGCCGGGTATCGTGTCCGGTTTCGCGCTGGCGGTGACCCTGTCGCTGGACGATTATTTCATTGCCAGTTATACCAAGCCCGCCACCTTTGACACGATCAGCACCTATGTGGTCAATGCCACCAAGGGCTCCCAGACCGAGATCAAGACGGCGCTGTGGGCGCTGTCCACGCTGATCTTTCTGATCGTGGCGCTGGCGGTGGTTCTGATGAATCTGCGCAGTGGAAAGGAGGGCGGTAAATTTGAAGGGTAGAAGAATGCGGATTTCCATGCTGTGCCTGACCGGAGCCGTCCTCATGGGGGCGTTTGGCCTGTGCGCGGACCGGGTACAGGCGGGGGAGGAGACGGTCACGCTCAGGGTCTGCAACTGGGAAGAGTATATCGACCTGGGAGATTGGGACGAGGAGGAGCGGATAGAGCTGGAAAACGGCGTGGAGATCTTTGGAGAGGACGCTCTGTACCATGAGTTTGAGCAGTGGTATTACGAGACATACGGAAAGAGGGTGCGGGTAGAGTATTCCTGCTTTGGCACCAACGAGGATCTGTATAACCAGTTGACCCTGGGAGATACCTACGACCTGGTCTGCCCCTCCGACTATATGATCATGAAGTTGATGGCGGAGGGGGCGCTGGAGCCTTATTCGGAGTCTTTTTTTGACCGGGAAAAAGAGGAGAATTATTATACGAGATATGTCTCTCCCTATATCGCGGAGGTGTTTGAGGAAAACGAGATAAACGGAGAGAGCTGGAGCCGTTATGCGGCGGGGTATATGTGGGGAGTGACGGGGGTGCTGTACAATCCGGAGCTGATGAGCGAGGAGGAGGCATCCACCTGGGCGGTGTTTGACAATCCCAAATTTTACCGTCAGATCACGCTCAAGGACAATGTGCGGGACACCTATTTTTCCACGTTGGGTTATCTGCGGCAGGAACAGTTGCTGGACGAGGCGTTCCGAGCGGACGCGAACTATCAGGAAAAGCTGGGCGATCTGATGAACGATGTATCGCCTGAGACCATCGCCGCGGTGGAGGAACTGCTGAGTCGCATCATGGGCAATATCTACGCGCTGGAGACGGACAGCGGCAAGGCGGACATGGTGACGGGCAAGATCGCCGCCAACTATCAGTGGTCGGGAGATGCGGTATACGCCATGGATCAGGCCGAGGAGGACGATGTGTACCTTCAGTTCGCGGTGCCCAGGGAATGCACCAACCTCTGGTTTGACGGCTGGGTCATGCTCAGATCCGGCATCGGGGAGGACGCGGAGAAAAAACAGGCGGCGGAGGCTTTTGTCAACTTTCTGTCCCGCCCGGAGAACGCGGTGCGCAACATGTATTATATCGGCTATACTTCCGCCATCTCCGGCGGCGGGGAGGACGACACGGTATTTTCCTATCTGGAGTGGTGTTACGGGGCCGAGGAGGGAGAGCCGGATACGGTGGCCTATCCCGTGGGATATTTTTTCAGCGGAGACAATGAGGACGGGGAATACACAGTCCACACTTCCAGAGAGCAGGTGGGGCGGCAGTTGTATACCCAGTATCCGTCTCAGGAGATCATATCCCGTGCTGCGGTCATGTGGTATTTTGACGGGGAACAGACCCGCGATATCAACCAGATGTGGATCAATATCCGGTGTCTGGACGTGAGGGAGATCCCGCTGTGGTGCGTGCTGCTGACTCTGTGCGCCGTAGGCGTGGTCGTAGGTGCGATAGTACTGCACAGAAAAAATCGTTATTATGAGTGACGCGTGAGGCGTACATAACCATTTTCACCACTGAGTAAATTAATTCAGATAAAAACTGTTGACAAATTGGACGCCTCTATGTATAATAAAACAGTGTGTGAAAAGAAGCACATGAATATTATGCATGGGAGTGGCTATGTTCATTCTTTTATCCGATGTATTTACCTTTGAAGGCAGGCGACTGGAGACGGAAGCGGAACTGGAGATGACTGCTTTTGACAATGGAACGGAGCGCTTTACAATTGTCAGGAAGACTCCGGTGACATTTGTTATTACGCATCTGGAGACGGGGAAGGCTTTGGTTGAGGCTGGGCTACAGCTAACTATTGAGGCAGCCTGTGACAGATGTCTGACGGAAGTTCCGGTGAAGATGGAGTTGCATGCTGAGCAGACGGTATTTTCTCCGGATTGGGGAACGGAAGAGGACAGGGACGATCAGGACTTCATGGAAGGCTATGAGTTGGATGTCGATGCTTTTGTGCATGATATGATCATTGGTAACTGGCCGGTGAAGATTCTGTGCAGAGAAGACTGCAGGGGGATATGCCCTGTGTGCGGGCAGAATCGAAATGTGAGGGAGTGCGGATGCGATAGCTTCGTTCCCGATCCACGGATGGCAGTGATACAGGATATATTCAATGCGAATAAGGAGGTGTAACGATGTCTATTTGTCCTAAGAATAAATCTTCCAGAGGCAGGAGAGATAAGAGAAGAGCGAATTGGAAGATGAGTGCTCCCACTTTGGTGAAGTGCAGCAAGTGCGGCGCGCTGATGGTGCCTCACAGAGTATGTAAGGCTTGTGGTTCTTACAACAAGAAGCAGGTTGTAGAGGCTGATTAATGGAATATTTTATACGAGGCATGAGGCTTTTCCGCTTGCGGGAAAGTCTTTTGTTGCTTTTGCTTATTTTGGGGCCATGAGAGCATTTCTGCTTGATTTTTACAGGTCGTTTTAGTATAGTAATATATGGATTCTTATATGTAGACGTAGAGTAGAGGACGGAGGAGTCGACATATGGTCAATGTGGCAGTGGATGCGATGGGCGGAGACAATGCCCCATCGGAGATTGTTAAAGGTGCTATTGCGGCGGTGAATGAGAATAAAGATATCAGAATTTTTCTGGTGGGCAAGGAAGCTGTCATCAAGGAGGAGCTTGCGCAATATACTTATGATATGACGCAGGTGGAGCTTGTACATGCTTCGGAGGTGATAGAGACGGCCGAACCTCCGGTTATGGCAATACGCAAGAAGAAGGATTCCTCTATTGTAAAGGCTCTGTATATGGTCAAGGACGGTACCTGCGATGCCTTTGTGTCCTCGGGAAGCACCGGAGCTGTGCTGGTGGGCGGACAGGTGATTGTGGGCAGGATAAAGGGTGTGGAGAGGCCGCCGCTGGCTCCGCTGATTCCCACGGAGAATGGGGTAAGCTTGCTGATTGACTGCGGCGCCAATGTGGATGCGAGACCCTCCCATCTGGTTCAATTTGCCAGAATGGGCTCTATCTATATGGAGAGTATTATGGGCATTAAGAATCCGCGCGTGGGCATTGTCAACAACGGTGCCGAGGAGGAAAAGGGCAATGCATTGGTCAAGGAGACATTTCCGCTGCTGAAGGCATGTGCGGATATCAACTTTATCGGCAGCGTGGAGGCCAGGGATATTCCAGCAGGTGTGGCGGATGTGGTGGTCTGTGAGGCCTTCGTCGGCAATGTAATTCTGAAGTTGTATGAGGGGGTAGGGGCCACTCTGATCAGGAAGGTAAAGAGTGGCATGATGACTTCCACGCGCAGCAAGCTAGGTGCATTGCTGGTGAAGCCTGCGCTGAAGAAGACGCTGAAGAGCTTTGACGTGCAGGAGTACGGGGGAGCGCCCCTGCTGGGACTTAACGGTTTGGTGGTGAAGACTCATGGCAGTGCAACGGCGGTGGAGATCAAGAATACGGTTCTGCAGTGTTTAGATTTTAAGAACCAGCAGATTAATGAGAAAATAAAGGAGAGGCTTGCCCCTGAGGAGTAACGGGCAGGCGGGGGAAGAGCGAGGCCGGAAGAGGGAAGAGACGAAGATGGAGTTGGAAAAGATCAGGCAGCTTGTCGCTGAAATTCTGAATATAGATCCCGCAGTAGTGACAGAGGAGAGTAGCTTCATCGAGGATCTGGGAGCGGATTCTCTGGATATCTTTCAGGTAATTATGGGTGTTGAGGAAGCATTTGATATTGAGGTATCTCCAGAGGAGGCAGAGCGAGTTGTCACAGTGGGAGATGCGGCGAGCCTGGTTCACAGTGCAAGAAAAGAGTAAGATGGAATATTCCTGAATCACTCGATTCAGGAATATTTTCATGATACAATTCCGGCGGTAAGGCGAGGGAGTAGAGGACATGAGAGAGGAACATGGATTATCTGTGTTGGAGGAAAGAATCGGATATACGTTTCAAAATAAGGATTTGCTGTTACAGGCACTTACCCACAGCTCCTTTGCCAATGAGAGACGGATTAACAGGACAGGCCATTACGAGCGCCTGGAATTTCTAGGGGACGCAGTGCTGGAACTGGTGAGCAGCGAGTTTTTGTACAGGGAGCATTCACAGCTCTCGGAAGGAGATCTGACCAAGCTGCGGGCCTCTATGGTGTGTGAGCCTGCTCTGGCTTTCTGCGCCAGGGATATCAGGCTGGAGGAGTTTATTCTATTGGGGAAGGGTGAGGAAAATACCGGCGGCAGGAGACGGGATTCTATTACCTCGGATGTGATGGAGGCTATGATTGGCGCTATCTATTTAGACGGTGGAATGGTTCCGGCCAAAGCATATATTGACCGGTTTATTCTATCCGATCTGGAGCATAAGAGGCTGTTCTATGACAGCAAGAGCAATCTGCAGGAGCTAGTGCAGGGAAGCTTGAAAAAAGATCTGGAATATGAGCTGCTGGATGTGCAGGGGCCGGAACACTGCCAGACCTTTCGCGTGCAGGTGCGCGTCGGCGAGGAGGTGGCGGGAATCGGAGAAGGACATACCAAGAAGGCGGCGGAACAGCAGGCGGCATACAAGGCGCTCCTGCTTTTGCAGGACAGGGGCTATGGAGCAGGTGAACGCAGCGCGCAATAACAGGAAGGCACGGTTAGGGGAATGTATTTAAAAAATATCGAGATACACGGATTCAAATCCTTTGCCAACAAGATGAATTTTCAGTTTCACAATGGTATTACAGGGATTGTGGGGCCTAATGGCAGCGGTAAAAGCAATGTGGCGGATGCAGTCAGATGGGTGCTGGGAGAACAGCGAATCAAGCAGTTGCGGGGTGTCAGCATGCAGGATGTCATTTTCTCGGGCACGGAGACCAGGAAGCCTCTGAGCTATGCATATGTGGCGATTACACTGGATAATTCCGATCATCAGCTGGCCATTGATTTTGACGAGGTCACTGTGGCCAGACGAATATACCGTTCCGGAGAAAGTGAATATCTGATTAATGGGACGCCCAGCCGACTGAAGGATGTCAATGAGCTTTTCTATGACACTGGTATCGGCAAGGAGGGGTACTCTATTATCGGCCAGGGTCAGATCGACAAGATACTCAGCGGCAAGCCGGAGGAGAGAAGGGAGCTCTTTGATGAGGCGGCGGGCATTGTCAAATTCAAGCGGCGCAAGGCGGCCGCTCAGAATAAGCTGGAGAGTGAGAAGCAGAATCTGGTGCGTGTGACAGATATTCTGTCTGAGTTGGAGAAACAGATTGGTCCTCTGGAGAAGCAATCTGAGGTAGCTAAGGTCTACCTGAAGAAGAAGGAGGAGTTGAAGGCGCTGGATGTGAACGTGTTTCTGCTCGAGAATGAGCGGCTGAAAAAGCAGCTTGAGGAGATCGGGGAAAAGCACCGGATTGCCGGCGGAGATCTGCGGGAGACCACAGAAAAGTATGAGCATATCAAGGATGAATATGAACAGATACAGGCACAGATCGAGGCGTTGGACGAGGCTATAGAACAGGCCAGGACAAGTCTAAACGATACAGGACTGTTGCGGGGTAAGCTTGAGGGTGAGATTGCGGTGCTGAGAGAGCAGATCAATTCCGCAAGGGGCAGCGAGGCACATCTGAGGAGCCGCAAGGAGACTGTGGAGGGCGAGATTGCCGCCAAGAACCGTAGCAAGGAGGAGATTCTGTCAGAGAAGGCCCAGATTGATCTGCAGGTACAGGCTCTCACCGAGACCAGGGATGAGGTAAGAAGACAGCTGGAGACGGTACAAAGCCGGATAGAGGAGCTGAATAACCAGATAGAGTCCGGTAAAAATACGATTATCGGGGAGTTGAACCAGAGAGCTACTATCAAATCCAAGCTGGGACGTTACGACACCATGATGGAGCAGATTAATATCCGAAAGGCGGAGTTGAATTCTCGTATTCTGCGTGCCAAATCTGACGAGGAGGCCAGGGAGGAAAGCATCCGTCAGCAGGAGGAGAAATTTGCTCAGCTGACAGAAAATATGGGGCGTATGAATGAGGACGCCGCGGCCAGGGAGAAGGAGTTGGGTGATATCCGGCATGCGTTGGCGGCCCATGATCAGAAGCTGCGGGAAACACAGCAAAGCTTTCACCAGGAGAAGTCGCGCCTGGAAGCGCTGGCAGGTCTTACAGAGCGCTATGAGGGATACGGTGGCAGCGTCAAAAAGGTCATGGAGCAAAAGGAGCAGGTGAAGGGTATCATCGGCGTAGTCGCAGATATTATTCAGGTGGAGAAGAAGTATGAGACCGCTATTGAGACAGCGCTGGGCGGCAATATACAGAATATTGTGACGGATGATGAGGACACCGCTAAGAAGATGATTGCCTTTTTGAAGGAGCATAGAGCGGGACGTGCTACCTTTCTGCCTCTGACCAGTATTATCCATCCACAGGAGTTCAAGACACCGGAAGTGCTCGGGGAAAAAGGCGTCATCGGCATGGCGGACGAGTTGGTATCTACGGATAAAAAGTATCGCAATGTGGCAAAAGCGATGCTTGGCCGCATCGTAGTGGTGGACAATGTTGACAATGCAGTAAAAATTGCGAGAAAATATGACTATGGGATCAGGATGGTGACCATAGAGGGAGAGCTGCTGGTACCCGGCGGCGCCATCAGCGGCGGTGCGTTTAAGAACAGCAGCAATCTGCTGGGGCGCCGCCGTGAGATGGAGGAGTTGGAGAAGAAAGTCAAAAAGCTTGCCCAGGCCATTGATGATATCAATACGGCGATAGAGGATACCAAAGCCCATAGAAATAAACTGCGCATGGAGATCGAGCGCCTGAAGGCGGATATGCAGAGATGCTCCATTGAGCAGAATACCACCCGGATCAACATTGCGCAGGCAAGGGAGCGCATGGCGGAGGAAGAAGAGGGCTTTGACTCCATGAAGAGGGAGGAGAAGGACATCGAAAATCAGATTCGGGAGCTCCTCGGTAACAAAGAGACGATTCAGCGGGAGCTGACGGTCAGTGAGGAGCTGGAGAAGACCACACAGGAGCAGATCAGTCTTTGGCAGGGGCAGCTGGACGAGAGCCGGCATGAGGAGTCCGATGCGTCTGCTCATGTGGCGGAATGGGATCTGAAGGTGGAGAAGATGCTGCAGACTCAGGAGTTCCATCAGGCCAATGTGGATCGTATCATCGGGGAGATGGAGCATTCTCAGAGGGAGTTAGGTGAGATCGAGGAAGCTCTGCTTCAGAACGAGCAGGATGCCGCAGAGAAGAGCAGCCATATATTGGAGATTCAGCATACTATCGCGGCATCGCATGACGCGCAGACAGAATCGGAGACAAAGCTGAAGGAGGACATGGCCAGAAAAGAGACTCTGAGCGGTAGGCAGAAGAATTTCTTCACTACCCGGGAGGAGCTCTCGGAGCGTATGGCGGCGCTGGACAAGGAGGTCTACAGACTGTCTTCTCAGAAGGAGCGTCTCGAGGAGACTGTGGAAGCTCAGATCAATTATATGTGGAACGAATACGAGATCACCTTGAGCGATGCCGTGGCTGTTCGCAATCAGGATATGACAGATGTGTCATCCATGAAGCGGGAGATCATGAATCTGAAGGAGCAGATCAAAAAACTGGGTGACGTCAATGTAAACGCCATTGAGGACTTTAAGAATCTGATGGAGCGCTATACATTCATGAAGACTCAGCACGATGATCTGGTGGAAGCGGAGAAAACTCTGGAGGGGATTATTCAGGAGTTGGACAGCGCCATGAGAAAGCAGTTTCATGAAAAGTTCGCGGAGATCAGTCGGGAGTTTGATAAAGTGTTTAAGGAGCTTTTCGGCGGAGGAAAGGGAACGCTGGAGCTGATGGAGGACGAGGATATTCTGGAGGCAGGTATCCGTATTATCGCTCAGCCGCCGGGTAAGAAGCTGCAGAATATGATGCAGCTATCGGGTGGCGAGAAAGCGCTGACGGCTATCTCTCTGTTATTTGCCATACAGAATTTGAAGCCCTCTCCTTTCTGTCTGTTGGATGAGATTGAAGCGGCGCTTGATGAGTCCAATGTGTCCCGTTATGCTAAGTATTTACATAAGCTGACTAAACACACGCAATTTATCGTGATTACCCATCGGCGAGGTACTATGGAAAGTGCCGATAGACTGTATGGTATCACGATGCAGGAGAAGGGAGTGTCCACGCTGGTGAGCGTGAATCTGGTGGATAAGGATCTGACATGATGCGTTGAGGACAGAAATATCTCTGTGGGAAGATGTATTGGAAGGACAGATGCGGAACTTGAAACAGCATGTGGAACTTGAAATAGAAGAGGAGACGGTATATGGGTGAGGAGAAAAAGGGGTTTTTCAGCCGTTTGAAGGCAGGTCTGAGCAAGACCCGCAATAATATCGTGCGTGGGATAGACAATGTGTTCAACGGTTTTTCTTCCATTGACGAGGATTTCTATGAAGAGCTGGAGGAGATACTGATCATGGGTGACATTGGCGTCAATGCGACCGGAGAGATCGTGGAGCGTCTGAGACGCCAAGTGAAGGAACAGCATATCAAGGAGCCTGCAGCATGCAAACAACTGCTGATCGACAGCATCAGAGAACAGATGCGGGTGGATGATACCGCTTATGATTTTGAGCATCAGCAGTCGGTGATCATGGTGATCGGCGTTAACGGTGTGGGCAAGACAACCTCCGTGGGCAAGTTGGCCGGCAAATTGAAGGACAATGGTCTGAAGGTGCTAATTGCCGCAGCGGACACATTTCGAGCGGCAGCGGGAGAACAGCTGGCTGAGTGGGCGAGGCGGGCAGATGTGGATATGATCGGCGGCAAGGAGGGTACAGACCCCGCCAGCGTTGTATTTGACGCGGTGAATGCAGCCAGGGCACGCCATGCGGATGTACTGCTGATTGACACGGCTGGCAGGCTCCATAACAAGAAGAATCTGATGGAGGAGCTGCGGAAGATGAACCGGATCATTGACAGAGAGTTCCCCAATGCGCACCGAGAGAATCTGATTGTACTGGATGGAACCACAGGGCAAAATGCCATGGTGCAGGCCAGAGAGTTTGGCGAGGTGGCGAACCTGACAGGTATTATTTTGACCAAGATGGATGGGACCGCCAAGGGCGGTATCGCCGTGGCGATTCAGTCTCAGCTGCAGGTGCCGGTAAAGTATATTGGAGTGGGAGAAACCATAGAGGACCTCCAGAAATTCAATTCAGATGAATTTGTTAACGCACTGTTTGACATAGGGCCTTTAGAAGAGAACGGAGGAGATATCATATGCTGACATTAGATCAATTTGAGGGAGCCTGCGAGGTTGTGAAGCGCGTCACGTTGGAGACTAAGCTGGTATACAGCGATTTTCTCAGCGGCCAGACAGGGAACAAGGTGTATCTGAAACCGGAAAATATGCAGTTTACAGGAGCCTACAAGGTTCGGGGCGCCTATTATAAGATGAGTACACTGTCCGAGGAGGAGAGAGCCAGGGGGCTGATCACCGCCTCTGCGGGCAATCATGCTCAGGGCGTGGCTTATGCGGCAAAGTGCTATGGAGCCAAGGCTACCATTGTGATGCCGACCACCACGCCGCTGATGAAGGTGAACCGAACCAAGAGCTACGGCGCGGAGGTAGTGCTGTATGGGGACGTATATGACGAGGCGTGTGCCAGGGCTTATGAGTTGGCCAAGGAGCATGAATACACCTTTATTCATCCCTTTGATGATCTGACAGTGGCTACCGGCCAGGGGACCATCGCTATGGAGATTGTGAAGGAACTGCCCCTGGTGGACTATATTTTGGTACCGATTGGTGGCGGCGGCTTGGCTACCGGTGTATCTACTCTGGCCAAGCTGTTGAATCCCAAGATTCAGGTGATCGGTGTGGAGCCGGCCGGAGCTAACTGTATGCAGGAATCTCTGAGAGCGGGAAAAGTCGTGACGCTGCAGGGTGTCAATACCATTGCGGATGGCACGGCGGTAAAAACACCTGGGAGCAAACTGTTTCCCTATATTCAGAAGAATTTGGACGATATCATCACTATTGAGGACGAGGAGCTGGTAGTGGCCTTTTTGGACATGGTGGAAAATCATAAGATGGTGGTGGAGAATTCGGGACTTTTGTCTGTGGCGGCTGTCAAGCATCTGAATGTGAAGGACAAAAAGGTGGTGGCTATCTTAAGCGGCGGCAATATGGACGTGATTACCATGTCTTCCGTGGTGCAGCAGGGTTTAATCTTTCGCGACAGGATATTTACCGTGTCGGTGCTTCTGCCGGACAAGCCGGGAGAGCTGTGTCGGGTATCGGGTGTGATTGCCGCGGAGAGCGGCAATGTAATCAAGTTGGAGCATAATCAGTTTGTATCCACTAACCGCAATGCGGCGGTGGAGTTGCGGATCACAATGGAGGCTTTCGGCACAGATCATAAGCATCAGATCATGGAGGCGCTGGAGAAAGGCGGATATAAGCCCAAATTGGTGCGCACCAATATCTGATCTGTATTCGCTGGAAAAGAAGTATAATAGGGCAGGAATGCTATATACTGATTATGAATCCGCATATGTAAAAAATATGCGGATTTTTATCAGTGTGAGAAGGCCTCGGCCGAAGGAATTCAGGGCTGCACGACAGAATATTAGAGCTTTGACAGGAGGTTAATGGGATGGGTAATTTGGAGTCTGGTCGGATTCCCCGACAGAGAAAGGGCGGCAGACAGATTGTGAAGGATTATTTGCTGATTACAGTATCCTGCGTCATCTATTCGGCGGCAGTCAGTCTGTTTCTGGATCCTAACTCCCTGGCTCCGGGCGGGGTGACGGGAATTGCGATTATATTGAATCGATTGACTGGCGTGGAGACAGGTACTTTAATTCTGCTTGTCAATATTCCGATTCTTCTTCTGGGAACCTGGAAATTTGGGTTTCGGTTCAGCCTGTCAACCATTTACAGCACATTGTTGATTTCCCTGTTTACCAATTTGTTTTCTGGAATCGAGGTGGTCACTCGGGATCTCCTGCTGGCATCTCTGGCTGGAAGCTGTCTGACAGCCATAGGAATCGGTGGCGTATTCAAGGCGGGAGCGACTACTGGGGGAACGGATATCATTGTAAAGCTCTTGCGAATTAAAATGCCTCATCTCAAGACGGGAGGATTGTTTTTGGCTATTGATGCTATTATTGTGGCATTGTCCGCCATTGTCTTCAGGGATGTCGACGCGGCATTGTATGCGGGTCTGACGGTGTTTGTGATCTCCCTGGTACTTGATCTGGTGCTGTATGGCAGAGATGAAGCGAAGCTGTTTTTTATTATCAGTGACAAATCGGAGCGGATTACCAAGCGTCTTCTGGAGGAACTGGATATTGGCGTCACTCATATGCAGGGCGCCGGCGCTTTCAGCGGCAAGGAAAAACAGGTGATTCTGTGCGCGGCCAAAAAGGTAACGGCGCCCAAAGCTGAGCAGATTGTGAAGGAGGAGGACCCGCAGGCATTTATGATAATTGCCAGCGCCACTGAGATATATGGAGAAGGCTATAAGAGTTATTTCAGTGAAAAGCTGTGAAAATTGATGCTGTAAAGAAAAAATACTTGACAGCGTAAACCGGATAGTGTATCATGGCAAAGGTGAGCATCAGAAGCGGAGGCGTAGGTCACATGGAGAAAATATATCAGCAGGCGCTTTTGTATGATTTCTATGGGGAATTGCTGACAGAGCATCAACGAAGTGTCTATGAAGATGCCGTATGCAATGATCTGTCTCTGGGCGAGATCGCATTGGAGAGAGGTATCAGCAGACAGGGAGTACATGACCTGATCCGGCGTTGCGACAGGATTTTGCAGGATTATGAGGCTCGGCTTCATCTGGTGGAGACATTTGTGGATGCCAGAGACAAGGTGGAGAAGATTATTGCCCTGACACAGGGACAGGAAGCGGGGCTGTGTGAGGAGCGCCTGCAGGAGATACAACATCTGGCAGTGGAGCTGCGTCAGAAATTGTAAAGAGAGGTTGAAGGGAAAGCATGGCATTTGAAAGTCTGACTGACAAACTTCAGAATGTTTTTAAGAGCCTGCGGAGTAAAGGACGTCTGTCTGAGGAGGATGTTCGGACTGCTCTGAAAGAAGTGAAGATGGCTCTGTTGGAGGCAGATGTCAATTTCCGGGTGGTAAAGCAGTTTGTCAAGGCGGTTGAGGAGAGAGCCGTCGGACAGGATGTAATGAATGGATTGAACCCCGGACAGATGGTGATTAAGATCGTGAATGAGGAAATGGTCTCTTTGATGGGAAGTGAGACCACTGAGCTCGCCATGCAGCCTGGAAAAGCGATCACTGTCGTTATGATGGTGGGTCTGCAGGGCGCCGGTAAGACCACAGCGACTGCCAAAATAGCGGGAAAGCTTAAGCTTAAGGGGAAGAAATCTCTGTTGGTAGCCTGTGATATATACAGGCCTGCTGCCATTGAGCAGCTGCAGATCAATGGCCGGAAGCAGGAAGTGGATGTCTTTGCCATGGGCTGTGATCACAAGCCGGCGGAGATTGTCAGAGAGGCTATTGCCCATGCGGAAAAGAATGGACATAACGTGGTGATTCTGGATACGGCGGGCCGTCTTCATGTAGATGAGGAGATGATGCAGGAACTGCAGGAGATCAAGGAGCAGACCGAGGTACATCAGACCTTACTGGTAGTGGATGCCATGACTGGACAGGATGCCGTGAATGTGGCCAAGGAGTTCGATGAAAAGGTGGGGATTGACGGCGTCGTGCTTACCAAGATGGACGGTGATACCAGAGGCGGCGCTGCGTTGTCTATCAAGGCTGTCACAGGCAAACCGATTCTGTATGTGGGTATGGGCGAAAAGCTTTCCGATATGGAGCAGTTTTATCCGGACCGTATGGCTAGTCGGATTCTGGGAATGGGGGATGTATTGTCCCTGATTGACAAGGCTCAGGCCAATCTTGACCTGGATGAGGAGAAGGGCCGCGAGATGGCGGGCCGCATGAAGAAAGGCAAGTTTGACTTCGAGGATTATCTGGAGAGTATGAAACAGATGAGGAAGCTGGGTGGGCTTAGCAGCATTCTCAGCATGCTGCCCGGTATGGGGGTCAAGGGCGCGGATCTCGACTCCATGGTGGATGAGAAGCAGTTGGCGCACATGGAAGCCATTGTGCTGTCCATGACTACCGAGGAGCGGCGTAATCCCAAAATCTTAAACCCCAGAAGAAAACATCGCATTGCCAGAGGAGCTGGCGTGGATATCAGCGTAGTCAATCGCTTTATCAAGCAGTTTGAACAGAGTCAGAAGATGATGAAGCAGTTTGGAGGCGGTAAACGGCGCGGTATGCTGGGAGGTTTCCCTGGCATGGGAGGCGGCAGATTCCCCTTTTAGCGAAGATTTGTACTTAACAAGTACTCATCAATATAAAAATAAAAGTATTTTACGGAGGTAAAGAAAAATGGCAGTTAAAATCAGATTGAGAAGAATGGGACAGAAGAAAGCACCTTTCTATAGAATCGTTGTTGCAGATTCCCGTTCTCCCAGAGACGGTAGATTTATCGAGGAGATTGGCACTTATGATCCCTCCACCGATCCCAGCACATTCAAGATTAACGAGGAGTTGGCCAAGAAGTGGCTTGCTAATGGCGCACAGCCGACAGATGTAGTCGGTAAGCTCTTCAAGATAGCAGGTATTGAGAAGTAATATCAGTTCTTAATAGTTAGTGATGAAGTATTGTGCGCTTTCAGCTTTTATGGGGACAATATATGCGAGCTTTTGCAAAGCGTAAGCACAGTATCACGTCATAAGCTATGGCTACTTGAGGTAAGGCATATTGGTGCAGTGTCCCAGGAGTCTCCTGAGATATGCGGGAAGAGGTAAATATGAAGGAATTGGTTGAAGTGATTGCTAAAGCCCTGGTAGAACATCCGGACGAGGTTGTAGTGACAGAGAAGGCCGAGGGCAGAAATGTTGTAGTAGAGCTTCATGTGGCAGCATCCGATATGGGCAAGGTTATCGGTAAGCAGGGCAGAATTGCGAAAGCAATACGTTCTGTAGTGAAGGCAGCATCTTCCAAGGAAAATAAGATCGTGGATGTAGAGATCGTTTAAGTATCCGGCTAAGGAGCGTATCAACTGTTGGCAGACAGATTGGCGGAGCATGCAATTTTGTATGTTTCGCCATGTTTGATTATCAGCTTTGGCAAACATGGCGGAAGGAATAGGATCATATATGGAAGAGGTATTACAGATAGGGATCATTACATCCCCTCATGGCGTAAAAGGAGAGGCAAAGGTGTTTCCTACTACCGATGACGTAAAGCGCTTTAAGCGGCTCAAGGAGGTCCTGCTGGATAGCGGACGGGAGAGGATAACGCTGGAAATAGAGGGGGTCAAATTCTATAAGCAGATGGCAATTCTGAAGTTTAAGGGAATTGATACTCCGGAGGATGTGGCTAAATACCGTCAGGCGGGATTGTATGTGACCCGTGAAAATGCTGTAAAACTGGGCAAGGATGAATATTTTATCGCGGACCTGATCGGTATGGTTGCAGTTAATGAGGACGGGCAGTGCATTGGCAGCATAGAGGATGTGATGCAGACAGGGGCTAATGATGTATATGTAATTCGTATGACGGATGGCAGAGAGCTGTTGCTGCCCGCGATAAGGCAGTGCATCTTGGATGTTGACCTGCAAAGCCAGCAGATGAAGGTGCATATATTGGAGGGCCTTGTGTGATTGAGCAGACAGACAGGCTGTTCTCTAATACTGATTTGCGCACTATCCTGGATGCGGGCCAGGATATGCAGAAATGAGGTAAACTTGAAATTTCATGTGTTGACACTATTTCCCGAGATGGTAGAACAGGGACTGAAGCAGAGTATTCTGGGCAGGGCTGCTGAGACGGGGAAGATATCTTTTCATATGGT
This sequence comes from bacterium, assembly GCA_023663725.1. GTDB lineage: Bacteria > Bacillota > Clostridia > Lachnospirales > Lachnospiraceae > Acetatifactor. The sequence goes on along the minus strand of JAMPGX010000006.1, from coordinate 154,434 downwards.
CAATATCAGGGATTATACGCGGGATAAGCATGGCAGGGTGGATGATTATCCTTACGGAGGCGGGGCAGGTATGTTAATGCAGGCTCAGCCTATATATGACGCATATTTGTCTGTGATTGAGGACAGGGCCATGAGTTTGGGCCAACCCATAGAATGTGCGGAAAGTTTAGGGAGCCGGAACAAGAAAATCCGCACAGTCTACGTGACTCCACAGGGCAGGCGTTTTGATCAAAGGCTGGCCGGAGAGCTGGCACAGGAGGAGGAGTTGATTTTTCTCTGCGGGCACTATGAGGGGATTGATGAGCGCGTACTGGAGGAGATTGTCACGGACTATGTGTCCATAGGAGATTATGTGCTTACTGGCGGGGAGCTTCCCGCTATGGTAATGATCGACGCTATAGCCAGGATGGTCCCCGGCGTACTGCATAATAAGGAATCAGCGGAGACGGAATCCTTTCACAGGCATCTGCTGGAATATCCGCAGTATTCCCGTCCGGAGATATGGCATGGCAAGTCCGTGCCGGATGTGCTTCTCTCCGGTAATCACAGGAATATTGAGGCCTGGCGGCTGGAGAAATCCCTGCAGCGCACACGGGAGCGAAGGCCCGACCTATATGGGCAATACCAGACAGAACAGGAGATAATCCGCTATTTGTCCAAAAGTAAGCGCAAATATATCCATCTAATAGAACTGCTTGCCAACGGGATGGCATATATGGTGTGCCAGCAGGGGAGAAATGTGCTGTTACATGTGAATAATACACAGACATACGCATTGTATGCGGATTTGCCTGAACTGGTGGAACAGTTTATGGAAGCTCTGGTGCTCGACAGGTTTTCCGAAAGAAATCAAATCTACCTGGCTGTCTGTGAGGAAGCCGTCAGGGAATTGCTGATCTGCAAATATCATCTGAAAATCCGAGCAGTCTGTTATCAGGCCTGCTATACCCGCAGAGAAGGGTTGCGGATTAAGCATCAGGATATTCGTCCTCTATGTGTCAGGGATATGGATTATGTGGCCAACTGTTGCCTGCCATATGACAGAAAATATCTGTATGCGCGGATCCTTGCGGGAGCGATGTATGGCGTTTACACTGGATCAGATGAGGATAGACCAGTTGGCTTTATTGGCCTGCATGAAGGAGGCGCAATGGGGATGCTGTATGTAGACGAGAGGTATCGTCGTCAGGGGTTGGCAATTTCACTGGAGAACTGGCTGATTAATCAGCTTCTCAGACGGGGAGAAACTCCCTACTGTCAGATCGGAGAGGAAAATGTACCTGCTCTTAAGCTACAGGAGAAAATAGGGCTATATCTGTGCGACGAGCCCATGTGGTGGCTAAGCACATAGGACGGTTAGCCGGATCTTTGGACATTCTCTAACCAGTGCCTGTTTTCATAGCTGGTTCCCCAGGCGTCCAGAGCAAGCTGATTTATATCGGAAACACGACGGTTGATCTCCTTTATCTCCCTGTGCATTTCCAATTGGTCAACTCTGATTGCTGAAACTTGAGATTCCAACTTGTCCAAGCGGCCATCCATGTTGTCCAAACGGCTGT
>JAMPGX010000006.1:0-152775 GCA_023663725.1 bacterium | reverse complement strand
CCATGTTGTCCAAGCGGCCATCCATGTTGTCCAAGCGGCCATCCATGTTGTCCAAGCGGCCATCCATGTTGTCCAAACGGCTGTCCATGTTGTCCAAGCGGCCATCCATGTTGTCCAGGCGGCTATCCATGTTGTCCAAGCGGCTATCCATGTTGTCCAGGCGACTATCCATGTTGTCCAGGCGGCTGTCTATGTTGTCCAAGCGACTGTCCATGTTGTCCAGCTGTTTGGTGACTGGCTCAAGCTTCTGATCCATCATATTGGACAGAGCTTGCAGCAGTTGTTCATCTTGCATAAAATTCACCTCCTTTTGTCATGAGTATATCATACGGGCTCTGAAAAGTCTATGATAAATTGACCAGAGCAGTGAAATATAATAGATAATATTTGCCAAAAAGGACTTGCAATATTATGAATAGTGTGATAAAATTTTAGCGTTGCGTAAATGAGATGGTCCTCTGTTACAAAATGTATTAAGAACATCAAGTATATACAGGAGGTTTTATTATGAGCGATATTATCAAAGAGATTGAGCAGCAACAGATGAAAGCTGCTGTGGATGATTTTGCGGTGGGTGATACGATTAAAGTATACGGCAAGATCAAGGAGGGAAACCGTGAAAGGATTCAGGTGTTTGAGGGTGTGGTTCTGAAGCGACAGGGCGGCAGCAATCGGGAGACTTTTACCGTGAGAAAGACTTCTAATGGTATTGGCGTCGAAAAGACATGGCCCATACATTCCCCTAATGTGGAAAAGATTGAGGTGGTCAGAAAAGGTAAAGTAAGACGTGCTAAGCTGAACTACTTGAGGGATCGCGTGGGTAAGAAAGCTAAGGTAAAAGAGTTAGTTAGATAATCTGCCTGAATGGGACAATTACTTTTTTGTAGTTGTCCTTTTCTATTTCTACAGAATATGTTATAATGGGAAAAATGCTCTGTATTTTATGGCTTTGAACCAGAAGCGTTGAAGCTATATGATTGTGCTTAGATTGTTTTAGGAGGGATGGCAGTGCTGCGTAACAAAGGCCTGAGCTTTTACAGGCGGAAAAAAAAGATCAGCTCCTCCGCCGTTCGAGAAGTGCTTGTTGTACTGTTTGGCATGATGGCCGCAGTGTTTATCGCAGTGGTGTTGACTTTCTTTTTTGGCACATATACCAACATGGTGGGTATGTCCATGGAGCCTCACTTGTATAATGGGCAGAGAGTATATATTAACCGCTTCAGTTATCTTCTGTCAACTCCGAAGACGGGTGATGTAGTAGTGTTTTTACCCAATGGCAATACAAATACTCACTATTATATCAAGCGTGTGGTGGCTGTGCCGGGGGATACTGTACTGATACAAAATGGCATACTGTATGTCAATGGTATAGCCAGTTCCTGGGTTGACATGAAAATCATGGAACCAGGTATAGCCGAGGGAGAGCTTGTGCTGGAGCTGGATGAATACTTCTGTATCGGAGATAATCCGGGAAGCAGTGAGGATAGCCGTTCCGCCGATATAGGACCGGTAAAGGAGCGGGATATTATCGGGGAAGCTTGGCTGCATCTGGGGAGTGATGAAGCCGGTATGGGTCTGGTGCAGTAACCGTGTATTTGATTGGTGCGGGAGGGACATAGAGAATCTATGAATTATCAATGGTATCCGGGGCATATGACTAAGGCGGTCCGGATGATGCAGGAAAATATGAAGCTGATTGATCTGGTCATCGAACTGGTCGATGCCCGCATACCTCTCAGCAGCCGTAATCCTGATATGAACAAACTGGCGGCGGGAAAAGCTCGGATTGTGTTGTTAAATAAATCGGATCTGGCGGATCCTGTTTACAACAGGCAGTGGATTCACTATTTTGAAGAGCAGAGGGCATATGTTCTGGGGGTTAATTCCAAGACGGGCAGCGGCATAAAATCCATTCAGGGACTCGCAAACGAAGCCTGTGGCGAGAAGCTTGAGCGGGATCGCAGAAAAGGTATTGTAAACCGTCCGATTCGGGCCATGGTGGTGGGTATTCCCAATGTGGGAAAGTCTACATTTATCAATTCATTTGCAGGAAAAGCATGTACCAAAACGGGAAATAAGCCAGGTGTGACCAAAGGGAAACAGTGGATTCGTATCAATAAGGCTCTGGAACTGTTAGATACTCCGGGGATTTTGTGGCCTAAATTTGAGGATCAGCAGATCGGAATGAGACTGGCATTTATAGGCTCCATGAATGACGAGGTGGTTATTTTGGATGAATTGGCCTGTGATCTGATCAGTTGTCTGCAGCAGTTGTATCCTCAGGCATTGCCTCAGCGGTATGCTATTGAGGGAATGGGGGAGTCTTCTCAGGTTCTTGCTCAGGTGGCTCAAAGCAGAGGATGCTATAGCAAGGGCCAGATTCTGGATCTGGAGAAAGCGGCCTCCATTTTGATAGAGGACTTTCGCAGCGGAAGGCTGGGAAGATTGACATTGGAGAGGCCACAGTAGAATGAAGATATAAAAGCAGGCGGGAGGTATAGATATGAAAAAGGTCATGAAAGAAATATTCAGCACGGGATTATATCTATTGATCGTGCTGTGCCTGACATATTTGGTAATTGCCTTTGTGGGGCAGAGAACGGAAGTTAATGGCGCCAGTATGGAGCCAACGCTCAGTAATCACGATAATCTGATCGTGGATAAGATTACATATAGGTTCAGGGAACCGGAGCGATATGATATCATAGTATTCCCTTTCAAACATAAGGAAAAGACTTACTATATCAAGCGGATAATTGGTCTTCCGGGGGAAACGATACAGATTGATGAAGAGGGCCACATCTACATCAATGGCGAGATTCTCTATGAGTCCTATGGCAGAGAGGTGATTCAGGCAGAGAAGATTGGCCTTGCCAGAGAACCGATTACACTGGGAGAAGATGAGTATTTTGTAATGGGAGACAATCGAAATAACAGCACTGACAGTCGTGTAGCAGAGGTTGGTAATATTAAGCGGGATGATATCATCGGAAGAGCCTGGCTTCGCATATGGCCCTTTGACAGTTTTGGCATATTGCAGCATCAGTGAGGCGGATCGAGGATGATGTAATCGGAAACAGGGAGTTGGAGATATGGCAATCAGCGTTGAAGAGATAAAAGCAAGATTGCAGGCAGCTTATGAAAATGAGCTGCCTGCTTTTGTCGCGCAGTATGAGGGAGACTCCAGAAGCGGTGTCCAGAAGTGTGTGGAGACGGCCCGCAGACGAATTGGCGCCTGGCAGAAGGAGCGGGAGCGCACAGATAAGTTGTGGGAATATGAGCGAAAGTTTGACTGCTATGCTCATATCTGCGGTATCGACGAGGTGGGACGGGGACCACTGGCGGGGCCGGTAGTGGCCGGAGCCGTCATCCTGCCTAAAAATTGTGATATTCTGTATATTAATGATTCCAAACAATTATCCGAAAAAAAGAGAGAGGAGCTTTATGGGCTGATCATGGATAAAGCTATAGCATGTGCAGTCGGCTATGCATCTCCTGAGCGGATTGACGAGATCAATATTTTACAGGCTACATATGAGGCCATGCGGGAAGCCATAGGCAAGTTAAGTCCCCAGCCGGAGCTTCTGCTGAATGACGCTGTGACGATCCCTCAGGTGTCTATCAGGCAGGTTCCCATCATTAAAGGGGATGCCAAAAGTATATCCATCGGGGCTGCCAGCATTATTGCCAAGGTTACCCGAGACAGGTTGATGCGAGAGTATGATCAGGTGTATCCAGAGTATCATTTTGCGGAAAATAAGGGGTATGGAAGCGCTGCTCATATTGAGGCCCTTAAAAAATATGGACCGACACCGATCCATAGAAGAAGCTTTATCCACAGCTTTGTATAGGGAGCTTTGACTGATGACGCGGTGAGTATGGAAGGGGAGAAAGGCGGCTAATTTTATGTGGATTACGGATTTGTTGCAGGCAGGTAAACAGACGCAGGATGCACAGAATTCTCAGAATATACAGGCCACTGGCAGAGAGCAGCTGCCCGCCGCGCTGCAGAAGGAGATACAGGCGTTGACGCCAGGTCAGATCCTTTCGGGAAGGATATTGGAAAGAAGCGGAGAAGACATAAAGCTTTTGATTAACTTTCAAGGCAGCGAAATGGAGCTTCAGGCCAGGCTGGAACAGAATATGGCGCTGTCCATGAGCAAAAATATCCTGTTTCAGGTCAAGAATAACGGTACTGGCCTGTCTCTGAATCCACTGTTTGAGAATATGGGTACGGAGGCCAATGCCCAGAAAGCTGTGCAGATGGCGTCCCTGCCTGTCAATGACACAACCATGCAGCTCACAGGGCTGCTGATGAAGGAGGGAATGCCCATTGACAGGGAAGCCCTTCAGAATTTTTACCATGAGGTGACCACCTTTGCCGATGCGCAGCTCATGGATATTATTGACCTGCATAAGCTGGGAATGCCTGTGAATGTGGAGAATCTGGAGCAGATTAATTCTTATAAAAATATGACGCATCAGATGATGGAGGGGATCAATGAGCTCAGCGGGCAGTTGCCACGATTGCTTTCCGACATGTCTGCAAAGGGAATGGATCAGGAGGTAGGGAGACTGCTGACAGAATTGTTGCTCAATGAGGATGGGACTTCTGCCGTCGAGGTTAACGCTCAGACCGTCTTAGAGGAGGAGCCGTCTACTGCTTCCTTGAGCCAGGAAGAGGAGACCGCCAGCTCTGTAAATCGACAGGAGCAGATGATGCCGGAAGGAGAGAATCCGCCGCAGGCTCCATCGGCAGGAAAGACGATAGTGATTACGGAGGAGGGAATTCAGCTCCGCGACGAGGGAGGAGATGCTATCAGATCCGGAGAGAATGTGAAGGAGAATGTGCAGCAGAGTGACAGGGCCGCATTGAAGCCTCAGGGCGGAGAGAATCCGGAGGAAAATGTCATCCGTCAATCGACTGGGAATGATTTGCTGCGTCGGGTGGCCCAGACATTGGCGCAGGGCAGGCAATTGCCGCTCAGGGAGCTGGTCAAATCTCCGGAGTTTCAGAGGCAACTGCAGGAGCACATTCGGCAGGAGCTGTCCCTGCGGCCTCAGGATACCAGCAAGGAGAAGCTGGACCAGGTATATGGGAGGCTTGGCAGGCATCTGGGCGCTCTGTCGGAGGCGCTCACAAGCGCGGGGCAGGAGAACGGTATGCTGGGGAAAACGGTACAAAATCTGAATCAGAATCTGAACTTCTTGAATCAGCTCAACGATGCCTATTCTTATGTGCAGCTTCCGCTCAAGATGATGGACAGTGATGCACATGGCGAACTGTATGTGTACGCCAACAGGCAGAAGAAGGCGGTTCAGGAGGGAGAGGTCAGCGCGCTGCTTCATCTGGATATGGCCAATTTGGGGCCGATGGATGTGTATGTGCAGCTGCGGGAGGACAAGGTCAGCACAAGATTCTATCTGCCGCAGGAGGAGATGCTGGACTTCATAGCGGAGCATATAGATCTGCTCAACCAGCGCCTGGAAAAGCGGGGGTATCATATGAACTGTGCTTTTCAGGTCAGAGAGATGCAAAATGGCAACACGGTGATGCGGGAATTGATTGAGGAGCAGAGCAATCGTCCGGCCTGTTCGGACTACTCTTTTGATGCATTTGCCTGATGAATGGAGATTTAGGGATGACAGAGAGAAATAATAAGCCAAAGCAGGCTATCGCACTGGAGTATAATCCAGAGGAAGACGCTCCCAAGGTCATCGCCTCCGGACGGGGGCAGCTGGCGGAGCGAATCATTGAGAGGGCACAGGAGAGCGACGTACCCATACACAGGGATGATAAGCTGGCGGATACCTTATCCAGACTGGAGATCGGAGACATGATACCGCCGGAGCTCTATGAGGTGGTTGCCGAGATTCTGATTTTCGTTGACTCCATGGATAAGCTGAAGGGGAAGGTCAGAAAGTAAAGCGGATGAACAGAAGAAAAATCGGAAAAGATAGGGAGGATATAGCGGCTGCTTATCTGGAGCATCAGGGTGTGGCAATACGGGAGCGCAATTATCGCTGTCAGAGCGGAGAGATTGATCTGATTGGCCGCGATCAGGAATATCTGGTATTTATTGAGGTAAAATACCGAAGCAGCGCGGATATGGGGCATCCGGAGGAGGCGGTGGGGCCGTCAAAGCGGCGGCGGATATGCAGGACGGCAGATTATTACCGCTATGTAAAGCGTATCCCGCAGAATACCGCGATCCGATATGATGTGATTGCCATAGAGGGAGAGCAGATCAGATGGATTAAAAATGCTTTTCCTCATGAATACCGTCGGTGAGAGTAAACGGAGCTTGCAGCGGGAAGGAAAGAGGTGAGTCTGGTTGGAGAAAATCATCAGGGCAAAAGGCAGAGAACAGGTGATATGTCAGAAAAAAGCGGGGGAGGTGGAATATTTGACTTTTCCGTTGCTCTCCGCTTTGCCGGGAATCATGCATGCTTTCTCCACCAGAATCGGCGGGAGCAGCGAAGGCGACTATGCCACAATGAATCTGTCCTTTACCAGAGGGGATGATATGGACAGGGTGCATGAGAACTATCGCCGTATGGCGGACGCGCTGCACACGGAGGTATCCCGTATGGTGTGCACCTATCAGACTCATACCACCAATATCCGCAGAGTGTATCGGGCAGACGGGGGGAAGGGCATTATCCGCGACAGAGATTATACAGATGTAGACGGGTTAGTGACAGACGACAGCAATCTATGTCTGGTATGTTTTACTGCGGACTGCGTGCCGCTATACTTTGTTGATGTCGAGAACGGCGCCATCGGCCTGGCGCATTCGGGCTGGAGAGGCACGGCAGCAGGCATGGGCAGATGCATGACGGAGCGGATGAGGCAGGAGTTTGGAACCGAGCCAGAGCAGTTGACAGTGGCTATTGGCCCATCGATCTGCCAGGACTGTTATGAAGTGAGCGAGGAGGTGGCGGAGCAGTTCTGCCAACTGGAGAAGTCCATTCCATGCAGCGGAAGGCTGCTGGAGGAGATGACAGGGCAGGGATTATATCCTCGCGGACAGCTTTTGCTGCGGGGACGGACAGAGGGAAAGTATCAGCTGGACCTGTGGCTGGCCAATCTATTGGTTTTGCGGGGAGCAGGAATTCCCCTTTCCCGGATACAGGTTACAGATGTGTGTACCTGCTGTAACAGTAGCTATCTGTTTTCCCATCGTGCCAGCAAGGGAAAGCGGGGGAACCTGGCGGCATTTCTGATGCTGAAAGGAGTTTAGTATGGCAAATATACTAGTGTGTGATGATGACAGAGAGATTGTGGACGCGATTGATATCTATCTGCGGGAGGAAGGGTACGGGGTATTTAAGGCATATGACGGCCAGCAGGCTATAGAACTCCTCTCTCGAGAGCAGATTCATCTGCTGATCATGGATGTGATGATGCCTAATATGGACGGAATAGAGGCCACTCTGAAAATCAGGGCAGGCAGCAGCATTCCGATCATTATCCTGTCGGCGAAGTCTGAGGATGCGGATAAGATTCTCGGACTGAATGTAGGGGCGGATGATTATGTGACAAAGCCCTTTAATCCGTTGGAGCTTATAGCGAGAGTGAAATCTAATCTGCGCCGCTATACCTCTCTGGGCAGTCTGAGTCAGGAGAACACTCAGATATACAGGGCAGGTGGCCTTGTCATCAACGATGAGACAAAAGAGGTTCGGGTGGATGAGGAGCTGGTTAAGTTGACGCCTATGGAATATAATATCCTGCTATTATTGGTCAAGAATCAGGGCAGAGTGTTTTCAATCAATGAGATCTATGAAAATATCTGGAATGAGGATGCTATCGGCGCGGATAACACGGTGGCGGTACATATTCGTCATATCAGAGAGAAGATAGAGATCAATCCTCGCGACCCCCGTTATCTGAAGGTGGTGTGGGGAGTGGGGTATAAGATTGAAAAGCAGGATAATCAGGCCAACGAGTCGCGTGATTTGAGAGGATCGGAATGAAAAACAACAGAGTGATACGGCGGCTGGCGTTGCATATTGTGCAGCATCTCGCAGCCATTGGCATGGCGGTGATGGTGGGTATCATCGCTGTCAATTCCAATATTGTGGTGGACAATATGTACGGCGACCAGATTGGTTACCGGGTGGGTCTGATGGACAATGCGGGGGAATTTGAGGATTCCCGAATATTCACTGATGTGTTCCGCAACGCGATCAATGACATTACCCGACTGGCAGTGATCAAGGGACAGCTGGAGACCAACGGACGTTTTGAGGGCAGCAAAGTCATCGGCGTCACCAGGTTTGTGAATCGGATTTCCCATAAGAGCGACTGTCTGGTCAACGCCAGTTATCATCTGGACGAATTGATCCGTTGGGGTAAATATGGTCTGGAGCTGCAGACGGTGACTTTTCAGAGCAAGTTTGATTTTATTGTCTATTTTGGCTATGAGAGTGTTTTTGACAGCTATGGCTATGGAGAGCAGCTGGAACAATTTGACTTTTCGGAGGAAGCAATTTCCAATATTCTGGCCTGGGATATAAAAAATGATATAGACAGGTCAGGGGAAGAACCCAATGAGGACGCGGAAGAGTTTTCCGTGACTGATTTTGACTTTATGGGACAGGAAGAGGCCTATGAGACGGCGATGCAGTACATAGAAAATATCTGGGGTGTCGATGCTCTGTTTAATCGGATCACCGTGGAGATGGCGATGCAGGGCAAGGAAGTCTATGTTTTGAATCGGGGCGGACAGGAGGTTATCAGCATGGAAATGCTGGTACCCAGATACAACACGATTACGGATCAATCCATTGCCGCCAGCTGTTCGAACTGGCCGGAATATTGTATGCTCGAGGCCAATGTGATAGAAACCGTGGAGACGCTGACATATAATTACGCCCTGTATCAGAATCAGAATGACCTGTATGCTCAGGGCAAAACAAATCTGCAATTTTTTATCAGTACCACCACCCGGGAAGGGCAGGAGTACTATACCAACATGGATATGGAGTTTTCCCAGCTGACTGACAGTGAGAAGACGGAGTATTTCCGCGGTCTTGGCAAGTATGTGGTATATTTTCCAGATTCCATGTTGGTGGAATCCAATGCCAATATCACAGAGGATGAGATGTTTAACAATGTCAGCGATTACGAATATGCGTTCCCTAAGAACACTAAGCTGTGGATCGGTGTAAATACGGATTTCCCAATACAGAAGGATCAGTTTTACCTGGCGATGGATACCTATAACAGTATTATACCCCATATGTGGCTGATTCTGATCTTCGGTATTGCGTTCCTGCTGATCTGGATGGGAATTGGCGGTTACATCAGCTATACCACGGGTAAGCTGGAGGAGGAGGGTAAAACAGTATCCAGGCTCTATGTGTTCGACCGGCTGCCCACGGAGATATTTCTGTTCCTCTTATTGTTGACAGGGGCAGGGCTGGGGCGCCTTTTTGGGGTCATCTATGAGAATGTATATGATACGATCTTCTATCGGGACAGTCGAGCGACTATGCAACAGCTGATCACGGCCAAACAGTATATATTGGCCATCATCAGTGGTTATGGACTGCTGGTCAGCCTGTATGCGGGACTATTCTGGTATAGCCTGGTGAGGCGGATGCAGTGCAGTGCCCTTTGGAGAAACAGTATTCTGCATCGAGTCTGCAGCGTCATATATAGAGGGGTCAAGATGATGCTGGAGAATCATAACGCAGTGATTCGGACGCTGATGCCCTACAATATCTTTCTGTTGGCCAATCTGCTCTGCGTGCTGGTATTGTATGAGCTTCGAGACGCGTCCAGGGGATTGTTGCTGATTCCGCTGCTGTTTGTCATTGTTCTGGACGGCGGCGTGGGAATTTATATCTTTCGCAAAAGCGCAGAGCGCAATGATATTATAGAGGGAATTTCCCGAATCAGGGGAGGGGATATAGGGTATCTGCTGGACAGCGAGAGTCTGCATGGTGATAATAAGGAACTGGCGGCATCTGTCAATAACATCGGTGATGGAATCCGCAAGGCGGTGGCTACAAGTATGAAGGACGAGAGGATGCAGGCGGATCTGATTACCAATGTGTCTCATGATATCAAGACGCCTCTGACATCCATCATCAATTATGTCGATCTGCTCAAGCGGGAAAAGATAGCGCAGGAGCCAATTCGCAGCTATATTGCGGTATTGGATTCCAAGGCGCAGAGGCTTAAGCAGCTGACGGACGATCTGCTGGAGGCCTCCAGGATATCCTCTGGCAATATTGCGCTGGATAACGGCAGGCTTGATCTGGCAGAACTGCTCCGGCAGTCCCTGGGAGAGTTTTCGGAGAAGCTGGAAGCCCGCGGGTTACAGGTTATGTTTACAGAGCCGAGCAGTCCGGCATATATCTATGCGGACAGCCGCCGCATGTGGCGCGTTGTGGAGAACCTGTTTAACAATATCTGTAAATATGCCATGTCGGGAACCAGGGTTTATGTTGACTTAGATAAAGATGATGGAATGGTCAGGGCATCCATAAAGAATATCTCGGAAACAGCTTTGAATTTTGACCCGGAGGAGCTGACGGAGCGCTTTGTCAGGGGGGATGTGTCCCGCAGCAGCGAGGGCAGCGGCTTGGGATTATCCATAGCCAAAAATCTGACGGAGCTGCAAAACGGTGAATTTAAGATTGTGTTGGATGGAGATCTGTTCAAGATTCAACTGAGCTTTCAGGAGTACAGGGAGCCGGATGTGGTTTCAGAGCCAGGGAAGGAGGAGGAATAAATATAAATCACCGCTTCCTGTCCCCGGCAAAGAAGTTTCAATAGTCCAGAGAGAAATTTCGACGATTGTTGTAGGCCTCTACAATGCCGTGTATTTTTTCTGTGGTTGCCATCGTATTGGTCAGGGATATGTCATGGTTCATGAAATCAATGATGGAAGCCATGAACTTGCTCATATCAGCCTCCACAAAGTAGGGGCGGCTATGAATCTCAGGGGGCAGATAGGTCAGATTGGTGGTGATGACCTTGTCAAAATAGCCCTGCTCATAGGCGTGATCGAAGGATTTCAGTCCCTCGGTGAAGAGACCGAAGGTGCAACAGATATAGACACGTCGGGCATTCATTTTTTTAAGCTGTTTGGCTGTATCCAGCATGCTGCCGCCTGAGGAGATCATATCATCAATGATGATAATATCCTTGCCGTCAATGTTGTCCCCCAGAAATTCATGTGCCACGATGGGATTCTTGCCGTTCTCGATGGTGGAATAATCCCTGCGCTTATAGAACATACCAGTATCCACTCCCAGCACGGTGGCAAAATAGATGGCCCTGTCCAGAGCGCCCTCATCAGGGCTGATAACCAACAGGTGTTCCTTGTCCACCAGTAGATCCTCCTCCGCGTGTAGCAGTGCCTTTAAAAACTGGTAGGGCGGTTGGAAGTTATCAAATCCGCTCAGAGGAGTGGAGTTCAATACACGGGGATCGTGGGCATCAAATGTGACAAGATTGGCCACTCCCATTTCGCGCAGCTCCTTCAGTGCATAGGCACAGTCCAGAGACTCTCGGCCATTTCTCTTATGCTGTCTGCCCTCATACAAAAAGGGCATGATCACGTTGATGCGGCGGGCTTTGCCAGCACAGGCCGCGATGACTCTCTTGAGATCCTGATAGTGGTCGTCAGGAGACATATGATTGCGGTACCCGTTCATATCGTAGGTGATGCTGTGGTTGCACACATCCACGAGCAGAAACAGGTCTTTGCCACGGATGGACTCGTGGAATACGCCCTTGGCCTCCCCCGTTCCAAAGCGGGGACAATCGGCGGAAATGAGGTAATTATTCTCGATATAGCCGTGAAAGGCAGGGTCATTCTTTACCTTCTTATTGTTGATGCTGCGGCGGAATTCAACTAGATAGTCATTGATCCTGTGTCCCATTTTCTCTGCAGAGGGCAGTGTGATCAGCTTTAGTGGGGCCACAGGCATTGCATTTTCGAGTTCTCGTAAATTGGGCATAGTCTTCCTCCAGATAGGTAAACTTCATTCCGATACTTAATTTATAACATTAAGGTAGTGACACGTCAAGAATTTTCTAGTAAACTGGAGATAAAGTTATTCTACTTACTATTTGTTTCCAGCGTGAGCTTTAAGCGGAGGCAGTTGTCAATGGGCGACGCATGGCTGTGAACAGTGGTATCAGGTTGAGCGAGAAGGGGTGGATAGATGAAAAAGGAAGAAGGACATGTTGTCAGCAGGGTATTACCGGGGAGCATTGCACAGGAGTTGGAGATTGAGCCGGGGGACAGGCTGTTGTCGATAGGAGATATCAGGATCGAGGATGTCTTTGACTATCAGTATCTGATTCAGGATACTTATATAGAGGTGTTGATAGAGAAGGCGGATGGGGAGCAGTGGCTTCTCGAGGTCGATAAGGATTATGATGAGGACCTGGGGATCGAGTTTGAGAACGGTCTGATGGATGAGTACCGGAGCTGTCATAACAAATGTATTTTCTGCTTTATAGATCAGATGCCGCCGGGGATGAGAGATACCCTGTATTTTAAGGATGACGACTCGCGGCTGTCTTTCCTGCAGGGCAATTATGTGACGCTGACCAATATGTCGGAGCATGATATCGACAGGATTATTCACTATCATTTGTCCCCTATCAATATCTCCTTTCATACCATGAACCCTGCGCTTCGCTGCAGGATGCTCAACAACCGTTTTGCTGGGGAGGCTCTGAAAAAGGTTGACAGGCTCTATGAGGCGGGCATCGAGATGAACGGACAGATCGTGCTGTGCAAAGGAATCAACGATGGAGCGGAGCTGGAGTATAGTATTTCCCAGCTGGTCAGGTATCTGCCTCATCTGAAAAGCGTGTCTGTGGTGCCTGTGGGGTTGTCCAGATATCGCGAGGGCCTGTATCCCCTGGAACCTTTTACTGATGAGGATGCCAGGGAGGTACTGAAAACGATACACCGTTGGCAGGATACCATATATGAGAGGCATGGCATACACTTTGTACATGCCAGTGACGAGTGGTATATTCTGGCGGGGGAGGAGCTGCCGGATGAAGCGCGCTATGACGGCTATCCGCAGCTGGATAACGGAGTGGGCATGACCAGACTGCTTCGAGAGGAATTTATCAGGGAGAGGGAGAGACTTGGGCAGGAAGGACAGCTTCCGAACCTGACAGTGCAGGAGGAGCTCTCCATAGCCACCGGCTATCTGGCATATCCCTGTATCTGCCAGATGGCCCAGGAGATGATGGAAGACTATCCGGGACTGCGGATACATGTCTATGCCATCCGCAATGATTTCTTTGGAGAGATGATCACGGTGTCCGGACTGTTGACCGGACAGGACATCCTGGCTCAGCTTACGGACAAGCCTCTGGGAAGCCGTCTGCTCCTGCCGCAGAATGTGCTGCGCAGCGGGGAAACGGTATTTTTGGACGATTTGACTGTAGCGGATGTGGAAAAGGCTTTACAAGTGAAGATAAATATTGTAAAATCAAGCGGATGTGATTTTATAGAGGCAGTGCTGCGGACGGGTAAGTAAGAATCGTGCCGGTCTACGGTTGAAAAGAGGAGGTAGTGCTGGAAGTGGCGGATAGAAAAAGAAAACCAATTGTTGCGGTGGTGGGAAGACCCAATGTGGGCAAATCGACCCTGTTTAACGCGCTGGCCGGTGAAAATATATCCATTGTGAAGGACACTCCCGGCATTACCCGCGACCGCATCTATGCGGATGTGGAATGGCTGGGCCGGAGCTTTACGTTGATTGACACCGGCGGCATCGAGCCGGAGAGCAAGGACATTATCCTGTCCCAGATGCGGGAGCAGGCGCAGATTGCCATGGATATGGCGGATGTGATCATTTTCCTGGTGGACGTGCGCCAGGGGCTGCAGGACGCGGACGCCAAGGTCGCCGACATGCTGCGCCGCTGTCACAGGCCGGTGGTGCTGGTGGTCAACAAGGTGGACAGCTTTGAGAAGTACATGGCGGATGTATATGAGTTCTACAACCTCGGCATAGGCGATCCTCATGCGATATCCGCGGCGAACAAGCTGGGGCTGGGGGACATGCTGGAGGAGGTGGTGTCCCATTTCCCGGAGGAAAGCGGCGAGGAAGAGGAGGATGACCGCACCAGAGTGGCTATCGTCGGGAAGCCCAATGTGGGCAAGTCCTCCATCATCAACAAGCTGCTCGGAGAGAACCGGCTGATCGTGTCAGATATCGCCGGCACGACCAGAGATGCAGTGGACACGGAGGTGGCCTACGGCGACAGGGAATATGTGTTTATCGACACGGCGGGACTGCGCCGCAAGAACAAGATCAAGGAGGAGCTGGAGCGCTACATGATCGTCCGCACTGTGGGAGCGGTGGAGCGGGCTGACGTGGTGGTGCTGGTCATCGACGCCCTGGAGGGAGTCACGGAGCAGGACGCCAAGATCGCCGGAATTGCTCATGACAGAGGCAAGGCGGTGATCATAGCCGTCAACAAATGGGATGCGCTGGAGAAGGATGACAAGACCATCTACCGCTTTTCGGAGAAGGTGCGAAATACCCTGTCCTTTATGCAGTATGCGGAGCTGATCTTTATCTCTGCCAAGACCGGGCAGCGGTTGCCCAAGCTCTTTGAAACCATCGATATGGTCAGCGAGAATCATGCCATGCGGGTGGCCACAGGGGTGCTCAACGAGATCATGGCGGAGGCGGTGGCTCTGCAACAGCCCCCGACAGACAAGGGCAAGCGCCTGCGTCTGTACTATATCACTCAGGTGTCGGTCAAACCGCCCACCTTTGTGATCTTTGTCAACGACAAGGAGCTGATGCATTTTTCATATACCCGATATATCGAGAACCAGATTCGGGAGATCTTTGGATTCAGAGGGACCCCGCTTAAGTTTATTATCAGGGAACGAAAGGACAAGGAAGCATGATAAGGATTGTTTGTGTACTCATTGGCTATGTCTTCGGCCTGTTCCAGACCGGCTATTTTTACGGGAAAGCCCACGGTATCGATATTCGGGAGCACGGTAGCGGCAACTCCGGCACCACCAATACATTGCGGGTGCTGGGCACCAAGGCGGGACTGATCGTCTTTGCGGGGGATTGCCTGAAGTGCATGGCGGCGGTGTGGCTGGTGCGGCTCGTCTTCGGCGGCAGTCACCGCGATATCATCTATCTGCTGTGTCTGTATACAGGGGCGGGCGCCATCCTGGGACATAACTATCCCTTTTATATGCATTTTAAGGGTGGAAAAGGGATTGCTGCGACAGCGGGTATGGTGCTTTCCTTTCATCCATGGTTCGTGGTGACAGGCGTAATCATGTTCTTTGCCACCTTTTTTACCACCCACTATGTGTCGCTTGGTTCCCTGCTGGTCTACACGCTGCTGATGATTCAGCTGGTGGTCAGCGGGCAGATGGGAGTGTTTCCGGGGATGACGCAGGGACAGTTGATCGAGATGTATATTCTCTTTGGCTGTATGACGGCGCTGGCGTTCTGGAAGCATCGGGAGAACATCGGGAGGCTGATTCACGGCACGGAGCGCAAGACCTACCTGACGAAAAAGAACAAGGTGGAGGACGGCAGCGGACATGAGGCAGGGCATCAGGGCGAGGAGCGCTGAGCTCTGCTTATGGCAGATGTTTATATAGGGAAAGGACAGGGTGTCGGTTATGGCAAGAATAACGGTGATTGGCGGAGGTAGCTGGGGGATTGCCCTGGCGGTATTGTTACACAAAAACGGGCATCAGATTACAGTCTGGTCCGCGTTGGAGGCGGAGATCGAGATGCTTCGCACACGGCACGAGCACAAGATGCTGCCGGGCGTAAAGCTGGCGGAGGATATATGTTTTACGCTGGATGAGAGAGAGGCCACAGAGGGGGCCGAGCTGCTGGTGATGGCGGTGGCAAGCAGCTTTACCCGCAGGACGGCGGCGAGGCTCTGTCCCTATGTGGCCCAGGGGCAGGTGATCGTCAATGTGGCCAAGGGGATTGAGGAGCATACGCTGATGACCCAGGCGCAGATCACAGAGCAGGAGATTCCCCAGGCTCAGGTGGCGGTGTTGTCAGGACCTTCCCATGCGGAGGAGGTGGGTCGGGGAATTCCCACCACCATTGTGGTGGGGGCCAGAAAGCGCTCCACGGCGGAATATGTTCAGAATCTGTTCATGAACGAGGTGTTTCGAGTCTACACCAGTCCGGATGTGCTGGGCATCGAGCTGGGCGGAAGTCTGAAAAATGTGGTGGCGCTGGCCGCCGGTATCGCGGACGGCCTGGGATACGGGGACAACACCAAGGCGGCGCTGATCACCCGCGGTATCACCGAGATCGCGCGGCTGGGCACGGCCATGGGGGGACGCTTTGAGACATTCTGCGGATTGACGGGTATCGGGGATCTGATCGTGACCTGTGCCAGTATGCACTCCCGCAATCGCCGGGCCGGTATTCTGATCGGCCAGGGCAAGACCATGGAGGAGGCCATGGCCGAGGTACAGATGGTGGTGGAGGGCGTGTACAGCGCCAAGGCCGCCATGGAGCTGGCGAGGAAATATGATGTGCAGCTCCCCATCATCGAGCAGGTGAACGCCATTCTGTTTGAGGGAAAGCCTGCGGATGTGGCTGTGAAAGAGCTGATGCTGCGGGATAAGAAGATCGAGGTGTCTGACGCTCTGTGGGAAGAGGAATAACTCCACACCAACTCTGTTGGCTTTATGTTTGTGCAAGCTTGGCACTTGACTCATTGGCCGCAGAAATATATGGAGGATAGGTTCCCAAAGGGTGTATATTAAATGAGTTTTTTACATTATGGCAGGGTAGATTGAAAATATCTGCCCTGTTTTTGCGTTTTGAAAATATTTTTGCTATTTTATTACTTTAC
Organism: bacterium; assembly: GCA_023663725.1. GTDB lineage: Bacteria > Bacillota > Clostridia > Lachnospirales > Lachnospiraceae > Acetatifactor. The sequence continues at coordinate 135,914 of JAMPGX010000006.1, read as the reverse complement.
AGCTTGGCTTTTTTTTTCGAGAATATTGACATTTATATCTTTTTTATGTATAATCGAATTATAATAATAAAGAATCTGCAATAATGCGGATCAGACGTTTCGCAAACGTCTGAGTCAATTCTAAACAGAGAGGAGAAGATGGAAAATTAAAAAGAAAATAATGATGCTGATAGCGACTACGGCAATGACAATCATGATCTTTTTAAGTTGCCTTATATCGTCAAATGCAAAGGAGGTGTGCACAGGACATCAATATGTATGGACATATACGGAAACAACATTTGAGCGCTTGTATACACATTCCCATTATAAAGAAAAAAATGGTAGATTAGATTACTGGCCGTGTATTGTTTATCAAAAGTATGATCACTACAAGCTACATTGCTTAAATTGCGGATCTATAATAGAGACAAAAAAGGAAAAAAGGGAAATAGTTCATAATGACGCTTATTAATGACGACAAAATATATAATCGGATGGCCGCGCTGAGAAAAATGTATCTTTTTTGTCTGCTTGTTTTCCCGATAGTTTTGTCTGGATGCGGCGGGATAAAGGAAGATCAAGTAGCGGACACCTATCGATGTGCGGTGAGTTCTTCCTTTTACACGACATATGCTAAGCTTTATCAACAAACCAGTTCCAGGGTTGCGTTCTGTCCGGGAAGCGCCGTAAGGTGCAACATTTATCCGGCAGATGATACGCAAGGACAGTATACCGAGGTCTCTGTCATCCGGGCGGACGGGGAGCAGCAGACTTATACCTGGAAGGCGGAGGAAGGGAAGCAGATCATTGGAGCCGGCGTCGTAATCGGGGCGAATGAATTTGTGACTTTTTGCGATGAGGCGGACAGATGTTATCTGGAAAGAAGGAACTGGGAAGGAGATATCCTTGAGAGAAGTATCCTGGCGGAATTCAGCGACCATCTGGCAGACGCTCCTGTAATGGCTATCGTTGACGGCAACGGATATGTGCACATTGACGACTGGGCGCCGACTTTTCATGATACGGTGAACTGGTGTATCTATGCGCCGGATGGAAGCGTTTTTCATGAAGAACGGTATGCTGAGCACGAATTTCTCGGACTCATGGCGCTGCACGATGGACGCGTTGTATGCCAGACCATGATTTCAACGCCTGATTCGGAGACAAAAATAGAATGCGTAAATACCGACAATGGCGAGAAAGAAATTATTTTCAGTTGCGGGAAGGAAAACGTTTCGGATCAGGATATTTATGTATTGGGCTTATTTGGTGACGGTCAGGTGGCGTTTTTGAATCAGGATGGCATATATCTGTGCGACGATACCATGGAGAATGCCAGACAGATATTTACCTGGAAGCAAAACGGGATGTACCTGATACCACCCATGCAGGCACATTACGGTATCTGTACAGATACGGCAGGCAATGTTTTTATATTGGCTGAGATGAGGGAAGGCATGAGTTACCAGGAATTACAGCCCATGCCGGAGAACGTTGTGGAAATAGAACTGGCTTCAGCAGGCGGAGGTCTGTGTGACTATTACGAGGCGGTATTGGAGTTTAACAAAGCGCATCCAGAATGCAGGATCGTCATCAGGGACGATTATGACAAAACGGCGCTTTTGACCAAGCTTATGGCAGGGGACGGTCCCGTCATCATAGACGTTTACGCCATACCCAATTGGCGGCAGGAAAAAATATGGGAACCCCTTGAAAACCTGGTGGGGGAGCAGACGCTTGGGGAATTAAATCAGGCTGCCCTGAAGCTGGGAAACATAGGTGGGACTCCGTATGCAGCGGTGAGCAGTTTTTTCATTGATACGCTTGTAACGTGTGAGGACATTGGAAACTGGGATTATGAAGCTGTAACCAAGTGCGCCCGGGGTAGGGAAAATATGCAGTCCATCCTGACAAACGACGGCCTGAGTAAAATCGGCGTAATGTTTACACTGTTCGTTGGCGGAGAGGATGATACATACTTTGTGGATGCGGGTCAATCCGATCATGTGATTGACAAAGACAAACTGACGGAAGCAATCCAATTGATCGAACAATACGGGCAGAGCTCGGAAGAAGGGAGGAGTGCCGAGGCGGTCAGGGAAGGCAGGATTCTTTGCGGCCGTGAAGTTTTTGCCGAACCGTATCACTTGTGCGGGCTTAAGCTTCGTTATGGGGAAAATGCGAAATGCATCGGTTTTCCGCATGCGGATGGGGGAAGGCATCATCTGACCAGTGCGGGAGTTCTGGCGGTCAGGAAAAATGCAACGGATGAAGAGAAGAAAATTGCGGCGGAGTTCTTTGAAACCTTACTCTCCTATGACGTTCAGTCGAAGACGGTCTCTGGCGGCCTGTCACGCTATTCTTTTAGTGTGAGAAATGACATCCTGGAGCAGCAGATCGAAAAAACTGCGGAAAAGGAAGGGTTGTGTTTTGGCTCTGATGATGCGATGTATGTTTTGGGGCCAGTTGACGTTGATGAACTGAGAAGGGAGCTTTACGAGATACTGGAAAACAGTATTCCGTCGCCCAATCTGCAAGATGATTACCATACAATTCTGGTCGAAGAATTTGGGGAGTATTTTAGCGGGAACAATAGCTTGGAAATGCTGACAGATCACTTAAATAATCGGCTGAAGCTTTATTTTGGCGAATAATATTTTTCCGTTCTACACGGCGTATATAGTCCGATTGTGCAATATGCGCCGCGTAGAAATTGGACCATCTTAATGTGCGTCACAAAATAGATTCTATTTTACAGCCTCCATAATCTCTGCCGCCATCTTGGGCTTGTTCATGGTGTAGATGTGGATGCCGTCCACGCCGTTCTGTTTCAGATCGATGATCTGGCGGACGGCGTAGTCGATTCCCGCCTTGCGCATATCCTCAGGGGAATCCCCGTAGCGGGCGATCATATCGGCGAAGGCCTTGGGGATCGTGGCGCCGGAGAGGGAGATGCTGGTGCCGAGCTGACTGGCCTTGGTCACAGGCATCACGCCCGCGTGGATGGGCGCAGTGACTCCCTTGCGGCGGGCTTTCTCCAGAAATTCATAAAAATAGTCATTGTCAAAAAACATCTGGCTGATCAATTCCTCGGCTCCCATCTCCTGTTTTAGCTTCAGATAGCTCAGGTCGGACTGCATGCTGAAACACTCGTAATGCTTTTCGGGATAGCAGGCGGCGGCAATATGAAACTGGGGCTCTAATTCCTTGATATAGGCAATCATATCGCTGGCGTGCTCAAAGTCCCTGGCGGCAAACTGCTCGTCCGTCATGTCTCTGGGACGGTCGCCTCGAAGGGCCAGGATATGAGTCACTCCGGCGGCCTTCAGCGCGTCCAGCACTTCCCGCAGCGCCTCCCTCTTGCTGCCCACGCAGGTGAGATGGGCCAGCGCGGGAAGTCCCAACTGATTCTGTATGTAGGAGGCGATCTCCACGGTCTTTCCGGAGTTACTGCCCCCTGCGCCGTAGGTCACGCTGATGAAAGCGGGACGCAAGGCCCCCAGCCTGTCCAATGTGGCAAAGGCCGCTTCAAATTCTCCATCTTTCTTGGGAGGGAACACTTCAAAGGAGATGGGGATGGACTTTTTTTCTGTCATTTTATTCATACTGTTCAAACCTTTCTGATTAAGAATTTCACATTTTATGGTAATATACTTGCTTTTCCATAGAGAATATCGTAACATGTTAGTAGACATTTTTCAAGTCATATAGTCAAGTATTGTTTTGTGAGAGATTCAGAGCAAAAAAGCGGCCTTGTGAGGAGACAGAAGGTAACACACCATATAAGATTGGAAAAAGTATTATAGATGAAAGAAATTCAGTGAAAATGAAATTGCTCAGTGACTTATGCAACACTAAAAAATCTAATTGAATAGACAGGAGAGCAAAAACAATGAGTGATAATACGAATCAATTTCAGGGAACCAGAGAATATGTGGCCAGCGAGGAACTGATGGCCAGCGTGAATATCGCCATGGCGCTGCAAAAGCCGCTGTTGATCAAGGGGGAGCCGGGCACAGGCAAGACCATGCTGGCGGAGGCGGTGGCCAGGGCGTTGGACAAGCGCCTGATCATCTGGAATATCAAGTCCACCACCAAGGCTCAGGACGGCCTGTATGTGTATGACACGATACAGCGTCTCTACGACGGGCAGTTCGGCGTGGAGGGCGTGGACGATATCGCCCGCTACATCAAGCTGGGCAAGCTGGGAGAGGCCTTTGACAGCGAGGAGCAGGTGGTGCTGCTGATCGACGAGATCGACAAGGCGGATTTGGAGTTCCCCAACGATCTGCTGTGGGAGCTGGACCAGATGGAATTTTATATCAATGAGACCAAGCGCACGGTGAAAGCCAGGCATCGCCCCATCGTGATCATCACCTCCAACGCGGAGAAGGAGCTGCCAGATGCCTTTTTGCGCCGATGTATTTTCCACTATATTGATTTTCCCTCCCAGGAGCTGATGGAGGAGATCGTGCGGGTGCATTTTCCGGATGTGGAGGAGCATCTGCTGAAAAATGCCATGGAGGTATTCTACAATATCCGCAGTATTCGGGATATCCGTAAAAAGCCCAGCACCTCGGAGCTGATCGACTGGGTCAACGCCCTGCAGATCGGAGGCATCAGCGCCGACCGTATCCGCGCTGCGCTGCCCTTTATCGGCGTGGTGGTCAAGAAGGATGAAGACCTGGAGTTGGTGCGCCATGAGACCAATCTGTGACGGAGGGGATACCATTGTTCATCAAATTTTTTGACGTGCTGCGGGCCAAGGGCCTGCGGGTGACGCTGGGGGAGTGGTTGACTCTGCAGGAGGCGCTGGACAAGGGGCTGTGCGGCAGCTCCATGACACAGTTTTACTATGTGGCCCGAATGATTCTGGTCAAGAGCGAGACGGATTTTGACAAATTTGATATGGCTTTTGAGGAGTGCTTTAAGGCGGCCCAGAAGGAGACCGAGGTGGGCGCAGAGATGCTGCGCTGGCTGGACAAGTCCGATATGATGGAGCTGGCCCACGAGGAGGCCCGCAACCACTTAAACCAGGTGGAGGACATCCAGGTGGACAAGGAGCAGGTGGAGGAGACCTTCAAGCAGCGTTTGAAGGACCAGAACGAGGAGCACAACGGGGGGAGCTTTTGGATCGGCACCATGGGTAAGACCTCCTTTGGCAATATGGGCGGCAATGTGGGCGGCGTCCGGGTGGGCGGCAAGACAGGGTATCAGTCCGCCTTTGCCGTGGTGGGCGCCCGCAAGTATCGGGATTTTCGGGATGACAGGGTCTTGGACAACCGACAGTTCCAACTGGCATTTCGCAGGCTTCGCCAATTTTCCACCAGGCTGGATATCCCTGAGACGGAGCTGGATATAGACGGCACGGTGGACAAGACCTGCAACAACGGCGGCTGTCTGCAGATCGTCATGAAAAAGCCTCGGAAAAACGCGGTCAAGCTGCTGCTCCTTATGGATTCAGGAGGAACGATGATCCCCTACAGCAGCCTGCTCAACGATCTGTTTCAGGCGGTGCACAAGTCCAACCACTATAAGGATGTGAAGACCTATTATTTTCACAACTGCATCTACAGTAAGCTCTACAAGACGCCGGAGTGCGAGAACGGGGACTGGGTGGATACGGAGTGGATGTTCCGCAATGTCGGCAGCGACTACAAGGTAATCATCGTGGGAGACGCGGCCATGGCGCCGGAGGAGCTCTATTCCACCAGCGGCAATTACCGGGGGCCTAACGGCGGACTGTCCGGCTATGAATGGCTGCAGCTGGTCAAGCGCAAGTACAAAAAGGTAGTTTGGCTCAATCCCAAGATGGCGCCGGGACGCGCGCCCTGGAGAGAGGCGGAGACGGCGGTGAAAGAGATGTTTCCCATGTACAAGCTGACGGTGGACGGCCTGAATCGGGCCATGGTCACGCTGATGGCCAACAAATAGCGAAATACAGATTTTAACATGGCTGCCCTTGTGCAAGGGGCAGCTTTATATTTCAGATTTACCTGTAACAAATCCTGTGATAATCGGATATATGGGTGAGAGAGCAAGCTGCGAGAATGGGAGTACAGTCTGGCGAGGAGGAGAGATATGGAGGAACAACTCTATCGGGAAAATGTGAAAATCGTATATCGCTTTTGCCTGTCTCTGTGCCATGATGAATCGACAGCGCAGGATCTGACTCAGGAGACCTTTCTCAGAGCCTATCAATCTCTGGAACGGTATAACGGCAGCTGTAAGATTTCCACATGGCTCTGCCAGATCGCCAAACATCTCTACTATCAGCAGCTCTCCAAACACAAGCATGAGATTGTTGCGCCGCCGGACGAGGAGCCGGCAGTGGACGGTCCACAGCCGGAGGAGACGGCCCTGCACAGGATGGAGCTGATGGATATGCTGAAGGAAATGCAGAAGCTCCCTAGTCAGATGCGGGAGGTAATCTATCTGAGGGCAGCGGCAGATTTGTCCTTCCGTGAGATCGGGGAGATACTGGGGAGAAGCGAGAACTGGGCGAGGGTCAATTTCTATCGCGGCAAGGAAATGTTAATCAAGGCTGCAAGGGCAGCAGGATGGGAGGAAAAGCATGAGTAAATTAAACTGTGAGATTATCAAGGACCTGATCCCCTCTTACTTGGACGGCATCTGTACGCCAAGCTCCCGCGAGGCGGTGGAGGAGCATATGGCAGAGTGCGCGCAGTGCAGGGACAGTCTGGAGCTGCTCAGAAACACGGAGATTGAGGAAACCAGGCTTAATCAGAGTGAATTGAACCATCTGAAAAAAATCAAGTGGCATATGATGAGAAAGAGTATGCTGATCGTGGGCGGACTGGCAGCACTGTTTATATTGCTTGGGGATGCCCTTGATTTTCCTCTGTGGTGTAACGACAATCTGTATTATGTGGCATTTCCCTTGATAGCGCTGGGATTCTATGGGATGCTGGCCGAATATCAGACAAAAATCGCGACGAGCAGGTGGAGAGTCTGTCTGGGAGCGGTGAGCGCGACAGGCATTTTCTACTGTGTCGTGCTGCTGTTGCTTTTCCTCAGGTCAAATCGAACTATGACGCTGCCGTTTGGTATAGATATGCCACAGTGGGGCCATTTTGTATATGTTCAATTGATAGGGATTATCATTGTGGAATTGCTGATATTCATGTGGTTTGTCGCCGATTGCATCAAGAGAGAGCACTCATTGGGCATTTTGCATCTTGTCAGCCTGTCAGGGATTTTTTTAAGTATGGTGATACGGGTGGGACTGCATGATATGGCGGATCCTGCGACTTTCCAGAATGCGATGCTGAAAAGGCTGGGGATTATTCTGGTGGAAGCGCTGGCCATTGCCGTATTGGAATTGGGAATAGGCAGATTTATCTCTGCCAGATATATGAAAAAGCGGTCAATGGAACAGATATAAATGTATCATAAAGAAATCTTAAATAAATCTTAAATAAATCTTAAACTCCATTTGTTGCCTCCTGTTTTGCTGGCTTGTATAATACAGATAGGAAGTCTTAAGGAGGAATCTTGAATGGACAGAGCGGTGTGTGCGGGATATTGCATGGCGATGTTGCTGGCAACGCTTCTCTCCGGTTGCGGCAATGCTGGAGCAGGTTCAGAGGAGAATGCGTCCTCCTCTGAGCCTGAAAACAAGCAGGATATCGTATATGATCTGATGGAGGAGAGGTGGGCGCTGGAGCGGTATGATGCGGAGGCGAGTTTGTGGAATGCTGCTGACTGTATAGAGGTGGCGCTTCCCGACAGTCAGAGGGCGGATTACTCCTATTATTTCAGCGCTGTGGAGAGTTCACATTACTATGTGTTGCAGGATCTGCTCACAGAGCAGGAGGGATATTTGCGGCATACGCTCTATTTTACAGATACAGATGTGGCAGACGGTGACTCTGTCATGGCGCAGTGGACGCTCATGGCGGCCCATGGAGAGGACGAAGAGGGGGCAATAGAGGCTCTGCTGGAAGCCTTTGAAGACAATCGGGCGTGGATTACCGGGATGGATGTGATTTTGGGCAGAGTATATCTGTTTATTCAGCAGAGCGAAGAGCAGGGGCATAAAGTGGTCCATTATTACAGAGCAGAATCCGATCTGGAGGGAAAGATATACGGATTGCTGGATCTGCTTCCAGCAATCCAGGAGGGCGATGCCGTACCGGAAGACAATATGCAGTTGTCGGGCGGTCAATGCGATGGCACGGGAAGGTGTTATGTGAGCGATAGCACTATGAGTCGTATATGCGTCATAGACAGGGATGGGCAACTGCTGACGGTAATAGAGAAGCCGGAAAGCGCAGGGGATGCCCTCACTTATATGGGTAAATTGCCGGATGGCCGTCCTCTGTATGCCTGCATGGATGCGGGGGAGCAGAGCTTGCGTATTCTGGGATATGACGGCCAGAAGGCAAAAGAGCTTTATCGGGGAAAATATGAGCTGCTGCAGAGCTGCCTGATCAGACCGGATGGCAGCCTGATCTATGGAAAGGGCGGAAAAATGCTGCGGTGGAATGTGCTGTCAGGCGCATGTGAGAAGCTGTATGAAGATAAGCAGCTGAGCTTCGCAAGCTGTGATGGTATCCTGGAGGGGGCGGACGGGGAGGTGTTTGCCGCATTTGAACAGAACGACGGATATTTTTTGTACGGGTTTACCGAGCAGGAGACGGATGCGACGGTTATACAGCTTGAGATGCTTCATTGGGAAGACGGATATCTTAGGACCTGTGCGGCGGAGTATTCCAGAAGACATCCGGGAGTGAAGATTGAGATTGCAGAGCTGGAGGAAGATACCGATCAGCAGTTGACCCGCACACTGGCCCAACTGTCACAGGGGGAAGGACCGGATCTGGTGCTGGTGAACAGAGAGACGCTCCAGGCGCTGCAAAAGCAAGGCGCATTGGCGGAGTTGTCAGAGGTGCTGCCTGCGGACGAGCAGGAACAGATTTTTTCCGGCGTACTGGATAACGGCAGGATTGAAAGTGGATTGTACGGCATCACCTGCAGCACGACACTCGCCACGCTTATGGTATCCGATCAAATATGGGAGGGAAGGAGCTGGACCCTGGAGGATGTCATCAAGCTCCTGAAAGAACAAACCGGTGTGGAGCATTTTTCAGATCACGATGGCTGGTGGTCGGGCATGATTTTGTATGATCTGGTGCTGGCCAATATCAGTCATTCCTCTTTGATAGACATGCAGGCAGGAAAATGCTATTTTGACACGGAGGAATTTGTACAGGTATTGGAACTTTGCAGGAAATATGAGCAGGCAGCTCAAAACAGCCCTCAGATGACGGAGGAGGCAGCGGTAGAGCAGTGCCGTGAAGGGAAAATGCTGGTATATACATTGGAAGGAAACCTAAGCCAGTTCAGCAGGGCGATGGCTCTGTTGGGAGAGGATTTCCATGCGGTGGGCTATCCTGCCAGAGAGGGAAGCGGAAATCTCCTGAAATCATACTATGGATGTGTGGCTGTGAGTGCTACTGCAGACTATCGTGAGATCATAGATGACTTCCTGCGATTTCTGGTCAGCTATAAGGCCCAGCAGCAATATGGCCTTAACTGGGTGCGCAAGGATGTGCTCAGTGACAGCGTGGAGGAGTATGTGGAAGTCTATGGCTCTTCCAACCTCGAACCGGTCTTTCGGCAGGGGAATCAGTCGGCGATCCCGCTGGCGGGAAAGCCAGATGGCAGCTCTTATCTGCCGGAGTTTCTGGAGACGATGAACAACAGCATTCCGTATGAGGGTGAACTGGATATTATCCGCAATATTGTGCAGGAAGAGGCGGGCGCCTATTTTGCAGGGGATAGAAGCGCTGCGGAGGTGTCGGAGATCATTCAGAAGAGAGTGCAGATTTATCTGGATGAAAACAGATAAAAACAGTTGACATTTGTTCTGTTTTCGGGTACAATGAGCCCAGATTTGAAAGTAATTTAACAGAGTTAATGCGAAGAAGAGAAAGAGTACTGTCAATCCGCTTTAAACAGAGAGCCGCCGGATGGTGAGAGGCGCATAAAGCCTGACAGGAATACATCTCGGAGCAGCAAACTGAAATGTGACGGCCATATGGCTGGCAGAGTAGGCTTTGACGGCAGGCCCCGATACCGGCCGTGAGTATTGATGGATACTCTCTGAGCCATAAAGTGTGAGCTTTGTGGGAAAAAAGGTGGTAACACGGGTACTGGCCCCGTCCTTTTGTGGGACGGGGCTTTTTGTATGTCTGAGGAAGCAAGCAGAAGCTACTTAGTTCCGACAAGAGCCAGCGTAACTTAAAAACGGCAGGGAGCCAGAGACAGTACTGACAGGGTCCCTGCGGAACTCAGAATAGGAGAGAAGAGAGATGACGGTATTTGACGAACTGAAGGCCAGGGGACTGCTGGCACAACTGACGGACGAGGAGGAGATCAAGGAGCTGATCAACAACGGGAAGGCGACCTTCTATATCGGTTTTGACCCCACCGCTGACAGCTTGCATGTGGGACATTTTATGGCGCTGTGCCTGATGAAGCGCCTGCAGATGGCGGGAAACCGACCTATCGCATTGATCGGCGGCGGAACGGGGATGATTGGGGACCCCTCGGGCAGAAGCGATCTGCGTACCATGATGACCACAGAGCAGATCGATCACAACTGTGAGTGTTTTAAAAAGCAGATGAGCCGTTTTATCGAGTTTGGCGAGGGCAAGGCTATGATGGTGAACAATGCGGACTGGCTCAGGGATCTGAACTACATTGAGTTCATTCGGGATATCGGCGTGCATTTTTCCGTGAACCGCATGCTCACCGCCGAGTGCTATAGACAGCGCATGGAGAAGGGGCTGAGCTTTCTGGAGTTCAACTACATGATCATGCAGAGCTACGACTTCCTGTGCCTGTATCAGAAATACGGCTGCAATATGCAGTTTGGCGGCGATGACCAGTGGAGTAATATGTTGGGCGGCACGGAGCTGATCAGGCGCAAGCTGGGCAAGGACGCATATGCCATGACCATCACGCTGTTGCTGAACTCTGAGGGCAAGAAGATGGGCAAGACGCAGAAGGGAGCCGTGTGGCTTGATCCGGAGAAGACCTCGCCCTTTGAATTCTACCAGTACTGGCGGAATGTAGCGGACGCGGACGTGATGAACTGTCTGCGGATGCTGACCTTCCTGCCGCTGGAGGAGATCGAGGCCATGGATGGCTGGGAGGGCAGCAGGCTCAACGAGGCGAAGGAGATACTGGCCTACCATCTGACTGAACTGGTACACGGGCAGGAGGAGGCCCAGAAAGCGCAGGAGAGCGCCAGAGCGCTGTTTGGCTCAGGCAACGCTGAGAATATGCCCACCTACGAGCTGCAGGAATCTGATTTTAGAGACGGCGCCATCGATATCGTGGGCGTGGTGGCTGCGGCGGGACTCACCGCCTCCCGCTCCGAGGCGAGACGCGCGGTGGAGCAGGGCGGCGTCACAGTGGACGGCGAGAAGGTGACGGATATAAAGACAATGTATACCAGAGCCGATTTTGCCGGTGAGGGCAAAGTGGTCAAGCGGGGCAAGAAGAGCTTTAAGAGGGTGCATTGCTGACGCTGAGGAGTTAGCCTGAAAACAGCGTAAAAGAATCTTCTCGATAGCTGAAGATAAGGTATGAATGAGAAACCTTCCGCATATACATATACCAGTATAGGCGGGAGGTTCTTTATATGGAAAATCATACAATGAATACTTATGACCTCTATCATGATATACAGCAGCGGACCGGTGGGGATATATATATCGGCGTGCTGGGGCCTGTGCGCACGGGGAAATCTACATTTATCAAGCGCTTTATGGATGTGATGGTTCTGCCCTACATGGAGGACGAACACGCCAAGACCCGTGCCATGGACGAATTGCCCCAGAGCGCAGGAGGACGTACCATCACGACGACAGAGCCAAAATTCATCCCCAAGGAAGCCGCTCATGTGGTGCTGAATGATGATGTGGAGGTGAATGTGCGCCTGATCGACTGTGTGGGCTATATGGTGGACGGCGCGGCGGGACATATGGAGGAAAATGCGGAGCGGATGGTGAAAACCCCCTGGTTCGACAATGAGATACCCTTTACCAAGGCCGCGGAGATCGGCACGGATAAGGTCATGAATGACCATTCCACCATTGGCCTGGTGATCACTACAGACGGCAGTTTCGGGGAGCTCTCCCGGGAAAGCTTTCTGCCGGCGGAGGAGAAGACGATCGCCGCCCTGAAGAAATTACATAAACCGTTTCTGGTGCTTTTGAACAGCCAGAAGCCTTACTCGGAGGAGACTAAAGCGCTGGCGGAGCAAATGCAGGAGAAATACGGTATCGCCGTCCTGCCGGTCAACTGTGAGCAGCTAAAAAAAGAGGATATCCATAAGATATTGGAGAATGTACTGTATGAATTCCCCATTTCCATGATTGAATTCTATATGCCTAAGTGGGTGGAGATGCTGCCCCCCGACAATCGGATGAAACAGGAATTGATCGAACAGGTGAAGGGGATCATGAAAGACTATTCCAGTCTGCGGGACTGTCTGGAACACCCCATTTCGATTGACAGTCAGTATGTAAAACGAACCAAGGTAGACCAGATATCCTTAAGTGATGGCTGTGTGCGAATACAGTTAGAAGCAGATGACGCCTATTATTATGAGATGCTTACGGAGATGGTTGGAGAGGATATCGGGGACGAATATCAACTGCTCTCCAAGCTGCAGGAATTTGCCAAGATGAAATCGGAGTATTCCAAGGTGCTCCAGGCGGTCAATATGGTGCGGATGAAAGGGTATGGCGTGGTGATGCCGATGAAGGACGAGATCGTACTAAACCAGCCGGAAGTCATACGCCACGGCAACAAATATGGGGTGAAGATCAAGGCGGTGAGTCCCTCCATCCATATGATCAAGGCCAATATCGAGACGGAGATCGCCCCCATCGTAGGCACTCAGGAGCAGGCGGAGGATCTGATTCAGTACATCAATAACACCGACCATGAGGGAGAGGGGATATGGGAGACCAATATCTTTGGCAAATCGGTGGAACAACTGGTAAATGATGGTATTGCCACCAAGATTGCCTCGATCGGTGACGAATGTCAGGTAAAATTGCAGGATACCATGCAGAAAATTGTCAACGACAGCAACGGAGGGATGATCTGTATCATAATCTGAGTACAGGATAGTCGATATAACTGGGAGCCGGTATGTTCAGACGGCTCCCAGTCTTTCGGTGCAGGTTTTAACCGTTCCAGCCGATCTTATTCATAAAATCAGCTATACTGTCGCAGTGTGCGGCAATATGGGTCCATCTTCTCTGGCGTACTGTTTCATCAACCGGATGTGTTTTTCTCATCAAATTCTGTGAGCGCTCTTACATACCCAATACCCCCGATCTGTTTTCTCTGAGAAAATCTGTGAGGATTCCCTGTTCCAGACAGTAGGATACAGCCTCTTCCACAGCAGCTTTTACAGGAATCCCACCGGTCAGATTCTCCTTGATCCGCCCTACCAGGCTGGCGTACTCCCACAGTCTGGGGCACTGACGCATCAGGTCCTGATTATGTCCAAGGTAAGAACAAAGCAGAGGTGCCGTATCAACCTGAAATCATCCCAGCCTCTGCCAATTTATATAGTAACGATTGAGTCACTGGCAGAAACTGCCCGAACTGTAAAGAATACAAGATTCACAGATAACTCATACAGACGGTATGACATGGATCGAGGGATATGTCAATTGTTTTTTTGTCTTTCCGTGGCCTACTGAGTTGGAGGGAACAGCGGTAAAATTGAAGCAACTTGTGGTTGCGGAAATTCCAAGAATAATTGGTAGATAATATTCGGGTGAACAGGTACAATAAAAATATGTCCATGGAATATATACTGACGAGTATAAAGCAGAGTTAAAAACTGTATATTTCCGAAAAGTGCGCTGATATATGGCGAGATGCCAGAAAATGGCCAGTCATATATCGCCAGATTGTACGGTTGGAGGAAATATGTGGAACTAAAACGGAGGAAAAAAACATGAGCGTTGGAAACAGAATTCAAAAGCTGCGTATCGACAATGGTCTTACACAGGAACAGCTTGCTGAAAAACTGACCGTGTCCCGTCAATCCATATCCAAGTGGGAGATGGATCAATCGTTGCCGGAGATTGACAAGGTGGTACAGATGAGCAGATTGTTTTCTGTGGGTACGGATGATATTCTGCTGGAGACGGAGGACGTCAAGAAGCTGCGGACCCAGGAGGTACATCTTGGCTCTGTTTATCTGATTGTACGGGATTTTGAGGCGTCTATCGCGTTTTATGAAAAGCTGCTGTCCATGGCGGTGTCCACCAGAAACTGTGGAAACAAATTTGCAGAATTTTTCTTTGACAACAAATGTTTGGCTCTAATGAACGAGGATAATCTGCCGGGCCATCACTATGTGGACGGGGATCATAAGTTTGTGTTGAATTTCTGGGTGGAGGATCTGCGGAGAGAGTATCAGCGGCTGCAGGGACTGAATATCGGTAAAATGACGGAGATTCAAAAAGTGCATGAGGGGTATTATCACTTTGATATCCGTGACCCAGACAACAATGTCTGCGAGATCACAGGCGGATATACGGAGCTTTGAAACAGATAGACAAATACAAAAACTGAGAGCAGGAACACCGGATGAGGTCCGAAAAAAGATGATGGAGCTATTCCCGACACTGAAGAGATGGAAAAACAGGGGGCTGCCGCAATAAAGCGGCGGTCCCAAACTTTTTATATAAGAGAATTGCTTTTTAGGAATAAATTGGGTATAATATGCTTATTGATGCATTTGACGAGCGAAGCACCCATCCACCCAGAACTAGTCAGAATCCCCAATCAATTCTGCCGGTTCCCCCACACAAAAAAGGAGTCCCATACGCATGTCATCCACTACTTTCGGAAAACTCAGAAAATGTGAAGCCTGTATCCGCCAAATCACCGACTTCATTCCCAAGGTAGCCATCGTTCTCGGCTCCGGCCTGGGAGATTACGCCGATACTATCCGCGTGGAGAGTCAGGTACCTTATGGAGACATTGAGAATTTTCCAGTGTCCACTGTTCCGGGACATGACGGCCGATTTATCTTTGGATATGTGGGAGATGTTCCCGTGGTGTGCATGAAGGGAAGAGTCCACTACTACGAGGGATATGACATCAGCGATGTGGTCCTTCCCATACGCCTGATGAAGCTGCTGGGCGCGGAGATCCTCTTTTTGACCAATGCCTCCGGCGGCGTCAACACCTCCTTTCACGCGGGAGATCTGATGCTGATTACCGACCATATTTCCTGCTTTGCCCCCAATCCCCTGATTGGTCCCAACGTGGAAGAGCTGGGAACCCGCTTCCCGGATATGACGCATGTCTATGATCTGGAGCTTCAGGAGATCATCCGCACGACGGCAAAGGAGCAGGGTATTTATCTCCAGCAGGGTGTGTACGCCCAACTCACCGGCCCCTCCTACGAGACGCCGGCGGAGATTCGTATGCTGCGCACTCTGGGCTGTGACGCGGTGGGCATGAGCACGGCGGTGGAGGCTGTGGCGGCGGCCCATATGGGGATGAGAATCTGCGGAATCTCCTGCGTGTGCAATCTGGCGGCGGGCATGGCACCCACTCCCCTTAGCCACGGGGAAGTGCAGGCGGCGGCTGACGAGGCGGCTCCCCGTTTCAAGCAGCTGGTGACGCAGTCGGTAGAGAGGTTTGGCAATAAGCTGTAAGGTATGGGCAACAAGTAGGACATTTGCAGGGAAAAATCCCACTACGGCGAGTTGATAGGAGCAGCGATGGACAGACAGGATTACGACACGGAACTGATACAGGTGGCAATGGCTGCCAGAGAGCGGGCCTATGCCCCCTACTCGGACTATCTGGTGGGAGCGGCGTTGCTTGCTGGGGATGGCACTATCTATCAGGGCTGCAACATCGAGAACGCCTCCTTCGGGGCGACCAACTGCGCTGAGCGCACCGCTTTTTTCAAAGCGGTCAGCGAGGGAGTGCGCCATTTCCGCGCCATCGCCATCACTGGCGGCAGCCGGACGACTCGGCCGGGAGATCCGTTTCCCGATCTGGCCTATCCCTGCGGTATATGCCGCCAGGTGATGCGAGAGTTCTGTTCTCCTGACTTCCGCATTCTGATAGCCAGATCGCCAGAGGAATATGAGGCGTATACCCTGGAGGAACTGCTTCCCCAAAGCTTCGGCCCATAGTGGAGACTTGCATGGAACTGCGCTTGGCGTTAGAGCCTGGAACGTCTTGCTTTCCCCAATTATCGACCCAATTGTAAAAAAGGAAAACCCAAACCATGAATCTGAGACTATATAACGCCAGAATACTAACCATGGAGCCCTGCCGCGATATCTTTTTCGGGGAAATCTGGGTCAAAAACGAGAAAATCGTCTATATCGCTGATCAGGAGGAGATCGAGCGGGAGTGGCGGGGAGAGGGAGTTCCGCGCATCTCCTGGGACATCGAGCTCGACTGCGAGGGAAATCTCCTGATGCCTGGGTTTAAAAACGCACATACTCATTCAGCCATGACGTTTCTGCGGTCCGCATCAGATGATGTACCCCTGCAGGATTGGCTGCAGAACAAGGTATTTCCGATGGAAAAAAGGCTTACGGATCAGGATATCTATCAGATGACCCGTCTGGCCATTCTGGAATATTTAAGCGGCGGAATAACCTCCATCTTTGACATGTACCTGCGTCCGGAGGTGACGGCCAGGGCTTGTCTGGATATGGGCATGCGCTGTGTGTTGGTCAGCGGTCTCAACAACTTTACCTCCTCCATCTCTCAGGTGGAAGAGGAGTACGTGCACTGGAACCGTAAAAACTCCCTGATCAGCTACCAGCTGGGCTTTCACGCCGAATACACCTGCGACAGGGCGCTGATGGTACAGCTCTCCGGCCTGGCCCACAGACACAGGGCGCCTGTGTTCACCCATATGTCTGAGACTGCGGATGAAGTGCGGGAATGTAAGAAGAAATATGGCATGACGCCGGCTATCTTTTTGGATTCCCTGGGAATGTTTGAATTTGGCGGCGGCGGTTATCACTGTGTGCATATGACGGACAGCGATATGGACGTATTTCGCAGGCACCGGATGTATGTGATCACTAATCCCGCCTCCAACGCTAAGTTGGCCAGCGGAGTAGCTCCTATCCGAGATTTTGTCAGAAGACAGATTCCGGTTGCCATCGGTACGGATGGCGCTGCCAGCAACAATGCCCTGGATATGTTCCGAGAGATGTTTCTGGTCTCCGGCCTCTCCAAGCTCCGAGAGATGGACGCTGCCAGTATCGACGCTGCGGAGGTGCTGCGGATGGCCACGGTGAACGGCGCCAGAGCCATGCGTCTTAACAGGGCGGATGTGCTGGCCAAGGGTAAGCTGGCGGATATAATCCTATTGGATTTGAATCAGCCCAATATGCAGCCCATACATAATATTCCCAAGAATCTTGTCTACAGCGGTAGCAAGGCCAATGTGAGGATGACGATGATCGGCGGCAGGATCCTGTATCTGAACGGCAGATTCAATGTGGGCGAGCGGCCGGAGAACATCTATTCCGCCTGCAACGCCATCGTACAGAGGATGTTATCCGAGTGAGAGCTCGGGCATCAATAGACACTATCAACCATATTCTAACGAAATGCCGCGATAGCGGCGGAAATGAGAGGGAAAAATGTTAGAAAAGTTCTTCAAACTTCGGGAGAATAACACCAATGTCAAGACCGAGATCATGGCGGGTATCACCACCTTCATGACGATGGCTTACATTTTGGCTGTTAATCCCAGCATCCTTTCCGCGACTGGAATGGATGGGCGCGCGATCCTGTTGGCAACAGCGTTGGCTTCCTTTATCGGAACCCTGCTGATGGCATTGCTGGCCAACTATCCTTTTGCGCTGGCGCCTGGCATGGGCCTGAACGCCTACTTTGCTTTTACTGTCGTACTGAACTATGGATATTCCTGGCAGATCGCTCTGATGGCAGTCTTTATCGAGGGCCTGATCTTCATCGTGTTGTCTGTCACCAATGTGCGCGAGGCCATCTTCAATGCCATCCCCATGACGCTGAAGTCTGCCGTGAGCGCCGGTATCGGACTGTTCATCGCCTTCATCGGTCTGCAGAATGCCAAGATTGTTGTGAACAACGATTCCACGCTGGTTTCCTATCAGAATTTTAAAACGGATTTCAGCTCTGTCGGCATGGGCGCACTGCTGGCTCTGATCGGTGTGCTGATCACCGCTTTTCTGCTGATCAAGAAGATCAAGGGCGGTATCCTGTTCGGTATACTTATTACCTGGGTGCTGGGCATCATCTGCGAACTGCTCGGGCTGTATGTACCCAATGCTGATCTGGGCATGTACTCTGTGATCCCCTCCGCTTTTATCTCCTTTGACTTCTCTCCGCTGGGGCTTACCTTTGGACAGCTGTTCAAGGCAGACTTCAGCTCAGTTAAGATACTGGACATGGTCGTCATTGTGTTCGCTTTCCTGTTTGTGGATATCTTTGACACCCTGGGAACGTTGATCGGCGTGTCCTCTAAGGCCAATATGTTGGACAAGGATGGCAAGCTGCCCCGCATCAAGGGCGCACTGCTGGCGGATGCCATCGCAACCTCCGCGGGCGCTGTGCTGGGTACTTCCACCACCACCACCTATGTGGAGAGCGCGTCCGGTGTGACCGAGGGCGGCAGAACTGGTCTGACCGCAGTGGTGACCGGCCTGTTGTTCCTGCTGGCCATCGTATTTTCACCGCTGTTTTTGACTATCCCTTCTTTTGCCACCGCGCCTGCCCTGATTATCGTGGGCTTCTATATGATCGGCTCCGTGGCCAAGATCAACTGGGAGAATATGCTGGAGGCAATTCCTGCGTTCCTGTGTATCATCTCCATGCCCCTCATGTACAGCATCTCCGAGGGTATCGCCGTGGGCGTGATCTCTTGGACCATTCTGCACCTGTGCAGCGGCAAGGCCAAGGGCAAGGTGAGTGTGTTGATGTATGTTCTGGCAGTTCTCTTTGTGCTGAAGTATATCTTCCTGTAAAGACGGAACATAGACTGCGGGGCAGGCGGTTTTCGCCTGCCCTGCTGACTGTTTTATAAAAAGAGCAATACCGTTATCTGGAAATAATCCAGTGTAGATGAGGAGCATAACATGGAATATCTGATCTTCTGGGGGGCCATGGGGCTATTCCTGCTGTTTATGGCGGGACAGGGCATTCTGATAGAGCGCAGGCGGAAGAAGCAGTTTGAGCAAAAGTTGTATGATGACTATGGAAAACGTCCTGATAAGGAATATAAGGTGGAGCGCTTTCTGCGTATTCCGGGTTATTATGAGCATCATAAGGAGCCGGAGCAGATAGATGATATCACCTGGAATGATCTGTCTATGGATCAGATATTTGTGCGCCTTAATTATACGATTTCCTCCAGCGGCGAGGAGGTACTGTATCATATGCTGCGCACCACGGGAAGGTCAGAGGAGGAATTGCAGTACTTTGACAAGATCGTCACGTTCTTTGCGGAGCATCCGAAACAGAGAGTGGATTTCCAGAAGTTGATGAAGGAGTTGGGAGATACCGGCAGATATTCCCTGTACGACTATCTGGAATATCTGCATACGCTGGGTGAGCGTTCCAATACCAGGGAGCTGATCGTCGATCTGCTATATCTTCCGGCAGGTTGCCTGCTGCTCTTTAACCTGCCGGCGGGTCTGGCTGGCATTGCGGTCCTGATGATATATAATATCATTACTTATATGGGGACCAAGCGGGAGATAGAGCCATATATCATCAGTCTTGCCTATATTGCCAGGCTGATGGTGGCAGCACAGAAGACGGCAGAGCTGAAGTTCTCAGTGTGTGAGCGGGAGAATGAGGCGCTCAGGCGGGATAAAAAAGTACTGAACAAATCTCAGAGAGGATCCTTTTGGGTATTTTCCAAGGCGGGTAATACCACGGGAGGAAGTCCTCTGGACATCGTACTGGACTATGTGCGGATGGCCTTTCATGTGGATTTGATCTGCTTTAACCGAATGCTTCGGGAGATCTGTATGCACGAGAGCGAGGTGGACAGGATTGTCACTGTGCTGGGGTATCTGGAGTCTGCGGTGAGCATTGCCATGTACAGGGCCAGCCTGGAGGCTGAGGGAGCGCTCTGGTGTCGTCCAGACCTGCAGGGCTCCGTCTTCGACGTGGAGCAGGCCTGGCATCCGTTGATTGATAATCCGGTAACGAACAGCATCACCGCAGGACGGGGCGTATTGCTGACAGGCTCCAATGCCTCCGGCAAATCAACCTTTTTAAAGACGGCTGCTCTGGTCGCTCTGATGGCACAGACGTTGTATACAGTGCCCGCGGAGCGTTACAGCGCTCCCATGTATCGCATTTATTCCTCCATGTCCCTGCGGGACGATCTGGAGGGTGGGGAGAGCTATTATATTGTGGAGATCAAGGCCCTGAAGCGTATTTTGGACGCCGCGGTGAAGGATGAGGAGCGTCCGGTGTTGTGCTTTGTGGACGAGGTGCTGCGGGGAACCAACACCGTAGAACGGATCGCGGCTGCCACCCAGATTTTGCTCAGCCTGACAGGTGACAAGCTTCTGTGTTTTGCGGCTACCCATGACATTGAGCTGACAGAGCTTTTAGGTGGCCAGTATGATAATTATCACTTTGAGGAGGAGATCAGGGATGGGGACATCCTCTTTAACTACACGCTTCGCAAGGGCAGAGCGAGCAGTCGTAATGCCATACGCCTGCTGGAGATCATGGGCTACGATGCGTCCATTATACAGAGAGCGCAGACGCAGGCGGAGGATTTTCTGCAGCGGGGAATATGGAAACTGTCTTGACGGGAGAAGACAAAGCTTGCTATAATATTCATTGCGATCAAAAGATTCAGGAGGCATGCACTATGATGGCATTTTTAAATTCTTTTTTATCTTATTTGCTGGTTATGTTGGTGATTGTAGCGGTGGCGGGTGTAGCAATATTTATTGGTATCACACTGCGCAAGAAAAAGAATCAACAGCCTGTGGGCGAAGAGCAGACCGATGAGAAGTAGGCAGATGTTCACCACGCTGCTGTGGGATGTGGATGGAACACTGCTGGATTTCGATTATTCTATGAGACGTTCCCTGCAAAGGTGTTTTCGCTCAATCGGACAGCCGATTACGGAGGAGATGATTCAGCGTTATAGCCAGATCAATGATGGTTATTGGAGACGCTTGGAGCGGGGAGAGATTACCAGGGCAGAGTTGCTGGTGGGCCGTTTTCGGGATTTTTTTGCCGAGTATGGGCTGGCGATGGACGATGAGAAGGCTTTTCTGGATGAGTTTCAGAAGGGGCTGGGACATTATTACGCTTTTATGGACGATTCTCTGACTGTGGTGAAAGCCTTGCAGGATCAGTACAGGCAATATGTAGTGACAAATGGCGTGGCGGCTACTCAGATGAGCAAGCTGAAGCTATCGGGGCTTTTCGAGGTTATGGATGGGATTTTTATTTCGGAGGAAGTTGGCTGTGGCAAGCCAAGTCTGGATTTTTTCAATTATTGTCTGGAACGTTTGGCTGAGAAGGATCGGGATCGGATTCTGATTATCGGGGATTCCATGACCAGTGATATTCTGGGAGGTCTGCGAGCAGGGATAAGGACCTGCTGGTATAATCCCGATGAAAAGCCGCAGCTGTATGATTACAAGGCAGATTATGAGATAGCGGTTCTGCAGCAGCTCTATGAGGTGCTGGGGATATACAGATAGCCTGGCCGAAGAGAGGTTCGACCAGGTTTATTTTATCGCAGGGAAAAGCGTTTGGAGGTGGGCGTTCAAACGATTAAAGGATGCAGGCTCACGTCATGAGGGGGATAAAATGGCGAGGACATCGGGACAAAAAATGAAGATATTGTTTTTGATTAAAATATTGATGGAGGAGACGGACGAGGCTCACGCTCTCAGTACGCAGGAGTTGATAGAGCGGTTGGAGAAACAGGGAATTCGCAGTGAGCGCAAGAGCATCTATGACGATATCAGATGTCTGCAGGAGTTTGGATATGATATACTGCAACGGCAGAGCAGACAGGGCGGCGGATACTACATGGCCAGCAGGGATTTTGAATTGGCGGAGTTAAAGCTTTTGGTGGATGCGGTGCAGTCATCGAAATTCATCACGCTGAAAAAATCCAGAGAGCTAATCAGCAAGCTGGAAAAGCTGGCAAGCCGTTATGATGCGGGTAAGCTGCGCCGCCAGGTGCATGTCGTAGGCCGTATCAAGGCGGAAAATGAAGGTATTTATTATTGCATTGACGCTCTGCATCGGGCTATTCAGGGGGATTGTCAGATAACATTCCAATATCTGGAATGGGATGAACATAAGCGTCTGGTGCCGCGCAGGGAGGGCAGGCCATACAGAGTCAGTCCATGGGCGTTGATCTGGCGGGAGGAGAATTACTATCTGCTCGCCTGGGATGATAGCACTGGCATGATGAAGCATTACAGGGTGGATAAGATGGCGGATGTGGAGGCGCTCGCGGAAGGCAGACAGGGGCGAAAACAGTTTGACGAGCTTGATTTGGCGGTCTATGCGGATAGGACCTTCGGCATGTTCGGCGGTCGGAATGAGACGATACAGCTGGAGCTGCCAGAGCATATGATCGGTGTGGTGCTGGATCGCTTTGGCAGGGAAACAGCGCTTCGCAGAGAGCGGGAGGGATATCTGAGGGCCAGAGTGAATATAGCGGTCAGCGGACAATTTTTTGGCTGGCTTGCAGGGCTGGGAGGACAGATACGTATCCTGGGGCCGCAATGGGTTTGTGAACAGTATCGCGCAGTGCTGTGTGATATTCTGAAGCAATATGATGGGGAGGCATGAAATCCCATATTTGTGGGAGGCTTCAGTTAGTCAACACAAACCTCAATACAAAAAACAACAAAATTTGGTAATTATTTTTAGCTATATTTGTCCAGATCATTCGTTGACATTTTGCGTGTACTTACTTATACTAAGAAATAGGCACTAAATATGGATGTGTGAGAATCAATGCACACCATATATGGTGTGTCGCAAAGGATATTGGCTATATATCGTGGAAAGGAATGGGAAGCATGGGAAACAGTATGGAGACAGAATTAAAGAGCGCGGAGGACTATGGCATTGTATATCAGCCGGAGAAGACGGTGTATGTCATTAAGAAGGACGGCAGCAAGGAGGCCTTCAATGTACAGAAGGTGATCGATGCCGTGGGTAAAAGCGCATACAGGGCTCTCACTAAATTTACAGATGAAGAGAAGCGCCATATCTGTCAGTATGTGGTGGACAAGGTAAATGAACTGGGCCAAGCCGAGATTCCGATTCCGATCATGCACAATATCGTTGAGAGCGCCTTGGAGCAGGTCAAACCAGTGGTAGCCAAGAGCTATCGCGATTACCGCAATTATAAACAGGATTTCGTGCGGATGCTGGACGATGTGTACAAGAAGAGCCAGTCTATCATGTATGTGGGGGACAAGGAGAACGCTAACACGGACTCCGCTTTGGTGTCCACCAAGAGAAGTCTGATTTTTAACCAGCTGAACAAGGAATTATATCAGAAGTTTTTTATGACTACCGAGGAAATTCAGGCCTGTCGGGACGGCTATATCTATGTCCACGATATGTCCGCCCGTCGGGATACCATGAATTGCTGTCTTTTTGATGTGGAGAACGTACTCAGAGGCGGTTTTGAGATGGGCAATGTATGGTACAATGAGCCCAAGACGCTGGATGTGGCCTTTGATGTGATCGGCGATATCGTGCTCAGCGCTGCCAGCCAGCAGTACGGCGGTTTTACCGTTCCCAGCGTGGACCTGATCCTGGAGCCGTATGCGGAGAAGTCCTATAAAAAGTGTATGGACAAGTATATCCGTCTGGGGATTGATCATGACACCGCGGAGGCGGAGGCCTATGCGGATGTGGTGAGAGAGTTCGAGCAGGGTTTCCAGGGATGGGAGTACAAGTTCAATACCGTGGGAAGCAGCCGCGGCGATTATCCCTTCATCACAGTGACCGCAGGGACAGGCACTGGGCGTTTCGCAAAATTGGCGACTATCTCCATGCTGAATGTGCGCAGGAAGGGCCAGGGCAAAAAGGAGTGTAAGAAGCCGGTGCTTTTCCCCAAGATCGTATTTCTCTTTGACGAGAATCTGCACGGCCCTGGCAAGCCCCTTGAGGATGTCTTTGAGGCCGGTGTGCAGTGCTCCGCCAAGACCATGTATCCCGACTGGCTGAGCCTTACTGGTAAAGGGTATGTGGCCAGCATCTATAAGCAATATGGGAAGATCATCTCCCCCATGGGCTGCAGGGCCTTTTTGTCCCCCTGGTACGAGAGAGGCGGCATGCATCCGGCGGATGATCAGGATGTGCCGGTGTTTGTCGGGCGGTTTAACATAGGGGCGATCTCTCTGCATCTGCCTATGATTCTGGCTAAGGCCAGAAAGGAGAGCAGGGATTTCTATGAGGTGCTTGACTATTATCTGAATCTGATCCGGCAGCTCCATATCCGCACATACGCGTATCTGGGCGAGATGCGCGCGTCCACCAATCCGCTGGCCTACTGTGAGGGAGGGTTCCTCGGCGGTCATCTGAAGCTGTCAGAGAAGATTAAGCCCCTGCTCAAGTCGGCAACCGCCAGCTTTGGTATTACAGCCCTCAATGAGCTGCAGGAGCTGTACAATGGCAAAAGTCTGGTGGAGGATGGCGCGTTTGCGCTGGAGGTAATGGAATATATCAACGCGAGAGTGGCGGAATTCAAGGAGGAGGACGGCAATCTGTACGCGATCTACGGTACGCCGGCGGAGAATCTCTGCGGCGTGCAGGTCAAGCAGTTCCGCAAGAAATACGGCATTGTGGAGGGCGTGTCGGACAGGGAATATGTGAGCAACAGCTTCCACTGTCATGTGTCGGAGGAGATCACTCCGATAGAAAAGCAGGACATGGAGGATCGCTTCTGGAATCTGTGCAATGGCGGAAAGATCCAGTATGTGAAATATCCGATTGATTACAATATTGATGCAATCAAGACACTGATATATCGTGCGATGGATATGGGCTTTTACGAGGGAGTCAATCTGTCTCTGGCCTACTGTGATGACTGTGGACACCAGGAGTTGGAGATGGATGTATGCCCCAAATGCGGCAGCCGCAATCTGACCAAGATTGACCGCATGAACGGTTATCTTTCGTATTCCAGAGTACACGGGGATACCAGACTGAACGAAGCGAAGATGGCAGAGATCGCGGAAAGGAAGTCCATGTAGTATGCGTTATCATAATATAACCAAGGATGATATGCTCAATGGGGATGGTCTGCGCGTCGTACTGTGGGTGGCGGGCTGTAACCATTGTTGCAGAGAGTGTCACAATCCGATTACCTGGAACCCGGACGGCGGCCTGCCCTTCGATGAGGCGGCAAGGCAGGAGATATTTGCCCAGCTCGATAAGATGTATATCTCTGGAATCACCTTTTCCGGCGGTGATCCGTTGCACCCGGCCAATCGGTTGGAGGTGAGGGGACTGATGGCACAGATCAAGGAGAGGTATCCGAACAAGACGATCTGGCTTTACACAGGAGATCGCTGGGAAAATATCATGTACTATCCCATGATGCAGTATGTGGATGTGCTGGTGGACGGTGAGTTCCAGGTGGACAAGAAGGATGCCAAGCTCTTATGGAAGGGCAGCTCCAATCAGAGGGTGATCGACGTGCAGGCATCCCTGAGACAGCCCGACCCCTCCAATCCGGTGCTGCACTGTGGGGATTATGCGTCGGATGCAGGCAAGAGGGTGGAGGCTTGTGTGGCGCCGTCCTGCGATATGCGATAGGATTTATAGGTGATTGCGAAACTTGGTTACTGTGCGAGTGTCATTGTGCATATTGTATAATCCAACGTAGGCACGCTCTCGCTTCGTGAAAAACGTAACAGTGCTAAGCTCGAAAAAACCTCACTAAGCACTGACGTTTTTCAAGAGCCTACTTATGGAATATACAATATGCACAATTCGGTACTGGCAATAATAGTTTTGCAATTTCTTTGGAACTTTAATAAAAGGGAAGGTGCGACGATGCGGAGAATAGCCACATTTCATAAGGTAAGTATGGAGCAGTTTTTGGCGGGGGTTAGGGAGGAGTTCCCCAGGTACTCTGAGGCGGAGCTTCAGGAGATGTATGCGTCTGTACAACTGCCCAGGCGCGCGACAAAGGGAAGCGCCGGTTATGATTTTTACGCGCCCTTTGCATTCTCGCTGGAGCCCGGAGAGTCCATCAAGGTGCCTACAGGCATACGGGCACAGATGGAGGAGAACTGGGTGCTTCAGCTCTATCCACGGAGCGGCCTGGGATTCAAATACCGCTTGCAGATGAACAATACAGTGGGAATCATCGACAGCGATTATTTTTATTCTGACAATGAGGGACATATCATGGCCAAGCTTACCAATGATTCCAAGGAAGGGAAAACTCTGGAGATCCGTGCGGGTATGGCATTTATGCAGGGGATATTTCTGGAGTATGGCATAACCACTGACGATGACGCACAGGGAATCCGCAACGGAGGATTTGGAAGTACGACGAAACAGTAGACAGGATATCATAAACGCGAATATAAACCATTCTTCAAAGTAACACTATTTTGGAGAATGGTTTTTTATTTTGCATTTTAGGCGATTGCTAATCTATTTTTTGCCAGTACCGAATTGTACATATTGTATATTCCATAAGCAGGCTTCGTGTTACGGTTTTCAACCGTAACACCACGAACTGTCGGTACTTAGCGAGGTTTGCCGAATTCATTCGGCACGAGCTTAGTACCGCTATAGTGAGAACGAAGCGAGAGCGTGCCCGCGTTGGAATGTACAATGTGTACAATGACACTCGCATAGTAATTGAATTTTGCAAATGTCTAAATTGGCAATTTACAGAAAGGAGTAAGATATGGACGAGGACAGGGTAATCACACAGGAGAGAAAGGAGCAGTTCCGCAGAGCGATGCGCGAAAATGAAAAGAGCCGTGCGACAATGGATAAGTATATGCGGGATCTGGAGAAGCTGGCGTCGTATCTGGACGGGAGGCAACTGGATCAGGAAAGGTTAGTTGCATATAAAAGTCATCTGCAGGAGTGCGGACTCTACAAATTGGCCAGCATCAACAGCTTTTTGGCAGTGGCAAATTATTTTTGCAGGGTGATGGGCTGGTATGATCTGAAGGTGCGTACCATCCGTATGCAGAAGGAGGCCTTTCGGGAGGAGGAGCGGCATCTGACGCGTCAGGAATATCAGCGGCTGGTGCAGACGGCGGAAAGAGAGGGAAGCCGCAGGCTTGCATTGATCATCCAGACCATAGGGAGTACAGGCATACGCGTCAGCGAACTGCAATATATTGATGTGGCCTGCGTGTACAGGGGTATGGCTAACATCCGTTGCAAGGGTAAGCTCAGACGTATATTGCTGCCGCAGAGTTTGCAGAAATTGTTGAAAGCCTATATAAAAGAACAAGCTCTGGAGGAGGGGCCGGTCTTCCAGACTGCCGGTGGCAAGCCAATAGACAGGAGTAATGTCTGGAGGGAGATGAAACGGCTGTGCAGTCAGGCGGGTATAGAGGAAAACAAAGTGTTTCCCCATAATCTTCGGCATTTGTTCGCGATCTGTTTCTATCAGACGGATAGAGATATTGTGAAGCTGGCGGATATTCTCGGACACAGCAATATCGAAACCACAAGGATATATATGAAATCCACAGGGGAGGAGCACAGGAGGATACTGGATGGCATGGAGATGGTTTTAGCAACAACATAATTTGCATTATGTTGTATATATTGATTTAAACAACCATTAAAATACCATATTTTGCAGGATAATGCAAGCGTTTTATTTTAACTTCTTTACATATTTACAGGATTCTCCTGTAGGTGGGGCATTGTCAGGCTCTATATTTGGCTTATTTCTGTTTATTCTGGATAGGGCATACAACATAATGCAAATTATGTTGTTTAGGATGTTCAGAATGAAGAGACTGCAGTGAGGGTGAAACGGTACAGGACGGAAGAGGGCATCAGCGCGACATGATATTGTTAAGCAGGAAAAAAGAAAGCGATATTCCGAGCGGAGTGGTCGATATTCACTGCCATATTCTGCCTGGCGTGGACGATGGCTCCCGCAGTGTGAGTCAGTCCTGCCGGATGTTGGATATAGCCTGGGAAAATGGCATCCGCGCCATCGTAGCCACGCCCCATTATATGCCGGAGGGGAGACACCCTGCGCCGGAGACGCTGCGCAGGCTGACAGAGGAGCTCAGAAAGTATGCCAGCCTGCAGCAGTATAATCTGGAGATATATGAGGGCAATGAGATCTATTATCACCAGGAGGTGCCTGAGCTTCTGGAGGAAGGAAAGATACTGCCTCTGGCGGGAAGTCGCTATGTGCTGGTGGAGTTCTCGCCGGCGGATGACGCCCGCTATATCCGCAATGCCCTCTCTGAACTGCAAGCCGCAGGCTATGAGCCAATACTGGCGCATGTGGAGCGCTATATGAGCTTGTGCGGGAAGAACGGTGATCGCATAGGCGAACTGCGGGAGATGGGAGTGCTGATTCAGGTCAACGCTAATTCGATAGAGGGAAAGATGGGACCTGTGGCCAAAAAGACCGTACATAATCTGTTGAAAAAACAGTGGGTTGACTTTGTCGCCACGGACGCGCATAGCGACAGGAGCAGAAGCCACGCGATAGAGGACTGCGTCAAGATGCTGCGGAGAAAATATCCGGCAGAATATGTGGAGGATATTCTGGGAGGCAATGCCAGGAGAATCTTATCCGGCGACAGGAAGGACAGTTATGGAACAGAGATACAATGAAGAAATTGAAATAGATTTGATGGAGATATTGATGCTGTTATTGCATTACGCCTGGATGATAGCGATGGCGGCTGTGATCGTGGGAGGGGCGGCTTTTGCGTTCAGCAAATTCGTCATTACCCCTACCTATGAGTCCACCACCCGCATACTGGTGCTGAACCGGCAGGACAATAGCAGCGGTAATCTGACCTACAGTGATCTGCAGTTGGGCAGTTCTCTGACCAAAGATTATCCAGAGCTGATTCAGTCGCGCTATGTCGTGGAAAAGGTAATTGACATGTTTGGGTTGGAGAGTACATATGAGAAATTTCTCAGTAAGATCCAGGTGTCAACCAAATCAGACAGCCGCATTATTGATATCACGATTACAGATCCAGACCCCGCTCTGGCCAAGGAGATTGCGGATGCGCTGCGGGATATAGCGGCGGAGCGCATAGTGGAGGTGACAGACATTCAGGCGGTGAACAAGGTGGATGATGCCAATCTTCCGGATAGACCCGCCAATCCCAGCGTGATCAAATGGACGCTGATCGGTTTTCTGCTGGGCGGATTTCTGGCGGCCGCAGTAGTACTGGTGCGTTTCCTGCTGGACGATACGATTAAGTCCTCGGAGGATATTGAAAAATACCTACACCTGAGTACGCTGGGATTGATCCCGATGGGACAGGCAGAATACAACGGTCAGAACAAAAAGGGTAGAAGCGGATCCAGGCAGAAATCCAACGCGAATAAGGCTGTGAGTGCAGATGTACGTTCGCACGCAGACGAGGCGGAGGATATTGTTGATCTGGGCGAGGAGGAGTAGCAGGATGCAGACCATACAGCTAAAACAGACGGAGCAGGACTATCGCTCAAAAGAGGCATACAAGACACTGAGGACCAACGTGGAATTCTCAGGGGACAATATCCAGGTGGTCGCCGTGACAAGCTGTACCCCAAACGAGGGCAAGAGCAGCATATCCTATGAGTTGGCGGCTTCCTTTGCCCAGAACGGGAAGAAGGTGCTGATGATTGACGGGGATCTGCGCAAGTCCCTGTTAATCCGCCGTTATTTCAAGGGGAAGGTGCGTTTGGGCCTGGTACACTGCCTAGTGGGTAAATACTGTCTGGACGAGGTCACCTGCGAGACGGATAATCGAAATCTGTATATGATCTTTGCGGGTCCGGTGCCGCCCAACCCCAGTGAGCTGTTAGGCAGCAAGCGCTTTCAGGATATGTTGGCGGAAGCACGCAAAAAATATGACATGATCATTATCGATACGCCGCCGCTGGGAAGTGTGATCGACAGCGCTATCGTGGCGAAGCAGTGCGACGGCGTAATGCTGGTGATTGCCAACGGGGAGATCAGTTATCGCTTTGCACAGAAGGTCAAGGAACAGCTGGATAAGGCGGAGTGCCGGATTCTGGGCTGCGTGTTGAACAAGGTAAATATGAGCAAGGGCGGCCAGTACGGTCACTACGGGAAATATTATGGTCGGTATTACGGAAAATACTACGGCAAATATTATGGGCAGTATTACGGCAATTATGGCATTCAGGACTAGGACAGCATAGCGCAAGGGTAGAACCGAAACAGGTAAGGCACTGCGGCATAGAGCACAGACAGGTCAGGGAGAGGCAGGGAAATCAGATATGCACGGCAATAAACGACAATGGGATAAAGGGGAGGAGCAGCGAGGTAAGTCAGCATGGAGACTTGTGGCAGGAGTTTGCGGTGTCTGTTTCCTGTGCTGCCTGGTATGGCTGATCTACTATGTCGTAAACAACCACAGAGCGGCGGAAAATGTGGAGAGTCTGCGCCAGAAATATGTGACGCCGGTAGCAGGAGACGAGGCCCGGTCAGATAGTACAGCGCCGCAGGAGCGGCAGGAGGAACCGGAGCCGACCCCCTCGCCTACACCGGAGCCATCTCCATTGCTGGCCTATGAGATTCCTGACAGGCAGGTGGATATTGCGGCCCTGCAGGAAAAAGAGAATGAGGATATCTATGCCTGGATCACGGTGCCGGGAACTGTGATTGACTATCCGGTACTGCAGCATTCCTCCGACCTGGATTACTACTTAGATCACAATGTGGACCGCAGCAGCGGATATCCGGGCTGTATCTACAGTCAGTATCTAAACGACAGGGAATGGGGGGATTCCAACACTGTGCTGTATGGGCACAATATGAAGAACGGAAGCATGTTTGCCGGTCTGCACTTTTATGAAGATCTGGAATTTCTGGAGGAGAACCAGTACATATATATTTTTTCGGAGAATTATGTGCGGGTATATCACATATTTGGAGCTTATGAGTATGACAACCGTCATCTGTTGCTCACCAGGGATATGGATGACTCGGAGGTATTTGCCGCGTATCTGGAAGAAGTGCTGGGTCTTGAGGGCATGCGGGATAATTTTCTGGAGGAGGTCTCAGTATCCGCGGAGGATAAGGTTCTGACCTTGGAGACCTGCGTTTACAGGAAGCCGGAGAAGCGCTACATTGTTCAGGCGGTGCTGGAGGCGGAGGGAGAATGGCCCATAGTACCGCAGGAACAACAGTGAGAGGATTGCAGGCGATCATATGAATCAACAAACAGACTCTTATTTACATAGTGATATGGAGCAGGATATGAGGCAGAGCCTTCAGGCAGAGCGGTCCCGCCGCAAGAGGCGCAGAGTGATACAGCGATTGCTCGCCTGGCTGCTGGCGCTGGTGTTGCTCGCGGCTGTGGCAGTGGGGGCAATGTCGCTGTACATTTCCTGCGGCGGCAGGCGGCTCCGTGAGAGGACTGCCGGAGCCAGACCTGATCTGGCGTTGACAGAGCTGGAGACGGAGAGTGATATCGGGGCGGGGAATGGAAGCGATGAGCCGCAGTCAGAGGTCGTATGGAAGGAAGGCTGGATACGTTATCAGGGCAAGATATATGAATATAACGAGGATATTCTGACCTTTCTGGTAATGGGAATCGATAAGATGGAGGAGGTGTCCGAGAGTGAGGATGAGATCAGTGGCGGTCAGTCAGACGCACTGTTTCTGGTGATTGCCAATCCTGATGATCGGAGTATCCGTATCTTAGCAGTCAATCGAGATACCATGACAGATATCGTAGCGTATCATGCTGGTGCAGGAGGCACCTCGCCAACAGTCACAGGGCAGATCGCTGTACAGCATGGATTTGGCGACGGCAGGGAGTTGAGCTGTGAACTGACAAGGGACGCTGTGTCCAAGCTCTTTTACGATCTGCCCATCAGCGGATATGTGTCGGTGAATATGGCGGCCATACCGGAAATAAACGACGCTGTGGGCGGCGTGGATGTGACCTGTCTGGAGGATATGAGCAGGATGATTAAGGGCGCCAAGGAAGGTGTGGAACTGCATCTGGAGGGCATGAATGCTTTCTGGTATGTGAAATACAGGGATACGGGAATATTTGAGAGCGCCAGAGGACGTCTTGCCAGACAGAAGCAGTATCTGACCAAATTCATGGAGAAGGCCATCGCTGCCACAAGACAGAATATTACCTTGCCCATTGATCTGTATGGGAAGCTGAAACAATATATGGTGACGGATGTCACTACCGATGAGCTCGCATATCTGGCCAGCGAGTTGGCCAGCTACAGCTTTGACCAGGAGGCCATACATATGATGGAGGGCACTACGGTGCGGGGAGAAAAATATGAGGAGTTTTATCCCGACTATGATGCCCTGCGGGATTTGATGATTCAACTGTTCTACCGGGAGATCGAACCGGAACAGCAGGAGAATTGATGAGAGGTATTAACCGGGTGAAAGCCTGATTAATATATGCCACATGTACTATTGGGAAAGGAGGAACAAACCCATGAAAAAGAAAATAGTTGCATTAGTCAGCGCTGTCACACTTTCACTTGCGATGTGCATGAACGTCTGTGCGGCAGGCAGCCCGACTGCTGAAGGTATTTCGTCGGCGGCCGGAGAAAGCAGTGTGGTCAACGTCAACAAGGAGTCCAATACGGTCGAGATAGCAAGCACCAGCGGAAGTAAGGCGCAGATCGATCTTGGCAAGGTTAGCCAGGATGCAGTAGACAGCGCCGCAACTTCGACGCAGGAGGCTACATTTGTAGTACCGAATGATACACAGGTTGTTGACATAGCCAAGATGGTGGCCGTAGTACTGGACAATCCCCAGACTTATGGGAAGGACGGTAAGTCGGCAACGGAAGTGATTGGCAATGTATTTCCTGTCGTGATTACTCCCGAAGTCAAGGGCGCTACGATCACTGTAGAATTTGATCTGGCTGCAATGGGTATCACTGCTCCCGAAGCGGATCAGCAGATATGGGCGATTGACGCTGCGGAGAATCATATAGTCGTAGGCGTGGTCGAGAATGGCAAGGTTAAATTTACCTCTGACAAATTCTCTCCCTATGCCATCGTCAAGGTGAAGGTCGCAGCGACGCCCGCGGCTCCGGCAAGTCAGCCGTCCAACAACAATCCCAGCAGTCCTGCCGTGACTGTTACGGCAGTGGCGCCTAAGACTGGCGATATGGTTGTGATGGTTTCCGTCATGGCAGTGATCTTTATGGCTGGCGCGGCAGTAGCCGTATTTATGTCCAAAAAACGCGCGTAAGCGCAGATAAACGGTAAAACGTCAAAAAATATTCGGGGGGGGGTATTACATACCTACCGCCCCTTGAATAAGCCTGTCTGTACAGCTTTAGCGGTTGTGCAGGCAGGGGATATGCAGTAACCAGGCATGTGGCGCATCGAAATGCGTATGGCGCGGCGGCATGCATTTTTGCCGCGCCGCATGGAGATGTACAGATAACCAAATAGAGAGGAGCGTAAAGGGTATGTACAAAAAAAGTACAAGGGGCTGGCTCAAGCACTTGGACTTCATCCTGCTGGATGTGATCTGTCTGCAGATATCCTATGCGCTTGCTTTTATCACAAGACATGGGTGGCGCAATCCCTATGCGAATATCACATACCGTAATCTGGTGATCGTATTGATTCTGATTGAATTGATCACCGCAATATTTTTCGAGAGCTACAAGAATGTACTGAAGAGGAATGTGCTGAAGGAATTGGCTCAGTTGGTGAAGCAGATCGCGATTATCGAGCTGTTGATCAGCTTTTACCTGTTTACAGTCAAGGATGCGGATATTTTTTCCCGAACTGTGCTGTATCTCACGGGCATCTATCAGCTGCCGATCAGCCTGGGCGTGCGCCTGCTGTGGAAGCAGTATCTGAAGCATTACAAGGCCAATGAAGGGAAGCGTTCCCTGCTGCTGGTGACGACGGATGAGATGGCTCCCGCACTGATTGACAACATCAGGAAATATAATTACAAGTCTTTCCGTGTGGTGGGAATCACCCTGCTCGATCAGGAGGGTGGAGCGGAGGAGGAGCTGGTGATTCAGGGGATTCCAGTGGTGTCTGACTCCGCGCATGTGGTGGATTGGGCCTGCAAGCATTGGGTGGACGAGGTCTTCTTCGCCGTACCTGCGGACAATGCCTATCCTGAGGAGATTATCAGGGATTTCCAGGCTATGGGAGTAGTGGTACATACCAAGCTGGCTGAGGCGGCTTACATGTCCGAGCGAGGGCAGATCATCGAGCGGCTTGGCGGCTATGCCGTGTTGACCAGCAGCGTCAGCTATGTGACGGCCAGGCAGCAGATGATGAAGCGGGGCCTGGATATTCTGGGCGGCCTGGTGGGAAGTCTGATCACATTACTCCTGATGGTAGTTATCGCGCCTGCCATATACATCAAGTCTCCCGGCCCCATATTTTTCAGCCAGATCAGGGTGGGCAGGAATGGCAAACAGTTCAAGATGTATAAGTTTCGCTCGATGTACCTGGATGCTGAAGAGCGCAAGAAGGAGCTGATGGAAAAAAACAGGGTGGGCAGCGATTTCATGTTCAAGCTGGACGAGGACCCCCGCATCATTGGGTCGCGATTCGATAGTACAGGACGTTACCATAAGGGAATCGGCAACTGGCTCAGGGCATCCAGCCTGGACGAGTTCCCACAGTTCTTCAATGTGCTGAAGGGGGAGATGAGTCTGGTGGGAACCAGGCCCCCCACAGTGGAGGAATATGAGCGCTATGAGTTGCATCACAGGGCGCGTCTGGCGGCCAAGCCGGGGATCACCGGACTCTGGCAGGTCAGCGGCCGGAGCAATATCACTGACTTTGAGGAAGTGGTAAAGCTGGATATGGAGTATATTCAGGACTGGAGCTTTTCCAGGGATCTGAAGATATTGTTTAAGACAGTACAGATCGTGCTGCGCGGAGAGGGCAGTATGTGATCGGAGGAAACAAATAGACAACGAACTGAAATCATCGAGGATTCGTGTTTCAGGAGTGTCTTGTCATATCGATGCGGGCGAGCTGCCTCATGAACTTGTGGGGCGGATGGCGAAGCTATGTCTATACACTGACCTGGCGGGGTGCAGGGGAAGCCTGTGGTCCGGATGGCGAAGCTATGTCCATGGATTGGTCTGGCGGGGGCAGGGAAAATCTCTGTGGTTTGGACGACGAAGCTATGTCTGTGGAGGCTGAAAGACAGATGCGACAGGATATATTCTGATGTTCTGATACGGGAATCCGGAAAGGAATAGGCGGAGTATGTGGTATGTGTTGCAGGTCATGTCGGGCAGGGAGGCCGAATTGCGGGAGCTGATTTCCTGTTGCTTTGACAGGGAGCTTCTGCAGGATTGCTTTTATCCCACTTACGAGGCGTCCTTCAAAAAAGGCGGCGTTCGCAGGGTGGTGAAGAGACGGCTGTTCCCAGGGTATCTGTTCCTGGTGACGGAGGATATCCGAGCGGTGGAGCAATGCCTGCGGAGGATTCCAGAGATGACCAGGGTGCTGAAGATCGGCCAGGAGGTCATTCCCTTGACAGAGGCGGAGCAGGGGTTCCTGGAGCGGCATCTGGATGGGGAGTATGTGCTGCCCATGAGCAGGGGATATCAATGTGGCGACGAGATTCGCATCACCGAGGGTCCCTTTGCGGGCTATCAGGGACGGCTCAAGGCCGTGGACCGACATAACCGCTATGGGGTGATCAGCCTTCAGATGTTTGGGCGGGATGTGGAGATGCGGTTTGGGCTGGAAGTGGTGGGGAAAGTGTGATAGTTTATTTGGGATATGAGACAGTAATGAATGTATTGATTTCGTGCGGTGTGCCAGAGTGGTGCGCCGTATTTAATTACAAGAAAAAGTATTACCGGTATTTTAGGAGAATCGTAGGATGAAGGTATGTTTAGTGGGGTCGTCAGGAGGGCATCTTACACATTTATATATGTTAAAACCTTTCTGGCAGGATAAAGAACGTTTTTGGGTGACATTTGATAAGGAGGATGCAAGGAGCATCCTGCAGGGGGAAAAGATGTATCCTTGTCATTATCCGAGTAATCGCAGTATAAAGGCGCTTATCATTAATGCAATACTTGCAATTAAAATCCTTCCTAAAGAGCGCCCAGATCTTCTGATTTCGTCAGGAGCTGCTCCGGCAATTCCTTTTTTCTATATTGGTAAGTTGCTGGGGATAAAGACTATTTATATTGAAGTGTTTGATCGAATTGATGCTTCTACAATCTCAGGTAGATTGTGTTATCCCGTCACGGATAAATTTATAGTGGAATGGGAAGAGATGAAGCAGATATATCCGAAAGCAATCAATCTTGGCAGCATATTCTAGAAGACGAGGTGATACAAAAATGATTTTTGTAACAGTGGGAACACATGAGCAACCATTCAATCGTCTGGTGGAATATATGGATTGTTTGAAAAGAGACAATGTGATTCAGGAGGATGTAATCATTCAGAGTGGATATAGCACATATGAACCCAAGTATTGTATATGGCATGATTTTTTCTCTTATCAGGAAATAACAGAACTGGTGGCCGAAGCCAGAATTGTCATCACCCATGGGGGGCCCTCTAGCTTTATTATGCCGTTGCAGATTGGCAAGACGCCAATTGTTGTGCCGAGGCAAAAAAAATATAATGAGCATATTAATGATCATCAAGTTTCCTTTTCTAAAGAAGTGGAAAAACGGATGGGAATAATTGTTGTTGTGGAAGCCATGAATGAAATGCTGGATACAATTCAAAATTATGATTCCATTATATGTGGCAAAAAGAATAAATTAGAGAGTAACAATGTTAGATTTAATGCAGAACTGGCAAAGATAGTTGATAATATGTTTTAGGTAACACCAAAATAAAACGGGAAAATAGAATATGGTTAAAGTCGGAATAATGTCAATGCAAAGGATTGCCAATTATGGTTCGTTTTTACAGGCATATGCTTTAAAAAAAATCCTGGAGGAATTGGGATGTAATGTGGAGTTTGTTGATTATCATCCAGGAAAAACCTTGATGTCACCGGACAGTAGAATAGGAATCCGAAGAAAAATCTGTAAAGCTGTTGGCGTACTGATAATAAATGCGCCTATGAAGGAGAAGCTAAAGTTTATAAATTATAAAAAGAACTATGCAGCTAATTATTTCCCACTTTTGGGCATCACTAAGGAAAGGAATTACTCTCCCCGATTGGATTTGCTTGTCATAGGGAGTGATGAGGTTTTCAATTGTGTACAGAGCAATACAAATGTAGGTTTTTCTCCAGAGCTGTTTGGACAAGAAAACAAGGCAAAACGACTTATCTCTTATGCCGCGTCCTTTGGTAACACTACGGAAATCAAATTACGTGAGTATAAAGTGATTGATCAGATAAAGGAGTGGCTGCAAAAGTTCCAGGCTATTTCTGTTAGAGATGCCAACAGTGTACAAATTATAGAGGTTCTATTGGGAAAAACGCCGGAATATCATTTGGACCCGGTATTGGCATATGATTTTGTCTCGAAATGTTATAAAATACCTGAAAAAATACCGGAAGAAAATTATCTGCTTCTTTATGGTTATACCGGTAGATTCTCTAAAAAAGAATGTAAGAGCATCAGGGAATATGCGAGAGACAGAGGACTCAAGATTTTTTGCATTGGAGGGGTACAAAGCGCTTGCGACAATTTTATTGATTGTGATCCATTCAAGGTGATTGCCTATTTCCAACATGCAGAATGTGTTATAACAGATACCTTCCATGGAACAATTCTTTCTGTAATCACTCACAGGCAGTTTGTAGCCCTAATTAGATATTCTGGTTATAGTAATTCGGAGAAATTGACAGATCTTTTGGACAGGTTGAGTTTGAGTCAGCAAATTATTAGTGATCTAAGCGAATTACCCCAAAAACTTGAAGAACAAATAATATTTTATGATGTGGTTGATGATATTCTACAAAGGGAACGTATAAGGAGTTACGAATATCTGAAAAAATATACCGTAGAGGAATAAAGTGATGGACAACATCCAGATAATTGGAAAAAGATGTGTAGGATGTCGGAGCTGTGAACAAATTTGCCCTAACCATTGTATTTCCATGCAGAGCAGCAATGAGGGTTTTTTATATCCAAAGATTGGAGAGGCATGCAATAATTGTGGGCTTTGTGTAAAAAAATGTCCGGTTAATAATGTAGAAGCACACAGAAATAAGCCAGTACATATATGGGCACTTAGAAATAAAAGTGATCAGGATATTATGAGATCAGCTTCAGGAGGGGCCTCTGATCTTGTGGCAAGAATAATTATTGGGAAGGGAGGGATTGTCTATGGTGCTGCCTATGATAAAAATTTTGTGGTTCGCCATATAGAAGTATCTGATGAGGATGGGCGGAAAAAAATGCAGTCCTCTAAATATGTGCAGTCTGATGTGGCAGATTGCTATTCAAAGATCCAAAAACAGCTTGCAGAAGGGAAAAAGGTTTTGTTTACCGGAACGCCCTGTCAAGTTGCGGGATTGTATACATTTTTGGGTGGCGATCAGAAAAATCTATATACAATTGATCTGATATGCCATGGAGTACCTTCTCCAAAATTTTTCCAGAAATATATTGAATATCAACAAAAAAAATTAAAAGGGGAAATAATATATTTCAATTTTCGTTCAAAATATAAACGAGGCTGGGGAACACAATATTTAATAAAGACAAAGACAAAGACAAAGACAAAGACAAAGACATTGTCTCTTGACCGTTATGGTAAAAATTTCATGGCTGGAAATTGTTTTCGAGAATGCTGCTATCAATGTCAATATGCAAATATCAAGCGTGTAGGAGATATGACGGTAGGAGATTTTTGGGGAGTATTAAATAGTCATCCGGATTTTTATTCTTCTCAAGGGGTGTCCAGTGTATTTGTTAATACAGAAAAAGGACAACAACTTTATAGAGAAATAGCTGAATTGGCAGAAACGATAGAGTTGACATTAGATGAGGGAGTAGAGAAGCAGGGGAATTTAGTTAAGCCTAGTGAGAGACCTCAAAGTCGAGATGAGTTCTATATGCATATTGATAATGAAAATTTTATAAGAGAACAAAAAATTGGGTTTCAGCTAAAAGAAAGGATTAAGAATTTACTTCCTTCAAAAATGATACAGGTTTTAAAAAAATATTGTTGATCTGGAAATGCTCACGAGATCAGTTTAGGCAGTAAATATATATTTTAACATAATAAACGGAGATGATTTGATGATTTGTTTACTTGTAAAAATGGGTGGGAGTGGTAATCGGTTTGGCTCTAATATACCAAAACAGTATGTTGAACTATGCGGTCATCCATTGTTTTATTGGATTCTTGAACAATATGAAAAATTAGGTGTCATTGATAAATATATCTTGGTTTCTAATCCCAATTGGATTGATTTTACAAGGAATGTAGCGGAAGAGGTGGTTGGAGATAAACTCCTAGATGTGATACCAGGAGGAAATACGATGTCAAAATCTATATACAATGGAGTTGTTTTTGCACATGAATATTTAACAGATAATGATATTTTCTTGATACATGATGTCACTAATCCCGTAGTGGCAAGCAAGCAAATAAGAGATGTTATCATGACAGTTAAACAATTCGGTTATGCTGTATTAACAACAGAACAAGTACACACAATTTATCAAATTGATAGTGACGACAACATTATATCTGTTATTCCGAGACAAGAAGTTAGCTCTGGATATTCACCGGAAGGATTTTTGTATGGAAAAATATATAATTGTTATGTATCTGCAAGTACTACAGAACTAGAAAATATGACATCAGCCATAGCTTTGGCAAAAAAGCAAAATGCACAGGTTAAAGCTATAAAATCGCATATTGTAAATTTAAAGATTACATATAAAGAGGATTTGGATCTATATAGAAAAATGGTTGAATATAGTTCTAAATTAAGTACCGAGTCATACGCAGGCGATATAGAGATGTTCTTGAAAGAGCACAATGGAGGAATTGATAGATGAACTATTTACAAAAATTACAGGCATATCGTGACCGTGAAGTCGAGGTTTACCAGAATCTAAATCTTGAAGATGTAAACACAGTCATTAATGTTTTGGAAGAAGCAAGACTTGCAAATAGGCACATTTTTATCTGCGGTAACGGGGGCAGTGCAGCGACAGCCAGTCATTATGCAGGAGATTTTAACAAAGGAATTAGTGAAAACCTTAAAATAAAGTATAAATTTGAGTGTCTAAGCGACAATATTGCCACTTTGATGGCTGTGGCAAATGACATCAGCTATGATGAAGTATTTTGCTACCCGTTGAAAAATAAGATGGAGAAGGGAGATATCCTGATTGGCATTTCCGGCTCTGGTAACAGTAAAAATATTGTTAATGCATTTGAATACGCTAAGTCTATTGGCGGGACAGTCATTGCCATTGTTGGCTACAACGGCGGCAGGATGAAAGAACTGGCTGACTACAGCATCCATATTGACATCAATGATATGCAGATTTCAGAGGACCTTCATATGATACTTGACCATATGATGATGTGGGCATTAAGATGTGGCGCAGGATACTGATTAAGCAAAACAGAGTATGCGAATTGGAAAAAAAGAGGCCCAGCTTGCATATTAAGAGGTAAAAATGAGGGTAATATTAAAAAAATCAACAACATTAAATAAAAGTAATTTTGGCGCATTAATAGCAATTTTTTTATTTTTAATGTTTAATGCTAAAATACTTCCCTTTTATATGTCTAATGCTTTAGTAACAACTATTTTAGCTTTAATAGGTATAATGGGATATTGCCTTTTTGTTAGAAATTTTGATAAAACAACTATTATCTGTTTTGCCATTGCTATTGTAGCGGCACTTTATTCTATAAATATAGAAGGAATTAGGTATTTTCTGGTCTTGTTATGTATTATTTCTTATCAAGAGTTTTATATTAAAAACTATATGCAAATTATTAAGTGTTTAATTATTTGTGGGGGTATTTATTCAATAGTACAGATAGGAAGAGGAGATATACGAGCGGTTGGATTTGATATTTCAGGGCCCCAGTTCGCATGTACTATGCTGATTTGCCTTTCCTTTATGACTGTTCATTTTTTTAATAATGTAAAAGAAAAGAGAAGTTTATTTTACATATCCATCTCATTAATTCTTATTTTCTTTTCGGGAACCAGAACAATCCTTTTATGTGCATGTGCAATGGTAGGATTTTATTTGCTTTCATATTTAATTTGTTTTGGGAGAATTTCTTCCAAGAAAAGTTTATTTATCGGTTTGACCATTTTGGGCACTTTGTTTTGCGCTATTAATTATAAAAATATTTATATAATAATAAACAATGCAATGACAATAAGAAGATCAGCGCTAAAGCTTGCGGATAGTAATAGAACACGTATTGCATTATATAAATTGGCAATTAATGAAATTACTGGCAGCATGAAGGTATTTTTGATAGGAAACAAGGGGGGCTATATTGAACAGCTCGTTACTTCGTATTTTAATAGGAGCAACCATTATCCATTACATCAAGACTATTTAATGATTTGGTGTGAGTACGGATTAACAGGTTTATTAGCCGTGTTTTATTTTTATTTAAAAAAGCATTATTGTAAATGGTTGTTTCTTTTTCTGTTTACGGCAGGGTCTTTCCATAATATATCTCTTTCTGCAAAAAACATGGTATTAATAACGCTGGGAATCAAATTTATAGAAAGTAATCAATATAAATTATGGATAAGAAAATAAGGCCTATATAGTTAGCTATTCAATTAATTGAATTAATATTTGCCGAAACTTTTTAATTTATAGATGCAGCAATCAACTGATGATTATGTGAATCTCTAAGTATATAGTGGCAAGGAAGGAGACTTAATAATGGCTAACAAAGTAATTAAACTCGGGAACTACAGTGTATCTGAAAACTCAGCACCGTATTTTATCTCAGAAATTGGTATCAACCACAATGGAGACATCACGATTGCAAAAAAGCTTATTGATGCAAGTTTTGCGTGTGATTGGCATTGTGCAAAATTTCAGAAAAGAACCCCGGAAATTGCTGTGCCAGAGTCACAGAAGTCAATATTGCGAGAGACACCATGGGGAATGATGACTTATCTGGAATATAAGAAGTATGTAGAATTTGAGAAATCTGAATACGATATTATCGATGCTTATTGCAAGGAAAAACCAATTGATTGGACGGCCTCCGTGTGGGATATTCAAAGTCTTGAGTTTCTTCTTCAGTATGATGTACCATTTATAAAATTGCCGTCTGCGCTGAATTGTGATGAGAATTTGATAAAAGCTACTTGTGAAAGCGGCAAACCAGTTATCTTGTCAACTGGTATGAGTACTCTGGAAGAAGTAGATCAGGCCGTTAGATGGTTGGAAAAGTATTCCAATGGTAATTATATTATTTGCCATACAAATAGCTGTTATCCAAGTCCGAACAACGAACTCAATTTGAGGCTGATTCTCACTTATAAGGAGCGGTACAACTGTCTTGTAGGCTATAGCGGACATGAAGCTAATCTTGAGCCTTCTGTTATAGCAGCAGTTCTTGGAGCTTGTCTTATAGAGAGACATGTCACTCTCGACCATAATATGTGGGGTTCTGATCAAAGGTCAAGTCTTGAAGTTCAGGCAATGGCAATGCTCAAAAAACGGGTATGTTCCGGTCTTGAGACGCTGGGGAATAGTGAGAAAGTTCTTCTTACAAGTGAACTGGCAAAGAGAGAATCGTTAAGAGGCAAATAAAAAGCAAACCTTCTGTGGAAAGGAACAGGTTTACGGATGAATGTTGCATTTTTACCGGCCAGAGGTGGGAGTAAGTCTATACCGCTGAAGAATATAAAGCCAATCAATGGAAAGCCATTAATTTATTGGACAGTTAAAGCAGCGTGCGAATGTAAGTATATCGATAAAGTATATATTGCGACAGATAATGATAAGATCAAGGCTACGGTGGAGGAATTCAGGACAGGTAGTGAGAAGGACCTTTTTGCTAAAGCTCAGGTTATTGAACGCTCTCCTGAGTCCGCTTCGGATACTGCTTCAACCGAATCAACGATGCTCGAATTTGCAGAAAAATATGAGTTTGACAATCTCGTGCTAATACAAGCCACATCGCCGCTGCTACGGAGCAGTGATTTGGACAAGGGATTCGAGGTCTATGCAGAACCGGCAACAGATTCGGTCATGTCCTTTGTGAGACAAAAGAGGTTTAATTGGACTTATGAGGAAAATGGTAATGTGAAACCGACAAACTACGATGTATATCACAGACCACGCCGTCAGGAATTTAAAGGTTATCTTGTTGAAAATGGGGCTTTTTACATTACATCCAAGGAAAGGCTTCTTCTCACAAAGAATCGTGTGTCTGGTAACATCAAGGCTGTAGAGATGGATGAGAGTAGTTTCTATGAGATTGATGAGCCAAGTGATTGGAGCATTGTTGAGTTTCTTATGCGAGAGAAGGGCATTTATGCTTCTCATGAAATGATTCCTGAGATCAAGATGTTTCTTACAGATTGTGATGGATGCTTAACGGAT
The DNA here is from genome assembly GCA_023663725.1 of bacterium. Lineage (GTDB taxonomy): Bacteria > Bacillota > Clostridia > Lachnospirales > Lachnospiraceae > Acetatifactor. Next base: position 92,150 of record JAMPGX010000006.1, on the reverse strand, counting down.
GGCAGTATGTACTATTCGGAGCATGGAGATGAACTAAAAAGGTTTAATACTTATGATGGAATGGGATTTAAACTTCTCCATGAATTGGGAATCATCACAGGCATTATCACCAGTGAAAGCGTTGATCTGAACAGACGGAGGGCAGAGAAGCTTCAGCTTAATGAGTTTGTACATGGATGTAAAGATAAGGTAAAGGCAATAGAACATCTCTGTGAGCGGAATGGCATTAATATAAAGAATGTCTGCTATATTGGGGATGATATTAATGATCTGGAGGCGATTAAGGCTGTGGGTTATGGATGTTGTCCGGCCAATGCAATGCCTCAAGTAAAAGCTGTGGCTGATTATATCACAGAAGCTAAAGGCGGAGAAGGGGCCATTAGAGAAGTGATAGAAATAATAAATAAATCATTGTATATATAAATGGCACAGCATGAAAAAGGAGAAGCGTATCAAATGAAAAAGTTGTGTTACTTGGCTGGAAGCTATTTTATTATCATGTATAGAGAACTGATAAGATGCCTTGTAAGAATATTATTTATTTTTCCAATTAAAAAAAATAGTATATTGTTTGAGAGCTTCTATGGAAAAGCTGTATCGGACAATCCTATGTATATAATGAATTACTTAAAAGATGACGCTAAGATGGATTATGAATATATTTGGTCTATAAAAGAATTCCCAGAAAAAATGAAAGGAGTGAAGTATATTAAATATAAATCTCTTAAATGGTTGTATTATCAATGTGTTGCCAAAGTTATTGTTTCCAATTGTAGACCTGATATATATATTCCCAAACGAAAAGGGCAAATTTTTATTGAGACATGGCACGGAGGCGGAGCATATAAAATAGTTGGAAGAGAGGCTCATAACTATAATAAATCAAAAATAAGGGTGACAAAATGGCGAGAAAGAGCGGAGTGCTCTAAGATTGATTATTTTCTGGCCAGTTCAAAAATGAATGCAGAATATGGAATAGTCAGGGCTTTTAATTATCACGGAAACATTGTTAATTGTGGTTCTCCAAGAAATGATATCTTTTTTGACAATAAGCAATATACATATATTAGAGCAAAAGTACGAGAAAAATATAATATACATGGGCTCACGATATTATATGCACCTACCTGGAGAAGTGCAGGATCAAATAAAAGAGGAAATTCTGAACACCTGTTAGATATAAGTAGTGTCAATAAATATTTAGACAAACATCAGATTGATCATACCATCTTATATAGAGCTCATGTTACAGTCTGTAACAAAAATAATAGTTTTCAAAATATTATAGACCTAACAAGTTATCCAGATATGCAGGAATTGTTGTGTGCAACAGATATTCTTATTACAGATTATTCATCATCTATATGGGACTATGCATTAACGGAAAAACCTTGTTTATTATATGTTCCTGATCTTGATGATTTTGAAAATAATCAAGGTGGAACTATATTGCCTGTCAGTAAGTGGCCTGGAATTCCATGTATAAATATAGAAACATTGTGTGATGCAATAAAAAATATGAAATTTTATGATTTTGCCAAAATAGCAGGGGAACATTTGAATTTACTTGAGTCATATGAGAATGGAAATGCGTGTAAACAGGTCGCAGAAATAATTTATAGAGTTATGAATTAGTTTATATTGTAAATAGAGCTGGACAATTATATGAGAACAAAAAAGGCATTTCAAAATACATTAGCTCAATTTTGCTATGAGATCGTTGCGATGGCATGTGGATTGTTATTACCGCGATATATACTGGCTTATTATGGGTCAAGCTATAATGGGTTGATCGTATCAATAACAAAATTTTTAGACTATATCTCTATTCTTGCCCTTGGATTACATGGGGCCACAAGAGTGGCAATATATAAAGCTAATGCTGTCGGGGATATTCGAGAAATTAGCATAGTATTAAAAACCACAGAAAAGCATATGAGAAATGTAGCTAAGGCATTTATCTTATATACACTGATAATGATGGTCGTATATCCGTATATAGTGATAAAAGAGTTTGAGCGGATTCAAACGGCTTTGCTGGTAGTAATAATAGCCTTTGGCATATTTGCTGAATATTTTTTTGGAATTACATATAAAATGTTCTTAACGGCTAATCAAGATTTATATTTATATAATCTTTTTCGTTCCGTATCTAAAGTAGTTAGTACTGCTTTAGCAATAGCTTTAATCATAAATGGAAAAAGTATTTATGCTGTTGAGTTAGGCTGTTCTATGTGCTTTGTAGCCAGTCCAATAATTCTAAATAGAATTGTCAGAAAAAAATATAAAATTATTACTGATATAAATTCGGATGACAAGGTACTTGCAAACAGAAAAGATGTAATGGGAAGCGCTGTAGCAAATACAATTCATGAAAAAGTAGATATTATTTTATTGACGCTATTTACGACAACAAATGTTGTATCAGTATATGCCGTATATTCTTTGGTTCTTTCTGCTCTCCGAAAGCTGAAGAATGTGTTTACTACTAGCCTTGAAGGGGCATTTGGAGAACTTTGGGCATCAAATCAAATAAATAAATTTGAAAAAAATCTTGAATGGTACGAATTTTTTATATATGCTTTTGTTTCCATTTTATTCAGCTGCTGTGGTTTGCTAATTCTTCCATTTATATCTATATATACAAGGAATGTTACAGATGTCAACTATATAGTTCCGCTGTACGCATTTGCAGCTACTGCTACAGAAGCAGTATTTTGTTTAAGGTCTCCTTATATTACAGCAGTTCAGGCAGCGGGAAGATACAAGGAAACAAAAGGTGGTGCATACTTAGAGGCGGTTTTAAATTTAACTATTTCTTTTGTGTTGATATTTAAATTTGACATAATAGGCGTTGTAATTGGCACGTTTGTAGCTAACTGTTTTAGAACTATTCAATATGCGTTGTATATCTCTAAAGATATGTTGCCGACTAGAAAAATATCTTCATTTTTTTTGCGAAACATTTGGCTAATCACAAATGTTTTGATCATTGTTCTAATAGGTAAAATTATTTTACCCAGTTCAATAGATGATTGGCTTACCTGGATCACTTATGGACTTGTTATATTTTTTGTAGCAACATCTGTGACTTTAATAAGTTCAATTTTATTTTATAGAGATAATTTTTTCAATATGATAAAAGTAGTGAAAAGAATAATAAAAAAGAGAAAAAAGTATTAAATGACATAATAAAAGGAGTATATAAATTTGTCTAAAAAATATATCTTTCGGTGTAATACGCCTTATCATTTAATGATTGCAATAATTTACATGCTAAATGGCGGAATTAAAAATGATAGTATAATAATTTTTAAAGGGGGACCATTAAAAAATAATAGAGAACGCAAGTTATTAATTGATAGATGTCGCAGCAATGGATTTTGTATAATAAATGTTGAAAAAAAGGGGAAAAAAGTACTTCTGGATATTTATAAGGATAATAAAATAATAAAAAAATGCCAAAAAATTTTGAATGAAAAGACATTTTATTTAGTTAATTTTAGGTGGAATATTGAAGCAACATATTGGGATTCTTATGTATATTTTAAAAAAGCAGAGGAAATAACATTAATTGAGGATGGAGCCGCCAGCTATGCAAATTCAGTTGGAAGTACTACAAAAAGAAAATTAAAGCAATTTTTGGGGCTTAAGACAGACTTTGGTAAAGATAGAAAAATAAAGCAGATATATGTTGTAGAACCGCAGTACTATCCAGAAAGCTATCAACATAAATTGATAAGATTAGATATTAATTGCTTTATAAAAAAGAATTTTATTGTACGTGTACTTACCGATGTTTTTTTAAGTAATGAAAGCAACAAAGATAGTGTATATGATCTAAGAAATTACAAGGTTGTTGTTTATACGCAGCCACTTTCTGAAGATAGGTATATAGAGGAGAAAGATAAAATTACAATATATGAAAGAATATGTGAGTTTTATTCGCAGTATGGAAAAGTATGCCTTAAGATACATCCAAGAGATAATAGCAAGTATAATTTTATTAATGTCAAGATATTTGGAAAAGATATTCCAAGTGAACTGTTAAACATTATTGGATTGGATTTTGAATATGCCATAGGTATATGTACCAGCGCCATTATTACTTCTAGAGCATTAAATAAAATTAATCTGGATAATGAATTTCTTAAACGTAAAACAATTGATATAAATAACATTAATATGTACAATTTTTAATGTGGGTTTTATGCGCTCAAAATAGATGGTTAGAATGCTGCCTTAAATGATGGTTGGCATACAAAAACACTAAGTAAAAGTTTTTTTGTTTTCTTTGGAAATAGCATAGCGTTTTGTGAAATGTATTTGTACATTCTACCTAAAAAAGTAGGGAAAGAACAAAAATGTAATTAAAAAAGAGGAATTTCTGATATATAAGTATTGAAATTATTAATTAAAAAAGTTAAAATAAAATATATAGACAAAGCAAAAGTTATGTGGTTACATTTTAGCAGTATTTCGATCCATATTTTGATATTTATTAAATATGGTTGGAGAGGGGGATGCCACAATGCCTTTTGAGGAAGAACTCTGCCAACAGTTAATGGACACAGATAGTTTATCAGGGGTGACTGAAAAGGAACAAATGGTTCTGGAACGGTCCTGGGCAAAAGTTTTTGCCAGTGAGATATTTCCGGCTATAGATGAAAGCCGTTTTTTAACTATTTATGGTAATAAGGATTTACAGCCGGATGTACCGATCAGAGTGATTGTCGGGGCGTTGATCATTAAGGAGTTTTTTGGTTATTCTGATGCTGAAGTTGTCGAAAACCTTATACTGGACCTGCATTTTCAGTTTGCACTTCACACAACCGGTTTTGTGGAACAGCCCTTGTCTGGTAAAGATTTGAGCCGTTTTCGTAAACAGTGTTATGATTATGAACGAATCTACAATATTGATCTTTACGGCAGTTGTGTGAATGACCTAAATCAAAAGATTGTCAAAATGGCAGGCGTTAACAGACGAATTCAATGTATGGATTCCGGAAGAATTGTGGAAAGCATTAGATTATTTAGCAGGATGGAATTGATATACACGTGCATTGCTAAGTTCTGCGTGTACCTTGAAAAAGAGCATCCTGGGCTATTAACAGAATCCCTAAGAGTTTATATTGACCCAGATGAATTTAAAAGAGTATTTTACTACCAGCAAGAAGGGGGACTGGATAATGTAATTCAGAAGATTATTAATGATAGTGATGCCTTGCTTGAAGTGTGCGGCTGTGGATTTGAAAATATTCTTGAGTATGAGCTCTTTATTCGGTGCATGTCAGAACAGACAATTGTAGAAGATGGGAAACGATGTTTGCGCACAAAAGAAGATGGTACTATAAATTCCGCAAAGTTTCAGGATTCATCGAAGTACAAGGTGACTTACTGTGATAAGGTGGGGGAGTTTCATCAAGTAAGAAGCGCAGATATAGATGAATCTGTGGGTGTGTCGATCTATAACCAAGGTGAACAGAACTTCTATAACGAAGGTCAGTTCTTGCAGGAAAGCGCTACAGAGACCGAAATATCGGAGGATGTGGTACCCTTGGTAAATGACGGTAGTTATGGGAATAGCAAAGATGAGGAACCTGTCTCTAAGAGGGATTATGTCCTTGTGACTACTGCAGCGACCGAAAAAGCTAACCCAAACATTTTTGACGGTTTTCAGTTCAGTGAAGATGGCACAAAACTTGAAAAATGTGCTGGAGGCTATTCTCCCCAAAAATGTCAATATAGGAAAAATGCAAGGCAGGTTGTTGCTATCTTTTCGCCTGAACATTGCAGGAGCTGTTCTCATCAAGGGCATTGCAATCCCAAAATAAAAAACGGGAAAGCAAAGTGTATGATATCAATGAACGCAACTAATCATGCGAAAAAGGAATATATTATAAGGCATGAGGAATATGGGCATCATACGGTATTACAGAATGAATATGAAGCTAAGCCTTACAAGATGACATTTTATGAGAGAAATTGTCTTTTGAGCAATTTGCTTGATGTACTCTTGGAACAAGTTAAGTTGCAACAAGAAGTTAGAGATCGTTGGTTCGGTCATTATTTAACTATTATAGGTGCATTGGCAGCATTGGCGACATTGTGTTTAAAAATTTTTGAAAACAATGTAACAAAGGAAATATTATATTTTGTTCTTGGGATAATGTTTGGATTTGCTTGTTTATTGGGCAGTTTATTTTATATATTATATTTGTGTCAGAGAAAAAATTACAGACAAACATATAATTTTTTATCTTCTATCCAGACAGAATTATTTGAGTCTGTATCTGTAATTCCTTCAAAATTGTATGAAAATAAAATTTTTTCAACTAAGAGGCATGGAGCAGATTATTATACACTTCTTATACAAAGCTTAATTGATGCTGCAATGCTTGCTGTAGGAATTGTTTTTTTTTCAATTAGTCAGAACATACAGACGGAAATTGTTTACATGAATGCAGCGATAGGATTTGTTGGTAATTTTGCAGTGCTACAACTAATACATTATTTCTATGAAAGGAGAAAGGGAAAAAATGAAACAAAACAGAATGTTTGAGGTGTTGAGTGAAACAATGAAGTACGAAAACCCATGGATGAAGGTTATTGAATATGAAACGGAGACAGATGGACGAAAAGGAATATACAGCGTTGTAATGCGTAGTGATTCTGCAATCATAATTGTTGAGAACAGCGATAAGAAAATTTTGTTTGTTAATCAGTATCGTTATCCAATTCGGGGAAATTCTTGGGAGTTACCAATGGGAGGTTTAGATAAAGGGGAAATGCCAGCAGAGGGAGCCATTCGAGAACTTGAAGAAGAGACGGGGTGTCATGTGGTTTTAGAGAAAATCGGGGAATTTCATCCAGTACCTGGGTTGACACCACAGAAAGCATTTGTTTTTTACGGTAAATTATCAAAGGAAGAAACAAGCAATGCGTTGAAATTTGATGAAGCTGTAGATGAAATTGTAGACAGGCGCTTTTTGGATCGAGAAGAGATTAGCTTAATGATAAAAGAACATAAAATTACGGATGGGTTTACGTTAGGAGCGTTGGCCATTTTAAAGTGGGGAGAATAGAGATGAAAGTTGCAGTAATTGGATGTGGAAATGTTGGATTTGCACATTTAATGTGGATGAAAGAAAGGGGATTTGATGTATTAGGATATGATATTGATCCGAAAGTTCAAGAGAAAGTTGCTAAAACGATTGGGGAGTCCTGCGTGGCATATGAGCTAAAAACATTGGCTATCTGCGATTCCATACATATTTGCGTGCCTACCGAGTCTGCGGCAGATGGTTCGGCTGATATGAGTATTTATGAGGGTGTTGTTCATGGTTTGGCATCGGTATTTGATAATCAGCATCGGGTATCAGTGATTCAACGTTCAACTTGTCCGCCAGGCAGTGCAGACAGATATGCAAAGTGCTTTGGAAACAATATATCTTATGGAGTAAATCCGTCTTTCCTGAGGAAATCGAGTATAATGCAGGATACAGAGCATCCTGAGCGAGTAGCCATCGGCGGCCATGGATTAGCTGTAATGCATATGGAAGAAATATATCGAGATATCACAGCACCAAGATATGTGACAGAAAGTCGGACAAGTGTAGAATTACTAAAATATATAGAAAATACAATAGATGCAATGCTCGTATCTTATTGGAACGAGATATTGGAGTATGCTGTTTCTCTTGGACTTGAAGTTGAGGAAATAATTCGCTTAATTGAAAAAATAGGGGATCGAGAAAAGTTTCAGACAGTCTCTCGAGTGCCAGGCAAGGCATTTGGATTATGGTGTTTGCCAAAAGACTTAAAGGCAATAATATTTGAAATGAAAAAAAAGGATATCTCTCCCAATCTCATGGAAGGGGTTTTAGATGCTAATATTAAATATGAGCAACAAAATGGAATTGGAATGACGCCAGCACAAGCACTATGGGAGATGTCTAATGGTCATGTACAAGTGTTGGAAGAAGGAAAGCAGCAGATAAAATTATATATAAAAGAAAAATACAATTCTGCTGGAAAAAATGGATGAAATGGTAAGCGCATGATTTCAGGATGGCTTTCGCTCCCACGCCAATTACTCTATAATTGTTAGCAGGGAATGCTTGCATTTTACTCAGCATGTTTGTAAGATGCAAGCATTTTGTTTCGAAAATGGGAGGCTAACAACATGAGAGCAAAACGTATCGCACAGGATGAGCAGTTCCGGCTTATCACATAATGCCGTCAGAGTGGGCTGTCCGAATACTAGTGGTGTCAGAGATGCTGGGGGCTCCCCCAAAACTATGCGCTTACTCTGTTTCTATCATACAAATTTGCTCCTGTTTTGTATGGGTACGATCCGCCGAATACACTGATCTGCTCAATCTTCAAACGCCTGTTTCAATCTCTCCGCTGCCTGTTCTTTCGTCAGGTTGAACTGTTCTGTTAAAGATGCAAGGATATCGATATCGGCACGGTGCTGGGCTGTCATACGGAGAATGTGTTTATAAATATCCCGTTCCTGCTGGATACAGTCTCGTTCCTGTTGTACAGAGTCCCGTTCCTGCTGTACCAGACTCAATTCCTGCTGTGCAGAATCCAGTTTCTGGCAGATCGTTTTCAGCTCCGCCCGCGCCTCGGCCGTATTGCGTCTCTCCGCCTGAATATCCATCGTCACATTTTCAAACAATCTTCCCATCTTGCGCTCCTTTATCCTGGCGACGGCATCCTCTACCTCATCCTCCGGCAGATGCATATTGTAGAGTAGCGCACGGAGTACTTTGGACAGGATATCCAGCAGATGATCGGGGGTATCCTTAAGTATCCCGTCCACCTGTTCCCCGGAAAGTCCGACAAATGCGGACATATCCTCCGGAGTCTGGATCTTGTTGATCAGCATGGCCAGAGAGATCTCGTCGCCTTTTGCCAACAGGTCTGCCCAGCAGTTCCCCACAGAGAATCCGGTCCGCCAGATCCAGCGGAGCCGTCCATTTAGTGACTCCTTCATAATACACGATGGGCAGGATTGGCGGATATCGGAAATCCTTCCGGCTGCTGATATGGGGATGCAGCCGGTTTATCTCTTTCTCGTAGTCTTCCCAGATATGAACCATGTATCGCAGTAGCTGCATGACTACATTATACTCCACTTTTGTCTTGTGTTCAACTAGAGAAATGACATAGAGGGGAAGGCCCAGAGGATTGAACCTATCCTTTTCTTCCTCTGTCCGGTTCAGGTATCTGGAAATATTCACCCTTTTGACGGTATCGCTTTCCCGCTCTGTGCTGTAGAGGGGAACATAGCGTTCCGACACATCCTCAATATCCTCGGGCTGTATATGTCGCAGGATATCCATATCCGCATAGTCCCGCAGGAACTGTGAACTTAGGATATTGTCCGAGAAAATGAGTCTGCTGCTATTGTCCCGAAGTCGGGAATTGTTGATTAAAGTCTGGTTTTTGTCTGTCGCGTCTGTCATGTGGAGTTCCTTTCTGTTGTGTGGTTGCGGAATAAAAACAAGAGAGCAGCACAAAGCAAGACGCAATATAAGCTGCACCGCTACTTATTCTGCTGGTCAAAAGTCGGTAAAACAGGGACGAATCGCCCTTATACATTCCCGATGAAATCGGGGCTGAGATATCGTACCTTGATAGATGGGAGTACGAATTTATATTTACTATAGCATTACTTGAAACGAAAAGCAATTGTTTTTTGTACAATATATGCAAGTTATATTTTATCTGAAAAAGTGTTATTTTAGGGGGAACGGAAAATCCGGCACTTGCTCATAATCTCCTATTAAGGAAATGTGAAGAAATATCGATTGAGATTGAATTTCGTCGATTATTAGTGTATAATAATTGCAACACTATACATAACATTGAGAGTTTTCTCCAATGAGAGAAGCATTGAGTGCGGAACGGAGAACCATGAAGAAAATATTGGAAAATTGTCAGAACGAGAAGGAATTATTGAAAAATAATTATTTAAAAGTATTTAAGCGGAGCTCCTTTTGTCATTTTAATCTCATCATCGGTAAAAACGGAAGCGGTAAGACCAGAATGCTTAGATTTCTGAGAGATGTGGCCGAGAAGCGGGGAGAGTGTGATATTATTTTTCTGGATTGCGTGGAAAAGGCGGATTCCCCCTCTGAGGAGTCGGAAAATATTACCGATAATTTGATTTTTAATCAGCCTCTATCAAGGGAAGCCAAGGGAGACCTTTTTGCCAAGATAAAGGATCAACTGCCCAGATTTATTGTTTCATTGGAGGGCTTATGCAGCAACTTTTCAGAACGTGCGGAGAGGTTGCTGGAGGGAATAAATAGATATTTGAGCAAAATGTTGGAACGGACATTACATATCAACAATGGGAAAATCTATATCAGCAATTCCAGTACAGGTGAGGCTAATATATTGGCACAGGAGGTAGAGGTCTTGTCTCCCGGAGAGCGCAATATAATAATTTTTTCGTTGGCCTTATTGTATATTCAGGCCAATGTAAACAAACCGTCTTTGTTGTTGATCGACGAGATTGAGACCCATCTGCATCCTGCGGTGTTGCAGGAATTGTTTAAGATGTTCAGGGAAAATCTGAAGGACGTGAACTGTTGTGTCTTTATTGCCACTCATTCGGTTTTTCTGCTTCCCGAATTTGAGTTTGAGGAAATATGTTATTTTGAACAGGGAGAGTTGAAAAAAGTCAGTGGAACGGTTTATCAGGATATTATGAACACACTGGTATATGGAAAAGATGGCAATCACTCCATCTCTGAGTTATTAGTCTCTGTAGACTCGTGGTCCTATGCAGAATATATGGCGGAGTGTTTCCAGCGTCCGACCGTTTCTGAGCGTGTAAAGGCGGATGATCCGCAGTATTTAAAGATGAAACAAGTGGTTAAGGAGCTGTTAGAGCATAATGGCGGCGAAGAGCTACAGGTGTTGGACTTTGGGGCTGGCGAGGCACGGATCGGCATGTGTATGAAGATGGACTATGAATCAAGACCAGCTGTAGAATGGCCCAAGATAAAATATCATGTCTATGATAAATATGTGAAAGTGACAGACAAATTTGTAAGCGGTGAATTTGTATTTGGCAAAAAGTTTGAGTCGGAGGAGGCCGTCGCTGCACTGAAAGGACAGATGGATATAGTGTTGCTATACAATGTACTGCATGAAATAGGAGTTGACGAGTGGTGCAAAGAACTTAATCTGATACTATCGCTCTTAAAAGAGAACGGAGTACTGGTATTTAGCGAACGTAAAACGTTGTCTGTGGGAGAAAGGCCTTTTGGAAAAAGCGGATATTTGCTGTTGGGAAAAGAGGAAATTGATATTTTATTTAGCAATATGGAAGTGGAAGAGATCGAACTGGAAAAAGATATGCGCCGCAATACCTGGGGTTTTGCCATTCGAAATGTTCATGGTAAATCGATTACGGACTTGGATGTAGAAAAGGCGATAGAGAGATTAACGTTCCATACACAGGATATAGTAGAGGAATATTATAGACAGGAGGAGACAGATTCGTTTAAAGCAAGGGATTATGCATTCTATTGTCAACAATATTTCAATGCACGGGAGGCAATGAATATTTTAAAAAATAAATCCGTCTCGCATATGAAACTGCAGTTTATTCTGTCTTTAAATAGGTCTTCTGAAGAAAAGAGGGAATTGTTGCAAATGCGTGCAGAAATAGATGATGAGGAAGGCAGAAAATGTAAGAGACATTTGCAGAAAAATCCAGTGTAAAAGAATGCAAAAGAGAGGGAAGCTTGAAAGTAAACTTTCAAACTCTTTATTGGTGCAGTATCGCAAGCAGGCTTGCGATATGCGGGGGTGGAAAAATGGAGAAGTTTTCTTTTGAACAGTGGAAGAATGCCGTTGTAAAGGAGTCTGACGGGGACAGTGGATTTGAGTACAAGCTGGAAGAACTGGTGGACTATATGCTTGAGGAGAGGAAAAAGGGGAAGATCCCTCTGATCATTGTCGGAGCTGGCGCATCAGCCAGCGATGTCGCCATAAAGAATGACGAGCCACAGGGGGAGTATTTACCCGAGGGGCTTCCCTGTCTGAGTCAAATGATCTGGAAACTCAGAGAATGTGTTGTTCAATCAACTGCGACGGGGAGCAAGTTCAGAGAGTTTAAGGAATTATTTAACCCTGTTGAAGAAGACTTACGCCATGTTGACCGGGAGTGGCTTGGAAAAGTATTTTCCTTTCTGGAAAGCAGTGCTGATGAGGAGATCAAAGAGATCTGGGAACAGTATTGTGAGTGGTTTTTTTTTAAGTGCATAGAGCACGATGGGAAAACATATGGCGCCTTGAATACAGAGACTTCAAGGGCGTCTGAGCAAATTGCCGAAATGTATGATACACTGGGAGCCTTTTGTCTGTCCGCTAATTTTGACAATTATATAAACTTTGCCCTGATCAACACAGGAGATATCAGAAATGGTATTCCTATTTTTGACAAAAGACTGGCAGAAAAGTATTTTAAGAGAAACCGCCGTGGGAAAAGTCCCTTTGAGGATCCGCCATATAATCAGTGTGTCCTTCATGCTAATGGAGATGTCTTCTGGCTGTTTTGTTCTGGTGAGAAAGGGGAGGGATATTGTCCGGAAACTGGGAAAAAGGTTCCAGCGTTTACCAAGCGTAATTTGCGGAATATGGCCGATCTGAAATGTGAGTTTTGTAAGAGTAAGTTGGCCGTCACCATGACGATGCCCGGAACTTATGAGAAGGATTACAATACGAGAGAGATTATCACGGCTATCTGGCGGTATATTTCTACGAAGATCTCGGCGGTTATTACAGTGGGACTAAGCTGTAACTGGGATGATGTATTGTTAAAGTTTGTTTTGCAATTGATTAAGGAGAGAGAGATTCCCCTTTTGGACATAAATGATCTATCAGACAAAGCAAAGGGAGGACATTCCAATATTATTGATAAAGTGGTGAAGGAAAGTCATCTGGAAAGCTGTGCTTATATCACCACTGCCTTAAAAGGGACACAAAAGCTCAATTCTCTGGCTAAAAAGAAACGGCAGGAGCCTACGCCGGAAATTGTGCTGGAGCCAGACTATCAGGAACAGTTGAAGCGCACATTGGAGAAAATGCCGGAGATTAATAGATTGCGTTCTGTTTCTCAGCTTGGATTGAAATCCTATTGGCTGGAGTCCGAGGAAGAAAATGAAAGATGGCATCATTCTATTGAAGTGGCGGATATTGCCGTAAAGATGTATGAACAATTATGTCAAAACAGCAACAAGAAGGAGTCTCCTTTTGAGAAAGTTCTGATCTATACAGCAGGATTGCTGCATGATTGTGGACATCTGCCGTTTTCTCATCTGCTGGAGGATGTATTTGACGAACTGTCCTGGCACTTGGCAGGTGAGACACAAAGCTTTAAGCATGGTCATTACACTAAGATTATCATTGAGGGTTTGGTGGATAATGACGAGTGTCAATTGAGAGAAATTCTGAAGAAATATAATGTTAAAACCAAAGAGGTAATTGGTTGTATAGAGGGAAACTATGGCGTAAGTTATATGGATGCCATAATGAACAGTTCGATTGATGCGGATAAGATCGCATATATTTTTACAGATGCGGAGAATGCCAAAAAAAGTCTGGCACTGACAAGAGAGGAATTCCTGACAGAGCTGTTAAAGGATGCCTATATTACACAGGAGGGATTGATTGCCTTGGATGGCAAATCGGCATGGTATGCCCTTCGTCTCTTAGACGAAAGAGCACGTATGTATGAAGAATTATATTATGACGCTAAAATACGTTTTCTGGAAGCGGCGGTAAAATATATTATTACAACGTATTTTGTTCAAAAGTATAATGATTCCTCTGTCTGGAAGAAGGATGGAGGAATCAGCGAAGATCTGGGAAGTTACCATATTCTGATGGCGATTGAGGATTTATACAATATGATTGGGGATGACGGGGACTATGATATAAAGAGTAAGAAAGATTTGTCTGTGTCGATCAGTGAAGAAGTAAAGAGTAGTATCAGGCAATGTATGAATTTAGTTTTTCACGCGAAGAAAAGTAGATCGGCTGAACCCAAAGAGATCAGGATATTAAAGTATATGTACAGTCAGCTCTTGGGTAGTGAATATGAACAGACGGATGATTCTTGCGAGGATTATGATTATTCGCCAGTGCAGGATGATAAATTGGATGAGTTGGTATCTAATGCTACTTATAAGCAATTAAATGCGGCGAGGAAGAAAATCATTTTGAATTATCCCGGCACGATATTGATTGATATTTATACGCCGACCAAATATTTTTCTTCTCCCTCATCAAGACAGGCGTATAGTCGGATTGATGGAACGGACTGCGGACAGGAGATGATACTGATTCCCCGTGGGAAAAAAGAATTGTGGGTCAATCAAAATAGCCGGGCTGAAATCGGTTTACAGGAATATTCGGCAAATAATAAAAGGGAAGAGGAAAAAGTTATCTTTCATGTGTTTAGAATTGGAAATGATGATGTCGCCTGCAATTATGCAATCAATATGCTGAAGAAAGAGCTGGCAGGTAAAAAGGAGCAGTGAGAGATGGAACGATGGTTTGGAATTTCCTATTTGTTTACGCCTACACCGTCTGCCAATGAGATATCGGTGCGGGGGAGTATCACTTACAATCCCATAGCTATATATGAGGAAAAAGGCGAACAAGTAAAAACAATGCAAAGTGCTACTGATTTCCAGATCAGTAGTAGTGACATTGCGACAGACTATATGTTTCTGGAAAAGAAGAATAGTCTTTACCAAGAAATGCAGAAACGTTCTCGGGCAGCTCAGGAGAGAATTATTTCCGAATATATTTGTACGATTATTTTGGATAAGGTGCGTGAGTACCCGGAGGATGATCTGACTTTTCTAATACGAGATGAGTTTGAGTCTGAAAAAATTATTGGAAGATTGGGATATCTGGGATTACCCATGCAGAGGCTTCATATTATGTTTGTCTCTTATCATTTGGCATCGTTTATGGGAAACTATATAGAACATTATTCTGTACCCCCAAAGAGTGATCTACATCTTCTGTTTCAGGATAAATATCGAGGGAAGATATTAGGCCCATATCCTGATGATGACGGAGTCACCATGCTGAAGACGTATTATTGCTCTTATGATGATACAGATATTTATCCAATCAGGATAAACCTGTTTAGCCAGATGTTGAAAAAGGATACATTAGACCAGGAAAAGGAACATATTCAAAAAGTATTCATGCAATTTGAGGGAATGGAGGCATGGCCAATCACAGGGGGAAAGGGCTCGGAGAAAACTCGATTACCGGCGATTCTGGCGGATTGCGAGAATTATATTGAAGGGGAGAAAAAGAAGTATGAGTAATTTACTGGGAATCGTAGCATCGGGAAGCGGCGTTCAGGAAATGACTTTTTATTCCTCAGGAGCAATAGAAACAGACTATGCAAAAATTGAGCATGATGGCCGTAAGACTATATACCGGATTCGCAGTGTAAGAGTGGTCAACAAGCGTTTGGCTGAGAGCGATTTTGTGAGATATATCGGTGAGGGTGACGATTACAGCAAGTATAATATCTATGTTGCAGATGCAGTTTCCATAGCGAGCATCGATGAAACTCAGGAAATATATGAAGACTATTGGTATATAGCGCTTCCAGGAAGTAAGGTGGTGAAAGCCTCGGCAGAAGAGATTGCTATTGCCCATGGAATCATCCAGAGGGAAGGCACACAGGAGATCGGGCACCTGAAGAAGAGAGAGGATGTTCCGGTATGGCTGGATTTTCGGCAGCTTCTAACGACACATATGGCCGTGATCGGTCGCAGTGGGCAGGGTAAGAGTAATTTTACAAGAATTGTATTAAGCAATATATCTATGCAATATATGGTATTTACCCCCACCAATGAATACATCAATATCAGAAATGCGAAACAAATAGATGCCACAAGGTTTTCTATTCCCCTGGATATGGAGCTGATAAAAAAGATTTTGCGCCTGAACAATTCGGAGATTTCATTGTTAAAGGCTGTTACGGATAAAATAGTAATGCCCAAAACAATAGAAACAAGGGAACTGGCGGATAAAGTAATGGAATTCTATAAGCCTAAGGAGGTTGTGGATTATTCTGGCAGAAAGGCATATGATCGAAGCAGTTACCTAGCTTCCCTGTGTGAGAAACTAAGAGATGTAGATTTGAAAATTGGTGCAAAAACAAATGTGATTCCCAAAGAGTCATATGTTTTTAACATGCAGAAGTTATCCTCTGAGGAACAGGAAATTTTAATATACTTGTACCTTAATCAGCTACTGAATTACCGCCGTGAAAATTATATTATGCTGCCAGAGGGGGAAGAGGTTCCCAACAGGATTGTCATTTTTCTTGAAGAAGCCCATAATTATATCCCTAGTACGAAAAGCTCCTTTTGCAAGGATGTGATTAACAGCATCGCGCGAGAGGGTAGAAAGCTGGGTCTTCATATTGTGTTGCTGAGTCAGCGGCCGCGTTATCTCGATCCCACGACTTTATCCCAGTGTGGAAGCATTGTATCGTTTAATCTGGCTAATCCGGATGATGTTGATTATATCATGTCAAATGCAAATTTTTATGATGACATATATAAAAAAGTTATTCCTGAGTTAAAAATTGGGGAGTGCATTATTGTCAGTGATTATCTGAAAAACAGTATAAACTGCAAGGTACATTTATATTGAGAGTTTAATTTTCAAATATGAAGGCATTGCGGATCGCATAGAAGTAGAACGGTCGTTCAACCATGCCAAAAATTGTTATAGACTCAGAAAAAGTTTCAATAAATCATAGGAAGGATGATCGCATGGGACGGAAAGTTAAATTATTAATACCTATCTTTATTGTTGCAGTTATTATTCCAATCGTATTAGAATTAGTGGTATTTAGAAATAGAGTTTATTCATCTGTTTCTAATGAAGGATGGGCCGGATTTTTTGGCGGCTATATTGGTGCATTAATTGGTGCTTTTACAACATATATTACTGTTAATCTGGAAATCAAAAATAATGAAAAAGTTAGGCAAGAAGACTTGAAAATGGAATTTAGGCCATATTTGTATTTTCGAGTAGACGAAATAGATGAGCATAAAAAAATAGTATATACTTTTTTATCTAATTTTGGTAAATATGCGGCATGTGATATTAAAGGCTATATTGTAAAGAATGAAAGTAAAACTTTAAAATGGGATCAACATTTTTGTCTGGGAGGAAATCAAGAATTTAGAATATTTGTACCGCTTCTAAAAGACGACGAATATTACATATATGAATGTAAAGACGTTTTAGGACGTAAATATGAGCAAACCGTCAGAAAGAGCGGTATAAATGAAAATGGTTTGTTTGATTTCTATACGGAACCGCCAATTTTAATCGAATGAATAAGGCAGCATGGACTGAGAGGAAGTCCGAAACGATGATGGCGAAGCTGTGCAGGAGGGTTCCGTGACATCGCATACTTACTCATAAAAAACCGAGGACAGGTGATATGCTGCAGAGAGAAAAATACATTAAAAATATAACGCTCAGATTATCTCAGCTCAAATCCTACATTGAAATGTGTGATATCAATGGTCTGACGGATATCAATCTATTGATGGAGGACTTTGTTTGCGGCCTGCTGAATCTGATGTACGGATATCAATTGGTAAATAAGAACCACGAGGTCCAAAACACGCCGGCATATGATTTGGTTGATAAGGATAAAAGAATCTATATACAGGTAACGGCAGATCATGAGCGAGAAAAAATACAGAGGACGATAGATAAGTTTATAGAAAATGAGTTGTATAGTCAATCTGGAAGATTGGTTATCCTGCTGTTAAGTGATAAAACGAAGCATAGAAATCCGTTTGATACAAAAGGTATTTTTCAGTTTGACGTCAAGCGTGATATATGGTGTTTTAAGGACTTGGCGAGAGATATTGCGAAGCTGGATACGGAGCAGTTGAAGAGAATAAATGAATATGTTGAAAGTGAAGTATGTGTTAAGCTGGAGATTACGAGTCGGGAGAGTACGGGCAAAAGATTTTCCGCAAAAAAAGTAGTTTGCGTTGCGGTTGCAATTATTTTCTTATGCTCCATTGCAATTTCTGTCATATGCAATCGGAATCTAAATAGCAGAATAGGAAAAGTATATTTTTCTAAGATACAGCCATATACGGCGGCCGGTTATTATACGTCTGCCGAGGATGTTCCATTTGTAAAACAAACTTATAGGGAAGTTAAAAAGGCATTTTCCATTGTGAGCGGTTTGCGTAATGAGGGGGAGAAGGATTCCGTTGTAGAAGATGTGCGCATGCGTATTCTGGACTTAGAGCCGATAGAAGAGCCAGTGCTTATATTGGATGCAGCGGTTACTGGCAATACGCTGAAATTTTATGTCTTTAACGAGGGTTGGGGCGATGCGGAAGACCTTGATGTTTTGATAGAAAGCGAAGTGTCTGATGGGTATTCAGATATTGGCGAAATAGATATGATTTCACAATGCACATATATGGCGGATCGCTCATCAATTAAATCAGCAGAGGTACTGCCATTGGCTGAGTTTGTGATAGACAGAGCAAAATATCAGGAGGTAATTGAAGAATTTGGTTGCTCCTGTCTTGTGATTAGTTTGCATGGAGTGTATGATGATGAAATTGCTTTTTCCTGGTCGGCTTATCTGACCTATGATAACGGTGAGTTTGGTTTGGGCTATGGCGGGAGGGGAGAAGAAGAATACCATATCTCTCTTTTTGCTGTTTTGGATGTAGACAGTAAGCCTTCCAACATAACTTTTGTAGGGCAGGATACAACATCCATTGTGGAGGATGCATTGGTGCTTGAAACGGTTATAGCGCCCACAAAATCTTGTGTAGTCGAATGTCAGAATGTTTTCTATATAAACGGAAAGCCTCAGCAGACACCGGTTTATACTGTGAAGGTAGAGGTTCCGGCTTTTAGAGATGGCGCGATTGGTCCCTATGGTTCACTGACCAGAGAGCTTGTGCAGCTTTCACCAGGTGATCGAGTAGGGATAGAGAGGATTCTTGCGAAGTACTATTATCAGGCGGAAAGTATTCGCAACGTGTCTTTGGATATGGATTAAGAGGGGAGGATATACAAAAATGTTGAAAGGACGAACACTCGGATGGTTGCTGCTGATCATGATTTTGCTTTTAGTGACTGGATGTGGGAGAGAGACCAAGCCTCCGATTGAAGTGATAGAGTTGAATGCATTCCGTGTGTATGACAGTGGAGAAAAGATCGGAATTTATTTCAACTGGAAAAATGTCTCCGAAGACAAAGTGATCGACGCATTAACGCTGTCTGTCTGCAGTGATCAGGAAGAGCAGCCCTTTGAGTGTCAGTGCTTTGAGCCTGATGGTATTGTCTCTGGAGCGTGCAATAAGGATCAACTCTTCTTCATAGATGAGAATGAGGTGTCATTGAAGGATGCCAAAGTACTGTCAATAGTTGTTTCAGAAGTCTGTTTTACGGATGGCTCGGCATGGGAAGGCAGTGCGCAGGGACTGCATGCTCAGGTCGAGGTGGACGGTCATAAGGGAGAAGGAGAATTCCCAGTCAGAGTGAATACATTGCATTTTTATGAAGATGGCGGGGTTGAGAATTTGTACCCGTCCATAAAGCTCCAGGTAGATTGGAGTAATTCATTAAAAACAGACAATGTTATTTACGTGTTATACAAGCTCATTGCGAAGTCTGGTGATGGAGAAGTAATCTGTTTGGAGGACGGGCAGGATGCCATCTATCTTCCGAAGTATTTTCATTCTTACGAGCAAGTATTCGGAGTGTTTGACTATTGTGATATCAGATATCTTGATGGGCCGACGGTATCCTTGTTGCATGAAAACAATGTCTTGTCATTTGAAATGTCTGTATGTAAGGTGGTAAGCTCCAAAGGCGTTGTATGGGATAATCCAGATCCGAGCAGTGGAATAGAGGTAGTTGTAAACGGCAGAAAGGGATTTGCTTTTGACAATAATTGTTCTAATGAAAGTGTTCAGGAACTGATCGAACGAATAGAGGAAGAGGCGGGAAAACAGGGAGTTGATCTGGGGATTCCGCAGGTGTTTATCAAAGAGTGGGCATATTGTCTATTGAGATATGCTGATGTCGATGTTCGGGTGGAATTATCATGGGACAATCAGGTGAGCCCCTATCAGGTCAGGTTTGCTTTTTATGCTCAACCGTCGGATATGGAACCGGAGGTATGGCTACAGGATTTGAGGGAGAGAATGGAACCGCTCAGATTATGTATTTGTGCAGCCGTGCTAACGGATTTGCCATATACGGAAGTGCTTCAAAAGGTGGCCGATTATAACCAAAACGATAGAGAAAGCGTCGAGTTTGATGGTACCACCTACGCTTCCTATGAAGGTATTTATCTGTATGATAACGAGGCTGGAGATACGGGTCTATTCGCTATATTTGCTGTTGGAAGAGGGTTTAGCGATGCTTCGCAGGCGCTATATTTGTAGTATATTATGAGTCATTAAGGAGGGGGCAGGCAATTAAACTGCTTGCAGGACTAAAAGAACAGGGTTATAATATTGTCAATCCCCTAAGCCTGCCATAGAGCGAGCGGCCAGGACAAACTATATCAGCAAATGGAGGGACAATGCCGTGGACTGCCAAAACGTTCAGAAAGCGCCCAATATTTTTCAGTCGTTTATCTATGCCTTTATACCGCCCAAGTATCAGCAACTCGTCAAGGTCAAGACAGGGGGAATGATAGCATTTGTCGTGCTTTTAGTACTGATAGTCACTCTGGCTGACTTTGCAGTGCTTGGTGGGGTAATTGGGGTTGGCTATATAGTGCCCCTGTGGGAGAAAATTCCTGATATCGTGATTGATGACGGCAAATTGCAGATCGATCAAGAATATTTTTATGCGAAAAACGGTACTTATGTGTCGGTTACCAATGATGCGAATGCGTACACATATGAGGATGTAATGGCTCTCGCCCAATCGGGCTATACTCAGATATTGATTGTCGATCAGGACAAAATAATAGTGTTGCAGCAGGGGGAGTATCAGGAACGTTATTTTACAGAATTAGCTGACAGAGGAGAAAAGTTTATCTTTAAGGATTGGCTCAAGGAAGAACTGCTCCCTGTCATGGGGGTCAGTGTAGCCGTTTTGCTGGTGATATACTTTAGCCTTCGGGTTATCTGGTATTTCCTGAGTGCGGCAGTCTATCTCTTGGGAGGAATGGTGATTGCGCAGATTATGGGGAAAAAGCTGCCGACGGAGCAGCTATTCAGGATCGCGGTTTATGCCAAGGTGCCCATGTATATGTTTGCAATGATGTTCAATGGGATGTCGCTTATGAGCTTTTCAGTGTCGTTGTTCCCTCGGATGGCGGCAGCGTTTATCTTCATGTTTATCCGGATTGTGGCGACACTTGCCTTCATTGGGGTCACTATTTATAACATACCGCAGGAGGGGGAGACTGGAGCTTTCACGGAGGGGACGATAAGCCGCACTTGAGGACAATATCAGAAGGCAAAAAAGACGGGCCAGGGACTGGAAAATGATCTCTGGCCCGACTTGCTGCAGGGAAATGCATATGAAATCATATGGGGAGCTATTCCCGCTCGATATCCTGCTGGGAGGAGGGACTTTGGGATCGGCCCAACAAATAATCCGTGGTTACTTGAAAATAATCGGCAATCCGGCACAGGATTTCCGGCTGGGGAGAGAGGATTCCCTTTTCGATATTGGATAAGGTTGCCACTGAAATATGAAGCGCTGAAGCAAGCTGTTTGGGATAGATGCCTCGCTCTGTGCGCAATCGCTGTAGATTTTCACCAAAATTCATAGATATGCTCCTTATTTTATATATTGTGAATATTGACAAGATTTATTCTATCAAATTTTTTGAAAAATAGAAATGCTTTTTTAGATATTTCCAATTATTTGATAGAAAATCCAATTTTTGTGAACCTGTCCCAAGCCATTCTTATATATGATGCTCCAATGGCTCGATGGCATGAAAATACTCTGATAGCTTACGAAGCGTATCCAAGTCCGGATCATGTATTTCATTTTCATAATTGGAAATGGCGCTTTCTGAGACTTGAACCTCCATTGCTAACTGCTTCTGCTCAATTCCCTTCTCTGTGCGCAGCCGGCGTAGAATGTCTCCAAAGTTCATGACAATATTCCCCGCTGAAATACAGTAAATGACTTCAGGTATTATTGTATCAAATTTCCAGACTTTGCCCAGTAATCAGTTCCTTTTATGCATAAAAAAATCTCCCCATGGAACAATATCCCGTAAATGGGCAATCAGGGAAGGGAGTTTTCACATGTTAAACAAGAGAGAGAAGCGGTACAGAGAACAGGGTGGACCAGAAGAGGTTATAATAGAACAGGGACCGGCATCTTCGGAAACAGCTGACGAGTCATCCGGACAGGAAGGAAGCACGGCTGTCAGCGGTGAGTTGACCAGGGACAGTGCATATCTGGACAAAAAGCTGGCCACGGAGCGGAATTTTGATATCGTGACCCGTATCGTCGAAATCGGGGGACGGGAGGCAAGCCTGTACTTTATCGACGGCTTCTGCAAGGATGATCTGCTGCAGAAGCTTTTGCAGTATTTTATGGACATGAAAGCGCAGGATATGCCCTCGGACGCAGGCGCGCTGTTGAAAAAGAGCATTCCCTATATCGAGGTAGATCAGGAAAAGCAGTGGGATAAGATCATTTCCAATGTGCTTTCCGGCGTCTTTGCGCTGCTGATCGACGGTTATCAGGAGGCTGTGTTGATCGACGCCCGCACTTATCCGTCCAGAGGGGTGGAGGAGCCGGAGAAGGACAAGGTGCTGCGCGGCTCCAAGGATGGCTTTGTGGAGACTGTGGTCTTTAACACGGCGCTGATCCGGCGCAGGATTCGAGACGCGGATCTGCGCATGGAGATGATGAGCGCGGGTAAGAGCTCCAAGACGGATATCGTACTCTGCTATATGGATGCTCGGGTAGATCATGATTTCCTGGAGGAGCTCAAGCAGAAAATTCAGAATATTCGGGTAGATTCCCTGAGCATGAATCAGGAGTCTCTGGCGGAGTGTCTGGTGCCGGGCAGATGGTGGAATCCTTTTCCCAAATTCAAATACACGGAGCGCCCAGACACGGCCGCCGCTCAGGTACTGGAAGGAAATATAGTAGTGCTGGTGGACAATTCTCCCTCGGCCATGATCCTGCCCACCACTATATTTGACGTGGTGGAGGAGGCGGACGACTACTATTTCCCACCAGTGACGGGCACGTATTTGCGGCTCACCCGCTTTATCATCTCCCTGTTGACTTATCTGATGACGCCCACCTTTCTGCTGCTGATAGACAATCCACAATGGATTCCGGAGGGCTTTTCGTTTATTCTGCTGAAAGAGGCGCCCAATATTCCGCTGGTCTGGCAGTTCTTGATTCTGGAGCTGGCGATAGACGGCCTGCGACTGGCGGCAGTGAATACGCCCAATATGCTGAGCACGCCTCTGAGCGTGATGGCGGCTCTGGTTCTGGGGGAATTCTCGGTGAACAGCGGCTGGTTCTCCAGCGAGGTCATGCTGTATATGGCTTTTGTAGCCATCGCCAACTATACGCAGGCCAACTATGAGCTGGGCTATGCGCTGAAATTCATGCGGATTATCACGCTGATTCTGACGGCTGTGTTTGGCGTCTGGGGCTATGGAGCGGGCATTCTTGTGTCGGGGCTGTGCATGTGCTGCAACAAGACGCTGTCCCACCGCAGTTATCTCTATCCACTGATTCCCTTCAGGTGGAAAAAACTGAGGAATCGGCTGATACGCAGGCGTTTGCCCGGGGCCAGACAGCAGTGATCAAAATACCCTATTCCAATTTTCCTTGGAATGGGGTATACTTTTGGAGATGCGTAAGCGGTGAAGCTGACAATTGGGGATGAGGAGAAGGATATGGCACATCAGATTAAGACAAGTATACAACACATTGACACAGCGCCGGGCCAGCGTATCCTGGCGATCAGCGATATACACGGTCACTTGGATCGCCTGATTCAGCTTTTGCGGCAGATGCATTACAGTGCGGACGATATATTGGTCATCGTGGGAGACTTGATCGAAAAGGGCCCGGAGAGTCTGCGTGTGGTGCAGTATGTGATGGACTTGGCCAGGCAGCATCCTGTCTATGTATCCATGGGCAACGTGGACTTGGGACGGATATTGAAGGTGGATGACGATTCTCCTGAGGGGGTAACGGACTGGGTAGGTTTTCTGGGCTGGGCGCAGCGGACCTGGGGCGGAAGCCTCTTTCATGAGATGCTGGCGGACATGGGAATACCAGTCAGTCAGGTGGCTGGGGAGAGAGCCGCTGAGTACCGCAATATGATGCTGGAGCAGTTCCATGAAGAACTGGAATTCCTCTGGAGCAGGCCTACGATCCTGACGGCGGGTAAATATATTTTTGTCCATGGCGGCGTGCCGACGGAGGACGTGGAAAGCCTGGTGGGAACAGACCCACAGGCTCTCCTGAAGAACGATGACTATTATAATCAGGGTTACTCGTTCAGGGACCACATCGTGGTGACGGGGCATTGGCCGACCTGCCTGTACCGCGCGGACAGGGAGGATGTGAGTCCTGTGTTTGACCGAGAGAGGGGGATACTCTGTATTGACGGCGGCAATGGCCTGAAGCGTTCGGGTCAGCTCAACGGAGTCATCATTCCAGGCAGTCAGGCGGATATGGAAGAGATCAGTTGGATGGGCTATGACGGCTCCCCTCAGGTGGAGGCGTTGGAGGAACAGGAGGGCCTGGCGGCGACTATACATATCCAGTATTTCGAGAACAAGGTGGAGTTACTGAGGCAGAATGAGGATATGGGAGTCTGGAGAAGGCTGTCCTCAGGAGATACTTTCGCAGGTCCAATGGAGTGGACATATCGTGACAGCGAGGGGGGATGCCACTACAGCGACTATGCGGATACGACGTTGGCGGTACGGTCGGGAGAACTGCTTGATGTAATCGTGCAGACCAGCGCGGGATATTACTGTAAAAAAAGCGGCATGATTGGTTGGTATAGGGGAAAGGCACGGCCTCTGGAGCAATGTCTTGCGCTTCAGCCTGGCGGACCAGAGAGGCAGGAGGCGCATCGCCGGCGGCGGGAGTTGGCGGTATATGAGCTGCTGGAGCAGCTTGGCATCTCCTATGAGCGGATAGACCATATGCAGGCCAACACGATGGAGGCATGTCAGGCGGTGGATGAGGCGCTGCAGGGAGCAGTGATCTGTAAGAACCTGTTCCTGTGCAACCGCCAGCGGACGCAATTTTATCTGCTGATGATGCCGGGGGACAAGGTGTTCAAGACCAAGGAGCTCTCCGCTCAGATCGGCAGTTCCAGACTGTCCTTTGGGGAGGCCGTCTATATGGAGCGATATCTGCATATCAGCCCAGGCAGCGTCAGTGTCATGGGATTGATGCATGATACCGGGCATCAGGTGCAGTTGCTGATAGACAGGGATATCCTGCAGGGGGAATATTTTGGCTGCCATCCCTGCATGAACACCTCCAGTATTCGGCTGAGGATGGGAGAATTGCTGGAAAAATTCCTGCCTGCGGTGGGTCATGAGCCGCTGTATGTGGAATTGAAGGGAGTTGAGCTATGAAGCTGGCCATATGCGACGACAATGTCGCGGACGCGGACTATGTCAGCCGCCTGATCGAAGAGTGGAGAAGACAAAAAGGAATCGTCGCGGAGCTGCTTTCCTTTCCCACGGCGGAGGCCCTGTTATTTGCCTGGGAGGGAAATAAGGATATTGATATTCTGGTGCTGGACATTGAGATGAAGGGAATGAACGGCCTGGAATTGGCCAGGCGCCTGCGGCAGTATGGGTCTGGGATGCAGATCATCTTTCTCACGGGCTATATGGATTATATTGCCGAGGGCTATGACGTGGAGGCATTGCATTATCTGTTAAAGCCGGTGACAGGAGAGCGTCTGGGACAGGTGCTGGACCGGGCTATGGAGCGTATCAGCATCAGGGATCGCATGATGCTGCTTCCCCTGCCGGATGGGGTAGTGCAACTGCCATTGCATGAGATCCGCTATCTGGAGGTTATGCGCAATTATACTACCATACACGCAAAGGAGGACTACAGTGTCAAAAGAAGTCTGAACGAGCTGGCGGGAGAATTGGACGAAGGCTTTTACCGGATACACCGTTCGTTCATTGTCAACCTGCGATTTGTCCGGCGGATCACAAGAGAGCAGGTAACGCTGAAGGACGGCACGGCGCTGCCTCTGTCCCGCAGGCATTATGATGGACTGAACCAGGCGCTGATCGCCTATTTTTAGCAGCGATTTTACCTGCGGTTAAGAAAATCTGCCTGACAGTTTACTTCCCCTCCATTGCGGACGGGGCGATTTCATCATATACTTACCTTATCGGCCGAAATATAATTCTATAATAGCGAACCCCAAGGCAAGCCGAGAAGGTGCCAGGAGGGGAGAAGCGGAACTCAAAATAAGGAAAGGTGATAAGTGATGGAATTGAGAATAGGAACCAAGATCATGGAACTGCGCAAGGCAAAAGGGTTGACACAGGAGCAGCTTGCGGCGGCACTGGGCGTATCCGCTCCGGCGGTGAGCAAGTGGGAGACAGACAACTCCTACCCGGATATTACGCTGCTCTGCCCTTTGGCCAGAGCGCTGGGAACCAATGTGGATGATTTATTGACATTCGAGGAGGGGCTGTCCCAGGAGAGCTTGGGGCAGTATATGACGGAGATCATTGAACTGGCAAGGCAGGGAGAAGCGGCGTCGGCGGAGGAGAAGCTGCGCGCGCTACTGCACAGATACCCCTCCGATATTCCGCTGAAATTCAGCGCTATAGGCGCATTGTCCTTTCTGGAGATGAATGCGGCGCTGGGCATGGAGGGGAGCTTGACGGAGGAGCATCATCAAGGAAGTGTATCAGACAGGGAGCGCTGGGCAAAATGGAAGAAGGAGTTGGCACAGGCTCTGCACGATAGCGGCGATCCGGCATACTATTTTCCCTCGGTATCCATGTTGGTATCCCTCTGTCTGGCATCGGGGGAGTTTGCGGAGGCTGAGAAGCTGCTGAGGGAAAATGTGACTGAGACAGGGGATTTTACGGCCCTGTGGGTGCGGTTGTATCTCAAAAAGGGAGAGCGGGAGCAGGCTTGGGGGACATTGCAAAGGCAGACTTATAAGCTGGTGTCTGATCTGCGGGTCTGTCTGGTAAGTCTGCTGGAGGAAGAGTTGGGACTGGAGCCTGACAGGGTTATGGAGATCTGTAGGATTCTGGAGCAGATTGACAGTATGTTTTCTATAGGTGGTAATATGGGAAGCGGTGTGCTGGCTGAGGTCTACCTGCGCATCGGCAGACAGGAAGAAGCGCTCGCCTATCTGGAGAAGCTGGCGGATCAGATCAATGACAAGATGGCTCCGCCCAACCCGCTGGTATTTGCTCCCGCTATCGCACCGGAGCCGGAGAAGCTGGAGATGAGCCGGGAGCTGAAGCTGGCTGTCCTGCAGGGGCTGGAACGGGACGCCTGCTTTGCGCCATTGCGCGATCAGGAGCGTTTCCAGCAGCTTGTCTGTAAGGTAGCGGACAGCCTGAATCAATGAGTAGCTGTCTATGAGAACGCATAAAGCAGGGAGCCGCAAGCCGGCCCTCTGTTTTTTATATGCCTTATGTCTAAAAATTTTTCTTGCATTTACTCCATAAAAGTGTTATGATCCATATACATTCGAATATCAGACATTCATTTGTAGTATCTGTTCTTCGGTTTTGCCGAAGGTGAATGGAACGTCTCGTTCCGGGTTTATCCGAAATTAAAATGACGGACAAGCATTTTGTGCTTTTGGAGGCATTTTGTACTCATTTTGCGTGAATTTTGTCTGGCAGTATAGATGAAATGTTTCTTCAGGGTATATCGACGGACGGGTACAATTGTGATCAGAAAGGAGTTATTATGACCGAAACGCCACAAACTGTTTTTAACAGTACAAAGATTAATAATCCTATACTTAGGGACAGCAGCAGTAAAATCATCTTTGCCAACAATATTCTCAGCTCGCAATTTCTTCGCGACTATGCGGATATGGAGATTTTGCGGTATATCCAGCCTGAAGATATTGAGGATGTGTCCGAGCGTTATGTTCCTCTGTATAGTACGGAGCGGAACAGCGATACAGTCAAGCGTGTGAATCTCTCACGGTATTTGCCGGCACAGGACGCAGACGACCCGCTAGGACTGCCACTTTACGTCATTTCTCTGGTTGAACATAAGACCAAAGTAGAGTATAATGTGGTTATGCAACTGCTGCGGTACATGGTCCATATCTGGGAGGATTACGAGAAGGAGATGGATAGAGTTTGGCCGGGTATCAGCAGGCGGAAAGAGTTTCGGTATCCGCCGATTCTGCCTATTGTGTATTACGAGGGTACAGACAGATGGACGGCGTCCACGGATCTGGCTGACAAGATACTCTGCGGAAAGCTCTTGGGTAAATATCTGCCACATTTCCAGTATCAACTGGTAACGCTGCAGGACTACAGCAATGAGGAGCTGCTGGCGAAGGGGGATGAAATATCGCTGGCAATGTTGTTTGGCAAGATTCAGACCTATGAGGATATGTCGGCGTTTACCGATATTCCTGAAGAACAGTTAGAGCATATTCTGAAAGATACGCCGGAGCATCTTCTGGGAATACTGTCCGATGTGCTGCGGGCGTTGCTCTATCATATGAATCTGCCGGAGAATGAGGTGGAAGGCGCAGTCGCCAAGATAAAGGAGCGTAAAATGGGCTTGTTATTTGAGAATGCGAAATTGG
The DNA here is from genome assembly GCA_023663725.1 of bacterium. GTDB lineage: Bacteria > Bacillota > Clostridia > Lachnospirales > Lachnospiraceae > Acetatifactor. The sequence continues at coordinate 63,274 of JAMPGX010000006.1, read as the reverse complement.
ATATTCAGGAAGAAAGAAGAAAAGTGGCTGTTGAGCGGCAGAAGGCGGAAGAGTTTCGGAATGAAGCGGAAGAGGCTCGGAATGAAGCGGAAGAGGCTCGGAATGAAGCGGAAGAGTTTCGGAATAAAGCGGAAGAGGCTCGGAATGAGGCGGAAGAGTTTCGGAATAAAGCGGAAGAGTTTCGATTTGAAGCGGAAGAGGCTCAGTTGAATCAAGCGATAGCCACACATATGCTGCGTATGATGAGGCAGGGAAGCAGTGATGAAGATATCCGGAAATCAGTCATGCAGCATTTTGCGATGGATGCCAGACAGGTATCGGAGAAAATGGCAATGCTGTTAGGAGAGTAAGGCACCATGTCTATCTTGGACAGGATCATTGACAGGCGGATCGCCCGTTATCAGGGCGATCTGCTTTCCACTCATTATGCCGAGGTGGAGAATATGTACAATCAGACCCGGGGATGGCGGCACGATTACCGCAACCATATCCAGGTGCTGAAGAATTATGCCGAACTGGGTGATCTGGAGGCAGTCAAGACGTATCTGGACGGGTTGGAGAAGGACCTAAATACGGTGGATCTGGCCCTGAAGACCGGCAATCGGATGACGGATATCATCCTAAACAGCAAGATATCTCTTGCCAGGTCCAAGGATATTCAGGTGCGTGCAGACGCCCATGTGCCGGTGACCTTGACAGCGTCCGGCGTCGATCTGTGTATCATCCTGGGGAATCTGTTTGACAATGCTATTGAGGCCTGCATGCAGCTACCCAAGGAGGAGCGGATGATTCGCATCTATATGGAGATGAAGAATACCCAGCTCTATATCTCCCTCACCAATACCACAGCGCAGAAGAAGCAGCAACGGCAGGAGAACGGGCGTTTTGCCAGCACTAAGGGCCAGGGCCATGGCTATGGTCTGGTGCGCATTGACACGATCATCGAGCGGTATCAGGGGTATATCCGACGGGGAAGTGAGGACGGAGCCTTTACCACAGAAGTTCTATTGCCCCAATAACTTAGCTATCAAAATGACATTCGTCCCCAAGGGCATACATTTCGTCCCCGAAATGTAATGCCTTTGTTTTTTTGTGATATGCTAAGCACAGATTAAGAATTATAATGTAATTCGCCATATCACAAGTTGGGAGGAGAGCATCATGAGTAAAAAATCTGATATGCGAGTATGTAAAGACCAAAAGAGCAAGCCACAGTATGGCATTTGCAGCAATATGCGATACCTGCTAAGGTTGAGCAGGGATGAGGTGCCGGGATTGTTGTTCCAACAGAGTGCTAAGGTACTGGCCAGCGTGGTGATCAGTGTTATCGGTCTGTACCTGTCGCCCACGCTGTTGCGTCTCTTGGAGCAGCGGCAGTCGCTGGAAATGCTGCTTAAAACGCTGAGCGTTTTTGCGTTGGGGCTGTTCACGGCCCACGCCGTCAAAGGATATCTGGATCAGCAGTGGATTCGTCTGGTCGTGGCCAGGTCATGTATGGTGAATCGGATTAATGCCAAGGTGGGAAGCTGTTCCTATCCATTGCTGTTGGACGAGGAATTTCGAGGGAAATGGGGCCAGGGGATGGAGGCATGCGATGGCAGTGGTTCAGCGGCGGCGGAGGCGATCTGGAGAACTATGTTCCGCATTCTGGAGAACCTGATCTGCTTCGGCATCTATCTGGCGCTGCTCACGCAGGTTCAGCCTTTTCTGATCCTGATTACTCTGTTTACTACAGGGTTGGGTTATCTGATCAGCTATCATTTTGTACAGAAGGAATATCGTTTCCAGGAGGAAGCGGCGGAGCCTTTCCGCAGGGAGGAGGACTTACTCCAGGCCGTCCGTAATTCCAAACTGGCCAAGGATGTGCGTATATTCGGAATGAGAGAGTGGCTGGAGGGGATGCATCACAAGTATCTAAGGCTGGCGGAGGATATCCAGAAACGACGGGGCATAAGCAATCTTTTGGCGGATATGGCGGGTTTGGCGTTAGATATTCTGCGCAACGGTATTGCCTATGCTTATCTGTTGGCAATCACATTGCAAGGAGAGCTCTCTGCGGGAGAGTTTCTGCTGTATTTTATGGCCGTGACTGGCTTTACCGCCTGGATCACTGGTATCCTTGGCGGCTTTACTGATCTGCACAGACAGAGTATTGAGATATCTGCGATTCGAGAGTTTATTGATTACCCGGAGCCCTTTTTGATGGAAGGAGGGAAAAAGCCGGTTCTGGACAGCCGAGGGAGCTGTACTTTTGAATTGCGGAATGTGACCTATCGGTATCCAAATGCGGAAAAACCGGTACTTTACCACTTCAATCTGACGGTAAAGCCAGGGGAGAAGCTGGCAGTGGTGGGTGCAAACGGCGCTGGTAAGACCACGCTGATCAAGCTGCTCAGTGGTTTCCTGGACCCGGATGAGGGGACGGTGTTACTAAACGGGGTAGATATCAGGGAGTATGACCGGCGTGAGTATTATCGATTGTTTAGCGCGGTATTCCAGGATTTTTCTATTCTGGGCGGTTCTATAGCGGAGAATGTGGCCCAGTGCAGTTCCCCCAGGAAGGATAGGGTGTGGACCTGTCTGGAGCGTGCGGGAGTGCGGGAGCGGATAGAGCGTCTGCCTGGCGGTCTGGATGCCAGGCTGGAGAAAGTAGTGTATCCCGAGGCCGTAGAACTTTCCGGTGGGGAACTGCAGAGGCTGATGATGGCCCGTATGCTGTACAAGGACGCTCCGGTGCTGTTGCTGGATGAACCCACGGCTGCGCTGGACGCCCTGGCGGAGCAGGATATCTATCAGCGGTACAATGAGTTGTCCCAGGCACGTACCAGCGTATATATTTCTCATCGGCTGGCCAGCACTCGTTTCTGCGATCGGGTGCTCCTGCTGGAGAATGGAGAGATACGGGAGGAGGGCACCCACGAGGAACTGATGGAGCTGGGAGGCCGATATGCAGAGTTGTTCCTGATCCAGAGCAAGTACTATCGAGAAGTCGGGGAAGAGAAGGAGGTATAGGAAATGTCCGATGAGAAAAAGCTATCACTCGGGGAGGTCTGGCAGATCAACAGACGGATATTTGGCATCTGCGCGAAAGCCAGGCCAGGTTTTTTTACCCTGCGGTTTGCGGCGCGGATCGTGGAGGCGCTGTCTCCCTATGTGCCGCTGTACTGCTCAGCGAGGTTCTTGAATGAGCTGGCGGTGGCACGCCGGCCGGAGATGCTGACCAGGTGGGTGTTGTTGATCTTGGGGCTGACGGCGGTGCTGGGGATTGTGGGCTCGGTCCTTCGGCGTATGGAGGAGGGCCAGAGATATACCGAATCATATTGGGTTAACTGGATCTACGGAGAGAAGACGCTGAATATGGACTTTGCCCGGGCGGACGACGCCCGCTGCATCGATCAACTGTCGCAGATTCTACAGACATCGAATTACGGGGGAAGGGGAATATGGCAGTTTACATATATGCTGCCAGCTTTGATAGGTGTACTCTTCAAGGTATGCGGCGGTATCGCCCTGTCGGTGTCCCTGTTCACGCTGCCAGTGAAGCCTCAGTATCAGGACCTGCCGCTGCTTAAGGTGGGGCTGATTCTGGCGGTGGGAGGGATAGTGTCGGTACTGATTCTGTCTCCTGTTCTGGCAGCAAAAAGAATAAAGGCGGAGCTTGCTACCACCGAGGCGGGCCGGTCGGGAAATCGCTTTTTCCTCTTTTATGCCTTTATGATTTTCAGGGAGGACAAGCGTGCGCTGGATATCCGTATGTACCGTCAGGACCTGTATGCACTGGAGATGCTGGATAAGGGGAACAGTTGGGGGCTCGGCGGGGTGTTTGATCAGTTGCAGAGGGGGCTGGCAGGTGTAATCGGCGCCGTCACTGCCGGACTGTCCCAGTGCATGATGGGCTGCATCTATCTCTATGTGTGCCTGAAAGCCTGGTACGGCGCCTTTGGCGTGGGCAGTGTGACGCAATATGTGGGGGCGCTGCTGTCCGTGGCAGGCGGCATCTCTGAGCTGCTCTCCATGGGGGCACAGATGCGGGGCAATACAGTATTTTTAAAGCAGGTGCTGGATTATCTGGATATTCCCAATGAGATGTATCAGGGCAGTCTGACTGTGGAAAAGAGGAGCGACAGGCAGTATGAGGTGGAATTCCGGGATGTGAGTTTCCGGTATCCGGACAGTCAGGAATATGCTCTGCGTCACGTGAACATGCGGTTTAACGTGGGAGAGAAGTTGGCGGTGGTGGGACAGAACGGCTCCGGCAAGACCACCTTTATCAAGTTGCTGTGCAGGCTATATGATCCGACGGAGGGGGAAATCCTGCTAAATGGCATCAATATCCGGAAATACGATTATCAGGAGTATATGTCAGTGTTCTCTGTAGTGTTTCAGGATTTTCAGCTGTTGGATGCGCCGCTGGGAGAAAACATTGCGGCAGGCCTGTCCTATGACGGGGGAAGAGCGGTGGAATGTCTGGAGAAAGCTGGGCTTGGGGAGTGGTATCGGACACAGGCGGCGAAGGGCCTGCAGACTCTGTTGTATCAGGGTGAGGACGATGAAGAGGGGATACGGCTCTCCGGCGGCGAGGAGCAGAAGCTGGCCATCGCCAGGAGCCTGTATCGGGACGCGCCCTTTCTGGTGCTGGATGAGCCCACGGCGGCATTGGACCCTCTGTCGGAGTATGAAATATATACCCGCTTAAATGAGATCGTGGAGGATAAGACGGCCATCTATATCAGCCATCGGCTCTCCTCCTGCCGGTTCTGTGACGAGATCGCCGTGTTCCACGAGGGACAGGTGATCGAGAAAGGCAGCCATGAGGGACTCCTGGCGGGGGGCGGCAAGTATGCCGAGCTGTGGAACGCGCAGGCGCAGTATTATGTGTGAAGAGGACTGATTCCCACCTATTCCGGAGCGGGAATGGTTACAGGATAAAGCTGAGCAGATTATCCCTGCTCATAGCAGCTAATTTGTCAGTGGTTTGGAAGGGGGACTGATAATCCCCCTATCCAATACCCCATTCTCTCTAGCAGTCGCATCCGGGAGCGTTTACAGGCGTGTCATTACAGTCTTTGCAACGGTCAAAGCCTGGATTGAATGCGTAGAAGTTCTTGCTGTTTAACTTATCCTGGGTGATGCGCAGAGCTTCACCGAATCTCTGGAAGTGAACGATTTCCCGCTCTCTCAGGAACTGGATGGGAGCGCATACATCCGGATCGTCCACCAGGCGCAGGATATTGTCATAGGTGCTGCGGGCTTTCTGCTCGGCGGCCATGTCTTCAAACAGGTCGGTGATGATATCGCCCTTGGACTGGAACTCGCAGGCGTTGAAGGGGATTCCCCCCGCCGCCTGGGGCCAGATCCCCAGCGTGTGATCTACATAGTACTTGTCGAAACCGCTCTTTTCGATCTCCTCCATGCACAGGTTACGGGTGAGCTGGAACACGATGGCGCCGATGATCTCCAGATGGGCCAGTTCCTCCGTGCCGATGTCATTGAGTAGTCCAGCCACCTCTTTGTAAGGAGTGGCAAATTTCTGTGACAGATACCGCATGCTGGCGGCCAGCTCACCGTCTGGACCGCCGAACTGAGAGATGATTGCCTGAGCTAGCTGGGCGTTGGGCTCCTTGATGTTTACAGGGAATTGCAATCTGCGTTCATAACTCCACATAGCTTAACACTCTCCTTCCCATGGAAGAGGAGCAGCGCCCCATCTCCATTCCTTGTTAGACTCCGCAAGATCCTTGGTGAGTGGAAAATACCTCATGGAGAAATCTCGGTTCATCTTGTTCTTGATTCTGGTATAGTGATTAAAGTACTCTATGGCTTCCTGATCAAATGGGTGAGTGTCCAGATACAGGGATAAATCCACCAGCACAAAGTCCACGATGCGGATATCGTTTAACATACGCGTTCCTTCCTGACTCAGCATTGCACACATCTCCTTCCTGTAAAGGGTTTATTCAGCTCAGGAAAGATGGTTCCGTCGCGGAAGCCTTCTTCCAGATTGTCACAGATTTTGTCAAACTGCTGCCAGGGTACATAGGCCATGCCCACTGGGAATTTGTCACAGTTGCCGTCAAAACCAAAATCTTTCATGGTGCTCCTTTCATATTTTGCAGGGTTGGTTGATATTATAGTATGATGCAGGAAAATATATGTGAAAAGCTTTTAAAAAGTAGCATGAGGATGTGTACCATTGGCGAAGGTGATAGTGATCTCAGGATTGCAGAAAATTTTTAAAGGCAACTGCCAGTTGCCGTTGCCTTTAAAAAATGTATATCATAATTGGTTTCTATTTTCGAGGGGAAATGGTATACTATTGTCAAATGAGTACAGGAGGATAAAGGAGACAATGAGTTTTGCAGAAAAGATTTATGCGCTACGCTCGCAGGCGGGCATGTCTCAGGCTTCCCTTGCGGATAAATTGCAGGTGAGCAGGCAGACGGTGTCAAAATGGGAATTGGGCACATCTTATCCAGAGATTGAGAAACTGGTGGCTGTCAGTGAGTTGTTTCATGTCACGACGGATTATCTGATCAAGGATCAGATATCCATTCAGGATGATGCCAAGATGGACCGGCTGGTACTGAAGTTTCTGGGATATGCGCAGGATATGGATCATATTTCAAAGGATCTGGTGAGCATCATGCGGGATGGCGTCATAGATGAAGGGGAGAAAGTGAGGATGACGGATATCGTGGGAACTTTAAATGAGGTAGCTCGGATGATTGAAGAGATTAAGCGGGCATTTCATATAAGTGGCATATCTAAATAAGGTATTTCTCTGGGACCTGTTCCTTCCCTCTTTTTGCTAAGAGTTACAGGTGGCGTAAGGGTAGACTTTCTCTTTTTCACCAATATTAACCTCTGCCTGCCAACTGCGCGGTCGTGTGGTTTACAGGGAAAAGCAGGCTTGGAGAGCCTTGGCTCCCGGCGCACTTTTTTATTGACGATTCAGCTTTCGGGGACTATAATGAGTGGGCACGGAGCAAGCGATAAACAAGTGCGTGGGAATGACGATGCGAAAAGGGGTATGGAGATGACTTTGTATGAAGCGCGCAAAGATCAGGAATACACGGTGGAGGGCTTATATGTGGAGGAGGCGATCACCCGACGGCTACAGGCCCTTGGGCTCAACGAAGGCATCCGGATCAGAGTGCTGAACCGTAAGAGGCGGGGGGCGCTTATCATTCAGGTTCGTGGAACTCGTCTTGCGCTGGGCAGGCATCTGTCAGACAATATCGAAGTGAGCGAATGTCCGCAGGAGGATTGAATATTTTCTTGTTAAATAGTATGGAAAGGAATACAAATGCGAATATTTTTTCCTTTAGATTATCTGAGAAATGTTGTATGTGGCAGTTCGAAAGGACAGAAGTTCTCAAGGGTATTTGTCTTGAGCGCAATCCTGTGGCCGCTTGCGCTGACAACTGCCTGTGGCAGGCAGGATATTTCCGAAGGTGTGTCTACAAGAGGCAATCAGGAGTCTTCGCAGACTGATGGGGGAAGCAGCAGAGATATTTTCACCGAGCTAAGCGAAGTTATACTGACGGATTTCTGGGGTGATGTGGTAGATGAAAAGCTGTTGAAGGCTATAGAGGAAAATGTGATTCTCAGCGAGGACGAGGAGATAGAGGCCTGTGAGTGGGTGAGCGGGCAGGAGAGCGCTTATGAGTGGGAGTACAAGAGGGAATGGGGTAGAAAGTTGGTAGACAGGGAGAATCGCTGCCTGCGGATATGGGTGCGCTACAAGGAGCCGCCGCCAGATAATTACCAGCATAAGGAGGACTATTTTTTCTTTGTGGAGGGTGAGGATATCCAGGTGTTGCATGTGGATTACCCTAGCAAGGATTTTGAAAATATAGAGAAAGACAGATATGTATGGGATGCCTGCGGATTCCCTGCTTACTTTGAGGACGTTACCTTCGACGGTCAGGATGATTTGATCCTTTCTCTGGGCCATGCAGGAAGCAGGGGTGACAGCGTACATGCGGTCTATGTCTATGAGGACGGTTTCTATTGTTATAAGCCGAGCTTTGAGGATATTCCCAACTACGAGGTCGATGCCGAGGAACAGGTGCTCCGCGGCTGGTCCATTGACAGTATGGTTCGCTCAATGACTTATGTATATAAGTATCAAAACGGTGATTTTGAATTGATCCGTTGTGAGGAATATGACACGGATATCCCAGGGTACAATTCTTCCGGCACATCTCCGTGACGACAATACAAGAGCCGTTACATAAAATGTTGAATACAGGACAAAAAGGATAAGGACATAGAAGAGAGGCTATACATGGAAAGACAGCATACACCCGAAAAAAAATATATCCACGTGGCCTGCGTGGGCAATCCCAACTGTGGTAAGACTACGCTGTTCAACGCTTTGACAGGTTCTAAGCTGAAGGTGGCCAACTGGCCTGGGGTCACGGTGGAGAAGGTAGAGGGAGAGACGGAGTATGAGGGCATGGGGATCAGATTGGTGGACACACCGGGTATCTATTCCCTGACCTGCTATACCATAGAGGAAAAAGTCACCCGCAGCTGTGTGATGGATGATGACATTGATGTGATTGTCAATATTGTGGATGCCTCCTCTCTGGAGCGCAATCTGTATCTGACATTGCAACTGTTGGAGTTGGGTAAGCCAGTGGTGCTGGCTCTAAACATGATGGACATCGTAAAAGAGCGAGGCATGGAGATCGATCTGCATCGTCTGCCGGAGATGCTGGGCGGTATTCCGGTGGTGCCTGTGTCCGCCGCCAGGCGCACGGGGCTGGATATCCTGCTCCACGCGGTGGTTCACCATTATGAGGAGGGGGCGGAGGAGTACATATTGGACTATCCTCAGGAGATTGAAGACAGGATTGCCAAGCTGTCGGTGATGATGCAGGCTCATTATCCCACTCATTCTTCTGTCAGGTGGCACGCGATCAAGCTGCTGGAGGATGACGAGGAGGTCAGGGAGGAGCATCCCATCCGGACTACCAATGTGGTGGACCGCAGCTATGAGAAAGAGATCATTCAGTGTAAATATGCCTATATTGAGCATGTGGTGGGGGAAACTCTGTTTCATAAGGACAAAAAAGCAGCTATTACAGACAGGGCAGATCGGCTTCTGACCCATCCCGTGTTGGGTGTTCCTGTGTTTTTGCTGATTATGTGTCTGGTATTCTTTCTGACCTTCACCGTAGGAGATCTGCTGAAGGGTGTGTTTGAGCAGGGATTGGAGATATTTTCGAGTTCTGTGAGCCGTCTTTTGGAGGCTGTGCATGTAGCGGGATGGCTTAAATCTCTGGTGGTGGACGGCATCATCGCCGGAGTGGGTGGTATCCTGACCTTCCTGCCCAACATTTTTATTCTGTTTCTGGCGTTGGCAGTGCTGGAAGATAGCGGCTATATGTCCAGAGTGGCTTATGTGATGGATTCTATCATGGGAAAAGTGGGTCTGTCGGGCAAGGCGTTTTTGCCTATGATTCTGGGCTTTGGATGTACTGTTCCCGCTATCATGGCTACCCGTGCGCTGGAGACGGAACACGACCGGCGCAAGACTATGTTGGTCACGCCCTTTATGTCCTGCTCTGCCAGACTGCCCATCTATGTGCTGTTCTCTGGCATGTTTTTCCCAGATTGTGCAGGGCTGGCGGCATTTTCCCTGTATGTGGTGGGCATGGTCATCGCCATCCTGTCGGCCATGGTGATCAACGGGCTGGAAAAGGGGAAAACCAACGATTCCCTGTTGATCGAGCTGCCGGAGTACAAGAGGCCCAATGCCCGCACCATTCGCATCTATGTGTTAAACAAGGTAAAGGATTATCTGTCCAAGGCGGGTACAACTATTTTTCTGGCCTCCATTGTGATCTGGTTTGTGCTGAATTTCGGCATAAGCGGCATGGTGGAGAATCCGGCGGACAGCTTTGGAGCTGTGATTGGGCGGCTGCTGGTGCCGGTGCTGGCTCCGGCGGGCCTTGGCATGTGGCAGATCGGAGTGGCGCTTTTGTCCGGTATCTCCGCGAAAGAGGTGGTGGTGTCCAGCTTTGCGGTATTGTTCGGGGTGTCCAATGCGAACTCGGCGGCGGGCATGGCGACGATCATCGCCAATGTGCAGGCGGCCTATCCGGGCTTCGGACCTTTGAACGCTTACTGTATGATGCTGTTTTGCCTGCTGTATGTACCCTGTGTGGCTACGGTGGCCACTGTGAAGAAGGAGAGCGGTTCATGGAGTTTTACGTTGAAGATGATCGCTTTTGAGCTTGTGCTGGCCTGGAGTGTGACTACGCTGGTGTATCAGGTGGGCAGTTTGATGATGCGTTGATACAGTCTATGTTATTTGTCCCCGTTTTGTCTATATTGACTGATCCCGTCACTTGCTGGGATAGTTTCGCAATTGGCTAATCTGCGCTATAGGGGAAATGATCATGGAAGGATTGACGATAAAAGAAATAAAGAGTGAGCGGGAATTGGATGCGGTAATGGAGCTGTGTTATCGCATTTTGGGTGAAGATGATTCGGAACTGGTATCGGCTGTTCTGGGACGGGAAGAAAGCAGCGAGAGCCTTGCAATTGGGTTCGTTGCCTGTGCAGAGGAATACCGCAGACAGGGGATTGCCAGGGAAGACATCTTCTATGAGCAGTGCGGTTATCAAGTGATATTCCAGGTTCATGGACAGAATATTTATCAGAAGTTGCTCTAAAATTTTACTTGCAATTCCGTTTTACATATGCTACTATACATGCAGAGCATAAATTCTTTACGTTTTTGGAGCAATTTCTCTATTTCAGAATGTCGGAAAATCTATGCTTAGAATTCAAAATCAAAGCAACTGAACACAGGCAGGAGATTTTCGGATATGTCATCTGGAATGTATTTGATATCTCCTGCGCAACAAGCAGGATAACTGCGGCACAGACAAGGAGGACAAATTTATGACGGAGAACGAGAAGCTTGACCTGGTTCTGGCAAAACTGGATAAGATTGACAAGCTGGAAAAAGATTTCGGTGAGTTCAGGGGAGAGTTCAATGAATTCAAGGTGGAGATCAGGGAAGAGGTAGGCGAACTCAAGGTAGAAATCAGAGAAGTCAGGGAAAAGGTTGAGGAGATCAGGGAAGAGTTAGACGAACTCAAGGTAGGATTCAGAGAAGTCAGGGAAAAAGTTGAGGAGGTCAGGGAAGAGTTAGGCGAACTCAAGGTAGAAATCAGAGAAGTCAAGGGAAAAGTTGAGGAGATCAGGGAAGAGCTGGATGAACTCAAGGTAGAAATCAGAGAAGTCAAGGGAAAAGTTGAGGAGGTCAGGGAAGAGTTAGGCGAACTCAAGGTAGAAATCAGAGAAGTCAAGGGAAAAGTTGAGGAGATCAGGGAAGAGCTGGATGAACTCAAGGTAGAAATCAGAGAAGTCAAGGGAAAAGTTGAGGAGGTCAGGGAAGAGCTGGACGAACTCAAGGTAGAAATCAGAGAAGTCAAGGGAAAAGTTGAGGAGATCAAGGAAGAGCTGGACGAACTCAAGGTAGGATTCAGAGAACTCAGGGAAAAAGTTGAGGAGGTCAGGGAAGAGTTAGACGAACTCAAGGTAGGATTCAGAGAACTTAGGGGAAAGGTTGAGGAGGTCAGGGAAGAGCTGAACGAACTCAAGGTAGAAATCAGAGAAGTCAGGGAAAAAGTTGAGGAGGTCAGAGAAGAGTTAGACGAACTCAAGAGAAGAATTGACAAGTTGGAGAATGAGGTCATGGGTATAAAGATAACCCTCGAAAATGAGATTCGCACAAATATTATGCGCGTTGCGGAGGGACATCAGGATTTATACCGAAAATTAAGAGAGGCTACCAAGACAGATGACGAGAGGGAATTGATAGCAATACGGGTTAATATAATGGAAGCGGAACTGCGAACGATCAAGGAGAGACTTGAACAGATTGCATAAGTAATGTGGCAATAATGTGGCTTGACTTTGGAGTTTCAGAGTGAGGAGAGATGTAGATGAGCAGCATGAGAGGAATAGACACGCCGATCAGACAGCGCAGACGTATGGTGTTTCGTGAGGTGGCTAATCTGGCATATACCTCCACAAATTTGAAGGATGACATGGAAGCATTGCCCTACAAGCTTGTGGATTATGAGGAATCAGAGTATTGGGAGAGCGTATACCGTGACAGGGCGATCATCCGCGAGCGGATCAGGCTGGCTATGGGTATGAGTCTGCGACCGGAGAACCGCAACCGTCCTGGCCACCTGACTGAGGGCGTGGAGGAGAGTAACATTGCCGAGAAATACTATGAACCACCTCTGATGCAGGTGATTCCGTCGGCCTGTAATGCCTGTCCAGAGAATATGTATGAGGTGACGAATACCTGTATGGGTTGTGTGGCTCATCCCTGTCAGTTGGTGTGCCCTAAGGGTGCCATTCATTTTGAAAAAGGGAAATCCGTCATTGACCAGGAAAAATGCATCAAATGCGGAAAGTGTAAGGAGATCTGTCCCTATGATGCCATCGCACACAGGGAGCGTCCGTGTAAGGCAGCTTGCGGTTTGGGCGCTATCAAGAGCGACAAGCATGGGCGAGCTGTGATTGATAACGATATGTGTGTGTCCTGCGGACAGTGCATGGTTAGCTGTCCCTTTGGCGCAGTGGCAGATAAATCGCAGATATTTCAGCTGATTCGAGCCATGCAGTCGGGGAAGAATGTGATTGCTCAGGTTGCGCCGGCTTTCGTGGGACAGTTTGGGCCTAAGGTGTCGCCAGATATGTTTAAGACAGCGTTGAAGGAACTGGGCTTTGCGGATGTGTATGAGACTGCTATCGGCGCAGATATGGGCTGTATGGCGGAGGCGGAGCACTATGTGGAGGAGGTCGCTACAGGCAATCAGGCATTTAGTCTGACTTCATGCTGTCCATCCTGGATTATGATGGCTAAGCATCTGTTTCCGGAGACCATCGACAAGATCAGTCCAGAGCTGACGCCCATGGTTGCCACAGCCCGAAAGATCAAAGAGGAACATCCTGATGCGCTGGTCGTATTTATCGGTCCCTGCGCTTCCAAGAAGCTGGAGGCCATGCGTAGGACTGTTCGCTCGGATGTTGATTTTGTCATCACCTTCGAGGAGTTGACGGGTATGTTCGAGGCCAGAGGGATCCTGATGGAGGAGATTCAGGCGTTAGATCATATGGAGGATGCTACGGCAGCTGGCAGAGGCTATGGGGTGGCGGGAGGCGTGGCGTCTGCTATTGAGGAGTGTATCAGGACCTACTATCCCGGCACGGAAGTGCATATTGAGCACGCGGAGAGCCTTGCGGAGTGTAAGAAGGTACTATTGCTTGCCAAGGCGGGCAAGATGAACGGATGTCTGATCGAGGGCATGGCCTGTCCGGGGGGGTGCATTGCCGGAGCCGGCACGAACATTGCGCTCGGTCAGGCGGCAAAGGAACTGAATAAGTTCAAGCAGGAAGCTCATTGCAAAGTACCGCCGAAGCAGAATGAGTGACAGATAATATATGAGGAGAGAAAAGAGATGGAGAAGATAAGAACAAGATATGCTCCCAGCCCTACAGGGAAGATGCATGTGGGGAATCTGCGGTCGGCTCTGTACGAGTTTTTGATCGCCAAGCATGAGGGTGGAGATTTCATGCTGCGCATTGAGGACACAGACCAGGAGCGCTTTGTGGACGGCGCCATTGAGATCATCTACCGCACTATGGAGAAGACGGGTCTAATCCATGACGAAGGTCCGGATAAGGACGGAGGTTACGGCCCTTATGTGCAGAGTGAGCGCATGAAGACCGGCATCTATATGAAATATGCCAAGGAGCTGATTGATAAAGGCGAAGCCTATTATTGTTTCTGCGATAAGGAGCGTCTGGCTTCTCTCAAGACCGAGGTGGTGGAGGGCAAGGAGATCAGCATCTATGACAAGCATTGTCTGGGGCTGTCTCAGGAGGAGATTCAGGCTAACCTGGCGGCGGGCAAGCCCTTTGTGATCCGGCAGAATATTCCCAATGAGGGAAGCACCACTTTTCATGATGAACTCTATGGTGATATCACCGTAGAAAACAGCGAACTGGACGATATGATCCTGATTAAATCCGATGGGTATCCCACCTACAATTTTGCCAATGTGGTGGACGATCATACCATGCACATCACTCATGTGGTGCGGGGCAATGAATATCTCTCGTCCTCTCCCAAATATGTGCGTCTATATAACGCCTTTGGCTGGCAGGTACCAGTGTATGTCCACCTGCCTTTGATTACTGACGAGAATCACAAGAAGCTGGCCAAGAGGAGCGGACATGCCTCCTTTGAGGATCTGCTGGAGCAGGGTTTCGTGACGGAGGCCATTATCAACTATATCGCGTTGCTGGGCTGGAGCCCTGAGGATAATAGGGAGATATTTACGCTGCAGGAGCTGATCGAGAACTTTGACTACCGCCGGATCAGCAAGTCTCCTGCTGTCTTTGATATCGTGAAGCTGCGTTGGATGAACGGAGAGTATATCAAGGCAATGGATTTTGACACATTCTATGAGATGGCAGAACCTTATCTGCGCTCAGCATTACCTGAAAATCTGGATTTCAAAAAGATTGCCGCAATGGTGAAGACGCGCATTGAAGTGTTCGCGGATATTCCTGCAATGGTGGATTTTTTTGGAGAATTGCCAGAGTATGATGCGGTCATGTACACGCATAAAAAGATGAAGACGGATGCCGCCTCATCGCTGGAGGTACTGACAGAAGTACTGCCTGTATTAGAGGCTCAGGATGACTTTGACAATGATGCTCTCTATCAGATTCTCAGCTCCTATGTGGAGCAAAAGGGATGTAAGAATGGCTTTGTGATGTGGCCAGTGCGCACCGCCGTGTCCGGCAAGCAGATGACTCCCGCCGGAGCTACTGAGATCATGGAGATTCTGGGCAAGGAAGAGTCCCTGAGACGCATTAGGAGGGGCATTGAGCTGTTACACAATGCATGAAATAATTAGTAAGCTCTCTGCCGAGCAGCGCAGAGCGGCAACACACGGAGCGGGGCCAATGCTGGTGTCGGCGGGTCCCGGCTCCGGTAAAACTACAGTGTTGACTGGCCGTATCTTGCACCTGGTCCAGGAACGGCGGATTCCACCCGAGCAGATTTTGGTAATAACGTTTACCAGAGAAGCAGCCAGATCCATGCAGAGCAGATACCTGAGTATGGCGGGTAAGTCAGAGAACTCCTCAAGTATTTCAACAGATATCTGCTCTGGACAAGTCAACTTTGGAACCTTTCATTCTTTCTTTTATCAGATTCTAAGAAGCTCTGAGAAATATACCCAATATCGTATAATTGGCGAGACAGATAAACAAAAGCTGCTGTATCCATTGCTGGAACAGATTAGAGAGCGACAGCCAGACGCAGTTAGTCCATATTATGACTTGATAAGTCCGGAAGAGATTAGCCGCATTCTCTCTGTAATCAGCTGTGACAAAAATAAAGGAGTGGGCTGGGAGCTTGGAGGTGAGCGACTACAGGAGCCGTGGAAGGCGTGTTATGGCGAGATATGGCAGTACTACGAGAGGCAGAAGGCGCGGCGCAAGCAAATGGATCTGGATGATTTGCTTACATTGACAGCGGCGGAGTTGGAGAGCAATGCAGAGCTTTTACAGTATTGGCGCAGAAATTACCGATATGTGTTGATAGATGAATTCCAAGATTGTAACACGGTGCAGTATGAAATTATAAAGAAGCTTTTTACCGTTGAAGGAAACGTGTTTGCTGTGGGGGACGATGATCAGGCAATCTATGGCTTCAGGGGAGCCGATCCCGAAATTATGCCGCGCTTTCTAACCGAATATCAAGGTGTGGCTTATGTGTCGCTGGGCAGAAACTATCGCTGTCTTCCTGCAATCGTGGATGCATCGGACAGGGTCATTTCCTGCAATCGGCACAGGATACCCAAGCGACTGGCTCCAGTAGGGGAATCGGGAGGCAG
The DNA here is from genome assembly GCA_023663725.1 of bacterium. GTDB lineage: Bacteria > Bacillota > Clostridia > Lachnospirales > Lachnospiraceae > Acetatifactor. Next base: position 47,324 of record JAMPGX010000006.1, on the reverse strand, counting down.
CGTAAAGCTGAAAGCCTTTGCTGGAGAACGTGAGGAAAGGCAGTACGTGATATCCATGTGTCAGGGAAAAAGCATTCGGGAGCTTAGCGGATGGGCTGTCTTGTTCCGAACTAACGGTTTGTTGGGGGTTTTTGCGGCGGAGCTGTTGGCGGCAGGTATTCCTCTTGCGGCGCGGAATGAGGTCAGTAATATCTATGAGCATTTTGTGGCGCGGGATGTGATGGATTATCTACGGATTGCTCATGGATGCAGGGAGAGAAAGATTCTTCTGCGAATATGGAACAGGCCTAGACTGCAGGTTGGCAGGGAGTCGATGGTGGAGCCGACAGTGGACTTTGATGAGCTCCGACAGTTTTACAGTCATATGCCTTATGAAAACCCGACCGCAGTCAGGGACTTGGACCAATTTGAGCGAAAGTTAGGACAACTGCGGAAATTTTCTCCTGAGTTGAGTATTGCTTTTATTCGTAGAGGCTTTGGATACGAGGATTACTTGCGTCGGAGAGCGGGTCAAAATAGAGAGCTGTTGGAGAGTTGGCTGGAAATACTGGACTGGTTGGAGGAAGAGGGGAAGGAATATCGGGATTTTGCCGAGTGGGAGTCATACCAGAAGAGATACTCGCGGCAGCTGGCACAACAGAAAATACTTCGGAAGGAACAGCAAAAAGGCATTCACTTATTGACCATGCATGCCGCTAAAGGACTGGAATATGACAAGGTGTTTTTGATGGACGTCAACGAAGGCAATATCCCCAAACTGAAGAAGGGTATCCTGACAACTGAGGCGCAAACAGAGGAGGAGAGAAGACTGTTCTATGTAGGAATGACCAGGGCAAGGAACAGTCTGGAGCTTTTATATCTGACCGGTACAATGCAGCGGCCCAAGCTCCCCTCCTCTTTTTTACAGCCTCTGACTGAGGGACAGATCAGTTCTCATCAGACGTAAGCTCATCATATTCCTGCTCGTCCAGGAATTCGTCAAAGGCTTCCGCTACTTTTTCGTATTCTTCATCGTTGTCAATATAGTCCAACTCGGGTTCCTCGCTCGGATCGTCGGGATTCTCACTGTAGCGGTAGAACCATACCTCTCCATCCTGATTCTCACCACGCTCATTCAGTGGCAGCAACACGATATAGTCCTGTTCCTCCACCTCAAGTATAGTGATTACGGCACATGTCACATTCTGTCCGTTATCCAACGATAGTTCCACAGTCATTTCCTCCGAGGGTTCTTCGTATCTGGTCATAGCAATACCTCCATAGTTGTGTGCGCTTTGTCATACCGATCTTCCCTGAGGGTACTTGATTTCGGCAGACAGACAAAAGGGTATGTCTTATTGTACAATATTGTATTTTTTATTGCAATAAGATTTACAGATGAAAGAAAAAAGGCTATAATAAAAGAACTTCAAGACATTCATTCAGGAAAGGAAGAAGCGGGAGAGATGACATTTATGAATTTTCCGTTCCCCTATGGAGCACAGCCCATCGGACAGGAAATAGACGGCATCAGGGTATCTTTTCCCTCCGAGGATGAGGATTGTGGTGTGCTGATTTACCGAAGGGGAAATGGCAGACTGCTAAAGAAATATGCATTCAGGGCTCAGGATAGATTGGGCAATATTCGTTATGGCGTAATCAGAGGAGTTCCGGCAGATGGAATCAGCTATCTGTTCTACAGCGGCGACAGAGTATTCCCAGACCGCTGGGCCCGCGCTTACGAACTGCGGGGTAAATACGGTACGCCGCGCAGCCCTGAGGATTATCGCGCTGTGATCAGCGATGCGGTCTATAACTGGGATGGGGATATATGCCCGCGGATTCCCTATGAGGATGTTGTATGCTATGGCATCCATGTCAGAGGATTTACCATGCATAGCTCCTCAGGAGTAAAGGCCAGGGGAACCTTTGCCGGAATTGTGGAGAAGTTGGATTATCTCCAGCAACTGGGGATCACAACAATTGAATTGCAGCCGGTCTATGAACAGATAGAAATGGAGAGTGTGGGAGCGCATAAGGATGAGCGCGGGGAATATCGGCAGCTCCGAGAGCCCAAATTGAATTACTGGGGGTATCAGGAGGGATTTTATTATACTCCCCGGCAGGGCTATGCCTCAACAGATGACGCCGTTACGGAATTCAGGGATCTGGTGAAAGCGTTGCATGCCAGAGGTATGGAAATAATTCTGCAATTTTATTTTCCAGAGCATATCTCAACGGGGGAGATTCTGGAGGTGCTGAGATACTGGAGTTGGGCCTATCATGTCGACGGCTTTCATCTGATGGGGGGAATGCTGCAGGCGGAGGTAATTGCGATGGATCCTGCCCTGAGCGACCGTAAACTTTGGTATTATGATTTTTCTACAGAACAGATATACGGTCATGAGAAGGTTCCCGCATATCGGAATCTGGCAGTATATAACGAAGGCTATCAGAAAGAGCTTCGGCGTTTTTTGAAGGGTGATGAGGGGATGCTGCAGGCGGCGATGCATCGAATGCGGTATAATCCTCGGCAGAAGGGTGTGATCAACTATCTGACGGACTATGCAGGTTTCACCATGATGGACATGGTGTCTTATGACAGGAAGCATAATGAAGACAATGGGGAGAACAATCGGGACGGCAATGACTACAATTACAGTTGGAATTGTGGCGTGGAAGGGCCTACGCGCAGGAAGCAGATACAGACATTGCGCTACAGACAACTGCGCAACGCCTTTACTTTGCTGATGTTATCTCAGGGAACCCCTTATTTTTTCATGGGAGATGAGTTTGGCCGTACTCAAAAGGGCAATAACAATCCTTATTGTCAGGACAATGCTGTCACCTGGGTTAATTGGGGAGATCTGGAAAAGAGACGAGGGCTGTATGAGTATGTGCGGGAGTTGATCTGGCTGCGCAGACGGCACAGCATATTCCACCTGGACAGGGAATGCCGTCTGATGGATTATCAGTCTCTTGGATGTCCGGACATGTCTTATCATGGTTCGGAGGTATGGCGGCCGGAGTGGGAGTTCTATAATCGTCATATTGGAATATTGTTGAATGGCGCATATGGCAAGGAAAGGGAAGAAAACTGCTGGTATATAGCAGTCAATATGCACTGGGAGAGCCACGAATTTGCCTTGCCCAGGCTCCCGAAGGGACAGTGCTGGAATCCTGTGCTGTGTACGGAGGAGACAGGAAGGGAGCCGAAGCCAGTGGAGGAGGGGAAGCCAGTACACATTGCTCCCAGAAGCATAGCCCTGTTTTATGGAGAAAACAGACAGGCAGATAAGTAACATTAATGAATGTGCCGCATAGGATAGAGTAACAATAATGGATAGGAAGCATAGCATATGAATTGTCTGATTATCCTGTTGCTGCTGGCCTGCGGAGGCTGTCAGAATGGATGGGGTTGTGGCTGTGGTCGCGGAATTGCCTGCAATGACGACGCCTGCTGTCGGGATGAGAGAGCGCGTGACAATGTCTGTTCGCGCAATGTGGAGAACAGCGGTCCGAGATGTCCCAGAGAGCCCGAGGAGGATGAGTGCGACTGCAGGCAGGGGGGCCCTGCTGCCTGGAACGAGGGAAGAGAGGGGCGACATAATAACTATCCCAGTATTTCCGGCGAAGATTCCTGCGGCTGTGATGCGGAATAAAGTTGATACGGATAAAATGCAGAGGCCTGCCGGTGTTCCGGTGGGCCTTTGTCAAGGTTGTTTTTTTGAAAAAGGTATTTAACAAACGGAGGTTTTATGGTACAATAAATAAAATGCTTCGCATGCGCTAAAGCGCATGGATAATGCGGTAAAGAGATATCTTTGAGGAGGTACATGACATGGCGAAAGAGAAATATGTCGCATATGTGTCAACCTATACAATGGGTGACAGCCATGGTATCAGAGTATATGATGTGGATATGGAGAAGGGATATTTTACGGAGAAGGACAAGGTTGAGATTACCAATTCTTCCTATGTCACTATATCTCACAATGGAAGATTCCTGTATTCGATTACAGATTTCGGCGTGGAGTCTTATACCATTATGAAGGATGGCAGTCTGGAGCTTATCAATTTTGCTCCGATAAATGGCATGCGGGGCTGTTATCTGTTCTCTGATTATACGGATCGATATCTTTTTGTGGCGGGTTATCACGATGGTAAGTTGACGGTGCTGCGGCTTGAGGAGGACGGTTCCATCGGTACTATTACGGACGAGATCTTTCACAAGGGTATGAGCAGTCAGTCCGGCAGGAATTCTCGACCTCATATTAATTGTGCCCGAATGACTCACGACAACAAGTTTCTGTTGGTTGCAGATCAGGGCATGGATCATGTGAATGTGTACAGCCTTAGAACTGACAGCGGTAAGTTGAGACTTGCCGACGTAATCCGCGGAGACATAGAGGCTGGTCCAAGGCATATCAAGGTGTCTCAGGATGGTCGATTTATCTATATTGTCAACGAGTGGAAGTGCAATATTGATGTCTATTCTTATGAGGAGAGGGACAATGTACCTTATTTCAGCAGGGTACAGAGCATTTCTACCTTGAATGATTATGCCCCTCAGGGCAGTGCTGCCAACGCTCTCAGTTTTTCCGCAGACTATAATTATCTGCTCAGCTCCAATGTGGGAGACAATTCAGTGATTCTGTACAATGTGAACAAGGAGGACGGTACTTTGTCTAAGAATTTCTGCCTGCCTGTCAGCGGAGACTATCCCAAGGATGCGGAATTCTTTCCCAACAATAAGTTTATTGTATCCCTGAACCATGAATCCAATACGTTGACATTCTTTAAGCTTGATCTCGTTAATGGGTATATGTCGATGAATGGGGCGCCGCTTAAATTGAATGCTCCCAATTCTATTATTTTTCACAAGCTGGCACAGTAAGACGGAAATAAAGCCGGTTCTCTCCTGACGGAGAGGGCCGGCTTTTTCAGCGGCTCAGGAGAGCCGATAAAAGCTCTCCAACCTGTCCATACGGCAGCATATATTGCCCATCATGGCGTCCAGAAGCGTGATGGCGGCCATACACTCCAGCACCACTACTGCCCGGGGGACGATGATAGGATCGTGACGGCCCTTGATTTGGACATCTATTTCCTGACCGTCCTGATTCACTGTCCGCTGAGGGGCATAGATGGAAGGAGTGGGTTTTACATGGGCTCGAATCAAGATATCGCTGCCGTCGCTGATGCCGCCCAGAATGCCTCCGGCATGATTGGTAGCCTTGACTACTTGTCCCTTCTCCATGCGGAAGGCGTCGTTGTTTTCGCTGCCGAAGCGGGAAGAGACCAGAGTCCCGTCGCCGATCTCCACAGCCTTCACCGCGCCGATAGACATGACGGCTTGGGCCAGCAGAGCGTCCAGCTTGTCAAAGACGGGTTCCCCGATTCCGGCTGGAACGCCGCTGATCCGGCACTCCATGACACCGCCTACGGAGTCCTGCCGCCTGATAGCGTCCTCAAGGTAAGCGGTCGCCCGCGCATCGGCTTTTCGGTCCGGCATGGCAGTATGGGTTTCGCGGAGCGCTACCGCATCAAATTGCTCCGAATCTATGGAGATGGGGCCGATAGAACGAGTGTAGGCGCAAACATTGACACCCAGTCGCTCCAGAATTTTGCATGCTATGGCGCCTGCCGCTACGCGGCCGATGGTCTCTCTGCCCGAGGAGCGTCCGCCCCCCCGATAGTCGCGAAAACCATATTTCTGATCGAAGGTATAATCCGCATGCCCAGGGCGGTAGTAGGAAGCGATCTCACGATAGTCGCCAGAAATCTGGGAGGTGTTGCGGACGATCAGGGAAATGGGCGTTCCCGTAGTGTGGCCCTCAAATACGCCGGAGAGAATCTCCACCTGATCGGCCTCACTGCGCGAAGTAGTGATCCGGCTCTGTCCGGGCTTTCTCCGATCCAGGTAGACTTGTATGTCCTCCGGACATAATGCCAGCCCTGCAGGGCAGCCGTCAATGACCACTCCCAGAGCTGGTCCGTGAGATTCTCCCCAGGTAGTGATCCGAAATAATTTGCCAAAAGTCGATCCAGACATTTCGATTTCTCCTTCTCTTATTATGTGATCATTCAAGCGTTGCGCTGGCAGATGCAATAGAAAAGCGTGCCATTTATATTAATTATAGCGAAATTTTATAAAAATAGCAACTTTTCAAAAAAAATAGATGCATCCCAGAAAAAACTATGATATGATAAGTTGGAGAAAGTGGGAGAATCCGATGAAAAAAACAATTCAGGAAAAAATCAGGTATCGGCTGCTCAGAATGGGGAGGAAGGGCCCGTTTCGGAGAATCCTTGCGATAGCGGGAATATATGTTTTTTTTGCCCTTGTTCATTCTGTGCGGTATTTACAAAATAATAAAAAGCGTCTGTCAATGGTTATGATGTCCATGGTGTTGTTTGTCGCCTATGCGAGCTTCTCTCTGCCGATATTTTCAGATGGCGAGGAGCGTAAGCTGGACAGGGAGTTGGCTGCGCTGCTCAGTGACGACACCGTGTCGTTGGCTTCGGAGGAAGAGGTCCGATTGGAGGACATGGACAGTTGGGAAGAGGAATTTGATTGGGAAGAGGAGGAATACTCCCTGCAGGATGAAGAGGAGGAACAGCTTCATCTGGAGGATATTCTAAACTACCGTCAGGAGCAGGAGGGAAATGAGGATAACCTGAAGACGGAATCTGCTCAGGGTACTGATGAGAATACCAAGTTTTCTCTGGATGACTGGCGTCTCATTCTGGTGAATAAGCAACATCCGATCCCGGAGGACTATGATTTTACGCTCGCGACAATCAAAGGTAGTCAGCGGTGCGACGAGAGGATTATTGATGATCTGTTGACTATGATGCAGGCGGCCAAGGATGCCGGCTTTACGCTGGTAATTAAATCACCCTATCGCAGCGACGCCAGACAGGAATATCTGTTTGACAGGAAGATCAAGCAGTTCATGGGGAAAGGAATGTCCTATATGGATGCTTTTAAGTTGTCCAGTCAGGTGGTGATGGTTCCGGACTCCAGCGAACATCAGATCGGCCTGTCTCTCGATATTGTATGCGACTATTATGAGACTCTCACCCAGGGCTTTGGGGATACCGAAGCGGGCAAATGGATGGAGGAGCACTGTGCTGAATTTGGGTTTATTGTGCGCTATCCCAAGGGGAAGGAATATATAACCAGTGTAGAATATGAGCCCTGGCATTTCCGCTATGTGGGAGTGGAAGCCGCCACTATCATCATGGAGCAGGAGCTTACTCTGGAAGAGTTTGTGGAGGGATTGAAGTAAATGTATCAAATACTGAAAATGGAGGGCAGGGCCAAACGCGGCCAGTTTTCCACCGTACATGGAGTGATCCAGACGCCGGTATTTATGAATGTGGGTACGGTGGCTGCCATCAAGGGCGCTGTTTCCACGGAGGACCTGGAGAATATTGGCACTCAGGTGGAATTGTCTAATACCTACCATCTGCATGTGCGTCCGGGAGATCAGGTAGTCAGGCAGATGGGAGGGTTGCATCGCTTTATGTCGTGGAATAGGCCAATATTGACAGATTCCGGAGGATTTCAGGTCTTTTCATTGGCTGGACTGCGAAAAATCAAAGAGGAGGGCGTATACTTCAGCTCTCATATTGATGGGCATAAGATATTTATGGGGCCGGAGGAAAGTATGCAGATACAGTCCAATCTGGCCTCCACCATTGCCATGGCTTTTGATGAGTGTCCCTCAAGTAAGGCCGACAGGACCTATGTGCAGGCATCTGTGGAGCGTACCACTAGATGGCTGGAGCGCTGCAAGAGGGAAATGCAACGGTTGAACCAGTTGGAGGATACCATCAACAGACACCAACTGCTCTTTGGCATCAACCAGGGGGCGGTCTACGAAGACATTCGCATCGAGCATGCGAAGCGGATACGGGAGCTGGAGTTGGACGGCTACGCCGTGGGCGGTCTGGCTGTGGGAGAGAGTCATGAAGAGATGTATCATATATTGGATGAGGTTGTGCCATATCTGCCAGTGGACAAACCCACCTATCTGATGGGCGTCGGCACGCCGGCCAATATCTTAGAGGGCGTGGAGCGTGGGGTGGATTTCTTTGATTGTGTCTATCCCAGCAGAAATGGACGACACGGACATCTGTACACAAACCACGGTAAAATCAATCTGTTTAACGCCAAATATGAAACGGACGAGCGTCCTATTGAGTGGGGCTGTGGCTGTCCCGCTTGCAGGCGGTATTCCCGTTCCTATATCCGTCATCTGCTGAAGGCGAAAGAAATGCTGGGAATGCGGCTGTGCGTGCTGCATAATCTGTATTTCTACAACACGATGATGGCGGAGATTCGAGATGCGCTCGATCAGGGCAGTTTTGCAACCTATAAGAAGGAGAAGCTGGCGCGTATGTCAATGCCGGAAGAAAATAATTAATTTTAGCAAAAAAACTTGTCCTAAGACAAAATATTGTGTATAGTAATGTGATGAGTATCATTGTGGAATTATGAAATAGGAGGAAAAAAGATATGGGTATTTTGTTAGCGGAGGCGGCGGCTCAGCAGGACGCGCCAGGCGCAATGGGTTTGTTGCCAATGGTCATTATTTACGGTTTATTCTTTCTGGCCATCTGGTTCTTCCTGTTCAGACCTCAGAAAAAGGAGCAGAAGAAGGTACAGGCCATGCTTGCTGCTCTGGAGGTCGGAGACAGTGTGCTGACGACATCAGGCTTCTACGGCGTGGTGATCGCCATTGAGGATGACACAGTCATCGTGGAATTTGGCAATAATAGGAATTGCCGTATTCCCATGGAAAAATCAGCGATCAGCCGTGTGGAGAAGGCCACGGAATAAAATGTACGAGGCTTGTGGTCACGAGGCAGGAATGTCTCGTGATTTCCCTATATATGGGAATTTTGGCCTAATTGTTTACAATATCTTGCGAAAAACACTTGCATAAATCTTCACATATTAGTAAAATAGAAGTATGGTGCATAAAGTTTGAATACATATGTTTCTGAAGAGTACAGGAGCAGACTTAGGGATTATGGCACAGAAGGTTTATGTAGTCGAGGGGAGACAATTCCGAACGGAAGCGGATTACCGCAGGGCTCTTAGGGATAAACAGATCATTGACCAGCTGAGGCAGAAAGTAGACTTTGATAATCGCAGTCAGTTGTCGCAGCTTGTCAAGACATTACATCAGAAGCAGACTCTCTTTCTGACCATACTGGGGCAGGATTTTACGGAGGAAGCGGAGGATGCTCTCAATCAACTGAATAAGACGGTTTCTGTCAGAGGAAAGGGAGAACGTTCGAAGCACAGCAGCCTGAAGACTTCCGGAAATAAATTTGGGAAAAGCCGCGGGAAGACGGAGACGGCGTCCGAAAAGAACTCAGGAGAGCCCAGGCAGGATCAGCAGCTGGAGAAATATGTGCAGGAGGAGTTAGCGCGCAGAGAGAAGCGGCGCAAATGTCTGGCGATGCTGTGTGGTCTTGTGGCGGCGGGGTGTCTGGGATATTTTGGCATCTATACTTATCAGGCGGTCAGAACGCAGCAGGAATTTGCGCGCATGGCTGCCTTTAAGGAGAGAGCGCAGGAACTGCCGACTCCGGAAGTAGTAACCGGTCCGATGATTCACTTTACGGAAGAGGGGGAGCGGGTAATTCCTGAGATTCTGGATGAATATAAAAATTTGTATAACAGCAATAAAAGACTAATCGGATGGCTGAAAATTGACGATACAAATATAGATTACCCTGTCATGCAGACTACGGACAATGAATATTTCCTGACACACAATATCAATCAGAAGTCGGACAGGAATGGGGCGCTGTTTCTGGATAAGGACTGTGACGTCATAGAGCCCAGCACCAACCTGATTATCTATGGACATCACATGAAAAGCGGCACGATGTTCGGAACGCTGGACAAATACAGCTCAGAGGAGTTCTATAAGGAGCATCCGGTGATACAGTTTGACTCGATCTATGAGAAGGGTACTTACGAGATCATGTATGTGTTCCGCTCAAGGATTTACAATGAGGAAGACGTAGTTTTTAAATACTATCAGTTCATAGACGCCCTGAGCGAGCAGGAGTTTGACTCCAATATGCAGGAGATGGCGGCTTTATCTCTGTATGACACAGGGGTGACGGCCAGATATGGAGATCATCTGCTGACCCTGTCAACCTGTGATTATTATGTGGAGGACGGGCGTTTTGTGGTGGTGGCTAAGAAGATAGAAGGTTAAACAATAGACAGTCATTGGAAAGGAAATGGTTGTTAAGATGGCAAAGATGATGAAGAGCAGAAGACTGAGAAGAAGAGTGAGAAAGACCCTGGGAGCGCTGTTTCTGGCATCCGCAATCGCGGTGGCGGCCATACCGGTGGATAATCTGCAGGCAGAGACGCCGGCAAATTATAAAATGAGTGTGACACTCACCCAGGATGAGAGCAAGATCCCGTTTGTAGCAGATACAGAGCCGATCTACGCGGACGGTGATTATACCTTTGCCTATGTCCCGCCCAAGGGCAGCACGGCTCAGTCTGACAAGGTGGCCGTGATCCTGCGATACAACGGAGGATCACTGGGAACAGAGGGCGTGCTGACGATTCCGGAGACTGTGGATGTGTATGGTAAGTATACGGCCAGCGCAGGTACTGCCGGCGGTTATGTCGCTCTGAACAAGGATCTGAAGTTCCTGTTTTGGAAACAGGATGTCCAGGATACAGACAATTTTGGCAATCTTCTGTATGAAAAGATGGACCAGCAGGTGACTTACTACAAGGTGGGAGATGGGACTGCCCTTGTCCCTGTCAATGATTGGAAGAGCGATGCCGACGGTGTAAGAATTCCGAAGAAAAAGTTGGATGTATATGGCGATCCAATAAAAAATACGGATGGTTCCTATGTTCAGGATACGGATGTAAACGGTAATCCCTTGTGGGAGACGGAGACGAAAACGATACCGGTGGACGATCAGAGCAAGCCGATAACTCATCCGGAGTATTATCCATGTTATAATAGTACCAAAAATGGCAATGATGGATGGCTGAAGCTGGGCAAGGATCAGCTCTACATATTGAAAGAATTGCCCGGCGGTTCTAATGGGGAATTGTATCCCTATGATCGTTTTGGTAAATATCAGGATCTGGCGGGTGCCGGCGGAATCTATGAACAGACTACGAACCCTGACAAGCAGTGGATCACGGATGTAGAGGTGGCCTATATTGGCAATCAAATCTTGAAAGAAAATACAAACGGTGATCTGTATGCTGCCGACTGGATCACAGCGCAGATGGTGGATAATAAAAGCGCTAATGGAATCTTTGCCAATAACGGAAATATAAAGAAATTAATTACCTCTTCTAAACTACGGGGCATAGGAGACTATGCGTTTAACTATTGTACCGCACTGCAGGAGATTACGCTGGCCGACGGTCTGGAGGTTATCGGCAATCACGCCTTTGACAATTGCGCCAGAATCACAAAGATTGACATACCTTCTGCCTGTAAACTGATTAAGATTGGAGATCATGCCTTTTATATGTGCCAGAGTCTCCTTTCGTTCAATATGCCGTATTCTGTGCAGGCTATCGGGGACGGTGCCTTTGAGAATTGTTATGCCATGGCACAGGTTGATCTAAGCCAGGCGACAGTGCTGAACACGATTGGAGATCATGCCTTCAAGGGCTGCCGGGCTCTGCAGCGACTGGTGATTCCTGAGAGTGTAAGAGACAATTCCAATTATCTTGCAGACGGACCAGGAAGGGGAAATACCCTGCAACTGAATATGATCGAGGGATGTACAGCTCTTCAGTCCGTCACTTTGAATAATCCGGATGCCAATTTTGCTGAGAGTTCGATCGCTGGAGGCTCCAGCAGTGATTTTACCTTTGAACAGTTTAAGCTGGCACTCAAGGACCCCATGAAAGATACGTTCTACTTTGAGGGTGAGAATACTCGTCTGGACGGCGAGCCGAGACCGGGTACGCTGCATGCCACCGCCAATGAGCATGGGATTGCATTTAAATTCCTGCGTGAAAAGCATGCGGGGCAGTATGATATCTATGAGATTGTCATCAAGGATACTGCGCCCGGCTCAAATAAAAAAGCGATCTATCGAGTCGCCTCCAATGATGAGTTGATCTACTGTAGTATCGAAGCGGGAATGAAGAATATTGTCATTCCGCCTGCTGTGGGTCCTGCCCGTATCAGAACGATCAGCGGTACCAGCTTCAGTGGGAATTGCTCTCTGGAGAAGGTGACAATCCCCTCCTCCGTGGAGAAGATAGAGGCAGATGCATTTCGGGGCTGCCACAATCTGGTGGATGTGATCTTTGAGTCACCGATCAATCTGCGAGCGGGCAGCATAGGGGCTAATGCCTTTAAGACGCAGGATGTGTTGACCCATCAGAGCAGTTGCACAGACAAGAAACTGAAGGATGTTCCTGTACTGACCTTTACCGGAGAGATATCGCCCGCCAGCGGTCCCTTTGATTACGCGATGAACGAAGGGAACAATATCAACTATGGCAGTCAGGAGCGGACCTATGTCAAGTTTTATAGTGGCTGGCCCTCCAATCTGACGGTGCAGTACAATCCTGATACGAAGAAAAATGAATTAACTGATTATCCAACCCTGAAGGAGCTGAACTCCTATACGGTAGGCTCCAGACCGTATATCACTGAAGATTATGCTAAAGCGGCAGCTTCGGCTGTGGCAAACTGGAAAAGCGGTGCCACGCTAACGGACGACGAAAAGGATATTCTGAAGGCGGCCCTCGACATCACATTGCCTGAGGGAATTGAAGCTGTGCAAAGAATCTATCAAGATGCAAACGATACAGAGAGGAAGAGCCTGTTCGCGGTCAAGGAAGAAAACGAGGAGGCGGTAGATAAGAAAATCACCACCAACGGCATTGCGGAGATTCCGGCGAAGACCTTTGAGGGCTGTAAGAATTTGAAGGAGTTGACTATTTTGGGCGCCACCTCCTCCGTCGGAGATTATGCCTTTAAGGATTGCGAGAATCTGGAGACTGTAGAGATTTCCCGCAATGTGAATGCGATGGGACTGAGACCCTTTGCGGGTTGCCCCAAGGTCAGCTATGTGAGCTTTCAGGGTGGATCGAACTTTGTATGTGATGATTCGATTATCTATAGTCTGAATGGCGGTAATAAGAATACGGTTGTGGAATGTTTGGAGGCCAGAGGCAAAAGCAGTGGCTCTACCACGATTAAGCCGGAGGAATTGGCCGGCATCACTGGCATTGCAAAGGAGGCGTTTTATGATGCGGGTGTAGGTATTGTGGATCTGAGAGATTCCGCGATTACCTCTGTCCCTGAGTATGCATTTGCGGCTACGAGAATGGCTGACAGCAAGATGTTTGCCGTGTATCTGCCCAAGACTTGCCAACAGATTCAAAAGAATGCGTTTAAGAACAGTGCAGTCAGCTCCGTAGAGATTCCCGGCAGTGTCAGCTATATAGATGTGGATGCGTTCAACACAGACAAAAACAGTTCCAATGAAGCGGTGGATGAGGAGGATGGTGTTTACAGGGATGCTCCTCAGATCATAGAATTTTACTGTGAAAAAGGCAGCGCTGCCAGCATTTATGCAGATAACCATAAGAATATCAACATCAGCGACAAGCCGATTGTCAGGGAATTTAAGGTGATGTTTGTGGCGGTTAATCCGGATGATCCGGCCAATGATGTCAGGATTTTGGACACTCAGACTGTGATCGGCGGCCAGAATGCGGTGCCTCCTGCGGCGGATAAGATTCCGGTGTTTGAGGGTTATACATTCATGGGATGGTATCCCAGCCCGGAGGGGATTGCCGCTGATGTGACGATTGAGGCACGTTATAAGGCCAATAATCCAGAGGATTCCAAGTTTACCGTTACCTTCATGGATGAAGACGGTGTAACGGTGTTGGGAACCGACCGAGTATTCCCCAAAGAGGACGCCAAGGCCCCCAGTGTACCGGAGAAAGAAGGATATCGCTTTATTGGTTGGGCACCGCCATGTACCAATATCGAAAAAGATACTACTGTGATTGCGCGATATGAGAAGATAGACTCCAGTGAGGGCAAGTATACGGTGGAATTCTATGCCTGGAATACAGAGACTGGCAGAAACGATAAGCTGATTTCTACCCAGCGCATAGCGCCCGGCGAGAAGATTACCGATCCGAAGATGGAGGACAGACCTGGCTATCGTTTTACCGGTTGGTTGCCCGATGTCTCAAATATCACATCGGACGTGAAAACATATGCTCAGTATGATTATGCGGGACCAGGAGCGCCTACGCCTACGCCGAATCCCAATGCGACGCCGGGGCCTACGTCAGATCCCAATGCAACGCCGACACCAGGGCCTGGAGGGGCTACACCTACTCCTGTACCGGGAGTAACGCCGACACCAGCGCCTGGAACTACGGCTACGCCGGCTCCCTCAACGCTGTATACCCTGACTGTCAGAAATGGCAGTGGTTCTGGCAGCTATGTGGCGGGCGCGCAGGTAATAGTCATCGCAAATAATCCGGATAATAATTCGGAATTCAGCAATTGGACAGTTGATCCCGCTACGGCTGTTGTCGCCAGCAAGGATACAATGGGTACAATTTTGACGATGCCAGCAGCCAATGTCATCATGACGGCTAACTATAAGCCCAGAACAAACATTGGTGGCAATTCAGGAACTGTCAATCGGCCAAATGGCGGTGGCAGTAGCAATGGCGGAGGAACAGGGACACCGTCAACAGGAAGTAGCAATGGCACCACTGTGGTGATCAACAAAAACGGGCTGTCCAACACAGGTGTGGTTTCCGTGACGGTAAACGGTTCTTCAGACAATTTTGTCGTGAAGATATCGGAGGATTCCAACGCGACAGAGGCTGTACTGAGGGCTTTGATGAATGAGTATTCAGACATGTCCAAGATTGCCTACTTCCCGATGGACATCAGTCTCTATGATTCTACGGGAACCACTAAGATCACGGATACGACAGGGCTGGCAGTGAACATCACGCTGCCGATACCGGATTCCATGATTCCTTACGCCGGCAACAATAAGGTGGCAGGTGTGGTAAACGGAAGTCTGGATAAGCTGGCTCCTAAATTTACGACCATATCCGGCGTCCCCTGTATCAGCTTTACCGCTACACATTTTTCACCCTATGTCATCTATGTGGACACATCGGATCTGTCCGAAGGGGTGATCAAGGACTCCACACCTAAGACCGGCGATGGAATTCATCCGAAGTGGTTCTTGGCCATGGGGCTTGCATGTATCTCTTTCGTGCTCTTTATCAAGAAGGATAGGAGAGCCATACCAGTCAAGGTGGCGGCGAGATAGAGGATTATCTATATGAAGATAAAATGGAATGTGATAGGGATTATGCTCATCATAACAGCGATCCTGATCATGCAGATTCCGATACCGGAGGCGGATGCAGCGTCATCCGCTTCCGATTTTAAAATGGACGGGAGCACGCTGATCAGCTACACAGGCACGAGTACCAGCGTGTCTGTTCCGTCTACCGTGGAAGTGATTGGCAGGAGTGCTTTTGAGAACAATAAGTCGGTGACGCAGATCAGCATTCCCGACAGCGTGGAGAAGATAGAGCCATATGCTTTCTGGGGCTGTGACAAGCTTGAGCAGGTGAGCTTGGGCGGCGGCTTATATGAGGTGAGCGACTTTGTCTTTGCCAACTGTCCCAGTCTAAAGAATATTTTTTTCCCAGACAATATCAATAGGATTGGTATCATGGCTTTTGCGGACTGCGCGTCTCTGCGTAATATTCGAATTCCCTACACGGTGTATGACATAGATGATACGGCATTTGATGGCTGCTATCGCTTGGATATTGCCTATGAGCCAGGGACGGAGGGGGAGCGTTTCGCGTTGTACTTTGCAGAAAAGAGGAAGGAGATGCCGGAATACGAGGATATTGGCGAGTATGGGCAAATCGTGGCGACGCCGACTCCGGTTCCGGAGGAACAGGTGATCCCCACGCCGTTGCCAGACTACGGCATTTCTGGTACAGAACTGGGGTCCACACATGTGGTGGGCAACATGGCAGTAGTATTCATGGACAATACCCTGCCAAATGTAAACAGTGGAGCTCAGAGGGAACAATCTGGCACAGACAGGGAGACTTCTGGCGAACCCTTAATGGAGTATACGACAGAGAAGGAAAAGGGAACTGTCAGATATACTTTGGTAGATGGCAGAATACTGGCGGATCGGGCATATTACGGTTATCAGAATCTAGGCAGTATTGACTTGCCGGAGAGCATGGAGGAGATCGGTGAGTTTTCCTTTGCCAGAAGCAGTCTGCAGACGGTAATGATTCCAGAGGGAGTAACCAGTATTGGCTACGGCGCTTTTTATCATTGCGATCGTCTGGCGGAGGTGAGTCTTCCGAGCACGATAAACCATATTGGCCCCAAAGCCTTTACCTATACCAGATGGGTGGAACAGTTCTATGAGGATGCCTCGAATGGTCAGGACTTCCTGATTGCGGGAGACGGTATATTGATTGCCTATAAAGGGGATGCAGCGCAGATAGAGGTGCCTGAGGGAATACGTCAGATTGGTCCGGAAGTGTTTCAGGGGCATTCGGAGATCATGTCTGTGTCCCTGCCGGAATCTCTGGAGATTATTGGGGAGGCGGCATTTGCGGAATGTAATGGTCTGACGGAAGTGTCAGGTATGTCTCATGTAAAAATCATCCGTGACAGAGCCTTCTATCATTGCCCTCTGGAATGGGTGGTTCTGCCGGATACGGTGGAAAGTGTGGGACTGGGGGCCTTTGCCAGAGAGAGCGTAGGCGGCGCAGTGTTGCTGCAGGGACAGCTGCCCTGTCTGGGGGAGGAGCCTTCCGCAGGCAGACGATCTAATGAAGGATATCGTTGCGGGGCATTTGATGGAGTGGAATATGTGCTGATTGGCCGTGATATCATTGAACAGGAGCTGGGGGGGACAGTGCTTGGAAGTGAACTCACTGTATACAAGGGTATCATCGGTTATCTTGACTCCAATATCCTTGCGGCGGAGTGTACTTATCTGACGGACGAAGAGTTGTTAGGGAGGATGTGGACCGAGCGGGTCACGATTGATGGGATGAGCTATCAGGTACAGGGCTTAGAGCAGCTTCGTCACCTTACTCCCCAGTGGCAGCCTTCACGACAGGAAGGGATGATTATCGCTGGAAATGTGGAACTGCAGGCTCTTCTGGAGCCTCAGGGAGACGGAGCTATGTTGCAGGCCAGACGGCTTGACGGCATCATAGAGGCTCCGGAGCTTGACGCTGCTTACAGGAGAATATATCAACAGGGATTGCCCATGGATGCCGTCTGCTTTTCTCTGCGTCTTTGTGAGGGAGAGAGTGGGGTAGCCATAACCCGTCTGGGCAGACAGGAGCTGGAGGTGACGATGCCTCTTCCGGCACAGCTTCAGGGGCAGGAACTGCGGTTGGTGACGTTGGACCGCAACGGTCAGCTTGAGTATCTGCCTCTGGCGACAGATGGTAAACAGATAAGCTTTTCTACGGATTATCTGTCTATATATGCTCTCTATGGAAGCGGAACCCTCTTTGCACAGGGGGATGTAGTGGAGGGACAGGTGGTGATCACCAGTTATGGAAGGAGAGACGCTTCCCCGGACACGGGAGACTTTATCCATCCCAAATGGATATTAGGAATGGGACTGCTGATGGCTGGCTTAGCCATACTCCTGTTACAGCGAAGGAATAGAGCTGCCTTACCCGACTGATCGGGTGAGGCAGTTTTTAATGTCAGATCAAGCATGGATAACATATCTTAATCTAAGAAATATAGCAGGCGACATTAGATATTGTGGGAAAGCACACAATTTTAATGTCGTTTACTGTGCATGGGGAGAGATGTGGAAATGCAGCGTGTCAGGGAATTGATTGGAGCGGGGGACATACGCTTGAAGCCATGGCAGGGACATGGTATTACGGTGGCGGTATTGGATACGGGCATGGTGGAGCATCCGGATCTGGAAGGAAGTGCGTTAGGTTTTTATGATTTTGTAAAAGGCAAGGGGCGGAAGACGGCATGTTACGATGACAATGGGCACGGTACCCACGTGTGCGGAATCCTGTGTGGCAGCGGTCGCATGTCAGAGGGAAAGTATCGGGGAATTGCGCCTGCAAGCCGTCTGGTTGTCTGTAAGGTATTAGACGATCAGGGAGACGGCTGCATGGAACAGATGCTTCAGGGATTGCTGTTTGTTGAGAAGGCATATAAGCGGTACGATATTCGTGCGGTGAACATCTCTGTGGGTATCGGTCAGCTCAAAGACAGGCAGAAGGTATCAGCACTGGCAGAGGCCGTACAGCGTCTGTGGAAGCTGGGGCTGGTGGTGGTCTGCGCTGCCGGCAATAAGGGGCCGGGGGACAATACGGTTTCCGCTATCGGCCTGGATGAGAAGATCATAATGGTGGGGTGCCATGACGGTAGCTACCGCAGAGGTGATTATGGCAGCTGTAGTCTGTATTCTGGACGTGGTCAAAGAGGGGGGAGTATCCGTAAGCCCGATCTGGTGGCGCCAGGCACGGATATTATGTCCTGCAATGCTTTCTACCAGAGGGGTAAGAAGCAGGAGTTCTATGTGGCCAAAAGCGGTACATCTATGGCCACACCTATAGTGACTGGCTGTGCGGCGCTGCTATTGCAGAAGGAGCCTTATCTGTCCAACAATCAGGTTAGAGACAGACTGATTTACTCCGCAAGAGATCTGGGAGCGCCATGGAATCAGCAGGGATGGGGAATGGTGAATTTAAAAAATCTGTTTCAAGAAAGCTATTGACATCCTCGGTATAATTGTATACACTTATACAGATAGAATTTACAGGTATACGAGGAGGAGAGAAGATGAGAGACAACGAGGCTTTCCAGAACCGGCCGGTGACCATGAACCGCAACAATAACCTGCTGGAGATCGAGGAGCATATGTACATATTGGATGATGTGGCCAAGCCCAATGTGTTCCGCAATATGTTCCCCTATTCGGAGATTCCCAAGATACCTTTTAATGATAGAATCGTACCTCACAATATGCCAAAAGAAATCTGGATTACGGACACTACGTTCCGTGACGGGCAGCAATCCAGAGCGCCCTATACCACAGAGCAGATTGTGACGATTTTTGATTATCTGCACAGGCTGGGCGGACCTAACGGGATGATACGCGCCAGTGAGTTTTTCCTGTACAGTAAGAAGGACAGAGACGCGGTCTATAAATGTATGGAGAGGGGATATCAGTTCCCGGAGGTTACCAGTTGGATACGCGCCAGCAAGGAAGATTTTAAGCTGGTCAAGGAGATCGGCATGAAGGAGACCGGTATCCTGGTATCCTGCTCGGACTATCATATTTTTCTGAAGCTGAAGATGACCAGAAAGCAGGCCATGGAGCATTATCTGGGCGTGATCAGAGATTGTCTGGAGGAGGGAATCAGTCCCAGATGCCACCTGGAAGATATCACCAGGGCTGATATCTATGGTTATGTGGTGCCGTTCTGTCTGGAATTGATGAAGCTGATGAAGGAGTATCAGATTCCCATCAAGGTGCGGGCTTGTGACACTATGGGTTATGGGGTCAATTATCCCGGCGCAGTCATACCCAGAAGTGTGCAGGGAATTATCTATGCGCTTCATACGCATGCGGGCGTCCCTCATGATCTGATCGAATGGCATGGGCATAATGATTTCTACAAGGCGGTGTCCAATTCCACCACAGCCTGGATCTATGGCTGCGCCGGTATTAATACCTCTCTGTTTGGCATTGGCGAGAGGACAGGAAACACTCCGCTGGAGGCCATGGTATTTGAATATGCTCAGCTCAAGGGAGATCTGAACGGGATGGATACGACGGTGATCACGGAGCTGGCGGAGTATTATGAGAGGGAGATCGGTTATCAGATTCCTCCCAGAACTCCCTTTGTGGGCAGGAATTTCAATGTGACCAGAGCTGGCATCCATGCGGACGGTCTGTTGAAAAATGAGGAGATATACAATATCTTTGATACGGAGAAGTTCTTAAATCGTCCGGTGCTGTGTGCCATATCCAACACATCGGGGCTGGCAGGTATTGCCCATTGGCTCAATACTTATTATAAGCTCAAGGGTGGTCATCAGATAGAGAAGAATGCTCCTCTGGTGAAGGAGATTAAGGAGTGGGTGGATGAGGAGTATGCGCAGGGGCGCGTGACCGTATTGACCGACGAGGAGATCGTGGCCTGTGTGGAGCGGATATGTGCTGAACAAGGCTATGCTATTGGAGGCGGAGATGGGCAGTAATTATGATGTTAAACAGGAAGTCACGGACAAATTTTCCCTGCGGGGCAGGGTATTTCATAAGCTCAGAGAGGATATTCTCAGCGGAAAATATGAGGAGAATGAGGAGCTGAAGGAGGTAGCAATCGGCGAGGAGTTGGGAGTCAGTCGCACACCGGTACGGGAGGCTTTCCGGCAACTGGAGCTGGAGGGACTGATACAGATCATTCCCAACAAAGGAGCCTATGTGACAGGTATTACGGAGAAGGATGTCAAGGATATCTACATGATCCGCTCCTTGCTGGAGGGCCTGTGTGCTCGCTGGGCAACGGAGCATATCACAAGTGAACAGATGGAGGAGATGGAAGAGAATGTGTATCTGTCCAGATTTCATGCGCAGAAAGGCCATCTGGATCAGCTTGCGGAGTTGGACAACCGTTTTCATGATATTCTGTATGAGGCATGTGACAGCAAGATTCTGGAGCATCAGCTAAAGGATTTTCACCAGTATGTGCTGCGAGTGCGCAGGAAGACTTTGGCTAACAAGAACCGAGGGCCCAAATCAAACGAGGAGCATGAGCAGATCATGTTAGCCATAAAAGCAGGAGATGCGGATAAGGCGGAGCTGTTGGCTAACCGGCATATGATCAACGCCTATGACAATATGGTAAAAAGTGGGCTGCATGAAGCCTATCATGAGAGGGAGCGGCAGGCATAGGACGAACGGGCTGCGGCGGAATCGAGGATATACTGGGCCTCAAAACAGAGGAATATGATATGGAGGGAAGAGAGTATGGAGAAGATTAAGATGACAACTCCTTTAGTGGAGATGGATGGGGATGAGATGACTCGAGTTCTGTGGCGGATGATCAAGGAGGAATTGATCCTGCCCTATGTGGACTTGAAGACGGAGTATTACGACCTGGGGCTGGAACACCGCAATGAGACGAACGATCAGGTGACTGTTGACTCTGCCAACGCTACCCGCAAATATGGCGTGGCAGTGAAATGTGCCACTATTACACCCAATGCGGCGAGAATGGAGGAGTATCAGCTGAAGGAGATGTGGAAGAGCCCCAATGGTACGATTCGCGCGATTCTGGATGGTACTGTGTTCCGCGCTCCCATCTTAATTAAGGGTATTGTTCCCTATGTCAACAAATGGGATAAGCCGATTACGATTGCCAGACATGCCTATGGTGATGTGTATAAGAATACAGAGATCAAGGTACCTGGAGCAGGGAAAGCGGAACTGGTATTTACCGCTGAGGACGGCACCCAGATACGGGAGACCATCCATGAATTTGTGGGTCCCGGCATCCTGCAGGGTATTCATAACACGGAGAAATCTATCTCCAGCTTTGCCAGGGCATGCTTTGGCTATGCCATTGACACCAGGCAGGATCTGTGGTTTGCCACAAAGGACACGATCTCCAAAAAATATGACCACACATTTAAGGATATTTTTCAGGAGATTTATGAGAAGGAGTATGCGGAGCAATTCAAGGCGCTGGGTATTGAATACTTCTATACGCTGATTGATGACGCCGTTGCGCGTGTCATTCGCTCCGAAGGCGGATTTATCTGGGCCTGCAAGAATTATGACGGAGATGTCATGTCAGATATGGTGGCCACTGCCTACGGCGACTTGTCGATGATGACCTCTGTGCTGGTCTCGCCGGACGGTGTCTATGAGTACGAGGCTGCTCACGGCACAGTGCAGAGACATTATTACAAGTATTTAAAGGGGGAGGAGACCTCCACCAACGGTATCGCGACGATCTTTGCCTGGACGGGCGCGCTGAAGAAGAGAGGCGAGTTGGACGGTATAGAGGAATTGGTGTCTTTCGGGGAGAAGCTGGAGCAGGCATGTATCAAGACAGTGGAGAATGGCCGGATGACCAGATCTCTTGCGTCTATCTCCACCTGCGAGCATCCGGTGGTGTTGAACAGTCTGGACTTTATCAGGGCCATCAAAGAGACTTTGGAGGGTCTGCTATAGAGGGCAGAGCAATAGGAAAACAGGGGACGGCTTCTGAGAGGCCGTCTTTTTGTGTCTGATTTTTGGTGAATTCATTGACAGATTTTTAACATTCGGCTATAATAAATACTAAGAAATTGATAGATTTTGTGCAGTATTGCAAGCAGGCTTGCGATATGCGGGGGATAGATGATGGAAGAAAAAGAGATTTCCCAGGCTGTGGTCGGACGGCTGCCCAGATATCTGCGGTATCTGGGTGAATTGAAGGACGAGGGCATGGAGAGGGTCTCCTCTCAGGAGCTCAGCGAGCGGATGGGGGTGACGGCTTCTCAGATACGGCAGGATCTGAATAATTTCGGTGGTTTTGGGCAACAGGGGTACGGATATAACGTGGAATATCTGTATAATGAGATCT
Source organism: bacterium (assembly GCA_023663725.1). Lineage (GTDB taxonomy): Bacteria > Bacillota > Clostridia > Lachnospirales > Lachnospiraceae > Acetatifactor. Next base: position 24,640 of record JAMPGX010000006.1, on the reverse strand, counting down.
GTAGAATCCTGGGACTGAACCAGACTCATCGGTTTATCATTATCGGAGCGGGTAATCTGGGGCAGGCGCTGGGAGGGTATCTGAATTTTGAGCGAAAGGGATTTATCTTTAGTGGGATATTTGATCGTAATCCGGAGCTTGCAGGCAGGGAGGTGCGTGGCATTCGGGTACAGCCCATGGAGGAGATGGAGCAGTTTATACGCGACAATGATGTGGATATAGCAGTGCTGGCGATCCCTAAGTCCAGTGCGGTGGAAGTGGCGGAGCGTCTGGTTCGCAATGGAATTCGGGCCATCTGGAATTTTGCTCATGTGGATTTGAAGGTGCCGGAAGGAATACAGGTCGAGAATGTACATTTGTCAGACAGCCTGATGAAGCTGTCCTACAATATCAATAGATATCAGCAGGAACGAGGCTCCTGTGGGAAAATGATTGAAAGGACGGATGCGTAGTGGGAAACAAGTCAGAGGTATATGAACAGGCTCTGGCAGGGAAAAAGGTGCCAGTGCTGACGCTGGATAACAAATGGTATAAGCTGTTTCGGAATCTGGAGGAGGAGCCGCAGATCAAGGGACTGGAGACGCAGCTCAATGATCTGGTGAAGCGGCAGGGGAAGTTGAATGTGGATTCCAAGAACATCAGGAAGCTGAAAAAGAAGCTGATGGATGAGATTGTCCCCATGGCAAATCAGCTGGAACAGAGCTACAACAAGAATGTGGAAAAGAAGCTGGAGGAGAATAAGCGTCTGATTGCGGAGTGCAATGAGAAGCTGGAGGAGTATCAGAATGAGCTGATGGAACTGCCGGGAGAGATCGAACGGGCCAATCATGCCCTCATGCTTGCCACGATGGAATACTGTTATGAAAGTATGCAGGAAAATACCCATCAAATTGTGGAAATCGCCCAGTGGGTGAAGTTTATTCGCGTCGAATTGAAAAAGAATCTGGTGAGAAAGCAGGAGATGGAATATCAGAATCGGCAGATTTATTCTTATATGCATGACGTGTTTGGCGCGGATGTCATTGATCTCTTTGATATGCAGTATGATCCTCTTGCGGTGGAACAGCAGAAGGCGGCCGCGAAGGACACAGATTCTGAAAAGAAATAATGACATATATGAAAATAATTAAGGGACTGTTGCGGCGTGACGGTCCTCTTGATTTTGAGGAGACGCAGGAAGAAGGAAGTACGAAAGCTAACTTCCAAATATTGATTGGTAGGCGTGTTGAAGCACACAAGGGGTATAAAGATGAAATATGTGGTAGATTCTCGGCAGATGAAGCAATATGAGGAGACGGTGATCGATACCATGGGTATGCCCGCATTGACGTTGATGGAGCGGGCGGCGATGGCAGTGGCGGAGGAGATTCGGGCTTATGCCGTTTCGACGCAGATGGCGGAAAAGAGGCTCCTGGTGGTGGCAGGCAGCGGCAACAATGGAGCGGACGGCATGGCGGTGGCTCGTCTTCTGTCTCTGGAGGGATGGCAGGTTACGGTATATCAGACCGGAGCCGCTGGACACTGTACCCGCGAGTGGGAGCGGCAGAATAAATTTATCAGCTATTATCCGGTAAAGATAGTAAGCAACTGGCCTGCCGAGGAATATACTATAATGGTAGATGCCCTTTTTGGCATAGGGCTGTCCAGACAGGTGCAGGGAGAGTATGCGGAGATTATTGCTGAGATGAACCGCAGAAAATGTTTTCGAATAGCGGTGGATGTGCCCAGCGGTATACACGCGGGTACAGGAAAGATCATGGGAATCGCTGTGCGTGCGGATATGACTGTTACCTTTGGATGGGCCAAGAAGGGGTTATTGCTCTATCCCGGTGCCGCATATGCCGGACGAGTGGTAGTCAGGGATATCGGCATCAATGAGACTTGTTTTTGCGCGGCGCAGGAAAAACCGAGCATGTTCTATTATGATGAGGCGCCAAGGGAGCTGCTGCCTCCCAGAAAGGCGGATGGACACAAGGGAGATTTCGGCAGACTCCTGTTGGTTGCCGGATTTGAGCAGATGCCGGGAGCGGCTGTGCTGGCGGCGAGGGCGGCTTATTCTGCCGGCGTGGGCATGGTAAAGGTAATCTGTCCCCAGGAGAATCGGAGTATCCTGCAGACGGCGGTGCCAGAGGCGCTATGGACTGAACCGGAGAATTGGAGGCAGGGCTGCGAGTGGGCGGATGTGATTGCCATAGGTCCTGGACTTGGCAGGGGGGTGCAAGCCAAGAACATCCTCACAGGGGTATTCAAGGAGAGTAAGCTTCCCCTGGTGTTGGATGCGGATGCGCTGAATCTGATCGCGGGGGACATGAGCCTGCAGATTATGGCGGCGGATCAGGGCAAAGAGAAAAGAGAGATGATATTGACGCCTCATGAGGGAGAGCTGTCGCGACTCAGCGGTAAGTCCATTGCACAGCTTCAGGAGGACAGGGAGCGGGCGGCGAGAGTTCTCGCGCAGGATTTGCACTGTGTGTTGGTGCTCAAGGGAGCCAGAACTCTGATTTGCAGGGAACAGGGAGATGCCTGTGTGAATCTGACGGGTGATAACGGCATGGCGAGCGCAGGCAGCGGCGATGTGCTTACCGGCATTATAGCGGCGTTGTTGGCTCAGGGGGCGGATGCTTTTGCGGCCGCCAGCGTGGGCGTATATCTTCATGGCCTGGCAGGAGAAATGGTCGCGAACCGATATGGCAGCTATGGTGTGACGGCTGGCAAACTGGCGGAGGCTATAGGAGAGGTCGCTACAGAAAAGGGCCAGAGATCAGGCAGTGAGTATGGAAGGATTTGTGGATGATATGGATGCTAGAGAGTGGGAGTACAGCAGGGTTTACGCACAGATAGATCTGGATGCCATAGGGCATAACTTGGAAGAGATCAGCCTGAGGACAGGGCCTCGTGCCAAGGTCTTGGCGGTGGTCAAATGCGATGGCTATGGCCATGGCAGTGTTCCTGTTGCCAGAGCCATAGAGAAGCTTGATACGGTGGGCGGGTTTGCTACGGCCACGGCGGAGGAGGCTCTGGAGCTGCGAAGAGCAGACATTCAAAAGCCCATCCTGATTCTGGGGCATACTTTTCCCTATGCCTATGAGGAGTTGATCCGTCAGGAGGTGCGTCTGACGGTGTTTCGCGAGGATATTCTGGGAAGTCTGGAGGACGCGGCACGGCGGGTCGGTAGCAGAGCGTTGGTTCATGTGAAGGTTGACACTGGCATGGGTAGGATAGGAATACAGCCGGTGGAAAAGAATGTGGATTTCCTGCGAAGAATTGTCGCCTCGGAGTATCTGGAGCTGGAGGGGATATTTACTCATTTTGCCAAAGCGGATGAAAGAGAGCTGAGCTATACCCGGCATCAACTGGAAAGCTTCAACGATTTTTTGACGTTGACACAGGAGCAGCTCGGCCTGAAGATACCCTGCCGTCATGCCGCCAACAGTGCGGGAATTCTCAGGATGGAGGAAGCGCATCTGGATCTGGTGCGCGCGGGAATTATCCTGTATGGCCTGTATCCGTCGGAGGAAATGGCGGGGGAGGCGGACTGGCTGCGCCCCGCATTGTCGCTGCACAGTCATCTGGTCTATGTGAAGGAGATCAGTCCGGGGCAGAGCATCAGTTATGGGGGTACATTTACAGCGGAGAAAAGGATGCGGGTGGGAACTGTGCCCGTCGGCTATGGCGATGGCTATCCCAGAAGCCTCTCCGGAAGGGGATATGTCCTGATACGGGGAAAGAGAGCTCCCATATTGGGGCGGGTCTGTATGGATCAGTTCATGGTGGATCTGTCAGATCTGCCTGAGGCAGCGGAGGGAGAGCCGGTGGTGCTGATCGGACGTGACGGACAGGAGGAGATAACTGCCGGAGAGCTGGGAAACCTGTCAGGGCGATTTAACTATGAGTTGATGTGCGACTTGAGTCCACGGGTTCCCCGAGTCTATCTGCGGGGAGGGCATTTGGTACGGTAGCGCCGTGACTTCAATGGGTCGGGCAAAGTTTTGCCGTGTCTGTATACCTTGAGAAAAAATGGAAATACTCTGAGTAAACAATAATTCGAGAGGTATCAGGGGAATGAGAAGAGGGGATATTTTTTATGCAGATTTGCGTCCAGTGATCGGTTCGGAACAGGGGGGCATCAGACCGGTGCTGATTATTCAGAATGATGTGGGTAACAGGCACAGTCCTACCGTGATCTGCGCTGCCATCACCTCTAAGATGAATAAGGCGAAGCTGCCCACCCATATTGAACTGAGTGCAAGCGAATATGAGATGGATAAAGATTCGGTGATTCTGTTAGAGCAGCTGCGTACAATAGATAAGACGCGTCTGAAGGCAAAGGTCTGTCATCTGGACGGAGAAATCATGCACAAGGTCAACAGGGCGCTGATGGTCAGCCTGGAACTGGATACATAGCCAGAGACTGTTCCTTGACGAATAGAAGTAATAATGGTATGATTAACAGCATCGGATATACTATACAATAAAGGAGTGATAGGGAAATGGACGACAGTGGGCCCACTGCCAGTATAATTTTTTTGATTCTTGTTCTTATTGATATGTTCTTTCACGGGTTTGGTGAAGCTGTAGAACAATTGAATCCCAAGGAGGTGGAGAAGAGCGCACAGGAGGAAAAGGACCGCAGGTCCCAGCGGCTCTTAAAGATTCTGGAGGACCCTACCAAGTATGTGAACTCTATGCAGCTGGTAATCACTTTTAACAATGTGATCATGGGTGGTGTCTATCTGGGAATATGGCTTCGGGTAGTGAGCGATTTCCTGTCAGGATTCACAAAGCGGAATCTGGCGGGCATCGTGTCGGTGCCACTGACGGTCATCACCGTGTTTTCAGCAGTTGTCACAATGATCTTCCTGCTGTACATATTGTTAACCTTCGGAGTGCTTTTGCCCAAGAAGATTGCCAGGCGCCTGCCAGAGAGATGGGCCTATGCCAGTATCAACATTGTGTACGTGGTAATGAAGCTGCTCACGCCTTTCACCGGGCTGGTGACAGTCTCCGCCAATCTGGTGTTACGGCTTTTTGGAGTCAGGAATGTGGGCGATGAGACGGATGTGACTGAGGAAGAGATCATCAATATGGTGAATGAGGGACATGAGCAGGGTGTCATCCAGGCGAGCGAGGCGGAGATGATCTCCAATATTTTCGAGTTTGGAGATAAAGAAGCCCACGATATCATGACTCACCGCAACAATATTGTGGCGTTGGATGGCTCCATGCCGCTCAAGGATGCCCTGGATTTTTTGGCTGCAGGTAAAAACAGCCGCTATCCAGTGTATGAGGAGAATCTGGATCATATCGTGGGTATTCTGTATCTGAAGGATGCCATGCGTTACCACCACACCGAGGACAAGCTGTATTGCAGCATCGGGCAGTTGACGGATTTGTTGAGGGAGCCGGTGTATATCCCGCAGACCAGGAATATTGACGAGCTGTTTCGCCAGATGCAGTCGGACAAACAGCAGATGGTGATCGTAGTAGATGAGTATGGTCAGACGGCTGGTCTGGTGGCAATGGAGGACATTCTGGAAGAGATCGTGGGAAACATTCTGGACGAATATGATGAGGATGAGGATTTCATCGAGGAAAAGGGTAATGACGAGTATGTCATTGAGGGTAAGACACCGTTGGAGGATCTGGAAGAGAGGTTTCACATTGCCTTTAACGAGGAGGCCTTCGAGACGCTGAATGGTTTTTTGATTGCCAGAATGGATAAGATTCCAGATGAGAACGAGGAATTTGAGACCTCCGTGGGCGGATATCACTTTAAGGTGCTGTCCGTTAAGAATAAGATGATTCAGAGCGTGCTGGTGACTAAGTTGCCGGAGGGGGAGGCTGAGACAGAGGTGAAGAATGAAACGGCACTTGAAGAAAAGTCACAGTAAGGTTATAATGAGAGTACAAACAACGATACAATTTATTTAAGGAGAAAACATATGTCAGGACATTCCAAGTTTGCAAATATCAAGCATAAAAAAGAGAAAAATGACGCGGCGAAGGGAAAGATCTTTACTATTATTGGGCGGGAGATCGCCGTGGCGGTAAAGGAGGGTGGGCCGGATCCCAACAACAACTTCAAGCTGGCGACAGTCATTGCCAAGGCCAAGGCGAATAATATGCCCAACGATACCATTGAGCGGGGAATTAAGAAAGCTGCGGGCGATGTGGGCAATGTGAATTATGAATACATCACATACGAGGGCTATGGTCCCAGCGGTATTGCGATTATTGTGGATACGTTGACGGACAACAAGAATCGCACCGCAGCTAATGTGAGAAGTGCATTTACCAAGGGACAGGGCAATATCGGAACTCCCGGATGTGTGTCTTTCATGTTTGACAAGAAAGGGCAGATTATCATTGACAGGGAAGAGTGTGATATGGAGTTTGACGATCTGATGATGGTGGCATTGGATGCGGGTGCGGACGATATCACCGAGGAGGAGGACAGCTTTGAGGTGCTGACAGATCCGGACGTTCTGGAGGAGGTTCGCAGGGGGCTGGAGGAGGCGGGAGTGCCGATGATCAGCGCGGAGGTGACTATGCTTCCCCAGAACTATGTGTCGCTGACAGATGAGACTGCCGTCAAGAATCTTACGAGAATTCTGGATATTTTGGACGATGACGATGACGTGCAGAATGTATATCACAATTGGGATGAATGATTAGCAGGATTCGTCCGTGCAGACTGGCAGCATACGGCGAGGAGGAATGAAGATGGATAGATTGGCAATTGTTGTCCCCTGCTATAATGAGGAGGAAGTGCTGAAGATTGCTTCTAAGGCTCTTCGGGAGGTATTAGAGGATCTGGTGGCCAAAAATAAGATTGACAAAGGCAGCTTTATTCTTTTCGTCAACGATGGCAGTAAGGACAGAACCTGGGAGCTGATTGAGGAGGAGCAGCGCCAGTATCCAAATCAGATATGCGGGGTGAAGCTTGCGGGCAATGTGGGGCATCAGTTTGCCTTGACAGCAGGACTTCTGACCGCAATGGAGCGCAGTGATGTGACTGTATCTATTGACGCGGATCTGCAGGATGATGTGGCGGTGATCGAGGAAATGATTGACAAGTTTCACGCGGGCAATGACATCGTGTATGGCGTTCGCAGAGAGCGCAAGTCAGACACCTTCTTTAAGCGCACCACAGCCCAAGCTTTCTATAAGCTGATGGCGCTGATGGGAGTTAAGACTATCTATAATCATGCTGATTTCCGTCTGATGTCCAAGCGGGCAGTGGAGCAGTTCTCGCAGTACAGGGAGACCAATTTGTTCTTGAGAGGCATGATGCCGTTGATTGGCTACCAGACCGACAGCGTCTACTACGACAGAAAGGAGCGGGTGGCAGGAGAGTCCAAGTACCCGCTGAAGAAAATGCTGGCATTGGCGTTTAACGGTATTTCTTCTTTTAGTGTGAAGCCGATCAGCATGATCATGGGACTGGGCATTTTCATCATTGTCTGTTCCATACTGGCCGCTATATATGCGCTGGTATCCTATTTTATCGGCAGTGTGGTGCCGGGATGGACTTCTCTGATCCTGTCGATCTGGTTCCTGGGCGGATTGCAGCTGTTGGCCATCGGGATGGTGGGGCAGTATATCGGTAAGATTTATATGGAAGTCAAACAGCGCCCCAGATACAATATCGAGAAGATACTGGAGAGTGGACAGGAGAAAAACTGACCGCATCAGAAGGTGAATGGGAGTTATTATGGGCTTGAAGAAAAATATGGTAAGCTATAGCATATGGGCGCTGTATCTGATGGGGATCGGTATTGTGCTGTCCTTTCTGGGGATGGTGGTCGGCAATCAGAATGCAGGGACTCCCTATATTGCGGCGGGCCTTATGATCTTGTCCTTCGGTTTGCTTTTTGTGGTTTATTTTCTGGCCGGAAAGGTAATAGACCGCGTGTGGATCAGGAAGTTGGCCGTTGGTAGAGCCGCTCTGTTGGAGGGACTTGTGGTGGCGGTTTCCCTGGTGGTGGGAATCGTACTGCGAGTGGTGATGATCGGAGGCGCTGGAGAGGAGGCTGCCTATTACGAGGTCGCCAAGGTGACGGAGGAGCAGATGCAGCTACAGCTGGTACAGGGCAGCATCTATTATTATCTCTGTCTGCTGAACGGGCTGTTCAGGCTGGTGGGCAATAAATGGATGGCCGGAATAGTGCTTCAGATCGTGTTGCAGCTGGTGGGGATAATGCTGGCGTATGTCGCCGTAAGGCGTCTGTCAGGGAGAGGGGCGGCACTGGTTTCTCTGTTGTTTTTGACTCTGGCGCCCAGCGCTATCCGCGAGGGTATGACTTATTCGCCTAAACAGCTCTATTTCTGTATATATGCGTTTATTCTGCTGATCCTTGCACAATATCTGTGGCTGAGTACCCGTCCCGTCAAGGTTCTGACATGGATTCTGGCAGTGTTGTGCGGTGGTATGGTGGCATTTGCGGGATATGTGGATATCGTGGGATTTACTCTGCTCATACCGCTGGCTGGCCTGCTGGGGCTGAGGCGGGAGAGGGCAGGAATGCTGCAGTGGGTGGCGCAGTTTATGCTGTCCATGCTGGCGATGGCGGGAACCTTTTGTCTGCTGGTCTATCTGGACAGCGCTATGAGTGGCTCCAGTTTTGGACGGGTATTACAGGCATGGAGCGTTACATATGGTGTAAAGGGCGCCGACTATGACTTCTTTTTCCAGGAGGGCGGTTCGGAGACTGTTTTGCTGCTGATATTTATGGGGTTGGGTATCTTTACATTCATGCGCAGGCGCGGTGAAGAGATTTTTACCCCCTGGATCATGATGGTGGTATCTATTGTGATCATGCGGATATTGGGGATTTTCACCCCGAACATGAACGGTAGCTATCAGATGTATTTTGCCATGACCGGTCTTTCTGGAGTGGCGCTGAGCGAGCTGTTCTTCAGGGAAGGTGGAGAGACGGAGGGGGTCAATATACCGGAAGCGGTAGTCGAAGACCTGGACCATCATGCGGTATCTACAGAGGAAAAGCCTGTCGAGGAAAAAGAGGACATGGATACTGGCAAAAAGCGAAAGCGAAGGAAGGGGGATGTGCCTATGTGGGAATCTCTGCCTCAGAGTTCCTTTGAGGAAGGATTGAAGGAAACAAATAGCTCCGCCGCTAAGGAGGAGCCTAAAGCAGCTGAACCGGAGGAGCAATCCTCAGGCAGGTTTATCGAGAATCCGCTGCCTCTTCCCAAAAAGCATGTGAAAAAGGTAATGGATTATCCCTTTACTCCGGATGCGTCTCAGATGCACTATGATATTGAGGTGGATCCAATGGATAATTTTGACTTTTAATTGTTGCTGTTGTAGGATATAATTTGGGCTTTTGGGGAATGAAAACCGCATATCTGGTTACGCTATAGGAAGAACCTCGAGAGGTTCTTCTTTTTTGTTATCTGAAGATTGGGGGATCATGATGAGCGATAAGAATGAAAGAATTGAGAAAGAGGAGCATCAGGACCAGCGCATTGAGAAGACAGGGCAGCTAACCCTGAATCAGAATGCGGAGCATAAGAATATTCATCTATTGTCTATTATTGGTGAGATAGAGGGACATGACAATCTATCCGGTAATTCCAAGACGACAAAATATGAACATATTCTGCCTCAATTGGCTGCTATCGAGGATAGTCAGGAGATTGACGGGGTACTGGTGATCCTGAATACTATGGGAGGGGATGTGGAGGCAGGACTGGCCATTGCGGAGATGCTGGCCTCTCTGAGTAAACCCACTGTATCGCTGGTGCTTGGAGGCAGTCACTCCATCGGCGTACCCATCGCAGTCAGCACCCAATATTCCTTCATCGTGCCGACAGGAACTATGGTCATCCATCCAGTGCGAATGAATGGAACCGTCATCGGTGTGCCTCAGACCTTCGATTACTTCAAGCAGATTCAGAATCGGATCACGGGCTTTGTCTGCAATCATTGCCGGATTGATCAGCATCGTCTGGAGGAGCTTATGATGGAGACCGGAATGCTCACCAAGGATGTGGGAACCATACTGGTGGGGCAGGAGGCGGTTAAGATGGGGATTATCAACGAGGTGGGCGGTATAGATAAGGCCATCGGGAAGCTTCACGAGTTGATGAGGTAAGAAATAGAGATATTTATTTATTTTGACTTTCTGAATTATTTATGCTAATATGTAAAAAAGGCTATGAGATAGAAAAACGTATAAGCAGAGTGTTCTGCAGAGAGGATAAACGGAATGAAATACATCAATAGACAGGGATTTATACAGGAGTCAAATAAATGGTATGGTGTAATCCTTGGCAATGAGCGCAGGAGGAGGGGGATCTCACTGGAAAAATTGTCTTCCGGTATTCTGAGCAGGACGACACTGGACAATATAGAAAAGGGAAAAGCTGAGTGTTGCAAGCTGGCGGGGGATACCCTGATGCTCAGGATGGGGATATCACCTGATTATTTTGAGTCGCTGGCGTCCGGCGAGGAGCTGGACCGCTGGCGGCTGCGTGAGGATATCTGTCTGCTGGTGTCGGTCAGCCCAGGGGAGGCCGTGGCAAAGCTGGCGGAATACAGGAAAAAGTACGGGAAGAGGGAGCCCATAGAGGAACAGTTTTTGCTGAAGGTGGAGAGCCTCCTGGTGTTGGCGGAGGATATCGGGAAGCGCAGGAAAGAGGGGGAGTACGAGGGCATAGGCGCTGGCAGCAGAGCGGAAGCCGCGTTGGATATGGCCAGACGTGCGGTGGCCTGTACCGTCAAGGGCAGCTGGGAGGAAAAGCTGGATAGTCTGTGGCTATCCCCTGGGGAACTGGAGGCAATCCTGCTGGTGGGAGCTGCATTGTCTGGATGTGACAGGAAGGAGGAGGCATGGGCGCTGTGGCAGTTCGTGTGGAATTATCCTCAAAAACACAAATGGAGAGAGTGGATCGCAGCAATGATACTGCCCCAGGCGGCTATTTTGGGAATAGAGCTGTCTGAGGCGAGAGAAAGTGAGAGGATGCTTGGGCTGGGCAGAGAAGCGTTGGAGCTGCTGCGCCGTAATCGCCTTCACTGTTATGTATTGCCGCTGCTGGATTGCCTGTGCAGGTTGGAGGCGGAAGAATCTGGAGAGAGAGAATATCTGGAACAGGCACGACGCTTTCGAGATATGTTTCAGGAGATATATGCCTTGTTTGACTATCCCGGTTATAGGATCTGGCAGGGATTGTCTGTTGACAATACCAGGGAGGCAGGACTGACCCTCAGAATGCTCAGAAGGTTTCATGGCAAATCTCGGAAAAATGCCGTTTATGACGGAACAGGGCAGGTAATCACCCCCCGGCAGTTGGAAAAAATTGAGAAGGGGATACATAAGCCGTCTTATGAGAATTACGGCAGGCTGATCAAACAGTACGGAAAATATGTGGAATGGAATATGCCTTTGTTGGAAACAGCCTCCGCAGATGATCTGGAGCTGCGGCAACACATCAGCACACGGATAGAACTCAGGGATTGGGAGAGGGCGCAGTGGGAGATCGAGAGACTGCGCAGCACCATGAATCCAAGGCATCCCAGGGTAAAGCAGGAGCTATTATTTTGTGATGCTCTCCTAAAGTGGGGGCGGGACGGAGCCTCGGCGCAGTGCCTCGATATGATGCTGGAAGCGCTGCGCTGTACAATTCCTGATCTTGTCAATAAGGATATGAGCTGGTGGGTCTTTCAGCGGGAGGAAATCATGATTGCCAGCAGTCTGGCAATTCTTTATCGCAGGCTGGGACGTCTGGAGGAGTCGAAAAAGTGGTTTGAGGCGGTTATCTCCTCGGTAGAGCAAGGCAGTGCCAGAACCGGAATTTACCAGTATGGATTTGAAATATTATGGGAGGGCTACAATGAGTTGTTATGTGAGCTGCGGCGCATTGACCAGGCGCTAAGAATGGGTGAAGAAACAATTCATAGGCTTCTGATGCTCCCACGAATCAACAACATACAACGCATGTTTTACTACATTGCAGGGAATATTGTTGAGGTGGCGACAGATGAGCCGGAGGAATATGAAATCCTCCGAGATAAATGGAAGAGAGCCTTTCAAATAAGTGAAACGATGGCTGATTTTATGTTGGACAATGATTTTAAATTGTTCCAGGAGGAGAGAAGGACAGTATAAATCATATCAGATAGTGTTTGAAAACAATATGTCAAATTAGTTGCATTTTATCAACTAATTTGACATATTGCAATTTATGGCAAAATAGAATAGACTATTAAGTGATAAGATTAGTGCTTTGCATGAATGGCAAAGATATTAACGTGCACGTTTAATATATTACTTATGCAACTATAAACAATGGTTTCAAGAAAGATGAGGTATTGTCATGAAGAGAAAACTGGCTTTTTTGGGTCTGGCAGGAGTATTGCTCTTTTCAGGAATCAGCGTTTCGGCGGCGTCAGATACATGTGGGCATCCGGCGTCAACCACCTATTATACCACAGTAAATAAGAATTACAAAGAATGTAAGGAACATGAAAATTGTCAGGTGTATGAAATACACGGGGTCAAGGCCTATGTGTGTCATTATTGCGGTGTAACTGTGCATTCGGAAACTACTTTTTTGAGGCATGGACATACATCACTAGATTAAGAAATATTATGATTTATAATTTGAGATATTGTCAGTTTTTACTTCGATAGTAGCAATTTATAAATCAGACGGATGGATTAGTATTGAATAGTTCCTAAAACTTTGTATAGGGGAATCTATAGCTGGAACGATAGATTCCTCTATGCTTGTTGCAATAAGCGATGGAGGATAATATGAGAAGTAGATGGGGAATAGCACTGATGATATTTTGCATGTTGTTTAGTCTTTCCGGCTGTGGGGAGAGCGGAGAGATTACGGAGAGCGCTGTCAACTCGATCTCAGAATCTGAGGGGGGATTAGGCATCGAGGGGGAAGAAGTAGCCATAGACCGCTCTGATTTTGACTGGAGAGAGTCAGGATGGAAAAGAGGTGCTGCCACAGGAGAAGGCAAGACGCTTTATGTGGGAGAATATGTCGAGGGCTTGCAGTATGATCCGGATTTTGCCTATGAGAAAAGACGCGGTATTACTTTAAGCTACAAGTCTATTATCTGCCGTATGGAATATTTTATATTGGAGGATGACGAAACTCGCTATTATATGAACCGGTATGATGGCGATATAGGGGAAATAACCCACACAGAGCTGGATATCGACGGTCTCCTCGGGGGCGAGAGTGAAGCTGGAATTTCTGATTTTGATATATTGGATGAGGAGGAATATGTCTTTTTGCGGGTGACCTATGAGGAGGGGCATGATTTCAGCCCGGGATGGAAAGAGGAGGACGATAAGGTGTGCGGTATGACTGCCGTGCACACGGATGCGGAAGGCAATATCATAAAGACCGTGGATCTATATTCGGGGGTAGTGGGGAGCGATTATCTGCAGGATATAGGATGGTGTCAGGAGCAGAAGCTAAAGATGGACCTGCAGGGAAACTATTATATTTATTCTTCACAGCACGGAGATAAGCCGAGGAAGATGGCGGTGTTGGACTGTGAGGGCCGGGAGCTGTGTGTCATAGAACCCTATCCGAAGGGAACGCAGGGAGAGGCGGAATGGGGAGCTATTGGTCTCAAGTATCTGATGAAGAGTCCGGATGGGAGTCCGGTGTTTGGTCTGCCACATCCCGGCCGCTCAGAGACATTGCTGTTTATGTATGATCAACAGCAAAATGCGATGAAACAGCTATTGCTGATGCCGGTTTGTGATTGGCTGCTGATGCGCTTCTGTATGACCGATGACGGGATGTGTTATTATCTGTCTGACGGTAGCCTGTACCAGTGGGATCTCTACACGGGAGAAATCCTGAGGCTGATGAATTGTACAACGGCGGATATAGCTACAAACACGGGTTGCTTATGGCTGGCAATGAATTCCGAGGGCGAGCTTCTCATATTGGAGGCTGATGATGACGGACATCAGGACATCTATGTATTAAGTGCGGAAGAACCCTCAACGGAGAACAATATAAGAGTGGCCAGTCTGACCTCAGACTGCAGAGAGCTGCAGGCATGTGCTGCCGATTATACCAGAAAACACGGGGGAAATGGGATTACCGTGGAGTATGCGGAGTATGGCACGGACCCTGAGGCGTACCGGGACCGGCTGATGGCGGATCTGGTGGCGGGGAAAGGGCCGGAGGCCATGTATGTCTCCCGAGAGGATATGGAGACTCTGTATGAAAAAGGACTGCTGGCGGATCTGACAGATGTGCTGTCACCGGAGACGGCAGAGCAGATTTTTTCGGGAGTGCTGGAGTGTGGCAGGATCGATGGACGTCAGATTGGCTTTGCTTTGAAAGCGGAGCTACAGACCATGCTGGTGGATCGGAATGTATGGGATGAGGATAGCTGGAGCCTGGGGGATATGCTTGACTTGCTGGAGGAGGATATCTGCCCGGATCTGGAGGCGATTGTGGCTACAGGCGCGTCCCCCTTTTCCGCCAGAGGAATCTTCCAACGTCTGGCGCTGTGGAATATGGCATATACCCCCTTTCTGGATCTGGAGAATCATACCTGCAGCTTTGACAGCGAGGAGTTTATCCAGCTAATGGAGCTGTGTAAGCAGTATGGCAAGCTGTCGGTAGGGTCGGATGCGGTTGCTATGACACAGGAAGGCAAGGCCTTGGCCTATGTGGATGATTTTCGCGATTTAAACAGTTTTTGCAATAGGTTGGGCAGTCTGGGAGCGAATTACCAGTGCGTGGGATTTCCCACAGAAAGTGGCAGCGGCAACTTCTGGGAGTGTGACTATTTTCTGGTGGTGAGGAAAGATGCCGATTGTATGGATACGATAAAGGGATATGTGGAATATCTGTACAGTCTGAGGCGCCAGAGGAAGCAGGATCTTCCGCTGCACCGAGAGGTATACAATCGATATGTTAAAATAGATGTAAATGACTCCCATTACCCCGAGTATATCTATCTGTCTATTGGAGAAGGATTCTATACTGCCTTGAAGCAGAAACCGGATGGTAGCTCCTGTGTGGACGACTTCCTGTATCTGGCGGAAAACAGCGTCCCTCGTTTTCACAGTGACGACAGTATCGCGCAGATTGTACTGGAGGAAGCGGACAGCTTCTTTTCAGGGGATAAGGATGCGGCTACTGTGGCGGGAATTATTCAGAATCGGATAAAGCTGTATCTTCAAGAGAACAGTTAGGTGATGGAATTTGATGTTGCGGAGAACAGGTGAGTACAATCAGGGAGGGGGACAGCCCCTCCCTGATTGTATTCAGAGAAAAATATTTAGAAGCATTTTTTCAGATAATACAGAGGGTGATGTTTTTTTACCTATTTCAGATCGTTTTTCCAATGGGATATCTACTCCCCAGTTTCGCCTGCAGAAGGCGGATAAGCACAAGCACAGTGAAACAGGTGGCAAAGTGCCCTTCGATATGGGCGTTCGTCCAGACGAACACAGGCCTTGATTCGAACTCCGTCTTGGAGATCTTAAATGTCTCTTCAATGCGGGAAAGCCCCCTGTAGGTGTCCCTGATCTCATGGTCGCTCATCTGCAGCTCACTGGTGACGATGGAATAGTATCCGTCATATTTTTCTTCTTCCGCGATTTTTGCCTCATCCAAGACCAGTTCCCGGCCCTCGATGATCTCCCCGGTGGACTTGTCGAACGCGATATTCTGCACATAGGCGCCAGAACCGGCGGCAGTCACCTTCTCATATTTTTTGGATGGGCAATCAGGTCTTTTGCCCTTGCGATCATGATTTCCCGGTCGCGTCTCTGTTTCTTTGCATATTTTTTGGAATAATAAGCCATTTGTTTCTGGTCGATGGAGACAGATTTCTTCTTTTTCTTCTGCTCTGGGACAGTGACATTTACCTGGATGGTCTTGGGATGGATACGGGATTTATGGGTGAAAGTAAGTTCCCTGCCGTCCTCGTCCGTATACTTGTCTGTTCTGTAACCGCCTTTCAGGACCCATTCTTTGAACCCTGCGTCGGCGTCGCGGACAGACTGTCCGTACACATAGCCGTCTCGGGGGTTGTAATCCGCCTTGGTGTCACCATTTAAGAAATAGATGTTGTCCGATGTATTCAGGCCGCGGTCAGCTACAAATATGACACGGCCGCTGCCGAACTGGTTTTTCACCCTGTTTATGATGGGGCGCATATGTACCTTTTCCGACTCGTTTCCGGGGAACAGATCGAAAGCGAGGGGAATGCCGTTCCTATCCATTAGAAGCCATGCAGAAAAATACATATATTGACAAAAAGTGCCAGTAATCATACAGATTACCGGATATTTTCGGGTTACTAAGGTGTTGAACTCAGGAGATGAGCCGGAAGAATATGAAAACCTCCGAGATAAATGGAAGAGAGCCTTTCAAATAAGTGGAACGATGGCTGATTTTATGTTGGATAGTGATTTTAAATTGTTTCAGGAGGAGAGAAGGACAGTATAAATCATATCAGATAGTGTTTGAAAACAATATGTCAAATCAGTTGTATTTTGTCAACTAATTTGACATATTGCAATTTATGAAAAAATAGAATAGACTATTAAGTGATAAAATTAGTACTTTACATAAACGGTAAAGATATTAACGTGCGTGTTTAATATATTACTTATGCAACTATAAACAATGGTTTCAAGAAATATGAGGCATTGTCATGAAGAGAAAACTGGCTTTTTTGGGTCTGGCAGGAGTTTAATATGAGAAGTAGATGGGGAATAGCACTGATGATATTTTGCATGCTGTTTTGTCTTTCCGGCTGTGGGGAGAGCGGAGAGATTACGGAGAGCGCTGTCAACTCGATCTCAGAATCTGAGGGGGGATCAGGCATCGAGGGGGAAGAAGTAGCCATAGACCGCTCTGATCTTGACTGGAGAGAGTCAGGATGGAAAAGAGGTGATGCCACAGGCGAAGGCAAGACGCTTTATGTGGAAGAATATGTCGAGGGATTGCAGTATGATCCGGACTTTGCCTATGAGAAAAGATACGGTATTACTTTAAGCTACAAGTCTATTATTTGCCGTATGGAATATTTTATATTGGAGGATGACGAAACTCGCTATTATATGAATCGGTATGATGGCGATACCGGAGAAATAACCCACACAGAGCTGGATATCGACAGTCTCCTCGGGGGCGAGAGTGAAGCTGGAATTTCTGATTTTGATATATTGGATGAGGAGGAATATGTCTTTTTGCGGGTGACCTATGAGGAGGGGCATGATTTCAGCCCGGGATGGAAAGAGGAGGACGATAAGGTGTGCGGTATGACTGCCGTGCACACGGATGCGGAAGGCAATATCATAAAGACCGTGGATCTATATTCGGGGGTAGTGGGGAGCGATTATCTGCAGGATATAGGATGGTGTCAGGAGCAGAAGCTAAAGATGGACCTGCAGGGAAACTATTATATTTATTCTTCACAGCACGGAGATAAGCCGAGGAAGATGGCGGTGTTGGACTGTGAGGGCCGGGAGCTGTGTGTCATAGAACCCTATCCGAAGGGAACGCAGGGAGAGGCGGAATGGGGAGCTATTGGTCTCAAGTATCTGATGAAGAGTCCGGATGGGAGTCCGGTGTTTGGTCTGCCACATCCCGGTCGCTCAGAAACATTGCTGTTTATGTATGATCAACAGCAAAATGCGATGAAACAGTTATTGCTGATGCCGGTTTGTGATTGGCTGCTGATGCGCTTCTGCATGACCGATGACGGAATGTGCTATTATCTGTCTAACGACGGGAGCCTGTATCAGTGGGATCTCTGCACGGGAGGAATCCTGAGGCTGATGAATTGTACAGCGGCGGATATAACAACAAATGTGGGTTACTTAAGGCTGGCAATGAATTCAGAGGGAAAGCTTCTCATATCGGAGACTGATGATGACGGATATCACGATGTATATGTATTGACTGCGGAAGAACCCTCAACGGAGAACAATATGAGAGTGGCCAGTCTGACCTCAGACTGCAGGGAGCTGCAGGCATGTGCTGCTGATTATACCAGAAAACACAGAGAGAATGGGATTACCGTGGAGTATGCCTCGGAGAATCCTGAGGCGTACAGGGACCGGCTGATGGCGGACCTGGTGGCGGGGAAAGGACCGGAGGCCATGTATGTCTCCCGTGAGGATATGGAGACTCTGTATGAAAAAGGACTGCTGGCGGATCTGACAGATGTGCTGTCACCAGAGACAGCAGAGCAGATTTTTCCGGGAGTGCTGGAGTGTGGCAGGATCGATGGACGACAGATTGGCTTTGCTGTGAAAGCGGAGCTACAGACCATGCTGGTGGATCGGAATGTATGGGATGCGGACAGCTGGAGCCTGGAGGATGTGCTTGCCCTGCTGGAGGAGGAAGAGCTCTGCTCGGGCCTGGAGGCGATTGTGGCTACAGGCGTGGCCCCTTTTTCCGCCAGAGGAATTTTCCAGCGCCTGGTGCTGTGGAATATGGCATATAACCCCTTTCTGGATCTGGAGAATCATACCTGCAGCTTTGACAGCGAGGAGTTTATCCAGCTAATGGAGCTGTGTAAACAGTATGGCAAGCTGTCGGTAGGGTCGGATGCGGTTACTATGATACAGGAAGGCAAAGCTCTGGCCTATGTGGATGATTTTGGCATGTTAACTGATTTTTGCGATAGGCTGGGCAGTCTGGGAGCGAATTACCAGTGCGTGGGATTTCCCACAGAAAGTGGAAGCGGCAATTTCTGGGAGTGTGACTATTTTCTGGTGGTGAGGAAAGATGCCGGTTGTATGGATACGGTAAAGGGATATGTGGATTATCTGTATAGTCTGAGGCGTCAGAGGAAGCAGAATATCCCGCTGCATCGAGAGGTATACAACCGGTATGTTATGATAGATGATGATTACTACCCGGAGTATCTTTCTCTGTCTCTTGGGCAGGGGTATTATTTGGCCTTGAAGCAGAAGCCGGATGGTAGCTCCTGTGTGGACGATTTTTTGTATTTGGCGGAAAACAGTGTGCCTCGTCCTCACAGCGACGACAGTATCGCCCAGATTGTGATGGAGGAAGCGGACAGCTTCTTTTCAGGGGATAAGGATGCGGCTACTGTGGCGGGAATTATTCAGAATCGGATAAAGCTGTATCTTCAAGAGAACAGTTAGGTGATGGAATTTGATGTTGCGGAGAACAGGTGAGTACAATTAGGGAGGGAGATAGCCCCTCCCTAATTGTATTCAGAGAAAAATATTTAGAAGCATACGCGCTCTGAAGCGCGCAAAGGATAAGCAACTAAGCGGCGATGGAATAGGGTGGCTATCGATTGACAGGCGGTTGTACGGACGATATAATGAATGCAGTATTTTTGAATGGGGAGCATGAGGGAACGGGGGAGGACAATATGTTTTGTATGAGGTGTGGGCAAGAACTTGATGACAGCGCTAGATTTTGTATGGCATGTGGGGCACAGCAGATGCCTGGGAGCTATTTGCCTGCTGGAACAGGCCCAGTGGCAGACCAGACCGAGAATACAGGCAAAAAAAGGAGTCATTCGAGTCTGCTTATCATCGTGCCAGTGATTGCAATCTTGGCCATTGCTGGCGTCGCAGGCACATACTTTTATGTCAACAGTGACAGTTATCAGATTAAGAGGAATCAAGATGAGGATGCCAGGGAAATTCTGGAGGAGTTGCAGCCGCAGACACCAGAGGTAGAGTCTCAGCCGCAGACACCGGAGGTAGAGTCTCAGCCGCAGACACCAGAGGTAGAGTCTCAGCCGCAGACGCCAGAGGTAGAGTCTCAGCCACAGACGCCAGAGGCAGAGTCTCAGCCGCAGACGCCAGAGGCAGAGTCTCGGCCGCAGACACCGGAGGTAGAATCACAGCCGCAAAATCCGGAGTCTGAGCCTCAACTCCAGAATCCAGCAGTGGAATCTCAACTCGATACGCAGATATGGGAGGACTATGTCACGGCGTTTGACGGCTACGCCGAGGGAGTAGTCGGCACGGTATTTCGCACAGTATTTTTTGATTATCGGGTAGATTCAGTCGCATTTCCCTCTGAATATGAAGGGTATATTGCAGATGATGGGATGCAACTCGTGGATGTAAAAATCACTATCAGGAATACATTTGGAGAGGAATTGCCCATGTATAACTGTGATTTCCAGATTCAGTGGCATGATTTGGGTGATGGTGATGAAGATTTTGACTTTGGTATTGAGATGGACGACTCTGACACGGTGATGCCTTTCGACTACAGTCTGGCTGACGAAGCTACCTGTTGTTATCATATCATCTATGAAGTGCCTGCCGAGGCGGAGGAGTTCTCTATCAGCTTTCAAGAATTTTTTTCAGATAATACAGAGGGTGATGTTTTTTTCACATATTTCAATAAGTCGGGGCGAGATTTTAGAGAGCTTTCCTGTTTTAATGATGTGGTCGGCAATACAAGAGACGCGAGGAAATGATATGAATTATTAAAACAGATTGTGAAGAAACAAATTTTTTAATGACAAGACAATAAAATGTATTTCATTTTGTCTATACTAGTATTCAAGAATATTTAACATCAAAATTAACGCAGGCATGATTGACAAGGAGCAAAAAACAAAGTAGTATATAAATACTTGAAGAAAAGTGGAAAATATGTTTATAGATGAAGTATGTTATCGGGAGTGTTCGAAGAAAATACCAATTACAATCTCAATAGCATTGTTTGTTGTACAAAAAATGTAGTAAAAAACACATGAAAAGAAGGGATACCAGAATGTTAGAACAAAAAGATTTGGAAATGATAGCTCATGTTGTAGGAAAAGCGGTAGAGCCTGTTATAAAAGATGTAGGCGAGCTAAAAGAAGACGTAGTCCAATTGAGGGTCAATGTGGACGGACTAAAGGAAGATGTAAGCGAGCTAAAAGAGGATGTAGTCCAATTGAAGGAAGACGTGGACGGACTGAAAGAAGACGTGAGCGAGCTAAAAGAAGATGTAATCCAATTAAAGGAAGACGTGGACGGTCTGAAAGAAGACGTAAACGAGCTAAATAAGGAAGGAGGACAGACTAAAAAGGATATCAAAGAAATCAGGCTGACACTCGAAAATGAGATGAACCGGAACATTCGGTTAATTGCGGAAGGGCATTTGGATTTGAATCGAAAATTGAATGATGCGTTGAAGGTTGAGAATGAGAAAGAGATGATGGGCGTGCGAGTCAATCTTCTGGAAGGTGAGGTTAGAAGATTGAAAGAAAAGGTTGCAACGATAGCGTAGATACAAAGAACAAAATGTGGGGATAGATGGAAGCAGGAGGTAGACATGATGCGTCTGACCAGGAAAATATATGGAAGATTTTTAGCAATGCTGCTGCTCGGCGCGATTGTAGTGGGCAATCTTGCGGCCTGTGGCAAGGGCGAGGACTGGCGCGCGGCAGAGGTGCAGATTATCGATGACAATTACCGCACATGGTATGAAATATTCGTCTATTCATTCAATGACAGCAACGGCGACAGAGTGGGGGATCTGCAGGGTGTGATCACCAAGTTGGACTATGTGTCGGAACTGGGCTTTAACGGGATATGGCTGATGCCAATAATGCCGTCGCCCTCCTACCATAAGTATGATGTGACTGACTATAAGGCCATTGATCCCCTATATGGCTCCATGGAGGACTTCGAAAGACTGGTGCAGGAGTGCGATAAGAGAGGAATAAAGCTGATTATCGATTTGGTGCTGAATCACACCTCCTCAGAACATCCATGGTTCAAGACCGCCTGTGAATATCTGGAACAGCTTGAGGAGGGAGAGGAGCCGTCGGCGGAGGAATGCCCATATTATGCCTATTATAATTTTGTGGCAGGAGATCCGTCCTCGCCCACCTATTACCAGGTTGGGGACACTGATTACTATTATGAAGGCGCTTTTTCTGACAGGATGCCTGATGTGAATTTTGACTGTGAGGCGGTGCGGAAGGAATTTGAGGATATCATGAGCTTCTGGCTAAGCAAGGGGGTGGGAGGCTTCCGTCTGGATGCAGTGAAGCATTTTTATGGTGATTCGACTAATAAGAACGTGGAAGCGTTGACCTGGGTGAATGATTATGTGAAATATATTGATCCTCACGCCTATGTCGTTGGCGAGTGTTGGGATGGCATGAATGTGTACGCACAGTATTATGCCAGCGGCGTTGACAGCTTCTTTAATTTTGAGTTTGCGGATTCTGGCGGAGTAATCACCAGGACACTGACCTACAACGGCGAGAGCAATAGCGCTCAGGCCTATGCCAAGGCTCTGGTGAGAGTGCAGAATGCGATTCGGGACGTGCGGGAGGATGCCATAGACGCTCCGTTCTACGTCAATCATGATCTGGCAAGGGCGGCGGGGTATCTGCGCTATGACGAGCGCAAGATCAAGATGGCGGCCACGCTGAATGTTCTGATGAGCGGTAGCGCTTTCGTTTACTATGGTGAGGAGATCGGCATGACTGGCAGTGGGCGGGATGAGAATAAGCGGGCGCCCATGTTCTGGTCAACAGATAACACTATCAAGGGAATGACAGATGGTCCGGCGGACATGGAACCGCAGGAGAACCGTTTTGCCAGCGTCGCGGAACAGATGAAGGATGAAGATTCCATCTATCATTTTTATCAGGACACCATCCTGCTGCGCAACCAGAATCCGGAGATAGCCAGAGGAACGGTGGCTCGTCTTGAGGAGATCACAGATCAGGATATCGCTGCCATCTCCAAGACCTATGACGGCACGACGATCTATCTAATCTACAATCTGTCGGAGACGGATAAAAATAAGGTGACGCTCTCCAGGGAGCAGTATGGTTATACAGATATCGCAGGATATCTCACTGTGGACGGTGGGAAGGTGACGCTCAGCGGAGATACACTGACGCTTCCCTCCTACAGTGTAGTGGTATTGCGATGATGGATGATATAGGAGAAAGCCGTGGAAACACGGCTTTCTTGGCGTATATATTTCTCTTGGTATAAATAAATCCTAGAAAAAGTAAAAATTTTGTCCCCAAATCCCCAGATGCCACACTATATGAGTGAAAGGAGGCGGGCAAGTGTCAAGTGCAATCGACAGGTGTACCCAACTGATATCGGAATTTACGGAGAATTTTATGGAGAAGCTGTTCTATTTTGGCCTCAAAAAGACGGGCAGCGGCGTCGAGGCGGAAGAACTGACACAGGATATCGCGCTGAATATCTTGACGGCTCTACACAGAGGAACAATCCCCGATAATTTTCCCGCATGGGTGTGGCAGATCGCACGCAATCGGTATTCCGTATGGGCCAGTGGGAAACACAGACGCAGTGAATTGCTGACTTGCTTAGACATAGGAGACTATGAGCTTGAGGACAAGCATGGCGATATCCTGGATGGTATGATACACAAGCAGGAACTGGCTCTGATTCGTCGGGAGCTGTCCTTTATCAGCAGTGAGTATCGCCATATAGTGGTTGCCTATTATATTGAGGGGCAAAGCTTGCGTGACATTGCGGCCAAGTCCTCGCTTTCCTTGGAGGCGGTGAAGAAGCGTCTTCAGCGCGCAAGAACAATCTTGAAGGAGGGAATGAATATGGCAAGAGAGTTTGGAGTTAGAAGCTATAAACCGGAACAGGTGGCATTTGTTCAGAATGGCAGGGATGGGGCAAAAGGACAGCCCTGGTCCATCATCAATCATCTGTTATACAAAAATATTTTTCTGGAGACCTATGAAAATCCTGAGACTGCGGAGGAACTGGCGCTGGAGTTGGGAATAGCGCTTCCCTATATGGAGGACGAGCTGGAATATCTTGTCAGGGAGGAACTGCTGCGCAAAACAGGTCATAAGTATGAGCCCAGCTTTCCCATTGTCAGTCGCGGTGAGCAGCGCAGGATCTATGAGGCTGGCAGGGCGGTTCAGAAAGTGCTGACAGACAGGCTCCGCGCACTGATTGAGCTCTATATGCAGGAGGGCGGAGCAAAGGTGAACGTGAACTATGTCGGCTATGAGGCGGCCAAGTGGACGCTGCTGGCATCTGCGTTTGATCAGATCAGCAGGATGGCAAATGGGCAGGAAGAAACTCCTTGTCCATCCCGTCCCGACGGCGGCACATGGACGCTGACAGGATATGAGACGGTCGACTGGCAGGAGCCTGCTTTCGTGGGACTGCACATGACTCGAAGTGACAAAAACGGGGAGGACAGGATTGAGTTCGGCCAGTATAAGTTCTATGTCGGCGGTTTTTATGCCCGGACGCCGGAGTATCTTGCGTATGTCGAGGCCCACGCTCTTCATCTGGTATGTATGGGGCGGGCGGAGGAAGCCGCGCCGGATTATGTGAAAAAGCTGCTGGGGTATGGATATCTGAAGAGGGCGGACGGCATCCTGAGTCCCCAGGTGGTGGTGTTTGACCGAAATACCAGGGAGCATTTTCCCGAAAAGACCTCCACTGCTCTGGCCGCGCTGAGGGAGGAAATCACTGCCCTGTTCGCCCAGACATCCTCCGTCACCAAGGCGTATGTGGTAGATCAGGCTCTGCAGGATGGATGGCTGAAGATGGATGAACAGACATTATCTGTGATCGGGGCATACATTTACCTATAGTTTTCCACGACAAACGCATGAGTAAATAAATTGTGAACTATCTCTCTTTCTGTTACA
>JAMPGX010000005.1:15402-241300 GCA_023663725.1 bacterium | reverse complement strand
AAACGGGGTGTGGAGATATTTAGGAGGATAGAAGTATTCATGCGTTTGTCGTGATTGTATATAGTATTTTATAGCATATTTTGTTATGATAGGAATTGGGTAGACATTGTCTGCCCAATTCGACTTGGAGGTGCATTTATGGTAGAAAACCAAAATGTTGAATGGAAAGAATCATGGCGGGAAGACCACATAACTCCAGACCGTATAACCCACTGATTGCTAATACTTTCTTTAGAGCCGGATTTATAGAGGCTTGGGGACGTGGAATTCAAAAAATATAAGATAGTTGTATTTCTGCAGGGAATGACATTCCTCAGTATTTCGTTAAGAAAGAGGATATTATTGTACGAAAAGGAAATGGACGGAGTGGAAAATGGATTGTTTTGTAAGCCGTTAGTGGACGTTTTCTATATATAGATGGAGACAAAATACCATGCAGCTCTTTTACGGAGTACCCGAAGATATTGAAAAATGGATGAGCCTCGTCACAGAGGTCAGATGGAATTTCCCCGGGCTGGAAACGGAGGAGGCGCTGAATGAGCATCGAGCCACCGTTCTCAGATTCATGGGGAAGCGGCAGGCTATCTGCGTAAAAGAAGCAGACGAGATTGTCGGCGTCATGCTGTTCTCACGGGGACACAACATGATCTGCTGTCTCGCTGTTTCGCCCGCATTTCGCCACCGCTCAGTAGCTTCAATGCTCATGGACGAAGCGCTGGGCAATTTAGACCGGACAAAAGAAATCTCGGTTTCTACATTCCGAGCCGCCGACGAAAAAGGACCTGCCCCAAGAGCACTATATGAAAAATACGGTTTTGTTGCAGATGCGCTTGTCATGGAATTGGATTATCCAAATCAAAAATATGTCCTTCATCCCATCGGCGCCGAGCGAAAAGACAGACAGCTTGCGATCAATCATACAGTGCGGGAGATCAGCAGTATTCTTGCGGATCGCAATCCGTCCATCTATATGTATGGCTCGGCGGCTCTGAATGATTTCCGATTGGGATGGAGCGACATTGATATTTTGGTGTTGACAAAGCGGCAGATTACTGAGACGCAGGCAAAATTGCTTGTCCATCTCCGTCAAACGATGCTCGAAAGGGAACCTGAAAATCCCTATTATCGTTCCTTTGAGGGCGGGATGCTCACTCTGAACGCTTTTCTCTCACAGAAACCCGACCGGGTTGTCTATTGGGGGACAAGCGGGGAGCGAATTACCGACAGCTATATGTTTGACAGCTTCGGTATGGCCGAGCTGATTGAAAGCAGCATTCACTTATACGGAAAAGACATACGAAAAGAACTGAAGTATCCCGATTTCCATGAGTTGTATGCCGATGTAAAACGTCACTGTGAAACGATTAGAAAATACGCGCAAAGCACCGGACGGAGTTACTATTCTTTCGGTTGGATGTTGGACATCGCTCGGTGCATTTATACGCTTCGCACCGGCAAAATCATCGCCAAGACCGAGGCGGCAAAATGGGCGTTAGCCAACCACCTTTGCCCCGATCCGTGCGCTCTGTCAACAGCCCTGAAAGTCCGGGAAAACCCGTTAAAGTATAGGGACGATAAAGAGACCTTCGACTATGCAGAAACGCTTGACGAACCAATACAGCGCTTTGCAGATGTGTTGGGGGAAGAATTACAGAGAGATGAGGAAAAAGAAAATGAATATCACTTATAGAAAAATGCAAAAAGAAGATATTGAAAAAGTAACGCCGCTTTTCATCGAATATTGGAACGGAACTGGCGATGAATGGACGCCCGAGCTTGTATATCGCAGAGTCTGGCAGGTACTTGGCGCTCCCGATTCCTACTGTATGATTGCAGAGGACGGCGTAAACACCGTTGGCTTTGCCATGGGCAGATTGGAAACCTTTTACGACCTTACGGCGTACAATCTCGTCGAGATCATTATTGCTTCCGCATATCAAAATAGCGGTATCGGTACTAAAATGATGGCAGAGCTCGAAGAACGTGTAAAGGAAATGGGTGCAGCAATGATTCAGCTTATCTCCGTCAATGATGAAATGCACGAGCATTTCTACGGAAAACTCGGATATGGCGATGCATCCAATTTGAAATTAAAATCGAAGTTTTTATAAAAAGGACTGACACCTTAATGAAAAAAATCATTTTTATTTTAGGGGCCAACGCTGTTGGCAAGAGCACCACCGCCCATATCATATTACATAAGCTATCCAAATGCGCATTTATAGACGCTGAATGGTGTCGGGCAATCAATCCGTTTCCCTTTACTGCTGCAACGAAAATAGCGGTGTCTGACAATATCTATTGTCTGTTCAGAAATTATCTTCTCTGTGAGGATATTGAGTTTATCGTATTTCCCTATGGCTTTCATGGAGAGCGCAGGGAAATATTTGAGCGGGTCTTGAGCCGGCTTAAGCAGGATGGTATCGCATTTACCTTATGTCCCATCATCTTAGCGTGCAGTTGGGAAGAGAATATTGAGAGAGCCACAAGGGATGGAAGGGAAAGGGAACGAATTGAACGTGGAATGAAGAATACTTTTGCCTTCTATGAATCATACCCTTACCCGAAAATAGATACAACACATATGCAACCTGAGGCCGTAGCGGAAAAAGTATTGGACCTCTATAAATTGTCATAGTACTCAGATGCCTATTTTTCAGTGAAAGAAGAACACGAATGAAAGAAATAAGGGAACGAAAAAGCATAAGAAAGTACAAGCCCGATGCCATTGAGCAGGCGGACATAGAGACAATCCTTCAGGCGGGTATCTATGCGCCCTCCGCCAAAAACAGGCAGCCCTGGAAGTACCTTGTGTATACGGACAGCGTGAAAAATGACCTGTTGAGCGTGATGGAAAAAGGGCTGTTGAGAGAGCGCGACGGGGATAAGCTGTTGCCCAGATCACAATATGGCTTGCCCGATGCTTTTCACACCTTACAGGTTATGAGAGAAGCTCCCGTTCTGATTATCATCGAAAATACGAACGGGAAATCTCCGTTTTCCGATATAGATGCCGACGACCGATTTACGGAAATATGTGATACCCTGTCTATCGGGGCCTCCGTTCAGAATATTCTGCTAACGGCAACGAAATTGGGCTACGGCTCACTCTGGATTGCCAATACCTGCTTTGCCTATCATGAGCTTTTCGATTTCATTGGCATAAAGGGACAGTTGGTCGGCGCGATAGCGCTGGGAGTCGCAAACGAACAACCCCATCCCCGCCCGAGGAAGGACATTTCCGAGGTTGTGGAGTTCTATTCTTCCGCCAAAATCTCCAAATAGGATACTTGCTTTAGGAATTAAAATATGCATTGCGATATGCGGGGGTATAAACATGAAATTATTATTGAATAATATGGATATGACGCAGGCATTGAGCAACAGAGATTTAAGTTAATTGAGGAATTAGAAAACCGGCTTGGCAATGTTGATTGGGACTTGCTTCAAAAAATAGATGACATGATGGAGAGAGGAATTTGAGGAGCCGTTAAGTGGGGAGAAAATCATCATGCCACACGATAAACGGAGGCAGCTCACCATTTTTCTCAAAATATTCAAGCGCCCTAATCACCTGCTCTGCGGGCAATACATAGGACATGGGGTATGGGTCGAGTTCGCCGTTTGTCATAAAATCCATAGTCTTGCCATCATCAGTATAGTCAGAGTTTCTGGAGCTTAATCCCGCATCGCCTTCTTCTCTAAAATAATTGAGCCACCCCCAATCGCCGTTTATCAAACCGCACATCGACCGCTCATCATCTTCGGTTTCTTTTAAATAAACCCAAATTTCTTTGTATTGACCGTCTTTCCAACTATCAATAAGCATGAATAATTCCTCCCCTATACTGGCCTTTTTGCAGAGATTCCTGATTGAGACGCTCCTATACACTTTCAGGAGAGTCAAGTATAGCACATTCCCACGCCGTTGTCCATCTTGGCAGTCCTGATTCCTGATTCGCCCCGCTCCCTGCTGCCTCTCAAACAGCCGGATACCCAGGATTGTATTTCCCCCTCCTTACGTTTATAATAGAAGTAGACAATTGCGAAACTGTCTTTTGCTAGTACCGAATTGTGCATATTGTATATTCCATAAGTAGGCTCTTGAAAAACGTCAGTGCTTAGTGAGGTTTTTTCGAGCTTAGCACTGTTACGTTTTTCACGAAGCGAGAGCGTGCCTACGTTGGATTATACAATGTGCCCAATGACACTTGCACAGTAATCTGGTTTCGCAAACGCCTAATAATAGAAGCATCCAAATCGCAGAAAGGAATGCTGCCATCATGCATATATTTCTCATCGAGGATGAACCGCTCATCCGTCGGGAGTTGAAGCTCCTGCTGGAAAACGCTCTCTACCGCGTGACGGCCCCGGAGGAGTTCCAGGACCTGGTCCGTCAGGTGGTGGGGGCTGCGCCTGATCTGGTGCTGCTGGACGTCAACCTTCCGGAGATTTCCGGCTTTGAGCTCTGCACACAGCTACGCCAGCAGACTGACGTGCCGGTGATCTTCCTGACCGGTCGCACCGACTCCATGGACGAGGTGGACGCTCTGTATCGGGGCGGGGATGATTATATCACAAAGCCCTACCAGGCTCCCGTGCTCCTGGCCCGAATTGCCGCCGTGCTCAAGCGCACCCGCAGCGCGGCGCAGGGCCGGACCACCCTGCTTACCCACAACGGCGTATCGCTGGACATCGCGGGATGCCGCCTCCTGTGCGGGGAACAGCGCATCGACCTGACCAGGAACGAGATGAAGCTCCTGCATCTACTGTTCCAGCATCCGGGGGCTTTTGTGTCACGGATGGATCTGATCGAGCAGCTGTGGGAGAATCATATCTTTATCGACGACAACACGCTGAGCGTCCATATCGCCAAGCTGCGGGAAAAGCTATGCTCCGTCGGGGCAGAGCATTTTATCGAGACCAAAAGAGGAATGGGATATCGCATATGAAGCTTAAGGATTTCGTAAAAGACAGAGGAATGTTGCTGCTGCTCCATCTGGTGTGTATGTGCCTGGCGGCCGCCTTTCTGCATATCACCGGATATGGCGGCGCCAATATCCTCCTGCTGCTGACCGTGTGGCTGCTGGTCCTGTCCGGCTGGATGCTTGCCACCTATCTTCAGCGGAGGAAATTCTTTCAGGAGGTGGAACACATCCTGAACAATGTGGACCAGAGATATCTGCTGGGCGAGTTGATTCCCGATTCCTACCGTCTGGAGGACAGATTGTATAAAGATATGATCCTGCGCTCCAACAAATCCTGTATTGAACGGATTCGACAGATTGAGGACGAACGGCGGGAATATAAGGAATATATCGAGAGCTGGGTGCATGAGATCAAGGCCCCCATCGCTGGCATCGCGCTGCTGTGCGACAATCGGCGGGGAGAGCCCGCTGCCAGTGCCACTTCTTCCGCTCCGCCTTCCGAACCTGACGACGCCCGCTATGGGCAGACAGACGCTCCGTCCCTGCAGGCGGATTATCTCACCGTCCGCCTGGAGAGTCAACGGATCGAGAACTGCGTGGATATGGTGCTGTACTACGCCCGCTCGGAGGAGGTCTACAAGGATTATCTGATTCGGGAGACGAGGCTGGAGGATGTCGTCTGCGAGGTGCTGGTCAGGAACAGGCTGCTGCTCATCCGGCACGGAGTCCAGGCCCACACCGACTGTCCGGATACGGTCTACACCGACGGGAAATGGATCGCCTTCATCCTGAATCAGTTGTTGCTAAACAGCGTAAAATACCGGGGAGAGCATCCTCTGTTACAGATTCGCACCGAGCGGCAGGACAATGGCGTGCTCCTGACCTTCGAGGACAACGGCATCGGCATCCGCCCGGAAGAACTCGCCCGCATCTTTGAAAAGGGCTTCACCGGCAGCAACGGCAGAGACAATCAGCGCTCTACCGGCATGGGCCTGTATCTGTGCCGCAAGCTGTGTGACAGGCTGGGCATCGGGCTGTCCGCCACCTCGGAGTACGGCGCAGGCGCCAGGCTGTGCCTGGAGTTCCCTCTCAGCACGCATATTGTCGATGTGCGTTAAGCATTTTCCACACCGCCACATCCGCTCAGGTTTTTGGTCGCTCGAGTTGTCTTAGGATATCTTACGAAATCTTAAGATAACTTCTATCTATCTCTATAGGAAAGGCAGCGCCAATCCGCTACAATAAAATCATTGATAAAAGCCATGTGCGGAAAAGAGGGAACTATGCAGGACTATATCCGAATATGCGATGTGGAAAAATATTATGGCAACGTCTCGAATGTGACCAAGGCGGTGGACCGGGTCAGCTTCGGCGTGGACCGGGGAGAATTCGTGGGCGTCATGGGCGCCTCCGGCTCCGGAAAGACTACGCTGCTCAATATGCTGGCCACCATTGATCGGGTGACCTCCGGACACATCTACTATGAGAATATCGACATCACCGAGCTGTCCGAGAACGCTCTGTCGGATTTTCGCAGAGACAATCTGGGCTTTGTGTTCCAGGAGTACAATCTGCTGGACACTCTCACTATCGAGGAAAATATCCTCCTGGCGCTGACGCTGCAGGGTGGTGCGAAAGCCTCCGGCAAAAAGGCCATTCAAGCACGCTGCGACGATATCCTGCGTCTGCTGGGCATCGAGGATATCCGCGGCAAATTCCCCTACCAGGTGTCCGGCGGGCAGAAACAGCGCTGCGCCTGTGCCAGAGCGCTGGTGAACCGCCCCAAGCTCCTGCTGGCCGACGAGCCCACCGGAGCTCTGGACTCCCGCTCCGCCCAGACGCTGCTGCAGACCTTCGCGGACCTGAACCGCACCATGGAAGCCACGATCCTCATGGTGACACACGATGCCTTCTCCGCCAGCTACTGCGGGCGCATCCTGTTCTTGAAGGACGGACGAATCTTCCATGAGCTGGTTCGCGGAGACAGGAGCCGCAAAGTGTTTCTCCAGGAGATTCTGGACGTGCTGTCCCTGACTGGGGGAGAGATCGGCGGGGAGGAGGCGTCCCATGCTGAGTAAACTGGCCCTTCGCAATATGAAACGCTCCGCCAGAGATTATCTGGTGTATATCCTGACCATGACCGTGGTCACAGCGCTGATGTACGCTGCCAGCAGCCTCTTTTTTCAGAATGACCTGGCCCAGTATTTCAGCCTGCAGGACGCGGACATGATGGCCGTGATGATCGGGGTCGCCACCTTTTTCATTGTGCTGATCGTGGCCTGGCTCATCAATTATATGGTGCGCTTTATGTTGGAAAAGCGGAGCACGGAGTTTGGCATCTATCTGCTGCTGGGCATGAAAAAGCGGGACATCTCCAGGCTGTATATTCGGGAAAATGTCCTGCTGGGCTGCATCGCCTTTTTGCTGGGCTGCGCGTTGGGCGTGCTGGTGCGGCAGCTCCTTTTCTCCATCCTCTTTTCGATGGTCAGGATGGAATATCACCTGCGCTTCTCCTTCAGTCAGAGCACACTGCTGATGACGGTGCTCTGTTACGGTGGCTGCTATCTGCTGGCTCTGATCCGGTGCAGGCATAAGCTCCGCAGGATGAATATCCAGGCTCTAATGAACGCCAAACGGCAGAATGAGGAGATACGGGAAAAGCATGAGGGCGCCAAGCGCCTGCTCCTGCCCCTGGCCATCCTGTTTATCCTGCTGTTCTGGGCGATCTTTAACAGATTATCCAACGCTGTGGAAATCTTGATGTTCCTGACAGGGCTGGTGCTCACGATATATCTGTTTTACACCGGACTCTCGGCCTGGCTTATCTGTTATGTGCGGAAAAAGGGAAGCGCCGTCTATCGGGGACAGAGTCTGTTCCTGCTGCGGCAGTTCGCCTCCAAGATACGCACGATGCAGTTCACGATGGGGACGCTGACCTCCCTCTTTACTCTGGCGCTGATGGGCGCCTCCATCGCCCTGATGTTCAGCACCTATGAGAACACGGTGCTGGAGGATAAATTTCCCTTTGACATCCAGATCTACAGCGGGGACGTGCAGGAGGATTTCGCGGAGGCAAAGGAGCTGCTGACCAGCCGCGGAATCGATGCGCAGTACTATACCTACCATATCTATACGGACAGAGAAATCAGGGCCAACAGTTGGGTACTGACCCATCTGCCTGAGTGGGGAACGATCTACCAAAACGCGGACGGCAGCCCGAATCAGACCAAGATCAAAGAAATGTTATCTCAGGAGTACATCTATTACTCGTATGACACTTATATGGGCATATCGGACTACAACCGCCTGCGGGCCATGCTGGGCTATGAGGAGATCGCTCTCGACGACGGGGAATACCTGTTTCAGATCAAGCCCAGACTCTACCAGGGCGTGTTGAGAGCAGGGATGGAGCTACAGTTCCCCGATGCCTCCGGACAGGGAACGCTGACCTGCGCCGGAATCGTGGGAGACCCTTTTTCCCAGGACGGGCATAACGGCGCCGACTATCTGATCGTGGTGCCGGACGCCGTGCTGGGGCGGATGGAGCCCTACTACAGCGAGTTGGTTGCCGCTGTGCAAAGCCCCGTCCCCCTGGGGCTTCAGGATGATCTGGATGAGGTGTACGACAGGGAAAACCGTCTGGAAACTCTGTATTCCTATCTGGACGGAGGGGGCAAGGCGGATAACGAGCTCTGCACCGGCTCTGACAATATCATCTCCTATGTCGGGCTCTGCCTGGTGCGGGCCAATATCATCCCTGAGATGCAATATATATTGAGCTCCCTGATCATCCCTCTGTTCTATATCGGGCTTGTCTTCGTCTGCGTGGCCATGACAGTGCTGTCGGTGCAGCAGCTCAGCGACTCCGCCAAATACAAGTTCCGCTATGACGTACTGGCCAAGCTGGGCCTGGACCGGAGCAGTATCCGGCGGCTGATCGGTAAACAGCTTGCAGCCTACTATCTCTGTCCGGCGTTCCTGGCGATCCTCATCAGCGGCAGGATGGTCCTGTTCGTCAGCAATGCCTTTGTGAAGATGACCGGCGTCCCGACATCGGTGAGCGGCTTTTTCCTGCAGAGCATCGCCCTGTTTTTCGGGATTTACCTGGTCTACTTCATCGTGACCTATGTGGGATTTACCAGAAATGTGGAGGAGCATAACAGGGGCTGACATCCAGTCCATTCTGGCGGATGACAGCGGAGAATCCAAAGGCGGGGTATGTCTGCATAAACACCCAGAAGGCTTATGTGCCTGAAGAAATCAGGGAAAGGTCTGTCTGTGTGAATGGAGATATCGGAGATGTGCTAAACCTGCTTTAATATGTCGTGATGTCCTATATCCACCAGAATAATCATCTTGTCGCCTTCGTAGTACCAGATAATACGAATGTTCATATTGACACTGCACTCGAAAAGATCTGTAGTCCCTTGGATGCGCTTGGTTCGTAGCGATGGGTGATAAGGATTTTCAGCCTTGGGCAGTAAGATTCTTAAAGTGTTTTTGAAAGCGGGAGGTAAAAGTAAACTCATATGCCATTATTCTGCCTCCAATTTGTCAAACAGAGCATCCACACTGTCAAAAACGGGATGTTCTCCGGATGCAATTTTTGTCTTGATATCGCTGATTTCTTCCCGAAGTTCATTCAGGTATTTCTTAGGATAGACAGCCACCGGCATGATGCAGATAGAACCGTCTTTCTCAAAGATCTCCAGTTTGTCACCCTCTGACAGACCGAGCTTGACAATGATTTCCTTGGGAATAGTAATCTGAGCTTTCTGCCGCAATTCAGCCAACATAGTATCATCTCCTTTGCGCTTTGACTATAAGTGAGAAATTCTCACTTTCTTACCTATATAGTATATTCATTTTGTGACCATAATACAAGTAAAATATGAAAAATCAGAAAAGAAAAACAGTGCGCACCTTACCTCTCTCCAACGTGCAACTTCCACCATTGTAGTTAGAGCTGTTTTATACTATAATGAGTCCATACACAGAACATAAACGCTTCATTGCGGGAGCGGGAGAGCCCCCGCAATGACCAACAGAAAGGAAGTATGACGTATGAAGGATTCCCGCCGCAACAGGCAAAACGGATTTCAGACCATGGGGCCGGACGGTAACTGGCAGAAGAACGGCAGCAAAACAGCGATGCCCCTTCGCTCCACCGGCAAGATCATCGGTATATGCGCCCTGGTTATCGTGGCAGCAGTGCTGGTGTTCGGCTCCACCTACCAGATCAGGGAGCAGGAGCAGGCCGTGCTGATCACCCTGGGAAAAGCGCAGGCAGTCACAGAACCGGGCCTGCATTTCAAGATTCCGCTGATTCAACAGGTGCGCAAGGTAAACACCACGATTCAGGGCTTCTCCATCGGCTACGACAGCGACTATAACACATCCAGCGCGGACGAGTCCCTGATGATCACCTCGGATTACAATTTCGTGAACGTGGACTTCTTCGTGGAGTACCGCTTCTCCGATCCGGTCAAGGCGCTCTACGCCTCCCGCGAGCCGGTGAGCATCTTAAAGAACGTGTCCCAGAGCTGCATCCGAACCGTGATCAGCAGCTATACCGTGGATGATGTGTTGACCACCGGCAAGAATGAGATTCAGGCCGCCATCAAATCCATGATCATTGAACAGCTTGACCAGCAGGATCTGGGACTGCAGCTCGTCAATATCACGATTCAGGATTCCGAACCACCCACAGTGGAGGTCATGGAGGCTTTCAAAGCGGTGGAGACGGCCAAGCAAGGCAAGGAGACAGCGCTGAACAATGCCAACAAATACCGCAATGAGCAGATTCCCAAGGCTCAGGCCAGAGTGGACGGCATCATCAAGGACGCGGAGGCACAGAAGACAGAGCGCATCAACGAGGCGACCGCTCAGGTAGCCCGCTTTAACGCCATGTACGAGGAATATGTCAAGAATCCCACCGTCACCAGGCAGAGGATGTTCTATGAGGCCATGGAAAAGGTGCTGCCGGAGCTGAAAGTCATCATTGAGAGTCCCAACGGAAATATGCAGACTATCTACCCTATCGACTCCTTTGTGAATCCCGATCAGGGGGAAAACACAGACCAGAATTATGACGTGACCGTCGGAGAGGAGAATTAAGCATGAAAACAGCCAAAAGAGCAATGATCATTATCGTGGCACTGGTCTTGCTGATAACAGGCGCCAACAGCCTGGTTATTACCAAGGAAAATCAGTACAGCCTGATCCGTCAGTTCGGCAAAGTGGAGCATGTGGTGGAACAAGCTGGCATCAGCTTCAAGATACCCTTTATCCAGAGCGTGGATACGCTGCCCAAGGAAACCCTGCTGTATGATCTGTCCTCATCCGATGTGATCACCAGCGACAAGAAGACCATGATCTGCAACAGCTATGTCCTGTGGCATATCACAGACCCCCTGCTGTTTGCCCAGACCTTGAATTTCTCGATCTCCAACGCCGAGAGCCGTCTGGACACCGTGGTGTACAACTCCACCAAGAATGTGATCTCCAGCACCACTCAGGATGAGGTGATCTCCGGACGCAACGGCACGCTCTCCGAATCCATCATTGCCAGCATTGGCAACACGCTGGACCAGTATGGCATAGAACTGCTGTCCTTCGAGATCAAACAGTTGGATTTGCCCAGCGACAACAAGGCCGCCGTGTATGAACGCATGATCTCCGAGCGTGACAATATCGCCGCCACTTACACGGCGGAGGGTAACTCCGAGGCCCAGATCATCCGCAATACCACCGACAAGGAAGTGACCGTGATGCTCTCCGAGGCCGAGAAGGAAGCCGAGATTCTGATCGCCGAGGGCGAGGCCGAGTATATGCGGATTCTCTCCGAAGCCTATGCAGATCAGTCCAAGACCGAGTTCTACTCCTTTGTGCGCAGCCTGGACGCCCTCAAGGTCTCCATGGCAGGCGGCAGCAAGACTGTGATCCTGTCTCCGGACTCCCCGATTGCGCAGATTTTCTACGGGAGATAAGAGTTCCCCTGACATATGCCGACAGGCGGTCGCTCTATGCGACCGCCTGCTTGCTTCACCCCTATTCTGTCGATAAGTATACGGCATCATCCCTTACAAATACATAGTAGTCCGTATCAAAGCCTCCCCAGCGCCAATCCCCGCTCTTCCATTCTATGAGCATGTAGTCCCTGCCGCCAACGGTCACAATTTCATATGCACAAGCGCTATGTTCATTATGCTTGAGCACATATCCCTTTGTCCAGGTTTGTACCTCTCTGCCGGATATTTTTTCCCCCTGATAGACACTGGCAAAAAATCCTTTCTCACCAAAGTACATCTGGCTATACAGCATGTTACCTTGAGGTATATGTTTTACCTCTGGAGAAAACTCCGCTTTGCTCCGTATAAAATCAAATGCCTTCCAGCCCCCCAGAACCCTCTCGTCATTCACAAAGGGCAGATCGGTGTTATCTTTCCTGGCGATCTCCATTCTGGTATATTTGATATTGTCGATCTGTTCCAGCACCAGGACTGTCGGCACTCCGCCGCGCAGATACTCATAGGATTTGTTTTCCACCAGCATATAGCGCCGTCCCTGGTCGTCCTCAGTCCGATATCTGCACAGACAAGACTGATCGCCGCCGTTCAGCTTTAAATATCCCTTTGTCCAACTATATATCCAATACTGTTCTCCGCCCGGCAGAAAATAGATTTCTCTGTCCTTGTTTCCATAGGAAGAATCCCGCCTTTCTCCGCGCTCACTGTAAAAATCATCCTCCACGGCATATTCTCCTACAACCTTCCATTTGCCGATAACCTGCTCGTCATCTTCAAAAAGAAGATTGGTATCCTCATGTAGCTCCTTCATTTCATCCTGGAGCTTTAACACCTCAGCCGCTATCTGGATCTCACTTTTACCTGGCTCCCCATAGGTCATGAAACCGGAGATGCGCTGCAAATTTCTTGCTTGAATCTCCTCATCCAGACTTCTACATCCGGCGTGAAATGCTTTTGCGTCCAACGGTAAGGGCAAGAATATGCCTTTTATCACCGTCTCCCCAAGCTCATTTACTTCGACGATGAACTGATTATCCTGCCCCGTCCTCATCTTCTCTTCTTCACTCTCATAGATCATATGCTTCACCTCTGCTATGGCGGCAAGCATGTTTTGGTACTGGGACTCCCTGCGACAAAGAAGGTTCGTTATGTGTTCCCTGTCATCAGCATGGTGCAGAATATCCCTGATCTCTTTCAGGGAAAGGCCGCTACGCTTCAAGAGCACAATTTTGCGCACCTCCTCCACCTGTGCTGCCGAATAATAACGATACCCGGAAAAGTTGTCAACATAGTCCGGACACAGCAGTCCCTCCCTGTCGTAGTGTCGCAGGGCTGATATGGGAATACCTGTTATGCGGGAAAACTCGCCAATTCTCATGCCTCCACCTCTCTGAAAAACGGTTTATGGTTACCTGTGAAGCGCTTCATGAGCATAGTATAAACCTAATGCATGGTTTAGAGTCAATACCTGCGAACACAAACTTTAATTATTAACCGAAGCAAAAGCCCCGGGGAATAATCCGACGGGGCTCCATATAATAAGATAATCTATATTGAATCTACTCCACATCCTGCAGGGCGTCAAAGCCTTCCTCGCCGGTGCGGACCTTGACCACACGCTCCACGCCGTACACAAAGATCTTGCCGTCCCCGATGTGGCCGGTATAGAGAGCTTTCTTGGCGGCTTCCACCACATCCTCCACCGGAATCTTGCTCACAACTACCTCCACCTTGATCTTGGGCAGCAGGGTGGCGTCCATCTCCACGCCTCTGTACTTCTCGCCGGCGCCCTTTTGCACGCCGCAGCCCATGACGTTGGTGACAGTCATACCGGTCACTCCCAGATCGTTCATCGCTTTTCTCAGAGAGTCGTAGCGAGTCATCTTGGCGATCACGACCACCTTGTGTATACCGGTGCTCACTGCAGCCGTCGCATCCACCACGGGAACGGAGGCATTCTTCTGCGCCTCAGTTGCCGTCACATAGTTGTCGTTGCCCAGATCGGTGTTCTCGTTGACGCTCATATTCATCGTGTTGGAGATATCCATGATGGCAAAGCCGGCATAGGCGGAAGCCAGACCGTGCTCCTTGGCATCCAGACCGATGATCTCCTCCTCCTCGGTGACACGCAGCCCAAAAGTCGCCTTGATCACCATGAACACAACTGTCATCGTCACCACAGTCCAGGCCGCTACGGAGGCAAAGCCCAGCAGCTGCAGCCCCAGCAGCTTAAAACCGCCGCCATAGAACAGGCCGACCAGCTCATTGCCGTTCGCGTCCGCGATGCTGTAGCCGGGAGCGGTGTTGGTGGCAAACAGACCGGTGGCGATAGTACCCCAGATACCGTTCATCATATGCACCGCCACGGCGCCCACAGGATCATCGATATGTAATACATAGTCTAACAGCCATACGCCGAATACCACCAGCAGACCCGCCACAGCACCGATGGCGATAGCGCCAAAAGCATCCGTCACATCACAGGGGGCCGTGATCGCCACCAGACCGGCCAGAGAAGCGTTCAGACACATGGAGACATCGGGCTTCCCATATTTTATCCAGGTAAAGATCATACACACCACGGTGGCAACCGCGGGCGCTACCGTCGTAGTCAGGAAGATCGAGCCAAGCTGCGCCACGCTCGTCGCCGCCGCGCCGTTAAATCCGTACCAGCCCAGCCAGAGGATAAACACGCCCAGGGCGCCCATGGCCAGATTGTGTCCGGGAAATGCGTTGATCTTGGTCACCTTGCCGTTCTTATCCCTGTTGAACTTGCCGATACGGGGCCCTAACAGCTTCGCGCCGATCAGCGCGGAGATACCGCCCACCATATGAATGGCGCAGGAGCCCGCGAAATCGTGGAACCCGATCTGTGCCAGCCAGCCGCCGCCCCAGATCCAGTGCGCCTCGATGGGATAGATCAGCGCGGAGATCACAGCCGAGTACACACAGTAGGACAGGAACTTGGTTCTCTCCGCCATGGCTCCGGACACGATGGTGGCTGTGGTGGCACAGAACACCAGGTTAAACACGAAGCTGGACCAGTCAAAGCTCTCATAGGCCGTGAAGATATCAAAGCCAGGCTTGCCGATAAATCCCAGCAGATCCTCTCCCAGCAGCAGTCCAAAGCCGATCAGGATAAACACCACAGTGCCGATACAGAAATCCATCAGGTTCTTCATAATGATATTGCCAGTATTTTTGGCGCGGGTAAAGCCCGCCTCCACCATGGCAAAGCCTGCCTGCATCCAGAACACCAGCGCCGCGCCGATCAGAAACCAGACGCCATACACCTCGCCGCTAATCGCACTCATAATCTCTTCTGTCATAATATTTTCCTCCTCATTCTGCCAAAAAAGACGATGCCTGGGCCTCTCACAGATGCCCCATTGCATCGTCTTCCTATGACATGCTTGCTCCGGCTGCGCGCTATGGCCGGAAAAAAGACGCTCTGGATCAACTCCAAAGCGCCTTTGCTTTACGAGAGTGAGTATAACACCGCAGCCTTCAGGTGTCAAGCATTAATTTTTATACTTTTACCTTTATGGAGAATCCCTCATATATTCCGACTGGGATGTCATCTCCCAAAAAATATTGTTCCATTATCTCCTTTTCAAATTTATAGACGGTTATCAATTCTTTTACAGGATCGACAATCCAGTATTCTCTGACACCTGCCGTGCGATATTTAAATAGCTTTGTAAAATAATCCATGGATTTGTTGCCGGATGAAACAATCTCAACAATCCAGTCCGGCGCGCCATTACATCCCTTATCGGTAATCTTGTCTTTATCACAGATAACGGATATATCCGGTTCCACATAATCTGTTTCGTCTCCATTCAGGAATACGGCAAACGGAGCCGGAAACACTTCGCATTCCCCATTTTTACTCTGAATATAGTTACCTATTTCTCTGTCAAAAAAATGCACAAATCTCTGGTGTTTGGTACTTGGCGGAGCCATGTAATATATTTTGCCGTCAATCAGTTCCGCCCGTTGTCCGTCAGGCAACGCATAAATATCTTCTATTGTGTACAATTCGGATTTTCTCAACGCATCCACACCGTTCACCTCCGCTTCCAGTTCCATTATTTCCAAAAACAAACGAATCTACAATGTATCTTTTTTCACTATACCATCTTTCTCCTGAAAAAGCCACTGGAAAATTTCCAGCGGCCTTTTTTAACTGTGTCCAACTTCTATTTCGGCTTCTATTCCCTTTTCTAAGCGTAGTACTGCGCCTGAGCGTGCCAGAGCTCATAATATTTTCCCCTCTCATCCGCCAGCAGCTCCTCATGGGTGCCGACCTGTACGATCCTGCCGCCGTCGAAGACGGCGATCTTGTCGCAGAAGCGGCAGGAGGACAGGCGGTGGCTGATATAGATCGCGGTCTTGTCCCCGACGATCTCGTCAAACCGGGAATATATCTCCGCCTCGGCCACCGGATCCAGCGCGGCGGTGGGCTCATCAAGGATGATAAAGGGCGCGTCCCGATACAAGGCCCTGGCGAGAGCGATCTTCTGAGCCTCTCCGCCGGAAATATTGACGCCGTCCTCGTCAAAATTCTTATAGAGCGGCGTCTCCAGCTTCTGAGGCATCTCCTCATAGCGCTCGCCCAGTCCCACCTCGCGCAGGACGCGCTCCGCCTTCACGCTGTCCCACGTGGCGGCGGACGCCACATTGCAGCCCAGCGGGAGAGCCAGCAGGTTGTAATCCTGGAACACGACGGAGAACAGATCGAGATACTGGCGGTAGTCATATTTGCGGATATTGAAATCGTTCATATGGATCTCGCCCTCCGTGGGATCGTACAGACGGCACAGCAGCTTGATGAAGGTAGTCTTCCCACTCCCGTTCATCCCCACGACGGCAAGGCGCTGTCCCACCCCGATGCGCAGACTGATATCCCTGAGCGCGTACTGCTCCGCCCCCGCATATCGGAAGCTGACACGGTCAAATACAATCTCAAATTTTTTATCGCTTCGCTTTTCAACGGCAAGAGAGCCCTGATACATATCGTTTTGAATGGCAAAAAATTCCAGATATGTCTCCAGAAAGCGCTCATTGTTTTTCAGATTGCTGAGGCCAAAAAACATACCTCCCACGCTTTGCGATATATTTCCCAGTATGCCTACATATTTGATGATGCTTCCCACCGGAAACGCGCCGAGTATGCAGTAGAGGCAGATGACCAGATAGGTGCAGAGCTCCGACAATCTGGACATCACCATCTCAGGAGTAGACCAGAGATAGCTCTTTTTATTGGCGTAAGAGAACGCTGTCAGATGATCCGCGTTCAGTTTCTCGTACAGGCTGTCAATGATCGCCTGCTGTCGATATATGCGGTTATCCAACCCTGACACGCAGTAGCCGGTTCCATACCGGTTCTCCCGTAGCATCAGATCGCCGATTTTTTCCCAGACGGCGGCAATCCTTTTACCACTCCAGGAACGAAAGAAGACGGATAGCATCAGAAAGCCTGCCATTGCCGCGAAAAGTACGCCACTCAGCCAGGAAAAGGGCACCCTTACCAGCAGAGAGATCATCTCCACCAGCAGAGCCAGGGAGAAGACAATCCGTACCGCATGTGACATCAAGCCCTCTATCTGGTCCCTCATACGAACTACACCGTAAAAATTGATATTGCTATTTTCCACGATCTTGCGCCTGAGCAGACGGATCTGCGGGTCCTCCAGCTTGTCGTAATCCAGCGACAGGGTTTTGCGGTTAAAAGCTGCTGCCTCATTGTTTTCCAAGGTCTCGCGCGCGCTTTGAACACATCTGTTCAGGATGGCCTCCAGCATCTGTCCCAACAGGTTGCCCAACAGCGTAATACCAACCAGGAGATACAACTCCTCTCTGCTCCTGCCCTCATACAGCGCTGTCACAATCTCGGCGGACATCCAGAGATTAAAATAGGTAGGAATATTCTGAAACACAGTCTGCCCAAGGCGAAGCGGAAAATAACAGGGATTGTAGGCATGATATATCTTAAGCGCCTTTATGGTGATATTTTCTCTACGCATGCAGCTCTCCCTCCTTATAATATTGGCTCTGTACGCCAAACATATAGGCGTACTTACCCCCCTGCTCCATCAGCTCCTCATGAGTGCCGCTCTCAGCTATGACGCCGTTCTCCAGCAGGATCACGCGGTCACAGAACTGCGTGGAGGCAAAACGGTGAGAGATATAGAGCGAGGTCTTGCCCGCGGTGAGCTCCCGATATCGCAGGTACAGCTCGTTCTCCGCAATGGGGTCCAGCGCCGCCGTGGGCTCGTCCAGCACCAGGATCGGGCCGTCCTTGTATATGGCGCGGGCCAGCACCAGCTTTTGCATCTCTCCGCCGGAGAGATCCACCCCGTCCTCATAGATTCCTTTCATCAGATGGGTGTCAATTCCCAGAGGCAGAGCGCAGAGCCTGTCGTAAATCCCTGCCTTTTTCATGGCGGCAATCGCTTCCTGCCTGGCGTCTGGGCGCTTGGGAGCTACACTGGTCACAAACTCATAGCAGGTGAAGGCGATGCTTCTGATCTCCTGAAAAACCGCCGAAATCAGCGTATAATATTCCTCAATATTATACTCCTCGATTCTTCGTCCCCCCACCAGAATCTCCCCGCGGGTGGGCGTGTACATTCCACAGATCAGCTTGACCAGCGTGGTCTTGCCTGCTCCGTTCATCCCTACAAGCGCCAGTTTTTCGCCGCTCTCTATGGTCAGATTAATTCCCTTGAGTGTATCGTCCTCAGCGCCGTCGTAGCGATACCAGACATCCCTTAGCTCGATGGACACAGGGCCATCCGGAAGCGCGCAGCCCGCTCCATGATTGAGACGGGTCGGATAATCAAAAAATTCCCGATAATGCGCCAGCTTGTCGGCGCGGGTGTTTATGTTCGCCATGTCCCTGACGATTCCCTGCAGGAAACCGCCGATGCTGCCCACCAGCCCAAAGTAAAAGACGAATTCTCCCACCGTGATTCCGCCCTTTAACAGAATCCCGATCAGCACGAAATAGGCGGCGCCATTCTGAAGGAGCGTCATCAGGCCCGACAAGATACCGGCCCACATTCCCCGCAGGCTGCAGCGCCTGTTCCACATCAGAATA
Organism: bacterium; assembly: GCA_023663725.1. GTDB lineage: Bacteria > Bacillota > Clostridia > Lachnospirales > Lachnospiraceae > Acetatifactor. Next base: position 222,239 of record JAMPGX010000005.1, on the reverse strand, counting down.
TACGCCTGATAATCCCGCATCATGCGGTCCAGCCAGCTCTCCAGAGCGTAGAGCTTGATGTCCTTGGCTCTGCTAAAATCATCGGACAGCCCCCGCAAATAGTCCTTCTTGCGAATCTCCTTCTCCCAGCTCTGCTTGTGCTTCTCGTAGTAGATCGGCTGCCAGCGTGTCGTGAAATAAGCGCCCATCGATGTAAGAGTCACCACGGCGAGAATGAGTGGATTCAATGCCAGCAGCAGAGAGGCGTAGGTCGCAATTCCCGTCAGATGAACCAGCGCCGTGCGCAGATCTTCCCAGAAAAACTCCATGGCACAATTGCCCTGACAGGCATCATTCCACGCATACCCGCGGATTTTCAGGTAATCCTGTTTTTCCGTATTCTCGTAATCCGTCCAGTAGTCCTCGACAGCGCCCATCCTGGTCTGGTAGATACTTGTAGGATAATACCTTCTCGCCTGACACTTCCGGTCAAGATACGTCATTGCCTGGTCCAGTCCAATCAACGCCGCCATAAAGAATACCGCCAGCAGAACGATCTCCCGAAACGTCGCGCCCGCTCCGACACTGTCAATCAGACGGCCGTTAAACCAGGAGATAGTCAGGGGACTGACGACCGCCACAGGAACGGAGGCGAGAACAAAAAAGATAAATCTCCTGTCCAAATCCCACAGCTGCTTCATCGCCCAGGCAATACAGCCGGCGCGAGAATATTTGCGCTTTTTATGCCTGATCCCCTGTTTTGCTTCACTGACCATATACACTCCTGTCTGACCGCTTCGGCGGACATTTTTTGATCTATTTTTTCCACTATAACATTTACAGACAAAAAAAGCGCCGATTGATGTCAAATGTCAGAAATTTGATGCCAATAGCGCTCTGTTACTCTCTACAGCAGGAAACGCCGCTGTGTGGAATCCCCTGAAAACCTACTGGGGCAGAAGCACTTCCGTGGAAAAGGCCTCGTCCTCGGAAGCTCTTGTGATATAGCCGCCACACCTTTTGACGGCCGCGTCCACGCGGGAGAGCCCCAGGCCGTGCCCCTCCCCCTTGGTGGTATGAAAGCTCTGTTTCTTGCCACCCCCAGCCGTATTGATAAATGACAGATACAGATAGCTTCCTTTCATCTCGATATAGATGCGAATCAAGCGCCTGTCAGGAGGTAGCTCCATACACGCCTCTATCGCGTTGTCCAACAGATTGCCGATGATGACGCACAGGTCCAGCTCCGATACGGTCAGGGAGACGGGAATCCTCGCCTCGGCCTTGACCTGAATCTGCTTCTCGGCGGCAAGGGACAGCTTGCTGTTCAGGATCGCGTCCGCCATCCGGTTGCCCGTTCGAATCACAGTCTCCACATTGGTCAGATCGTCGTCCAGCATGTCCAGATACCGAATCACTTCCTCATATTCTCCCCTGGCCGCATGTACCTTCATCGCCTGAATGTGATGCCGGTAGTCGTGCCGCCAGCCCCGCATCCTGGTGTACATATTCTCCACCTCGGCATAGTATTTCTGCAGGATCTCCTGTTCAAAAGTAGCGATTCTCTTTTTGATCAATCGGTCAAACAGCATGGCAGCCTCCTCACAGATAGCGGATCAGTGCCTGATGAACGGTATCGTACAGCCCCCGACTGACCGGGACGGTGTCGCCGTTTGTCATGGCGATGTCCGCGCGCGTAATCTTCCTGATATATTTGAGACTGACGACAAAGGAGCGGTGCACCTTGAAAAAGGTGTCGTCCAACTGCTCGGAGAATTTGCCCAGGGCTGTGCGCACGCGGTAATTCCCACGTGTGGTATGCACGACGACGTACACGTTCTGCGCCTCCAGATACAGAATATCCGCCAGGGACACTTTGATGTCTCCCTCGGACGTGGACAGCAGAACGGAGCGCTGGCGGTAGGAGAGATTCTCCGCCGCCCGGTCCAAAACCGCGCAGAGCTTATGCTCGTCCGCCGGCTTGATCAGGTAATGTAGCGCCGACACATCAAAGCCGTCGCTGAAATATTCATAATATCCGGTGATAAATATGATCTGCACCGCGCTGCTCTCACGCCGGACCGCCCTGGCCAGCTCTATCCCGTTCATTCCCGGCATTTCGATATCCAGAAGCAGGATGTCGTAGTCCTTCTCCTCGCAGTAGTCGAAGAGAAAGGCGTCTGCGTCCGCATATTGCCGGAGCTCCGTCAGATGACGGTTCCTCTTCGCCCACAGGCCGGTCACATCCGCCAGATAAGCTCTCTGGTCCGCATCGTCATCACAGATCGCTATCTTCAGCTTCATACAATTACCTCTTTTCCCTATAGCGGCCATTATTTTCTCTGATTCCGAATTGATTATATCATGTTAGAGGTTATTCCGCATTAAGTTTTTATCCAGGGAAAGACGTTGATCGTCAAAATCATATAAATCACAATATTTTTTAAAAAGCGCTATCCTCTACACTTATTTTGTGGTAAGATATATTGGTAGAATACAACGTCTTGTAGACAAGAAAAGGAGGCATTTTATGTTCAAAAAAGTACAGTTTATAGGCACTGCAATATGTACCACCCCGGCTAATCTCAACTCCATTGAAGAGACCAGCGACGATGGATACTATGCGGGGTTGCCGGACGATGACAGGGATCTGACAGCGAGAGTAAATCTTGTGAAACAGTCGATCCAGACTGCCATTTTATCAAAAAAGGCTGATCTCTCCAGGGACACGCTGAAAGTCTTTGTCTTTCCGGAATTTTTCATGAGAGGTGTTTTAGGCGCTTATTACAGCGCATATCCCTATCTGGCGGAAGTTGTTCTGGTTGATCAGTTCCAAAATGTCCTGAGAGAACTTGCGGAATCTGGAATTGCATTCGGTGAAGACTATCTTTTTGTATTGGGAACGATCCTGAGCAGCAAAAGCAAAATTGACTATAGCAGCGAACCGGATGCCTCCCTCTACCAGACAGGCGACCATCTGCTGGATGTATATTACCGTCTTCATCCAGAGGAAAAAATGCAGAATGGCATACAGGGGAACCGTAAGGGCATCAGTATGAGCAAGCTTTTGAAAAGGTTAGATGAAAAGCATATCGCCGAGACGCCGGATTCGGTGCAGAATATTTCCGGAGACGCTCCCGATGACGCCTATGTGGATATCCTGAAAAAGACTTTGGATTACTGTGACGCGCACGCTTCACTGGAAATCGGAAACCGCTGCCTGATTATAAGCGGGGCGGATATTTTGTCGGCTGAGACTGGCTCTCTCTCCGGTTCTGCATATGAACCTGTCGTTGTCCAGAAAAAATATAAGTCCAAAGAAGACTTTATCCTAAATAATTTTAACAGCGATCAGATCACTTCGTCGCCAAAATACCTGCAGACCACGACCAGGTATTATGATATTGATACTTCGGAGGGGGAGCGCAAAAAGTGTCCTGCCGATGGGCTTGCCATTTTTGAATACAACGGTCTGAAAATCGGTATTGATATTTGCCTTGACCACAGCAGACAGCGGCTTGTGAACCACCTGTATCAGCATCCTGACGATTATGTGGATCTGCAGATCGTGACCTCCTGCGGTATGAGTGTTCGGGCAAACGCTGTCATTGCCAAAGACGGCGGTATCGTATTTAACTGCGACGGCGAGTACGAGCTGCAGGATAGCAGCGCGGGTGTAGACGGCAACTGCTGCCATACCTCTCTCCAGAGAGTGACGGAGAGGATATCCGTGAAGGATAACAAGGTAACAGCCAATGCAGTTCTGGAGGCCGCATATCCCCTCTCGGCGGATATCCCCTGCACCGTCCCGGAGGATGCGGCGCTATACCGCTTCAGGGACTATCAGATACATATTTATGAACCGCTCAATCTGAACTGAGAGAGAAGCTGTGGGGGCTGTGAAAAAAGTCCCCAACCAAAAAAAGAACACTTTCAGGAATAAACCCTGAAGGTGTTCTTTTCTTTTTGGTATAATTTATCTGCCATGAATAATAATACCAAAACCTATTATAGTCCAAATTTGAAAAGGAATATAACATATTACAAACGGAATGACAAGAAATTTTAACCGATAAAGAGTGATTGTATAATCGATATTAGATCGTCGTTTTTGCGTTAATTATTTTTGGCGTTCCTAATTATACATGTTAACACAAAATAAAATACAAGTCTATACTTTTTTACTGTAAATGCTAAAATTTTATAGCGCAAAAGTCATAACACCGAAATTTCGGCATACCAAACGGAAACCGGACAATTGCAGACTATCTGCTGCAATTGTCAAAACCAAGCCTCAGCATGAAGGAGAAAAGAAATGATTGAATTTCAACAGATCAGTAAGAGCTATCGCATTGCGAAGAGACAGGCGGGCGTAGGGAATGCACTCAAGACCTTTTTTTGCAGGGAGCATGAGGATATTCAGGCTCTGCGCGACGTGAGCTTTACGGTTGCGGATGGGGAGATGATCGGATATATCGGCCCCAACGGAGCGGGAAAGAGCACCACCATCAAGATCATGTGCGGCATCCTGACGCCGGACAGCGGCAAGTGCGTCATCGACGGACGCGTCCCCTATCGGGAGCGCGTGGCTCATGTGCGCAATATCGGCGTGGTATTCGGCCAGCGCAGCCAGCTCTGGTGGGATGTGCCCGTCATTGACAGCTTCGAGCTGATACGCGATATCTATCGGGTGAGCGAGAGCGCCTATCGGAAAAACGTCCGCGAGCTGAGTGAGCTTCTGGAGCTGGGCGATCTCCTCAAGACACCTGCGCGCAACCTGAGCCTAGGCCAGAGAATGCGGTGTGAGATCGCCGCTTCCCTGCTGCATGATCCCAAGCTGCTATTTCTGGACGAGCCCACGATTGGCCTGGATGCGGTATCCAAGATCGCGGTGAGAAAGTTTATCAAACGCCTCAATGAAGAAAAACATACCACCCTCGTGCTGACCACTCACGATATGCAGGATATTGAGGCGCTGACGGAGCGCGTCCTGCTGATCGGCAAGGGCCGAATTCTGCTCGACGGAAGCCTAGCCAGTCTGAGAAAGCATGTGTCAGGTCACAAGACCATGAAAATCCAGTATCGCGGACAGACCCCCGCACTGGAACCGGAGATGGAATGTATGCAGTCCAGTGAAGGGCAGATGACCGTGCGCTTTGACCCCGCCCTGCTGCCGGTATCCGAGGCGATCGCCCGCCTCGCGTCCGCCACAGAGCTGATGGACGTGTCCGTCTCCGACATTTCCACAGAGGAAGTAGTAGCGAAACTGTACCAGACATATGAGATTTGATAGTTGATAGCTAAGCTCTCTCTGCAAGTAACAGAATTGGTCTACATCGCCCAATTCATGTTCCATAAAAGAGGGGTATTCAAAATTGCTTATTGCCAGTACCGAATTGTGCATATGGTATATTCCATAAGTGGGCTCTTTCGAACTGTCGGTACTTAGCGAGGTCTGCCGAATTTATTCGGCACGAGCTTAGTACCGCTACAGTGAGAACGAAGCGAGAGCGTGCCCGCGTTGGAATATGCCATATGCACAATGACACTCGCACAGTAACCGGGTTTCGCAAACGCCTAATATGATTTGATTCTGAAAGGAGTTTGCATGAAATTATATCTGAAAGCTTATTTTTCTTTGTTCCGCATCCGCTTCATCCACAATCTACAATACCGCATGGCTGTGCTGGGAGCCTTGGCAAAGGGAGTACTGTGGGTGATGATGGAGGCGCTGGCTTATCTGGCGCTGTACCGCACCAGTTCCAGCGCCTTGCCGATGGAGTTCTCCCAGCAGGTGTCCTATATATGGGTACGCCAGTCCTTTATTGTCCTGTTCCGGGTCGTATTCGCGGACGGGGAGATCTATTCCGCCATCTCGTCCGGCCAGGTGGCCTATGACCTGGTGCGCCCGATGAGTCTCTATGGGAGATGGTTCTGTCAGTCCGGCGCCAACCGTCTGGCGTTTGCGCTGGTGAACTGTCTGCCCATACTGTTGCTGGGGCTGGTGATGCCCTATCCTTTCCGGCTGACATTGCCTCAGTCCGCGACGCAGTCCGGCCTCTTCCTGCTGTCGGCGCTGCTGGCCATTGGAGTGACAGTGGCCATGGCCATGCTGATGTATATTTCCCTCTTTTACCTGATCTCTCAGAGGGGAATCCGAATCATTGTCACGGCGGTGACAGACTTTTTTTCAGGGGGAGTGATACCGCTCGTATTCTTCCCCGATCAACTGCTGAAAGTGGTGCAGCTGCTTCCCTTTACCGCCATGCAGAATATGCCGCTGCGGATTTTCTGCGGCAATATTGCGGGCGCTGACGCGGTCAGGGGAATCCTGTTTCAGACTTTCTGGCTCTTCGCCTTGATTGCCTTGGGACAGGCAACTATGGGAATGGCCTCAAAGAAAGTGATTGTGCAGGGAGGATAAAGTTTGGAAGTACGACTTCCAAATACTGATTGGTGCAATACCGCAGGCAAAGCCAGCGGTATGCGGAAAGGGGAAATATGAAAGTCTACTGGAAATATATTACGATTACACTCAAAAGCCAGATGCAATACAAGATTTCTTTCCTGCTGACAGCCCTGGGGCAGTTTATCACGGCTTTTACGATGTTCTACGGCATTCGCTTCCTGCTCGGACAGGTCGGCGGGGTGGATGATTTCACTTACGGGCAGGTACTGCTGTGCTACTCCGTAATCATGATGGCCTTCTCGATCGGGGAACTGATCGGCGGCGGGCTGGCCGTCTTCCCAGGAATGCTGCGCGGAGGGAGCCTGGACCTGCTTCTGGTCAGACCCAGAAGCATTATCGGCCAGATCATCACGCCCAATATGGATTTTTCCCGCATCGGGCTGCTGGCGCAGGCGCTGGTCGTGCTGAGTATTGCGATACCTGCCAGCGGAGTTGAGTGGACCTGGCAAAGAGCGCTGGTGCTGGGAATGATGACGGTATGCGGCAGCGCGGTGTTCTTCTGCCTGTTTTTGATCATTGCCGCCCTCTCCTTTTTTACGCTTCAACCTCTGGAATGCATGAATATCCTGACCTATGGGATGCGTCAGTTCGGGCAGTACCCCTTCTCCGTATATGGGAGAAAGGTTCTCCTGTTCCTGACCTTCGCGGTCCCGCTGGCGCTGATTCAGTATTACCCGCTGCTCTATCTGCTGGGCAGAGAAGACGGCGTCCTGTACGCGCTATCGCCGCTGCTGGCGCTGCTGTTCCTGATCCCGTCCCTGCTGCTCTACCGAATCGGTCTGCGCAGTTACCAGTCCACGGGATCATAAGCTCCTGTCAGGCAGTCGGAGCAGCCTCGTACACCATATAGACAAGCCGGACCCGCTGACCGTTCTGTTCCATCTCCACTCGGCCAGACGTAAGTCCGGCAGGGGCGTGCTCCTCCCCCTGCCTGTCCTGTTCCCGAAAGCCCAACTGCTGACACAGACGCAGGGACACAGTATTTTCCTCATGCACCAGCACTTGTATCCTCTCAAAGCCCAACTGCCTGCTGGCATAGTCCAGCACGCCCAGACATACCTCTTTGGCCAAGCCCCTGCCCTGCCACTCGCGCCCAATCACAAAGCCCAGCTCCGGCAGATCATAGCCCTCGCGGACACTCAGCCCCGCTCGTCCCACCACGGCTCCGCTCTCGCGGTCCAGCACCGTCCACACGCCGAACTCATAAAAGGGATAGACCAGCCTGCGGTAGTCACGGATATATCCCCGCTCAGCCTCAGGAGTCGGGTATAGCCGCTCCGTATAGCGCGTGAGTTCCGTGTCCTGATACATCGTCCAGAAGCTGTCCACGTCCTCCTCCACCGTCTCCCGCAGCCAGCAGCGCGCAGTGGTCAGAATCTCCCACGGTAACTCCTGGCAGCGCCGATAGACCCGCTCCAGATATTCCGGCTCTGTCTCCTCCGGCTCCTCCAGGGCATATCGGGCGTCGCCAAAATCCTCCTCACGATTGCCCGCATGAAGGTATATCAGCACCGGACGATGAAAATCCTCCGCTAAGACAGAATAGGCCCGCGGGTCATCTGTCAGATACAGAATGCCCTGAACGTCCTCCTCCGACAACCCTGGCTTCCCCTCTTCACTCCACAATTCCTCCGTGAGCATCACTTTGCAGCTGATCCCAACCCGCACAAGCCGCTCGCACAGCGGCAGCAGCGCAGGCAACGGCAAGGCCGACCGCAATACCACAATACATGTTTTCAGATAAAGCTTCCCCTGCTCAAGCTCCCGCCCCATCATTCATTCCTTCCTTCACATACCGCCGGCTCTTCCCACACGGCTACCGTTCACTCCCTCTGTGCCCTAAGCCACGGCAGTATTCAAATTCACAAAAAAAGACTTTACGTCCATACTTTTTTAGGCTATCATTATTCTTACAATCATTATAACAAAATTGCATACAGAAAGGTAGAAAATTATGGCACAAAATCCTATTGTAACCATCACTATGGAAGACGGCGGCGTGATTAAAGCGGAGCTTTATCCGGAGCTTGCCCCCACTTCCGTAAACAATTTTATCAGCCTGATCCGCAAAGGCTTTTATGATGGCCTGATCTTTCACAGAGTAATCAAGGGATTCATGATCCAGGGCGGTTGTCCTGAGGGAAGCGGCATGGGAGGCCCCGGCTACAGCATCAAGGGCGAGTTTGCCCAGAACGGCTTCCAGAATGACTTGAAGCACACGGCCGGCGTGTTGTCCATGGCAAGGAGCATGATGCCCGACTCCGCCGGCTCCCAGTTTTTTATCATGCACAAGAATGCGCCTCACCTGGACGGCGCATACGCCGCCTTCGGCAAGGTGATCGAGGGTATGGATGTGGTGAACCGCATCGCCGAGACCTCCACCGACAGCGACTCCGACAGACCCTATGAGAATCAGGTTATGAAGAGTGTTACCGTGGAAACCTTCGGCGTAGAGTATCCGGAACCGGAGAAGCTCTAAGCATAATGTTTGCACGACCCATTATCTCCTGAATTGCCTTGATGTCCGTTTCACTTTCACAAAACCGTGTGCAAAACGTGGCGCCAGGAATGAGGGATGATAATGGGTTCTCTGCTTTCATGCGTGAACTGCAATTGCAATATGCTCGCTAATCTTTCTGTACCTGTCAAATTTCGCCTCCATACATATCTCTAAATTATTTGTCTTTATATCCGCCCAATTTTGAAAGGAATTATTGAGAAAGCTGTCATACTCTCCTTCAAATCTACGTCTCTTTTCTGATACTAGATCGGCCTCTCAAAATAATCCCCCCTATGCCATACTTTTCGAATACTGCTCTCGGAAGAGTTTATGATACGTCTCACAGGTCTCAAGCAACTCTTCATGTTTGCCAAAACCGGCGACTTTTCCAGCTTCAGGAACAATGATCCTGTCCGAATGAATACTTCCGTTTTCTTGCTCGAATCTGCCCAATAGCTGTCGCTATGTCAACAGTTGGTTTCCAAGATATAATTGAAGTTCCCTCGCGGAGTTCTATGGAGATTTTCGCCGCCCACAGGAATAAACATCATCTGCTCGAACATTAGGTTCTGAGGATACATCAATTTTTTGACAGAATATATCATGGCTATGTCGAATAGCATCAGGTAAACTTAAAAAAGTAAGCCTGCTAAATGGTGCATATAGCGGCAAAAAATTAATACAAGTACCCGAAGAAAGGAGTCTGCCACAATGATCAGGGAATTATCCGGACAAGCAGTAACATTACAGGAAGGGGAACTGCTCCGCAAGGAGGAGGCAAACAGGCAATACCTGATGAAGCTGGAAAATTGTCATTTGCTGAGGAATTATCTGCTGGAGGCTGGCAGATACTCCGGCAGGGGCATGGATCCCCAGGCCATGGGAGGCTGGGAGGATCCCAGCTGTCAGCTCAGAGGACATTTTCTGGGGCACTGGCTGTCGGCGGCAGCCATGCGTTATCAGGAGACGCGGGATCGGGAGCTTAAGGCCAAGACCGAGACTCTCTTGGATGAGCTTGCTCTGTGCCAGGAGGACAACGGCGGGAAGTGGGTATGCCCTATCCCCGAAAAATACCTGTACTGGATCGGCAGGGGAAAGAATGTCTGGGCGCCGCAGTACAATATTCACAAGCTCTTTATGGGACTGATCGACGTCTACCGGTATATGGAACTGGAGCTGGCTCTGCGCATAGCGGATAAACTGGCGGACTGGTTCTACGACTGGAGCGGGCAATATACCAGAGAGGAATTCGACAATATACTGGATGTCGAAACGGGTGGAATGCTGGAGGTTTGGGCTGATCTGCTGGAGATTACCAGCGATTCAAAATATAGGGAGCTGTTGGAGCGCTATTACCGTGGACGGCTCTTTGAGCCCTTGCTGGAGGGACGGGATGTGCTCACCAATATGCATGCCAATACCACGATTCCAGAGATACTGGGCTGTGCCAGAGCCTATGAGGTTACCGGCGAACAGAAATGGCTGGAAATCGTTGAATGTTATTGGAAATGCGCCGTGACGGACAGAGGTTACTATGCCACTGGCGGTCAGACGCAGGGAGAGGTATGGACACCCATGAAAAAGCTGAAGGCTCGTCTGGGTGACAAGAATCAGGAGCATTGTACTGTCTACAATATGATTCGCGTAGCGGATTTTCTGTTTCGGCAGACCGCAGACCCGAAATATATGCACTATATAGAATACAATCTTCGCAATGGCATCATGGCACAGACCTACTGGCAGGGAATGCCCTGGAAGGGAAGCGCCGGCAAAGGCTTGATGACATATTTCCTTCCCATGAAGGCCGGCAGCAAAAAGGACTGGGCGGGGGAGATGGACAGCTTTTTCTGCTGTCATGGAACCATGGTTCAGGCCAACGCCGCCTGGAACCGGCATATTTATTATCAGGCGGAGGACACTCTTTATGTGGCCATGTATGTTGACTCGGAGGTTACCTTCGAGGCGGACGGCCGCGAGATCAAGCTGGAGCAGCGGCAGGATTACATGAACGGCAGTCTGATGCGTTCTTCGGAAAACAGTGTGCAGCAGACAGTGAATGACATTACCAGCACCTATGCCAGTAAACCGGATTTCCGGAAATATGTGTTTACCGTCCGCGCGGAAGAGGAAGCCGTCTTTGAGCTTTGCCTGCGGATTCCTGACTGGATAGCGCGTGTGGCGAAGGCATACGTCAACGATGAACCTGTCGCCGAAACGGAGGACTCCGGCGCCTTCCTGTCCCTGAGGAGAACCTGGAGAGACGGGGATCGAGTCATTATCCTGCTGCCGGTTGGCCTGAGCTTCATCCCTCTCCCGGACGACCCTGAGATGGGCGCATTCCGCTATGGGGCAGATGTTCTGGCCGGAATCACTGAGCAGGAAAGGATCCTGACGCTGGCAGGAGAAGATCCCGTGGAGGAGCTTTCCGCAGATACCGAAAGAGAATGGGGGGCTTTCCGCACCTTTTATCGCACGGAAAACCAGGATCCGGGAATTAATTTCAAAAAGCTAAACGAAATCGGATACGAACCCTATCAAATTTACTTTAAGGTGAGGAAAAAAGAATAAAAGGCATGCATTTCTTCTGTTCATATTTTGTTCACAAAACCTTTAATCTTTTTTCAAATACTTAACATGATTTGGACATTTCTATCTCATATACTATAAACAGACAAAGGAAAACACTGTTAAATACGGTAGCCAGTTTACAATAAAACTTTTTCATAATAATGCCAAGGGAAGCAATTCCCTTGGCATCCTCCCTTTTATGGGGATAAAATATGCATAAGCCTTTTATTGCTTTACTTTCATGGTGATGGCCTTGTGACGGTTGTGAATCTGCGCCTTCTCATGACTGCCGCCATATTCGCCGTCTAACGTCCAGGAGATAGGCTGAGAACTTTCAAGTGTCAGATGATCTGTGCGGAAATACACCATGCAATCCGCGTTGATATTCCTATTTAACAGGGCCGCGATCACTGCATTGAGCTCTATCGGATTCTTGGGCATACGAATCAGTGTCACTTCAAATACTCCATCGTCCAGCTGTACATTTTTCCCGGTGATCTGTTTGAAGCCTCCCACCGACACAGAATTGGTAATCATGCCAAAGATAAATTCATCTTCAATCACCCTGTCCCCATAGACCATCCTCAGCGGATAGCTGCGAATATTGGACAGCCGCTTTACCCCCTCCAGCAAATAGGCCAGGTGTCCCAGCACGTTCTTGATATCCTGGTCCGTCTCATAAGATACCTCTGTGAAAAGCCCAAAAGCAGCAATATATACAAACACGTCATCATTAAAAGCGCCAACGTCGCAGGGGAAATCCCGTCCAGTTACCGCGATCTCCGCCGCTCTCAGCATATTCTTGGGCAGGCGCAGGCTAATGCCAAAATCATTGGTGCTGCCCGCCGGAATATAGCCGATGGGAATCTTTTTCCCACTGGAGAGCATACCGGTAACTACTTCGTCGAGGGTGCCATCTCCGCCACTGCATACCACCAGCTCTGTCTCGGGAGCGCATTCCTGGACATACTCGCAGGCATCCCCGCCCCTGGTGGTGGGGCGCACCAGAGTTTCATAGCCCCCTTGCTCCAGCAGCTCCAGTATATCTGACAATTTGTTTCGGATCATGGCCTTGCCCGCTTTGGGATTGTATACAAACAATGCCCTCTTTTTCATCGCAATCCTCCCATATATTACAAGTCCGCTTGCCCATCACAAGCAGAAAACGTCTGACCGGCTCTCAGCAGCTTCTCTGCCGGTCAGACCAATCAGACGCATCCTTAAGCAATATTAACTTTCATCCTTGCGCCAGCTCTAATGTGAGCGCTGACCTTTACATCTGAACCGGTCAGGCACTCTGAGCGCCACACAGATACTTTTCGATGGCGTCTACGGCCTCCCCTTCGTCCGTCCCCTCCGCTGTTACTATCACCTGTTCGCCGTTGTCAAGACCCAGACTCATCATTCCCATGATGCTCTTGGCATTGACCTTCCTGCCGGTGTACTCCAAGTATATCTTGCTCTCATATTTGCTGGCCACCTGTACAAGCATGGCCACAGGTCTGGCTTCCAGACCATCCTGAAGTCTGATCTCTACTGTCGATTTTTTCATACTGCTCCTCCTTAACACTTTGCCTCGTATGGACAATACTTTTATTTATTCACCTGCTGCGCCAGTTCGCTGAGCTTGCGGAGCCTGTGATTAACTCCTGATTTGCCTACTGGTGGTTCCAGATGCTCTCCCAGCTCCTTTAATGAGGCGTCTGGATATTCCAGCCTTACCTCCGCCATGTTGCGCAGAGCCGGAGGCAACTTCTGCAGTCCGTAGTGGTCCCGCAGATACAGAATATCTTCAATCTGTCTGTTTGCGGCATTGACTGTCTTAGTGATATTGGCCGTCTCGCAGTTAACTCTCCTGTTGATAGAGTTGCGCATCTCCTTCAGGATCCGCAGATTCTCCAGATTCATCAGAGATTTATGGGCTCCCATCACGTTCAGCAAATCTACAATGCCTGCCCCCTCCTTGATGTAAACCACATAATATTTCTTGCGGACGACAATCTTCGCCTCTATGCCAAACTCCTGGATCAGCTGCCGCAGTTGTCCCGCCTTGGCTTCCTCGTTACAGACAAGCTCCAGATGATACCCCTTGCTGGGATCGCTGATAGAACCCGCACACAGAAATGCTCCCCTCAAAAAAGCCCGACGGCAACAGGATTTCTTAAGAAAACGGGAATCCACAATTCCTTGCAGACTGCCAAAGTTATGATAGAATACCTGCATCTCTTCCTCTGTCATCCCCGCATTCTTTTCTATATTATATGTTTTTTCTAATAATGTAAAGCATTTTCTTAAGACAATTTCATTTTCCACCTGAAAGCCGATGGTATACAAGCCGTCGCTGTCCCTGCCGTACTGCCCGCACAGGCTTATCATCGCTGCCAGCTCTGCTTTGCGGCAATGGTCCGCGGCGCCAAAAAGCCCTGTCAACTCCTCCTTAACTTCCCTTGAGAAAGACATACCCATCCCCCTCCCGCATGTATTTCTGCGGACACCCTGCGGCGCACGGGCATAATCAAACTCATGTGCCCATATGATTCACATCCCGATGAAGCAGGGTCACACCATAGCCGCCTCTGTCCTTGAGGCGCAAAAATAAATCGTTAGCCAGGGTCACACTGCGATGCTTACCGCCAGTGCAGCCGATGGCAATCACTAACCGATACTTTCCCTCTTTGACATAATTGGGAATGAGAAACAGAATCATGTCAACCAGCTTGTCCATAAATACATGGGACTCCTCAAAGCCCATCACATATTCCTGCACCTCGCGGTCATTGCCAGTCTTGCATTTCAGCTCGTCTATATAGAATGGATTGGGCAGAAACCTCACATCAAACACCAGATCCGCATCCGCGGGAATACCGTTCTTGAATCCAAATGACATCACTGTCACCATCAAGCTGTTATACTCTTCGCCCTTTACAAATATGCGATCCAGTTCCTCCTTCAGCTCTCTGGTCAGCAGATTGGAGGTGTCAATCACATAATCCGCCTGACGGCGAATCTTGTCCAACACCCTGCGCTCCTGGCGGACTCCGTCTTCAATACGACTCCCCACGGCCAGAGGATGCAACCGCCTGCTCTCCTTGTAACGCTTGATGAGCACATCATCCCCCGCCTCCATAAACAGGATTTCCACATTGTAGTTCCTGTCTTTTAACTCCTGAAGCGCCTTGGTCGCATCCTCAAAGGATTGATCCGCTCGCACATCCAATCCCAGAGCTACCTTGGTGATCTCACTGCCGGGCATGGTGATAAGTTCCGCGAATTTGCCAACCAGCGATACGGGCAGATTATCTACACAGTAATAGCCCGCATCCTCCAGCAGCTTCAGCGCTGTACGCTTGCCGCCCCCGCTCATGCCTGTCACTACCACAAAACGCATCTTCGGTCCGCTCCTTCCTGCTCTGCCCGCTCCGGCAGACGCAGAGCTATTGTACATAAATTACTTCCGTCTCCAGATCCACCCCAAAGCAGTCCTTAACCCTCTCCTGCACATGGGCAATCAGATCCAGCACATCCTCACAGGTGGCCTTCCCTGTATTGATGATAAATCCACAGTGCTTGTCGGAGACTCTGGCGCCGCCGATCTGATATCCTCTAAGGCCAGATTTCATGATCAGCTCCCCTGCGTAATAGCCCTCCGGCCTTTTAAAGGTACTCCCTGCGCTGGGATACTCCAACGGCTGTTTCTGCCGCCTCTTGGCCGCCAATTCGTCCATCCGCTCGCGAATGACCCCCCGCTCGCCTCGGGCGAGCTGCAAAGTCACCTCCACTACGGTAAAGGGCTGATGCTTAATGGCGCTGGTGCGATAGCCAAACTCCATAGTGGCATTGTCCAGCTCCAGCTCATTGCCCTCTCGGTCCACCACCTTGACCTGGGTAACTACCTGGGATATCTCTCCGTCATATGCGCCGGCATTCATAATCACACCGCCGCCAATGGTGCCAGGAATCCCTGATGCGAATTCAAATCCGGTCAGCCCCTGCTCGCAGGCTACTGACGCCACCTTGGACATAAGCGCCCCCGCCTGAACGATCATCCTCTCACCCTCAATCCGGATCTCCTGCATGCGAGAGCCTACCTGCAGCACTACCCCTGCATATCCCCTGTCACTGACCAGCAGATTACTTCCATTGCCTATCACCAGATAGGGCTGCTCCACCATCCGCAGATACCGCTGGATGTTGACCAGCTGCTCTGTGTTCTCAAGCTCCACAAAACAGTCCGCCTCTCCGCCTATCCGAAAGGTAGTGTGCCTGCTCATGGGCTCGCTCAGGGAGATATTCTGTCGGGGAGCATAACCTGCCAACGTCTGAATCACCGCATTACTTATCATCGCAAATATTCCTTATTCTTGTAATATCAGTCCTGCCGCACCATAGATGCCAGCATCATTGCCAAGAGTGGCCAATACCATCTCCGCGTTCCGACAGCCGTGGAAGACATATTTCTCAAAAGCAGGACGAATATAGTCGAACAATATATCTCCTGCCTTGGACACGCCGCCGCCAATGACAAATACCTCTGGATTGGCAACGGCGGCTACCGCTGCCAGGCCCTTGCCCAGATATTCGCCAAATGTCTTCGCAATCTCAATCGCCACCCTGTCGCCTGCTTTCACCGCGTCCCACACTGCCTTGGCGGACAGTTCGCCGCTGCGCAGCACGCTGGGCTCCTGGTCTTTGGAGAGCCGTCTGGACGCCAGACGCACCACTCCGGTGGCCGAGGCATATTGTTCCAGACAGCCATGGTTCTGACAACCGCAGGCCTCCTGTTCGTCATCCTCAATATGAATATGGCCGATCTCGCCGCCCGCGCCGGTTGCGCCCGTGAGAATGTTACCGCCCACGATGATCCCGCCGCCCACGCCAGTGCCCAGCGTCACAGCCACGATATTGGCGTGCCCCTTGCCACCGCCCTGCCACATCTCGCCGTATGCTGCTACATTGGCATCATTGGCCGCCTTGACCGGCAATTGCAGAAGATCGCCCAACACACTGGGAATGTTGAAGACATCCCATCCCAGGTTCACAGCCCTATGAATCGTGCCCTCCGCGTCTACCGGACCGGGAGCGCCCACGCCTACCCCCTGAATGTCTGACAGTTCTATACCTGACGCCTTCAACCTATCCTTGATGCTGGCGGCGATATCCGGCAGGATATGGGAACCCTGCTCTGTCTTTACTGTGGGAATCTCCCATTTCTCCAGCGCACTCCCCTCTCGGTCAAACAGCCCCAGTTTAACTGTAGTTCCGCCGATATCTACTCCGATTGCGTATCTTTTCATACCTACACCCCTTTTTTGTGCTCTATCACACCTGATCTTACCTGTCTCTGTATGCCTCGAATTCCCACCGCGGTATATCTGTATTTATATATACGTTTTTCCTGCGGTTTTATGCATGACGGATTCAGTCGTCATCCTCCTCCCGCCTTCTGGCCAGAGAATTCTGTACGCGAGTGTACAATTCCTGAGCCGCATTATAGCCCATTTTCTTCTGGCGGTGGTTGACGGCTGCCGTCTCACAGATCACCGCCAGATTACGGCCGGGACGAATGGGAATATTGTGACAGACAATCTTATTGCCCAGATATTCCGTGTAGTTCTCCTCCAAACCCAGGCGGTCATACTCCTTATCCTTGTTCCAGTCCTCCAGCCGGATCACCAGGTCAATAGACTGGGTCTCCCTCACAGAGGAGGCGCCGAACATGGCCTTGATATCCACGATACCGATGCCGCGCAGCTCGATAAAGTGCTTGGTGATATCAGGAGCGCTGCCAATCAGGGTATCGTCGCTGACCTTGCGGAGCTCCACCACATCGTCCGTCACCAGACGATGACCGCGTTTCACCAGCTCCAGCGCCGCCTCCGACTTGCCGATCCCACTTTCACCAGTGATCAGCACACCCTCGCCATAGACATCCACCAATACCCCATGTACTGAGATACAGGGGGCCAGCTTCACATTGAGCCAGCGAATGCACTCCGCCATGAAGGAAGAGGTTGACTTTTTAGTCGATAAGATGGGGATGTTGCGCTCCAGCGCCAGACGCATGAACAGCTCGTCGGGCCTCAGCTCCCTGCAGAACACAAAAGCGGGGATGTCGCTGGAAAACATCTTGTCATATACCTCCGCCTTACGGGACTCATCCAGCCCTTCCAGATAGGTATATTCTACAAAGCCTATGATCTGCAGCCTCGTAGCGTCAAAATGCTCAAAGTATCCCGCCAATTGCAGGGCGGGACGGTTGATGTCTGGCTGAGTAATTCTCTTTTTGTCCGGATTGAGTTCCGGTGTCAGATTCTCCAGCTTCATTTTCTCAATTAACCGATTCAGACTTACATATGCCATAATGCGCTCACCACTCCCCTTCCGCTATGATTCAATAACACTATAGCACATCCAACGCTTTTATTCAACGAAAGAATCTATATATCTCCTCCGCCACCCTCTGGGTTATCTCCGGCACCTGCATCAGCTCCTCCACCTCCGCCGCCTTGATCTGCTCCAGAGACTCAAAATGACGCATCAGCGCTTTCCTGCGGGCAGGCCCGATACCGGCAATCTCATCCAGCTGAGACTTTACCTGAGCCTTGCTGCGCAGGGACCTGTGATATTCGATGGCAAAACGATGCGCCTCGTCCTGGATACGGGTAATCAGCTTGAAGCCCTCAGAACGGGTGTCAATGGGTATTTCCACATTGTTATAGTAGAGCCCTCGCGTGCGGTGATTATCGTCCTTGACCATACCGCAGACCGGAATCTGAATCTTAAGCTCCTCCAGCACAGACAGCGCGATGTTTACCTGTCCCCGACCGCCGTCCATCAGAAGCAGATCCGGAAATTTGGTAAAGCTGCCATATTCCTGGTCCATCTCCCGCTCCTCCAGCTCCTTGCTCTCCTCCAGACCGTGAACCAGGCGACGGGTCAACACCTCTCTCATGCAGGCGTAATCATCTGGACCGGCCACCGACTTAATGCGGAATTTCCGGTAATCGCTGCGCTTGGGCTTACCCTTTTCATATACGACCATGGAGCCAACATTTTCAAACCCGCTGATGTTGGAGATATCAAAGGCCTCCATCCGGTCCACACAGGGCAGGCCCAGCCAGTCTGCGATCTCTTTTACCGCTCCGATGGTGCGTCCCTCCTCGCGCTTCAGCTTTTCCTTGTCCTGGCTCAGAATCAGGCTGGCATTCTGCGCCGCCAATTCCACCATCTTCTCCTTGCTGCCAATCTTCGGCACGCGGATATATACCCTTGAGCCCTTGCGCTCCGACAGCCACTTTTCCACCAGCTCGCTGTCTTCAATCTCATATTGCAGCATCAATTCTCGTGGGATGAAAGGTGTGCCCGCATAGAATTGTTTCACAAAATCCTCCAGAATTTGCTCCTTTTCAATCCCTGACACATGCGTCATATAATAGTGTTCCCGTCCGATCAGCTTGCCATCCCGCACAAAAAAGACCTGAACCACCGCGTCCGCCTCATCCCGACACAGCGCGATGATATCCTTGTCATCCAGGGCGCTGTCCGTAATCTTCTGTTTTTGAGACACGGATTTCACGCTTGTAAAGAGATCTCTGTAGCGGGCCGCCTCCTCGAAGTTCAGCTCCTCGGCCGCCTGTCTCATCTTTTCCTCCAGGTCCTTTAATATCTTGTTGTAATTGCCGTTGAGAAACTCCAGCGCCTGCCCCAGCCGTTGTCGGTACTGCTCCTTGCTGACGAACCCCTGACAGGGCGCTACGCACTGCTTGATATGGTAGTTCAGACAGGGACGGCCATTACCGATATCCCTGGGAAGACTGCGGTTACAGGTGCGCAGGCCAAACAGCTTATTGAGCAGCTCTATCGTGTCCTTCACAGCTGCGGCGCTGGTATACGGTCCATAATAGCGGGATTTGTCTTTCTTCATCTGGCGGGAGAAGAGAATGCGGGGATACTCCTCCCCCACTGTCACTTTGATATAGGGATAGGTCTTGTCATCCTTCAGCAGAGTATTGTATTTGGGAGAGTACTCCTTAATCAGGTTGTTCTCCAGCACCAGAGCCTCCAGCTCTGAATCCGTCACAATATATTCAAAACGGGCAATCAGCGTCACCATCTTGTCGATCATGGGACCTCTTCCAATATTTTCCCGAAAATAAGAGCGCACCCTATTATGCAGATTGACCGCCTTACCCACATACAGGATGCCGTCTCCCGCATCCCTCATGATATAAACTCCCGGTTGATTAGGGAGCTTTTTCAGCTCTTCCTCAAAGTCAAATGTCATGGCTTTCGCTCCATACTGATCAATTAAGGCCGGCACCACTTGGGTCCGGCCTCATCCTATACCGCCTACAGGCTTCCGCCCGAGAAACGCCCCGCCGATCCCGCAGGAGGCTGCTGCGGAGGCCACGGCCTGTTCTCAGGCGTTTCCGCCTCTCCTGACTGTCGATCCGACGTCTGTTGCTCTTCCGCGCCCGAAATCGTAGGCATCTCTGGCACGACAACCTGCGGTACTACAGTCCCCTGCTCGTTGCCTGCCCTCTGCCCATCCTGGCTGTGAGCCGTGTCGTCGGTGATCAGCTCGTCCACCGTGGAGCTCACATCTCCGCCCTTGGACGGCTTCTCCTCGGGAGCGGGCAAGCCCTTCTCCCTGCGAAATATCTCCATGAACTCCTTGCCCGTGATCGTCTCTTTCTCGATCAGATATTCCGCCAGCTTATCCATCAGCTCCCGATTTTCCCCGAGCAGCTCCAGCGCTTTGTCATAGCTCTCCTTCAGTATCGCGACCACCTCCGCGTCGACGTCCGCGGCCGTAGCATCACTACAGTTCAGCGTTGCGGCGCTGTCCAGATATTTGTTCTGCATGGAGGCCAGCCCAATCAGACCAAACTTCTTGCTCATGCCGTACTCCGTCACCATGGCTCTGGCGATGTTGGTGGCCTTCTCAATGTCGTTGGCCGCGCCCGTGGTCACTGTCTCAAACACGATCTCCTCCGCGGCCCGACCGCCCACCAGACTCACGAGCATGTCCCGCAGCTCCGCCTCCGTGTTCAGGTATTTCTCCTCCTCCGGCACCTGCATCACATAGCCCAGCGCCCCCATGGTGCGCGGCACGATCGTAATCTTCTGCACCGGCTCGGAATTCTTCTGAAGAGCGCTGATCAGAGCATGACCCACCTCATGATAGGACACGATACGCCGCTCCTCCTTGCTCATGATGCGATCCTTTTTCTCCTTGCCCACCAGCACCTGTTCCACTGCGTTAAACAGGTCCTTCTGGCACACATATTCCCGACTCTCCTTGACCGCGTTGATCGCGGCCTCGTTGATCATATTGGCCAGGTCAGAGCCGACCGCGCCGCTGGTAGCCAGCGCGATTGCGTCCAGATCGACCGTCTCGTCCATCTTCACATCCTTGGAATGCACCTTCAGGATATCCACTCGACCCTTCAGATCCGGCTTATCCACGATAATCCGCCGGTCAAACCGCCCGGGACGCAGCAGGGCCTTATCCAGAATCTCCGGCCGGTTGGTGGCCGCCAGGATCAATATACCCTTGGAGCTGTCAAAGCCATCCATCTCGGAGAGAAGCTGATTCAGCGTCTGCTCCCGCTCCTCATTGCCGCCGCCATACTTGGAGTCCCGACTGCGCCCGATGGCGTCAATCTCATCAATGAAGATAATGCAGGGGGCATTCCTGGTGGCCTCCTTGAAGAGATCGCGCACCCTGCTGGCGCCCACGCCTACATACAGTTCAATAAAGTCAGATCCGGTCAGGGAGAAAAACGGTACATGAGCCTCACCAGCAACCGCTCTGGCCAATAAAGTCTTACCTGTTCCAGGAGGTCCCACCAGCAGGGCGCCCTTGGGAAGCTTGGCGCCAATCTTGGCGTATCTGCCCGGATTGTGCAGAAAATCCACCACCTCCACCAGGGATTCCTTGGCCTCGTCCTCACCGGCCACATCCGCAAAGGTCACACCTGTCTCCTTCTGTACATACACCTTGGCATTGCTCTTGCCCACGCCCATAGGACCGCCGCTGCCCCCCATTCTCCGGAACAGAAAGCCAAGCAGAATCCACATCAGCACCAGAGGCAGCACCAGCGTCATCAAGATCTGCATGATCCACTCACCCACGCTGGTGGATACGCCATAGACCTCCACCCCATGTTCCAGCGCTCTCTGCGTTACAGTCTCCGTGTTCTCGATCTGCAACGTCTGATACTCTATATCTATCTTCCTGGACATTGCCAGATCGTACAGCACTGGAGCAGATTCATCCCGCACATTGTCCTTGAGCTTGAAGGTTATGGTCTCTCCGCTGAGTTCCACGGACTTGATCTGATCTGCCTCCATTCTTTCGATAAAGGTGGAGTATGGCACCTCAATCTCATTGGCGCTTTTGCCAAAGAAAAGCGTCCATAGTATGCTGAGCAAAAAGATGCTCATCAAAACGCACATCAGGATCGCCATGATGCTGGGACGCTCCGGTTTCCGATTGCCACCATTGTTACCGTTATTGCTGCCATTTCCTCCAGAGCCCGCATTGTTATTGCCGTTTCCGGGACCGTTGTCATTATAATTACTCATCTGATTGACCATAAAATCCTTTCTGTATTTACGGATAAATTATCCTTTTCGTCCGGCGCATATCGCCCGATCATGCGACATGTACCAGACAGAAATCGGATGATTTCAGCGTTTGTCAGTATAAGTCCACATGTATTCTATTATAGGGATTCCCAAAACATAAATCAATAGCCGATCTCTAAAAGATTTATAAAGATTTCATGCCTCAATATCTTGATTTCACTTTTCTTTTTCGGTATGATAGAGATGATGGGCGTGAAACGTCCAATACGGATAGAAAAGCAAAGAGCTTGCAGGAGGTACGGGAACCCATGAATAAGACCGGTTTTGACAACGACAAATATCTGATGATGCAGTCTGAACGGATCAGAGAGCGCATCGCCGCTTTCGGTGGCAAGCTCTATCTGGAATTCGGCGGCAAGCTCTTTGATGATTATCACGCTTCCAGAGTTCTGCCCGGCTTCAAACCGGACAGCAAGATCAATATGCTGACTCAGCTGCGGGATCAGGCTGAGATCGTCATCGTCATCAACGCGGCGGACATCGAAAAGAACAAAATCCGCTCCGATCTGGGCATCACCTATGATGTGGACGTGCTGCGGTTAATCGATGCCTTTCGGGGCTATGGTCTGTACGTGGGAAGTGTCTGCCTGACGCATTTCACCGAGCAGCCCAGCGCCATCGCGTATCAGAAAAAGCTCGAATCTCTGGGCATGAAGGTGTATCGGCACTACCCGATTCCCGGATACCCCTCCAACATTCCCCTGATCGTAAGCGACGAGGGCTACGGGCGCAACGAATATATTGAAACCTCCCGCGAGCTGGTGGTAATCACCGCCCCCGGACCCGGCAGCGGCAAGATGGCCACCTGCCTTTCACAGCTATACCATGAGCACAAAAGGGGCATCAATGCCGGTTATGCTAAGTATGAGACTTTTCCGATCTGGAATCTGCCCCTAAAGCATCCGGTTAATCTGGCTTATGAGGCGGCAACTGCGGACTTGAATGATGTCAATATGATTGACCCCTTCCATCTGGAGGCCTACGGTGAGACCACGATCAACTATAACCGAGATGTGGAAATCTTTCCTGTACTCAGCGCCATGTTTGAAAAAATCATGGGGGAATCCCCCTACAAGTCTCCGACCGACATGGGTGTCAACATGGCCGGATACGGCATTATTGATGACGACGCCTGCAGGGAGGCCTCCTGCCAGGAGATTATCCGCAGGTACTACGCCACCCTGTGCGAAAAGCGTCAGGGCAGTGCGGATGATGAGCAGATTCTGAAGCTGGAGCTGTTGATGAAGCAGGCCGGCATCACCGTAGATGACCGTCCGGTTGTCAGCGCCGCCAAGGTCAAGGCAGCGGCCACTGGCAAGCCCGCTGCTGCTATCCAGCTGCCGGACGACCGGATTATTACCGGCAAGACCAGCGAACTGTTGGGCGCTTCCTCCGCTATGCTGCTCAACGCATTGAAGGTATTGGCCGGCATTCCCGACGAGGTCCAATTGATCTCGCCCGACACCATCGGTCCCATTCAGGAGCTGAAAACAGAGCATCTGGGCAATCGCAATCCCCGTCTGCACACGGATGAGATCCTGATCGCACTGTCGATCTGCGCTACGACGGACGCCATGGCTGACAGAGCTGTCAAGCAGCTGCAAAAGCTCAGGGGCTCCGAGGTACACTCCAGCGTGATCCTTTCTCAGGTAGACAAGAATGTGCTGCGCAAGCTGGGTGTGAACCTGACCTGTGAACCGGAGTATGAATCGGGCGGTCTCTACCACAATTAAAGCGGCTATAACTTTTTCAGATAATTTCCCTCCACATGTACTCCCTCGTTAATAACGATAAACGCCTGGGGATCGTATTTATGGACGATGGCTTTCAGCTGATGCACCTCGTATTTGGACATCATGATATAGAGGATGTGGGACTCCTCATGGGTGTATGCGCCCATGGTCTTCCATTTGGTGATGCCACGCCCCAACTCCGAGAACACTTCCCTCTCCAGCTCCTGCGAGCTGATCTTCGTGATAATATTGACCTCCACATTGATGTTCTGGGCATGGAGCCTGTCCATGGCCACGGAATACACCGCCGCATTGATCACCGAATAGAGCGCCGTCTCCACGTCAAAGAGGAATACGCAGGCGCTGTAGAGCACGAGATTCATGATCAGCGTGACCTTTCCTACGCTGAAATCCTGCTTCCATTTCACCAGAATCATGCCCACAATATCCATACCGCCGCCGGAGGCTCCCATGCGCAGCAGGATTCCCACGCCTGCTCCGCAGATAATTCCGCCGACCACACAGGCCATCATGGTATCCTCCACGATCTGCGTCACCGGAATGACGGCCATGGCGCCTGACATCACAGTGACGCAGACAAGGGTTTTCAGCAGGAACTTTTTGCCCATTTTCCGATATCCGACAATAAAGATGGGAATATTGATCACATAGTAAATCATACCGGCGATATCCGTGCTGCCCAGGTTCAAATACAGATATTCCACCAGCACGGTGCGCAGTATCTGGCACAGGCCCATGACTCCGCTGCTGTACAGGCCCGACGGCACAATAAACAAGTTGGTGCCTACGGCATAGACCAACGCTCCAAACATTGCCACCAGAGTGCGCCTGCCCTCATAGGCCAGCAGCCGCTTATCCTTAAGCGCTTCCATTCTCACATCCCCCGTCAAAAGTAATGCTTCAGATAAATGCCTTGATCTTCTCCTCCAGATCCGTGGCGGACATTCCGCCCACATAGGTGGCGGCCGGCTTTCCGTCCTTGAAGAAGATGAACGTAGGGATATTCCTCACATTGTATTTGTCAGAGATCTCCATACTATCCTCAACATTCAGCTTGCCGATCTTGATCTGTCCGGCGTACTTCTCGGCCATACGCTCTACCAGCGGAGCCATCATCTTGCACGGCCCGCACCAGTCCGCGTAGAAATCCACCAGCACAGGACCCTGTGCCTGCAATACTTCCGTCTCAAAATTGGTTGTCGTAAACTGCATCGTTTTTCCTCCTTGTCTGTCCGGCATCCGCCGGCTTCTCTCGACTTATTTTTCCCGATAAATAATATATTTATAGATGGGATTGCCCATGGCGGAGAATTTTTCCTCATACTCCGTCATGACATTTCCCTCCATCAATACCGCGTCGCTGTGCAGATCATAGGTAAGGACCTTAATTTTCCAGCCCGCCGGTTCCAATTCCTCCACCGCAAAATCGAACAGTTCCCTGTTATCTGTCTTGAACTCCAGTTCTCCGGACGCCTTCAGGATCGCGTCATATCTGGCCAGGAACTGGCGCGAGGGAAGTCTGCGCGCCGCATGTCTGTCCTTGGGCCAGGGATCGGAGAAATTCAGATAGATCCGGTCCACCTCCCCAGGGGCAAACACACTCGCTATCTGCTCCGCGTCCATCCGGATGAAACGCAGATTGGGCAATTCTTCCCCCTCCATCTTCTGAATGGCCCGCAGCAGCACGCTGGAATATTTTTCAATTCCGATATAATGGATATCCGGATGCTGTCGGGCCATGGTGTAGATAAACTTTCCCTTTCCCATGCCAATCTCGATATGAATGGGACTGTCATCTCCCAGGAGCTCCCGCCAGGCTCCCCGATGGCTCTGCTCGTCATGCACCACGTAGGCGCTCTCTGCAATGATCTCTCTGGAGCCAGTTATATTCCGCAAACGCATCTTATCTCTCTCCTGTTATCTGTCTTTTTGCCGCCGGTGACGTGACTCTCTGGCCTGCTGCCTGCGCAGCTGCTCAAATGTCAGCTCAGGGCTCTCCTCATACTCCATGCGGGCCTGCCTGCGGCGCGCCTCTCTCGCGCTCCGCCTGCGCAACTGCTCAAACGTCGGCTCAGTGTCCTCCTCATACTCCATGCGGGCCTGTCTGCGGCGCGCCTCCTTCACTCTCTGCCGGTGCTGCTGCTCATATGTCGACTCAAAGTCCTCCTCACTCTCCAGGTGGGCCTGTCTGCGGCGCGCCTCTCTCACTCTCCGCCGATGCTGTTGTCTGGCATCATCCTCTGAGCTGTCCTCGTATTCCTCATGATGATATCTGCGGCGGTCCTTCTCCCAGCTCCGCCTTGTATTGGTACGCCGCGCAGGAAATCGGAAATTCTTGAGAAAATGCAGAGCCACTCCAAGAAATAATAAGGCTGCCACAACAATTCCCACCCACTTGAGCACTTTTATCACATTGACAAAGATAACTGTCGGACTTTCCTTGTTCGCCGCCTCCTTCTCCTCCCCGTCCAGCATACCGCTTTCAAAGCTATAGCCCTCCTTAGGCGCCGCCAGATCGACGGAGACATTGCCCAGCGCCACTCCCTGATAGCTGTACTCAATGACGGCAGCCTGTCCCTCATCCGCCGCGTCATAGTTGATGACAGACGCAATATCATCAAAATCCACTGTTCGAGGCATCACAATATATGCATCCTGGTTCAGAGACAGCAAGGGCCGTGAATCGCCAAATATGTCATGCTGCTCGTAGAAAAAACCTGTACCTTCAATATTGTATTTTGTCTCCACCTGTGAGACATTGACTCTTGCAAAGTTGCCAAAACCATAATTGAATAGGGCAATAGTGTCCTCATATTGCGCCGGCGCCTCGTCCTTGAGCACGACGCAGATCAGCTTCAGGCCGTCCCGCTCCGCGCAGGATACCAGCGTGCTTCGGGCCGCATTGGTATATCCTGTCTTGACGCCGATCAGTCCGTCATAGGCATAGGTTTTTCCCGGCAGCATCTCAATTTTGGAATTCTCCAATTTTTCATAGGGCATATGATCGTTGGGCAGGATATGCAATCTCGGAGTCATGGACATCCTGCACAGCACCTCATTGGCAAAAAAAGCCCTGCCTATCATCGCCAGATCATAGGCGGAGGTATAGTGGTTTTCATCCGGCAGGCCGTTGGGATTGACAAAATGCGAATCGACGCATCCCAGCTCCTGGGCCCGCCTGTTCATGATCTCCGCAAAATCCTGCCAGCTCGTGCCGGTGATATGCTCCGCCACGGCAAATGAGACTTCATTGGCCGAACGAATCAGGATTGCATTCAGGCAGTCCTCCATCGTCAGCTGTTGTCCCACGTCCATGGCAATATGATTGCTGTCGGAGGGCGTGTCATAGATGGCGTCTTTGGAAAAAGTGACCCACTCGTCCAGAGAGCATTGCTCCATGGCTATCAATGTGGTCAGTATCTTGGTGGTACTGGCCGGATACTGCCTGGCGTGAATATTTTTGGCGTACAGGATAGCGCCGGTCTCGGCTTCCATCAGAATAGCAGATTCCGCCGTGACCGTCGGTCCCACTGGCCAGCCCGGAATCTCATTGCTCTCGACAGGCATCTCCTGCTGCGCCTGGATAACCTCCTGTCTGGATGTCGCGTAAGCAGGCTCACAAACGCCGCAAAGCAGAGCCAGACACGCCAGCCAGACGCAGATATGCCTGCGCCTGACGGTTGTTGACAATAGCTTATTCTTCATGAAATATATCCTCTTATTCCGGCCGCCTTATCAGATGCCTTGCGCGAACGGCTATGCAGCTTACGGGCACGGTCGCGACGCTCAACGAGTTTCTCCATCTCCTCAGGTGAGATAAAGCGAGTCGTCTTCACCACATATACCTGCCCATCCTCCGTCTTGTGAATGCGATTCTTACATTTGAGGTAACCGTGCTTCTCGCAAAAGGCAACGCAATAATAGTGACGTCCGTTGGGCGTAAACCATTTCACCTTCTTGCGCAGGTTGCGGTGGCACAGATAACACTTGCTGGAGCTGACCTCCCGATCTGTCAACGCCGCCTGCTTGTCCGGAAAAGTACGAGAAATATACTTAAAATAGGTGTCAAACTGCACCCTGACCTCCTCCTCACGACAGGAGGGGGGCATAAACACATCATAGGACACATTTTTAAGTACCCCTGCATCCTCAATCGAAGCCAGCACCTTGGCGGTATAATAGGCATCGCTGAAAGCCCTGTGAAAGGGAATATCCTTCTCGATCTCCAGATAGTCCACCGCCCATTCCAGCGCCCGCCGACTCTTGCGGTCCTCATAGGCAATGCTGAATAGCTTCTGAACGTCCAGAAAAGCTATCGGCCCTCTGGCGAGCGGCTCCATACCGTAGTATCGGAAGTTGCGTTGAAGCTCCGTCAGGTCCAGAGGACCCCAGGTACAAAAGATATAGTCGTCCCCACACCACTGCAGGAACTCTGATGCCACCTGAGTAAAAGGTTTCCCTCTCTCCAGCTCTTCCATGCGCATATGAATCAGTCTGCTGGTGATCCTGTGCATCCGATGATATACGGTGGGCCGAATCAGCTGACTGAACTCGCTGATCATGATCCTCTCATGATTTAACTTGATCGCACCGATCTCAATGATCTCGAAGGGCAATGTTGCCGCCTCCGGCTCCTTTCCGGTGCTGCTCTGGTTCCATTCCAGGTCTAAAATAATATAATTCACTGTACTCTCCCGCATCTGAGTCTGGACTTTTGTTAGGAATACAGTCAGTATAGCACATCTTATCCATTTCGGGAAGAGCCAGTTGCATCTGAAATATTTGGACATTAACTGACGCGTATATCTCCGCTTCCGGTCGTGATTTTTACCTGGCAGGCGCCGCTTCCATAGGTGTATCTGTCACGGAAGCCTGATATCTCATCGCCCCGCAGCGACACATCACCGCTCGCGGTGCGAGTCTCAATGGTAGCTCCCTCAACCATTCCCAGATCTGCGCATATGTCGCCGCTTCCCGTCTTGAGATCATATGTCTTGACATTGGCCTGAATCGACACATCACCGCTTCCGGCTCCCGCAGCCAGCTCCTCCCCCTGGATATCACGGCCCCGTATCTCTCCGCTGCCGGTTTGCAGCCGTATCAAGCTGCCCTGCACATGCTCCAGCCCTATCTCTCCGCTGTCGGCCTGCATTTTCAGATTGCCGATCTGGAGTTCCCTGGCCTCTACGTCGCCGCTGCCCGTCTGTACACACATATGGGATGTGACCAGCTCCCCTATCTCCATATTGCCGCTGGTCGTATACAGTTCTATACTGGTATCCTTCTGCGCATCCATATGAACGCGAGATACCTCCATGTCGCCGCTGCTGGTTCTGGCACAAAGCTTATCGCAGGCGGCGCCTTTAATCTCCAGATCACCGCTGGAGCACTGTGCCTCCAGCTCTCCAATCCGGATATCCTGAATCTCCTGGTCGCCGCTGGTGGTATGAACTCTTAAAACAGGGATGCCTGCCGGAATCTCGATCCGCAGATCAATATCGCCGCCGGACCAATTCATCTGCGAGAACAGTCCCCTCAGCGCGCCAGTTCCCAGATCGACGCCCTTTTTCTCCTTGACTCCGGCATAAAACACGCCGTCCTTGTCATACTGGTAAAAATAGTACTTCAGCTTCTGCGCCTTGCTGCCCCTGTTCTCATAGTCAACCCGAATCTGATCGTCCTTTGCATCGCAGATCACCACATCTGCCAGCAGTGCGTCTATCACCACCTCGCGATAGCAGTGCTGATAGCTGTTGCTCTGGCTGGCCTGCATCTCGACTTTCTCTATCTCCTGCTTCAGATCATCCTCAGAGAATTCCTGCAGCATATCCTCTATACTGCCCAACTCGTCGATAATCTCCTCCTCCGTGCGCCCATGCGCCAGTCCCTCGGCAAAATGCTGCTCGTAATCCTCCAGTATCTCCCTCTCCACTGACACATTATAGCGGCGTAAACCCTCCTGCAGCTCCTTCATATACTCTGATTTGGTCATAACTAAATTCTCCTTCCTCACTGTCTTGACAATTTTAAATATTTGCAGGGAATTGACTATCCCCTGGTCAGACGGTTCACTGCCGTCTCAAATTGTTCCCATTCCTGCAGCATGGTCTGCTGATACTCTCTGCCCTTTGGGGTCAGTTGGTAATATTTGCGGGCTGGGCCGGATTCCGACTCTACCAGATAGGTAGTCACATAGGCATCCTCCTTGAGCCTGCGCAGAATCGGATACAGCGTGCCGCTGGCGATAGACATCTCCTCGGAGATGCGCTCCGTCAGTTCGTAGCCGTACTTGTCGCCGCTCACCAGCTGAGAGAGCACGCACAGCTCCAACGCGCCTTTTTTCAACTGTGTGTTCATGTTACTCCTCCTTTCCTGATATTATTGGATTGATTAGGCGTTTGCGAAACCAGGTTACTGTGCAAGTGTCATTGGGCACATTGTATAATCCAACGTAGGCACGCTCTCGCTTCGTGAAAAACGTAACAGTGCTAAGCTCGAAAAAACCTCACTAAGCACTGACGTTTTTCAAGAGCCTACTTATGGAATATACAATATACACAATTCGGTACTAGCAAAAGACAGTTTCGCAATTGACTATATTATTGGATTTAGGCATATGCAAAACTTAGTTACTATGCCAGTGTCATGGTGTACATTGTACATTCCAACGCAGGCACGCTCTCGCTTCGTTCTCACCGTAGCGGTACTAAGCTCGTGCCGAATGAATTCGGCAGACCTCGCTAAGTACCAACGGCTCGAAAGAGCCTGCTTATGGAATATACAATATACACCATTCGATACTGATAAAAAGCTGTTTATTAGCCCTTTATGAGTTAACATAGGCGTTTATGAAACTTTGTCTGTAATAATGGAATTGATCAATATGGACAATTGTAAAACCTTCTTTATGTCAGTACCGAATTGTGTACAATTCGATACTGGCAAAAGATAGAATCTCAATCGCTTTTATTATGCTTTTAATCCCCTATAACATATGTTGTTCAGTTCAATATACCTGGGCAAAAAAATTTCGTTTCTTTGCCAGCCGTTGGCATATCTGACTATTTCTGCAGACCGACTTACACCTTCCCTCCATATATGGCGTTGGGGATAATCGTTTTTTTCCTTTGAAAGTGCCTGTTTTCTCATCTCTGTTTCTCACACCCTTCTATGTTTCCCTCTTTATATAGATGAGTATATCACAAGCTATTATATATTGCAAGATACTAGATAAAAAATTTTAATAGACAGAAAACGCAGATTGAAACAAAGCGCTGCCATTTGCTTAACGGTATACACAATATCGGTTAAATGATCGCCAATAGGCCAAGAATAATCAGGATATTGAGTATGTTGCCGCCACAGCAAGACCTAAAAGCATAAAATAGAGACTTTGCCGCTATTAAATAACAACAAAGTCTCGCCATTTCATCACAGAGCCGAATCACAAGGATCGTACTGACGACAAAGTAAACATGGAACTATCCATCCGCCCACCGCTTAATACGCCTTGCCCCAGTACACCATCTTCTTCGCGGGCTTACCACAGCAGACGCAGGTATCGGCCAGGTTCTCCTGCTCGAAGGGCATACAGCGGCTGGTGACACTGAGCTTTTCCTTGATCAGCTCCTCGCAGGCCTGGTCGCCGCACCACATGGCCTTCACAAAGCCTGTATTGTCGGCAAAAAGCTTCTGGAACTCCTCGAAATTCCTGGCCACATAGGTGTGTTCCTCCCTGTGCGCCCTTGCTCGCTCCAGCATATCCCTCTGAATGGTCTCCAGCAGTTCTCCGACCTTTTGCTCCAGTTGATCGAGCTCCACCTCCAGCTTCTCTCTGGTATCCCGACGGCAGATCACGCATTTTCCCGCCTCGATATCCTTGGGGCCGATCTCCACCCGAAGAGGATAACCGCGCATCTCCGCCTCCGCAAACTTGTATCCGGGAGATTTATCCGTATCGTCAACCTTGACGCGAAAGGCTCCCTTGAGGCGATCACACAGCTCATATGCCTTATCCAGCACGCCCTCCTTCTTCTGCTGAATCGGCACGATGCACACCTGGATGGGCGCCACTCTGGGAGGCAGCACCAGGCCCTCGTTGTCGCCATGCACCATGATGATGGCGCCGATCAATCTGGTCGTCATCCCCCATGAGGTCTGATGCACATATTTTAAAGTATTGTCCCTGTCTGCATACTGTATCTCAAAGGCACGGGCAAAACCGTCGCCGAAGTTGTGGCTGGTGCCAGACTGCAGCGCCTTGCCGTCATGCATCAACGCCTCAATCGTATATGTGGAGACAGCGCCCGCGAATTTCTCCTTCTCCGTCTTCTGTCCCTTGACCACCGGGATGGCCAGCACCTGCTCGCAGAAATCAGCGTACACATTCAACATCTGGATGGTTCTCTCCTCCGCCTCCTGAGCCGTGGCATGAGCGGTATGTCCTTCCTGCCACAGGAACTCCCTCGAGCGCAGAAAAGGTCTGGTCTCCTTCTCCCAGCGCACCACAGAGCACCACTGGTTATACACTCTGGGCAGATCGCGATAGGAATGAATATCATTCTGATAAAAATCGCAGAACAGCGTCTCGGAAGTGGGACGCACACACAGACGCTCCGCCAGAGGCTGCAGGCCGCCGTGAGTCACCCAAGCCACCTCCGGCGCGAAACCCTCCACATGATCCTTCTCCTTTTGAAGCAGGGACTCAGGGATGAACATCGGCAGATACACATTCTGCACTCCCACCTGCTTGAATCTGGCGTCAAGCTGCTGTTGAATCAGCTCCCAGATTGCATATCCGGCTGGCTTGATGACCATGCAGCCCTTGACGCTCGTATAATCGATCAGCTCCGCCTTGATCACGACGTCCGTATACCATTGCGCAAAATCCTCCTCCATCGAGGTAATTGCTTCCACCATTTTCTTGTCTGCCATAATTTACGTCTCCTTATTTTTTGTTCCGGATATCTCCTCCCTGCACACTCTTCCGGTGATCCATATTCGGCCGCTTCGCTCACCTCACATGAATCAGTGCGCTGTACAGAGGTATCCCGTTTTTTTACGGCTGTAATATAAGAGGGTGGCCCGCCGCAGCTTCCATCCCCCATCAGGGACCGAATACTCGGCGGTACCACCCTTATTAATGCGCGACTTGGCAGGAACTACCCTGCGAGTCCAACATTCTGCTTATCCTGCCGATAACGCCGGCGCTGCGCTGTATTTTCCCCTGTAGCAACAACACATATAACCAGATCGTTATCGCTTCGGGTCAACACAGGACTCCAAGGCAGGTTCCGGCAGCTTCACATGAAAGCCTCGCACCAATGGCTCTCTCTCTGAGATGCTCCCTTGCCGTACTATTCCTCTTCTCCGTCTGTTCCCATATAATGAACAAGCCAGCCCGTTCATCTACTTTGAAACGATTGTAGTGTATGTTTCTCTATTTGTCAAGCAGAAAATGATGGGCTATCCCCATTATTCCTCCTGCGCCGAGAATCCATCCTTCATCATCGCCATCATAATCTCCGCAAACTGCGCGTCGAACTGGGTTCCTCTTCCCTTCTCCAGCTCCCGATAGATCACCTCAGGGTCCATCGAAGCCTGATACACACGCGTGGAATCCATGGCGTCATAGGCGTCAGCCACTGCGATAATTCGGGCATACAGAGGAATATCCTCTCCCTTCAGGCCCGCGTTATATCCCTTGCCGTCATAGCGCTCGTGGTGATACAGCGCGCCGACCGCCGCCTCCGGCACCAGGGTGAACTCCTTCAGAATATCCCCGCCGATAGTGGGATGCTGCTTGACGATGGCATACTCCTCATCCGTCAGCTGGAAATGCTTATTTAAGATATGATCAGGAATCCCGATCTTGCCGATGTCGTGCAGCAGCGCCGCGAAGCGAAGCTGTTCCAGCTGTTCACTGTCAAGGCCATAGCGTCTGCCGATCTCCACAGCATAACTCGCCACCCGATGGGAGTGACCGCTGGTATATTTATCCCTCGCGTCAATGGTTTTGGCGATGATGCGGATAATCTGATCAGCCGTGTCCCGATACTCCTTCTGCCGCTGTAGAATCCGCCTCCGGTTTATATACTGTACCGCGATCAAGACCACGATCAACAGCAACAGACCGCCGATAATCAGCCACAACACAATATACTGGCGTTCAAACAGGCTCTTCTCCTTGGTGATCCGAAATGTGAGATCCTCGCTCACCGCGCCATCCGCATTGTATCCTCTCAGATGAAAGACATATTCTCCGCCTGGCAGGTTGGTATAGTTGATGCGCCCATTGCTGCCGCTGATCTGTATCGGATATCGGTCAAAGCCCTCCAGATAATATTCCAGGATTCCGTCTCCCGAGCCGAAACTGAGCAGGTCAAGCTGCATCGTAATGCGCTGTGTATCCGCCTTGAGCTCCATATCCTGCGGCTTATAGTAGATCACCGTGTCTGTTGCCATGCGACCGACAGATACGCGGGGCGGCACCGTGTTCCGATACATATCCTTCAGATCAATATAGTACATGCCATTGCCAGTGCAGAGATAGAGCACGCTGTCCTCATCCATATAGTTCCAGGAGTTAGCCGTGATGCTGCTGGTCAGACCATCCTTGCGGCTCAGAGCCTCGTACTCCTGTCGGCCACCGATCAGTGAATCTCTGCTGATGCGGATCAGGCCAAAGGATTTCATGAGCCAGATATAATTATCCGTCACCTTGATATCGAATATACTTCCGGTACCCGCATTCACATTGGGTATCTGGCGAATCCCCTCCTCATCCCACAGAGCCAGCTGAGATCCGTTGCTGATCCAGACACCCTGATGGGCATCTGCCACCATCCGCAGGATGACTCCCGACTGCAGCCCATCCTCCGTGGTCAGATTGCGCACCTGCCCGTCCGACAGGTCAATCTCATAGATACCGTTGCCGTCGCTGCCTGCCAGCAGCTTGTGGTCCGCGCTCTCCTCCAGACAGAGAATCCATTCGTTCTCAATCCCATTTTTCTGGTTGTACACCGCCTCCACCTGGCCGTCGCGCAGGATCGCCACCCCGCCGTTGGTGGCCGCCGCAATGCGCCCGTCGGACAGCTGCATCGACATCCTCACCTGCTCATGGGGCATTCCCTGCTCTGGCGTGTAGGAGTGTATCTCCCCGGTAGACGGTTCGTAATTTACGAGTCCATAGGTTCTATAGGTGGCAATCCACAGAGTGCCCTCCTTATCCTTGCTGAGACCGCGTATGCGCACACCGCTGAGCATATCCGTCAGCTCATTCTCCACCTTTTCCCTGGTCTCGTCCAGGATCGCCAGACCATAGTCCCCGCCAATGTAGGTCAGACCGTCCAGAATCATCGTCGCATTCACGGTCTGGTTCGTGATGTCCGCCTCATACGCCAGATTCTTGAACCTGATGCGACTCAACTTGATGCAGCCCTTGCGGGAGGCGGCAAACCACAGATTGCCCTCGTAGTCCTCGCACATCTGGCTCATGATGGAATTGTTGTTCAGACTGTTGACTTTATAGAAGCTGTCCCTGTCGTCAAAATACCCCGGCCCGCCGTCGGTACACACCCACAGACGACCCTGGCTGTCCCGCAGGATGCTATTCACCTCATCCTCGCTGCCCGTGGTCAATTCATCCCAGGCAAAATATTGCTCCGACCAGATATCTCCACTGTGCTGCAGCCGTAGCACCCTGCCGTCCGCCGTGCCCAGATAGACTCTGCCATTGCTGTCCACATACAGGCCATAGGACAGATTTCTGCCAAAAAAGCTTTTTTCCAGCGCAAGTAAGAGTTCATCGCCCTGCAGAACAAAGAGCTGACTGGCGGCGGTAGTGCCCCAGATGCGGCCCTGCCTGTCACACGCCAGCGACTCCACAGCTGCCTCCTGCAGCCAGACATCCTCTGCGCGCTGTAGCGTCATGGAAGCATCCACCGTCCACAAACCGACAGTGGTACCTATATAAATGCGTCCCTCAATATCCTCCGCCAGACTGCGAACAGACAATGTCTTGACCGTCTGCTCCATATCGTCCTGCGACACGCTGACGATCTGCCTGAAGCCCGAATTGTCATAGACATACAGGCCAGAATCATTGGTGCCGATCCAGATTCGCCCCTGACCGTCCTGAAGCAGACAGCGCACGCCGCTGACCGGCGCGCCGGAGCGAGTGCGGCTGATATCCTCAAATTCCGTTCCGTTAAAACGGCTGAGACCACCATAGCTGCCCACCCAGATATAGCCAGTGCTGTCCTGCATCACTGCGTTTGCCTCACTGGTGGTCATGCCATTGCTCTCGTCGTATACCGTTTCCACATAGTCCTGCAGCCCGATCTGATGCACAGGATTGCTATCCTGCTGCGCCCGTGTCTCCAGCTCCGGCAATAACAGACAGCATATCGTCAGATAGATGCATGCATATAGCTTATGTATTCTCATTTTTCCTCTTTCCGCATACCGCTGGCTATGCCTGTGGTATTGCACCAATCAGTATTTGAAAGTCGTACTTCCAAACTTCCACCCCGCATATTGCAAGCCCGCCTGCGATACTGCATGCTGCAAGCCATCTTAGGTACAAATCATCATATATGTTCAATTTTCACTCTATCATATATCCCCTATATGCGCAAGAATCATTTCACAATAAGTATGCATCGACCTTCCTGGAAATCCGTCTTTACGTCGTCTCCTCAAAATACAATCCCACTCTGTTGCTCAGGCGCTCTATCAACATATCCGCCGTGATCTTACCGGAAAAATAATCTTCAAACTCCTCCTCGAGAATGTCTCGATAGCTGTCACCGCTCTCATGACAGGGCACGGATTTCTCAATCAGTTCCAGCAGCTCTTCCCTGTTTTTCTCATTGTCAGGCTCATCCAGGTAAAAGCGCCTGTCGAAACATGGGGCGCTCAGCAGGGTCCCCTCGCTGACCGAGTTAATCTGCTCGTTGAGCACATCTGTCCTCACACTCAGCAGGAAATTGTCGTCCTTCGACATGGTGAGCTGTGTGTCATACGAGAGAAGCAGCTTCATGAACTCGGTGGCAATCTCCTTCTCTGTCTCCGACGCGGTCTTTCTCATGGCAAGGATATGAGAGCTTTGCAGGCGGTTCCTGGCTCCGTTTACGCTGGGAAAGCCTGTCAGCTTGACTCCGTCCCCATATGTATCGCGGTAAAAGATCAAGTCCTGGGGATGGAATATTTGAATATGGTTGCAGAGGACCTTTCCCTCCTGCAGACCCTCGCCAAAGGGTACAGACGCGTTGTCTGGGCCATAGGTATCTATCAGGTTCAATACCTTCCGAAACTCCTGCGTGTCAAATTCAGGCTCTCCGTCCTCATTCACATAAAAGCTGTCCTCCCTGCCATTGTCAAACAGAGAAACTGCAATCCATACATTACTCTCTCCCAGCGCATTGTCCACGATATACCGCAGCTCACCGCTGTTCTCCATGCACTTGACAAAGGTATCATAGTCCCAGTCCGCTTCTGCTGCTCCCGTCGCCAGCGTTGTGAGATAGAAATCAGAAACAACGCCGTACAATAAGCCGTCGATGCTCGCAAGCCTGACCGCCGCGGGATTTAATTCGCCTAGAATTCCCGACTCCTCGTATACCGTGTCAAGAGGCTCCCACAGCTTCTTTTGCTCCGCGAAGGGCACGAGATCAGAGCCGATCAGCACGGGGCCATCTCCCGCCATAAGCTTCGTCATCAGGGCTGTCCGGTCGTAGTCCTCCCGTATGACGATATTGTACTGCGGATGCCGCTTATTGAACTGAGCCACCGCCTCGTAGTATATTGTGGCTCCATATGCAGTCGCAAGCTCAATCTCGTACACCTCATCCGGCGCAGGCTCAAGAGACAGGAAAAAGATTCCTCTCTGGGTATTGAGCAGCACGGAGATCGCTCCGTCCTGCGTCGCCGATATCTGATCGACCAGAGCCTGAGCAATCCCCTGTCTGGACCAGGTGCAGATTCTGTTGCGCTCCCGAAAGGAATAATCACACAGAAACACCCCTTCGGCATTGGCATAAATCAATCTCTCCTCATCAAATACATTGACCGCCTGAATCCGATCCTTTCCGTCTTCACTGCTCTCATCATATTCAAACAGCAGCTCCTCCTCTCCGGTTTGCGTATTGGTCCATTCAACCCGGTGATGATATTGGCCGCCGTCCTTATGCTCCCGAGAGTCGCAGGCGATTCTGCCGTCGGGAAGCGTAATGAGGCGCACAAAGCTGCATTGCTCGAAGGACTTAGCGCACAGAAGCTCTCCCCTGGGAGATACGACCTGATAATCCATCCTGCTGTCCACACCCAAAGCTCCCGCCATATGTATATACCCGTCTATATCGACAGCAATCGTCTCCGCCACCTCGGTATATTCAGAAGATGACAGATAATCCAGGGCAATGCTGTCCACGATATCCCCGTTGGCACTGCGTTTCTCTATGCTGTATTGATACTTTGCCTCCTCGCTTTCCGCGTATTGAAAAAGAAGCGTGACAAACCCGTCAGAACCTGCAATATGGCCCGCGCCCACGATATATCCGTTTTCCCCAAACAGGGATTTCCACGAGCGCAACGCTCCCTTGGAATCCGCAGCCACTATCTCTGTATAACTCTCATCCCGATGGTCCAGGAAGTAATCAATAAATCGAAATGCCCTTCCATCGCCCAGAAAGCTTGACGACTTGCCATTGCCGGCCTCTTCCTCGCCTCTCTCCGCGACTAGCTGAGTGTTGACGACACATAAGTACGAGTCCCTTGCGGCCTCATTTGATGCATCGGAAAAGACTCCGCCACCGTCTCCAGTGGCGCAGCCGCATATTACAAGGATGATGATAAGAACCGCGATCAGCATTCCCGCTATTTTTTTCATACCCTGTTACCCCATACTGATGATCAATAGGCCCACTGATGAAATGTGTAGACTGTATGAGCGAGATCACACGCCATTGTATCACCGCAGCTACATCTGAGTCTACAGTTCTCACGCTTTTCAATTAGCATAAGTAAAATGCACTTAAATACATGTGCAACTGTTTTTGTTGTGTTTATAATATCATATTTATTTTTCTCTGTCAATTATTTTTCAGATTAAATTCTATAATTATTATGTAGGATTTATATTTTTCTGTTTGTATACGCTAAAACTTTTTGAAAAAACTCTTGACCATTACCTTGCGTCACCCTGTATGATAGAATTACAGATATCTGAATAACTATATTTAACATATTATTGCACCGGTACGGAAAGGATAATTTATGAAACAGGAATACTACACCGCCGGGGAAATCGCCCGCATTGCCGGGGTCTCCCTGCGCACCATACGCTACTATGACACCAAGGGGCTGCTTCGCCCTGTGTCCTACTCGGAGAACGGTTATCGCTGCTATGACAATAGCTCCGTCACATTGCTTCAGCGCATCCTGATGCTGAAATATCTGGGCTTTTCCCTGGAGCAAATCCAGCAGCTCATAGATGCGCAGGAGGCGGATGCCCTGGAACAGCAGGCCATCCTGGAGCAGCAGCGAGTCCTGCTGCTGGAGCGCAAAAAGCAGCTGGAGCTGTTGATCTCCACGATCGAGCTGGCCCAGCGCAGCGACGAGGAGGATAAATGGCAGCTCCTGGTGCGCTGTCTGAACCTGCTTACCAACGAGGAAAAGGTCCTGGAGCAATATCAAAAACCGGACAATCTGACCCGCCGCATCAATATCCATAAGTACTCCACCAGCTCTCAGGGCTGGATGGAATGGGTGTATGAGCGGCTGGCCCTGCAGCCCGGCGAGACAGTGCTGGAGCTGGGCTGCGGTACGGGACTGCTCTGGATGGAGCGCACTCACCTGCTTCCGGAGGGACTGCATCTGACTCTCACAGACCGCTCTGAGGAGATGCTGGAACAGACCCGCCGCAACCTGGCTCCCTATCAGGAGGCGCTGAACGCCCGCCATATCCGGATAGAATATCAGAGACTGGACGCCAGCGCCCTGTCTCTGCCCGCTGCCAGCTACGACCGCATTATCGCCAACCATATGCTGTACCATGTGGAACATCTGGACACCTGCCTGGCGGCTATCGTCAGAGGACTCAAGTCCGGAGGCATGTTCTACTGCTCCACTATAGGCGACGGCCATATGCGGGAGCTGCATGAGCTGGTAGAGGCCTTCGACCCCCGTATCGAGGTGCCATTCACTCGCCTCACAGCAAGCTTTCATCTGGAGAACGGAGAACCCCTGCTGCGCCGCTATTTTGCCCATGTAGAACGCCAGGATCAGGACAACGACCTGATCGTAGACGACCCCCAGGCCATCTACGACTATGTCTGCTCTTATCCAGGCAATGCTTCGCTGATTCTGGAGCAGCGCGGGGCGGAGCTGCTCGCCCTGATTCGGGAGAAGCTGGACCGGGAAGGGGCTATGTTCATCCACAAATCAACCGGCATGTTTATCTGTCACGGGTAATCCGTCATACGCCAAAAGAGGTGGAAGGTTTCAAGCCTCCCACCTCTTTTCACATCAGAGCTATTCCGTTTCCTCCATTCGGAAGATTACCTTCCAGTTGCCCTCCAAAGAATTGTCCGTCCTGTGAAAATTCCCATAGAGAGTGGCATTCTCCAGCTCCTCCGGCGTACACGGCAGATAGAACTCATAGAACATCAGTCGCTCGCTCCCTTTCTCCTCATGCCACATTTTACTGAACCAGTAGATGCGCTCGCTGCCATCCGCCAGCTTCAGGCAGGGGATCACATGTCGGTCCGCATGGGAGAGCTCTCCCATACAGATCTGCAGTCGGATCACGTTGTCCCAGTACGCGAGTCCGGTTATCGTAAAATCATCCGTCGCGCACTCCGATGCGGGGAGGCCATCCAACACTTCAGAGCTGGGCCGCGGGTCATCCGGTATCTCCCCCTCCTTCCAGGAGCGCTGCAGCTCCAGAAATCCCTCCGGCTCCTCCATGTCAATGCCGACCAACTCCACATATTTCTCCCAGTCTGTAACACTGCGCCCACTCATCCACACAGACTTGGTGGGCATCTCGGAGGCGATATCTGTCAGAGGGATATCCCTGTCCTCCTCCACGATGTCCAGCAGCAGCTCCCTCACCCGCAATGTCATCTTGTTGCGGTCATAGGCTTCATCACTGCTGAGCTGAATACGGAAAAACGCTTTCCCCGACTCCTCGTCATATCCGACATATCCGCCGCCGCCCACTGCCCATGTAGCCCCCGGACAGTCCAGTCCATAACTGTCATACAGATCCGCCGGCCCATTGATCCGATCCCCCTGTGTGTCCCGAAAGGATATATAAATCTCAGCTGACTTATCTCCCTCCTCCAGATGGATCGCCTCCACCTCCATACAGATGCCTGCTCTGGTGCAGGATTCCTGCACCGGCACAAACAAATCCGCCAACGCGGGGGAAGTATTCTCGATCATCGTGTAGACAAAACCCACATTGGAGGCCAGCGCGGAGGTCCCACCGAACAAAATGAGCCCTGCCAGCACCGCCACTGCGACCGGCCGCAGCACCATATGCGTCACCGCCTGCCGCATCCATATGCTCCGCTCCGTCCGCGCATCCTCCAGCAGCTCTTCCACCAGCCCCGCGTCCGGCCGTATCTCCCTATAACTCTCCTGATATATCTCCTGAAACGTTCTCATGCTCAACCTGCCTTTCCACGCCTTTACAGCGCCACATCCGCATAGCTTGACTCGTCCAGCAATGTCCTCAGCTTTTCCCTGGCTCTGGCCAGCTGGGTGCGCACGGTGGAGGCCCGCCGGTGCAAAAGCCTGGCAATCTCCACTGTGGACAGCTCTTCATAATAGTATAGATGAATCACCAGGCGGTATCCCTCCGGCAGCTCCCCAATCCGCTGGCGCAGCTCCTCCTGCTGCCGACGCTCCAGGACCTGACTCTCCGGATCGGAACTTTCACTCTGTTCATGCTCCTCCAACGAGCTTATCCGCCCGTCCGCCCAAGGGGACTTCCAATGGTTCTTACAACAGTTGACTGTGACCCGAAGCATCCAGGCCCGGGCATGCTCCGAACTCTGAAACACGGGCCTGCGCCTGATATAACGCAGGAAAACCTCCTGATACACGTCATCCGCGTCGCTTCGATTCTTCATCATGGCATAAGCCAGCCGATAGACCATGTCTGAATATGCCGTGATGACACAGTCCGCACCTGTACCTGTCCCCATCTCATTTTTGCCGCGCCTGTCTCCAGCCACCTTCGCCACTTCCTCTCCCGTCGGGTTTGCGTTTCTTTTGAGCTCTCAATAGATATACCACGAATCCAGTCAAAACGCTACACAGGCATCTCCTTTTTGCAAAAAAATAAGGCCTGACTGACGATCAAGCCTTATTTTTTCTATATTGCGCCCGCAGGCCCTGTCACTGTGTAAGATCCAAATGCTGCATGGTGCCCACATTGCCGTTTTCATAGAGAAAAATACCTGTGCTGCGGATATAGCCGTTGTCCTGGCCGCTGTTCCCCTTGAGCGCAAAATCCGTAGCGGCGTTCTGCAGGCAGATAGCGCCTACACCTTTCTCCGCCAGGCTGTATAAGCTGTCTGAACCATCGGGATTCTTGCACCAAATCTTCAGCTTGGACCAGATGCTGTCTCCCTCGTCGATCCAGCCGTTGCCGTCCTCGTCATAGGCGGCCAAATCCTGAAAACCGTTGCCGCTCTGCGGGCCAAACAGCTCGCTGCCGTCATTGATCACACCGTCGCCGTTTTTGTCCAGCGCCAGATAGCCGCTGCCTGCACCCAGCATGGAGACACTGTCCTCCTTGCCGTCCGCGTCCACGTCAAATAAAAATTTCTGATCACTCAGGGATGCTGCACTCGCGTCAAAATTAATAACCAGCGGATCACAGGTCTGTTGAAGCGCAGCCAGGTTGAGCTCCTGCTGATATGTCTGGGTAAAGCTTCTGCTCATGGCCAGATCCACGTTGAAGCAGATCTCACGGCCATCCGCAGTCCTCACCGTTCCCACGGAAGAAAACAGCGTATTCTCCTCCTCTGCGTACTGCTCCTGCGCATTGAAGGACAGCACCTTCATATTAAAGGGCTGCAGCTGCAGAGTCGCATTGCCACCCTGAGCGCCCTCATCCGCTGCAGTAAGGCTCTCATCCTCCCCCAGAAAGCTGCGCGTCCTGCTCTCTCCAAAGAGAAGCATAAAGATGTACCGCATGGTATAGCCTCGCATCGTGTTGACCATATTGCCGGCGCTGCTGCGCAGCTGCACTCGGTTTGTCCTCATACCCTCCACGCGCTCCCGCAGGTCCGTGATGCCGGACGTCGTCATCATGCGGCTCCCCGTTTTAGTCTGTGAGCTCTTGCCCTGACTCTGTCCGTTGTCTTTCTTCATATTGTCGGTTCCCAACTGCTGCCCGGCTACGCCCGCGCGAGTGTTGGTGCCGCCCTGCACATAATCCTTTAGTACAAAGCGGTTGTAGCTTGATCTCGAAGCCTTGTAGCTTCTGGCGGAATCCATTCCTATTGCACTTGATTCAATTCGCAAACGCCCCTCGTTTCCAGTTCACTTCTTTGCCCGCACTTCCCTGATCTCCAATCGGCTTGCGCTTGCCGACGATGCGCCTGCGCGCATAGGCAAAAAAAGATGGCGCAACACAGGGATCTCCATATCCCTATCACTGTACCATCCGTGGTGACTATATCATAGATTTACAAGCGCCTTGGCCAAAGGCGTTGTACTATACTTATCGTCACAGCGTATAAATAATTAACCTTTGCGTGGGGATTTCCGTTGCGATTGCACGAAACGACCATCAAAAAAACACAGGCGTAGCGATCCCTTTACAGTAGGGGCCGTCATGTGCGCAACCAGATAGTTGAAGATCATGCTTTGATTAAAAGGTAGGATATGATATAATGACCTTGCTGTTGACTCTTTCCAGCAGGAAGGAGGTGAATATCATGCAAGCGTTCTTTGATTTAGTACTCTCCATCATAGCATCTGTAATAGCTTATTACATATGCAAGTGGCTGGATGGGGAGAAGTAAGCAACAGTCAGCACAGCAACAGAGAAAACCCCAGGAATCGCAGTCCTGGGGTTTTCTTGCTGTTGCATTAATCATGCAAAGCGTTCTTCTCTCCAAGATCAATATATCATTCTCTCTACAGTAAGTCAACAAAAAAATCAAAATAGTTGTGGAGAAGACCTGCTATTTTCCGATCAGGGAAAAAAGTAAAACAAGGGCCAGACACACTCGGAAGATCCTTTCCATGGAACTGCCTGTTTTGATTCTGGCAA
This sequence comes from bacterium, assembly GCA_023663725.1. GTDB lineage: Bacteria > Bacillota > Clostridia > Lachnospirales > Lachnospiraceae > Acetatifactor. Next base: position 178,020 of record JAMPGX010000005.1, on the reverse strand, counting down.
CTATAAGCAGGTCAGTTGAAAAGGGCATGAATAGGGGCACTCCTCCAGAAAGCATGTCCAAAAACAAATGGCTTAGGCATCCGCTGAATATACCCAGACCTGCCAGCATTAGGTATCTCGCCTTCAATTTGAGTAACAGGCCAATCAAAATAACAAATACTGGTAAGATTGTGCTCCCGATAAGGGAATGCGTAAAACCTCTGTGTCCGATCAGAAGTTTAACATACTGCTTCTGTTCTTTCGGGAAAGAAGCAGTCACGGCGTTGATGAGATGTCTTCCAGCGGATACCACAAGTGCCGTGATGAGCATTTTGCGGCTGATTGTGCTTTTTTTGTTGTCTATATCGGGAAAAATACTTCCTACGAGTGCTCCGGTGATCAGGATCAGGGTTCCTGCCGTATTCGTGTGGAGCAGTGCTGCTGCGGTGGCTCCCACGGCAATACCGCCCAGTCTGTGTGTTGTCGCCATCATATAATTATCTCCCTTTCGCTTCAGTATTTCCACACTCTCTCAGTAAAAAGTCAAAAAAGAAATCAAGATGTAAAAGAAAAGATAGATCAGGGATTGTCTGTTTTGCATCAGTTGCAGCATTAAAGTTGGTGTAATTTGTTGGGTTATTGGTTCTTCCAAGTAGATAATCAGCAGATACTCCAAGTGCGTCTGCTATTATTCGCACTGTTTCGCCTTTTGATGCTTTACCTCGACTTTTCCATTGCGAAACAGTTGCACGTGCTACACCAAACATTTCTGCAGCTAATTGTGAACATGGTTCAATACCTTTTATCTTACAAATTTGTTCATATTAACACAAAAAAACCGGCATAACTGCCGGAATAGAAGAATTGAAAGCGCGAGACGGGAATCGAACCCGCGACCCCCTCCTTGGCAAGGAGGTGCTCCACCGCTGAGCCACTCGCGCAAATACTTTTCTGCGGCCTGCGCCGCGAAAGCGGGTGATGGGAATCGAACCCACGTATCCAGCTTGGAAGGCTGGTGTTCTACCATTGAACTACACCCGCATATGGGTATGCCTGTCGGCAACTCAGGTATGCCTAACGGCAACCTGTCACAACATTCGTTATTTTACAATCCAGATGCGCAATTGTCAAGACTTTTTTAGATTTTTTTATAATTATTTTCCACGTTCCTCCATGGGAAGATATCTTTTCCCTATTTTATGTCCGCATCCGATACTACCCTGTTCTTGCCGTTTCGCTTGCCATAGTACAGATTGTTGTCCGCATGTGTGATCGTATGGTCAATGGTTCTCCCCTTTTGATGCGGGGCAACGCCAATCGTGATAGAACAGTGAATGTTCTGCCCGTTGAGGCAGAACGCAAAGCCCTCTACCTTGCAGCGAATATTTTCCGCAATCTGATAGGCCTGCTCCAGATCGCCATGGACGATCAGCAGCATCTCCTCGCCTCCCCAGCGGCATGCACAGCCGCTGTCGCCAACCTGCTCCTTCACCATCTTAGCGACCTCCTTCAGAACCGTGTCGCCCGTGTCATGACCATAGGTGTCATTGATCCTCTTAAAATCATCTATATCGCACATAATCAGGCAAAACGGGCATTTGTCTTCCTCCTGCACGGCATCGTCAAGGAACGCGTGCATACTGCGCCGGTTATACAGTTCTGTCAATGGGTCAATGCTGGCCATCTGATCCAAAATGGCATTCTGACTCTGCAATTGGTTCGTTGCCGTCTGCATCTCCACGAGAAAGATCACAGTAACCAGAAACAGAAAGCCAAAATTACAAAGAGAGTTGAAGATATACACGCCCAGCACACCCCACTCAGGAATCTCAACCTGGTAGATCACACCCAGATACACGGACAACACTCGGCAGCTAATAAAGGAAGCAACAGCAATCAGACCCAGCAGTGTCGCTATCACATATCTGCGCCTGCCGTCCAGAAGAGCATGGCACATATAATACCCAAAGGGGACCAGCGCTATGACATATTGTGGAAATCCAAAACGCCAGCCGATACAGATGGTAGCCGCAAAAGACTGTATGATAATCTCCAGATATATGGCGTAAAACACCCTGCGCGGGTCTCTATCGTGCTGGATTGCCAGCAGACAGCTTACATACAGCAGCACGCTGCAGATATTCAACAGAACAAGCGGCGCCACATGAAGAACACAGAACAGAGCAATCAGGAAGATATGCACTGTCCCAATGGTGCAGATGATCATACTGTATTTAAATTTGGCCGATGTTGCGCCATATTTCAATATATTTTTCATCATATCAATCATATTCATTAGAATACGCTCTCCAAGCTTCCACGTTCTCGCATTCCCCAGTCATACCCTTCACCATCAGAGCGTCAGCGTTTCTTTGATATAGAGGAGCCCAAAGAGGACATGCAGGCAAAACAGCACCCAGGCAAAGCCCAACGCTATCCTCTTCCCCTTCGTCTCCGCCCACTCTTTATCCAACGTCAAAAAACGCATCATAGCCGTCGTCCAGAAGATCAGCATACCACATATCATCGGCCACAGAAAATCCCCATGGGTCAGCTTTTCGCCGCCTTCCCCCAACAGAGCGGCCTCCAGAACTCCGATCACATAGCCGGTGACCGCAAGCCTTCCCATATCGTTCCTGACAAAGAATCCGCAGTCGATCAGCAGAATATACAGAGGGAAAGCCATGCCCAGGGCAATTGACAATATCACGTTTTCAGAGAACAGGCTCCAGACCTGCATCCAGCCGGTCACAATCAGGCCTCCGCCTCCGCCATAGCTTCCTCCCCATATGAAATATGCCAGAAATTGCATCAGGATATACGCCAGACAGGGAACCGCGCACAGAAGCATCATCAGACAGTGCCGGAAATACGCGCCCGCCCCCTTCTCCTTCCGCACAATGCGCCTGAGCCATTCCGCCAGCATGAGAAGACCCACGGCAGGAATGAACATCTCCGCGAAAACAGGCTTCGCCATCGCCGATAGAAACAACAGTACCGCCAGATATATATAGTATCGCTTTAATCCGCGTTCCACACGGAAAAAAGTACCCTGATACATATCATCCTTCTGCTTTCCCCAGATGTCACAGACCAGACAGAAGCAAAGCAATATAAAGGGGCGCACACATATTTGAGTGGGATTGTGGAAGGGATTCATGGAAAATGTCCCCAGATAGCGCCCTCCTGCATCCAGCCAGTAAAAATACAGCGGCTGAAGCACCGAGAGCCCAAACGCCAGCATTGCGGCCCTTGTCTGACTGATCTGAGTTCCATGTACGGCTGTATATCTGCGAAGCATCCAATACATCACCAGATAGGCAAACAGAACAAAAAAGATGCTGACATACGCCGCTGCCGCCTCAAGAGGGACATGCAACAGACGATTGAGCGCGAGGACGCACAGATGCCACATACAGTATGGAACCATCTTCCACCCTTCTACCCACGTCTCTTTGGAGAACATGGGCAGATATGTATACAGATGTCCGTGATAGTCGCTGCCCGGAGTCATCTGTACCTCCACAACCACATAGATCAGGTATGCCAGTATCACTCCCCATAGGATTACCGCCGCGTCCTCCCGCTTTCTCTGTTCCATATAACACTCTCCCTGCACCTTTTCTTCTCAAATTTTCTTGCTTATTACCGATAATTCCCTTATAATAGATAAAGGCTTTTATCACAGCGCCACATTGACAGAAGAACGCCTGATTCCGCCTAAAGAGATACATATAAGGAGTACTCGTTTATTATGAAAAAATATCTGCCCCTGCTATTCATTCTGATACTGAGCCTGATCCTTATCTTCAAGCCGCACTCTGCTTCCGCTATGATCATACGCGTCTATTTTACAGAAATCAGCGGCAATTCCTGTGGCCTGTATTATACGACAGATCTTCAGAATTCGTTCTCCGAGACGCAATGTATCGTCTCTAACATCGATTATGATCAGAAAATGGTGGAATTCCGTCTCGACAGCTCTCTCGCCGGTCACTTGACAGGCCTGCGCCTGGATCTGCCCAGCTCTGCCGAACAACTGCTCTGTGTCAAAAATATATCCATCAGCAGCGGCGGCGTCATCCAAAGGGAATACAATCCCTGCGACTTTTTCGCCGAGGAAAATCTGCTCCTCGAACATGAGGTTCACTTGGATCTGGTTCGCCCCAGGAATTGCGCCTACCTCCTGACAGGCGCCGACGATCCCTATGTAGTGTTCTCCAGTCCGCTGGTTGACCAGATCGAGGGCTGCTTCAGCCACAGAATCTGGTCGCATATCCTGCTCTGTCTGTTTGTCGTCGGATGTTACTTCTCGGCCACCAGAAAAACAAAAACTGTCAAATAATAATAGATTATATCTCCTAATGCGAATTTTGTAAACCAAAACCTTCCATGTCAGCATCCTTTGTCCACAGCCTTCGCCGCAGGCCTCACCCGTAATACCACTCCAGCAGCAGCCGTACCACACGGTTGTAGCTGAGCACCCCATCGGGGATGCCGAAGGCCTTCAAACTGGTATCCCGCAGCACATCCGACACCTGGTCTACAGTCTCCGTGTCGATGAGGGCCTTGCCGTTGATCCGCTCCCATTCGGCGTCCGTCACGAACACATTATCGCTCTGCACCAGGGCCGATATACGGGGCTGACTCAGATAGGCCTCCCGATCCTTGCCCACCGCCTTATAGAAATCATTGTCCAGATAATTCAGTACCGCCAGATAACCGCTGTACACAAAGACGGGATCATCCGCTTGTATGCAGGCCAGGAAACTGATGAAGCTGGCCTCGTCCTCATAGATATAGCCCCGCAGGTGGGCCAGCTCATGACAGAAGGTATCCGGCTTGTTCATGATATACATCACATCATTGTAGTTTGCTTCCATGGAAAAGGGGAAATAATACCCCTGCATATGTTGCTGGCTGAAGAAATCTGAGGCCAGAAAAGGCTTGGGATGCGGATAGTAACCGTCGAGCTGGTCATAGCTCTCCCCCAGCCCGCGCATGGCTCTGATAGCCGCCTCCTGCATATCCCTGGCGCTTCCCGGATACACGACGGCGCCCTCACCATCCCGCTCCATCTCCAGGGCCAGGGCATTGCACTGCTCCACTACCATATTGCGCAGGCCGATCAGCTCCTCCAGCGTGTACTCTCCCCGCGCGCCGGGGAAATACTGCTCTGAGAAGGTGCTTGCCCGGTACAGCAGAGCGCAGTTCAGCGTCATGACCGTGCATACTGCCAGCAAGGTCCAGGCAAAAAACTGATAATAGCGCCTGATCCACAGCGGCAACCGTCCAGGCTGGGAACCTTCCCCTTCCCTGCGCCGTCCCCGCAGTCGCCTCACCAGCCAGACCGCGCACAGCATAAGTCCCAGCGCCAGGGCAACACATACCAGACCCACGCCGGCGGCCAGCATCCACTCTCCGACGGAGAAGGGAAAAATATCCATCACACGCCCATACGTATTCACCCAGATAGGAAAAATGTGCCGGATGTACCAGTCGCCCACTCCCGGAATGATCCCGCCAATCAGATTGACCAGCACGACCAGAAGCGCCCATATGCCATATACCTTCAGGGCTCTGCCCCGCCTCTTTCCCTGTCTGCGCACCACCGCTCCAAAAGCCTCCCGCCAATGCACAAAGGCTGTGGAGAAAATCCCCACAGCCTCTGTATTCTCTCTAGCTTATTCCCAATCGATGCAATCCACATAATCTTCCCAGATATTGCAGATCCATGTCTTGCCTTGATTCAGAACGATCTCGTTGCCGTTCTCATCATAGAAACGCGCCGGCTTGTGTATATCATCCTTGGCCCAGGTTCCCTTGATTACCTTGCCATTGGTGAACACATAGGCATCATTCCTGCCATGAGTCTCAAAGAACATATAGTCATTGGCAACAGGCTCTCTCACCGAACCCTCGCAGACCTTAAAGACAATATTGCTGACGGTCAGCTGCTCGCCGTTCATCTCGTCTATCTGCTTCTCGTTGTACTGATAGCGATAGTAGATGCCTTCCTCCGCATTGTACTCAAATACCGGACGGGCGTTGCCGTAGCCGCTGGAATTGCTGTTTGTGCCGCCGGGGTAAACCTTGGTCGCATCAGGCATATTCGCATATTCGGCGCGATGTCCATCATTGGCAAAGAGGAATGCTCCTCTGAAATCGGAATCATACTCCTTGTCATAGCCTTGACGCTCCACAGCCTTGTTATAGCCGTCAATAAACATATATCCCGTATATTCTGTCTTGTAGCCGGAGCCTCTGTCTATTCTCTCAAAGGCTTCCGAAGAGGGATTGTGGATACCCGCCACCGCCTGGCTGATATTGTCCACATCATCGCCAGCCAGCAGAGCCTCAACAAAAGGAATTGCCAATCCCCAGTTACAGTAGATCGCATCCAGACCCATGGCCTCATACACATAGTAGTCTCGGCTACTACGCACCGGCCCAATATGGTCAAGATCATCATAATCTTCAAAAAATGCCATCAGACGGGTAATACGTCCCTCCACCGGCGCCTCATAGATAATGCTTGCCCTGGAGATGCCATACTGAGGCAGCGAAGGCTTGTTGTTGGGAATCATGACCGCCATGCTGCGGCGCCTGGCGACAGCTTCGTCCTTCCATTCGCCGGTCAGATAGCTCTGCATCTTGCCGTCAACTACGGTTCTTGTCCCAATCGTATCCGTGGACGCCATGGGACCTTCCGGCTCGTCGGTAGCGTCAGCGCCCTGTGTGTCGTCTGGAGTCGCGGGCTTCTCCGTCTCAATCGGTATCGGATCAGGCGAAATAGGACCGCCCACAGGCTCTTCTTCATTTCCGCAGCCCGCCAGAACACAGGCCGTCAATAGTGCTACTGTCAAAAATTTTATTTTTTTCATGCGTATCTTTCCTTTCTTGTGGATATTACTTATCTATTGTATCGCTAAATTTCAACTTTGTCCACCTGATAAATCTTAATTTTTGTGAAAGATTTTGGTATAAATACATTACTCTTCCTTTAAATAAATTAAAAAACGAAGAATATATTCCTGATTTACAGGATAACAGTACTGCTGCGCCGTGGCCGGGCCGCAGCTTGCCGTGCCGATCCCCATCTGGAAGGCGGATATCGTCACATATGTCCCGCTGGTCTTCTCATCCTCCCGATGTCGCATCGCCAGGAGCTCTCTGTCTGCGTAAGGCTTGATGCCCAGCTCGAATGGACGGTCCACCGCCTCAAAGCTGACTCTCAGCTGTCCGTTGCTGACGCTGGCCCACTGACAGTCACAGCGGTTGCCGCTCTCCTGGGGCCGGATGTTGGGCTCCGTCATATCCCTGACCTGACAGGAGACCATGCCGATCTGAGTGTGCTCCTTCATATCCGCATAGGATTCTCCATTTCTTCCATAATATTCCACTTGATCAAAGCTCTCATCCAGCCGAAAAGCCTTGCCAAAACGCGGGAGATTGCCGCTGCCCCGCTGACAGCGAAGCCTGCTGGTGACCAGGATGCCCCGATTGCAGTATTCATAAGTATCTGTACACAGAAAGCTGCCTGCCCTGCAGGTGATATGGGTTTTCACCTTGATCTGAAGCTCTGTGCGCTCGACGCTCAGCAGCTCTTCCCTCTGATCCAGGTAGCCCGACATGGCCGAGCGTTGCAGGATATCCACATCATTGTCCGTGGGAGCGCGGAACAGAATCGTGTAGGGCTCCGCCGCCGCCAGCTCAGAGTCTCCCATATACAGGCTAAAACGCCCCTCTTCCAGCTTCAGGATAGGTGGCAGAGGCTTCTGGCTGCTGCGGGCCGGCCTGGGCAGCGCGGCCTGGCGCAGTGTGATCTGCTCCACCGCCACCTCCCTGCCAGTGCTCTTCTCCAGCGTGGTGATGGTGAGCAGCAGCTCCTGCCTTGGGTCCTGCTGAATACGCTGGTATCCGTCCTCGGACCGCTCCTGCGGGGGAAGGATGCGGATACATTTCCGCTCCAGAGGCTCTACCGCAGGCACGATCTCGGTCTCTCTCCCGTCGCTCCAGCTACAGCGCAGCACATAGCTGTCGCCCGATGTAAATCCTGTGGTGTTGAAGATCTCATACAGGTTTCCCTCCATGTGAGTTACCCTGATAGGGCGGTAGAGGAAACGGACGATGCGGGCTCCCGTGGACGGCGTTCTGTCGGGATAAAATATGCCGTCCACACAGAAATTGCCGTCATGCTCCCACTCCCCGTGATCGCCGCCGTAGGCGTAGCTGCCGTCCTCGCGCAGCACCGCATGATCCGCCATCTCCCAGACGCAGCCGCCCATGAGATTGTCATAGCGGTAGATCTCCTGCCAGTAGCTCTCGGCATTGCCGGGTCCCACCCCCATGGCATGTGCGTACTCGCAGAGAAAATAGGGTCTATCGCACAACTCTGGCACATTGCGCGTGCCCTCTCCCACCTGCCGCACCTTGTCCACCGGAGGGTACATCTCGCTGGCCACATCATAGGCTCTGCGTCTGGAATGAATCACACCCTCATAGTGGATGGGCAGATGAGTTCTCTTTTTCAGATAATGATACATCCTGTCCGTATTGTAGCAGCCGCCGGACTCATTGCCCAGGCTCCACATGACAATACAGGCGTGGAGCTTATCGCGGTGGAACAGTCTGCGGGCACGGTCCAGATAATGGAGCCGCCAGGTCGGGTTATCGCTGATATGGTTGTAGCTGGGAGGCAGCCGATGAGACCAGCAGCCGTGAGTCTCCAGATCGGCCTCGTCCACCACATAGACTCCCTGTTCATCGCACAGCTCCAGCAGATAGGGGTCGGGAGGATAGTGGGAGGTGCGTATGGTGTCGATATTGTACTCCTTACAGAGCGCTATATCCCGCTCCATCTCCTGCGGCGTCATGGTCCAGCCCCCAATGGGACTGGTATCATGGTGATTGACGCCGTGGAGCTTCACCGGAGAGCCGTTGACGCGAAATACCCTTCCCTCGGTTGTCACCCGCCTAAAGCCTACTCTCTGCCTGACGCAGCAGCTCTCTGTCTCAAGATACAGATCATACAGCACCGGATTCTCAGCATTCCACTCCTTGACAGGCAGATCAGTGAATTTCACTGTAGCCACATGATCCACAGACTCCTTGTTCATACTCAGGCAGAGCCCATGCCCTTCCAGCGTAAACCGCACCGGCCCATCCCTGTACAGCGTGGCTGTGACAGTCGCGTCATATACTGTCCCCGGGATCAGGGATGCCTCATTGTGCTCCGTCTGGCAGGCGATATCCCAGATATCGCTCTCCTCGCTGACCCGCAGCAGCACATCTCGGAAGATTCCGTTATTGCGGAACATATCCTGACACTCCAGATAAGAGCCGTTACACCATCTATGAACCACGGCCAGCAGTTCATTCTCCCCCTCGCACAGAAAATCTGTCACATCAAATTCCGCCGTGTTGTGGGAGCCCTCCGAATAGCCCACAAAACACCCATTCACATACAGGTCCACACAGCTGGCGACCCCCAGAAAGGATATCTCATGCCTCTGACATGGGTGCTCCACCTGGAACAGACGCCGGTACACGCCCACAAAGTTATACTCCTCCCCCGGGTCCCTGCGACGGGGAATATTGCCCTGGTCCGCGCCAATCCAGGTGAAAACCGGCCCAACCCTGTCCACGGTGGGAATCCTGGGCGGCTGAAAGGGAAACTGGTAGCGGGTATTTACATAAAAGGGGCGGTCATAGCCCTGAAACTGCCAACAGCCAGGCACCGCTATCCGCTCCCAGGCCACCTCCTCCGTGTCCAAAATGGGAGGAAGCTGCGCAGGCTTTTCATAGAAATGAAAATCCCAGCCGCCACTCAGACAGATCACCTTGGGGGACGAGTACCGCTTCTGACGCAGACTGACGCGCCGCGCCTGTTCTCTGTCCGGATAGGGAATAAAATAGCTTCTGGGCGCCAGTCGGTTAACAGCCAGCGTCTCAAAGGTATGATAATTGTCCTGATTGATCAAGTATTTCATGGCTCCCCCTTATATAGCTATCCCATCATAAAATATGTCTCTCCGCACAGCAGCCTCACAAAGAAATAACCCCCGCACCACAGTTGGTATAAGAACACCACTCCGGCCAGGATATAGGCCACTCGGACCAGAACCAGCCTCAGACTGTGCCTGCCTCTACTCTCCGGCGTCAACAGCGATATATCCGCATTCCGCAGGGACAGCCATTTGACCAGACTCACCACATACAGCCAGAACAGCGCGAACAGATAACCCCACAGGAAATTCCCATCCCGCGAGCGACTGCCCGTCTCCACCAGGCACAGCGCCTCAGCAAATCCCACCAGCGCCATCAGCCATCCGAACAGATAGGCCCGTTGAAGACGCAGCTGATATACACCTCCTGGCCACACATCCTCCCTGTCCACGCCCAGCCTCTTCCACTGCTCTCCGGTCATCGCCAGCAGGCTGGCGCCCAGCACGATCAGAGGAAAAGCCAGCGAACAGAGGATTGCCAGCTTGGGCCTGTCGGCATGGAGGGAGAAGGTGTACCAGGGGCGAAATGTCATGCTGTTGCCCGTATCCCCGCCAAACAGCACCATATTCTGCCACAGCATCACACCGCAGGCAGGCAGCACAGCGGCGCCAAACAGGAATACCTGCTTAAAGCGCACGCCGTGGCATAGATCCCACAGCAGCCTTATGGCCAGCGCCGGCGCGTATACTGTCAGAAAGCTGGGCTTTACTCCGGTGCATACCGCCAACAGCAGAGCAAACCAAATCCACTGGCGGACAGTGATTCCACTGCGGTAATCCTCACGCAGCTTCAGGTCATACAGAAGAGCTGCCACCGCCAACAGCCTCATGCACAGGTAGGTGGAATTGTGCCACAGATTGCCGGACTGATAACTCACATAGCGGTAGCTCCCCGCCCATTTCAGGTAGAAGGGCATCACCAGGTTCAGCAGCAGAGCCGCCAGCATCGTGGCCCAGCTTCTCCCCTGCATACCGGCCAGACGGCGCAGCAGCAGCTCCGTGAGCAACAGGGTGGCCACCGTCACCGCCGCCAGGAATAGCGCGATTCCCACGGTGGTCCCGCCGCAGAGGAGGTAAAGCGCCTGATAGACATAGGCGGTAAAGCTGTAGTACCAGCCGTCCTCCACGATCATACTGATATGATAGGGCAAGTCCGACTGAAAATACCGGTTGTCATAGTCGAGCGGTTGGACGGACTGCATATAGTACAGATACAGGCAGGCGAGGCCATACGCCGCCGTCAGCGCCCACATCAGCCACTCGCCGCCACTCTTTTGATTCCAGGGGGTCTTTCCACCTGCTTTGCTTTGCTTTTCCACCGATCCTGCTCCTTTATCCAAAATAACTTGTCCTTATTTTATCACGTTCCTCTTCTTTTTAGCAAGCGTATCCTGAATTTTGGCCAAATAAAGACAAAGCCCACACCGCGGGAAGCAGCATGGGCATCTGTATTTTTATGTTGTATACCTTCGCTTTACGTCCAGTCCTTCCGGCTGTATAACACAGCCCCGACTACAGTACATACCGCTGTCAGTGCTCCGAGAATCAACAACTCTTTGGCGTGCTGCCCCAGACTGTCTCCGGCAAAAATCCCCTGCATCAGATCAACCGCATAGGTCATTGGCAACAGAGCTGAAATCTTCTTTATCGTATCGGGAAACAACATATCCGGCATCGTCGCGCCAGACAGAAACAGCATCACAAAATAGAAGAGATAACAGAGCAGCGTCGTGCTCTTCAAATCCCGCCCGATAGCGGTAAACAGAAATCCCATCGAAAACATAGCGGCTATGGAGAACAGGAGACCTGCGCATATGGAGAGCAAGGACCCGTCAATCTGAATATGGTAGAGAAGCCTCCCCGCCAGAAGCAGGACAGAGATCCCGATCAGGGTCATGACAAGGTCAACCAGCACCTGTGCCAGCATGATACTCTTCTTTCCCACCGGCGTAGCGTCAAATCGCTTGTAGATTTTTTTCTCTTTATATCCGGACATGGTCAGGGGCAGCGACATCAGGCCGGTGACGCCGATCACCATCACCGAATACGCCGGCACACAGATATCCATCATTTTCATGTCCGCCCCCTCATAGATCGGCGTATTGCCATAAATACCGCCAAATAAAAGGAGCATTAAGATCGGAAACACCAGCGCAAAGAAAAAGCTGAAAAAATCCCGCACAAACAACCGTAGTTCCATGCTACAGATAACCGCAAACCCCTTCATAATATCCCCTCCATCGTCAGTCCTGTCGTCCTCGGCGCAATCAATAAATAAAGATTTTCAAGCGAGAGATTTTCTTGCCAATCCTCATCGGGAACCCGACCCTTCACATACTCCCGAAATCCCTGCTTTGTCCCAAAATACTGCTGTTTCCCCTTTTCCAGATAGAGAATCTTATCCGCGAGGGCCTCCACCTCATCCAGATAGTGTGAGACCATTATCATGGACACGCCGCTTTTGCGGATGTTTTCAAAGCTAATCCACATATTCTGTCTCACTTCCGGATCAAGCCCTGTCGTCAGCTCATCCAACACCAACAGCCTGGGACGTCCCATCAGAGAAAGAATGATTGATAATCGCTGTCTCTCTCCGCTGGACAGCTTGTGAATCAGGCGCTTCCTCTTTTCACCCAGTCCCATCTGTGTCAGCAATAAGTTCCAATCGGCTGGTCTGTCATAAAAGCTGGCAAATAATCTGCATAGCTCCTCCACCCTGATCTTCATGGGATATTCCGCCTCCTGCAGCTGGATGCCCATCTCCTGATACACCTCACTGCGTTTCAGCCAGGGATCTTTGCCAAAAACTCGGATGACGCCGCTGTCAGGTTTTCGCAAGCCCTCTATACACTCCACCGTAGAGGTCTTTCCCGAACCGTTCTGCCCGACCACCGCCACAATCTCTCCAGGTTCCACAGAAAACGAAACATCACAGACCGCATGTATACTTTTATAAGTCAGATTCAGATGTTCCACTTGTACGATTGCTTGTGCCATTATACTACTCCTCTCTCTAATAGGACTACTACCGACTCAGTTGCTATGCTAGTGTCATTGTGCACATGGTATATTCCAACACGGACACGCTTTCGCTTCGTTCTCGCTGTAACGGTACTAAGCTCGTGCCGAATAAATTCGGCAAACCTCGCTAAGTACCGACAGTTCGAAAGAGTCCGCTTATGGAATATACCATATACACAATTCGGTACTGGCAAAAAACTGTTTCACTATTGTCTACTAAAAGTACTGTATAGCAGATATTTAACCGGAACAACCGGTTTGGTGGAAGAGACCGTCTGCAGTGTGCAAGAGGTCGTATTTCGTGTCTGAAATGCACCCATCCACCACTCTATTGTGCTATAATGTGTACACAAACATATATTACATAGACAATTGTAAAACTGTTTTTGCCAGTACCGAATTGTGTATATGGTATACTCCATAAGCAGGCTCTTTCGAACTGTCGGTACTTAGATGCCGTATTTTGGCATCTTATGTACCGCTACAGCGAGAACGAAGCGAGAGCGTGCCTGCGTTGGAGTATACCATATGCACAATGACACTAGCAAAGCAACTGGGTTTTTACCAACGCCTGACCAATAGCTATGAGAAGGGAGGAATTTCATTGAGAGTTGAATGCAACATCAGCGCGGACTGTCAAGAGCCCTACGCCATCCTCTATCTGAACAAAATGACCGACGCAATTGCCGATATCGTCACCATGTTGGAAAAGGAAGGCGCAGGCTCTCTGACCCTGATCGTGACTAAGGACAAAAAGACATATTTTGTCAAGCCGGAGGACATATCGCTGGTGCGTACCGAGGGCAGGGATATCGTCTGCTACGATAAGCGCAAAAACAGATATCTGCTGGACAAGCCCCTGTATGAGCTGGAGCGACTGCTGGATATTCATTTTGTGCGCATTTCCAAATCCGCGCTTGTCAACATCCGGCAGATTGATCATGTGCAGGCAAGCTTCAACGGCACGATGGAGTTAGTCATGAAAAACGGAGTCACGGATTACATCTCCAGAAACTACCGCAAAAATTTTAAACAGAGGTTGGGATTAGATTTGAACGCCCGCTGATGTGGGCAGATAGGAGTCAGCGTGAAACAACTTGTCAAACTAGTGGTTAAGTATATTTTATCCGGTATTTCTATCGGTTGTACTTTCTTTGTGATCATGTGTCTATCCTACTTTGTTGTGGGAGGAGAAACGCTCCTGCTGCCAATCGTCAGGGATTTCGCGAGGCAGTCCATGGGCGCTGTGATCGTGGGCATCGCCTGCGGCGGTACTGCTGTCGTCTATCAGTTTGACCGCCCCTCCGGAATCATGAAGATTGTCATTCATTTTTGTGTGGGCATGGGTGTCTTTTATCCTACCGGCATTTATTTGGGCTGGATTCCCTTTTTTCCAGACAGGATATTCCTAACGATCCTGCAATTCCTATTCTCGTGCGTCATCTTCGTGGGAATCTGGTTCTGCTTTTATCTGTTTAACCGAAATGAGGCCAAACGAATCAATCAACGGTTGAGAGAGCTGGAGCGGGATAACGCTGCCAGCAGGGTATAGGGAGGGCGAGGGTGAATCCCCTGCCCTCCACGGTTGCCGCCTCATTCCCACATGGTCTCCCAGACTGAGGATATCTCTGATGGCAAGCCGTCTCCGCACAGCCTGGCCGTCCCAGAGATATAGATGAAGCGGTCCGATATCCGGTAGCCTTCCAGCTCCCCCCGAAGGAGGCCGCCGTCCTTACCGGTCAATTCCAGGATGAGACTGTAACGGTACAGATGCCGCTCCCTGTCATATTGCAGGGGGCGCCAGGCAATGTCGGTCAGATAATATCCCATATTGGCCAGCTCACCTATGCCTGCGTCTATGCTGGCTGGCAGAGAGGAGGCGCCCTGGCTCAGATCCTGCTCCGACAGGATATAGAGCTTGAGGCCGCTCCCCTCCGCCATTGCCGCATCGCCCTGCAGCGCCCGCTGTCCGTAGACCATCGTGATCATCCGAGCCATGTACAGATCCACGTCCTTCAGACCGTTGGGCAGGCAGGAAAACAGGCTGTCCTTCGTCTGAAAGCTCTCCCCAGGTTCACCCTGCGGGGAAACTTGGTCTTGTCCGCTCGCATATGTGATATAGGGATTGCCAAAGTAATCATCCACCAGGTAGCGGCCGTCCGAGGTCTGATAAAAGCTCATATAGTACTCCAGGCCGTCCTCTCCCTCGAATTTCAGGTAGATGCACAGCGCGCGTTCCCAGCCCAGCGCCGGCGTCTCGCGGTAGCCGATGTCCTCGATTCCCTGATAGGTCAATTCTCTGCCCTCAAAATATTGGTAATATTTTTCCAGAATAGCATTTTTCATATCCGCCGCGTAGGAGACACTGTCCTCATATGCCGCGCGGATGACAACGGATTCCCCGTCCCGAAGCAGGTAACCGTCGGCAAGGACCTCATACAGACTGTCCATATCTCCGCTGGCAAACTGCCTGCCGAGATGGGAAAAGCGCAGGGCCTCGTATAGCAGTTCAAAGCTGATGCCCTTCTTGGCGATCTGCCCATAGGTAAGCACGCAGGTGCTCCCCACCGCGAGCGCCAGCAGCAGCAGACACAGGGCGATCAAGCGGTTCTTTCTGCGCAGCTTTCTGTTGACTTTTTTCAGCGGAGCCACCGTCTGCTCCCACTCCGGTTCCGTCTGAGACCATTTCTGCTCCGCCTCCAGGCTCTCCTTCAACGCTCTGCACTCCTCGCAGTGCTCCAGATGCTCCTCCATCTGCCTCCTGGTATCCACGCTGCACAGTCCGTCAAAATACAGGGGCAATAAATCCTTCAAAACATTACAGTTCATATGGCACCTCCCGTCCTTCTGAATTGCTCCTTAATCTTCTCCTTCGCACGGTAATAAGTCACTCTGGCCCAGGTTGCGCTGTTGTGATACAGCTCACCGATCTCCTCAAAGGAATACTCCCCGTATACCCGCAGCATGAAAACCTCCCTGTAAGGCTCCTTCAGTGTGCCGAGAATCCTTCTTGCAGCCTGTGCCTGCTCGCTGAGAATCATTTTCTCCAGCATCGAGGGTTCCTGTCCGGCGGCGGGCTCCCTGCCGCTCTCCAGATATGCGTCGTAGGACTGTTGCATGCCCTGCTTTCGGCAGTGGTTCAAATATTCGTTCCTGGCGATCTGACACAGCCAGGTGGAAATCTTGCACTCGCCATGAAAGGAGTCGATCCGCTGGATTGCCTTCAGAAAAGTACTTTGCACGATATCCTCGGCCAACTCCCTATCGCGACATTTCAGCCAGATAAAGCGGTAAATCATCTCCGCGTATTCCTGATACAGATTCTCCAGCTCCATCGGCATCCCTCCTTTCTCTGACTGGGCATCAGCGTTATGCTTATGACATTATGACACAGATCGACGCATTTTGTTACAAGAAATTTTTTTGTGTATACGGCAACCTCCAGTTGCGCAAATACAGATTTTTGCATATTGTCGCATATGATGTTATATGATACACTGTTTATGTTCAGTTTTAATATGCAAATTTTACACATAGTAACTTTTCAACATAATTCAAAGGAGGAATATCGCAGTATGAAAAGAAAAATTGTATTATGGAGCCTGATATTGGTCTTGGGCAGCATTACCGCCTGCGGTGATAAAAGCGGAACAGCATCCAATCAGGATGAGGCTGGAACAGTAGGCGAACTTCAGCAAGATGGCACTGGAGCAGAGAGCGAGAACCAGCAGGAAGAGACGACAGAGGAATCCACTGGCAATGAGACTGACGGGGAAGAATTGATTTCCTTCGAGTATGAGCCTGATGAGATTAATGAAGAATGTTGTTTTGGAACGGAACAGGAGGCATACCGCCTGCGGCTGAACATAGATACATTTGAAAAGAAAAATTATAATAGTTTTTACGATCTGGAGCGTGAGGGTGACTGGATGATGCTGGGCAAGGGCGGAGACCCGATCTATGAGATCATCTATCGATCCCAGGAGAACATAGAACAGTTTTTAATAAGCTTGCTTGAGTTTCGGATGAAGGAATACTATACATATGAGACAGATTCCGAGCTGCCACAGGATATTGCTGAGTATGTACGAGACATGACACCCGTAACGGAAACCGACAAATACAATATACCTACTGTCATGGTCGGTGAACAGCAATGCAAAGTAACCTGCTATGAGTTTCCCATCAAGCTCTCAATGGCAGGAGGAAAAGATTTACTTGACTTATATATTCTTTACCGTATTGATATGCCCAATGGAGACGCTCTGTTTATCCGAGGGCTGCATGATTTAGGAAATGGTCTGGATTACTATTTTACAATGGGCATGCCGGTATACGCCATACAGTCAGGGGAGACGCTAACGGATATGACCCTGAAGGATTTTCAGGATTACATCAAAGAATATCCCGCTAACGACGATAGCCTTATAGACCAATATGAGTCCGATGCGCCACTCTTTGGCAAATTGGCGAAAGATCTATGTGAACTGATTGAACACCTTGAAATCACTGTAGAATAATATAAAAATCTCAAAGCGGCTTCAATCCCGCATATACACGGAGCAGAAGCCGCTTTTATTTGGGGAGATGTCTCAGTCCTCCCAGTTCAACGCGCCATACACCGTCTCTAACATGATCTGCGGCATAAACGGCTTGGTGATATAATCCTCTACTCCCAGCTTCCTGATCTTTTCTACCACCGAGAGCTCTTTAGTGGCTGTCATGAAGACTACAGGGACCGCGTGCTTCTCCTTGATACGCCGCAGCGTCTCATATCCGTCCATGCCTGGCATCTCGATATCCAGCAATATCAGGTCAACGCTGCGTTCGTCTAACAGCTTCAAAGCCTCCTCCCCGCTGTACGCACAGAGCAGCTCATACCCTGACTGATTCTCAAAGATATGCCGGACAAGCTCCACGCTGATGGCCTCGTCGTCCACCACCAGAATCGTTCTGAGCCGGTCGTCGGCCTGTCTCAGTTGATACTCCTTATCCTCGTCCATGATCTGAAGCATGGTATCCACGACGCGAGGGTCAAACTGCGTTCCCTTTCCCGCCACAAGCTCGTGGCGAATCACCTCCTGGGGCAGCGCGCTGCGGTAGCTCCTGTTTGATGCCATCGCGTCGTAGGCATCCGCAACGCCGATGATTCTGGCATGTTCCGGGATATTTTCCCCCGCAAGACCGTTGGGATATCCCCTGCCGTCATAGCGCTCGTGATGAAATTTCGCGCTGGTCGCAATCATCTGATCCTTGGAGAAAGGCTTGAGGATATGGTATCCCGATACCGGATGAAGCTTGATGCAGGCGTACTCCTCATCAGTCAGCTTACCCGGTTTACCAAGAATATAATCCGGTATCCGGATCTTGCCCACATCATGCAACAGGGCCGCCTTGTAGATCTTTTCCTGTTCCTCCTTGCCCTTTCCCATTCTCCTGGCGATCTCGCGGCTGTAGTTGGCAACCCGCATGGAATGCCCTCTGGTATACTTGTCCTTGGCGTCAATTGTCTTGGCAAGCACCTGCATAACCGTATCGTTGAGCCGCTCCAGCTCGCTGCGGCTCTCCTGCAGCTTGACCATATAGCGGTCCGACCGGTTCATCTCAACCAGACAAAACACGACTATGACCACGAATACCACCAGGCACATAGCGGCGCTCTGCCACATAATCCTGGTCAGATTGGAGAATAATCCTCGGTTGTCCACCACCATGACCACATACCAATCTTCTAAGATGGTGTCCGAAAAGACGGTTATCTCCTCCCCGTTCAATTCCATGTCAAAGCTTGCGCGATCGGACGCGAGTATCTTCTCTATCAATTCCTTTTTCTCAGCGTCCTCCCTGTACTCCTTCCCCTTTTCCGCCGCGTTGGAGTGCGCGATCACGAATCCGTCTCCATCGATGATGAAGCCATACCCATGCCCGTTTAGATTGATAGTCTCCATCAGGTTCTGCAACGTATCCATAGCAATGTCCAGAGAGATGACGCTCTCCCCATCCTGCAGCATCCGGCTGATCGAGATCATGATCGTTCCTGTCTGCGCGTCCAGATATGGCGATATCATGGCCGGCTCTCCGCCCGCCTTGACTGCGTCCGTATACCATACCCTCTCCGTCGGCACATAGTCGGCATCCGGCACCCAGCCGATTCCATCGAGATACTCGCCGCCAATCCATCCGTACACTCCGGTAAAGTTAATATCCACAGAATTCATATAATATTCCGACTCATTCTCCAGAAAATCCAGAATCACATCCGAGCCAGCGTCCTTCGCGAGCAGATATTCGATCTCCATGGAGGTGATCTGAATGATGTCCAGCGCTCTGCTCAGATAGCGCTCCGCCTGCTCCTCCTCCTGCGCCAGTGTGCTCTCTCCCAGCGCCAGAGCGTCCCTCTTGGCATTCTGATAAAAGGTCCACATCATGAATGCCGACAGGAAGACCAGCGAGGCCAATGTGACAATTATCGTGATAAAGAAATGCTTTCTGCTCGTTTTCATCCTCTGTTCATCCCTTACTGTTCCAGTGATTAAAAAGGCTCTCTGCATCCACCGCCTTTGTGTGTCTTGCAGCGGTTAATAATAGAATAACAGAATTGCTACTGGTAACGCAACAGTTTATGAAAAAAATCAGAAAAAACCTGTTGGGTATGCGGCGAAAATGTGGGAGCAGAAGGAAAACTGCGGCAGTGCATCTGCGGAGAATGAGGAGGAAAGTTGTGAGCGTCAATATACGGGGTTCCGTTTTTGATCTGTCGAAAAAATAATCATTGACAACGGCATGCAGGCGAGGTATTATTTAGTTAGATTAAATATCTATAAAGGGTGAAATGATTGTATGAAAAACAAAGTGCTAAGAGCGATTTCCTGTGTGCTGTTGTCAGCGATGCTGGTGGTTGAGGTGGCGATTCCCACACAGGCGGCTGTGAACGAATGCCAACATGTCATTAATAATGGGACGAAGACAGTGTTAGGCTACCCGAATGCGGATTATACATGCCATCAGGTTAAGGTGAGAATTGAAGGACCGTGTAGTGAATGTAACAAAAACGTTAGGATGGAGGTTACATATACTGAACCGCACAGCCTTGGGTCAAATGGAGTATGTGCGTGTGGGTACAAACCGCACTGATAACGGTTAATAAGGTTAAAACATAAGGAAGCTGACTATAGGGCTTTGAGTCTAAGCAACGCCCAAGTGGATGACAGTTTATGAGTCGGAGGGGGTTCCCCTCCGACATTTTTATATTGTGGAAGAAAGGCGGAGAGAAAGGGGAATGGATAACATGAATTGGGGGAATCGGAGAGGCCGGATGGTTGTAATGGCGTTTCTTGTGGGCCTGCTGCTTCTTGTCGGTTGCGGTAAAGAACCGGCGGAAAGCGGAGAACTGCCGACTGAGAGAACAGAACAGGCGGAGGAGGTAACGGCATCCGCGGACGAAGCAGTGGATGAGTCAGAGAAGCACTTTCAGTATGATTTCCGCAAGCTGTATCCCCATTTATATGAAGGGATGAATGTGCCTGAGAAGATCGTAAGCGAGGAACAGGCCAGGGCGGAGGGAAGGGTCATCCTGACTCTGCAGGAGTCCTTCGCAAGCAGTTGGCTGGCCGAATCTATTAAAGGCTTTAACAGACAGAGCACTGATTACTTCGTCAGTCTCCAGGAGAGCGGTTGGGGAGGACCTGAGCAAAGCGACTGCATGGACCGCATGGCAGTGGAGATCATGGCGGGAAGAGGCCCTGATATATTCACTGGCGATATGTTTGAAGTCAATGAAAGCATTCTGAGGAAGGGTGTATTGGTGGACCTGTCGGCAGGGCTGGATGCTATGGGGATTACGGAGGAGGAATACTTTCCGTCCGTATGGGCGCTACAGATGGGGGATGCGGTTTACGGGGTATGTCCTGTTGCTTATCCAGAAGGGTACTGGATAAAGGAATCAGTGTTGGGGAGCCGGGAAACGCCACCGGATATCGAGACACTGGTGGAGAAGCTCTATACCTATCCAGACCAGAATGCAGTGTGGCGTCCCCATGCAACTACCACGAGAATTCTCTATTATCTGCTGGTTGGCTCGGAGGATCTGTGGGGGATGATCGACTGGGAGGAGGGAAAATGCGATTTCTCAGGGGAGTTGTTTGCCAAGATGCTTGAGATAGCTAAGCGCTATGTCGATCCAGAGGCAAAAAAAGAGGAAGGGATAATGGGCTTCTATAATCCTGCCATTGAGTCTGATGTACTTGAGAAGGAACAGATAAGAATTGACTTTCCCTTTGACGATGGATACTATCCTTTTTATAGGCCGACAAAATCGCTGATGTTAAACGCAAATTCCGATTCCGAGCATCAGGAGGGAGCCTGGGAATTCATAAAATATATTTTGGGCGAAGAGGGGCAGGGGTATTGTTCGGCCGAAACCCCCGCCAACAAGGAAATGTACAAAAGCTACTATCAGTGGCGACTGGATCAGATAAAAGCGGGAGTACCAAATACTACACTGACAGAGGAGAGGGTGGAAGAGAACTTCCATGATGCGGAGCGGGCCCGCTATTTCCCTGTACGTACCGCCACAATACTGGAAATCATCTGTGAAGAAGCCCAAGCCTTCACGGATGGAGATAAATCGAAGGAGGAGGTATGCAAGCTGATCCAGAACAGGGTGCAGCTCTACCTGGATGAGACAAGGTAGAAATTCCAGAACAGGGTGCAGACCTACTCGGATGAAACAATGTAGAGGTTTTAGAACCGGGTACAGACCTGCTTGAATGAGTAAAATAGGAATGAACGAAAAAGTAGGGAGAAAAAGGAATGGATAGAAGGAATCCGAAGAACCGAGTGGTTGTAATGGCGTTTTTTGTGGGCCTGCTGCTTCTTGTCGGTTGCGGTAAAGAACCGGAGGAAAACGGAGAACTGCCGACTGAGAGAACAGGACAGGCGGAGGAGGTAACGGCATCCGCGGATGAAGCAGTGGATGAGTCAGAGAAGCACTTTCAGTATGATTTCCGCAAACTGTATCCCCATTTGTATGAGGGGATGAATGTGCCTGAGAAGATTGTAAGCGAGGAACAGGCCATAGAGGAGGGAAGAATCATCCTGACCCTTCAAGAGTCCATCGCAAGCAGTTGGCTGGCCGAATCTATTAAAGGCTTTAACAGACAGAGCACAGATTACTTTGTCAAACTTCTGGAGAGCGGTTATGGACCTGAGAAGGGCGATTGCACGGAACGGATGGCGGTGGAGATCATGGCGGGGAGGGGCCCGGATATGTTCACCGGCGATATGTTTGATGTCAATGAAAGCATTCTGAAGAAGGGGATATTGGTGGACCTGTCGGCAGGGCTGGACGCTATGGGGATCACGGAGGAGGAATACTTCCCATCCGTCTGGGCACTGCGAATGGGAGACGGAGTTTACGGGGTAAGTCCTACCGCTCATGTGGAAGAGTACTGGATACTGGAATCAGTGCTGGGAAGCCGGGAAACGCCGGATATCGAGACACTGGTGGAGAAGCTCTATACCTATCCGGACCGCGACGCGGTGTGGCGTCCCTATGCAACTACCACGAGAATTCTCTATTATCTGCTGGGCGGCTCGGAGGATCTGTGGGGAATGATCGACTGGGAGGAGGGAAAATGCGATTTCTCAGGGGAGCTGTTTGCCAAGATGCTTGAGATAGCCAAGCGCTATGTCGATCCGGAGGGAAAGAAGGAGGAAGGGATAATGGATTTTTATTTTCCTTTAAATATAGCAAACGAACCGCTTGAGAGAGAGAAAGTGAAAATAAACTTTTTCTTTGACGATGGGAACTATCCTTATTACCGGTCGGGTTATTCGTTGATGTTGAATGCGAATTCTGATTCCAAGCATCAGGAGGGAGCCTGGGAATTCGTGAAATATATTTTGGGAGAAGAGGGACAGGGATATTGTACATCCTTTCCCCCCGCCAACAAGGAAATGTGCAGTAGCTTCTATCACTGGTTGTTGGGCCAGATAGAAAAGGGACAATCAGACGCTGTGCTGACGGAGGAGATATTGGAGGAGGGAATGCATAGCGCAGAACGAGGCCGCTATTTCCCCATACGTACCACCACAATACTGGAAATCATCTGTGAAGAAGCCCAAGCTTTCACGGATGGAGATAAATCGAAGGAGGAGGTATGCAAGCTGATCCAGAACAGAGTGCAGCTCTACCTGGATGAGACAAGGTAGAAATCACAAAATATGTTCTCACCACCAGTGAAACTTCTTTAATCTTCAATGTAAAGGGGAACCTCTTGGGTTATTATATCAAAAATGAAGAGATGGTAAGAGGCAGGAATTGATGCGGACAGCAACCAATTGCGAAAGCTTCATATCCCATGTTATTTCACCGCTCTCCAGCAAACGCTTGACCTGACTTCGGGATAATCCTAAGACCTCAGCCACCTGTCTTTCGGGATGGATTCTCAGTCCATAAGGGTTATGAATTGCAACCACAAGCTGTTCCCCAAGATCATTGCCTTCTATGACTCTGTGTTGCGAAACAAATTTATAGCTCACTCTTTCAAAGTCAATATCACATTTGTTTTTAAAAATAACTGTATACTTTTGCCATACATCTCCGCAAGTTCCTCATCATTATCCAAAAAAAACGTTGATATTCTTCCCTGGGGATGGAGGATACCTTCTGCCGTTCATAGATCACCAGATTGAGCGTATGCTTGCACTCCTCACATTGGTAAATCAGCCAGATATTCAGTTTATTCCCATTGGCATTGATGCGAAATCTTTTTGTGTTCTCAAAATATGTCTTTTTGCCGCACTTAGGGCAGCGCCGGATAACATCGGTTAAGTGTAACATGGCTTGACTATGAATTTCCACCTCAAACATTTTTGCAAAAAAATATGAGCCGATATCAGATATCAACTCATATTTTCCGCAGTCTGTTTTTATCCGTTCTCCATCCCTCTGAGACGCTCCACCAATGTGTCCTTGGCAAAGCGATGCATCAGGATGAGTGTGATCAAGATCGGCACCACGGTCAGCACCGCGCCGTAGGCGAGGGCCAGACCTATGGGGAACCGGAAAGCCATATAGAAAGCACCTGCCCGGTACAGCATCCGACTTAGCGTATACCCGCAGAGGGTTCCTGCGGTCATGGTGACGCCCACAGTGACCATGACCAGCAGCAGACTCTCTCCCAGCAGCATCCCTCGCAGCTGTCTCGCGCCCATGCCGATGGATTCCAGCATGGCAAGCTCCTGTCTGCGCGTGACGATATTGGTGATCAGCGTGTTCATCATGCTCAGGATGCTAAACATCATGATGAACACCGCCAAGCCGCTGATGGCTCCAAATAACCGATTGGCGTTCTGGGTGTAGACGACCCGACGCTCCGCCAGCGTCTCCATCTCCAGCTCCGGCCTCTGGGCCAGCAGCGTCTCCAGCGCCTCTTCCACTGCGGCTTCCCGCGCTTCGTCCACGGATACCAGCAGACCGGAATTGAGCGTATCATACTCCAGCCAATCCAGGATCGCCTGCTCTGGCATGATAAACCACCCCTCCAGGCTACTGTGCTCCAGCACGAAGCTGTCACTCAAAATACCCAGAATTACGACCTCCTTCTCCGCCGGCTTATCGCCGTCATAGTAATGCAGCGTAATCTGATCACCGGGCTGAAACTGCCATCCGTAGATTTCCTGTACAGTGCGGTTGTCCGTAGCCAATATATAGTCGCCGCTCATCAGCTTGTCACAGTCTGCGCTCCCAGCCTCCAGATATTGCCCGATCCCCCTCGTCTCCTCCTCAGTCATCAGATAGATCGTATCATTCTTGGCATATTCATCCCGCAGGGAAAAATCATAGCTGACCCCGAAGCTTTTGATCTGCTCCACCTTCTTCACTCCGTCCAGAGAGAGAATAGCCGTAACCATCTCCTCGTCCATAGGAGTTCGGGCCTGCAGCCCGCTGCTGCCACTTTCACTCAGCGCTACCGCTGCCTGAGTGTAATGGATATAGAATTCTGCATTCTTAAAATTGCCCTGTCTGGCAAAGCCATCCTGATCAAAGGAAGACAGATATGTGGCCGCCGTCATAAAGAGTATGCCGCCCAGGGCCAGAGATAGCATGGTAATAGCCGCTTTCTTTTTATTCCTGGAGAAATTCATTGCCGCAAGACCTATGGGAGTCAGCCTGCGGCACAGCTTCCTGCCAGATGCCCGCCTCATTCCGTCCTGGGGCACATAGCGCAGCGCCTCCATGGGCGATACAGTGGCAGCGATTCTGGCGGGCCTGTGGACGGAGATCATCGTGATCGCGTAGATAATGGCAAATGTCGCAATCAGGATCGTGACCATATTGTATATGCTAAAGCCGCCCGGAACCAGGCCGTATCCCACAACAGTGCCGACACAGATACCTATGGGGGCGGAGCGCACAAACAATATGCCCCCCTCCCGCGAAACCATCCTTTTCATCTGCTTTGCGGTCATACCAAGGGTGCGAAGCTGTCCAAACTGATGGATTCTTCCTATGACAGACAGATAGAACACACCGTAGATCACCAGGGCACATGCCAGCAGAATGACCACCCCCACCAGTGCGCACAGCATCAGGATCTGCGCGGCCGGGGACAGCGAGTCCAGAAATGCCTTGGAGGGATTCACATATTCCCTCTCTATCCCCTGATCCCAACCGATCTGATACATCAGCTCCCTGCACTCTCTGGCCGACAGATACGTGGTATCCCGCAGCTTCGCATATACCTCATAGGGCTGGCTGGACAGCTGACTTCCATGCTCCGCATAGCCTTGGGAAAAAAATGCGGTATACTGTCTGGCCTCCTCACTGCCCTCCAGAATGCCAGAGACGGTAAAGGTCTCCACACTGCCGTCATAGAATGAGAAGGTCACACTGCTTCCGACCTGTGGCTCCAGCCCCATTTTACGGAGCGCGGCGGCGCAGACGGCCACCTCATTATCCTGCTGTGGCAATGCGCCGTCCTCCAGACTGCCAACGCGAATCTCATCGGATAGCTCGCTGACAAAGCAGGGCAGCAGATTGAAGCTTCCGATCTCCGCAGGCACCCCTGTCTTTACCTGAATCTGGAAGGAGAGTCGCTCATCCTTCCTCAGAGCCTCCACCTGCTCTTCTGTCAGGTTGTAGAAGCTCACCTGCTGTCTGTGGGCGAGCTCCCTTCTGTTCTGCTCCTCCTGCCCCATGGCAAACGCAAGAATGCCAGTGAGCAGGGCGGAGGCCAGTATGATGGTGATCATCACGAACATATTGCGCATACGGCTGGTTTTCAGGCTCTGCCTGGACATGTAAGATATCATTTTGTTGGTTATTTTCCTGTTGCTCATCCTTACCTCATTTCCGCGCGGCGCAGGCCGCGTCTGTGTCATTGTGCCGATCGCTGGACTGCAGGTCATCCTTTCACGATCCTGCCGTCCTCTATCCGAATTCTCACATCTGCCCTCTCCGCGATTTCGGGATTGTGGGTGATCATCACGATCGTCTGCCGGAACTTCTCGGCGGTCATCTTCAACAGGCTGATCACCTTGTCGCTGCTGAGGCTGTCCAGGTTGCCGGTGGGCTCATCCGCCAGGATGATGGCCGGCTTGGAGATCAGCGCCCTGGCTATCGCCACCCGCTGCTGCTGACCGCCGGAGAGATGGCTTGGATAGCTTTTCAGTTTGCCGTCCAGCCCCAGAAAATCCACAATCTGCTCCAGGAACTTTGCATCCTCCTCCCTGCCGTCCAGTCGCACCGGCAAGACAATATTTTCATAGGCTGTCAGATAGGGAATCAGATTGTAATTCTGGAAGATAAAGCCAATTCGCTGCCTGCGAAACACCGTGAGCTGTTCCCCGTTCATCCTTTCAAGGCTCCTGTTCTCCACAGTCACGCTGCCGGAGGTGGGCGTGTCCAGTCCGCCCAGCATATTCAGCAGAGTGGACTTTCCGCTGCCCGATGTGCCGACAATGGCCACAAATTGTCCATCCTCCACAGACATATTCACGTCGTCCAACGCTTTCACCAGGCTCTCCTCTCGGCCGTAAGTTTTCTGTAAATGTGCTGTCTCTAAGATTGTCATATACGTTCTCCCCTTCCGGCGGAGCATTGCAGCCCTTCGTGAAATGCATCCGCCACTAAAATGCTGTTTGTGATAAGACCAGAATACTTTTTCAGGAGAATTTTACAAGGGGAATTGCCTAAACTACTATTTTGGCTGCTTATTCTATACTTGCAACAGTTAGATTAAAAGATCGGCATACGAAAAAAAAACGCAGACTCTCCTCCACAAGAGCCTGCGGACCGGTATCCGCTCCATATGCGCCGTCTCTACGGCAGCGGCAGCAAAAGCTTCACCTGAAAGCATCCCCTGCCCTGACGGATCAGACATTGGCCGTCATATTTTTCCACCGCCTGCCTGATATTCCTGATGCCAAACCCGTGGAGGAGCTTGTCCTCCTTGGATGTCCTCTCACAGCTTTCGCCCTCCGGCAGACAATTATTTTCCACGATGATGGACAACATATCCCGCACGCATTCCGCCTTCACAGTGATCAGACGCTCCTTGGGCGGGAGCTTCAGGCTGGCCTCCAGTGCATTGTCCAGGACATTGCCGAAGATGGTGCTGATATCAATGGGTTCCAGAAAGCCTCCCTGCTCAAAATGAATTGCCGCCGAAAAATCAATCTGGTTATCCTGAGCCTGCTTCGCCTTATCTCGAATAATGATGTCCAGAAAGTCATTGCCGGTGTGGATATAATTCTCATAGTCCGCGATCTGTCGGCGCAGCTCGGCCGCCATCTGCCTGGTCTCAGGACTGTCCTGGTTCTCCAGCAGCAGCAAATGGTTCTTCATATCGTGATACAATCTCCGAACGTTCTCCTCCGCCTTTAATTTCTCCTCATAATACGCGTGCTGCTGTTGGAGAGCCTGCGCTTCACGGGCCATCTGCTCCGAACGGCTCATATAGGCGATCAGAGAGACACCCACCAGTCCACCGAGTATAATGACCACACATAGCGGATACACGATATAATTGGCCTGCGTGATGAAAAATATGGCGGTGAACAGGGCGGTCGTGGGAACCAGCATCAGGATGTCCGCTATCAGCCAGGTCTTCTTTCCGATATGCTCGGAGGCAATCTGCTCCCGATATCTTCTCAGAAAGAGCCACGCCCCTCCCCAGAACAGCAGGCGCGCAATATGAGACAGGCTGTAGATCGCCGTGCTCAGCAGCAGGACTTTCTCACTCCAGTTCGTCAGGTTGCCGTTTGCATCACGCGCAGGGGTTGGCGCGTGACTGACGGCAAAGAACAGATCGCTGAACAAATTCTGCTGTAGAAAATTGACAGCGATAATCATAGGAAAAAAGATCAGAAAGGCCGATGTCTTTTTTTCCCATTTTCCCGAATAAAAGATAAAGATGTAGGCGGCGAATCCGATCATAGCCAGAGAAATATTCCATGGGTCATTCAAAAAAATGATGGTCCCCGCCAACTGTTTAAGCGCCAAAAAGGTCAGCAGCTTGACCACCCAATTCTTCCTCGTGGGCAGAATAGTGGCTATCACCTGATACATTACAAAGGTATACACGTAGGCCAGCGCCATGCTGAGAAGGTCCAATAATCTGATTGCGTTTTCCATCACAGCCTGTCCCCCCAGTAATCGGCCAATTTCTCCATGACCAGCTTGCGCTTGGGCTGACTGATGGGGATGCTCTCCCCGTCCGTCAGAATCAGCTCCAACTTGCCCACCTTTTTCACATAAAACAGATTCACCAGATAGCCGGAATGACAGCGGATAAAATGCGCGTCCTCCAATTCCGCCTCCAGCTCTCTCATCTTCTTGTGGGAAATGATCTCCCCGCTGTCGGTGTGCAGCATCACATTCCTGTTGTATGTTTCCAGATAGCGCAGAGTGCTCAGGTCTATCCGGTGATGCCCCTCCTCATTGTTCACGAGGATATACCTCCGCTCCTCTCTCCTGACGCTCTCCAGCCAGCGGTCCAGCTCTCTCTTCAGGCGCGCGTATGTGATGGGCTTGATCACATAGTCGACAGCCTGATATTCATAACCGGCCAGCGCATATTTTGTCAGAGATGTGAGAAAGATAATGCTCACCCTCCCATCCCTCTCCCGAATGCGCCTGGCCGCCTCCAGGCCGTTCATAACATCCATCTGGATATCCAGAAAGATCAGGTCCAGCTCCAGCTTACCGCCGCTGATCAACTCCCTGCCATTGCGAAACAGCGTCGTGCGCAGCTCAGCGCCGGTCTCCCGTGCATAGCGCCCAATCATCTCCTCGAGCTCCGCGGCAAAGGCCTGTTCATCATCGCATATTCCGATATTGTACATGGCAATCCTCCTCCGCCGGCAATTATCCCACAAAGCAAAGCCTGAAATACCACTCTCAGGCTTTGCTTGGCAATACTTATGTAAATACAATACAGTACACTAATACTCTTCGGCGATGTCGATCTCTTCCTGCTCCTGCTCGACAGATACCGGACTCAGAGGCGTATGCCGCAGATAGCCCAGCCAGTAACCACAGCCCACGATACCTGCCCCTCCGATAATATTGCCCAGCGTCACAGGAAGGATACAGTTGCCCAGAAACCGTGCCAGCGTCAATCCCTCTGCCGCAATCCCGTATTCGTGGGAGGCCAGCAACGCCGCCGTGCCGAAATACATATCGGCCACACTGTGCTCGAAGCCGCAGAGCACAAACAGCATAATGGGCCAGAAGCTGGCCATCAGCTTGCCGGAAATATTCTTGGCCCCAAAAGACATCCACACTGCGATACACACCAGCACATTGCACAGGATTCCCCGTATCAGCCCCTGGGAAAAGCTGAGATTGCACCTCGATGCCCCTGCCGCCACAATGCTCCCCGCCAGGTCGCCGCCGAACAGATCAGGCGTATGGCCGGCAACCACGCCCAGAGCTATCAGGGCCGCGCCCAGAAAATTGCCCACAAAGACAAAAAACCAGTTTTTGAGCATCTTCAGCACTGTGATCTTCCGCTCCAGCACCGCCAGGATAATCAGGGTGTTGCCTGTAAAAAGCTC
The DNA here is from genome assembly GCA_023663725.1 of bacterium. GTDB lineage: Bacteria > Bacillota > Clostridia > Lachnospirales > Lachnospiraceae > Acetatifactor. The sequence continues at coordinate 147,949 of JAMPGX010000005.1, read as the reverse complement.
GCTTCCCGCGACCAGCACCATGGCCATGCCTGCGGGAAAGACTATCGCTCCCAGCAGCTTCGCCGCGGAGGGACTGGCGATGGTGGACGAGGCCGTGGTCGAACCGATACCTGCAAATCCAATAAAAAATCCGGCAAACATCCCCAATATCACCATCTTAAAGGCGGACAGGTGTGTCTTATGTATACTCACTTCCACGTAACTTCTGGCAATCTCCAACGGTGAATGCATAGGCGCTACCTCCTGACTGTGATATATCAATTATATGTGAATCCTTGGAAATTAGCAATACTTTGCTGGTCTGTTATTTCTATCATATAAGCAAAAAGTGCTTGTAAACCAGGCCAAATGATGTTATTATGTATTCACAAAGGGAAAGCACCCACTCCAAAGTGGATGCTCCTACATTAAGTGGTTTGTCCTTACGGACAAAGCCTCTCTTGTGGATCAGACAAGGGAGGCTTATTTTTTAGGCTTGTTCCTCTTATCGAGAAAGGCAAGCAACGCAACAATGAAGCTACCAAAGGTAATCAGCAGAGCTAAAATACCTATGAAAATCGAAATGATTTCAAAAGCAGTCATAAGCGTCACCTCCTTCCTATGTATTCCGGTAAACCGGTAATAAGCTAGGAGGCTACCACCCCGTCGTGGGTACTTTCCGTATTAGAATTGTATCATATCTCACATAAAAAATTCAATAGATAATGTCGATTTATGGCCTCAGTTTTTCTGTCTCCAGTTCAATTGCCTTTGTGTCAATTCTTTGAAACAGGATACCTATCTCCGGTAATTGATAACCGCCTGGGACAGACTGTCTGTGCCATCTGTCGCTTAGATTGAGCCATCTGATCACCTTCTCTGAAGAGAACGGCAGAAACGGCGAGAGCAATACCGCCAGATTCGCAATGATCTGAACACACTGATACAGTGTATTTTCGCAGGCCGTTTTGTCAGTGTTTCGCGTGATCCACGGCTGTTCTGTGTCAAAAAATTTGTTTGCGCTTCTTACATAATCAAATATCTTATCTATGGCATCCTTGAAACAACCATTTTCAATCCGTTTCCCAACGGCAGGATACAGGTTGTCGAGCTGCCTGATGATCTCCTGATTATCGCTTCCCTGCGGTACGACTCCGCCGCAGTATTTTTGAATAAATGCCAGTGAGCGATTGACAAAATTCCCGTAGGCCCCGAGCAGCTCTCCATTATGACTGTGAATAAATTCTCTCCACGAGAAATCCGCATCCTTCTTTTCAGGGCCGTTGGCGATAAAAAAGTAGCGGATGGAATCAGCCTCATAGCGCTCCAGCAAATCCTTCACCCATATGGCATAATTCTGGCTGGTAGAGATCTTTTTCCCTTCCAGAGTCAAATATTCACTTGATACAATCTGGTCGGGCAGATGCCACCCCTCCCCGTTGGCCAGCAATAGCGACGGCAAGATGATAGTGTGGAAAGGGATATTGTCTTTTCCGTGTACATAATAATGTTTGGCCTCCTTTCCCCACAATTGATGAAAATCGGCATTGCGCGCCTTGGCCGCCGCTTTGCTCGCGGACAGATACCCCAGTACATTCTCGGCCCAGATATATATTGTCTTGTGCTCATAGCCTTCTCTGGGAACTTTTATTCCCCATTCCAGATCTCTGGTCAACGCGCGGTCCCTTAATCCGTCGCTGATATACCGGTTGGTAAATGCGATGGCGTTTTTTCTCCATTCTGGATGACTCTCGACCAGCGATTCCAATTCTGCCCGCAGCTTTGAGATGGCGATATACAGGTGCCTGGAATTCTTAAAGCTGATCGGGTTGCCGCATACCGCACATATCGGTTCTACCAGAGTCTCCGGTTCGAGAACGGCGCCGCAGAAATCACATTGGTCGCCTCTGGTATCCTCTCCGCATCTGGGACATTTGCCCAATACAAAGCGGTCTGCCAGAAAAGTATCACAGTGCTCACAGTAAGCCTGCGGAGCTTCCTTCTCGTAGACATACGGGCTTTCGTATAGTTTTCTATGGAATTCTCTCACAAAATCCTGATGCTCTTCTGCGGAGGTCTTGGTATACCAGTCATAACGAAAGCCCAACTTATCAAAGCACTCTACAAATTCTTCATGATAACGGTCACTGACCTCCTGCGGCGTCCTGTTCTCCTGCCTGGCCCGAATTGCCACCGGAGTTCCATGGCAGTCGCTTCCTGATACAAAATACACATTGTCTCCGATTGCCCTGTGATATCTCGCCAACACATCTCCAGGCAACAAACCGGCAATGTGTCCGATGTGCAATGACCCATTAGCATAGGGCCACGCTCCGCCAATTAAAATGTCTCTCATATTCACTCCCATCTGCCCGCTTCAGCGGGCGCTCAGATTCAACTTGGTTTCTGGTGAATTTACTACATCAAAAAAGCCCTCCTCTCTGAAAATTTCTTTTCAGGGACGAGAGCTGCTGCTTCGTGTTACCACCCTAGATTCACCCATATCTCACGATATAAGCCTTATCAACTACAGGTGAGAAATGATTCACCGATAGTCTATCACTGTAACGGGTGCACCCGTCGTAGCCTTGGCACATCAGCTTCGGTACGCGGCTCCGAGACCATTTTCAGCAGTTCCTTCTGTGCCTGTTCTCACCTGATCAGGCTCTCTGTACCATATCTAACTACCTACTCTTCTCTTCATAGCCTTTGGTCATATTTTTACAGATTGTACAACTAATCTGTCTGCTTGTCAATGGGTTTGCAGCCTGATCGGTCAAGAATTCTGCATTCCATTTTTCCTTTTCCACAGTCAAATTGGCATAGATTATATTATCTGCCTTGGCATTGCGTTTTTCTAGTAATAAAACGCCGGAAATACACTGTATTCTATATTTAGTTCCTGCATTTTTACAATTGTCTCCTTGATCTTCGACGCCTTTGCTTTTATCAGACATACCTCTTTTTCCTCAAGCATTTGTCTGGCAGTCAGGAAATTGACATTAGCGGTTTGGGCCACGAATCTTATTTTTTCATGATTAATTTCCGACACATTCTTCATATAAAGGATGTATTCTGTCTGATCTGCGTCGATCTGGCTAATATACGTTGTAACCACACCCCATCCGCATGCTGGGCAGTTCCACCCCTGTGTGGAACCCTCGATACGCCAGTTCATTTTTTGCCCACATTGCTCACAAAGCATTTAGGAATGCCCTCCTTCTATTGTGGCTGCTTCCAGCATTCTCTGTTGTTCCATGGCTGCTGCGCACAGAGGACTGTAGTACTGAGAGATTTTTTCCTGGAACTCAGCAGAATCGGCAATACACGGAGATTCATCTATCTGATTTAGAAGATCGTAAAAAAATTCACATCCTTTTGAGTCCTGTCCCGCATCTGCCACATCTCCCGATTTCTCCAGCATCTCATGCAAACTTATCGTTTTACTGATATATTGGTGATAGTAATACCCTTGAATAATCTCTGTCAAGACGTATTTGTTATATGCAAAATACTCTTCATCCCACATTCTTTGTGCAATAGCTTCAAATAATTTCTTTTTGTCGGTGGCGAGGAATACTTCAAACAGCCATTCTGTATCGTCACTATAGACAGCATCCTTTAAAAGCTCCGCCGCCCAGTCCTGCCATTTACTTTCATCATATATATCACTATATGCAAGCGCGTACAAATAGTTTGCCAGTGTCATATTATCTCCCTTTGGGGAGTTATGGACTCCCCCCTAACCTGTGACAGCTATGTCATTTATGGGATCATATAGATAAAACTTCTTCGCTTTTATCCGGAATTGGATATCGGTTGAAACAGCCTGATCAGATACATTGCAGCCGCAAACGATAAAGGAATATATGTCGCCTTCCTTTCCTGTTACCCGTATTTCATAGATTTCATCATTGAACTCTAAGTCATTATCTGAAAAGTACTCGATTACATCCTCAAACACCAGACAGCCATGTTCCATGTCCTCTTCTGAATAGTAATCCCATTCCTTACATCCTCTTTTCACTCTGGAAATCAAGTTGATTTGAATAACTATTTTATCTCCGTCAATCTCCATTTTTTCACAATATCTGTCCCCCAGATATATGGAGTTTAATAAATCCTCCAGCTCTTTCATCTGAACATCCTCATAGATTTTCTTTCTTATCCGGAGAAGCGCTGATTTCATCAGCATTTCTGATTCTTCTTCATTTATTTACAACAAATATTGTTGTACCGTCATACGCTCCATTGACAGTAATTGGTCCGAAACATTCTCTTCCCAGCCTGCCTTCCGCTCCTCGTATATGTCCAATATCGCTCTCGCGTTCTCTATATCCTGGGCGTATTCCTGTTTTGAGCCTGTCCTTGTCGGATTTTTGCCCATTTCCAATATTGCGCTCTCCAGATATGGCTTTCCTCTCTCATACTGTCTGTTCCAGAAATTGTTGTACCCGATAACAAGATTTCGACAGATTTCGTCCTCATATCCCACTGTCCATCCCTGGCCTTCCTTTTCACAGATACGCGCATAGGTGTCAAAATCCATGGTATCATACATGCCAATGACATCCTCCTGCAGCTCCGGTAACATGGCCGTATCCCACGTATGAAAAAACTCCTCTTTCTGATAGAATACCTTGGAAGATATCCTTTGCTTAAACGCGATATCGGTATAAATATTACTGCGAAGGTCAGGGAGATTACTCCATTTTAGACGCATATTTTTGCTGTGATGATAACTGTCACAGCAGAGCCACGACGGGGCAATGATCAGCTTCAATTTGATCTCTTCCAATCCAACGCGGCAGATGATCTGAAGGTGGTGCTCTTTCAATCTCAGCAGCAATCCTTCCTGTCTGCCCATTACAAATCCTTCCCGTTGCAACAGCGTTTCCGCCTGCTCAATGATGTATGAATTGACCTGTTGGGCGGTAATCCACTCTATCGGTTGTTCTGTTTTCTTCATCTTCTCTCATTTCCCCTGGCCGCGCGATGACATGTGTTTAACTCTGTTTCCCTCTGCTTTGCCTTCCTGACTTTAATTGTCTCATTTTTATCGTTCAGCGCTATATGCATGGTTCTCTCCATTGCGCTACGTTCTAACCCGCACAGCATTTCTGTGATCTTTTTTTCCCGATCGGGAATACTGCTTTCCAGGACGCCCAGTACTTCCTCTCCATTCCTTAGATCCAGCAGAAACATGGAATCCTGATCCGCCACGCCTGCTCTCCGTTTCTCCAGCTCCTGCATCACTGCAATTGCCTTTCGGATAAATTCCCTTGCTTTTTCATATTGCCGCATCCATAGAGAGTTATATCCGATGGCCAGGAGCCTGACTCCGTCGCACGAAGACCCATACCGCAGGCTCCTGTCTCCCCTGTTTTCACAGATATCTGCATATGCTTGAAAATCCATGTTATCAAAGTATTCTATGAGTTCCTCCTGCAATTGAGGAAGAATCGCCTCCGCCCACATGGTCACCAGTTCAGCGCGGTCAAAGTATGTCTTCAGCGACGTATTCTGCCGATAAGCCGCCTCTGAATAGAGGTTCAGTCCCGCAATATCCGTATTCGTTCGCCGCGGGGAAATGCGGCTCGAAAAGAACCATCCTTCCTGATAAGTCCAGGCAGGGAGAACAATCGCTTGAAGGCTTGTTGTGCCATACGATATCTCCTGATAGACCATCTGAAGGTAGTGCTCCCGCAGCCTCACCATATATTTGGGCTTGTAGGGACACACGAGGAAGCCCCTCGCCGTCAGGAGCTGTTTGACCTGCTGCCATAGGTATTTATTAGCCTCGACGGACGTAATCAAGTTAATTTCTTCTCCCATTGCCTGATAATCCCCCTGCATATCGCAGACTCTGTCTGCGATACTGCTCAAATAGAAGGTGAAAAATCTCCATCATGCTCCAGAGAGCTTCTCGCCGACATCGCCGGAGCGCCAACATTTTCATGCAAAATATCTATCCCACTGTACAGAGATACCCGTTCATACAGAGAGTTGTGATCGCTTCTCAACACCTGCTTACAATCCAAACGGATTCTTTCCGCCTCATTTGTAAGTAACGGATGCACGTTTACAAAGTCCTGCAATTGCCCCTCATCAATGCTTTTGTAATAATCATTCAGGAGATAAGCGTCCAGATACCGCACCGGAAGAGTAATAAAGGAAACCATTTTTTCCGGCGTATATTTTTCCAGAGAATTGATGAGCAATCCCAAAAAGGCAAACCATGTTTCCAGAAACTCATATAATCCGCTTTTCAGGGAGGTCTCTTCCTTCGTATCTTCTGGATTAAAATAGATGTATTCGTCTTCCTGATCTGATAAATTGTCAAAAAAGCTTCTTATCGCGTCATAGCCTTTGTAGGTTTGCCTGTGTTCGCACACCTCTCTCATGTTTTCATGCATAAATCCATACAATAAATTCAAGTCCTGAAGGCGATCAAATCGGCTCAATCTGGGACACAGGCAAAGTGTGCGGTTCATCCCCATGACTGCCAGACAGTAGCACTTGTCTATCTCTGTATCTCTCAATGCTTTACATAATTCTTCATATATGGCCTGACTTTTCGCTTTCACGGCATGGTATCCTCCATAAATATCCGCGCGACGGAGCAAAAATGCGTTTATATCTCCATAAACGTATCATATTCATCATAGTAATCAATTGCCGCCAAAAGCTCCTCATTGGAGGCGTTTTTCTTTCTGTTCAGTGCAGAAACAATAACGTCCTGCAGCATTTCGCCAGTGTAGACTAACTCGTAGCCGCTGTCTATAATAAAGCTGGGATATATTTCCTCATCGTCATCTGTTACTTCCGGATATTCGTCAATATAGCACTCCGTATCAAGCTTCGGAAATATGTCTTCTTCCAGGACATATACGCACCAGTCGCCATCCTGATACAAAGCCTGCTCCCCCTGCTCAAAATAGATTTTTCTGAGTTGATCAATCACTTCACAGAATTGATATTTTACTTTCTGCTCAAGCATATTCGCATTCTCCTTTCTCGCTTTGCCGCCGCCTGATTTTTTGAGTATGCCGTCACCTTACCGATTTTACCTTTTCGCTCAGGATATCAACTATCGCTCATGAGCCACTTTATGTATTCACTTCTGCTACCATCCCAATGGCAGTGGATACATCTTCCGTTTTTAAAGAGATGATTACAATTCGGATAGCCATATAAAATGTGTGCGCATTCCGGACACAACGCCATCATTTTGGAACTTGATTTAAGGAATTCACTCCCGCACATCATACCCCTGCCCTACTTTGCTCACCACTCGTTAATATTAGGCCTGGGCACTCTCCACCATTGCTCAAAATCAACCGTATATCTTGATAGAATGCTCCCTATATCCGTCGGTATCTCATACTTCGTCAAACTCATAAAGCAGGAGACAAATTCATCCAGCGCCTTCATATCCAGAGTCTCTGCGACGGTCTTCCCCAGCGCAGCCAGCCTCGCCGTATCCTCTGACAGATTGCTGACAAACTCCTCCAGCCTCCTGTTGCTGGGAAAAAGAACCTCATGTTCCTGCAGCGTCATTCTGTATATGCTGTAAATCACCTCATTTACCGCATGAAGCCTCATATAGCCGGAGGCAGAACAACCCTTGAGAAAATAATAATAATTCAACCAGAAATCGGCATAGAAGGATAACATCTTTTCGTCCTTTTCACCCTTTTGAAAGATCGGTATCCGAGATACCAGAAGCGGTATTTCACTGTCTTTGGTGAATAGCACAACCGCCTTGACAAAGGCATTTCTCGCCGGTTCGCTTCCCCTCTCCGCCACATCCTTCAGGAATTGCTTCGTCATATACTTAATATCAAAGTAACCGCCCTCATATGTGCAGTATCCTTCTATTGTCTCAGCCGTTCTATTCTCCTGCTGCCTCTTCTCATACGCCTCATCCGTAATCACAACCATGGCGTCTAAGTCTGAATCAGCACGTTCACAGCCCTTTGCCACAGAGCCGCCAAAAATGACCGCAGTCACCTCCTCTCTGCCTTCAAAATATTTTATCATATTTTCTAACGACTCCTTATGATGCTGATACATATTTCATCCTCCCATTTGCGAAGTAAAATACTTGCGTTTCCTGCTAACAATTATAGACCACCATATCCGCTTCCTGCAGATAAGTCACATTGATCATGTATCAACAGTGACATTGGAAGCATACTTGAACAGTTATAAAATACCCACAGAAAGCTGATGATATCACGGGAAAATTTTTAATAGCTTTGGCACACCGCCACAATTTTCCCACATATCTGACATTTAAAGATATAGGCGACGGTATCATAGCCCACAACCTCCCATAGAACCTAAATGTCGTCCACTTGCTTTCTGGTATCCTGCTCAAGCAGTTGTTCCAGCAATTTTACTCCATTTCCGTCCAATGAATGTGCAATGAAATCTTTCTGTTGCCATTCGCCCATATACTGCATGAAATCATCACAGCAAACCGGCCAGTCATTATATTGCACCCAGGGAACCGGCGGGGTATATCTCAGTTCATCCGTTTTAGCGGTTCTATTGTTCATAATGCGATTCTGAATATATTCCGGCACGTCTACCTCTGCTTTTTTGTCCGCCAGAGAACAGTCTCTAAAAACATCCAATCCCTTCGGAAAATTATTCATGATAAACCACGCCGCAAAGCATTCCTTACACAGCAGTTCCCACTGATCGATGATCTGTCTCATCTTCCCTCCAAGATTCTAATCGCCCTTTTTCCACTCCTCAAATCCAAATGTATTTAATTGTTGTTCCACCTCTTGAATTACTTTTTTATCGAGTGCAACCTGATTGATTTTATAAATATCGTTTGCTACTATTTCCACAGGTCGGTCAGTGACTTGCGACATCACTAATGCCAAATTTTCATCACACATATCATCATACAACAGATAAATCAATATCCTGTAGTATTCTTCATTTATCCCTGTCGGAAATGCTCGAAGTAACATATTTTTCATCTTATTAAAGAAATCTGCTTTCATTTTGCTTACATTTTCCTATTGCGCAGGCCCTTTCACCATTCCATATAATTCCGCCAGTTCCATTAACTCGATGCCTAATTTGTCTAAGTAATCCCAGGAATCAATAATAATACGGGGATAACATAACTCTGCTGTTCTCTTTTCACTACTGCTTCGAAGCTCCTCTAATATTGTTTGCAGTTGCCCCATATCCTTACTGCTCTGTCCGTCTCTGACGCGCTCCATCTCCAAGCTTATCTTCTTCTGTAGTGCCTTGTTTCTCTGATCCAGTAGTTTTTCCAGCGGCATCCGATCACTCCCTATTTTGAATCAATCCCTATGATACTGATTAATTTGGCGTTTCCATTGGAAACCCTTCTGACTGCCTCAGCCAGACTGCCGCATGTGTTTTCCCCCGCCGCATCCAGCCATGCATTATGGCACACAAATCCTCCCTGCCGCTTAGAAACGTTGACCGTATGCACCTGGGACATGATATCGTTCCGGTTATTAAAAAAAGTGATGATAGCTGTGCCGTACCCTTCTCCAAACGCATTGATCTCGTCTTCCAACATGCCGGTCATCATGCCGACGCGGTATCCGTTATCGCGAAAATAGCGATAGATCGCCGTGGGAGCCGTCCCAAATATTCCGCCCAGAACAGCTCCGCGCCTCTCAAAAGATTGAATCAGCTCCGCCATCTCTTTTGCAGTCATCTCTTCCCCCAGAGAAAGCCTTGCATTATACGTCGCCATGATTTCGCATCCGGCATATGCCATATCTGTCATTCCAAACTCTATCGCCTTCCATTCACTCTGGTTTTCGATATATGTACCCTGTTGATAGAACGCTCCCTGCTGACTCGCCGCAACCAATTTTCTCAAATTCCCGTCATGATGACGAAGTATGAATTTTTTCGGAAACTTTATCCATGTGCTGATATTCAGAAAGCCTAAAACTTGCCTGTTCGTCGCATACTGTGGAATCAGCGATCTTATCCATTTCAAAAACCTGTTTTCCTTGGGCCTCTTTTGCCTGCTTCTGCCTCCCATCCCTGCTCCCCCTTGCTTGATTCCCCGTCAAGCCAAATATTCTGCTATCCCGTCCTCGTCATTACCCCCGATCACCAAATCCGCCTGCTCCTTGACCGCGCTGACAGCGTTTCCCATGGCGATGCCGGTCCCACACAGTTGAAGCATACCAATATCCGCCAGATCATCTCCAAAGGCTGTGATCTCCTTTGCGCTGATTCCGCATACAGAGCACACCACTTGAACCGCCTGTTCTTTTGTTGCCGTTTTGGGGGTAAACTTATACCAATATCCATCCGAAAAACGGATGCAATCGCACCAATCCAACATCTCCCTGAGCCGCGCTGCCTGACTGTCCTCAGATATCTCCACACATATTTTCAGGGAAGCTTCTTCAAAATCCGTGAAATCCGTATAGATACTGTCCCCCCAGCTATGATCCTGTTTCCTCGGATCAATCTTGTAATTCCAATAATGGGAATCTACGGTATCAACCGTTATCTCGCAGTCCATACCGCATACTTCTCTTGCAGATGCGATCATCCGCCTTGTCTCCTCTCTGGAAAACTCAGCCTTATATATACATTCGCCATGATATTTTACCATTGCCCCACCGCTCGCAATCAATATATCCGGCTGCAATTCCTCTATGAAAGACAATGCATTTTGTTCCCCTCGTGATGTAGACACGCCAATCAGCATCCCTCTCTCCCGACATTCCTGTAACGCTCTTCGCGTCGCCTGTGATATCGTCTTATCGCTGCGGAGTAATGTTCCGTCCAGATCAAATAAAAGCAACCTACAATTTCCCACTTTTTCACCTCCATGACAGCGTTGAGCACTGCATATTACCGTTTCCGTCCATTTCTCCGGTTTCAACAAATCCAAAGGAACGGTATAACCGACTCATTATGTGGTTTACGATAAAATGTAGAAATACGCAGAATTTCCTAAAGTGAATATAGACTTGATTACTCGAAGATACCGCACCAGGGCCATATGTCTGCATATTGGAGATGTGCATAAAGACAGCGCCCTTTATATCTGCTCCATTCTATTCCCCACATCTGTGTGCCTCAGCACCCGTTCAAATTCAGGAGATACCCGCTATAATTCCACCAGTGCATCACCAAAATGAGAGGATTAAAGTAAATCTATCTGTTAATTTTCTGCATTTTCTTAATAATGGATTGCCAATACATACGGTCTTTTAAAACTCGGATTACCGTAATAGTAGAATTTTCCACAACGAAAAAAATTAAATATGTACTGTAGGGTTTGAAATAAATGCTTAATCCCTCAATCACATATCCCGTAGCTTCATAGCCTTGGGGGAAAGAATCCAGTTCCTTAATAGCCTTCTTTATCTTCTTTGAAAAATTTTCTGCATATTCTCGATATTTAAATGTTTCGAGAATATACTTTTTAGTTGATTTAATATCCCAAAGTGCGTCTCTGGATATTACGATTTTATATTTCTTTGGTTTTCCAGGCATTATATTTTATCAATTTCCTCCCAAGCTTCATTAATTGTATAAACATCGCCTTTTTTCATACTGTCTATTCCTTTGGAGAGTTCGTCATATAACGCGCCTATGGCGGCTTTTTCAGAATATTCTGTTTTTGAGATCTCCTGATTTCTGATTGTCTGCACTGCAAGTGCCATAATACCACTTCCTTTCAGTTGATATCTTTATTATACGGTATTTAGTATTAGCTTATCAACAGATTTTTATTAAATTAATGTTCGTTCCTTAACACGCGTGGGAGACTCTTCCAAAAAGAGCGTTGTGGTCAGGGACAATATACCGCAATGAACATATAACGTGTTTTGGAATCACCTGTTTGGACTGTCCTTCTCATGAAGTATATTCTTCTCAATCCAGTCTGCCACTCCGTCCTCATCGTTTGACAGCGTGACGCAGTCCGCAGCCCTTCGAGCCTCCGTGACAGCGTTGGACACCGCAACTCCCGTGCCGCAAATCTCAAGCATCTCCACATCATTTGCATCATCGCCAAAAGAGACAATATCGCTCAGAGCGATATGCAACAGTCCCGCCAGTTCCGTAATGGCCTGTATCTTGCCGGATTTCTCTGGCAGAAAGGCATACCAGTTTTCTCCCCTATAGCATTGCAGGCGGCAGTGATTTCTGTCTGCAATTTCCTCCGCTATTCTCCTGTCTGAAAGCTCTACTACAATCTTGTTCACCGCCTGGAACAGAGGCTTTCTAAAATCACAGTAAACTGCCTTGTGCAGTTTTTCGGACTCCGCTATGTGATCGCTGTTCCAAAAAACCTGCCTCCCTGCTGCCACTGTTATCTCTGTCTGGGGATTGTGTTTCATGATATCTCGTATGATCCGGTCTGCGCTGTCTTCGTCCATGCTGCGACTGTATATCTGCTCTCCCCGCCGGTGAATCAGCGTCCCGTCCGTCGTGATCTCATAATCCGGCTGGATTTCGTCTATATAACGTTCCGCCCCTATCCAATATCGGGCAGTGGCAATCACAACCAGAATGCCGAGATCCTGGCACTTTTTCAGGACCTTCTTTGTACGCGAGGAGATACTGCCGTCGGAGCGAAGCAGGGTTTTGTCGAGATCTGTTAAAATCATCTTCGGTTTCATAAGCGCCTCTTTTCCGTTATTTCTCCATTTTTCCCACAGCTCTTCCCGCTGCGCCATTCCAAACAGCAGGATTTTCCACAGGGAGTACACCGCATCAGGGCCGTAAGTCTGCATATAGGAGATGTGCATAAAAACAGCGCCCTGCCAGATCATATCATATTCATGTCGGGAAAGCTTCCTCTCCCCGCAGTATCCCCGCAGAAAGGCCAGCGCAAGATCAAAATGGTATCGCATCTTTTCCGTCTGATGATCAAAATCCACAAACTGCATGATGAACGCCCATCCCAGATCCAGATATTTCGGTCCGATTCCCGCATCGTCCAGATCGATGAGCACCACTTCCCCACTGTCCCTGCGCATGGCGTTGTGCGGACCTAAGTCCGAGTGGATCAGGCACTGCTCCTGTCCGGAGAAATCCGGCAGTTCGTCCAGAATCCGGTCGAACTGCTCCTTGAAGGGCTTATCTGCGAACCAACTGTAAAAGCGGGACTTATCCGGATTCAGGGCGGATGGATGCGCATATCCCTTCAGCTCATGGAGCCTTGCAGCCAATTGTCCCAGCGCATATTCGTCCGCCTCATTCTCCTCCAGGTTCTTTCCGGCAATATATTCCGTCAGGTAAAACCAGTGGCCGCCGTCGGCCAGATAGTTATGTCCCTCCCGTGTGGGATAGATGGCCGGCGCCATGCGCCGCTGATTCCCCAGATATTCATGGGCAAGCACATTGCCCTTGACTGTCTCCTCCCCTTTTTCCTGTGGAATCCCCCTTAGAAAATATGTCCTTCCCGCCGTTTCTATGTGGCACAAAATTCGCTCCGTCTGCTCATGGTATTGCTCTGCAATCAAAAAATCTGTTATGTTCCAATGGGCCAACACCCTTTTTATCTGCTCCATTTTATTCCCCACCTCTGCGTGCCTCAGCGCGCGTTCTTTTCTTACCAATATACTCGAATCCCTCTGCCACGTCAATAACGATGTGCGAGAGCATAATTCAATAGTCAGCCAAAATATTTCCACCTGTGCGCAGAAGAAGCCTTGTGTTTATATGACTTACCAAATATAATTATAGACGGAAAATTCAAATCTACACAATAGATTCAAATTACTCTGCTACAATTACGGCTAGGAGGTGCGCTATGAGTAAAATCTTAATTGTTGAGGACGATCCATCTATATCGGCATTGCTGCACGACTTTATACAGGAAGCAGGGCATAGCGTTATACTGGCGGCTGACGGTGTGGAAGCCCTTGCGAGGTATTCTGAACAGAGCTTTGATTTGATACTGCTTGATATTATGCTTCCCAAAATTGACGGTTTTGGCGTTTGTGAAGTTATCCGGCAAAAATCAGATGTGCCTATCATTATGCTTACGGCATTGGATGACGAGGGAAACCAGCTTAAAGGCTTGGACCTGCAGGCTGACGATTATATCACAAAGCCTTTTTCCATGCCTGTACTGCTCAGGAAAATTGCCGCTGTCCTACGCCGTTCATCAAAGCTTAAATGTATGCCGCAGACTTTTGCGTATAAGGATTTAACACTGGACTTAGAGGGGTATAAGGTTTATATCAGGGAACAACGCATAGATTTAACGCCCCGCGAATTTGAAATACTGCGAGAACTGCTGACCCACAAGGGCAGGATTCTGACACGGCAGAATTTATTACAGACACTTTGGAAGTATGAGTTTTTCGGAGAAGAACGAATTATCGACACGCATATAAAGAATCTGCGGAAAAAACTTGGAACCGCTGACTATATAGAAACAATCAGAGGGGTGGGATATAGAATTGATAGAGAGGATTAAAAGCCGATTATCTGTTAAAGTTTTTTTGCTGACATTGTTGTTGATAGCGGTGTGCTGTTTTACGACATATCGCTTCATTTTACAGGCAGCCCCCAAAAACTATCAATATGATATAGAAGATGTCGATTTGGAGCTTAGCTTTTTGCCGGATGAATTTTCGAGAACCGAAAAGGAATACGCTTATCTATTCCTTGAAGCTGAGTCCGACTGGATAGAGGAACAATACGAAAATGAATTTGAGCTGCATTTCTTTCAGTCCGACGGACAGGAAGTGAGCTTACATGATATTAACCAGCTTGTCGGTGGGCAGATTACAGACTATGAAAAGAAAGAAAAAACAAAACCCTACACCGCTTCATTTGCTGACAGCGATTCGATTTATACGTTATTGGTGACAAGGAATACTGCAAAACATACCCAGACAGAGGAAGCGATACAGGGAACGCTCCCCGTGCTTTGCCTTGTTGTATTGTCAGGTTCTATCATTTCAGCCTTTTTCTATTCATGGTATATGACTGCGCCTATTAAAAAAGTGAGTAAACTTTCAAAGCAAATGGCAGATATGGATTTCAGCGGATTTTGTTCTGCCGGACGCACTGATGAGATAGGCGTGTTGTCTGACAGCCTAAATACACTCTCCCGAAAATTGGAGATGGCTCTTTCGGAATTGCAGGAAGCCAATCAAAAGTTACAAGCTGATATTGACATGGAAAGGCGGCTTGAAAAACAGAGGGTAGAATTTTTTGCAGCAGCTTCCCATGAATTGAAAACGCCCATCACTATTATCCAGGGACAGCTTCAAGGTATGCTCTATCAAGTGGGACGCTATAAAGATAGGGAAACATATCTTGCACAGTCTTTGGAAATTACAGACACTTTAGGGAAAATGGTACAGGAGCTTTTAACAATATCCCGATTAAATACTACGGGTTATACTTGCCAAAAAAGCAATTTTAATCTTAGCAATCTCATAAATGACCGCGTTACAGCGTTTGAAGATTTATTTATGCAAAAGAATTTGACGGCCAGCCAATCCATATCTCCGGAGATTACTATTTTAGGCGATATGCAGCTACTTCAAAAAGCATTGGATAATCTTTTGGGAAATGCGGCGGCATATTCGGGAGCCGGAAGTCAAGTATTGATAAAGTTATGGAAAGAAACGGAAACAACCACCCTTACGATTGAGAATACAGGCGCACATATCCCCGACGAAGCTATTTCCAAACTGTTTGAACCATTTTACAGGGTAGACCAGTCAAGAAACAGGCATACAGGCGGCACAGGTTTAGGATTGTATATTGTAAAAAAAATTCTTGATTTGCATGGCGCGAAAATTAAGATCGCTAATACGATTCAAGGTGTTATCGTTTCCGTACGGTTTTAGCAATTATATTTCACACAAAAAACATATTCCATTCAAAGTAGATTCAAGTTAGGACGGTATTCTTTAACTGTACCCGGAAATCAAAAACCGTTGTTCACAGAAAGGAGATTCTACTATGAAAAAATGTTTACCCATCATCTTTGCCGCCCTCTTAATGGTAAGTGCGCTAACGGGATGCGCAAGCCAAACAAGTTTGGCTTGGCAAAATTCTTCGCCCGAACAAAACAATGCTACTGCGTCTGCTGCATATGAAAAGCTGATTGCATACAAGACCAAGAGTTACGGGGAGCAGAGTATAGCCGATTTTAACGCGACGCTTGCACCGACACCTGATGAACTGACAGAGCTTCTCGCCGCAGTAGCTGATGTGAGCAACACCATATCCTCTGATGACGAAAACTATGAATTTTTCACAACCACAATAACCTTTTCGTCTCATGAATTATACTGCGAGCATATGGGAGAAGAATTTACTCTCTTTGTACCAATGTCAAAACAGAGTGGGCTTTGTGACTATTTGGACGAGGCTGGGGAACCCGTATATGAATTTAACTGTTTTGTTGAGTCTTATATCGCTTACTCCATCGACAATCCGGAACTTGTATCGGTAGCAGAGAGAGATAAAGCGCTGCTGACTTATAAAGAAGAAATGCAGAATTACTTGAATGGACTAAGCGAAACTGAAATAACAGACGGCGATGTCAAAACAATGCTCATAGACAAGTCTACTGAACTTGCAGATAGCTTGTCTACCAAAAACATGAAACTATCCCCTTGTGAAATTTGTTTGCTTGAAGCTAACGGCACAAGGTCAGAAATCACTAAATAGAAATGCGCTTGCCTTAATCTGCTGTACGACGGCAAAAGAAAAGAGCCGTCGTGCAGCGGAGGTATTTCTACCAGGAGATGCCACTTCCCACATGAGGCCGCACAGCGCAGTATGTGATATCCAGAACAAACACGCTCAGCAATACGCCGCACAGAATCAATCTCCATTTGGGAGCAATCCGGTGGTACAGCCTCATATAGTACGGCAGCAGATAACAGTTCAGCAGCATTCCGCCCAGGCCGAAGCAGACGGCCCCCAGCAGGCAGATGCGCCCATTCAGATTCAGGAGATACCCGCTGTAGTCCCACCATCGCATCCCCCACTTCCACTCCAGCATAACGCTGGCGCCATACTCAAGCGCCGAGCAGATCGCCGCCGACAGCACGAACGTCACAAAGGGCCTTCGATGCAGTCTTCGGAGCAGAAACCACAGCGCAAGCCCGCCCACCCCGTAGATCGGCAGATAGGGCCCATAGTAGACTCCCCGGTTGACCAGACTCTGTCTGGTCACCAGAAAGAGTCCCACCTCCCACAGCCATCCCACAAAAGCCAGCAGGAAAAAGAGGAGCACATAAAAATCAACTTTTCTCACATTTTCTCTGTTCTTTTCCATAGGCTTAGAATGCCCATTTCAAACAGGAAAATGCCTGTGCTGACTGTTTAGCTGCCAAAATCTATCTCATACCTCGTCCCATGGCAGAGCAGAATGCCGTCGGTCAGACGTATACACAGAATACAGGTGTTTTCGTCCTCAAAATTGTTGTGTCCATTGTCAATCCAGGCGGCAAATGCCCTGCGCAGCTTACCCGCGATCCCAGCGTTCTCCGCCTTGCCAAAATACCCCAGATTCACGGCCTCCCCATGGGCGGAGAACCAGTCCCCACAGACTGCGACAGTGGGATTTACCGCAATCTGCCGCATCTTGGCGGACAGTCCATAGGTGATCACATAGAATGCGCCATCCTCATAGTAGCCATTGACTCTGCGCACACTGGGCCTGCCGTCCTCCATCGTAGCCAGAGAGATGACGGTGTCCTGTCCGAACCACTCTGTCAATATCGCAGCCACTTCCTTTGAAAGTTTTTCCATGATGTTTTCCTCCGTTTGTTTTGTCTTTTCGCTCTTCAGTTGATGCTCACGGCCTCAATATGTATCTGATAGACAGCCAAAAACATCTCCTGCTCCTCAGGGTATTTATGTTTCAGCACAGGGTATGCCGACAGAGCCAGCTCGCGGGAGGCGCATGTGTCGTCTTCCCCTGCGCTTCCGCTGATGCGAATCCACTTTCGGGTTGCCAGGTTATAGCTGGCAAGCTCGACTCTGGCATTCTGTTTCAGGTCAGAATAGACGCTCTTTCGTTTGTCTGTGACGAGATACAGCAGCTCTCCATCCGTACAGATCATGCCAAAGGGCCTCAGCCTGGGGCAGTCTCCCACAGATGTCGCCAAAAAGAAATATCCGCACTGCCGGATAAATTCCACACAGGCATCCGCCGATATCCGGTCCTCTATCTGTTTCCTTGCGTCCAGCGCCTGACTGAGCAAAAAATCGATGCTGCAGGAGAACAGGCCGGCCAGCCGTATCAGCTTCTCCGTCTCAGGAAAAGCCTGATCCATCTCCCAGCGGGACACGGATTGGCGCGACACTCCCAATATCTCCGCCAGCTGCTCCTGCGTTATGTTTTTCCCCTTGCGAAGCATGGCTATCTTTTCACCAGTTGTCATCTCTGAGCCCTCATAATATCCATCCGGTTTCAGACAACAATTCTATTGTTCTGTCTGTAATACTATTCTACCCCATATCAATGCAAAAAGAAACCGCATTCCCCGTGCTTTATGTAACATTGCGATTGCGCTTCCCTGTTTCCTCACCCAAAAAGGAGCGTGTTGCCGCTCCTTAATAGTTCTCCGCATAGATCTCGAAATAAGCCTTGGGATGAAGACATACCGGACACACCTCCGGCGCGCTGGTGCCCACCACGATATGTCCGCAGTTGCGGCATACCCACACCTTGACCTCGCTCTTTTCAAACACGGTCGCCGTCTCCACATTCTCCAGCAGCGCGCGGTATCTCTCCTCGTGATGCTTCTCCACATCCGCCACCAGCCGGAATTTGGCCGCCAGTTCGGGAAAGCCTTCCTTCTCCGCTGTCTTGGCGAATTCGTCGTACATCTCCGTCCACTCAAAATTCTCACCGTCCGCTGCCACCGCCAGATTGTTTGCAGCACTGCCGATGTCCTGCAGCGCCTCCAGCCAGAGCTTGGCGTGTTCCTTCTCGTTGTTTGCCGTCTCCTGAAAGATGGCCGCGATCTGTTGGTAGCCCTCTTTTCTGGCTGAGGACGCAAAGTGGGTATACTTGGTATAGGCCTGCGATTCCCCCGCAAAAGCGGCTTTCAAATTATCCTCCGTCTGTGTGCCTGCGTACTTGTTGCTCATGTCTGTCTCCTCCTGATTGATATCCCGCTACCCCTGCCTGCGCTGGGCATAACGGGACATTCCCGACATGCCAGCGCCACTGAGATGAACGATATTGCTCTGTTCTCAATATAACCGAAAACATACCATTTCATACAGAATCAGGAAAATTCATGCGCCCGCCGCCCACAAAAACAGCTTGCGGGTATCATCACTGCTCATACACTGTCTTGAGCATATTCTTCACCCTGGTAAACGCGAGTTTGGGTTGGTAATCGGAGTCAAACAGCCGAGAGTTGGTCGTGTCTCCCTCGCGATAGTGATCGATCAGGCCAAAAAAAGTTACATTGGTAATGTCGGCACAGCCGCCCCCCTCCTTGTCCAGCTTTTCCAGCAACATGAAGATGGCGCCATACCGCTGTCCCTGCTCAGTAAAGCTCTTCTCGTTCTCCTCGCTGACTCCCACAGACAATTCCGTAATATGAAGCTCCAGCTCCAGCTCCGCGAACTTGCGGATAGCCAGCTCCAATGCGCCGTCGTTAGGATAATCCACTCCCCAGTACCCCTGCATACCGATACCGTCTATGAGCCCTTTCTCCTTCAACGACTGGCAAAGATTATAGATCGCATCCCTTTTGGGTGTCTGGAACGTATTGAAGTCATTGTAGAACAGCTTGACATCCTGCGCGGCGTATTTGCGGGCATATGTGAAAGCCATTTCCACATAATCCTCCCCTATGGTGACATACCAGGGATTGGGCGCGCCGTCATTCTCCATGCGACAGAGGAATGAACTGTCCCTGTCGCCCTTGTCAGGGTCCACTGCCTCATTCACTACATCCCAGCAGTACACGACGCCGGGATAATTGTCCTGCACATGGGTCATCAGCTGACAGATATAGCTCTCCATGCGTGAGAGCATGGTCTCCCGATCCACATATTCCCCCTCATTGTCGTATCCCTGCCGGAAAAACCAATCCGGAGCCTGAGCATGCCATACCAGCGTATGCCCCCGCATCCGCATACCGTTGGCCTGACACCATTCCAGCGTGGGGTCAATACACTCATAGGATAAAACAGGACTGCCATCCCCCTCCTGCGCGCTCTGCTGAGAGCCCTGCTGATCAAGGATATATGCGCTCTTCATCAGATTTGTCATCGTGCAGCTGTTAAAATGCTTTCTCACAACCGCCATATACTCCGGCATATTCAACGTCTGATTCTCAAGCGTGCTGCCGTTAATGCCCACGCCCAGGGTAAAATACTTGCCGCACAGATCCTTCAGAGCCGGCTCTGTCAGGGCGGCTGTCAGGTCATAGTCGCTGTCCTCGAACTCCGCGAGCACCTCCCGCCAGTAGAGCTCCTCCTCCGTCAGTGCCTCCTCCGGTACAGACTCCTCCAGACCAGACTCCTCCGAGGGAGCCGCATCATCGCGGATATCCACCTCTTCCTGTGTATCCGACTCCTGTGTCACTGCGTTTCCATCCGCATTGCGAACTGCCTCCTCAGTGCCACAGCCTGACACAGCCAGCGCCAGACAGACGCCAAACATTACCAGAAGCATCTTTTTTGCCTTTCCCCTTCTATTCATCGCTGAATCTCCTTTCCGCTATGCCTTTTTCTATATAACCAAAGAACCCGCACCAGTTTATCAACTAATACGGGTCCCCTAAATGACTGCTGGTGGCCGGACTTGAACCGGCACGGTGTTGCCACCGAGGGATTTTAAGTCCCTTGCGTCTGCCTATTCCGCCACACCAGCCGACGCCTTATGACAGGCCATACTATTCGCCTGCCCTATATACTATGCACCTCCACATCAGGAAATGCAACTGGATGGAGGTGGATTCGAACCACCGAAGCAATTTGCAGCAGATTTACAGTCTGTCCCCTTTGGCCACTCGGGAATCCATCCATAAGCAGATACCGCTACTCTGACCTAAGCTATTGTAGCATATGTCCCCTTAAAATGCAACCATATTTTGAGAGGCAATCGCGCCTGCTGGCCACCGTGTGAAAAGCAGCACCCACCCGCCCGGCAATAAAAGCCGCGTCATAATTTCCTGTATTTCAGGATAACCGCTGAAAATGCAGGCAACACGATCCTGATCTTGCCAGCATAAATCTCATATTCCCTGGGCTCTGTGGAATAGCCCTCCTCCGAGGTCTGTATCAGCTGCAGCATAGCGCCGGTGCGAGGAATGTTGGCCTCCCAGACTGTAACCTCTTTCTCCAGCTCCGTCTTGTTGTTGTTGATCAGGATCACACTTTGCCCCTGCCGCGTGAATCTGCCGTAGGCCAGATAGTTATAATCCGAATCAATATACTTTATCGATCCCGTCTTTAACTCCTGCTGGCTCTTGTGTACTCCTATGATCTTCTTGTGGAAATCGATCATCTCATGGTCCTCATTACCCCATGGATAGGTCCTTCTGTTGTCAGGGTCCGTAAAACCGCACAGCCCCGCCTCATCTCCATAGTAGATCGTGGGTGCGCCGACCCATGTCATCTGCATCACCACCGCAATGCGAAATACAGCTTTATTTATCCCCTGATTGGCCGCCTCCGGACCCAGAGTGCTGATTCGCCCCACCTTGTGATTGGTACGGGTGAGAAAACGGGAATGATCATGGTTAGACAGCTCATTCATGGCCACCTGCCAACTGGGCATCGTCAGATTGGAGCTGTGATGCCTCATGGCTCCCCAGAAGCTGTCCGCATTCCCCAACAGATCCTCCCGAAAGTCATCGCTGTGCTTCTCCATACCCGTCAAGAACCAGGTAATTGGCTCCATAAAGGCATCATAGTTCATGACCGTATCCCACTCGTTGCCCTGCAGCCACTCCCTGGTATTTCCATAGTGCTCTGCCAGAATGATTGCCTCCGGGTTGGCCTCCTTGACGACCCGACGAAAATCCTGCCAGAAGCGGTGATTGAATTCGGGACTGTGTCCAAGATCCGCTGCCACGTCCAGACGCCAGCCATCCGCGTTATAGGGAGCGGATACCCATTTCGCAGCAACCTGCAGGACATAATCATACAGGGCTCTGGAGCCTTCATAATTCAGCTTGGGCAGAGTGTCATGCCCCCACCAGCCGTCATAATCCTTATTGTAAGGCCAGCTGTTGCTACTAAAGGCGAAATAATCTCTATAGGGACTGGATTCAGACACATAGGCCCCCTTCTCATATCCCGGCGCATGCTCATATATCCTCTCTCGGTCCATCCACTTGTTAAAAGAGCCACAGTGGTTGAATACGCCGTCCAGAATAACGCGCATACCCCGACGGTGCGCCTCCTCCACCACCTGAATAAACATCTGGTTGCTTGCCTCCAGATTGGCCTTGTTCGTCACACGGTCAATATACCTGCTCGCATGGCTGTTGTCCTTGTCACCGGGAACCAGCAGATTGCCTTCGTCGCTGACAATACGGCCAAAATGAGGATCAATATAGTCATAGTCCTGAATATCATATTTATGGTTGGACGGGGATACAAAGAGGGGATTAAAATAGATCACCTCTATGCCCAGCTCCTGCAGATAGTCCATCTTATCCAGCACGCCCTGCAGATCGCCGCCATAGAATGCCCTCACATCCATCTGAGCCGGATAACGGCTCCAGTCCTCCACGCGGTTTACATGCTCCCCGATATAACAGTATTCATCCGTCAGGACATCGTTGGAGGGATCCCCGTTACAAAACCGATCCACATAGATCTGATACATAACCGCGCCCTTAGCCCACTTCGGCGTCTTAAATCCAGGCAGTATCACAAAGTCATAGTATTCATTGACATCCCTGGCCAGTCCCCTCACGTCATAGATACCAAATATTTTTCCAGCCACCACCTCAAAGTGATAGGTGAGCTTCTCATTATCCAGTTGAACCTCATGAGCGTAATAGTCAAAAAGCCCATCTGATTCCACCCGATTCATCAGATAACGCTGGCCCTTGCTGACAAAAAACACTCGGTCCACATTGTGTGTTGCTGTCCTAAATCGTATCGTTACCTTGTCATACGGCGCTGGCTCCATCGGAGATACATAGTCCTCCGTGGTATCGGAATAAAGACCTCTTTTGTTGAAGACAGGCCGCATTGTCGCCATATATAGCTGTTTCTCTTCCACTTTGCGTATGTGATCGATATCCATGCTACCCTCTTTCCGCATATCACAGGCTAACCTATGATATAGCATCAATCTTGTTGATTGAATATCATTTCTATTTTAATAGATTCTACGCTTTTATGCAAGTATTGGGGTCTTTTTCGGTACTATAGTACCGGATACTTTTGTAGGTATTTCCTCCATTCTATTATTTTATACAGGTTGTTGACTCTACAGAGTCACATCGTCTCACTGATATATAGCTGCACCCTGTTCTGAATGACACTGCGCACCTCCTCCAGCGACTTGCCTCCGCTGCAGAAGGTCTGGGCTTCCTCATATATGATTTTAAGGATATCCTTGGTGCGCAGGGGAACATAACGCGCCCGGTCCGCATAGGCGAAGAGTTCCTCGAATGCCTCCGGCGTGATATCGGCCGTGGTCTCCATCCTTCCCTCCTCAAGCATTTTTAGCTCATATGCCGCAAAGCTCCTGGCCATCTCCCTGTTGGCTGACGTGCCCATCATACTTGTGGCATAGCCCTGCCCGTCCTCACCCAAGAGATATTCCACGAACTTCCAGGCTCCCTCCAGATGCTGCGAATTCGCGTTCAGCATCAACACATTCAGCCCAGTATCATAATAGGGATAGTTCCCATCGTCAAAGAGAAAATCTATAATCACCTTCCCCTCATTTTCCAGCTCCTTGGGCGAATCATTTGTGGGAGTATAGAAAAATACGATGTTTTTTTCAAGATCCCCCTTTCCGTCCGGATCCGCATAGCGCTTCGTCACTTCCAGAATCTTGGCAAACAATTCCCCTGAGAAATCACATGTCCCGCTCTCCCAGTCGATCATCCCCCACAGGTCTTGCGAGCCGGACAGCAGATGCTCCAGTATAAACTCGGGCTTTGCATTGGTCCACCACACCGCCTCCTGATCCGGGTAGGTGTAGAGCTTCTCCACCAGGGTCTCGATATCCGGCTTTTCCCTGCTGCCCAGCACCGATTCCCGTATCCAGAGCCCCGTTGGACTGGCGAAGGGACATATCCCATATACCCCTTCGCCCATACGCAGCGCGCGCACGGACGGGAAGTAATCCTCGTCCGTGATCCCCATGGCGTCCAGCCCTGACGCCAGATCCACCACCACCCCTTTCTTCAGGATGCTCTCACCGGCTTCAAGCATATCCCCGCCAATGATGTCCGGTCCCCTCCCCGCCATGAGCTCCACGGATAGCCGATCCTCATCACCGTCCCGATCAATCTTGATGAAGTACTCCTCGCTCTGCCGGTTGAATCCCGCGACTGAATATTTCAGCCAAGCGTTCACCCAGGATGTCTGCAGCGTCACAACGGTCCTGCCCTCCGCCACAGCCTGTTCCTCCCCTATGACGGGCGGCAGTCCCCCTACTCCGCCGTACAGTCTGATCGCATCATATTGAAAGCTTCTCTCCGCCTCCTGTTTATCCGCTTCCGATCCCTGCACTTCCGCAGACACTGTCTGATCTGGGGCTTCCCCTGTGCTCCCAACCGTCTCCTCCCCGCTCCCAGGCGTCTCCCTGCCACATCCCGCCAGAATCAGCGCAGATACAAGTACTGCCATTGTAGCTGTGCGCTTCCACCGATTCCATCGCCTCATCCCTCTCATCGCCATTCCCTCCATCCTGCCCATACCAAAAACCGGAAGGATATACCCTTCCGGCCCCTGGCTATGTGTATATTGCATCCGCAAACCTCAGGGACGATGCCACACCTGATAACGGCACTCTGTGCATACCCCAT
This sequence comes from bacterium, assembly GCA_023663725.1. Lineage (GTDB taxonomy): Bacteria > Bacillota > Clostridia > Lachnospirales > Lachnospiraceae > Acetatifactor. Next base: position 122,981 of record JAMPGX010000005.1, on the reverse strand, counting down.
TGGCATCAGGAGTGTGCGCACGGTCATAAGTATTTTTGATACTAACCTCTTCTCCACACGCAGTACATCTACCCGTAGTTGTTTCTTCAACCCGATGCTTATTTGCGTCGGCGTATGTATATACCTTATGGACCTCGCCATTAACAATCGTGTGACTGTTACCGCAAGCTGCCAGCACCGGAATCGCCGCTGTGACCGTCATCAATGCCGAAAGCATTACAGCGCATGCTACACGTACAACCCTATTCCTCATATCTTTCCCTCCTATTTTTAATCGCTGCGCGATAGCTCTAAAGGGTGAAGTTCCTTCGGCGCATCCCTGGGAGAGACAAATTTCATTCGTAAAAAACCTCATGAAATTTGCTCTCAAGCACCTTCGCAACTTCACCTGTTTTTAATTCTCCAAATATTTTCTTTCACTATAATTATATATAGTATGACACCTCCCTGCGCAATTCACAAGGGACAAAGTTGTTGACATAAACGAAAAAGGAACTGTGAAGACGGAGTTGGATTACTCCATTTTTACAGTCCCTTTTTCAGAGAAGGTATTTCTTACTTATGGGGTATAGCAAAAAACTATATAATGTATTGGGGGGTTACGCATATTATAATACCATGCCCCTTCTATTTTGCATAGACTCATTTTTCACAAATATAACAAATTCGCATACCTGTTTTTGTGCATTTATACCAATTCAACTGCCTGAAACAGAGCCTCGAACTCCTCCTGCCCTATCTTTTCCTTCTCCAAAAGCAGCTCTGCGCACCTGTGCAGGACTCCCTCATGCTTCATAATCAGTTCCTTTGCCTTGGCATAGCACTCGTCAATAATGGCCTTAACCTCTCTGTCAATCTCTCCAGAAATGGCCTCGCTGTGACTCTTGGCATGGGCCAGGTCTCTGCCGATAAACACCTCGTCGTCGTCATCGTCATAGCAGATCACACCGATGTGATCCGACATGCCGTAGCGGGTCACCATCCGGCGGGCCTCCTTGGTTGCCTTCTTGATATCGCTGGAGGCGCCTGTCGTGATATCCTTGAAGATGATCTCCTCAGCGATACGGCCTCCCAGGGAAACCATAATATCCTGCATCATCTTTCCCCTGGTCAGGAACATCTCGTCCTTCTCCGGCAAGGGCATCGTGTAACCCGCCGCTCCCAGACCGGTGGGAATGATGGACACCGTGTGGACCGGTCCCACATCCGGCAGCACATGAAACAGGATCGCATGACCGGCCTCGTGGTATGCGGTAATCTTTTTCTCTTTGTCCGAGATGATGCGGCTCTTCTTCTCCGCTCCGATACCCACCTTGACGAAAGCGGCCTCTATATCCGCCTGCTGCACATAGGCCCTGTCCTTCTTGGCGGCGTTGATCGCGGCTTCATTCATCAGATTCTCCAGATCTGCGCCGGAAAAGCCCGCTGTGGTCTGCGCCACACGCTCCAGATCCACATCCTCCGCCAGCGCTTTATTTCGGGCATGCACCTTCAGTATCTCTTCCCTGCCCCGCACGTCAGGCCGTCCCACAGCCACCTTGCGGTCAAAGCGCCCCGGCCTGAGTATTGCGGGGTCCAATATATCCACGCGGTTGGTGGCTGCCATGACGATAATGCCCTCGTTGACGCCAAAACCGTCCATCTCCACCAGTAGCTGGTTGAGTGTCTGCTCTCTCTCATCATGACCGCCGCCCATACCTGTGCCGCGCCTGCGTGCCACTGCGTCAATCTCATCGATAAAGACGATACAGGGAGCATTCCTCTTGGCATCGGCAAACAAATCTCTCACGCGGCTGGCGCCTACGCCCACGAACATCTCCACAAAGTCTGACCCCGAAATACTGAAAAAGGGGACTCCCGCCTCGCCTGCCACGGCCTTGCCCAGCAGGGTCTTGCCTGTGCCGGGAGGTCCCTCCAGCAGAACACCCTTGGGAATACGGGCGCCCAAGCGGGTATATTTGGAAGGATTGCGCAGGAAGTCAACGATCTCCTCCAGCTCCTCTTTTTCCTCCTTGAGGCCGGCCACCATGCCAAAGTCCGTCTTATTCTCTCCGGCAAAGAGCCTCACCGCCCGATGCCTTCCAAAGTTCATCATCTTGCTGTTGCCGCCGCCCGCGTTCTGGGCATTCATCATCATAAAGAAAAAGATGAACATAGCCACGATAATCAGCAGCGGCAATATGGTAGTCAGAAATATACTTTCCCTCTCTATATCTTCAACCACAGGCTCATATCCATGCTCTCGGGCGATAGCCTCCACCTCTCGAATATCCGTGGCATAGAGTTCTTTTACCACATCCCCGATCACTACCTTGGCATAACCGGTGGGAGCCTCCCGATTGGGAGTTATGATAATCTCTTTGACCGCCCCGCCGTCCAGGTCGTTGATAAACTGGGCCTGTGTGTAGTTATTGTCCTGCTTTCTCAACAGGGATATGATTGCCAGCATGAGCAGCAAAAACGCAATTAACAATATATATGAGCTGAAATATCTGTTTTGTTTCAATGGACGCCTCCTGATAAAAAGCCTCTCTGCCTTCGCCGGCACATTTCGTATTCTCACAGCGAAGACGGTCTTGTTATACTCACGTACCTCTCTTTCCTGACGCACAGACATGCGACGGACAGAAATCGGAGTAGCTTAACGTTCGTCGGTTTAGCTCTCAAGTTGTACAACGCCAATATAGGGCAGATTCCGGTATTTCTGGTCATAGTCAAGACCATAACCCACCACGAACTTATCTGGAATCTGAAAGCCGGTATAGTCTACATGCACATCCACAACTCTGCGGTCCGGCTTGTCAAGCAGAGTGCACAGCCGCAGAGAACTGGGACCACGGTCCCGCAACATCTCCAGCAGGTAGCTCAGAGTCCTGCCCGAATCCACGATATCCTCCACCACCAGCACATCCTTGCCCTTGAGGGATTCGTCCAGATCCTTGACAATCCTGACCACTCCGCTGGATTTGGTATCCTTACCGTAGCTGGACACGGACATGAAATCAAGCGATACCGGAACGCTGATGCGCTTGGCCAACTCACACATGAAGAAGCTCCCGCCCTTCAATACGCATACCAGATGCACCTGTCTGCCTTCGTAATCTCTGCTGATCTGCTCGCCAATTTCCTGGATGCGGGCATCTACCTCCGCCTCCGGTATCAGTATCTCCACATGTTCCGCCATATTTTCCTCCTTAAGCTCTTCTGTATTCTATCCGCACAATCTGTCTTGTCCCATCGTGTATCCGGCACCGCTCACTGATGCGCCCTCCTGCCACCCAGAGGATGTGACTGCCCTGGGTCAGCAGAGGGATCCGGTCCCGCTCCCTGACAGGAAGTTTTTCATCGATAAACAGGTTCTTGAGCAGCTTGCGACCGTAGCCAGACGAAGTGCGAATCTCCAGATAATCTCCCGTTCTCCTGGTCCTCCACTCCAATAGTTCCTCTATTTTATCACAATCCATCCATTTCGTATATGGATTTCCCAAAAGATTCACATTTTTTTTGTTTTCCATGCGCTGCAGCTGCAGCACGCCTCCCCACACCTGGAAAGAAACACTCTCTCCCGGTGCACCCGGTATCCGTATCTGCTGGCAGAATGCCATCGGCGCTGACTCCCGTTCCTCAAGTCGCTCCAATGTCACATACTCATAGCAGCGACCGGCGCAAATGCCCTGAGGCAGTGAGAGCTCCCTGTTTCCCTGCCGTACACACAGGTCCAACACCTGCTCTACCTGCCGCGCCCCCATATCTCTGTGGGCCGGAGAGAGCTCCCTGAGCAGAGCGAGCAGCAGACCCTTCTGCAGAGCCGGATGTAGGGCGGCAAAAGTCGCGCAGCAGATATCCAGACCTCCGTTTCTCCTCGTCACGCACAATTCTCCCGCAGCTCGGATCTGTTCTTCCATATAGTCTTCAATTTCACTGAAAATATCCGCTGCATGACACAGATGAGCCGCGGCGCCTCTGCAGATTTCCCGTTCCGCATAGGGCAGGATATGATGACGAATGCGGTTGCGGGCATAGGCATCCGTATCATTGGTGCTGTCGTGACGATAGGAAACCCGCATATTATTCAAATATGTCTCTATATCGCTGCGCTCCAGCTCCAGCAGGGGACGCACTACCGATCCCCGCATTGGCTGAATACTGCCCAGCCCGACCAGACCTGTTCCTCTAAACAGATGAAACAGCATGGTTTCCGCTCTGTCCCCCGCATGATGCGCTACCGCGATCTTCTGAGCCTTCCACCGCCGCATTTCCCTCTCAAACGACTCATAGCGCACCTGTCGGCCCGCTTCCTCAGTAGAGCACCCCCGCTCACCGGCAATGGCCTGCACATCCGCCTCCACCAGGGAAAAGGGGATATCCAGCTCCCTACACAGCTGTTCCACATAATCGGCATCCCCGCCTGCCTCCGGTCGAAGACCATGATTGACATGTACCACATAGAGCTTTATCCCAAGCTCCTCGCGAAGTCTGTGTAACATAAATAAGAGGCAAACGGAGTCCGCCCCTCCCGATACGCCCAGCACCACTCCGTCACCCGGTTCAAAGAGCCGATATACTCCGCAATATGCCAGGACACGCTGTTCCAGATCACTGAATTGCTTTTCCATATTCCTATGATAGCCACTTTGCCGCCAAAAGTCAATGCTTTCTCATCGGTGACTGTCAAACACGCCCAGCACAAGTATTGTCATATCATCCACAATTCGTCCCTGACTGCATCGCAGCACATACTGCAGCAGATTACCGGCCATCTCCTCCGGATGCTGCTCCCGCATGCTCTCCAGATATTGAATCATGGCGTTCTCGTATCCGTTGTGCCGCAGCGCATCCAACACCCCGTCTGACACCATGATGATATAATCGTTGTCTATCAGCTCGCGACTCACACTCTGACACAGCGCTCCCTGCGCGTCCTCCTGAGCCCCCGTGGGTAATATACCCAAGGGCAGCCCCGGAAGACTGATCTGCTCCACATAACTGTTACTCTTTAAGAAGGAGGCGGCGCCCCCAATTTTGCGAAATACACACATACCCTGATACAGATTCAGGCTACAGATGTCCAGAGTGGACATATTGCGCCTGCCCGATATATTGCCTGTCGCCATCAGCGCGCTGTTGACCAGGCTCACTGCCATATCCGTCTCAAAACCCGCTTCCAGCATTCTCTCCATCATCTCCAACACCTGACTGCTGTCCGCGCTGGCCTCCTCTCCACAGCCCATGCCATCAGACAACAGCACTGTCGTCCAACCCCTGTCAGACTGCACGATTGAATAGTTATCTCCCGAGACGGTTTCACTCTCCTTCACCGCGCGGGCGCTGCCTGACAGCATGACGAAGCGCGGCTCCTCCACAAACAGGTAAATGCCTTCCCTGCCTTCAATCTGCCTGGGGCTGGTCACAGATACAATCAGACGCCGTCCCAGCAGCACAGACAGCATGTCCGCGATCTCCTGGCTGCTGTGTCCCACCATCCGCTGGGACTGCATATGCAGTCCCAGTGCGGCTCCCGCCATTTTCCTGTCATCCTCTGTCTCCTCGCAATCGCACTGCCTTGGCTGTTCCATATAAAAAAGCTCCCGCACAGTGATTCCCTCCTGCTTCAGAGCACGAATAATTAATTTTTCCTCCCGCAGAGGGAGGGGACTCAGCTGAAATACCTCCCCTGCTATTTTGGCCATGATCTGAGACATCTCATTCAGATTGTCGCAGAGCATCTGCCGATTTTCCCACAAGCTCTGCGCCTCCAACACCTGTTGTCGGGATGTGCCCTCCGTCCACTCCCGCTGCCTGTATGGGTTCGCGCCCCGATAGCTTCTGGACAACTCACGGAAGCTGTCCGCATATGCCAGAAGCCTTCCCCTTCCATAGTCCGACAGCATCATACTCAGCTGTTCCTGTCTCTCTCTGCCTGCTGTTGTCAACATAAGATCACCTGCTCCCCTATACTTTTGTCTGCCACAGATCGCTTCAACTACGCGGCATTCAAAAGTATACAAAAAGTGATCCATACTTTTTGTCAAAATATGGATCACTTTTCTCTATTTTCGTTGACAAACTTTATTGATCTTTCTTCTTTTTGTTCCTCCGGTTTACCAGTATGCCTCCCACGATTGCAGCCGCCAGCGCGCCGCACACCGCGCCGATGACAACATATGGCTTACCCTGCTTCTCCGCGACGGGCTCCTGCGGGCTGGGGGACTCCTCCATAACCGGATTCTCCGCGCTCTCCACTGCGGACTCCTCCACACTCTCCTCCGGAACTTCCTCCGCGGGCGGTTCCAGCTTGCTGCTGTCAGCAAATGCCCAGAACGCCGGCTTCACCATGTAATCATCATCAAACAGCAGCGGGCACTGCCTCTGTTTGCCGTCGGCCGCCCCACCCACAGCGTTGAAGGTCTGAAGCCATGAATTCTTGTCCACCACGCCCCACAGGGTGATGTTGGTGACATTCACGCCCTCCTCACGCAGGGCTTTCACAGTGTCATATAACTCCCTGTAACGTCTACCCTGGATAGCAAACTCTTCCTCTCTGGTATCCTCCGTGCCATCGTACCCGCTGCTGGCTTTCATATCCAGCTCGGTGACCTGAACCTGACCCACAATTGCCGCGTAAGCTCTGGCGGCAGTGGCAAATTCCTGCATAGTGGGAGTCGCGGTTGTCTGATAATGGCCCTGCATGCCCATACCGTCGATGCGGGTACCCTCCGCCTCCTGCACATCCCTCAATAGCTGCTCGATTCCCAATCTCTTGTTGGTAAACCACTCGTTATAGTCATTGTAGTAAAGCTCCACCTCAGGATCCATATACTGATTGGCATAACGGAACGCGTTGATAATAAACTCATTGCTCTGGTAAACGGCCCACCAGCTGCTGTTCTCCGTCGCGTTGCGGTAACGGGGCGACCCGTCGCTGACAGCCTCATTGACCACGTCCCAGCCGTAGAACATCCCGTGATATTTGCTGTCCTCGCCGGTAAAATGCTCCGCCATGGTCTTAATATACCACTCCAGCCGACGGTTCATGGTCTCGACATCAGCATATGGCTTATCGACGTCATAGTCCTCATGGAACCACCACTGTGGCGTCTGGGAATGCCACACCAGCACATGACCGCGCACCTTGATGATCTCCTCCGGATGGCTCTGATTCCAGTCATATATAGCGTCCAGAGTCCTCTCCGCCCGACTGTAATCCAGCTTTGGCACCGTCAGCTCCCCGCCATTGAGCTCCACGGTCTCGGTTCCGGGACAACGGTCATTGCTGTAGCCAAACATGGCATCCGGCTTCAACTCGTTGCCCAGGGTAATGGCATTAAAATGCCTGGTCACCAGCGCCATCGTATCCACATCTTTCAGATCAGAGTTGACGATGGAGGTCCCAATAATAAAATCCTCGCCCATATCCTGAGGCACAGCCTCCCGCAACCGAGGCACGTCCATCTGAATGACGGTCTCCTTCTCCCCCTGCATCCTTAGTTCCATACCTGTCATATAATAAGTCCCCTTCACACCTTCACCCTGCCCGTAATTAGTTCCCTGCTCCAGAATCCGGATCACGACCTCTTCCATGTTGCCGGACCACGAGGGGGTATACGTCCCTGTAAACTGCGTCCATACGCCCGGCTCCAACACCTGACTCACGGTACCGCTGCATCCCTGGCTGTATGTGGTACTGCCGTCCGCCGTAATATAGGGAGATATCTCCACCGTGCGCTGCGCGGCCGGAGCTCCCGCGTAATCGTCCGCGTCAAGCATCACATAGAAGCTGTACGCATAATCCCTGTCCTTCTCCACCAGATCTGTCACATCCTGTGAAAAGCATTCATAGTTGGAGCTTCTGTCTGTAATCTTGCCGTAGGTCACAACATCCCCATAGATGGACTCTGTTCCTGACTCCGCGGTGATCGTCGCCCCGCCCTGATCTCTGGACCACGCCGAGATATCTTCTCCCTCCGCAAAATCAGGACATCGAATCAGGTTGGCCGAGGACTGCGCCGCCAGACAGGAGCCCACACCGACGCCCCCCGCTGCCAGCAGCCCTGCCGCCAACCCTGCCACTACCGCTTTTTTTGTTCCTCTCCTCATACACACTCCTATCCGCTCGACCAGGCACGTATCAATCTCTGGATTTAAATACAATCTCATCCGGATTGACCAGCCCCAGCTTTTCCTTGGCAATCTCTTCATAATATTCCTTGGTCTGAGAACGCTTGCGCAAAAGCTCTATCTCCTGCTCGCGCTGCCTCTCGGCGTCGATCTGAACCTGCAGGGCCGCAGACTGGGCCTGCAGGTCATCCAGTCTGCCCTGCAGCTTGATGCTGCTGGCATACACGGCCACCAGGATCATCAGCAGCGCCAGCATCACCAGAAACATACTGAATCTGTTCTGCACTTTTTTACGGTATACCGCTTTCCTTCTTCTGCCTCTTCTCTCCGCCATCGCTCTCTCCCTGAATCGATGCCTCATTACTTCTTTAATCTCATTCTAAGTGATCTTTTTGTTTTTTTCAACCTATTTTTGCAGGATGACCATGCTCTTTTTCGCAGTCGCCTCACGGCGCCGCGCGCCGCATGACCCGCTTTGGCGACAGGACGCAGGCAAAAACCCAGCAGACGGAGGAGCAGGTTGATCACATAGCCCAGAATCATCGATGCATAACGCACCAACAGGCTGCTGACAGTCTTCTTATAGAGCAGCATCCCCGCCAAGGCGCCCATCACTGCAAACCACCGCAGACTCCCGTTGCTCTCCCTGTGCATCAATTGAAAGATATGTATTGCGCAATAGACCCAGAATACCAGGTCCTCCAGAGAGATCAGAAAGCCTCCATGGGGCACTGCCCGCCTTAGAATCCGCAGGATATCATAAATGAAGGTGATAAAGATTCCCGAGGCAATGGCATACAGCAGAAATATGTTCTCCTCTGACATCTTCCGCTCCTCCGCCTCTACCGAAACAGTCGGGAGAGCAGCGACTGCGACTTACCCGAAACGCCGCCCGCCACATCCGAGTAGGTGAAGCTGTCAATCCTGCCATCTATATCCACCTCGCCCTTATCCAGCATCAGCCTGCTCACATGTAGTTCCTGTCCTTTGATCATCAGCATCCCCTGCTCCGTCTCCAACAGAATCTCATGCACGTCAAAGGATAACACGTCATTCACGCCCGTCATAACACATGTCCGGCGATTGGTCATGGACACCTTGTGCGCCCGTCCGCCAGCTGTATTCAAGTCTTCCATAGGGCCGTCCCTCCCATCTCTAATTCCTTTTAAATATATGAAATGGAGGAACGAGATATGACCCGAGGGGCATTACAGGTATCGGAACAACTCCTTGGCCTCTTCCTTTCTGACTGTCTCCTGCACATCCAACACCTCCACCTTCACCTCCTTGTTGCCAAAGGAAATCACAAGGATATCCCCTGCCTTGACTGTGGAGGAAGCCTTGGCAGGCTTGCCGTTAATTGTCACCCTGCCGGCGTCGCAGGCCTCATTCGCCACGGTACGGCGTTTGATCAGCCGAGAAACCTTCAGATATTTGTCAAGTCTCATAATTGTTATAACCTCATTTCCACACTAAATGAAAAGAGAACCTATCGCTAGGCTCTCTTACCTGTTTTATCCTACTTGTTTAAAGAATCCTTCAAAGCCTTGCCAGCCTTAAACTTGGGAGCCTTGGAAGCAGCGATCTTCATAGGCTTACCGCTCTGGGGATTTCTGCCCTCTCTGGCGCTTCTCTCAGACACCTCAAAAGTACCAAAGCCTACCAGCTGTACCTTGCCACCCTTCTTCAATTCTGCTTCAACAACATCGGTAAAAGCCTTTAAAGCCTTCTCTGCATCCTTCTTGGACAGACCTGCCTGATCAGCCATAGCTGCAACTAATTCTGTTTTGTTCATGGTGTAACTCCTCCTCTATTGAGTATACTGTTATTTTTGACAGATTCTTCATATGCGAAACGTCTACATATATTTATATCCGCTTTTGCAGGGTTTGTCAAGGCTTTTTCACAAAAACTGTGATTCCATGCAAATTAGCGAGTCCTGGTAACATTATGGCGCAGGCGTTGACGTTGGCTGCGGCGTTGGTGACGGCGTAGCGGATGCACTCTCGCCACTGCTGCCCGGAATCAATTCTGCAAACGAGTAGGTGATATCCTTATATTCACTGTCGATGGATACCGTGTAACTGCGCGTCTCATATCCACTGCGACGCAGAGTGATAATATGGCTGCCGTCGGTCTTAGTAAAACTCATGGGAGCAATTCCCATATAGTTGCCGTCCAGATATACCTCCGCGTTCTCCGGCGCATCCACAAACACCTTGTACTGCGCAAGCTTGTCCTTCTTCTCCTGATCGTCACTGTCATCGTCGTCATCAACCGCGTCCAGCGTGATATCCAGGCCGCCCGAGGGCTGCGCAACCCGAATGTAGGTGGTAGTAGTCTTGTATCCGTTAGATTTGACAATCAATTGATGAATGCCGTATTCCAAACTGACTGGCTCCGACGGATCCACCTTTTCACCGTCAATATACAGCTTTGCCTGCGAGGGATTCAGAGTGAACAGCACCGTGCCATACTGGACCTCCGGCACCTCCAGATCACCGATGTCCAGGGCGGTCTCCTCCCCCCGACGGATTGTCACCTGCTTGGTACCGCCTCCACCCCGCTTACTGATGTTCACCTGGTAGCTCCCCTCCGGCACCGTGAGCAGCATGTCCTCCTCTATCCGGCGTATCGTGGACTGGCCGATCTCCATGAACCCACCGATAAAGTTCTCATCATTCTGCAAGCGCAGATAGCCATGTCCCTGCTCCACATTGATGCTCAGGATACTGCTGCCAAGTCCCTTAAAGGTCAACACATCCGCCGGATTGAGGTCCATGGCCTCGATCCGCATGCCCTCGGACAGATAAATAGTATCCTTCGTCAGCTTGTACACATCCTCGCCAATCGTAACCTCCCGCCGCTTCAAATCAATCTCATAGCGGGAGGCGGAGGCATTGACCCATGAGGAGGGGCTGAGCTGCATGGTGTTCAGTCTCTTCTTGGAACGCAGAAAGGTGACATCCACGATATCCCCTGGCACAATCTGTTCCAGCGATACCGCCTCCCCGTACTTATCATATAAATAGCTGGTGCCCTCCACGGACAGCGTATAAGTCCTGCCTACGTTCAGATTCAGCAGCGTTACAGTTCCCTCCTTGCCGTCTTTCTTGATCAGAACCGCAGTATCCGCCGAATCATAGCTGTGAGGTCCAGCCACCACGAAGCCCGTTCCCTGCTGCCTGCTGTCGGGAGTCGGCGAGGCGGGGGGCCTTGTCGGGCTGCCGCCCTGCCGCCCGCAAGCCGCCGCAAATATCGCCAAGCCCGCCACCATCAGTATACCTGTGATTACTCTCTTTCGTCCTTCGCCCATCTCTACCTCTCTTTACCTGTCACAGAATAATCCTGTGGCGCTACTTCCTCGTATCTGATCGAGAGAGCAGCTTATCTACAATCGAAATACACTCTCCAGAAAATACTTTTTCTGCTGTTCCTGAGCCAGCAACTTATCCAGCTTCTCCTGATTGCGCTGCGGAATCCAGGCCTTGCCGGAATTATAGTAAAAATTCACAATCTTCCAGAATTTCTCCGGATATGCCAGACGGTAATACAGATCAATATACGCATATGCGCTGATGGGGGTTATCCTACCATATGCTGTCAGCAGCTCCTGCCCCAGAGCCGCAGGCCAGTTCGTCTTCTCCAACATCTTGCGCATCAACAGATACAAGTCTCTGATCTGTCTGTCCCTTACGCACCTCTCAAAATTCATGATATACATTCCCTGCGCGCTGTAGAGGATATTGTGATACTGATAGTCCCCATGGCAATACGCATACTCTCCCTGCTCCCTGGGCATGCGCTCCTCATATGCGCGCCAGCCCTCCGTCACCTCCCGAGCCTGCTCGATAAAATATTCAAAGCAGCCCAGCAGACTGTACTCGAATAGAGTCTTCTGACTTTTCCTGCGCAGGTAGCGCTGGACCTTGATAAATTCCCGATTATGTCTCTCATACTCCTGCAACGGTGAGAATTGCTGCATCGCTGCAGGCTCCTCCTGCGGAGGAATCACCATACACTGATGCATCCAGGCCAGCGCCCTGACAGCCTCACAGCACTCGCCCTTGTCATACATATTGCACTCACGACCCTCCTTACAGGTCTTGAGAATATAAGCCGTCCCATCATTTTCCCTGACACAGAGCGCGCCCTCACGGGTGGGAAGCAGTTCCTCCGCCGACACCTTTCCCTGATCCCTGATCTGGGATAACAGCCTGGTTAGCAGAACCAGCTTGGCCTCATTGCCTTCATATTCCTTAAATACCAGCAGACCCTTATCCGTGTCACACAGGATTACTCCCCGGCCCTTTCTCGTCCGAAGAATCTCAACATCATACTGTTCCAGCAAAGCCACAGCTCTATCATTCACGTCCCTTACCTCCCATAAAATTTGGTCCGAAGCATTCCCGCTCGGCCCTATCCTATCTTATGAAAGGCCCTGAAAACTTATGTTACTTTCAAAAAAATCTCGAACAGCTTTTCCCTGGTATTATCATCTGGGAATTCCAGCACATGCATCAGCATCCGCTGAAGCAGCTCACCCAGCTCACGGCCTGGCAGCATGCCTGCGGCAACCAGATCCCTGCCGCTCACTGCCAGGTCCTTCAGCGAGACGCACTGCCCCTGTTTAACAATATCCTGATACTCTCTCTCCCAGGCATCCACCAGCTCCAGCTTAGCTTCGCGCCGGTAATCGCTCTGCGCCATGATATCCGCGCGCTTAACCTGCAATAGTCTGGGAAACAATTCTCCACCTATCCTGTTCATGGCGCGGCGGACCGTTGCCGGAGCAGGCTCTACGTTATTTCCATAGTCGTGATATTCCACCAGACGGCACACCGTGACAATTGTGTCATTATCGAATCTCAGCCTCCGCAGAATCTCCTGCGACATCTTAGCGCTCGCGGAGGGATGCCCATAGAAATGTGTGATTCCTTCCTGGTCCACCTCCAATGTTCGGGGCTTGCCTATATCATGCAGCAGCATGGCCAGGCGCAGCTCTTTCTCGGCTGGCACATGCCCAAGGCTGTGCAGAATATGCTCGCCCACCGTGTAACAGTGATGAGGATGCTTCTGAGGCGTCTCCATACAGCGGTCCAGCTCCGGCAACACCACGGCAGTCACACCCAGCTCGTAAGCCTGACGCAAATAATCGGGGTGAGGGGAGATCAACAGCTTCACGAGCTCTGTCTGAATCCGTTCCGCACTGATCGCCGACAGGCTGGGAGCCAACTCCCTGATCGCCTGGCCGGTCTCCTCCTCAATGTCATAGCCCAACTGCGCGGAGAAGCGGATGGCACGCAGCATCCGCAGAGCATCCTCCCCAAAGCGGTCTCTGGCGCAGCCCACACAGCGAATGACTCCCCGCTCGATATCCCCCATGCCGTCAAAGGCATCCACAAGCCCTGCGGTATCATTGTAGGCCATCGCATTGATGGTAAAGTCCCTGCGCCGCAGGTCCTCCACCAGCCGAGAAGTGAATTGCACATTGCGGGGATGTCGGTGATCCTCGTATTCCCCGTCAATGCGGTAGGTGGTTACCTCATAGCCCTCCTTGTCCAGCATCACCGTCACAGTGCCGTGGGCAATACCGGTATCTATCGTGCGGCGAAACAGCTCTTTTACCTGCTGCGGCCTGGCTGAAGTAGTGATATCCCAGTCATTGGGTTCCCGCCCCAGAATACTGTCCCGAATGCAGCCGCCCACCGCGTAAGCCTCATAGCCCGCGCCGGTGATCTCCTCTATGATATATTTGACTTTTTCCGGCAAATTTATGATCATTTCGTTCTCCCAGAGAGTTTTGCAAAACCGGCATCAGCGACAGAGGAACACCCACTGCCGCTGACCTTATTGTCATCCTGACTGATTGTCTTGCAGGGAATCCCTTCCCGCAATCTCTTTTACTGATCTGTATCCCCCTGCGGACTCTCCTCCTCTGGACTCTCCTCCTCCGAGCTTCCCTCCTCTGAGGTGTCAGAGGCTTCTTCCTGATTCTCCGCCTCCTCGGACGCTGCCGCCTCTATCTTCAGATAGTTCAGCCTGCCCTTGGGGTCCTCAACTGTTATATCCTCGCTGATCCGCTCCAGATAGTCCATCATATTCTGGTTGAGCAGCAGACTTTGAATCGACAGCTTCCACACCGGATCGTTCGTGCCCAGATAATAGAACACATAGTTCGTGCCCCCCTCCAGCGTGAAAGCGGCGGTATCTCCGGCACTGCGGCCCGCATCCGACAGCCATGCGTCAATATCCTCGCCCAGACCGGAATTCCCGATGCCCTCGTATAAGCCGTCCTCGACACCGGACTCATCATACTTTTTACACAGTTCAATAAAACTCTCCTCCGTGGCGGCACCGCCCTGCCACTCCTCCAACACGCTCTGCGCATCCACCGTGCTGCTGGTAATCGCCCGAACATCCACCGTGGGAGTCTCCACCCGATACCTGCGGCCAAAGCTGGCAACCAGATAGCTGTGATTGGTAGTATCCTCCACCACTGTGGTGTCACCCTCCACCCTGGCTTCATCAAATATCCAGGTCCTCAGAAGGGAATTGACACTGTTATAGCTCTTCGCCTCCTGGAAATTATCCTCCGCTGCGACCGTTGCCAACGCGTCCTGTGCCTCCTGATTGGCCACCTCCATGGCTGCGGCTATCTCCTCCTCTGTCGGCTGATAAGCCACCTCATTGCCATCGGCGTCCAGCGTGGCGCTGCCGTCCGGAGCGGCTGTGGGAAGCTGTGCTTCCACGGTGGTCAAATAGTAATCTACCGCGTCATAATCGTTCTTGTGCTCCTCATAGTAGCCGTCTATCTCCTCATCTGTGGGCTCAGAGCCATCCGCCACATGCTCAAAATAAGCCGTGGTGAAGAGTCCCTCCCGAATCACGTTCTCCAGACGGGATTCGGTGGCATAGCTTCCCAGCATACTCTTGATATACTTGTTGAAAGTCATGCTGTTCTCCGCGGCCCTCTCCTTGAGATCCGCAATTGTCTCCGCATACTTTTCATCCGTATCGTATGAAAATCCCGCCGCCTGCGCTTCTGCTTTCATAGCCTTGATATGCCGGATGTTGTTCACAGCCTGCTGCTCAAAGTAATCCCTGAAGGTCATATCTCCGGAATACATCTGATTGTCAACCGTATTTGCATCAATCCCCATCATGGACAGATAATAGCCTCTCTGAGCCAGAAAACTCGTCTTGGCCATGGCATAGTGATAATCAAATTCCACCTTCGTGATCTTCTCACCGCCCACCGTGATATAAGCGCCGTTCACCGCCAGATAATTCTTGATGGGAAAAGAAAGCACTAAAGCCGCAACAATCACCACTACAACAATGCCTAATAGGTTGCCGCTCACCTTTTTCGCCTTTTCTTTTTTCTGCTGCTCCTGATAGGCCTGCATCTTGCGGTCATACTTAGTCATGACCTTGGACTCCTGCCCGGACGCTTCATTCTGATTGTTACTTTTTGACATTTCCCTGTTCCTCTCCTTGATATCCTTGTAATACTACTTAGACAATAATAAAACTATCCTTTGCCAGTACCGAATTGTGTATATTGTATATTCCATAAGCAGGCTCTTTCGAACTGTCGGTACTTAGATGCCGTTCTTTGGCATCTTATGTACCGCTACAGTGAGAACGAAGCGAGAGCGTGCCTGTGTTGGAATATACAATGTACACAATGACACTAGCATAGTAATCAGGTTTAGTAAATGCCTACTCTATTTCTACATTACTTGAATTACGTGCATTGCTTACAGTGACTTCTCCAGCTTCTCTACCAAGTGTTGAACGCATCCTTCGTCGAAGGGAGATTCCAATCCTACTGCGGGGATCATCTTTGTAAAGAAATCGCTGGCGGAAAGTCGGCAGAGCTTCAGGTAGGAGGTCCATGCCTCCTGGAAATCTCTGTCTTTCCAGGTCTTGTACTGCAGCGCGCAGGTCTGAGCCAGGCAGTAGTCGATATAGTACAGGGGCGCATTGTAGATATGCAGCTGTTGCTGCCACAGGCCGCCCTTGCCAAAGAACGGATCGTCCTCATAATCCATATGAGGCCTGTACTCCGCCTCCAGCTTCAGCCATGCCTCATGGCGCTGCGCCGGCGTCATCTCCGGATGCTCATAGACAATATGCTGGAACTCGTCCACCATACATCCGTAGGGGATGAAGATCGCGGAATCCTCCAGATGCATGTCGATATAGTCCTGCTTCCTGTCGCCAAAGAACAGCTCCATCCAGTTCTCCGTCATAAACTCCATGGACATGGAGTGAATCTCCGCGGTCTCCATGCCGATGTCCGAATGTTCGCGGATGGGGTCCTGTCCGGACAGATAGCCCTGGAAGGCATGTCCGCACTCATGGGTGACCACGTCCACATCCCCGCTGGTGCCGTTAAAATTGGCGAAGATGAAGGGGGAGCGGTAGTCGGGCATATAGGTCATATAGCCGCCGGCCCGCTTATTCTTGCGGCCCAGCACATCAAAGAGCTCGTTCTCCATCATGAAGTCAAAGAATTCGCCGGTCTCCGCGGACAACTCCCTGTACATCCTCTGTCCGGCCGCCATGATCTCCTCCGGCGTACCCGTGGGAGCGGGATTGCCCTGCGGGAAATACACGGCGCTGTCGATATAGCTCAGCCTGTCAAGGCCCAGGCGCTTTCTGCGGCGCTCGTGCAGCTTCTCCGCAAAAGGCACGAAATACTGCTTGACCTGCCTGCGGAAGCTCTCCACCTCCCTCTGCCCATAGCAGTTGCGTCCCATGCGGTAGTAGCCCAGCTCCAGATAGTTCTCATAGCCCATGGCCCGCGCCTGAGCGGTGCGGTTCTTCACCAGCTTGTCATAGATCTCGTCCAGCTTGTCTGCATTTTCCATAAAGAATTCCGACTTCTTCTGCCATGCCTGTCGGCGGACCTCCCTGTCGGAGCTGACCAGATAGGGGCGCAGCAAGGACAGGTTGAGCTCCTTGCCGTCAAATTGGATTTTTGCGCTGGCAATCAGCTTGTCATACTCGGTAGTCAGCGCGTTCTCCTCCTGCGCCAGAGTGATGACCCTCTCGTCAAAGGCTTTCATGGCCACTTCCATATTCTTGAAGGCCACTGGGCCAATCTTGCTCTCCAGGTAATCTCGATAGGGCGAGGCATAGAGCTTCTGCATGTACGCCAGCACCTGATTCTGGTACACCGGACTCATCTCGTCATAGTATTTGCGTTCTTTTTCATAGAATTCATCCACCGTGTTGACGTCGTGGCGGATGTTGCCGATCGTCATGAGCGTCTGCACATGATCGGTGAGCGCATAGTAGCGCTGGTGTACGGCAAACTGCTCCTCTCCGCTCTTCGCGGCCTCCAGCTCTCCGATCAATCCGGACAGCTCTTTTCCCACTTGATCAAAATCAACACGCTCATAAGGCATCTCACTGAATTTCATATGCGTTCTCCTCTCGTCGCCCGCTGACAGGCAGACTGCTCTAAATCAATATCATACCTTTTTTTCTTTAAAAAGTAAACCTTTTTAACACAAAAGTCACATTTTCACTGGATAACCAGGGTATGGGATATTTCAGCCTCCCTACATCAACAGGATGTATACCAGTGTCAGACCCAGCCCCAGGCAGAACAGCAACAGGCCGAAGGACAGGCTGCGGCGAATGATAAAGCCCTCCTCCTTGAACTGCAGACGTTTCATGGCCAGCAGATGCACATACTCCCGATGGGTGCGGAATCTGCGTTTCCAGAGGTGGTTGCCCAGCCACTGGACGCCGTTCAGCACATGGCCTGCGGCGGCGGTGAACACATTGCCCTCCGGCAGCTCGCGGGGAAGCGGGCTGTCCCGATACAAGGTCTTACGCAGCAGCACTACCAGCAGGTCCACAGCGCTGTCCATGACACGGCATACGATGCCGCATATCAGAGGCAGCAGAGAGAATATCAGGGGGCGGTAGACCAGTTCCTCCAGATCCATCCAGGCGGGCCAGCGATTCACATAGCGCGCGGACGCGGGACGCCTGAGGAACACCAGGTACACCGCGGCTCCGATGCCGAGGGAGACCATCGCTCCGGCCAGATTGCCCCAGCTGTAATAGGCCACCGCTTCACCTGCATGACTAAGGCCCATGAAGCTCCGTCCCAGTCCGGCAACGCGGTCCATGGTCAGACGCGGTGTCAGTCCCCAGAGCAGCAGCACTGCGGCGCTGAGCGTCAGGGCAAAACCCGTCGTGCGATTCATGTAGGGCTTGTTCTCGTCATAGGCCGCCTGCCTGGTCTCGTCCTCATTTTTTTTCACGAAGATTGCCACAAAGAGCTTCGTCATATAGGCCACCGTCAATCCCCCTGACAGCAGGAAAATCCATTCCACCAGCGTAAACAGCCAGCCGCCTGGGTATTCCACAATACTCTCATGGAGCAGCGTCTTGCTGACGTAGCCCGCAAACAGGGGAACGCCGCCGACTGCCAGCGCCCCTGTGAGGAATATTCCCCCAAGCAACGGTTTTCTGCGCCCATATCCCCGAATCGTGTTCAGATCCAACGCGTGGGTGTTGAGGTATATGACTCCCGCCGCCAGAAACAGCGCCAACTTGATCAGGGAGTGGTTCACCATGTGCAGCAACGTCCCGTGCACCGCCAGCGCATTTTCCTCCCCCAGCAGATTCTGCATACCGATTCCCACCAGGATGAAGCCGATCTGGGACACGGAGGAGCAGGCCAGAGTACGCTTCAGGTCAATGGAAAATACCGCCAGCACAGCTCCCAGCAGCATGGTGATGACCGCCAACGTCAGGATCAGCATTCCAAAGACGCCATCACGCGCAAAGAGCTGACTGCTCAGAATCAATATCCCAAAGATGCCCGTCTTGGTCAGAATGCCGGACAGCAGAGCCGAGGCAGGCGCCGGAGCCACCGGATGAGCCTTGGGCAGCCAGATATGCAGGGGAAAAGCTCCCGCCTTGGCGCCAAAGCCAACCAGCATACACCCTCCCGCCGCGTAGAGGAGCCTTTTGTCCTCACGGCTCTGGGCGGCCGTCGCAAGTCCGGCGATCTCCAGTGTGCCCAGCTCATGATACAGCAGAAAGATGCCCATCAGCATCACCATTCCGCCGATGACCGCGACCGCCAGATAGGTCTGCGCCGCCCGCAGAGAGGGAGCGTTCTCCTCCTGCGCTACCCACACATAGGAGGTGAAGGACATGATTTCAAAGAAAACAAAGGTGGTCATCAGGTCCGCGGACAGAAAGACTCCCATCGTGGCTCCCTGGGTCCACATCAGAAACAGGTAGAAACGTCCCGTATGCCTGTGTCCGGCAAAATACTGCCCGGAAACTAACGCCGCCATAGTCCACATGAACGCCGCGGTCAGCGTCAGCACCAGCCGCAGACCGTCAAGGCGAAAGTGCAGGCCAAAGCCGCAGACCGCAGGCAGAGCGCACTCCAGATATGCCTCCGATGTCTCATACAGATGCAGCGGCATGACGCGGGACTGCCAATAGAGGATTCCCGCCAGCGCGAGCACTGTCAGAAGCTCCGCGACCGTCCCGCAGACTGCGGCGATATTCTTTTTCCTCAGCGCATATGCCAGAATTCCCACAACAAAGGGCATAAACACCAAAACAGGCAGGCTGATATTTGGCCACAACATATCGCTTTCCCTCCTCTCTACTGCGTCGGCATCGCAGCCGCCACCTCTCCTATCGCCTCGGTAAAGGGCTGAGAGTGCAACCCGAAGACCAGAATCACCACCACGAATATCAGCAGCGGCACAAGCATCTTCCAGCCCGGCTCCCTCACATCAGAGACGGTGTGGTAATCGAAGTCCCTCCCTGGGAAAAAGGCTCTCACCGAGATCGTCAGCATATAGATGGCTGTGAGCAGCGCCGACACCAATAGCGCGCCCACGCCCACCCAGGCCAGGGGATTGTCGTCCGCTGCCGCAGCCTGGGCCAGCTGCCATTTGCTGATGAATCCGGCCAACCCCGGCACTCCCATCAGCGCCATACCGCTGACAGTGAAGATCGCAAACACCCTGGGCATCTTTCTGCCCAGGCCGTCCAGCTCATGGACATAGGTGCGGTTCGTCCTCTGTATCACGGCTCCCGCGCAGAAAAAGGAACATATCTTCATAAAAGAATGAAACAGCATATGGCACAGCGCTGCCGCCAGCCCCAGCGGAGTCATCAGCGTCACGCCAAACAGGATATAGGACATATTGCTGACGGTGGACCAGGCCAGGCGTCTCTTCAGATGAGTCTCCTTCAGCGCTCGACTACAGCCGTACACGATAGTGAAGATCACCAGCAGCATCACGACGCCCTGCGCCCATGTGCCCCTCAGCAATCCGGTGCCAAAGCTGTAATAGGTGATGCGCATCGTGGCGAAAGCGCCGGTATTGACCACCGCCACCGCGTGAAGCAGGGCCGTAACCGGCGTGGGAGCCACGCCCGCCCTCGGCAGCCATCCGGAAAATGGCCAGATGGCCGTCTTGACGCCAAAGCCCAGAAAGCACAGCACATACACAAAGAGCATCATATTGATCTTATCCCCTATTTTCTCCAGATCCAGCACTCCCCCCGACACGAAGGCGGAGGAGCTTCCATAAGAGAGAATAAAGATCATGCCGATAAAGGCGAACGCGGCGCCGCCGATCATATAGTAGAGGTAACTGCGGCTGGCCAGCACCGCCTCACGGGTGCGGGTGTGCAGGATCAGCGGCAGGGTCACCAGGCTCATCATCTCAAAGAAGAAGTACATGGTCAGAATATTGTCCGCCATGGCGACGCCCAATGTAACTCCATAGGTGATCACATAGAACAGGTAAAAGCTTTTCTCCTTGGGGTCGTTTTC
The DNA here is from genome assembly GCA_023663725.1 of bacterium. GTDB lineage: Bacteria > Bacillota > Clostridia > Lachnospirales > Lachnospiraceae > Acetatifactor. The sequence continues at coordinate 102,022 of JAMPGX010000005.1, read as the reverse complement.
CGTATATTCGAAGGAGTACAGAACGGCCAGGGGCCACAGCACGGCCACCAGGCCCGCGAATATCCGGCCCATGCCGTCCATATGGAAGCTGACTCGCAGGTCGCCGGTAAAGCGGAACAGCACAAAGGCATCCTGCGGCTGGAAGAACAGCATGGTTATGACCAGCAGGGAGTTAATCAGCACCAGTGCCTCGATATACCAGAGCATCTCTCTTCTGTTGCGGAAGGGGAGCATCGGGATCAGGATGCCGCCCAGAACCGGCAGTAGCACTACCGTGATCATGATTGCTATGTGCATGTTATTTCTCCTTCATTGTCGATTGGTAAAGATTAGTTGCTTTGCCAGGGTCATTGTGCAGCTTATATATTCCAACACAGGCACGCTCTCGCTTCGTGAAAAACGTAGCAGTACTAAGCTCGTGCCGAATAAATTCGGCAAACCTCGCTAAGTACTGACGTTTTTCAAGAGCCTGCTTATGGAATATATAAGCTACACAATTCGGTACTGGCAAACATCCAAACATCTATTGTTCATGAATTAAAAATATTCATTAATTAAAACAGGATATCTCATACAATAGTGGGCAACTACTGCAGGTGGTAAAATACCCTAGCGCAGTACTGCGGCGGCTATGCTTTGGGCGTACTCTGTCAGGGGGACTGGCAGGAGGCCCAGGAGCAGGGACAGGGCGGCCAGGAGGAGCAGGGGGATACGCATGGCTAGGGGCGGTTCGGTGCGGGCTTCGTCGGGCGGGGTGGAGTCTCCGGGGAAGAAGCCTTTCATGGTGATGGGGAGCAGGTAGCCGGCAGTGAGCAGGGCGCTGAGGAGCAGGATTGCGATGCCGGTATAGGCCCAGGCGCCGATGTTCGCCTCCAGCGCTCCCTGCGCCAGATACCATTTGCTCACAAAGCCGCAGGCGGGGGGAATCCCGATCAGCGACAGGGCGAGCAGGGTATATCCCCACAGCGTCGCGGGCATTCTGCGCCCTATGCCGGTGAGCTCGTCCACGCGGCTTTTGCCGCAGCAGGAGAGAAAGACTCCCGCGGTCAGGAACAGGCCGCTCTTGACCAGGCCGTGGAAGGCGACGTGCAGCAGTGCTCCGGTAAAGGCCGTGGGGGAGAGGCTCGCCAGGCCGAACAGGATATAGGAGAGCTGGCTCACGGTGGAGTAGGCCAGGCGTTTTTTCAGCACCGGCTCGCGATAGGCCAGCAGAGAGCCCATGAACACTGTGGCCAGAGTCAGGGCCATCCATGCGTATTGTACCCAGGTGCCTCTCAGGTAATCAGGTCCCACAACATAGTAGACTACACGTATGATGGCCAGGACGCCGGATTTCACGATGACGCCGGAGAGCACTGCGGACGCGGGGCTGGGCGCCACGGGATGGGCGGCGGGCAGCCATGCGTGCAGGGGGAACATTCCCGCCTTGGCTCCGAAGCCCACCAGCATCAGGAATATCGCCACCGGCAGTATTCCTCCCTGTGCGCCTGTCAGCTGCGAGCTCAGAATTCCGCCTGGCGCGAAGGCCGCGCCGCCGCAGTATCGGTATAGAAAATAGATGCCAAACAGTCCCATGTAGGCGCCGCACAGAGAATAGAACAGATATTTCAGCGCCGCCATGATCGCCTCACGGGTGCCATTGTGCATCACAAGTGGGAATGACGCTATTGTCACCAGCTCGTAAAACAGGTACATGGTCACCAGATTACCTGCAAAATCAAGACACACCAGTACCCCATAAACCAGCAGGTACAGCCCAAAGAACCTTTTTTCTCCACCCTCACGCCGCATGTAGGCCACACTGTATATGCCTGCCAGAACCCATACCGCCGTGACCAGGGTTACAAACCATCTGCCCACGGAGTCGATCTGAAAAAAGATGGGGACATCCCTCATCAGATGAAATAATATGACGCTCCTGTCACCGCTCCAGACAGCGCACATTGCCAGGCTTGCCGACACCAACAGCCCTCCGATGTACAGAACGTACATCAGAGGCCTTTTTTCTGCATCTCTCTCCTCGGCCGGCATCTCATATTTTACGAATGACCATATCACCAGGATGGCTCCAATGCCCAGCGCTGTCAGGGCAGGGCTCAATATCCACAGATCGCTCATAGCTTCCTTTCCGCTGCTGCTGTTTGCAGCATATTGTCACGTATATTCAGGAGAACATCCCCAATCCCTGTTCAATCAATTTTACGATCGGTTCTGAGTTCAACCCCAGCACAATATTGAGCAGGATGAACAGGATCATCGCCACCGCCTTCACCGGCTGCTGTCTCACCGTGATATCCTCATAGCCCTCCGGCCGCTCTTTTCCCCGTCTGGAGGAATAAATGCGGATCACTGTCTTCATAAAATACACGGCGTTCAGAACTGTACTGATCGCCAGCGCAATCAGCGTCGGCAGCATCTTCACATTGTGTCCCACCGCCGCCTGGGAGAAGAACAGCTTGGAGATAAAGCCCGCAAACATGGGCACACCCACCATTGACAGCGATCCGACGGTAAACGCGACTCCCGCCAGCTTATTCCGATAGCCGGCGCCGTCCAGATCCATGAAGTTGCTGCTGCCGTTGGACACATCCGTGATGCCGGAGGCCGCCACAAACAACAGGGACTTGGTTGCCGCATGGCAGATCACATGATAGATGCTGGCGATCACTCCAGCCATCGTGCCCAGGCCAAAGCCCATATAAATATAGCCGATCTGAGCCACAGAGGAGTAGGCGATCATGCGGCGGATGTCGCTTTCCCTTATCGCGTCGACAGAGCCCATGATCATTCCCGCTATGCCAAATACAAACAGCACATGGATCACCTTGCTGCCGCTGAACACATCAAAACCGATCACGCGGTAGAATATTTTGACCAGCAGAAAGATATAGCCCTTGGACACCAGAGAGGACAATATCGCCGCGGAGGACACGGTGGAGTATCCGTAGGCGTCCGGCAGCCAGGTGTGAAAGGGAAACAGCGCGCTCTTGATCGCCAGGCCCACACACATCAGGCAGATTGACACCAGCAGCGGCGTCTGATACTGTCCGCTTGCCACCAGAGCGTGAACGGCAGCCTGAATATTGTTCATCAGCAGATGTCCGGTCAGGTCATACAGGAAACACAGACCCAGCAGCAACAGGCCCGAACCCAGCAGGCTCATAATCATATAGCGGGTTGCCGCCTCGATGGTGCGCCCGTTCTGTCTGATCATGATCAGACCGCAGGCGGCAATCGTGTTGATCTCCACAAACACATAGGCTGTGAACAGGTCGTTGGTGTAGATCAGCGCCAGCAGAGAGCACAACAGCAGATCAATCATGATATAATACAAATTCTGCTTGGACTCCTGTATCTCCATCTCCCTCTCGCGGATCCCTCCCATCATGCACAGCAGCATGATGACGCAGAAGACTTCTGCCATCAGAGCCTCCAGTATTCCCGCCCGTATCTCATTGCCCCAGGGAGCGGGAAAATGTCCCATTGTATAGACAAAGGCCTCCCCCGTATGGCACACATACCAGAGCACTGCCCCCGACATGAGCCCGCACAGGACAATGACAAGGGTATTCACCCTTCTGGCCCATTTTGTTCCCAGGATGGAGGACAGAGGGCCGGAAAAGAGGGATAGAACAATGGAGAAAAAAGGAAAATTACGGATAAAGTCCATCACTTTTCCTCCTTTTTCAGCAGGGTGGAGATCTCGTCCAGATCGAGCGTGTGATATCGCCGGTACAGACGAATCGTCAGCGAGAGCATCAGCGCCGTCACCGACACGGACACCACGATGCCCGTGAGTACCAATCCACTGGGAATCGGGTTCACATAGGCCTCCATACTCTGAACGCCGTCCACCACCACCGGCGCTTTGCGTCCCTCGATATATCCCTTTAAGGCCAGAAACAGATAGGTCGCCGTATCCATGATATTCAGGCCGATGATCTTCTTGATCAGGTTCTTTTGCAGCAGCAGGTTGGAAAAGCCAATGCCAAAGAGGATCATAGCCACAGCCTCGCCATAATTGTGAATCAGATTGCCGAGATTCATGCTAATAGCCCCCCTTCCGAAACATGGCGTAGAAGGTGTACATGGTGCCCGCCACCACCACACCCACGCAGATATTGAGCAGCAGAATCAAGCCGCTGCTCAGGATGGCCCCGGGAGTACCCAGCGGAATCACACTCTCGATATGATTGGCCCCCGTGTAGAAGGAATAGGTCTTGGACAGGCAATAACAGGCCAGCGCGCCAAAGCTCATACGCCTGTAGGTTTTGGCGGTAAAGAACCTCTCCGTCCTGGCAAATCCGAAGGCGCTGACATACAAGATCAGCCCCGCGCCAATCACCGCTCCGCCGGAGAAGCCACCCCCGGGCCCCAGATGACCGCATAGTATAATGTAGATGCCAAAGATAATGATAAATGGCACCAGGAGTCTGGCCGCCGTCTGCAATATCACATCATTCTTCGGCTCGTAGTCCCGATCATTGGCCTCCGCCACCTCTGCGACGCTCTTATCCTGCCGGCGGTCCGCGCGCAGCAGAATCAACACCGTGCATGTGGCGATAAAGAGCACATGGGACTCTCCCAGAGTGTCAAAGGCCCTGTAATCCAGTATCATGCCGGTGACAAGGTTCACAGCCCCTGTCTCCTGCAATCCCTTCTCAATATATCTCTGCGACACCTCATTGTTGACCGGATTGTCCGCCTCGCCAAACGGAGGCAGATCGGCCACGCCAATCAGCAGCATAGACACCAGGAAGACACAGAACAGCAGACTGAATACGCGATAAATCTTTTTAAAGAAAAGCATCTCCCTGTTGTGCTCCGTGTCATACGCGCGGGCGCGCATTCTTCTGCCCTCCTCGCGATACTGACGGCTGACAGCCTCACTCTCCTCGCAAGATTTCTGCGGTTTCATCTCCAGATTGCCTGTATACAGATCCCTGCTGCCCTCCAGCCAGGTCTTCAGCCTGTAGGAAATCGTCTTTTCATATTGTTCCTGAGGCACCTTCTTGCTCATGATTTGCGCCTCCTTCGATACTCCAGCTCCTCCTCCATCTCATCGCCCTCGTCCTCCTTCATGATCGCGTGAATCTTCTTCAGCGTCAACACGAACAGGATCGTGGTTACTCCGGCTCCCACCGCCGCCTCCGTGATGGCCAGATCAGGAGATTGCAATATAATCCAGACGATGGACATGACAAGGCTATAGCTCATAAAGATCAGCACCGTGTTCAGCAGGCTCTTCGAGAGGCTGGCCGCAACCGCGCACACGATCAGAAACAGAAATAATATGCAGGTAAATACCGTCATGAGCGCTGTCCTCCATTCTGTTCTTTTTCAGGCTCTTTGCCCACTTCCTCCACATGGCCATCGCGCAGCCTCAACCTGCGGTAATGCTTCTGCGGCTCCTCATCCGTAGTTACCTCCAGCCGGGCGATCAGATGCGAGGAGGTGGGAGATGACAGCCACAAAAACAGGATCACCAACAATAGCTTAAAGGAGGTAAAATTCCACCCGCTGATAATGATCAGCCCCAGCAGACAGCTTCCGATTCCCAGCGTATCCCCCATCGCGGCCGCATGCATACGATTCAACACATAGCGAAAACGAAACACGCCGATCATCTCTATGACAAATATGCTCAGGCCAATCAGCAAAAATACAGCTCCGGCCAGAAAACGTACCCATTCCAGTACTGCCATAATCTGTCAATCCTCCTTCCGGTCCGCGTTGGCAATCCTGCTGCCCTCAGCGCTTCCATGCTGCTTCCACTCCATATAGACACCCATATATACCTTAGTTAATATAATAACAGCCAAAAAGCTGATCATCGCATACAGAATGCAGATATCCACCAGGTATCCCTCCTCCAGAAGCAGCGCCAGAATAGCGATGATCACCATTACCATCGTGCCCATCATATTCACAGCCACCACGCGGTCCGCGATTCGCGGCCCGATAATGGCGCGAATCAGGCACAGCACCACCATAATCGCCAGAAATATCAGCGCCCCCACAAAAAGAATCTCATAGGCCTGTTCCAGCCCCGACACCTCTCCGCCCACACTTACCTCCTTCTGCCGCGGGATATTCCCACAGCGTTGCCGCGGTTCAATCCACCTACTGTTCCAGCTCCCTGGCCAGCTCCGCGAACACGCTTTGGTCCATGCCCTCCGCCAGACTTTCATCCAGACAATGCACCGTGTAATCTCCGTTTTCCAGAGTCACCGTGATGGTTCCCGGCGTCAGTGTGATGGCATTGGCCAGGAGCGTGCGTCCGACGGAGCTCTTCAGATCGCTGTGAAAGCTCACCAACACGGGCTGTATCTCCTCCTTCTGGGTCAATATCAGATGCACTGTGCCCAGGTTGGCTTTGACAACCTCCCACACCAGGGTGAATACATACTGCACAAGCTTTCCCAGCTTCCGATAGACCAGCAGCTCCTTTTTCATACTGTAATCCATATACCTGCAGGCAAAGGCAAAAATCAGCGCCGCCACCAAAATGCCAAAGACACAGATCTCCAGCGTGATCTGCCCGTTAAACACAACCCAAAGAATAAAATAAAGTAAAAACATAGTCATCTCTCCCGTACTATATTTTTCCTGAAAACGACTTAATATTATACCTATTGTCGTAGAAAGTCAATGGGCAGATAAATTTGTCTATTCCTCTTCGCCCCTCTTGACAACTGCAAACAAAAAAGTTTTAATAATATTATCGAAGATATTTAATCAAAGGAGGAATCAAATATGTTACTATCTTCAGTTATACCTGAGGTATGGCAAAATGTGATTGTAGCGCTGGTGCTTGTAGGCATAGTGGTGGTCTTCCTTATGGGGCTCCACAAGAAATCAGTCTACATGAAACAACAGAAGGAGACGGGGGCGGACAAGAAGAAGGTTATGGATGCCATGCAGAAACAGATGGGCGACCAGTTCTCCAATTATTCATATGTAGTGGGACACTACACCAAGAAGGAGGGCGGCGGCGGAAGCTACACCTATTATTACTATCCGTATATACTGGCTTTTTCCAATACCGAACTGATTATCTTCTCCTTCCTGATGAGAGACGGCGAGTTGATCATCCGTAACCGCATAGACATTGACTGGAACGAGACCGAACTGAACTCCACCGAAAACAGCAATGGCACTAAGATGCACATTTATATCGCTGGAGAAATGATGATTATCCAAGTCGAAAAAGTGATCAAGAGCTTCGGTGTCGAAAAGTCCGACACGCCTCTGGGCATCTATCAGGAACAGGAGGTTGAACGCTTTATCAACCTGCTTCCTCAGCTCAAGAGCTACGCAGTCAAGAAATAACGGAGGGTATGATGAGCACAAAGAATCAGGCAAAACTTGCACTGGGAATCATCCTCACCATGGTGTCGCTGCCGGTCATGGGAATGTCTATTTCCCTCTGGCCCAGTCCTGTGATCGTCATAGGGGTTGCCATGTTTGTCGCAGGTATCGTTTTTATCCTGCTGGCAATCCGAAAGCGCCCTGAACTGAAGCAATTCCCCGGCGAGGTGGTCATCAACGGCGTGCATTACCCTCAATCCGCCTTTGCGCGTGTAAACGCATATGTCAAGGGTCGGGAAACGGTATTTGCCATGCAGGAGTTGCGGCAGATCACGGGAATCAGTGCCGAGCAAGCGCGGGAGGTCGTAAACAACTGGAAACAGTATTATGCAGGAATCAGTGCCGGCCAAGCACAGGAGTCCGTAGCCAACTCCCAACATCACTATAATAGCTGAAAGCATAAATGTATGATACAAGGGTACATGGAAAAAGCCTCTCTGCCGAACCGCAGCGAGGCTTTTTTCCCAAGCTTTTACCTTTATCTTGTCTCTCTTTCACGTCTTCTCTTTCTGATCAGATGAACCGTGTAACATGCCAGGGATACCACAGTCAGCCCCAGCGCGAGTAATAGCAGCTGTTGCCAGGTCACATGCCAGGTGTTGACGAGAATGATGGACGCCACCATCAAGACAAACGCCCAGTAGACATACATCAGTATCCCTGTCAGCAGGGTAAACAACACATCCTTAAGCAAGTCTGTCTTCGTATACCGTCTGTCCATGTCAATACTTTACCCCCCAGATGCTCTCGTTCACACCCACAGCGGAGAAGGTCATCACCTCTGTGCTCGCCTGATCCTTCATAGCGCAGAACACACCGCTGTACTCATGGTCATTGTATGTGATATGCACATAGGGCGTACCCTCCGTCACTCTCCAGGTGCCCACAATGGAACCCGTGATGGTGCCATCTTCATGGAAGTCAATCATCAACGGCTCGGTGATCTCCTTGTCGATCTTCATGCCCTGATTGATAAAATAGTACTCTCCCACCAGATCAGCCACGTCGTATCCTGTCTGTGAGATGGTCTCCCCGGTAGTCGTGTAGGGCGCTAACACCGGCCATGCCTCCTCGTTCATAAAGATCTGTTTTACCGCGGGCTCATGATATTCGTTGCCATTGTCAAAACGGGTGTGGTAGCACACATACCGCTTGCCATCGGTATCAATAAAGGTAGACATGCCGCCGGTGGCCATGTAAGCATATTTACAGCTTGGCAGATAGTAATTTCCCGACAGCTTCAGGCCATAGTATGCGTGATTGTAACCCTTCACAGGACGCTGCCCGCCCATGTCCACATACTCTCCATCCGGCTTGTCGCTGCGCAGCACCCTGATCTGATAACCGCCGGTGCGCATTAACTCTCCATAGCTCAGATAGAGATAATAGTAACCGGTATCGGCGTCATACTGAATATAGGGCCCCTCGATAGACTGATGGCCGCCGCCCAACAGACGCTTGCCAAAATATGGATCCACCTCGTTCTCCGGGTCCGCCTCCGGATGAATGATCAGGCCAGTCTGCGGGTCCAATTCCAGAATAAAGATACCTCCAGACCAGGAGCCATAAGTCATCCACAGTCGCCCTTCCGCGTCATAGAACGGCGCCGGATCGATACAGTTGGGCCAGTCCAGATTATTATACTCACCGTTTCCTATCAGATATGTGTCCGCTGCATAGGCCTCATCCACATAATCATAGACATCTGTCTGGTCGATATCATCCTCTGTAAAACCGGAATACAGCAGAGGACCCTGATACACATAGGGGCCTTCCGGCGCGTCTGCCGTAGCATAGCACAGGTTGGACTTTATGAATGTGGAGGAGGTGCAGAAGTACATCACATACTTGCCCATGGCCTCGTTGTAGATCACATCCTCCGCCCACACCGCATAGGAGCCATTTCCGTAATCGCCGGAATAGTCAAATATGGTCAGCTCCTCATTAAATAAGTCCTCAAAAAGCGCATTGTCCGAGGTGTAGCCATTCCCAATATAGCTCCAGGTATGCATATCCTCCGAGACCGCCCCTGTCATATGCGAGCCATAGATATAATATTTGCCGTCATACACCTTGATGGACGGATCGTGGACGGATACTCTCGCCCCATTGGGCGCTGTCTCGATGCCTGTGTAATCCGGCTCGCGAACTACCGGCTCCGGCGCTGCCTCCGTATTGTCAATATCCGTCTGACTATTGGCCTCCGTAGATTCCTCTGGTGTACTCGCACCCATCGGCTGTCCGCCGCAGCCCACAAGTCCTCCCGTCAGACATACGCTCAAGCCCACTGCCAACAATTTGTTCTTCATAACCCTTATACCCTCCTTGTTTTGCATTCCCACAAAAAGACTTCTTTACTCTAGATTAAAATGTTTTACTCAAAATGTCAATAAATCAATTGCATTTATTGTAGATTTCCCAAAAAAATATTGAAAAAATAGCGCTTTAGGAGTAGAATAACAACGGTGAACGAATTTGATACAAAGCCGCAGATATTTCCGGCGGCATGTAGAAAGGGGTACATATGAAAAACATTCAAAACAAATGGATTCGAGCCGCTATTCCGGCGCTGCTGCTGCACTGCAGCATCGGTACGGTATACTGCTGGTCCATCTTCAGTCAGGAGATCGCCGACTATATCGGATTCTCCAAGAGCGCTACCGAGTGGGCATTCAGCTTCGCGATCTTTTTTCTGGGCATGTCCGCCGCCTTTCTGGGCAATGTGGTGGAAAAGGATATCCATCGTTCCTCATTGATTGCCGCGATATGTTTTGCTGTGGGTATGGCAGGCACCGGCTTCTTCATCTGGTACGGCGGTGCGCACAAGGGCAGCCCGCTGGCACTGATCGGCATTTACATCTGCTATGGCTTCATCATGGGTATCGGCCTGGGCACAGGTTATCTGTCCCCTGTGAAGACGCTGATGCTGTGGTTTCAGGACCGCAAGGGCCTGGCAACCGGTCTGGCAGTGGCCGGCTTCGGTGCGGCCAAGGCTATCGCAAGCCCTATCATGCAGTCTCTTCAGAAATCTCTGGGCACCTGGCAAATGTTCCTGATTCTGGCTGCGGTATATTTTGTGATGATGTTTGTCGGACATCTGCTGCTGGCCAAGCCCGCTGACTGGCATGAGCCCGCTTCTCAGGAGAAGGGCGCAAGAGCCATCGACGTAATCAAGTCCAAGCCTGTTGTCTTCATCGGTATCTGGCTGATGTTCTACATCAATATTACCTGCGGCCTGGCGCTGATCTCCCAGGAGAAAATGATTATCAAGTGTATCGGTCTGGCTGGCATGGCCGGAATACTGTCCTCCATAACAGCCGTGTTCAACGCCGGCGGACGTCTGGGCTTCTCCGCGTGGGCGGACACCATGAAGGACAGAAATACCGTGTATAAGATCATGCTCATCCTGTCCATCATTGCCACCGGCCTGGTAATCGCAACACAGGGCATCTCCAATATGGGTCAGAGCACTCTGCTGATGATTCTGGTGCTGGTGCTGCTGTTTGTCGTAAACGCAGGCTACGGCGGCGGCTTCAGCAATGTGCCCACATTACTGTCCGACCACTATGGGATGCAGAATATCAGCGCCATCCACGGCATTACCCTCTCGGCATGGGCTATTGCGGGATTGACCGGCAACCAGATGGCCAGCTTTATCGTGGGCCATGTGGGACAGGCTGTGGATGTCAGCGATGGCCACGGCGGGCTGACCAAGGTGAATCCGGTGGGTTATCAGACTGTATTGTATGTGACGATTGTGCTGTATGTGGTCGCTCTGCTGTGCAGCTTCTTTCTGGTGGGCGGCAAGAAAAAGGCCAGGGACCAGAAAGCGGCTTGATCTGTTGATCTATAGATGAATTCGGCGCCATGGGAAAACTACTCCCATGGCGCCCTTTTTATAGATACTCCATTAGATACTGCATTCTACCCTCTATTCTTCTCCACTGGAATCCATATCTCCGCGTAATAGTTTTCATCCTCCGTACCCTTGGGATACTTGTCGGGCGCGCCATACATCTCCACGCAGTATCCCGCGCTCCACCGATACTCCTTCTGAGCCGGCAGCCACTCTGAAAACAATCTGGTATTCACATCCTGCATTGTGACGGACAGGGGACCGCGGCAGGGAAATACCGCCCAGGTATACGCCGGAATCGTTCTGACCTCAAAGCCCTGAGGGATATCCACCGCCGGATTATACACATCCGCAATCAGGTACTCAAACTTTTCATTCCCCATCTGTGGATCAATATTAATGCCAAACATACCACATACATGCTTTCCGTTGCCTGCGGCGTAGTACTCCTCCCAGAACGCGGGGACATCCTGCTTGGGATTCTCGTATCCGAACTCACGGGACTTGGCCAGCACAGAAAAACTCTCTTTTCTTACAATTCGATAATCCATCATGTAACCACCTTTCAACGATATTGTCAGCTTCAGGGGGGCAAAGGTCTTGACCAGCGCCTGCTCCCTGCGCACCGCGGAGGGAGCAGCCCCATGGAACCGGACAAAAGCCTTCGCAAAGCTGTCTGGAGAGTCATATCCATACTTCATCGCCAGCTCGGTGACAGTGATATCACTGGCGACCAGTTCCCCCGCCGCCTGCGACAGCCTGCGATTGCGGATATACTCTGCCAGAGAGTAACCGCACAGTATGCTGAAGCCCTTGTAAAAATAAAAGGGCGAGATACATACATGCTCTGCGACATCCTTCGCTGTGATATCCTCTGTAAGATGGGTCTCCATATAATTGATGGCCTCCCGTATTGCCTCCATCCATTCCATAAACTACCTCCTTGGGCACGGTGGGAATTCAGACAGACACAGTCTCTCTGCCATTTTCCCCTGGTCTTTCCTCCTGGGATATCCCGTATCTCATGATCATAGATACAGTATAACAGTATTTTTTAGTTCTCGCCCGATTTTTCTTGGCTTTTTTTGTCCGAAGAATGATAAAATAAATAGAAACCAAACCTGATTTTTGTCGGGATATATTATTAGTGAGTATAGTAAGAGGAACAATATCTGAAAAAGGAGGGGGAAGACTATGCGGGATGAAGAGATCGTCGCTCTGTACTGGCAGCGGGAGGAACAGGCCATACGGGAGACCGAACAGAAATATGCACGCTATCTTGCCAAGATCGCCCACAATATTCTCCTGGACACAGAGGACAGCAGAGAGGCTGTCAACGACACTTATCTGAAGGCCTGGAACTCCATGCCGCCCCATAAGCCCGCCATCCTCTCCACCTATCTGGGCAAGATCACAAGACAGCTCTCTATCGACAGATTTCGCAGCCGCCATCGGGAGAAAAGACGGGCCTCGGAATATGCGCTGTCGCTGTCCGAACTGGAGGACTGCGTCTGCACTGGGAATACCACCGAACAGGACGTAGACCTGCACCTGCTGGCGGAGGCGATAGGCGCCTATCTGCGCACGCTGACGCCCCAGGCCCGCAACACCTTTGTGGGGCGATACTACTATATGGACTCCCTGCGGGAAGTCGCAGGCTATTATGGCATGAGTCAGTCTGCCGTGAAGAGCCTGCTCTTCCGCACCAGGCAGGGTTTAAAAAAATATCTGGAACAGGAGGGATATCTTCTATGAAAAAAGAACAGATCAGCGACTCATTGGCACTGCTGGATGACGACATCATCGAGGAAACGGGAAAACTGCGCAGCCGCAGCAAAAGACAACTGAGAAAAACAGGCATATGGGCCGCCACCGCAGCGTGTCTGGCTCTGCTGACCTACGCCGGATATCAGATGATATTGCAGCGTACACCGGACAATCCCTCCGAACTGCCTCTGTTACCTGTCAACACGCAGGTAGGTGAAGGTATGGGGTTTGAGGGGGTTATGGCCTTCGATATCTCCGAGCTGGTCAACGCCAATCCCTGGAACGAGGACATGGCGCTTGTCGCTCTGCCTGTCTATCAAAACACAAATCAGCTGAGAGGCGGGGCTGTCTTTACCACGTCGGGAGAAGAGTATACCGACGCCATGCGGGAATTTTTACTGGATATCGCGATACGGCTGGGACTGGACGCCTCCTCTCTGGCAGTCGCTGAAAAATATGATGACTATGCGGTTGATGGCCGCCCCGACCCCACGGCGTTGGTCGCGCTAACAGACGGTGTGGAGATCCATGTGGGTCTGGATCAGCGCGCCTCCGTCTCTTTTGATCCGCCAGTTGTACTTCCCGATCAATACCATTATACTTTTCACTGCTCGTACGAGGACTGCGCAGAGGCGGCAGAATATCTGATGCGGGAATACAGCCAGCTCCTGGGGATGGACAATCCGCAGATAAACATCAGCGGGGGAGACTATAACATAGAGATTGATCAGTCATACACGATTTACTTTTATGATGCCTCTGGCGATGACATCGATCAGATTATCAACTACAACTTTTATTCGGCACAATTTTGTGGCAGTTATGACGGAGCGCTGCGCCTGATCTGGATCGACCGCCCTGACCTGTCGCAAAAGGTGGGCGACTATCCGATCATCACAGCGGACGCGGCAAGAGAGCTTTTATGCTCTGGCAGCTACATCACCAGCGTGCCCTATACTATGCCTGGAGCGGATTATATCAGAAAAGTGGAATTGATCTACCGCGCTAATCCGGTGGAGGAATATTTTATGCCCTATTACCGATTCTATGTGGAGCTGCCCGAGGAAAAAGAGCTCTCTTCTCCACTGAACACCTATGGCGCCTATTACGTTCCTGCCATAGACGGCCGCTATCTCACCGGCATGCCTGTGTGGAATGGGAATTTTAACTGATCTGCGGAAGCGGGCGTCAGTCTCCCTGTTCCTGCTGGGCCCGCCGCACCTCATTCATCAGGCACAGCATATCATCCTCCTTGACGATGGCGATGCCCTGGGCCTCATCTCCCAATACTACCAGTCGGTCCCCTGCCTGCAGATGAAAAATTTTCCTGGCCCGCTGAGGGATCACGATCTGGCCTTTGTCCCCCACAGTCACAACGCCGAACAGGTGCTTGCCCTTGGGAGGGACCATCATGCCGCTGTCAGCTCCGTCATAGTTTACCAGCTCATCTATCGACACATCGTACAACTGGGCCAGCGCCACGCAGTTGTGGATGTCCGGAGCCGTCTCTCCAGTCTCCCACTTGGCCACCGCCTGCCTGGACACTCCCAGGCGGTCGGCCACCTGCTCCTGGGAGAGCTTATGCAATTTGCGCAGATTGTATAGATTTTCACTCAGCATCGCTATTTTCTCCCTTTTTTTCCAGAAAAGCCACCGCCTTTTCCACGCCGCCACTCTGCCTGAAGCTGGCGGATATTTTGCCCGCTGCCTCCCTGTATGCCGGATTTTTCAGAGCTTGCTCAACCGCATTCAGAATGTCCGCCTTCTCTGTGGAGCGAAGCAGGATTCCGGCGCCCAGCTCCTCTGTTCTGCGCGCGACGGTCCTCTGTTCGGGCGTCTGCGGACAGAGAATCAGCGGCACCTTATAATGCAGACCCTCCGATACCGAATTCATCCCGCAGTGTGTGATAAACACATCCGCAATCGACAGCGCCGCCATCTGATCAACGGACTCGTATGTCCGGATCTGATCCGGCAGATCGGCAAAATGCACATCGCTGCTTCCCAGAGAAATGATCACCTGATAACCGGTGTCCCTCAACGCTTCGACGCAGGCACGATACAGGGCTTCATTCTTCACGACTGTTCCCATAGAGATATAGACCGTTGTATCCGCTGTCTTCTCGATGGTGTGTTCAATTGGTCTTACGGACGGCCCTATAAAACAGTACCGATCGGAAAATGTCTCCGCACAGGGCTGAAAATACGCGGATGTGTATACAATCGTATCCGTGTTGTTGTCATTCTGAACGATCTCCAGTATGTTTTTGACTGGATAACCCTTGTCACGAAGTCTCTGAAGCTGCCGGTTTATCTTGGGCATGGACATGATCATCTTCAGCATATCTTTAAAGCTTGTCTGGAAATATCTCGCCGAGGCATTGTTAAACGCAAAGGTCGTGGTGGAGGACACATAGGGGATGTGGTATTTCAGCGCAGTCAGCTTGCCCCAGTATGCCACCGAATCAGATACGATGAGATCGGGCTTGATCTCCCTGACTTTTTCCGCCACCATCCCGTCCAGCGCCAACGTGGAACTGACCAGCAATTCTGTGGAGTATACCATGTCCTTGCCTATTCTGTCCGCATCTCCCTCGCCCTCCATCTCCGGCTCGCAGCCGTCGCACCCGATGAAACGGGCGCCCGCCCTCTCAAGCTTCTCTCTGAACATCTCAAATGAGAAATAGTATATCTCGTGTCCTCTGTCCGCCATGGCCCGCACCAACCCCAAAGTGGGATTGGTATGGCCGTGAGCCGGTATGCAAAACCATGCAATCTTCATATTTTCCCCTTTCCGCATATCGCTGGCTTTGCCTGCGGTATTGCACCAATCAGTATTTGGAAGTCGTACTTCCAAACTTCCTCCTTATGCCACGCACTTGCGAGACTCGGCGGCTATGCCTATGTCAAAGGACGGATACCTCTTGCATAGCTTCTGAATACACAATATCTGTTCCCTGGCATTTGCTCCATTTTTCTGTCAAGTTTATCTTTTCCCACATTTGTATGCTTTATTTGCATTATAAGATCAGATACCTCCTCCGTCTACCAACCAACGCTGACATTTTGGAGCGGTTTCTGTTGCGTTCCGTTGCGTGTGCTCTATCCCTTATTAAAATATCCGAACAAAAGAAGGCTGCCGCCCAGCTAAAAAATTAGTTGTCGCGACAGCTCTGTTCTATTTCAGCATATATGGCTATTCTCCAAGCCCACTCTCCACTGCGTTGACCAGGGCCTTCAGAGCATCCTGCTCATCTTCCCCCTCGCAGATAAATTCAATCTCATCTCCACATTTTACGCAGGCCCCCAACACGCTTAGCACACTCTTGGCATTGGCTGTGCTGTCCCGAAATGTAAATGTGATCAGCGACTTAAACTGCATTGCTTCCTTGCACAGAATTCCCGCCGGCCTCAAGTGCAGACCTGTGGGATTCTTAATTGTAACCTTCTGGCTTACCATATCCCATACCTCCAAAATAATATTGCGTTCCCAATCTGCTATCCCCATCAATCGGGATGTATTCCGCAGTATCCTTCTCTTCTATGTACCTGTACGCCGATCCTGATACATCGCAGTCCATATCCCGATAACATTCTATCATAGAATACTGAAAATCACAAGTGACTCTTAGAACATCCTGTCCTGAATCAGCTTCGCCAGAGCTGTGGCCTCCGTCTGTATGGCCTCGTAGTCCTTTCCCTCGATCATGACGCGCACCAGAGGCTCTGTCCCCGAGGGTCGGATCAGCACTCTGCCCTCTCCCGCGAATTTCTCCTCCAACTCCGCAATGGCCTGAGCAATCTCCGGATATTCCATATACCGCTCCTTCTTGTGGTTAGCTACCTTGGCATTGACCATGACCTGTGGAAGAACCTCCATAATCTGTGACAGCTCCGACAACGGCTTCCCTGTGTCTGCCATCACCTGTAACAGGTGCAACGCACTGAGCAGGCCGTCCCCCGTGGTATTCTCATCCAGGAAGATCACATGTCCCGACTGCTCTCCGCCCAGACTGGCGCCGATCTCCTTCATCCGCTCTAACACATACCGATCACCCACCTTGGTCTGCTCTACATGCAGGCCTTCTCTCTCCGCCATCAGGAAAAAGCCCAGATTACTCATAACGGTCGCTACGATAGTATCCTTTTTCAGCCTGCCCTGGCTCTTCATATGGTTGCCCACTATAGCCATGATCTGATCGCCGTCCACGATCTTGCCATTTTCGTCCACAGCCAACAGCCGGTCCGCATCCCCGTCAAACGCCAGGCCAATATCCGCCTTCTCATATACCACTCTGGCCTGCAGCTCACCCATATGGGTAGAACCACAGTTCGCATTTATATTCGTGCCATCAGGGTTATTGTGTAGGGCAACCACCTCGCCGCCCAGCTCTCTCAACGCCTCCACCGAGGTATAATAGGCGGCGCCCTCCGCGCAATCCACAACGATTTTCAGGCGGCTGATATCCACCTTCACCGACTGGATTGCATGGTTAATGTATTCCTCCCTGGCATCAGTGCGATACTTAATCTTGCCCACACCTGGGCCAATAGGGAACTTCACTCCCTGCATCTGGGACGCAATCAGCATTTCAATCTCATCCTCCAACGCGTCTGGCAGCTTATAGCCATCCCCGTCAAAGAACTTGATGCCATTGAACTCCACCGGATTATGAGAGGCGGAGATCACTACCCCTGCATCCACCTTATATTTCTGCGTCAGATAAGCCACCGCCGGCGTAGGGATTACACCCACATACACGCAATTTGCACCTACGGAACAGGCTCCCGCCATCAGAGCGTTGGCCAGCATATCCCCCGATATTCGGGTATCGCATCCAACCATAATTGTGGGCTTATGTTCTTTTTCCTTTGTCAACACATATGCGCCGGCCTGCCCGAGCTGCATAGCTAACAGAGGGGTGAGTTCCTCGTTCGCAATACCTCTGACCCCATCCGTTCCAAATAATCTGGCCATAATCTCTCAAATCCTCCAATACTCTGTCTACTGTTATTCCGTATCCTCCTGCGCAGGGGTAAACCTCAGAGTGATAGCTGGTATTGCCACACATTCCTGCTGCTCCAGTAACGAAACCGTTATCGGCAGGCTGTATTCGCCCTCCGACAATTCTGTCAGATTGGAATCCTTCATCCATTCTCCGACATCGATCATACCCTGCAACGTATCCGGCTGCAACAGGGTCACATAAGCGCTCAACCCTCTCACGATCAGCGGAGATGAGCTGGTACCGACAATCTCACAGACCATATCCTCCGGCACATTGATGATCTGGATATTCTCCGGCTGAATCAGTATCCGCTTCTCTACCACCGGTTCAACCTTAACAGTCACCCGCGCTGTGTCGGCAAAATCCTTATCCGCAAAGTATATTCCCGTAGGCAGATAATCCTTCAGCTGCACCACTGTCTCATAGTCCTTGGTCGCGCCTGTGATATTGATATCCTCTGGCTTCACCTGCAGCTCCTTAATATTTGCCAGCCTATCGGCAGAGCCGGCTATTTTCACAGTCTGTACAGACGACTCTATCACGCCTGTGTCCACATAACCCTCTGCGAGCGTACCGGTATATCCGTATACGACAGGAACTTCCTTGATATTCCATACGGTTACGGACACTGTGACAATATCCAGATTTTTGGACACGGAAGCCCTGTTTACCTCATTTCCCTCGGTATCAATCAAACGGATTTCTCCTGAGGCAGTGCTGTTGCTGGTAATACCCGCCACATCCACATCGACCACGGCTCTGTCGATGATGTCTATGGCGCTCTTAGGCCCTTCTATGTGCAATCTGTTCCGGTCCAGGCTGGTGGTGCCAATCATGTAGCCCTCCTCCACCTCACCCGTTTTATTGACCTCGATGTTGATCCAATTGTCAACCTTCTCCTCGATATTGAGCTTCACATACTCGATATTACCCCGAATGTTCTGCACCTGATCGCTGTACTTGGGGCAGGAGAACTTGATCTCCACCGTATTGGTCACTGTCAGATTGGTCAGATCCGCCTCCGCGATAATGTCGCTGCTCTGTATCTCCCTTCTGACGCTGTTGGGAGCGTCAAAGGTCACCGTGCGCAGCACGTCCGTATTGTCCAGGACCTCATATATCTGCCCCTTCTCTGTAAGCAGCTCCGTATTGAGCAGATTGACTCTTATATTCTGAAATCTTCTCTCATCTACCGGATCGTCCGTACTGATTACGACAAACCATAGCGTAAAAGCAAGCAGCAGGGACATTAGCTTGAGCAGCCAATGAGAGAAAAATATGGAACGTATTTTAGAACCTATCTTCCCTTTCATGCCTCCTGTTTGCCCTTCCCTTTCTTTTTGCGCCTGCTCTTGCCTGTGTCCTCCGTCAGATTGGTCAATTCCATCAGACGTTTCTTCAGCTCGTCGCCGCCAAATCCCCGTTCCATCCGGCCTCCCACCGTTATGCTGATCTTTCCAGTCTGTTCAGACACGATCACCGTCACAGAATCCGTGACTTCGGAGATACCTACACCGGCTCTGTGACGGGTTCCGACCTCCTTGCTGATATCCCCGTTGTCTGTTTGAGGCAGATAGCAGGTCGCTGAGGTAATCCTGTTTCCCCGAATAATCACTGCCCCGTCATGCAACGGCGTATTATGTTCAAAGATATTGATCAACAGCTGGCTGGTAACCAGACCGTCCACGTCGATACCGGTTCTCTCATACTCAGCAAGCGATTCCTTCTGTTCGATGACGATCAGCGCCCCTGTCTTTACCTTGCTCATCTCCACGCAGGCGCGGGTAATTTCATTCACCGTCTTCTCCGTAAATGTGTTGTCCGTGTTTCTGCCATTGTCAAATGGCAACGCATTGGCAATCAGATTCTTATTGCCCAGATCCTCCAGCGCTTTTCGCAGCTCCGGCTGCAGAACCACAATCATTGCCGTCACAGCAAAGCCAAATACATTCTTCCCAAGCCACAGAATCGTATTCATCTTAAAATAGGAAGCGGCAACCCAAAAAATCAGTATGACAAGCAGGCCCTTGAGCAAAGTCCAGGCCCTCGTTTTCTGAATCCACAACATGATGTGATAGAGGAGAAAAGCAATAATGATAATCTCCAGAATGTCTCCGACCTCTATGCTGGGCACATATCTTCTTAAGTTTGCAATGATTTCCCTAACCGTCTCCATGCCTGCCTAACCTATGCCTTTGCAGCCTTACTTATATCTCGTCGTAGTCTTCTATCGCGTCGTCATCGTTTTCACCGCTGATCGTCACGCTTCTGCCTGCTGCGCGCTGGTAGGATCTGGAACGAATGCTTCTGCCGCCGGTCCGCTCTGTCACCACACTCCGACTTACCCGTCCAGGCGCAACCGTCATATCGTCGTCCTCCACGGGTACGCGTATCGGCCGGCGCTGCGTGTTAATGCGTTTGACTGTCTTGGCTTCCGCAGATACATTCATCTTGGGAACTGCCTTAACATAATAATAATATTCATCATCCTCATACTGTACCTTCTCCGTTCTGCTGTAGTCCACGCAGAAACGGAAAAACTCCAGAACCTTGGCGATGAGCAGCGCTAATATGCTGCCCAGCACCGCCATACCCAGCGACAGGTTGGTGTCATATATCAGATCTCCCACCAACAGTACTACTAAATCTATTATTACGCCGGCAACCATGGCAATAGACCAGGAATAATCAATGGACATCCGCCGAATCAGATAAACCACGGTAATCGTGATTGCAAAGGCGGCGATCATGACGATCATAGCGCGATTGCCCATAACGCTGTCGATGACCATCCTCAGCTTGGCCGTCGCTTCATCCGTCCCCATACCGCTGATGATCGTGGCATTGTCAGAGATATTGGTCAGCATACTGTACACTATCGTGCCACACGCCACAGGAACAGCTGCGGCAGGAGTGGACAAAAGCCCTACGGCCACTGGGATTACATAGGGGATCTTCATCCCCAGCAGCACAACGGTGAATATCAGTATCACCGAATCCCTGGAGTCCAGTCTGAAGAACAACAGAAACATGATCAGGTAGATCGCAAGTCCAGCCACCGCCACCTCAAGCGATAATTCATACAGATGCATCAGGCTGAATACCGCAGCAAACAGGACGATGCAACCGTTGGGCAAAAAAGAACAAAGCAGGGAAACGATCAATACCAATCCCAGATTGTCCAGTTTTCCCATATAGCCCAGTTCTCCATTCACCATGCAGATCGTCAAAAAAGCCAGCATGAATTTCAGAATGGGCATAAGAATAAATTCATTTCTGCTGTACAGCAATTTGATTTTTTCACGAATCTCTAACAAACTTCTCATAATACCTCTCCACGCATGTCGGCTACGGCCCCATGGACCATCTCATGCGTATTTGGAGGAAGCCCTCCAAACCTTACCTTTTCTATATTTTGCGTCATTGCCGATATAGGTTGTCAAGTTTTTTCAGGTTGTGATAATAGCACTTCAGGCTTTTTTTGGCTTTTGCATACTGATATGTGCAGATGATATATGTGAGCACACAGTATGCGACCACGAAGACAGCGTACCATATCACGACATTGCGGGCAAATACAAGCAAATCCATCTTATAAATATCCGCCAACAGCATCTCAAAATCATACAGGATATACAGGCCAAATCCAAGCAAATAAGCGATAGTAGCGCTCAGAAATGCGCGCAAAAGCCGCAGGGAAATATAATCTCCCCGAAAATACCGCCCCAACGCCATACTCTTCTTGCCTTCCCCCTCTTCATAGGAGGCCATCTTGGTCATCAATATTACCCGTTCCTCATTCAGCATAAACTACTTGCCTTTCTCATTTTATTGCAGAAAACGCATTCTCGATCCGGGATCTTCCTTTTTTCTGAAGCTGTCCGGACTCTTTTTCGCATTATTCCTTAGTATGTCCTTAAATCCATTGCTTACATTCGCCTTACACTTTTCGCAGTATCTTCCGCTGCGAATCGGTGCGCCGCAGCTGTCGCAGCTGAGCATGAGAGGCGATCCCTCCGTCAATTCCAGGCGCTCCTCCCTCAGCCACTGCCGAATCTGGGCGGTCTCCACATCGCAGGCTTCCGCTACATCCTGAATATGCACACCCGGATTCTCCTGAATATAAGCTTTGACCTCCTGAAACTTCTCCTCCATCTTGTCTCTGCATGCAGGGCAATAAGCCGGCCCCGACAAATAGTTAAACAGTCTCTTACAGATCTTACAACTCCTGACATTCATTCCCGCGCCCTCCGTTTCCCTATACTCCAGCTCCAATGGCCAGAACAATAGAATAGATTTTCCGGCTGCCACCTGCCAAAAGCACTGAGGACACCTGATCCATCGTGCTTCCGGTGGTGTAAATATCGTCTATCAGTATAATTGTCTTTAATTTTACACTATTTTGAGCAAGATTAAAAGCCCTTTTCAAATTATTTAATCTTTCTTCAGAATTTAATTCCTTCAGAGGCCTGGTATTCCTGTTTCTGACCACCAGATTCGTGTACACCGGAATG
Organism: bacterium; assembly: GCA_023663725.1. GTDB lineage: Bacteria > Bacillota > Clostridia > Lachnospirales > Lachnospiraceae > Acetatifactor. The sequence goes on along the minus strand of JAMPGX010000005.1, from coordinate 79,505 downwards.
CTCAGTTCCCTGCCCAATGCCCGGGCAAGCAGCTCCGCCTGATTGTATCCCCTGCGGCGCTGCTTGCCCCGGTACATGGGGACAGGCACCAGGCCATCGGGCTTAAGCGAGCAGATATAGGCCCCCAGTTGTCGCGCCAGCTCTCCCGCAAAAAATTGCGCATACTCTCTGTATCCGCCATATTTAAAACGATAGAGGGCGGCTGCGACATCCTCGTACTCATACAGAGCCCTTCCAGCAGTGAATACGTGGCGCCCCCGACTGCAATCTAAGCAGTACTCCGCCTCGCGCTCCGAAAGCTTTTTACCGCATTTGCAGCACAGTGGCCCCGACAGATAGCGCACGCGCCTTCTACAGTCCGGGCACATGCTCTGCGTGCCTGTTCCCAGCAGCTCATTGCAGACCGGACATGCCGGCGGGTATAATAATGCCGCGGCTTTCTCCAGCCATCCTCCAATATTTTCCCTCATTCCGCGCCCCAAGGTCGCTCCTCCCCAATCCGCTGATCCAGCGAAGTGTAGCGCTGGTTCTCACTGATATTGTCAATCATGTCCCGAACAGTCCGACTGCTGCCGAGAATCGTCACACAGCTCTTTGCCCGAGTAACTCCGGTATATAGAAGATTGCGGTTAAACAGCAGCCTTGGACCGGTCAGCAGAGGCATGATCACCGCCGGATACTCGCTGCCCTGGGATTTGTGTATCGTGATGGCATAGGACAGCTCCAGCTCCTCCAACAGAGAAAACGGATAGGTTACTCTCCTGCTCTCGTCAAACTCCACCACCAGCTCAGAGCAGCTCTCTCGAATCTCCAGTATCCTCCCCATATCCCCGTTAAACACACCCATTCCCTTGTCAACGGGAATGCCGTAGCGACTGACAACCTCCCATTCCAGCTGGTAATTGTTGCGAATCTGCATTACCTTATCACCTTCGCGATAGATCGTCCCCCCTGAGACATATTCCCGTTTGCCTGCGTCGGGAGGATTGAGATACTGCTGCAGGATTCCATTGAGCGTCTCCACTCCCAGACTGCCCTTGCGCATGGGAGTCAACACCTGGATATCATAGGGAGTCGCATGGACATAGGGCGGCAGCTTCTCCCTGATCAACTGAATCATATGCTTATAGATGACGTTCACATCGCTGCGCTCCAGCAGAAAAAAATCCCTGCTCTTGTTGTCCAGGGCAATCTGCTCTCCCCTGTTAATATGATGCGCATTGACAACAATATCGCTCTCGCCGGCCTGTCGGTAGATCTTCTGCAACACAACCATCGGAAAAGCCCGAGCCTGCATGATGTCCCGTAGCACCTGTCCTGGTCCCACGCTGGGCAACTGGTCCACATCCCCTACCAGAATCAGACGGGTTCCCGGCATGATTGCCTTCAGCATGGCCTGAAGCAAGGGCAAATCGACCATAGACATCTCGTCGATAATGATCACGTCCGCCTCCAGAGGATTCTCTTCGTTTCTCTCAAAGCGTATGCCCCTTTTATCCTCGTCGGACAGAGCCCCGTTCAGCTCCAGCATCCGGTGGATCGTACGGGCCTCAAAACCCGTAGCCTCCGTCATGCGCTTGGCCGCTCGGCCTGTGGGCGCAGCCAGCAGGATGTCATATCCCTCACGCTCAAAAAAGCGTATGATGGTATTGATCGTGGTAGTCTTCCCTGTACCCGGACCTCCCGAGAGGATGAACAGACCGTTTTGAATCGCTTCCTGCACTGCCCGGTACTGCAGCTCGTCCAGTTGAATCCCTATCTCCGACGCGATGGCTTCCAGTGTCCGCTGCATCTGTTGCTGATCCTGCCGCATTGGAACATCCAGGCTGCAGAGCATATGGGCACAGTTTAGCTCCGCGTAATAATAGCTGGCGGCATAGACCAGCTCCCCCTTGATCACCAGCTTTTTATCCATGGTCAGATTGTCCAGCTGCGGACGAATATACTCACTGGCTACGTCCAGCAGGGAAGCAGCGCGCTCCAGCAAAACTGCCATCGGCAGATAGCAGTGTCCCTCCCCCACCGCCTGTTGCAGCACATAGAGTACGCCGCTCCGTATTCGGTAATCCGAGTCGGTGTGAATACCAATCCGAGAGGCGATCTCATCCGCGATCTTAAAGCCGACACCGCGAATATCTTCCGCCAGCTGGTACGGATTCTCTTTCATAACGCGATAGAGCGACGTGCCATAACTGTCATATATCCGCAGTGCCAGAGCGTTGGATATCCCGAACTGCTGGAGATAGATAAGCGCGTCGCGCAGCTCGTGTTTCTCCTCCATCTGCGCGGCGATCTCCCTGGCCTTGCTCAGGCTGATGCCCTTGACCTCTGCCAGTCGCTCCGGCTCCTCCTCGATAATCCGAAAGGTGTCATCTCCAAACGCTTTGACGATTCGGGCCGCCAGAGCTACACCGATACCTTTGATCGCTCCCGATCCCAGATAGCGCTCCATACTCACTCTGTCTCTGGGGGCAACCGTCTGATAGGCGCTGATTTTGAACTGCCTGCCATACATGGGATGCTCCGCATATTCTCCCGTGGCTTCTATCGTCTCACCCTCCGAAAGCCCTCTGCAGAATCCCACACAGGTAATCTCAGCTTCGTCACCCATCAATTCCATAACCGTATACCCGTTCTCAGGGTTCTGGTAGATTATGTGTTCCACATATCCGCTGATTGTGTCCATATACAGTATCTTACCTCTTTATCGCAAAAAAGGCTGCCTCTCTGATCAGCAGCCTTGGTCTTTACTCCATATTTCTTTTCATTTGTTCATACAGCATTTGTGCCAGTCCCAGACTGTTCTGCTCCGTGGATTCCTCCGCCACCTTCTGAACCATCTGCTCTTTATAGTAATCCATTAGCGTGCTGCTTGAACCTGTCATGCCATCCGTGCTGTAATTGGGCACCGTCTTCTGCATGGCCTTAAACATCTGTTCCAGAAAATAGGCTTCAAATTGCTTACAGGCCGTCATCAACTCCTCGTCCGTGGCGTTCTTGTATCCATTTTTTAACTGACCCTCCAGCTTAGAAGCCGCCGCATTGCTGGCTGCCGTACTGGTCATATCACTCATGCTGCCACTGTTCCACATATTGCCAATATCCATTGTCTATGTTCTCCTACCTTATCTTCTCAGATTATTTGCCTGCTGCATCATCTCATCGGAAGCGATAATCGCCTTGGAATTCATCTCATAGGCGCGCTGCGCCACGATCATATTCACCATCTCGTCTACCACCTGCACGCCGGAGCCCTCCAGATAGTTCTGCAACACCTTGCTCTTCTCCACCGCGTTGCTGGTAAACTCATTGATCGGTTGACCGCTGGCCGCTGATTCCGCATAGAGGGTGTCATCCAAACGCTCCAAGCCGGACGGATTATTGAACTGAATCAGCCCGATCTGGATTCCCAGAGGCTGATCGTTGCCCCTCTCATCCGGATAACACACCTGCCCGTCAGACATAACGTGAATCCTGCTGACCACATAATTGCTGTTCAAGACAATCGGCCTGCCCTGAGTGTCCAACACCGGCAAACCGTCGGAGGTTGTCAACATATTGCTCTTGTTCTCCCCCAAGGCCCAGTCAAAATTACCGTTCCTGGTATAGTATGTATTGCCGTCAGCACCCTGTACAGCAAAAAAGCCTTTTCCATCGATAGCAAAGGAAGTATCCTTCTCGGAGGATAACAGCGGTCCCTGTTTGCCATACAGCGCCGTGATGGATGCGTTGCGCACACCCAGGCCGACCTGAGCGCTGGTGGGCTTGGGTCTCCCGTCCGCCGTGGTTGTCTTCCTCTGCAGATTTTGGTACAGAAGAGACTTAAACTCATTCACTTCCGTCTTATAGCCTGTAGTGTTCACATTCGCCAGATTGTTGGCAATCGTGTCAATATTCGTCTGCTGAGCGATCATACCGGTCGCCGCCGTCCATAAGCTTCGAACCATTTTCCCATCTCCTGTCGTTATCCAATTATATTAGGCATTTGCAAAAACCAGTTACTTTGCGAGTGTCATTGTGCACATTGCATATTCCAACGCAAGCACGCTTTCGCTCCGTTCTCACCGTAACGGTACTTAGGGTTGCTAGCAACCCTAAGTACCGACGGTTCGAAAGGGCATTGCTTATGGAATATACAATATACACAATTCGGCACTACCAAAAAAGGATTTCGCAATTGTCTATCCAATTATATGTATCTCACAAATCTGCCATACGGCACTCCCTATTGAATCCTGCCAAGCTGATTCACAGCGATATCCAGACTCTCATCATAGGTTTGCACAATCTTCTGATTGCTCTCATATGCCCTGGTCACGCTGATCATATTGACCATCTCCTGAATCACGGACATGTTGGACATCTCCAACACGCCGGACTTCACCTCCGCAGTGCCGTCTATCCGAGTCGCCCCCTCGACTGGCTGGAAGAAAGTGTCCCCGAATTTCTCCAGATAGTCATAATCCTCAAAGTCGGCCACCTGGATCTGGGCCACCGCCCTGTCCCCCTGATAGATCATCCCCGTGTCATCTATCGTGGTTTCCACCAGAGTATTCAGCTGTATACGGCGGTTCTGGGTGTCCAGCACATACATGCCGTCGTTGTTCACCAGATAACCATCCTGCGTCAGCGTAAAATCGCCTGCACGGGTATATTTAGTGGATGTCTCTCCCGCGCTGTTAGTGTACTCCAACGCAAAAAAGCCGCTGCCCGACAACGCCAAATCATATGTGTTCTCGGTAATCCGGAAGGATCCCTGCGTATAATCCGTATAGTTCTCGCCGATCTTCACTCCCAGCCGGTTGTGTCCAATCGGTTGAATATTGCCAAGTCCCACGGAGGAATCCTTGATTTTCACTGCCAACACATCCCTGAAGGCCTGGCTGGTAGAGCCCTCCTTTTTGAATCCCACCGTAGATGCGTTAGCCAGATTATTTGTCAATATGTCCATACGGTACTGCTCATTGCGCAGCCCTGTATGCGCCGCATAAAGCCCTCTCAGCATACCTTTGTCTCCTTCTTGCTAATCTTCCCTGTAACCCGCCAGGAACTCCACATATTTGCCTGTTCCAATGGCCACTGCCGTCATGGGGTCCTCAGCCGTCATAGTGTTGATGCCTGTCTTGGCGGAAATCAGATCCTCCAGTCCCCGCAGCAGACTGCCGCCGCCTGTGAGCACGATGCCTCTGTCGGCAATATCTGCCGCCAGCTCAGGAGGGGTCTTCTCCAACACGCTGTGAATGGTCTCCACGATCTGAGCTGTAGTCTCCCGCAGAGCCTCCTCGGTCTCCTCGGAGGATACCTTCACGGTCTTGGGCAGACCTGTCACCAGGTTGCGCCCCCTGACATCCATGTAGTCAACCTCCGGCCTCTTGTAAGCGGAACCAATCCTGATCTTCAGGTCCTCTGCAGTGCGCTCACCGATAAGCAGATTATGCTTCTTACGCATATAACGAACAATGGCCTCATCAAAATCGTCTCCGGCAATCTTAATGGAAGCGCTGACCACGGTGCCTCCCAGGGAGATCACCGCTATATCCGAGGTGCCGCCGCCGATATCCACGATCATGTTGCCGCAGGGCTTTGAGATGTCAATGCCTGCGCCGATGGCCGCCGCGATGGGCTCCTCGATGATAAACACTTCTCTTGCGCCCGCCTGATAGGTGGCATCCTCAACAGCTTTCTTCTCCACCTCCGTGACGCCGCTGGGTACGCATACCGCAATGCGCGGCTTGCGAAAAGTCCTCTTGCCCAGAGCCTTCTGAATAAAATACTTCATCATCTTCTCTGTGACGCTGTAATCCGAGATCACGCCCTGACGCAACGGTCTGACTGCCACAATATTGCCGGGAGTACGCCCCAACATCAATCGGGCGTCCTCGCCGATAGCCTTGATCTTGTTGGTGTCCCTGTCAAAGGCCACAACTGACGGCTCCTTCAACACGACTCCTTTTCCTCTAATGTAAACCAGAATACTGGCGGTACCCAAGTCAATCCCAATGTCCGTATACATATACTGCTACCCCTTTCATGGTATCTATGATAATGTTGCCACATTTGTCTGAAAATAATCCTACCCTCTTCCCGCGTCTTCGCACCGGAAGTTCAACCGTCAATCCTCATCTTCAGACGCACAGCGTCACCGTACATTATACATGAAAACTTTTCTTTTTCAAAGGGGTTTCCAAAAAAATTTAAAAATTTTGGATGCCAAAAGCGAACGATTCCCTCCGTTCTCTTTCCGCATCCATGCTTTTCACAGATTATATCGGATGATTCCGACAGAAGTTAACCCCTGTCCAACATCTTTTTGATATATATGCCTGTGTAGGAGCCTTTCATCTGGGCCACCTCCTCGGGGGTGCCCTCGGCAATGACTGTGCCTCCCCGATCGCCGCCCTCAGGTCCCATGTCGATAATGTAATCCGCGGCCTTGATGACGTCCAGATTGTGCTCGATAACAATCACGGTATTGCCTCCGTCGGCCAGCTTGTGCAGGATCTCCACCAGCTTGTGTACATCTGCAAAATGCAATCCGGTAGTGGGCTCATCCAGGATATAGACGGTCTTGCCGGTGCTTCGGCGTGAGAGTTCTGTGGCCAGCTTAATCCGCTGGGCCTCCCCACCGGAGAGAGTGGTGGAGGGCTGTCCGAGCTTCACATAGGAAAGTCCCACATCATAAAGTGTCTGGATCTTGTTGCGAACGGAAGGCACATTCTCAAAGAAAGGCAGTGCCTCCTCCACCGTCATATCCAGAACATCATAGATGCTCTTTCCCTTGTATTTCACATCGAGCGTCTCCCTGTTGTACCGCTTGCCGCCGCATACCTCGCAGGGTACATATACGTCAGGCAGGAAATGCATCTCGATCTTAATGATGCCATCGCCGCTGCAAGCCTCGCAGCGCCCGCCCTTCACATTGAAGCTGAAACGTCCCTTGTTGTATCCCTTGGCCTTGGCATCCGGCGTGGAGGCGAACAGGTCACGAATCATATCGAACACACCCGTGTAGGTTGCGGGGTTAGACCTTGGCGTGCGGCCGATGGGCGACTGATCGATATCTATGACCTTGTCCAGCTGCTCGATTCCCTCGATATCCCTGTGTTTTCCGGGAATCACTCTGGCCCGATTCAGATCTCTGGACAGATGTTTGTTCAGTATCTCGTTGACCAGGGAGCTTTTTCCTGAACCGGAAACCCCGGTAACACAGGTCATAATACCCAGTGGGAAAGTCACGTCCACGTTCTTCAGATTGTTCTCCTGAGCGCCCAGCACCTTGATATACCCCGTCGGCTTACGCCTCGTCCTGGGAACGGGTATGAACCTCTTGCCGCTCAGATACTGTCCGGTGACAGACTCCTCCACCTGCATGATCTCCTCGGCGGTTCCCACTGCCACCACCTCCCCGCCGTGGGAGCCTGCGCCGGGACCGATGTCAACGATATAGTCCGCCGCCAACATGGTATCCTCGTCATGTTCCACCACAATCAAGGTGTTACCCAGATCGCGCAACTGCTTCAAGGTAGCCAGCAGCTTGTCATTGTCTCTCTGGTGCAGTCCGATGCTCGGCTCATCTAGGATATAACACACTCCCACAAGTCCGGAGCCTATCTGGGTGGCCAGACGGATGCGCTGGGCCTCACCCCCTGAAAGACTGGCGGTAGCCCGCGCCAGTGACAGATAGTCCAGGCCCACATCCTGCAGGAATTTTACTCGGGCGCGGATTTCCTTCAAGAGCTGTTTCCCGATCAATTCCTGCTGAGGCGTCAGCTGTAGGTTCATCACAAAGTCATAGAGCTTCACGATGGACAGGGCCGTCACTTCATAGATGTTCTTACCCCCCACGGTCACCGCCAGCGATTCCTGCTTCAGACGCATACCCTTGCACTCCTTACAGGGAGTGATCCGCATGAAGGTCTCGTACTCCGCCTTCAGGGACTCTGAACTCGACTCCCTGTACCGGCGTTCCAGGTTGAGAAGCATTCCCTCGAATGCGACAGGATACTCTCCCTTGCCCCGCTGACCCTCATAGTACACAGTAACCTCCCTGCCGTTGGTCCCATGAGTAAGAATCTCCTTAATCTTGTCCGGATAGTCCTTGTACGGCGTATCCAAATCAAAATGAAACTCCTTGCCCATAGCCTGCAGAAGCGCATTGGTAAAGCTGCCCTTGGAATTGCAGGACTGCCACCCCGGAACTACGATGGCGCCCTCATTGATAGACAGCTTCGGGTCAGGGATGATCAACTCCATATCGAACTCCATCTTATATCCCAGACCAAAGCACACCGGACAGGCCCCAAAGGGGTTATTAAAGGAAAAGCTGCGCGGCTCCACCTCACTGATGCTGACTCCGCAATCCGGACAGGAAAAGCTCTGGGAAAAGCTGAGCGGCTGCCCCCCGATCACATCTACCTCCAACAGGCCCTCGGCCAGCTGCAACACATTCTCAATCGAATCCGCAAGCCTTTTCTGAATTCCCTCTTTTACAATCAGGCGGTCAACCACGATCTCTATGTTATGTTTAATATTTTTCTCTAAAGAGATATCCTCAGAAAGCTCATACAGATTGCCATCGACTCTCACCCGAACATAACCGCTCTTCTTGGCTCGCTCAAAGACCTTTTCGTGCATTCCCTTGCGGCCCCTGACCACCGGCGCAAGAAGCTGAATCTTGGCTCCCTCGCCCAGCTCCATGATCTGGTCTACCATCTGATCCACGGTCTGCTTCGCAATCACTCTGCCGCACTTGGGACAGTGCGGAATCCCTATACGGGCATACAGCAGACGAAAATAGTCGTAGATCTCCGTCACGGTTCCCACTGTAGAGCGGGGATTGCGGTTCGTGGACTTCTGGTCGATGGAGATAGCCGGAGATAGGCCGTCGATCCTCTCCACATTGGGCTTCTCCATCTGCCCTAAGAACTGCCTCGCATAGGAGGACAGGGACTCCATATACCGGCGCTGTCCCTCCGCGTAGATCGTGTCAAATGCCAGCGAAGACTTGCCAGACCCCGACATGCCTGTCAGAACCACGAACTCATTGCGGGGAATATCCACGTCAATATTCTTCAGATTGTGCTCGCTTGCTCCCCTTATCTTAATGTACTCCCTTTTCGGAAGCATCTTTTTGACTTCTTCCATATCCCATTACCTCACATAAACATTGATTGGACATTTACATCACTTAGATACTGCGCAGATGTTACTGCTCATATTAATATCCTTGGGCTCAGCGTCATCCGCCCTCCCCCAGCTCGTTAAGCTTTCCCTTTAACTCCAGCATCTTGTCGCGCAGCTCCGCCGCCGCTTCAAAGTTCAAATCCGCCGCCGCCTTCTTCATCTTCTTCTGAATATCCGCAATCAGCTTCTCCAACTCCGCGCGACTCATGGATTCAGGATCCTTCTCAAAACGCACCTCCTCCTGAGCGATCTCTTTGGAGATGCTGATCAGCTCGCGCACCGCCTTCTTGATCGTCTGCGGCGTGATACCATGCTTCTGATTATAGGCAGTCTGGATCGCCCGACGGCGGTTGGTCTCGTCTATGGCCAGCCGCATGGAATCGGTAATCACATCCGCATACATGATCACATGCCCGTCCGCATTGCGGGCCGCCCGACCGATGGTCTGGATGAGGGAGGTGCCACTGCGCAGGAATCCCTCCTTGTCCGCGTCCAGGATAGCCACCAGCGTGATCTCGGGGATATCAAGACCCTCCCGCAGCAGATTGATACCCACCAGCACGTCAAACACATCCAGGCGCATGTCGCGGATGATCTCCGCGCGCTCCAGCGTATCGATATCTGAGTGAAGGTATTTCACCCGTATTCCCACCTCTTTCATATACTCGGTGAGATCCTCCGCCATGCGCTTCGTCAGGGTGGTGATCAGCACCTTATTGTGCTTGGCGACCTCCCTGTTAATCTCCCCGATCAGGTCGTCAACCTGACCCTCCACCGGACGCACATCCACCTGAGGATCCAGAAGTCCTGTGGGCCGGATGATCTGCTCAGCCCGCAACAGCTCATGCTCCTCCTCATATTTTGCCGGCGTAGCTGACACGAAGAGGATCTGATCGATATGGGACTCGAATTCCGAGAAATTCAACGGCCGATTATCGAGTGCAGAGGGTAACCTGAAGCCATAGTCCACCAGCGTGGTCTTGCGGGACCTGTCTCCGGCATACATGGCTCCGATCTGCGGAATCGTCATATGGGACTCATCAATAATGATAAGAAAATCATCGGGGAAAAAGTCCATCAGCGTCATGGGCGGCGCTCCGGCAGGCATAAAGCTCAGATGCCGCGAATAGTTCTCTATACCGGAGCAGAATCCTGTCTCCCGCAACATCTCTATGTCAAAATTGGTCCGCTCCGCAATGCGCTGAGCCTCAATCAGCTTGTCCTCCCCCTTGAAATACCGGACCTGTTCTTCCAGCTCCTTCTCAATATTGTCGCACGCCAGCCTGATCTTATCCAGTGGTACCACATAGTGCGAAGCGGGGTATATGATGATATGGTCCAGGGCTGCATATACCTTGCCTGTCAGGGGCTCCACCTGACATATTCTCTCTATCTCATCTCCAAAGAACTCAATGCGGATATAGTAGTCGCCACCCTGGGCGGGGTACACCTCCACCACATCCCCATGCACCCGAAAGCATCCCCGCTGCAGGTCCAGATCATTGCGGGAGTACTGGATATCCACCAGTTCCCGTAGCACCTGGTCCCTGTCCTTCGTCATGCCGGGTCTCAGGGAGACAGACATCCCCTGGAATTCCTCCGGACTGCCCAGACCGTAGATACAGGACACACTCGCGACCACAACCACATCCCGCCGCTCCGTCAGGGAAGCGGATGCGGAGAGCCGCAGTCTGTCGATCTCGTCGTTGATGGAGGAATCCTTGGCAATATAGGTGTCCGAGGAAGGCACATATGCCTCCGGCTGGTAGTAATCATAGTAGGAGACAAAATACTCCACCGCATTTTCCGGAAAAAATTCCTTGAATTCGCCGTAGAGCTGCGCGGCAAGCGTCTTATTATGGGCAATGACAAGAGTGGGCTTGTTGAGGGCCGCAATCACATTGGCCATTGTAAAGGTCTTACCGGAGCCGGTGACACCCAGCAGGGTCTCGCACTGATTCCCCTGCTTAAATCCCTCCACCAGCGCCTCGATAGCGGCAGGCTGGTCGCCGGTAGGCTGATATGGAGCATGTAATTTGAACTCTGACATATGAAAACCTCCAATTTGTGACCAAAAATACGCCTATTCATCACAAATTCGCTTAAAAAGGACTTCGCACAGATAGTAATATCCAGTCATTCGGTTTTTCATTATAACACATAAGCCCAAAAAAGTACAGACCAAAATCGAACTTTTGTTCTGTACTTTTCATATTTTAGAATATGTCAGCCTTACATATAGAAACGAGAGCAGCCATCTCCTCCTATACACCATACAAAATGGGAATCATTATTTCACGCGCAAATTTCTCGAAGTACGGCAGAACAAACTCATAATAACTTTTCCGAAACGGTGGAACAATATCCAAATTATAAGCTGCCAGCACCTGATCCAAACTTAATGTTGTAAGCAGTAATCTAAATTGATCAATTTCAATAAACTTCATCACGAATTCCCTCAAAAGAATACGATTGGAGTGTTCATAATGTTCTTTGATAACCGCCTCGCTTGGTACATCCGCTCTGCTCTCTACATTACTGGCGATCTGAAGCAATGTTTTTAATATGAGATTATAGGAACGGATTTCAAATATGCTATTCCTAACTTTGGGAACAAACATGCCCCAGTCACTTTCCGCATCCTTCCCAGAACCTGTAAAATAAATATAACAAGTCTGGTAAAAAGCCGCTGTATCTGACAGCAGTTCATCATAGATCGGCCCATCTCCCCATATCAGCAGCTTCAGCTCATTTTCAACTTCTTCCTGTGTATGATAAGTGCTAAAATGTTCCCTCCAGCTAACCGCTTCTTTGTATATCTGGCCTTCACAGTTTCTCAAAGCGCAACGTATATTTCCTTCCACCGTCCTCCTGACCTCCGGATTTAGATCAAAGTACAGATGAAATACCTCATGCACAAAAGTATACATCTTACAGATGAAAAGAGTTTCATTCAGCGCTGCATCCGAATAATCGTAATCCTTCACATCTACATAGCCATTTGTCCAACAGATACGCGAAAACTTATAACTTGCATTGCCAAACGGTGGAAAATATTCTCTGAAAAAATCAAAAAAATTTAACGCCATTTCCCACAAGATTCCCTTGGCCTGTTCATTATCCATTTCCTTTTCATCCAATTTGCGCCTCTGGCACAAATGACGTTCAAATACTTTCCAATAATTTAAATCCCAAATAATATAAAAACATCCATCCAGCTCTATAATTTCTATCCTTGCTTTACTGCTCTTGATCGCAACACAGATTACCTCTAAGCCCAGCTGTTTCGCCAAATTCTCAAACATCGGCTTCATCTGTTCTTCCGCATATGTAAATTTATCCCTTGTCATGTTCAAATACATATCAATTGTCATTTTGGACTTCCATCTTCTTTCTGTGATATTCAATGGCAGAATCCAATAATTGAGGAATTGCATCAGCCGGATAGCCACTTATTTCCAAATCTCCGATTTTTACTCGCAGATTATCATTTTTTTTGATGAGATTGATAATGATATTTGCAAGCTGTGTGATGACTACGCCCCCTCCAATAGACAAAATATACATTACCATTCCCACTCCATCAAATCCCTTTGAATTGATTTTCTCGTATTCGATCTCCTTCAATTCATCCAGTACAGAATCCAATTCTTTTTCATCCTGTAAATTGCAGAAAGACAAAACCATATTTGTTTTCATTTTTTCCTCCTTCCGCATACCGCTGACTTTGCCTGCGGTATTGCACCAATTAGTATTTGGAAATTTTACTTCCAAACCTACTCTCCTTCATCTATATTTATTTGCTTTCCCAACTCTTTTATGTTTTCCATCACTGCCCTTGTCAGCTTGTGATCCTTTCCAAGACTCTGTATGTATATTTTTAAAGCTTTTTTATTATAATCCAAAGCTTTCATATAGTCTCCCGCTCTGAAGTAAATTCCGCCTACTGATAAGTAAGAATCTGCAATCATAGGATGTCCGGCATCCAGCGCCAACAAACGAATATCTAACGATTTTTGATGCCATTGCAATGCTTTGGTTATTTGTTCTCTGCATGCTTCCAAATTTCCCAATTGATGATATGTATTTGAAAGCGAAATACTATTTGATGGGAGTAGTTCTTCTTTAACCGCTAACGAACGCATCAAATACTCTTCTGCTTCCGTATATTTATTTATATTGCAATAGATAATTCCGATGCTATTGTACAATCCCGCAGCCTCTAAACTATCCTGCCCAAATAATTCCTCTTTAATCTTTGCTGCTTTTACGAACCAGATCAGAGCATTGCGATTGTTTCCCTGCCTGTCACAGAGAATTCCCATATTACGGAAAATCTCAGCCTGAAAGTTTTTATCCTCTGTGTTATCATAGATTTTCTTGAGCAATTCTTCTGCTGCCATATAGAATTCCTTCATAATATAATCTCTGGCCATTATGAAGTAAATCTGCATATTTTCTTGAAACCCACTATTTTGTAAATTTTCCTTCATAAGCAAAGCATCCATACACCACTTTAGAGACTCTGTATAATTTCCCAGTTCATAACATATCCTTCCAAGCCATACATTACATTCAGCCGCTGAAAGCGATTCCTCACCATGTGCCATACCGTAATATAGCCTTGCCTGTTTGCACCAAAACAGAGCGCCCCAATACTGTTCTATCCTATAATATTTCTGCCCCAATATGCACATGCCGTCAGCCATTTTCTCAATTGGAAATTGTTCCATGATCTCCCATTCCCCTGCATACTGTTTAAAAATGGCTTCCATATCACTAACCTTTTGTTCCATTTGCTCTATTGAATCGCCGGATATGGCATCTCCTAATTCTATAAAGAGCTCTATATTTTCCCGCAAATTGCCCTTATCAATTACTCTCATTTCTTGATTATGTACTCCTCATTACTCCTATTGCATTTATAATTCCAATTTGCTTCATGAAACTTGAAGCTTTTAAATAATAATCGAGCATTTCTGTCTGTCCTTTATGGGTTTAATTAACGCCCAAATCTCCTTCCGGCATCATACTATGATACGCAATTGGGGGAACAAACAAATACACTTATTATTATACCACAGAGCATTTTATTTGTATACCTATATATCTTATTTTTATACATTACAAAAAGGGATTCCTGCCGCGGAATCCCTCCAAACGTTATATATGCCTATTTCATCATATCCCTGATCACTTCTCTTGCTTTCTCTAACTGATTGTCATAACCGTTGTTATAATATGCTTCCCCGTCAAACGGGCACTCCACATCAGGCTCGATACCGATACCGTGTATGTTACGTCCCTTTGGCGTATAGTAGCTGCTGATGGTAATCTTGATGGCGGAACCGTCCCGCAGAGTCATCATCTGTTGTACAATGCCCTTGCCAAAGGTTGTGGTACCCACCAGCTTCCCCTTTTGATAGTCCTGTATAGCGCCGGATAACAGCTCTGACGCGCTGGCGCTGTTGCCATCTACCAACACCACCAGCGGCAACTCAAACTCGTTTTTGCCATCGCATTTGTATTCTTCCCGCTTGCCGTGCTTATTCTCCGTATAGACAACAAGGCCTTCCGGCAACAGCATTCTGGCAATGTCCACCACGGCGTTGACACTCCCTCCCGGATTACCTCTCAAATCCAACACCAGCCCTTTCATGCCCTTGTTGTGGGAGGTCGAAAGAGCCTCCTTGAACTGCCCCGGCGTCACATCGTCAAACTCCACGATCCGGATATAGGCGATGTCATCCTCCAGCATTTTCTGCTCTACCGTCGGGATCTCCACCTGTCTGCGCTGTACGGTCACATCCAGATACTTTCCATCCCGATAGATGGTGATGTCTACCGTAGTACCCTCCTCACCCTTGATCAGGCTCACCACCTTATCCAGATCCATGCCGTAGGTGGACACTCCATCCACCTCATAGATAATATCATTGGGACGAAGTCCCACCTCCTCGGCCGGCGATCCCGGTATGGGACTGTTGACCTTGGGATAATTACGTTCAATATCCTGAGCCACATAAGCTCCGATGCCATAGTATGAGCCTGTAGTCTGCTCCATGAACGTCTCAAAATCGCTGGCGTTATAATAGCTGGTGTAGGGATCACCCACCGCGTCCAGCAAGCCCTGATATAATCCATTCTCCAGTTCATCTCTGCTGATGTCATCCTGATAGTAGTATTTCTCAATCATGTACGCCAGGGTGTCAATCTTATCCTGCGCCTCATCACTGAGCCACCCCTCCCCCGAAGTTTTGTCCGCATTGACCTGTTGACTCTCCTCCACCCGCTGTTGTACCTGATATCCAAGATAACCCACGCACATTATCAACAGTGCCATGGACATGCCCACGATCAGCCCTGCAAAAAAATGCTCCTTGCCGCCTGCCTTAATCTGCTTATTTGAATGCTCATATACTTCCATCATTACCTCATTCCTGCGTGACACCGCCGTGTCAGCGATATTGCAATATTTCGTACCGCGAGTCTCATTTTTACTATGGAGTGATATAATTCCACGGGGAGACATACTCTCCGTTCAAGCGTACGCTGAAATGCAGGTGATTGCCCGTGGTACGCCCCGTGGAACCCACAGCCGCAATCGTGTTGCCCCTGCCCACCACGTCGCCTTTTTTCACATACAGCTTGGACGCATGCATATAGATAGTATATAGCCCTCCCCCATGGTCAATCATCACATAATTGCCCATAGTCGAACTGTAGTCCGCCGCGATCACTATGCCATCATAGGCCGCATAAATAGCTGTTCCCTTGGGCGAAGCCAGATCCACTCCATTGTGGAACTGCTGCACAAACAGCGTGGGATGTATGCGCATGCCATAATCATCGCTCACTCTGGTATAGGAGGCAAGGGGAAACTTAAACGTGCCGCCGTCATAAGTAAGCACCTTTCCGCTGCTGGCAAGAATCCGTTTCTTTTCATCCTCCACAGCCTTCTCCAGAGAGGCGATCAGCTCGTTCTGAGCCTTGATGTCCGCCTCATACTCCTCAATAGACTGCTCCCCGCTGATGATCCGCTGTTCATAGGCCTTGATTTCCTGGCGTTTCTGATTCATCAGCTCTTCGAGAGCCGCCTGCTCGGTCTCTACGCCTGCCTTGGCCTCGTCAAGATAAGCCTTATCCTCCTCCAGCTGCTGTTTACACAGCTCTACATACTCCCTGGTCTGAATGAAGGCTTCCAACATCTGGTTGTCATACTCCGCGACTCTTTCCATGTAGAAGCCACGATTCAAGAAGTCCGCAAAGCTGCTGGCCCCCATCAGCATATCCAGCAGATAGTGATCTCCGTTTTCATAGCTGAACCTGATGTGATTGGACATCGCCTCATACTGCTGCGCTTCCACCTCCTGCGCCTGCTCGAGCTGCAGCGTGGCCTCTTCAATTTCCGCTTCTTTATTGGCGATCTGGATTCGCAGGTCCGCAATCTTCTGCTCGATCTCGGCCATGTTCTCATCCAGCTTTTTCATGTAGTTCTTCAGATCCTTCTTTTCCTGCTCCAGCTGCTGTACCAGCTTCTTGATGTCCGAGAGGCTATTCTTCAACTGATCTCTCTCACTCTGCGCATTGTCAATCTGATTCTCCATATCTCGTATAGAGTCAGATGTAATGCTGGACAGGCTGATTCCCAGGGCTTGAACGCCGTCTGCCATAAACAGCATTGCCATCAGCGACAGACATCCTATTACCTTCCACTTTTTCATGACTAATCTCCATGCATGCCACAGACTGTTTCCATGGCATTTCTACAATATTGCCATCCGGCATCCTACACATGCAGATGCTTTCTGACCGTGGAAACACTGCCCACAAGACCAATCCCCACGCCAACACCCAGACATACCGGAACCAGGAAAGCAAAAATAGTTTCCGCGGGCAAAAATCTCAGCAGATTGCTCAGCATCCCAAATTCCTCGATGACATATGCCAGAACACTGTCATATGTATAATGAACCGCCCAGAGCGGTATGGCCGCTCCGATCAGGCCGATCAGCATACCCTCCAGAACAAAAGGCGCTCGCACAAAGAAATCTGTTGCGCCAATATATTTCATAATATTGATTTCTTCCTTGCGGACCGATATGCCAATCGTCACGGTGTTGCTGATCAGGAACACAGACACTGCCAGCAGTACGATAATAATTCCCAGAGACACATAACCAATCAGCAGGTTCACTCCGCTCAGAGTGCTTGCAGTCAGCTCGGAATAGTTCACCAGTCTGACTCCCTCGATAGAATACAGATAGGTCACCAGCGCGTCCTGCATGGATACATCGTTCAGATACACGGTATAACTCATATAATGCTCCAGCGGATTGGTCGGATAACCGGCAATGAACTCATCCTGACGGCCTCTGAAATAGATCTTCTGATAGTCCTTCCACGCGTCCTCCGCGGAGGTATATGTCATGTCAGCGACCTCAGCCCGACCGCTGATCATCCGACCAATTTCCTCTATCCGACTGTCTGTTATATCCTCATCAAAAAACACCGTGACGCATACGTTCTCCTCCGCGTTTCGCACAATGTTCTGGAAATTCGCCACAATTGCGTAAAAGATGCCGAACAGGAAAAGGCATGCTGAGATCGTGGCGATGGATGCCAGGGAATACCACTTATTTCGGAACAGATTGCGGAAGCCCTGCTGTATGGTATAAAAGAAAGTACTAATCTTCATCGTCTATATATGCCCCTTCCTCTTCGTCGCTGATGATCACGCCCTTTTTCATAGTAACCACGCGCTTGTGCATGGCGTTGACGATCTCACGATTATGGGTGACCACCACTACAGTAGTTCCGGTCTCATTAATCTCCTCCAGCAGCTTCATGATTTCCCATGAATTCTTGGGATCCAGATTACCGGTGGGCTCATCCGCCAACAGGATGGAAGGGTTATTGATTAGCGCCCTGGCCAGGGCCACTCTCTGCTGTTCTCCGCCGGAAAGCTGCTTGGTCTTGGCTTTATATTTGCCCGCGAGCCCCACCGTAGCCAGGATTGTCGGCACATTGCGCCGAATCTCTCTGCCCGGAATCTCTACAATGCGCTGCGCAAAGGCCACATTTTCATAGACATTTCTGTCATTCAGCAATCGGAAATCCTGGAACACCACGCCCAGATTACGGCGCAGCTTTGGTATCTCTCTGTTGCGCAGCTTCGCCAGATCTCTCCCCATCACATAGACCTGCCCTGAGGTCGCGACCAATTCTCTCAGGAGCAGCTTAATCAATGTAGATTTACCGGAACCGCTGTCACCCACGATAAAGACAAATTCTCCTCTGTGTACCTTGAGGGATATCCCATTCAATGCCGGTGAGCCGGTAGAATAGGATTTGCTGACATTATCCAGACAGATAACTCCCCTCTCCTCGATAAACTGCTCACGCTGTCTTTTTATCTCATCTCTTCTCTTCATGTATTCCTTTCCCTGTGTCTCTCAACATATGCTCATCTCAACAATACTTTGTTTTCCAAACGTTAATATTCAAAACTCTCCATATAGCGCATATATTTTACTACCATAAGCGCAATCTTGAACGTGATGGCGTCCTCAAACACCCTCAGGTCCAGGCCGGTGCTCTTCTGCAGCTTATCCAGACGGTATACCAGCGTGTTGCGGTGAATAAACAGCTGTCTGGAGGTTTCAGATACGTTCAGACTGTTCTCAAAAAACTTGTAGATCGTTGTCAGAGTCTCCTCGTCAAACTCGTCTGGACTTTTGCCGCCGAAAATCTCTCGGATAAACATCTTACACAGGGGAATCGGCAGCTGATAAATCAGTCTTCCGATACCTAATGCGCTATACGCAATCACATCCTTGTCACCAAAGAATATCTTGCCCACATCCAAGGCCATCTTAGCCTCTTTGTACGAGCGACTGACCTCCTTGATCTCCTTGACTACCGTACCATATGCAATATGTACCCCCTTCAAGCCCTCCTTCACCAGCGCGCTGCAGAGCCCCCTGGCCGCCTTCTCGATATCCTTGCCGTTGTCGGATTCCGTCAGGTCCTTAACCACTATAACATTGCTTTCATCCACCGCAGTTACAAAATCCTTGCTGGCGCTGCCAAAATATGTTCTCGTCATTTCCAGCGCGTTGTTGTCCTTGCCATTGTCAGACTCAACAATCATGACCACCCGACAAACGTCCATCTGGATGTGCAGCTTCTTCGCACGACTGTATATATCCACCAGCAGCAGATTATCCAGCAACAGATTCTTGATGAAATTATCCTTGTCAAAGCGCTCCTTATAAGCTACCAGAAGATTCTGTATCTGAAATGCGCTCATCTTGCCAATCGTATATACATCCTCCCCACTGCCAGCGATAACCAGCACATATTCCAGCTGCTGCTCATCATAGACCTTGAAGAATTGATATCCCTGAACCTCTTGGGAATCCGCTGGAGACTTGGCAAACTCCACCACGGCCTTGCCATTGTCCGACATATCTGCCGTGTACGCCACCAACTTGCCGTCCACGTCCATCACGCAGATATCGACTCTCGCAATTGCTTTCAATCCGTCTATCGTACTCTGTAAGATTTGGTTTGATATCATTTCTCCCTCTTTCCGCAAATCACAGCTATTCTGCAATTCACAAACCTGCTCTTTTCCTGTGTGAAGAGTTGCCTTCATTTTGTATTGGTAAAAACGCCGAAAAACCTATTTAATACAAATGTACAAAAAAATCGCAGAAAAAGCAATAGCTTTTTGTGAAAAATTAATGGATTTTTATGCTGAAAAAGGGCGGCAGGCCATTTTATACGCCTCACCACCCCTATAGTAAGAAAAAATTACCAATTCGTTACAGACGAATATCCACATTACCCCCTACCGCCGGGTTCACACTGCGCTCCATCGCCGCCGCGTCTATCATCTGTACCATGCCTGCTCCCAGATCCTCGCCCATGTCGATAGCCTTGCTCAACATCTTAATTCCCACCTGAGACTGCACATCCAACGTCGCCATATCCATTGATAATCCCGCAATGTCCATAATATCCCTCCTGTCTGCCCTTTACGGACATTATAGCATACTTCCTGTAATTTGCCAAGGGGAAAAGTGGTCTTTTCCACACAGCGCTATGACCAGACGATCTGCAGTACAATCACAGCGACACATATCAACATTCCCAACGCCAACGGGATACTCACCAGCCTGGTTTTATTCCTGCGGCTGCGCCAGAGCTGGCGCAGCTCCTCCCTGCGCCCCTCACGTCCGGCAACCCAGACAAGCACGCAGCCCGCCAACGGCGTACACAGCGTAGCTATCAACACATACACACAGATCACCAACAGCATTTCCTGGGTACTCACACTGCTTTCGGCCGTATCCATCAGCGTCTCCAGCTGGCCGCCAGTCATGCCGTCCATAGCGTACATCAGCACTGTGGACAGACCATTGATGCAGAAATGAACAATAAAAGCGGGCAGCATGCTACCTGTGGCCTCCATCAGCAGAGCCAGGGCCACACCCATCACAAAGGCATAACATGCCTGATTCAGATTCATGTGCATCAGGCCAAAGAGCAGACTGCTGAGCAGCAGAGCCTTCCAGCCGTTGCCCTGTCCCCTGTATCCCTGATAAATCACGCCTCGGAAGGCCAATTCCTCCGCGAAGGGAGCGTACACCGCCACTCCGAGCAGCATCATCCACAGAGGCAGATCAATGATTTGCCCGCTCATGCCCGCGACTGTATTGTCCACAAACAGCGTAGTGACGGCGTTCACCACGGTAATCAGCGGTTCCAGCAAAAGCGTATACAACACCGTCATCAACACTGTCGATATGTGAACCCGTTTCAACCTGCAGAAGGAAACTGGATTTGTCTTGGATGCCAGCAGAAAGAGTATTGTCGGCAGCCAGATCGTAATCTCTGATACAAAAATATTCAGCGCCATATTTTCCAGAGCGGCGCCCATAAATGGAACGAACGCCACCAACAGACTCAAGCCTACATGAGAGATCACAATAATGAAGAACAGCCAGTTCACCTTTTTTGTATTCATATTCTGCGTATCACCTTTTCTGTAATCTGTATCTTACCTGCCTTCAACAGGTTCCCCACCGCGCGTTTAAATTCATTCTTGCTCATGCCGGTCTCCCGCAGAATAATGGCGGGGGAAACCTTATCGTTAAAGGGAAGCACTCCCTCATAGCTGTCGATAATGCGCAGCAGCTTCTCCGCATCCTCATATATCTGCAGGTATGATTTTTCCCGAATACTCAGGACCAGTCTGCCGTCCGGCTGCACCTTGGTGACCCTGGCACGCAGATCCTCGCCCAGTACTACCTCGCCATACAACTCCTTTTTAGGAATCAGCGCCGAATACAGATTATCCACCGCCACGAATACGCCGAACTCGTCACTGGAGGCATAGGCCCTGCCAACTACCTGATCCTCCACATGATACGGGCTGTCCGACCGGAGATTGGCATATACGTTCATCGTGGCGCACAGACGCTCACTCTTGTCCACGTAGAGAGATACCAGCACCTTTTCCCCCTCCCTCACCTTCTTTACCTGCTGCCGAAAGGGAAGCAGAAGATCCTTCTCCAAACCCCAATCCAAAAAGGCGCCTATTTTTCCCGTCTGCACTACAGTCAACTCCGCCATCTGCCCCATCATCAGCCTGGGAGTGTTGGTGGTGGCAATCCATCTGTCACGGGAATCCTTATACAGAAAGACCTCCAATTGGTCCCCGACCGCCACCCCGGGCGGCACCTGTTTCGCGGGCAGCAGCACACGATTCTCCGTGTCGTTGTGATGCTCGGCCAGATACACGCCGAACTCCACCTTTTTTACTATATATAAGATCTGTTTTTCTCCTAGCTTCATCTTCACCCTGCCCCTTCCGGCATGCAGCAGACTGTGCCTGCGCTATTGCTTCCTCGTAAACTCCACCACCGCATAGGGCGCTCCCCCACTGCTTTGCAGGGACACTGTACACTGCTCTGGTGTTCTCACGACATACGGAGTCAACTCGTCCCCCAGATGGGCCTGCACCTTATATTCCGCACGCATCTGCCCTATGACAAAATCTTCTGTCAGACTGTTCATCGCCATATCCACAAACTGAACGTTATTCACATGATGATTCGTGTCCAAATGATGCTTCCTAACCTGAAAAGACTCCTCCTGTATACCATGCGGCGGCACGGCGATCTTTCGAGGAGCATAATCCATGGGCAGCTTCTCCTCAATCTCATATGCGCTTATCATCTTCTGTGTGGGATGTGCCATCGTCTGCTGCTCCAGATTCAACAATGTCCACAGGGAATTGGCCTGAGCCAACATCTCCCCGTCCACGGTTCTCATAAAGAAATTGCGGTATCCAAAGCACCCCTTAAACGCATAGGGAAAGGTACCGATCTCCACCTCTTCACACAGTTCAGGATATCGGTTTACTATGATCTGCCAGGAGGACAGCACCCACACCAGATTATTCTCTCTCAGATACTCCCCGCCCACCCCCAGCACCTCCGACTGAAAAGTAGAACTGTCCTGAAAATAATTGAGCAACGCCGCCAGGGTGAGCCTGGCCTGGCTGTCACATTCACTGTAACGTATTTGACTGTTAAATGTATACATACTATATTGCAAACCTCTCTGTCAGTCAGGATATTTCGATTATCGCATATGCTGCCTGGCTTGTCAATCGCCTGGCTGCCGGTTCAATCCGTGGCGGTTTTCCAACGGGATCGGGACCTCATTTTCTGTTTCGAACACAAGCTTCTCCGATCCTTCGGGATCGGGACCTCATTTTCTGTTTCGAACACAAGCTTCTCCGATCCCCAGAATTATAAACACTGCGGAGGTACTCATAACCTGCTGAAAGCTGAAAATATTGTTTACCGTATAGGCCAGAATGCCCATTCCGGCGGCTCCTGCAAGCGCATCCTTCCCGCCGGCCCTGAGATAACGCCAGACAGCCGTGACCATCAGGCCTATATAGCCCACTGCTCCCAAGATTCCTTCATTGATAAGCACGGTCAGCCATTCGTTATGAGCGTTGGTCAGTATCAGCCTGCCAAAATAATCCTCCACCAGACGCTTTAACTCCGGGGCGATTCCACTGTGAATATACAGACCCATAGCATCAGGTCCCACTCCCACCAGCTTGCCCATGATATCCTGACTTAAAAAGCAGCTCATTCCCGCCGTCCACGTAATTCCGCGGTTGCTTCCCCAAGAGAAATTGAAGGTGAAACTATCCAGCTCAGACAGACCGCCAATGCATCCCGGATACAGGGTGTTGACCACTAACAGTACAATATACACCAGCACCGCAACGCCTGCCGCCGCCCAGACGCACACGCCCAGTATAATCCACCCTCTTGGCTGAAAACGACCGTTCCCGCTGTTGCGACACACCAGATATCTGCACAGCAGGGATACGGCCAGCAGCAGAAAGGGCAACGGAGACAGAGTAAGTATATCTGTCGTACTCTCGGTATAGGTAATGGCTTCTGGCCATATCAGCCGAATCACATATGTGAGGATACATACAGCCGCCAGCAGGATGCAGCCTGTCCAGAACCGTCGCAGCTTCTCCACATTCCTCATGGAAAATAGATAAAACACGCCGAGCAGCACCAGCAGGGTCACCACTCCACTGCTGCTGCCCTGAGTCACCAGAGTTGACAGCCCCACACCCAGCAACAGGCACAAGCCTATATATATCCATCTTTTCTCGCAAAGCTCCCGCCCCTGCCACAGATAATAAGCAAACATCGACAGCACTGTCACCAGATAACCGCAGTACCAGTTAATATTGCCAATTGTGGATATGTATTGCGGACCTGTCGCCTCCATCGCCAGCGGATATATCCCAAAGCGGTTGAGGTATCCCAGCAGGCATACGATCACCATCGGAACAGCCCACAACAGAACCATCCATGCCCTTCTCCTCCAGAAGCGGGATATCATAAAGTAGATGCCTACAAACAACAGCTGTGTCAGCAGGCCCAGATACCATCCGTACACCCCGTAGAACGCGTCGCCCCGCTCCGTCGGCTCCTGAAAGGCTGTGTGCAGATAAGAACCCACTACCGCCGCCAGATAGAGGAGGGCAAACAGATCTGTGCCGGATAATATATGGATTTTAATGCCGGCTCCACTGCCCTTTTTAGTCCGCAGCCATTGCGCCAGACGGCAGAGTAGATAAACCGCCGATATGGGAATTATGACCCTGCATGACGCCACGCTGACCGAACGAAAAAACATGCATTTCTCCGTTCCGATACTGGTATACCCTGTCTCGGTGGTATACAGCGGCAAAACCACCATCATAATGATCATATATACCCCCGCCAGAATATCCAACAGAGAGAGAAGCAACTCACACAGATATTTCAGGGGATCGGACTTTGTTGTTCCAGCTTTTAGTACTTTTACGCGGCTCATCATCAACCTCTTCCTGCATACTCCGAACTCCCGCAGTATGTTGTCTTATTTCATCTATTGTACTATATCTGTTGAAAAAATCCAATCCCTGTCAGGACTTTTTGCGCCCTCAAGTCTGCTCATGAGCCTGATTCTCTGCTCTGTACAGGCGCCTCTGCAGGCTCTGCCAGCCCTGATAGATCATCACAAAGCCCAAAGGCCCCTTGATGATGCCCCATATTCCAAAGAGACGTATGCCTGCATATACCGCCATCAGCACGGCAATAGGCGAGATTCCCATATGCTTGCCGATCAGACGGGGCTCCAGTATCTCCCTCAGAAAAACGCAGGCGCCGTACAGCGCCAGACAGACCGCCGCCTGTCCATAGCGCCCCTCGAACAGCTGCACCACAGCCAGCGGCGTCAGTACAATGCCCGTGCCGATAAAGGGCAGCGCATCCAGCAATCCCGCCAACAGTCCCCACAGTGGTCCATGCCGGATTCCAGCCAGACTCAACACCAGTCCCGCCAGCAGGGAAATGACGAACATAATGACCAGCTGCGCCTTGACAAAGGTAGCGATATACCGGATTACTCCACATATCACCTCCAACAGCACATGGCACTCTTCCCGATCCAGAAGGCTGTTCATAATGCGGTCATAATCCTTGGCCAGCAGTACCGCCGCAATGATAAATGTCACCAAAAAACCGCCTAAAAGAGCCAGCTTTTTCAGATATTGCAGGGAGCCGGACAACATACCCACCGCCCCTTGTGCCTGCAGGTAATTCATTCCCTCCTCCAGTCTGGCAAGCAAAGTGGATTCCAGATATTCCCCGTCGATTCCCAATGCCTCCCCGATGGACATGCTGCCCCTTTGAATAAGCTGCTGCAGCTCCTGTTCCAGCGCCTCCATCTGGCCAATCCACTCCGGCAGGCTGCCCACTATCCAAGAAAACAATACCCACACCATAATGATCAGAATGCCGCAGCCCAACAGCAACAACAGAATGGCTCCCACCTGCCGGTGAATATGCAATCTTGCCTGCAATTTTTTTAAAAAGGGCCCGCATATTGTCACGAACAGCATCGCCGTTAAGATCGGTGAAAACAGGGGAGTCAAATATTGCAGAAAAAAATACACTACCGCGATAATCAGCAATAGTGTAATGATTTTGTTCTGTCTGAGCTTTTCCCACATACCTGCCTCCGTTCCGCACCGACAGCCATACGGCTCCTGATGCTCTTGCCACAATAGTATGTGAAAAAAGAGGCAGCCCTATTCCACTCTTCCCCAGTCTGGACAAATTTCAAAATGAAGCTCTCGGCCAGATGCCGGATGCCTCAGCGAGATTGTATATGCACAGAGAGCCACATGCCGAATTCCCATACGGCGACCCAGTTCCAGGCTCTCCGCCGTACCGTATTTCATATCCCCCAATATAGGCATTCCCGCATGGGATAGCTGACAG
Organism: bacterium; assembly: GCA_023663725.1. Classification (GTDB taxonomy): domain Bacteria; phylum Bacillota; class Clostridia; order Lachnospirales; family Lachnospiraceae; genus Acetatifactor. The sequence goes on along the minus strand of JAMPGX010000005.1, from coordinate 53,439 downwards.
CGTATCTGATGGAATCTTCCCGTATCTATGCAGATGTCAAGGCAGGCATACTCTCTGGGGGTGTCTGCGCTGCGGGTACATAATGTACCCGATGTACTCAATATACCTGACGGTCTGACCTGATATCGCAGCACCGCTTTCCTGGCACCCGGCGTATCCTCGCATACGACTCTGGCCAGACCGCCGTCCCTGCACAGATAATCCGTCAACTCACCGTCATCCTGCGCGGGGTAGCCATATGTCAGCGCGAGATAGCGCTTACACAGTGTACCGTCAGTCAACTGACGGCTGAGCGCTGCCGCTGATTTTTTATTCCTGGCAAATACCAGCAGACCCTCCACTGGCTGATCCAAGCGGTGAATCACCCCCACATATGCCCCTTTACAATAATTCTTCAGCTCGCTGATCACATCGGGCTGTGTGACGGAGGCAGATTGCGTAGCCAGTCCAGCCGGCTTATGGCAGATCAGGAGGTCCTGATCTTCATAGATAATCCTTGTTTTCATTGTACCCAAAATTAATCCACCCGTCTGTCGCCCCAGAAAAACAGCGCCACTGTGCCTGGCCCAGTGTGACTGCCAATGGTGGTGCCAATATCGTTGATCTCCACCTTGCCCTGCATCTTAGGGAATGCAGCCTCCACCAACTCCGCCACAGCTCTGGCATCCTCCATGCAGGCAGACTGGGAGATATAACATTTCCCGCTGTAATCCGCACCGTCCTGCGCGTGCTCCTTCATCTTATCCACCGTCGCCTGAATGACCTTGCGCTTGGTGCGAACCTTGGCCCTGTTGATCAGCCGTCCCTGATAATCCACGTTCAACAGCGGACAGATATTCAGCATACTGCCGACAAGACCTGCCGCTTTGGACACCCGACCGCCCCGAATCAGGTAAGTCAAATCGCTGGTAAAAAACCAGTGCTGCAACTTGAGCCGGTTATCCTCCGCCCAATGATACAACTCCTCAAGCTCCATGCCTTCGTCCCGCAGATCGGCCAGCTTATCCATCAGCAGGCCGTAACCGGAGGAAGCTGCCAGAGAATCCAGCACATAGATCCTGCGCTCCGGATATCTCTCACGCAGAGTATCCCTGGCGATCATTGCGGAATTAATCGTGCCGGAGATGCCGCTGGAAAGCGTCAGATGCAGAATATCTATCCCATCCTTCAGGAAGCTCTCAAAATACTGTTCATACTCCTCCACATTAATCTGAGAAGTCCTGGTACTCACACCGTCTGCCATGGCCTGATAAAAATCAGACAACGAGATGGACTGGCCCAGATCATCCATATACTCTCTGTCACCCAACTCAAAATGAAAGCAGATATAATGAATATTCCTGGCTTCCAGATGCTCCCGCCGCAGATCCGCTGTAGAGCTGCAGCTTATCACATAGTTACCCATAATTCAATTCCTCCCTCATATAACCAATTCCCTCAGGCAATCCACAAATCTCCTTGAATTACCACAGTCGTACCACCATGAAATCCATACTCTCATGCCAGCTTAGACCTTAAAGCGATATCCCACGCCCCAGATCGTCTCGATATACTGCGGCTTGGCGGTGTCGGCCTCAATCTTCTCCCGTATCTTTTTGATATGCACTGTAACAGTGGCGATGTCTCCAATGGAGTCCATATCCCAGATCTCCCGAAACAGCTCCTCCTTGGTGAATACATGGTTGGGATTCTCCGCCAGAAAGGTCAACAATTCAAATTCCTTGGTCGTAAAAGTCCTCTCCACGCCGTCTACATATACCCGACGGGCAGTCTTGTCAATACGGATTCCCCGAATTTCCACAATATCGTTCTGCGCTCTCTGGCTGGTTCCCACCAACCGCTCGTAACGGGCCATATGTGCTTTGACCCGCGCCACCAGCTCGCTGGGGCTGAACGGCTTGGTCATATAGTCGTCAGCTCCCAAACCCAGGCCACGTATCTTGTCTATATCGTCCTTTTTAGCGGACACCATCAGGATCGGAATGTTTTTTTTCTCCCTGATGCGCCGACACACCTCAAAACCGTCCATCTCCGGCAGCATCAGATCCAGAATGATCAGATCATACTCTCCTGTCAGCGCCGCCTGCAATCCCTGGTCTCCCTGATTACAAATATCCACTTGAAAATCGCTCAGCTCCAGATAATCCTTCTCCAGATCCGCAATAACTTCCTCGTCCTCGATAATCAGTATTCTACTCATGTTCACATCCCGCCTTTCCCATTCTATTCGTTCTGCAGCTCCCGATATTTACGGATCACGAAGTGCATGCAGGTGCCCTCACCCTCTCGACTGGTGGCCCATATATATCCGCCGTGATCCTCAATAATCTTTTTAACGATAGACAGGCCGATACCGCTGCCGCCCTGAAGAGAATTGCGGGAGGCATCCGTGCGGTAGAACCGCTCAAATATCTTGCCCAAATCCTTCTGCGCAATGCCCTTGCCGTTGTCCTCGATCTCCACCTGAATGGAATCCACCTCATCCAGTATCCGGATATCTATGATGCCCTGCTGTTTGTCCATATATTTTACACTGTTGCTGATAATATTGTTGATGACCTTCTTCATCTGCTCCGGATCAGCTATGACCAGGGTATCCTGATCCAGCAGATTGGTATAGTTGAGCTGAATATTTTTGGATTCCAGATCCAGCCCCACCTCCTCCACGCAGTCCCCAAAGTAGTCCGATACATTGATGCGGTGGAAATTATAGGGAATGCGGTGATTGTCAATGCCTGAATAAATGGTCAGCTCATTGATTAGCTTATCCATGTCATTGGCCTTATTATATATTGTCTTGATATATTTGTCCATCTTTTCCGGCGTATCCGCCACACCGTCCATGATCCCCTCCACATACCCCTTGATTGCGGTAATGGGTGTCTTCAGATCATGGGAGATGTTACTGACCAGCTCCTTGTTCTTCTTCTCCTGTTCCTGATTCTCTTCCGCGTTCTCTTTCAGACGCAGACGCATATCCTCATAATTGCGGTACAGATCGCCGATCTCGCCGCCAGACTTGGTCTGTAGCATATATCCGAAATTGCCTTCCTTGATCTTCGTCATAGCAAGGTTCAACTCATTGATCGGTCGAAATACCTCTTTATGGATCCATTGAGTCAGCATCAAGCTGGTAAAGACCAAAATCAGCACAATTGCGATAACCATATCGATCAGTAGCTGGCGGGAGATCAGGGTGTTGATCCTCATGATGACAAACAGACTGCCCTCCTCGCCGTCCTGAAACTCGAAATCTATCTGCTTGACATATTTATCCAGCTCGCTGAAATAATAGCCGGTTCCTTCCCCCAGATCTCCCTCACCATATTCTGGCAGCAAATTAAAGATTCGTTCCGCCGCCTCCTGATTGCCCGCATAATATATCTCATTATCTCTGCGCACCAGCAAATAGGCAGACCTTGGCCGCAGCAGATTGTCCATCCTCGACAGATACTCCCTATCCTCCAGCAGCGTCACATCCTGCTGAGCCTGCTGTGCCAATTGCCTGTAAACATCGTTTGCATGGCCGGTAAAAGTTTCCATAGACTCAGATATCAGCGCAATATCCATATTCTGGTCAATTACACCTGGCTGAGAGTTCATCAGATATATGCCAATCAAGCAGAAAGCCAGCGCTGTCAGCAATAATGGCAGAAAAACAATGGTGGCAAAGGTTACTCTGAGCCTCGTCTTAAACTTCATGATCATACCCCCGCACTTCGCTGAATTCATCCTGCATTGCCCTGCAACGCGCACAGCTCGCTCCGGATTATTGATTAGTATAACACACATATGCTGAGAATGTGTAAAAACTAACGAATATGTTCATAAAAAAAGTGTAAATATTTCAGAGGCAGCAAAAAGAGAGCTCTAGCAACTCCTTTGCTAAAGCTCCCTGCACAACCCATCTGAAACAGCGCTACAAGGATTCGAACCTTGAAATGACGGAGTCAGAGTCCGTTGCCTTACCGTTTGGCGATAGCGCTATTTATTGACTACTTGATGAATTATACACGAAGTATCTCCATTTTGCAAGAGGAAAATTCAAAAATTTTGAAAAACAAAAAAATTATTTCATTCCAATCATTTTGCGAAATTCGTCAAAGCTTTTGATGCCAGGCGCCACCAAATATAAGCTTTTCAGCTTGTCAATATCCTGTTCAGCTTCTACACGCATACGGATATCCTCCGGAAGCTCTCCCAGACATCCTAAAAAGTCATAAATCACCTGGCGACTCCTCTCTACATCCCCCTGGATAAGACCCTTCGCACGGCCCTCCGCAAGACCTTCTGCATGACCTGCCGCATGGCCCTCCTGCTTGGCGGCTTCCTCCATGGCCCACATGTCTCTCCGATACTTCAAATGTTCCTCATACCTCCACTTTGCCCATCTGAACAGATTCATCGCCCTTACCTCTTCCACCGCTTTCATAACCCCTGCGTTCCCACTCCTCATCGCTTCCAGCTCCCCTTTACTCTCCACACGCAGCAACCTTATCCAGTCGTCCATCCTCTCTCCCACAAGCTCCTTGTTCAGCTCTATAATATGTACCTCAAACTGGTCAGAATATTGATTCCCCTTCTTATCCAACAAAGTATACACCCTGTGGTAGTCCTCAGACTCATCCAAATTGAAATCCAAGATATCGATCACAATACACTTTTTTAACTTGTCATAATCCTGACCCGCGTACACCCCATCCGTATACATCTTCGCCAGATAGAACAGACTGCGCTTGTCCCAGTATGCCAGCCGCCGAATCTGTAGCTCCACGTTGATCCGGCTATTGTCATTGAGCAGGAGCTTTACATCCAAAATACACTGCTTCTCCTGTCTGCTGCGTCTGCTCAGGAAAGTGTTCTCCAGACGCACCGACCGAATCTCGCTCAAGGGCATTCCCAGCGCATCACTGACAAACTGCCTGCGCACCTGCTCATTGCGCATCAGCTCCTTAAATGCCACATCTGATTTGGGAGGAATAAATATTCCCCTCGTTTCTTTTCTACTCATCCCATACCTCCCGCTGTAATATTGTACTGCAACGCAGAAGAAAACGGGTAAGCTTCACTGTCCCTTCCCCGGAAATCCCCTGCCTCTTTTCAATTGTTTTCTGTTGAATAAAAAGCATAGATTTTCCGATAACAAGAAAAGTGAAATGCTTTATCAAAGTGAAAAGAAATATATGCTTTGCGTGTATGTTAGCATATATACAGTGGAATTGCAAGAGATTTTTGATTGGCAGAAAAACTTAATTATGATACAATGAGTAAAATATCTTGCGTATAACTCTTCTGACACAAAAGGTGGTTAAAGCGCACAGACAATTAATTAGGGGAGAGGCGATGAAAAAAGGACGTATTATATTCTTAAACGGCGTGACCAGTTCCGGAAAAACATCCATTGTGGAAGCACTGCAGGATCGTGACGACATATTCTTTTATGTGGTTGCCAACGATCTGTTTCAGGAGATGGTGGGGGACAGATATCTGCGGCAGGACTATTGGAAATATCTCAGCGAAGTGATTCTGATGATGTATCATACCGCCAGGCTGTATTCCGACATGGGAAAGAACGTCCTGATTGACGGCATTTTGGTTGAGCGGGAGGAGATAAAACCCCACTACCGGCAGTTGTTGGAGATTCTGGCGGATAATCCGCTGGACATCGTTGAGGTATATTGCCCGCTGGACATCTGCAGGCAGCGAAATATTGACCGGGGAGACCGTTATGAGTCCCAGTCAGAGGAACAGCACGCATTGATGGCAGAAGATATCGATTACCGTGTCAGAGTTGACACCAGTGTACACAGTCCGGAAGAATGCGCGGATATCATTGTCAGAACACTGTTTAACTGACTTCGCAACCCAAGTACATGAGGTGAAGCTTTCCTATGAATATCCGTCAAAATCTAAGCGAGTATATCGACAGGGAAATCGAATATTGGGACTTTTCCGGTGTGATAAGAATTGTGCAAAAGGACGATATCTTATGTGATGTGTGTCGCGGCTATGCCAATATAGAATTTGGTGTGAAAAACAATTTGACCACTCGTTTTTGCATTGCTTCTATCGCAAAACAGTTTACCGCCTTTGCGATTATACTCCTGTTTGACCGCGGACTGCTGCGGCTTGATGAGTCGGCTGACCGCTATCTTCCCTCACATATGCGGCTGCCCGCGGGGATAACGGTGCATCACCTGTTGTCCCACACATCGGGGCTGCATAACAACTATAACTTTGAGGATGATTTTTATGTGGGGGATGACAGAAAGCCTTATAACCAGACGGAATTCTTCAACCGCTGGATAATCTGTGAGCCTGTAAAACCGGCGGGGAAGGAATTCGACTACAACTATTCCAAACCCTTTAGAGCCGTCGCGCAGCGACTTAATTAGGAGGAAAATCTATGAAGTATTATGGCGGCTGCGATGCCGGAAGCACTTACACAAAATGCGTCATTATGGACGAGACAGGTCAGATTGCGGCCCATGTGACCACCCGAAGCCGTATCAATCCCGTGCTCAGCGCCCAGGCTGCGCTTCAGGAGGCGATAGACAAGGTGCCCAAACTGGATACAGCGGAGGACCTGGCTTATCTGGTGGGTACTGGCTACGGCAGAAATAAAGTACCCTTTGCGGATGAAAACATATCGGAGATCAGCTGTCATGCCATGGGCGTGCATGTGGTCAATCCTCAGATTCGGGCCATCATCGACATAGGGGGACAGGATGTGAAGGGAATTGCCGTTGACCGCGACGGCACGGTACTGGATTTCGCGATGAACGACAAATGCGCCGCCGGCACAGGGCGATTCTACGAGACCATGGCAGGGGCCTTTGAGATGTCGCTGGAGGAGTTTTCCAATCTCTCCCTCTCCGCCAAAAACGTGATTCCCATCACGGCTCAATGCACCGTCTTTGCCGAGAGCGAGGTTATCTCGCTGGTGGGCGAGGGCAAGCCGATGGAGGAGATCGCCGCCGGCATCCAGATGTCTGTTGCCAAGCGCTGCTTCGTCATGGCCAAAAAAGCAGGCGCCACAGACAGCCTGGCTCTGACAGGCGGCTGCGCCAAGAACGCGGGCTTGAAGGACGCGATTGAAAAGGTACTGAAGATCAAGGTCATTGATCTGGATATCGACCCTCAGCTGATGGGAGCGCTGGGAGCTGCGGAGTATGCCAGACAGAAGGAAGCGGAAAGATGATTGTGCTGAAAATCATACTGATCATACTCGCTGTGATCTTTGCGCTGTTTCTCCTGAGTCTGGCGATCTATTTTTTCAATCTGGATATGAAGTTCGCCGCCGCCATGACACCGGTAATGAACAAATACTATGACTGGCAGAAGCGCAAACGTGAAAAGAGCAAGTCGCAGCATAATGGGGGAACGACATGAACTTATATGACAGACTGATTCAGGAGGCTTTAGACCTGATTCCTGAAACGAAGCTCTCTGTTCTGCCACTGGCGGGCAGTACACCCCAATGGCCGACAGAAGAGGAACAGCGATTGATCTTTCAGCGGGATATGGCCTACGAGCTGGGCGGAGACGGCTTGCCCGCAGTCAGCGCGCTCGCCTACACCTCCCGTCCCGCAGAAGCCGACCGGCTTCTGCTCTACGGCCCCGACCTGCCTCAGCTGAAGGCGAACTCCCCTTACGCCCGATTGACCATATTACATATTGACGATCAGGATTGGCGGGCTCATCAGCAGGCCTACCAACTCCTGCGCAAAATAGAATATACCCGCTACCATATATATCCCCGCGGATTTATGATGCGCATATCCACCCTGACAGGTCGGGAGCCGGTGCGGGTGAGCCGCGAGGCGCTGCAGAACGGACTTGATTTTGTACAGGTGGGACAGCTGTTTCTAAGCGCCTACCATCAACACCCCCAGGTACAGGCGGCAACCCTGCTGTTTGTCACCGCGCCGGATTTTCCCTACGATCTGTTGGCTCAAAAGGCCGCTGCGATGGAGGCTGTCACCAGCTCTCTCGACCATATCTTTAACAATCTTGTCATGGACTGCCGCAGCTGCAGCCTAAAGCCTGTCTGCGACGAAGTGGAAGGCTTGCGGGAGCTGCATTTTTCAAGACAATAAATGCCCCTGTTAATAATCGAATTCCTGTTCATCGACACTTATTTTCCGTGTGAGTTTTTCGCCTGAATATGGCTTGCGTATTTCTATCAGATTCAGAACGGTATACCCATGATGGCGGAGAAAACAAATCATTCCCTGATTATTCGGGTGTACATAATTGAATACGGTTTCCTCTCCATATCCTCTCGCTACTTCCTCAGCCTTTTTCAGCAGCGCTGAAGCGACACCACGGCGGCGATACTCTGGCCTGATATATAGGGACTCCACCCACACGCAGGGCTCGTCCACCCGACATACCAGATATCCCGCATACTTGCCGTCACAGATTGCGGCAAAACAGGGAAATTGCAAAGCCAGATACTCTTTTATTTCCTCTCCTCCCGCACTGATGTCAGGTTGTGCCATGATTCCTTTATAGGATTGCAGCGTCACCCGAAAATCCGCCACAAGTTCCGCAGCCTGTTCAACATTTTGTTCATCTATTTTAACTATTTGCATCTAAACCCTTTCCGTCGACTCCCATGAGTAGATACGACTCGCACAAAGAGCCGTTGCACGATATGACTCAGTGCAATGGCCCTTGTATAATCGACTGGTTCTCTTATATTAACTGTCAAAGGATACCTTAATCATCTCATCAAAGGAGGTCGTGCCGTCCAACACATACTCGGTGGCGCTCATGCGCAGAGTGTACATGCCCTCCTTGAGAGCCTGCTCCTTAATCGCGTCCGCCCCCTGCCGCTTGCTGATGATGGTCTTCAGGCGGGGAGACATCCTCATGATCTCATACACACCGATACGACCCTTGTAGCCGGTATTGTCACACTTGCTACAGCCACAGGGCTCGTAGATCGTCACATCCTCATCCATATTGCAGCCCATCAGTTCCTTCTGATCCGCCGTGGCCAGCACCTGCTTCTTACATTCCTTGCACAGACGGCGCACCAGACGCTGGGCGATAACGCCGATAACGGAATCCGCGATCAGATAGGATTCGATGCCCATGTCCTCCAGACGGGTAATCGTGCTGGCAGAGGAATTGGTGTGCAGTGTGCTCACCACCAGATGGCCTGTGATAGAAGCCTGCACAGCAATGCTGGCAGTCTCCTGGTCACGGATCTCACCGATCATGATGATGTCCGGGTCCTGACGCAGAATAGAGCGCAGGGCCGTGGCAAAGGTGAGCTCCGCCTTGGGGTTGACCTGCACCTGATTGATGCCGTCGATATTCGCCTCCACAGGGTCCTCGACGGTAATAATATTCACGTCCTCTTTATTTAGCTCGCTGAGGGCGGTATACAGAGTGGTAGACTTACCGCTTCCGGTAGGTCCCGTCACCAGCAGAATCCCGTGCGGATTCTTGAGGATATAATCAAACTGCTCCAGCTCTCTGGGCTTTAGACCCAGCTGACTCTTCTCCTTGGTCAGTCCGGTCTTGGAGGTCAGACGCATAACGACCTTCTCACCGTATACTGTCGGCAGCACAGACACACGGATATCGTACTCCATCCTGTCCACCACCTGTGTGATACGGCCGTCCTGCGGCTTTCTCTTCTCGGATATATCCATGCCGCCGATAATCTTGATACGGGCAACCATGGCGTTCAACACATTGATGTCGTATTTTCCTCTCTCATACAGAGCGCCGTCAATACGGTAGCGAACGCGAACCTTGCGCTCCGTCGGCTCAATATGAATATCGGAGGCTCTCTGACGCACGGCCTTGTCAATCATCTCCTTGACCAGCATAACAATCGGGGAATTGTTGATATCCTCCTCCGCGGCGTCCACTTCCTCCACGTTCAGATTCTTCTCCTTGGCGTAGGCCTCCAGAGCCGTCGTCACCTCGTCCTGACCGTAGAATTTATCAATGGCCAGCATGATATTGCGGGTCGTGGTCACCGCAGGCTCCACCTGACAGTTCGTGATAATCGATATATCATCCTGCGCATACATGTCCATGGGGTCCACCATGGCCACGCGCAGCACATTCATATTGTCCTGAACATACTCAATCGGAAATATTTTATTCTTCTTCAGCACATTCACCGGAATCAGATCCAGCACATCCTGACTGACCGCAATCGTGGTCAAATCAATCAACTCGATATGCAGCTGTGTGCTCAGCGCCATGGCAATCTGTTCTTCTGTAACAATGCCTTCGTCTACCAGCACCTCGCCCAGCTTTTTCCCGCTGCCCTTCTGCAGATCCAGAGCCTGCAGCAGCTGCGTGTTAGAGATTGCCTTGCTGTTGACCAGCACATCGCCTAAACGTAATTTCTTTCTGCCATAATCCATGATTCACTCATCCTCGCATCTCAAAATATTACCTGAAAAACAAGTACCCCGACCTACAACGTTGCGGATGGAGCGCCTCGCTGTCTGCGGCGGGGTGATTGTTTTTATTATATCACAACTTTAATGGTTCGTATATGCCTTTTTTGAAAATCATGGACAAAAAAGTACCAGGCCTACTCGGTTGCCGAATCCACCTCCTCCTGCTCAATCAGCTCCTCCAGACTGTAGTCAAACCCTGTCCCCAGGGCTGCTGTGACGGCATATACCACGTCGGAATCCGGCTCGCAGATATAATACACATTGCCAATGCTGTTATAATCGCCCACATGATAGGTGTAACTCGCCTCAGCAGTCTCCCAGTGTAATACATTAGCAGGCGTCTCCAGACCATATTGTGACATATCTGTCACATCATGAATTGCGCTTTGCGCCACGATATTGGTAAGCTTACCTGCCAGCGTATCCAAACGACTCTGTTTCAGCTCCAGAGACGGGTCCGAAGCGGACACCCAGCGTCCCTCCTCTTTCTCAAAAGCACAGGTCTCCCCCTCGTGCACATAGCTGAAGCGAAGTATATCGTCCCTGGCAATGTCCACCAGCACATCGCCCTCCGGTTCCGGCTCCTTGTCCTGCTGCCTGCCATTGTACCATCTCAGCCCGAAATAACCTACAACCAGCACGGCCAGCAGAACCACCAACACAGTCAAATTCCTCGCCTGTCTCTTCATCGCTGCACCCCCCTTATCTTCTCCTGCGTCTGAACCATACCGCGAATCCGACCGCCAGACATCCCAGCGGCAGCACAAGCATGGTGACCAGCCCCAGAAGCAATGCGCTTCGCCTGCTGAAAATCAGCGTGGAGACCTCATAGCTCTTGGCCGGAATAGACACTGTGGTCTCATGGTCCACAAACTTACTCACCGTGTTGGTAAACAACATCTGATTGGCGCCGCTCACCATCAGGTTGGACTGATCGGTAAAGAGCTGCGTGCTGGAATACAGCACCATCACAGCCTCCCCGTCCTCCAGCGTTTTGACCGCTTCGACTCCCAGAGAAAACGGCCCCTGCGCATCTCCCTCCTGCCTGCCATACTCCGTTGCGCTCTCGAAATTGCGCATCGAATAGGCGCTCTCGGAGGTTCTCAGCAGATTTTGATAAGTGATGTCGCTGTCCTCCTGCGCCTCAGGAACGACAATCCCCTGGCTGTAGGGGGCAAAGATGCGATATTGGCCAACAATCCCCGCCGTGTAGGAGCTGGACTCCACAGTGGGCAGGAGGTAGAAGGGAATCTGATAATAATGCTCCGAATCCTCCTCAACCACCAGTCCCTCGGCCACGCTCAGATTCATATAGGCAAGCAGCGCATCCAGATTGGGAGTCGGCTCTTCCCTGTAGTCCACGATCAGGATCACCTTGCCTCCCCGATCCAGATAATCCGTCACCTTATTTTTGTCATCCTCGGACAGATCGTTGGCGGGACCGTTGATCACCAGGCACGCGGCGTTCTCCGGCACAGCCTCATAGTCCATCAGATTGATGACCTTGCGCTCCACATTCTCCTTGTCCAGACTGGCTGTGAAGGATGTGCTGAGACTTAGCTCCCCATGTCCCTCCGTCATATATACGACAGGGACGTCGTCGCTGAGCACATAATCCAGGGCGCTGGTAATCTGCCCCTCCCCGTCATAGCCGGTCACGGACGAGCTGTAGCTGTAACCGTCAAAATCATATGATGTGACATATATGTCACTGGCATCCACCACCTTGCTGCGCTTATCGCTGACCACAATCAGGCTGTTGCTGCTCACACTGCCGGAGGTATACTGCATATAAAATCGAGGATTCTGTATCGGGTCCACATGCTCCACCTGAATGTGCTCCGACATCCCCTCATAGAGATCCAATGTCTGTCTCAGAATCGCGTCCTCACTGTTCTCATTGGCCAACACATAGATCGTCACATCCTCATCCATGCCCTTGAGATATTCCTTGGTCTGATCCGTCAGCGAATATAATTTGCTGGCAGTCAGATCCAGGGAGGTCCATGTGCTGGGCATCTGCCCAACCAGCATATTCAGCACAACGGTCGCCGCCACTGCCACCGCGATCATGCCTGCGCTGTATGCGCCCGGCTTGATCGATTTCACCGACACGCTGTAGCGGCGCTTCTGAACGGACTGCGTCGTCAGAAACAGCATCAGCGCCGTCAGGGACAGATAATATACTACAGAGCCCACGTCGAGAGTACCGTTTAACATCATAACAAAGGGTGTATACAGGTCATATATCCGCAGCGCCTTAGTCAAAATATTTCCTGTAGCAGATATCACATTACACAGAGACGGCATAATATAGCCCAAAAAGAGCATGGCGAAGCTCAATACCGCCGCAATCACCTGACTCTCCGTCAGAGACGACACCAGAATGCCGATGGCTATGCTGACCACCCCATACAGGAAAAAGGCCAACAGCGCCAGATAACACTCCCCCAGAGGCACGGAGCCAAAACGGAGCAGAATCAACGGATAGATCGCGCTGACAGCCGTGGGGATAGCCAGGATGGTCACCAGCGCCAGGAACTTCCCTATGACAATCTGTCCAACCGTTATGGGAGCCGTCATGATCAGTTGGTCCGTCCTGCTGCGCCTCTCCTCCGCCATAATGCGCATTGTCAGCACCGGCACCGTCAACATGAACAACACGATCACACTGCTCACGACATAGGAAAAATAAGGAAGCCCATATTGCAGGCAATATACAAAATAGTAAAGGCCGATAAAAAACAGGCTGACGCCAATAAACAGACAGCCGATAAAGGAATGAAAATAGGTCTGTAGTTCTTTCTTATATATCGCTAACATTTACGCTTCCTCCTGACTTTCCTCTTGATCCTGCTCGGCCTGTACAACGCTTTCCTCTCCCGCCTCCGACTCCGTCAGCTCCAGGAAGATATCCTCCAGCGAACGCTGAACCGGAACCATCGACAGGATGGGCATACGCTTTTCCGCCAGCAGATAGAACAGGGACTCGCGGATATCCTGACCCTTGCCTGTCCTGATCAACACACTGCAGCAGCCCTCCGGCGCGCCGTTCTGCCGCGAGAGCTCCTGCACGCCAGGCAGGAGTGTCACTGTTTGCCGCAGCGCCTCATAATCGCCTTTTACTGTGAGATTCAACTCCTCCGTGCCGCTCATCAGGCTCTGCAGTCCCTCCGGAGAATCGCTGGCCACCAGTTTTCCCTTGGAAATAATCATGATGTGATCACATACAGCGCTGACCTCCGACAAGATATGTGAGCTCAGGATAATCGTATGATTTTTGCCCAATTCCCGAATCAGATCGCGCATCTCCATGATCTGCTTCGGGTCCAGTCCCGCGCTGGGTTCGTCCAGAATCAACACCTCTGGCGATCCCAACAGCGCCTGCGCCAACCCCACTCTCTGCCGATATCCCTTGGACAGATTTTTGATCAGCCGCGTCCGCACGTCCTCAATTTGGGCCATGTCCACAACCTGCTGCAACTGCTCCCCGCGTTCCGCCCTCGGCACCTTTTTGAGCTCCGCCGCAAAGCGCAGATACTCCTCCACCGTCATATCCATATACAGCGGGGGAAGCTCCGGCAGATAGCCGATGCGCTTCTTGGCCTCCTCCGGCTCTTTCTGCACATCATACCCATCTATCGTCACCGTGCCCTCGCTGGCCGCCAGATAACCGGTGATAATGTTCATAGTCGTAGATTTTCCGGCGCCGTTGGGCCCCAGAAATCCATATATCTGTCCCCGCTCCACCTTGAAGGACAGATGATCTACAGCGATATGACTCCCATACCGCTTGGTCAGATCAGTCACCTCAATCATAATGCTCTCCTCCTTAACCGCCTCCATTATTTTACCATTTAGCTTACTGGGAAAATGTCATAAAAAAGTGATTTTTTTGTGAAAAGTCTGTGAATTACAGACTGGCCTGCTGTATCAAAAAAGCTCCCGACATACGGCCGAGAGCTTACTTTATCATTAGTATTAACGCATTCTTAATAAATCAGTTTCTAAAATAGGCAACGGACTGCCCCATCTTAAGCGCCATATCGTCCATCTTCCTGCAGTGCTCATCCACACGCTGCACTTCAGCTATGATCTGCCCTATGTTTTCATTGACCTCCTCATGATTGGCGGCATTTTCTTTGCTGAAATTGTTCAGCTCCTGCACATTGCCTGTGATCGTCTCCTTGTATTGCAGCAGATGCTCCGTCTTGTCCGCGATAGAGCGGATATCCTCCGCCGACTGATGTATATCCTGACTGTGTTCAGCAAATTTTGCCTGCGTCTTTGACACGCTGTCCTGCTCAGACAGAATGATCTCATGAACTGCATCCGCCAGTTGTACAGACCTTTGCGACTTCTGATTAATGCTTCGAGCCACATCCTTGATCATCTCTGCGCCCTTGCCGCTCTGCTCCGACAGATTGCGTATCTCCTGCGCAACCACGGCAAAACCCTTGCCCATCTCCCCTGCTCTGGCCGCCTCGATAGAGGCATTCAGACTGAGCAGATTCGTCTGCTCCGCTATGGACAATATCAATTCCACCGCCTGATCGATCTCAGCAATAGAGCTATTGGTCTGCCGGATCTGCTCCTGGATATCGGTCACCGCCTCCACAGACCTCTCGCTGTCCTTCATAATACTGTCCATATAGGCCATGGCTTCATTATTTGTCTGCAGCGTCTTGTGAGAGCTGGCATACAGGCCCTCCACGCTGTCGGAAATATCGTTCACGCAGTTGCCGATCTCCAATATCTGCTCATTGATGTTTTGTATATTTTCATCCATGGTAACGGAGGATTCGGACAGACGCTCCACCGAGGAGCTGATCTGCCTGGCCTTGCCAGCGCTCTTCTTGCTGAGCTCCGTCACCTCGCGGATATCATCCGTCAGCTTCTCCGAGACAGCCGTGACATCGCCAATCGTAGCGGAAAGCTTCTGCTGCATGGCGTCCGCGGCAGTCAGCAGCATATTCAACTCTCTCACGCCGCTCTTTCCCGCCTCCTGCCTGCTCAGATCTCCCTCGGAGAGAGCATTGAGCCTTCTGCCAATCTGTTCAAAAAGCTTCGACAGATTTCTGCTGAAGAGAAGCACGATAAACACGAACACCAATACCAGCACCATCGCGACTGCGACGAATATGGCAGCCACATTCCGTATCTGGCCGGTCACATTCTCCTGCAGCTCCCCTGCGAAGGCGATCGCTATCAGCCTTCCGTCCGCCTTGATGGGAACATAATAGCCATAATAGTCCCTGCCGTCTATCTCCACATCCCTGTCATAGAAGCCCTGCTCCAATGCCTCTCTGTCGGCATCAGTATCCAGCTTCAGGGGAATCTCTCTGATGCGGTAGTCATTCTCATTCTTTATCGAGGTGGTACAGGGCATTCCATCCGCAATGATGGCCATCTCTATGTCATAGGGCTTGAGGCTGTCTATGTACTCGTAATAGTTGGAGGCATTGATCGCAGTTATCTCATTGTCATAGCAGTAGCTCGCCAGGTTGTTGGCGACAATCATCAGCGTGTTTCTCGTGTTTTTTTCCAGATTATCTCTCATCACCGTGGCAGAAACGATACTGATGATGCCGATGGAGGCGATCAGGGGCGCCAAGGACAATAACGCCATCACAGCAAACAGGCGTATCCCTTTTTTGCGCGCTTTCACCCTTTTCGCGGGATTCTTTCTGCTTTTTGTTCTCACTAAGTCTCCTCTCAATGGTCCTACTGCGCAGACCTCTTTTTACGAGCCATAACCACGCTCTGAACCACCAGGAATATACACAGCATTGCCGCTATAGTAATTCCCGTCCACCAAGCCTCGTCCAGTCCGGCTGAAGCCACGATGTTCTGAATCGTACTCAGCGACAGAACCCCGAAGAATGTACCGATAATATTGCCCACACCGCCCGTCAGCATAGTGCCGCCGATGATGGAGGAGGCGATAGCGTTCATCTCCATGCCCTTGGCATGGGAGGCCGAGCCGGAGCCAACATGCATAAAATAGACAAACCCACAGATACCGGCCAGCAAACCGCAGATCAGATGGGACATGAACCTCGTCCTCTTGACATTGATGCCCAGCATCAGCGCGCTCTGGCTGTTGCCGCCCACCGCGTAGAAATTGCGCCCCTGCTTGCTCCATCTGAGCATGCAGAACATAATCACCACGACCAGAAGAGCGACAATAACACCTATCTCGATATAGGCGTCCACATAGGTGCCAGACCTATTGTATGAACCCAACCCGGGTATCGGGATACGGGTATCCTTGAGCGCCACAAACTTTTCGTTGGCCACATTGAACGGATTGTTGTTCACGATGGTCGTCATTCCTCTGGCAAAAAACATCCCCGCAAGCGTGACGATAAAAGGCTGTATATCCAGATACGCCACCAAAAAACCCTGTACCACGCCAAATCCAATCCCAATTGCCAGGGCGATCAGAACAGCCGTAAATATATTCCCCTGATGAAAATCCAGATACACAGCGCAGCACATACTCACCAGCGCCGCGACACCGCCCACGGAGATATCAATCCCTCCGGTGATCATCACCAGACTCATGCCGCAGGAGGAAATGATCAGCGCGGCGTTGGCATTCAGAATATTAAAAAAAGTCTGCGGCTTCAGAAATCCCTTGCCCTGAAAAATAATCGCTCCGATATACATGGCAAAAAATACGACGACCGTGATGGTAAGCAGCAGGTTGGTGTCTGAAAGCGTTTTGCGCACCGCCTTTGTTTTATTATTTCCTGTCATCTCACGCGACCTCCTTTACCTGTTTTTTCAGCTTCTTACCCAGTCCCGCCAACCACTTGCGCACTACCGGCGCGCTCATCACCACCAGGATGATAACGACCACCGCTTTATAGGCGGGAAGCGCATCCGATTGCACCTTGACCTTGTACAGTGTTGTTGCCAGAAACTGAATCACATAGGCGCCAAGGATAGACGAGGCCAGGCTGAACTTACCTCCGCTTAAGGCATTTCCTCCCAGAGCCACCGCCAGGATAGCATCCATCTCAATGTCCTTGGCAATGACGGAGTAGTTGATCGTAGAGAAGCGACTCACCTTGATCAGACCCACCACTGCCACACAGAGTCCCAGAATCACAAAGGTCAGGAATTTGATAAACGCAGGGTTCAAGCCATTGAGCCTGGAGGAGTTCTCATTGATACCGACAGCCTGAGTATACAGCCCAAGGTTAGTAAACTTGAGCAGCAGCACCGCCACAATGATACAGATAACGGCGATAAAGAAGGGCGTGGGAATCGGAATACCCGGTATATACCCTCCATAATAGCCAAAGCTGGGCTCACTGATCACCGGCAGCTCATTGTTGTTAATCCATGCCGCTATGGAGCGACCCGCGGTGAATAGAATCAATGTCGCCACCATGGGTTGAATCTTGAAATACGCCACCAGCACGCCGTTGAACGCTCCGAACAGCATAGCCACCACACAGCTTACCAGAAAAGCCACAATAATAGGAGCCTGCAACGTCTCCGGCCTGGAGTTGGACCCGCACAACACCCGCAGCAGCACACTGCCACTGATGGCGACAGCCGCGCCCACACTGATATCCTGGCCTCCACAGGCCGCCGTTACCAGCGTCATGCCAATGGCAAGAATAGCCAACTCCGAACCGCTGTCCAGAATCGTGATCAGATTGCCAGTCATCACAGGATTCCCTGCACTGTTGTTGCTAAAGGTAATCTTATAAAAAGAGGGGTCCATTATCAAATTAAAGAGAGCCAGTATCAGCAATGCTGCAATCGGAATAAATATCTGTTGTTTTGTAATTTTCTTAAGCATCTGCATGATTCTCTTCACCTCCGGCAATAGTATTCATGATCTTATTCTGAGTCAGATCATCACCTGTCAATTCCCCGACCACCTTGCGGTCTCTCATGACAATCAGGCGGGAACAGGTGCGAAGCATTTCATCCGTCTCCGAAGAGATAAATGTAACGCTCATCCCCTCCGACGCAAGCTTCAGAACCAGCTTCTGTATCTCGATCTTGGTTCCCACGTCAATCCCTCGCGTGGGCTCATCCAGAATCAGATACTCAGGATTGGCGAGCAGCCAGCGGGCCAAAATGACCTTCTGCTGATTACCTCCAGAGAGAGATTTGATGGGGGTGTCCGCGGACGCCGTCTTAATCTCCAGCAGCTTGATGTATTCCTCCGCAAATTTGTTGGCCTCCGCTTTGCTAAAGGGTCTGAAAAAGCCCTTTAACACCTGCAGAGCAAGGATAATATTCTCTCGCACGGACAGATCGCCCACGATGCCGTCGATCTTTCGATCCTCCGGCAGATAGGCAATACCGTTCTTCATCGCGTCAATGGGTTTCGCAATCTTGACGGTCTTACCATTCTTCTTCACAGTGCCGCCAATCACGCGGTCCGCGCCAAAGATTGCGCGCACGCACTCGCTCCTGCCTGAGCCCAGCAGTCCGGTAAAGCCGTTTACCTCCCCCTTCCTGATATGGAAGTCAAAGGGCTTGATGCCTGCGTTGCTCTGCAGCTCCTTGGCCTCCAGCACGATGTTATCCGCGTCCTTCTCGTGATAGACCTGGCTCTCGCTGCGGATCTCCGACATATCGTCCAACTCCTTGCCCAGCATCTTGGACACCAGCTGCACGCGGGGAAGCTCTTTGATCTCGTACTCTCCCACCAGCTTGCCATCGCGCAGAACCGTGATCTTATCACATACCTCATACACCTGATCCAAAAAGTGCGTGACAAATATAATACCCACCCCGCGGGCCTTCAGATCCCGCATCAGGCCAAACAGCTTTGCCACCTCCTGCTCATCCAGAGACGAGGTAGGCTCATCCAGAATCAACACCTTACAGTCCATATCCACTGCGCGGGCGATAGCCACCATCTGCTGTATGGCGATGGAGCAGCTTGACAGTTGCTGATCTGCCCTTGCAGGAATATCAAGAGATTGCAGGATTCTGTTGGCATCCGCATTCATCTTCTTCCAGTTCTGTCCCAAGCCCCTGGTCCGACCGATATACATATTCTCCGCCACGGAGAGATTTGGGCAGAGAGTGATCTCCTGATACACAGTGCTGATTCCCAGTCTCTGCGCGTCCTGTGGGGAACGAATAATCACCGCCTTGTCTATCCCCTTCAGCCAGATCTGTCCCTCATCCTTCTCATACACGCCGGTCAACACCTTGATCAGTGTCGACTTGCCCGCTCCGTTCTCTCCCATCAGGGCGTGAATCTCTCCCTCGCACAGATTAAAATCCACTCCCTGCAGCGCTTTGACGCCTGGAAAACTTTTATGGATATTTCTCATTTCCAATACAGATTTTTCTTTCACGGGTTGCTCACTCCTTATTTTCTACAAAAAGCACGGCAGGCGTACTGCGCCTGCCGCCTCTATTTACGATGGTTCCGAATTAGATGCCGTACTTCTTAATGTCATCTTCGGTGATCTCGTTGGCATCAAAGCCCTTCTCTTCCATGATGATCACTTTCTCAGTGATGGTCTCGCCCTTCTCCAGCTTCTGGATAATGCTGTGGATCGTGGAAGCCTGATAAGGATTGCACTGGCCGTCATAGTTCCAATTTTTATTGAGCAGCTCCTGCAGAGCCCAGGTGTTGCAGTCAAAGCCCATGATGATGACATCCTTGCCCACGCCGTGAGAGATGTTCGCCTTGTCCAGAGCCGCCACAGCGCCCTTGGCCATATCGTCGTTCTCCGCATAGATTACATTGAAGGACTCGCCGGAATCGATAACGGACTGTACGATCTGCTGTGCCTCCTCAGCGCTCCAGTTAGCGGTCTGCTGAGTAACCAGCTTCCAGTTGTCATTGGCCTCCACCGCGGCATTCAACGCACCGCTGCGGCCCTTCTGTGCGGCGTTACCGATAACGCCCTGAAGGTGGATGATGTTATACTCGCTCAGGCCCTGATTGGTCAGCCAGGTCACAGCAGTCTCGCCCTCCTTGTCCATATCAGACACGATGGATGCCGCGTACAGGCTGGGATCAGCATCGATTACACGGTCAAACAGAATTACCTTGATGCCCTCTGCCTGCGCATCCTTCAGAACGGTATCCCAACCGGCTGTGTCAGCGGCGGACAGAAGCAGATACTCTACTCCATCCTGAATGAACTTCTGAGCGGCATTGACCTGCTCGTCGTTCTTATTGCTGTACGCAAAGGAGGCGTCATAGCCGTTGGCCTCGGTGAACATGTTCTGCAGATCCTTGTTGTTGGCGGTACGGTAACCGGACTCGTTGGAATCGTTGTTGATGATACCCACCTTGATCAGTTCTCCGCCAGCGCCGCCGGTACTTGCCGGCTCACTGCCACAGGCAGTCAAGCCTGCTACCATGGCAACCGTGAGTAACAATCCTAAAGCTTTCTTCTTCATACATTTTCCTCCCATTCAAGCTATATGCATTTTTGAGGAGCGTTGCTTCTCATATGCTTATCGTAACATTGGGGGCCATGTTCGTCAATTTGTTATAATCCGGCTGATTCAACTTTATTAGTTATTTACAATACAAATTAAATATGATAAAATCGTTTTCAGTACAAATTATTTGACAATGGCAATTATGGAAGATTTTCTCATAAAAAAGTTGAATATTTATGTTTATATGAATATTTTTTTCTCTTTTGGGACAAAATATCTCATATTTGTTCAATGTCATATCTAACAATTGCATTTCTCAAAACAGAAATATTTTAAGCTATTCAGGGAGTATTTTTAGACTTAACTGGTGCAAAAACAGATTTTCTTACGATCTTAGTTGATTTTTTATAGCAACAATTACAAATTATACAGAGGGGAATCAGAAGCCTATGGCAATCAAGTATAAATGGCTGGCAGAACAGCTGCGAAAACAGGTGTATGACAATATGGAAAAGGGCGTCACCCTGCTCCCCACAGAACAGGAATTATGTTACCAGTACAGGGTCAGCCGTCAAACTGTGCGCCAGGCTCTGTCACTGCTGCAGCAGGAGGGCTTGATTGTGAGGAGGCAGGGCAGCGGCTCCCACATCACCGGTCTGTCCTCAGAGAACAATGTCATCGGCATACTGATTGCCGACGATCAGGACTCGCACTATGCCGCCCTCCTGAACAACCTGCGTCAGGCCCTTGCCCAAAAAGGCTTATCCACTGACGTATACCTCACCCACAACCGAACACATATGGAGCGGGAGATTCTCTCCACTCTCAGGGAACGGCCTCCCAGGGGACTGCTTGTAGAAGGAGTGAAAAGCGCTCTGCCCAATCCCAATCTGAATCTGTACAGACAGCTCAGAGCCATGGGCATCCCCATAGTGTTTTTACTCAGCTATTACACGGCGCTCCCCCAGATACCGTGCATCAAGGATGACAACGCCGCCGGAAGCGCGCTGCTCACACAATACCTGCTTGAGCAGGGGCACAAAACAATCGGCGGAGTCTTCAGATTCGATAATGTGCAGGGAACAGAACGCTATCAGGGCTACATGAAGGCTATGCAAGGTCGTGGAATCACCGTCCCCGATGAACAGGTCTGCTGGTATTGCGCACAGGAGCTGGAGCAGCTGCCTACATCCGCGGATTACATAAGCTCCCTCTTACAGACGCGCCTGCAGAATTGCTCAGCCATCATATGCCATGACGATGAGATCGCCTACCGACTCTCTAAGATTATGCCCGTTCAGACCATAGCCTCCTGTGAGAACACTTACGCCAACGCCAGTACTCTGCTGCCTTTCGCCACCCTCCGGCGCCGTCCCCACGAACTGGGCACAGCCGCGGCACAGGCCATAACAGACCGACTAAAGGGCCTCGCAGTATCCACCCGAGAACTTCCATTGGAACTGTCCGCGCCCAGAACCGCGCTTATCCCTTTATCCCCGTCCGGTATTCCCTGGGGCTCATGCCCTGATTTTTCTTAAAGACGAAGCTAAAATAGTGCGGGTCCTTATAACCGACCAGCATCGCGATCTCTCCGGAGGATTTGTCCGTGCTCTTCAAGAGCTTTCTGGCCTTCTCCATCCTTTTACCCGTCACATATTCGACAAAGGTGCTCTCCATACTCTGGCTGAATATCGCGCTGAAATAGTTGGCGCTCACGCCCACCTCCTCCGATACACTGTTCAGGGACAGCGTATCCTGATCGTAATTGGCGTCAATATATTCCAGCGCCTTGTGCAGAATCTTACCTCTCTGGTAATCGCTCTCCTTGTTGCGGAAGAAAAACGCTGTCTCCAGCATATCCGTCAAATACAATTCTACCTCCGCAGGATCCATGTTCATATCCTGCTGCGGCCTGCGCATCCTGCCCTCGAATTCCTCATCTGACACTCCCAGAGACTCTCTGTAGGCAGACACCGCGAATCGGATGTTCAGAACCACATAGTCGCGAAACATTCTGGAGGAGAGCGCCTCGCGGATGTTCTGCAGATAGGAATCCACAAAGTCATGTATCTCACCCACATTTCCTCCGGAGAGAAAATCTCGGATCACCTTGGGATCCATCTGTGCGGGGTCCACCTCCCTGATCTCCTTATCCTCCTGTATATTCAGATAATCCGCCAGAAGCTCCTCCGACAGAATATGTAGTCTGGGCGCGATGAACCGGTACGCCAGACAGTGATTAACCACCATGTAACATTCCTGCAGCATGCTCAGCCGCTCCACAGCTTTGCCGGCAGCCACATGCCAGTCAAGCAATTCCTCCGCACCACCGCAGCACATTTCAATATGTCCAACCGCTTTCGCGATCAGCTCCGGCAGCTCTTCCGCCGAGCCCTTCACCAGCACGCCATAGCAATACACATTCCACCGAAAGAGGATATATCCATTCCTGCGCAGGAAGAACTGGAGGATCATATCCTGCTGGCGCGACGCCTGCTGCCTTTTTTCCTGGGAGAGCTCCCTCTTTTCCTGAAGATGGAAAAACAGCAGATTATAGGCGGGCGCAGTGATCTCCAGGGAGGCCCTTGCCGCCTCCTCATAGATCTCCGACACTGAGAGCTCTCCGCCGAGCATCTTTTCAAAGAAACGCCTTCGGGAGAACTGATCATACTCATGTATCTCATTCTGGTAGATGAGCTGGTAATCGTCAGCCTCCGCGCTCTGCTCTATCTTGTCCTTAAGCTCCGTGAGAATCTTCCTCAGGGTCTGCTTGGTGACAGGCTTTAACAGATATTGCTCCACTCCCAGCTCAATAGCTGTCCTCGCATACTCGAAATCGTCGTATCCGCTCATGATAACGATCTTCATCTTGGGGAATTCCGCGCTCACGATCTTGCACAGAGACAAACCGTCCATAAAGGGCATCTTGATATCTGTGATTAACACGTCCGGTTTGGTCTGGCGGATCAATGGAAGCGCCATCTCCCCATCCGCCGCCTCGCCCACAAAGCGATAGCCATATTGCTCCCAGAGAATCGTCTTCTTCAACCCCTCCCTGATAACGGTCTCATCCTCCACTAAAAACAGCTTTAACATGCCTTGTCTCCTCAATAATCTCGGTCGTCCAGATATTCACTCACATTCTCCGGCGTAAAGATCTGCTCCTCTATATAAAAGGTCTTCTCCACATCCTCCCCGCGCTCCAGCGCCCTGACAACCCGTTCCACCCATTCTCCCTGCTTGGGATTACACTCGATATCCACATTGATTATACCCTGCTCCACGAGCTTCAGCGCCGCCTTAACCGCATCAAAGGATACCACGATCACATCCCCCTCCACTCCGGTGGTAATCCCCCGTCGGTTCATGGCGTCCAAAGCGCCGAAGGTCATATCGTCATTCTGCGAGATAACCACATCGATGTCCTCATATGTATCCAGAAGCTTCTCCATCACCTCCCGACCCTTGGCGGTAGTATATTCCGCATCCACCTGCTCCAGGATAATCCAGTTGTCATGCACATCGGCGATCTCCTGAAAGCCCTCCGTCCTGCCAATTGCAGAGGTTGCGCCTTCCGTCCCCTGCAAGACCACGATATGAAGCTCCTCCTCCTGACGGCCCTGCCGCTCCAGATACCCCTCCAGCCATTTGCCCGCGTTCTTGCCCTCCTCATGGAAATCGGAGCCTACCCACGCGGTGTACAGAGTATCGTCCTCCACGTCGACCTGCCTGTCCATGAGGATGACCGGAATCTCCGCATCCCGCGCCTCCTGAAGCACCACATCCCATCCGCTCTCGGTGATAGGGGAAAATACAATATAATCCACCTGACGCGAGATAAAGCGGCGGATCGCTTTGATCTGGTTCTCCTGCTTCTGCCTGGCATTACTGAAGAGCAGGAAATATCCGCTCTCATTGGTAAACGCTTCCTGTATGGAAACTGTGTTGGCAGTTCTCCACACAGACTCACTCCCCACCTGGGAGACTCCCACCACAATCAGATCCCCCTCGTCGGCAACGACATATTCATCCTGCGGATCGCTGACCCTCAGCTGCTCCGCGCACCCTGTGAGAGCGAGCGCGTTCACAGCAATGAGAATACCTGCATATATATTTTTTCTCCTATAAAATCTGGTCTTCATGCCTCGTTCCCCGTTTTTTGCATCATTCTGACTGCCGGAATAGTGACCTCTACAATCGTCCCCTTTCCCTTGACAGAATGAAGCTCCAGACCATATTCCGCCCCGAAATACATCTGTATTCTCTCATTTACGTTGGCAAGTCCAAACCCTTTCTCCGTCTCCTGACAGGGGCGGGATATCTCTCGTCGCAGCAGCTCCAGCTCCTCCTGATCCATACCGACGCCGTTATCCCGCACCAACAGATGTATCAGATCGCCGTCTCTCTCTCCATGAATATGGATGTACCCTTTGGCCCGCTTGTACTTTATGCCGTGGTACAACGCGTTTTCCACCAGAGGCTGTAAGGTCAGCTTGGGAATCTGAAACTCATATACCGTCTGATCAATCTGGATATCATACTCCAGGATATCGTGATAGCGCATTGCCTGGATATCCAGATAACTGCGAATATGCTTCTCCTCCTCCCGAATTGTGATGAACTCCTTGCCCTTGCTGAGTACCAGCCGGAAGAAATTGGAAAGCGTCATGACCATATTCACCGCCTGGTCCGTCTCATTACTCTCAATCAGCCACACAATCGTGTCCAAAGTATTGTATAGAAAATGAGGATTGATCTGTTCCTGCAGGAGCCTTAAGTCCATCCTGCGCATCTTCTCCTCGTCCTCCCTGACCTGATCAATCAGGGCCTGAATATTCTCAGCCATGTTATTGAACGCCTGCCCCAGGGCGGCGATCTCATCCTGCGAGCGACTCCTCGCCCGAACCGCAAAATCTCCCCCCGCCACCTTCTGCGTGGCATCGTACAATTCCTGAATAGGCCCCAGTATGCCCTTGGCAATCAGGAAAGTAGTTGTCAGCACCACCAGAACCAGGAGGACCGTCAGCACGCTGCACAGGACGAGAAACTGGTTGATCTGCTGATGCAGCTGGCTGGTCACCTTTTCCATACTCCTGGTCTGATAATAGATGTAATACTGTATGTCATCCTGAATCAATTCCGTCAGAATATAGATATTATTGTCGAGCTCCCAGATATTTTCATTGTAATTACCGCCTTCCAGCGCACTTTCTCGGATATCGTCCACCCGCTTTTCCAGCGTGTCAATGTTGCGGAACATACTCTGCAGCCATATCTTGCTCTCCTCCTCCACCGTCGTATCCATCAGCTGCGAAAAAGCATTCCTGCATTGACGCATCAGATCATAGGGATCCTCCAGTGTCGGGTCTTGTGCTATCTGGTCAAAGGACACATAGCCAACCACCAGCTTATACAGGCTTTCATCCATCTGTTCCTTGAAATTCAGGTTGTAGTTGTTGGCAACCGTGATGTTGCTGACAATATCGTCATAATTGCGGCTGTAATTCAGCATCGAAGCCAGCAAATACATGGCCAGCAGCAAAAAAGGAAGCGCCGCCGTCAGAGAGATCAGGAGTATTTTTCTCCGGATAGAGAAATGAAATTTAACTTTCTCAGGCATGTCTTCCTGCTCCATTCCATCATTATTCCCCTGCATATCGCAAGCCTGCTTGCGATACTGCACCAATAAAGCCCCGTTCCAAAGCATACCTGCGGAAAAATTCCACAAAACCCTCGTACCCCACCAGTTCGTCTGCGTCATGGGCATTGAGGTCATAATAATACTCCCCCGTATCCAGCTTCTTGGAGATACTGTCCAGAGGAAATCCGGAGCGGCGGACCTCATGGGGCGTCGCAGTCAGCAAAAATCGGTTGCTGGCCAGACTCTCATCCATGGACTCATAGATATGCCCTCCGTCCAACACCAGACAGATGGCGTTGCGGTATCTGGCGATGATATCCCCATAGCGGGCCGCAAGTCCTCCGTAATAATCGAGCATGGCCTGATCATCCAGATACACTCCCTGAGGAGAGCGCACATGAAGGCCCGGCTGCAGCTCCCGCGGCAACTTCTCCAGATACAGACCGGAATCGCAGGAAAACAGAGGAATCTGATAGTGCTCATAATAAAACAGCGCCTTCTGCCTGGCATTTTCCAGAGGGCTATCGCCGTCCTCCGGAGCCACCGGCACCTGCTCCATATCCCTGAGACTGATGAGGTCAATGCCGAGCGGCTGCAGGGCATCCCGCATAGCCGTGTATTTAGCTGGATTGGATGTGGCATATAGCAGTTGCATCATGATCCTCCATGTATTCCTCTCTGCCTCTGCTTTTGCAAATCAGATGCCCAGTCCAGCCGGTGCAGCGCTCCCTGCTCCTGCAGGCCCGCAAAGCCCTGCTGCCGCAGTGCCTCATAGAGTACGATAGCCACACTGTTCGAGAGATTCAGTGAGCGAATATCAGGCAGCATGGGGATGCGGATACAGTTCTCCTCATGCTCTACCAAAAGCTCCTCCGGTATCCCTGCGCTCTCTCTGCCGAACATAATATAATCGTCGGGGGCATATGATACCTCCGTGTAGCATCTCCTGGCCTTGGTGGTGGCCATCCATATCCTCGCCCCTGGCCGCGTGGCGCAAAACTCCTCAAAATTCGTATACCTGGTCACATCCAACCTGGGCCAGTAATCCATCCCGGCCCGACGAATGGACTTCTCATCCAGATGAAAGCCCAGCGGCTCAATCAGATGCAGACTCGTTCCGGTGGCCACACAGGTGCGTCCAATATTGCCGGTGTTGGCCGGAATCTCCGGCTGATGCAGTATAATGTGCATATCGCTCCTCTTTTACGCTTCCGTATTGCGCAGCTTGGTGACAAAGCGCTTGAGTCGGGTCATGGCCTCACGCAGCGTATCCAGCGAATAGGCGTAGGAGATCCGCAGAAAGCCCTCGCCGCTGTCGCCAAAGGCCGTGCCCGGCACCGCCGCCACTTTTTCCGCCTCCAGAAAGGCATTGGCAAACTCCTCGCTGGTCATACCAAACTCCTTAATGCAGGGGAACACATAGAAGGCTCCGAACGGCTCAAAGCACTCCAGGCCCATCTCCTCGAACGCATTGAGCAGAAAACGCCTGCGCTGGTTGTAGGAAAGCTTCATCTCCTCCACATCCGCATCCCCATTCTTCAGCGCCTCCACCGCCGCATACTGGCTGGTGGTGGGGGCGCACATAATGGCAAACTGATGAATCTTCGTCATCTGTTCGATGATCGCGCGAGGCCCGCAGGCGTATCCCAGCCTCCATCCCGTCATCGCATACGCCTTGGAAAAGCCGTTGATGAGAATAGTCCTCTCCTGCATGCCCGGCAATGAAGCGATAGACACATGCTTCTCCTTATAAGTCAGCTCACTGTATATCTCATCAGACATGACAAATATATCATGCTTGATAATGACCTCTGCAATCGCCTCCAGATCGCCGCGCTCCATGATGGCTCCGGTAGGATTGTTGGGAAACGGGAGAATCAGCACCTTGGTTCTGTCGGTGATAGCTTCCTCAAGTTCCCTCGCCGTCAGGCGGAACTCATTTTCCGCCTTCAGATTGATGATCACAGGTCTGCCGCCCGCGAGAATGGCGCAGGGCTCATAGGACACATAGCTGGGCTGGGGGATAATCACCTCATCCCCTGGATTGATCATGGCCCGCAGGCCGATGTCGATGGCCTCGGAACCGCCCACCGTGATGACCACCTCCTTGTCCCAGGCATATTCGACGCCCTGCTTCCTCCTGATATAATTGCACACCTCCTGGCGCAGCTCCTTCAGGCCCGCATTGGAGGTATAAAAAGTCCTGCCTCTCTCCAGGGCATAGATGCCCTCGTCCCGAATGTGCCAGGGCGTGTCAAAATCCGGCTCGCCCACCCCCAGGGAGATAGCGTCCTTCATCTCGCTGACAATATCAAAAAATTTACGAATACCGGATGGCTTCAGCGCAACCACCTGGTCTGACAATGGATTTCTCATGGCGTTATCATCTCCCTTTCGTCCTCTGTTTTCTGTACATAGATCGTCCCGTGGTCCTTGTATTTTTTCAGAATAAAGTGGGTGGAGGTGCTGAGCACCCGATCGAGCGTGGACAGCTTATCTGACACGAAGCTGGATACTTCCCGCAGGCTCTTGCCCTCCAGGATCACCATCAGGTCGAAGCCGCCGGAGATCAGATATACGCTTCTGACCTCGGGATAGCGGTAGATGCGCTCCGCCACATTGTCAAAGCCCTGTCCTCTCTGGGGTGTCACGCGCACCTCGATCAGCGCTGTCACCTTCTCGTCGGAGGTCTTCTCCCAGTTCACCAATGTATGATAGCCACAGATGATCCCTTCCCTCTCCATGGCCTCCAGTTCATTCGCCACATCCACCTCTGTGGTGCCCAGCAGCACGGCCAGTTCCTTTAGGTCGAATCGGCTGTTTTTCTCAATAATGGATAATAATTCTTCTCTCATTGTTCTGTTCCTTTCTACTATTAATTAGATGTTTGCAAAAGCCAGTTACTTTGCTAGTGTCATTGTGCACATTGTATTTTCCAACGCAAGCACGCTCTCGCTCCGTTCTCACCGTAGCGGTACATAAGATGCTAAAATACAGCATCTAAGTACCGACGGTTCGAAAGGGCATTGCTTATGGAATATACAATATGCACAATTCGGTACTGGCATAAGGCTGTTTTGTAATTGCCAATACGTGCGATTGTGAAACCTGGTGCCGACAGCTCGAAAGAGTCCGCTTATGGAATATACAATTTATTCCTTAGATAAATTTATGTATTTCGTCCTGTGCGGGTTTGTCCAGGTAGCGCTTTTCTCCGGCATTGTAGATCAGTCTGTCATGGCTGTCGGTAATTTGGCCGATGACAGTTGCTGGAATCTGCTGCGCGGCGAGCTGCTTTACCAGGGCTTCACTGTGGTTTGATGCCATCACTAAGCAGCCGGCGGAGGCCAGAGTGTAGGGATTTGCCCCGCAGAACTCACATATCTCCACCGTCTCCTGACGGATGGGTATCTTTCTTAAGTCTATGACCAGCCCGACGCCCGAGCTTTCCGCCAGCTCCCAGAGTGCGGCCAGGATGCCGCCCTCAGAAGCGTCATGCAGAACCCGAACGCCGGACTTCACGGCGGATGCGGCCTCTGGAATAATGGACAGGTAGCGGTCAAAGCTCGCCGCCGTCTCCACCAGGTGAGCCGGATACCGCTGCAACAGCGGTTCTCTCCTCAGTCCGGCCAGTATCGCCGTGCCCTCCAGTGCAATCCATTTCGTCAGTATGATGTCCTGTCCGGGAACAGCTCCGCGGGTCGTGCACAGGGGAGCCGCAGAAGCGCTGCTCTGGACTTCGGATTCCGAGATGGCCATATCTCGCATGGGAATCCCGTATACCGTGACACTGGCCAGCGGACAGTCCACATGGCGGCTCACTGCGGTGTGCCCGCCTGCGATCTGCATTCCCAATGGTACGCAGGCAGCTTCCGCCGCTTCCATTATACTGCGAAGGCACTGCTCCTCCGCCTCTAGCGGCAATGTCAGAGAGATCGAGACCGCCATGGGCTCCGCGCCAGCCACCGCCAGATTGTTGGCGCTTTTTATCAGCAGGCGGGACATATCGGCATCCTTAGAAATGGGCGCTTGGGAGACAGCGCTGGCAAGAGCGCCTGACGGCGCAAAAATGGCGCAGTCTTCCCCTATCCCTGCGCCACATAACACTTCCTCTCTCCTGGTTTTGATCTGCTTTAATACAGAGCGTTTCAGCACGCTATCCGATATTTTTCCTGATCTCATCCTTTGTCGCCCTCTTACCTGTGCCACAGTTCAGACATGTCCTTATCTACTGGCCTGCAGCTGCCGCCTCCTGCTGGGCTACGATGGCAATCACATTTTTCACATTGGCTACGCTGCCACTGTTGATTGCGTCAATAATCGCTACATAGGCGTCCGCATTCGCCGTTGCCACGCCCACATGGTAACTGCTGGGCACCATCTTGTAGGAGCTGCTATTGATCTGAGTGCGCTCAACCTCAACGCCGTTCTCCGTCACTACTTTCCACAGCTGCGCCTTGTAGCCGATATGAGCGCTGTCCCCCTTGACCAGATATCCGATGGGCTGCGATGCCTCCGCGTACAGAAGCTCTCCCGGAGGATTGATTACCTCCAGCACCTTGCTCTCGTAGGTAACCTTGCGGCTGCTGCTGCGCGTCTCATGTCCGTAGATATTGAAGGTGATGGTTTTTCCCTGAATGATTCCCTCGATATAGATGGGAATATCCAGATTATTCACAAACTTGAAATCTTTGCCGGAGGACTCCGCAATCGCCGCGTCCGCCGAAGGCTCCACATATGTCACGATCATGGAGTGATTGTAGCGCTGTGTCACCTCCAGCTCCGCTCCCAGCACAGCATTGTACAGGGTAGTGGACACCTGGCAGATGCCGCCGCCCAGACTGTCAACCACTTTGCCGTTTAAATATGAACCCGCCATGAAATATCCGTTTTTCTGAGTGAAGGGAGATACTTTTTCATAGGTAGAAAACTCCTCCCCCGGATACAGGGTCGTCCCATCGATCAAACGACACCCATTCGTCACATTGGCGCTTCTGTCCGCGCCCGATGAAGAAAACGAGGTCGTAAAAGAGCCCAACAGGTCCGTGACCTGAGCCAATTCCTCAGCCTTTCCCAGAGGCTCGCTCACCTCCACATTCAGGGCGATAGCACAGGGCTGCAAATTCCATTCCTGTGTCATGTATTGATATATCGTGTCAATAGAGATCTCCACATCCAGATGATAGCCGGTCTGTCCTTCAATCACAGTAAAAGCACCGTTCTCTCGCTTCAGTGCAGCGTTGATCACCGGCTGGTCATATTGACTGCACTGCTCTATGAGAATCTGATTGATGGCGTTCACATCATAGTCAAAGGTGAGTTCGTAATTCACTGGCTGCCGCTGCAGGTCCTTGAGCAGCTTGTATCGGGTAATCACATTCCCCTCGGTGCCGATGGCCAGCGCTTCATCCAGAAGCTCAGGATTGCTCCAGGATATTCCCATATCTCCCACAGTCACCTGCACCTCTGTGTTGTTGGAGGTCATCAGAGTTACCTGTATTGGCCGCAAGGTCTCCTCTATGTACCGCTCTACCGCATCGGTGGCTTCCTCCTTATTCATCCCGCTCAGGTCCATGCCCTGAATCAGCACGCCCTCCTTCAGAACCTCTTCTCCGGCAGCGCTGACTGACAGACTGGCGCCATACAACATTATTGATAAGAAAAATGCCAGGCTCCATCGCCTCACCCATTGTCTCATAGCTTAAATTCCTTGCCTTTCTCGATAAACCATTGAAATATCAGATCAAATATGCTAATGTAGGAATGACCATTGCCAGTACTAACAGGATGACAATGACAGCAGATATGATCCTTTTGGTTTTTTTATTGTTAAAATTCATCATACGACCATAGCTCCTTATCTTCATCTGCGGATCACGATATGGACCCTGAAAGGATATTATATATGAATTTCATCATTTTTGCAAGTTTTATCATCTTTACAAGCACACTTTCTCTGGTCATCCGTCGTCATAACCGTTCGGATGAAAATACCCAGAGACAGTTCTGGGAAAGAGAGCGGCAGGCCAATCAAGTGCGCCGCAAGCCTCTGGACAATCTGGACTATGTGCACATTCCGCTGGACACTCTGCCAGTGACAGTTATGGCTGATGACATCACTGTCAGAGATTGTCTGGACACATTATCTGTACTGGCCGGTGAAAAGATTGTGAATTTTGCCGGTCTCACCAATACCGACTTAAAGCTGGCCTACGGAACCGCCAACATCACCGCCTTGTCCCAGTATGACCAGAACTTCACATTGCTGGCTCAGACCTTGCAGAAATGGGCAGAGACATTGCACTGCGCCGGATATACAGACGAAGCCCGACAGATTCTGGAATATGCAGTCTCCATCCACAGTGATGCAGGCACATCCTACAGGCTGCTGGCCTCGCTCTATGATCAAAACGGAGCGCGGGAAAAAGTAACGGAGCTCTATGATGCGGCTCTGGCCCTGACCTCTCCCTCCGGCAAAATCATCGCCCGCACTCTGCGGGAGGCTTATCCATATATTGACACGCCACAGGACACGCACATCTGAGGCCTATTATCAGTATATGCCGCACCTGCTGCCTATATACCTCGAAAATAGTATCACAGCTTCAGCACCTCCGCCACCTGTCTCCAGACCTCCTCACTGGTCTCCGACAGGGGATTTTGACTGATTTTGCAAGCCTCACACACAGAATAATAGAAGTAATTATGCCCTGTCAACAGGGTCTTCTCCGCAGCCCTTGTCAGATACAGGCCATAGTCCTCGATGCCGCTCTCCCGAAAATCCCGCAGGAACCCATCCACATCATAGTCCATCGTCACAAGCTCTATCTCCCAGTTCTGAGTAGATCCCTCCATTATGGCAAACTGAGTGTGCCGCCCCTGTTCGTCTATCGGCATGCCCAGCGAGCCAGGATTAAGATATATCTTTCCATAGAGTTGCTCCAAGCACTGATGGTGAGAGTGTCCGCCCAATAGATAGCGAGTTTGCAACCGCTTCATCGACTGTTCCATCAAAGGCCTGTCAAATTGAAAATTCCCTCGTATTACCCCCGGCGCCCCATGACAGAGAGTGAGCTCAGGACAATCCCCCAGCTGCAAGACTATCTCCGAGGGCAGGGCTTCCATCCAATCCAGATCGCTCTCTCTGATCTGTTGATAAGTGTAATAGAGCGCTCCATTGGACGAACAAATATGCCATCCCTGGTCCCGTCTGCGGTTCTCCAACAGATATTCCTCTCGGTTGCCTCGTATCAGATGACAGGGATATTTTTTCTGCATCTCATAGATCAGGGAGAGTGTGCGCTGTGGGTAGGGGCTGTCCGTCAGATAGTCGCCCAGACCTATAATGGCATCCACAGACAGCCTCTCTATATATTCCAGAAACACCTCCAATGCCTTATAGTTGCCGTGTATGTCGCTGACCACCGCCACTCTCATCCAGTCATTCCTCCCCATGCATCACATCAGTCACTGTTTTTCTGTGATGTTCTTGTCTCGCCCCATCCCTGCTCTGGAGCGAGCTGGAAAGCTTGACGCTCTTACAGCTTGCAGGGACCGCCGCCGCTGTCCACGACATAGAAATCCGCCACATAGCCGATTTTGTCTCGATAAGCGGCTCCCACACGCGCAATGAATTCCTCGACTGCCTCCGCCTTCACAATGCTCACACTGCAGCCCCCGAAGCCCGCGCCTGTCATGCGAGAGCCAATCACGCCCTCCACCTCCCAGGCCGCCTCCACCAGCGTGTCCAGTTCAATACCGGTGACTTCATAATCATCCCGCAGAGATACATGGGAAGCATTCATCAGCTGGCCAAACAGCTCCAAGTCATTGGCCTTGAGCGCCTGCACTGCCCGAATTGTGCGCTGATTCTCAGACACTGCATGTCTTGCCCTCCTGCGGAGGACCTCGCTGTCAATGCTGCCCTTATGCCGCTTGTATTCCTCCTCCGTCAGCTCTCCCAGAGATTGAATCTGACATACCTGTTGTAGCTGGGCCAGCGCAGCCTCACACTCACTGCGCCTCTCATTGTACTTCGAGTCTCCCAAGCCCCGCTTCTTGTTGCTGCAGGCGATGACAATTCTGGCATTCTCCAGCTTAATCGGCGCATACTGATAAGATAAATCCGCTGTATCCAGGAAGATCGCATGTCCTTTTCTGCCCATGGCAATGGCAAATTGATCCATGATGCCACAGTTAACTCCGTTAAAATGATTCTCAGAGTACTGTCCGATCAACGCCAACTCCTGATTGGACACATCAAAGCCATACAGCTCCCGCAGAATAAAGCCAGTGAGCACCTCCACCGAGGCGGAGGAGGACAGACCCGAACCATTGGGGATATTGCCATTTAACAGAATATCCATACCCACAGGCAGGCACATCCCTCTCTCCGCGAAAGCCCATATCACGCCCTTGGGGTAATTGGTCCAATCAGCCTGAGGATCCGGCTTCAATTCGTCCAGCGAGGACTCCAACACCCCCAGCGCCTCAAAATTCATGGAGTAAAAACGCAGCCTGCGATCCCTGCGCTTCCTGGCCGCTCCATAGGTGCCAATGGTCAACGCGCAGGGAAACACATGTCCGCCATTATAGTCCGTGTGCTCGCCGATCATGTTGACCCGCCCCGGTGCAAAATACGCCTCCGCACCCTCCGCATCGCCAAACACTTCTGCAAATTTACGCAATATGATATCCTTCATTCCTATACCCCTTTGCGTGCTCCAGCACGTATATCAATCAATATTTGAAAGTTAACATCCAAATATATCCCTGCATGTCGCTGGCCTGCCTGCGATGCTGCGCCTTATACTATAAATTTTTTTGCGTCCAGATCGGCCTGCGCCCGCTCCAAATCTTCCCTGATATGCAAGTGCTGAGGGCAGGCCTGCTCACATTTTCCACATTTAATACAGTTCTTAGGTTGCTGCGCGTCACCCAACTCCCTCTCCCAATGATGCTTGACCACATTGTAATTCTGGTACATATGATAGCGATTCCAGCAGCCAAACGCACCCGGAATATTCACTCCCGCCGGACAGGGCATACAGTAGCGGCAGCCTGTACAGCCATTCTGAATGCGGCTGTTCATCAGCTCCACCACCTCCTGTATCGTGGTCTGCTCCGCCTCGGATAACGCCTTAAAATCGCCAAAGGTCTTCAGATTATCCTCCACCTGCTCCATGTTACTCATGCCGCTGAGCACCACTTTTACATTGGGCAATGAACCCACCCAGCGCAGAGCGAAGGACGCCATGCTTGCCTGAGGGTCATGAGCATGGAATTTCTCCGTGATATCTGGCGCAAAGGCCGCCAGAGAACCGCCCTTGACAGGCTCCATGATCACCATCGGCACGCCCTTTTCCTCTGCCAAGGCGTAACCCTTCAATCCGGCCTGTTCATCGGCATCCATATAGTTCAACTGAATCTGGCAGAAATCCCAGCTCCGGTAATTCAGTATCTCCTCAAAGGCCTCATAGCCATCATGGAAGGAAAAGCCCAGATAGCGTATCCTTCCCTCGGCCTTGAGCTGCTCCAGACGCTCTATGACGCCGAGCTTCCTCATCTCCGCAAAGTTCCCCCTGTTCATGGCGTGCATCAGATAGAAGTCTATGTAATCTGTCTGCAGCTTCTCCAACTGACGGTTAAATATTCTGTCCACATCCGCCAGAGACTTTACCTCCCACAAAGGGAGCTTGGTCGCCAGGTAAAAGCTGTCCCTCGCATGCTCTTTCAGAGCCTCGCCCACAAACAGCTCGCTCTCACCGCCGTGATACGGCCACGCAGTGTCTATATAGTTGACACCTGCCGCCAGAGCGCGCTCCAGCATAGCCTTGGCCTGCACCCTGTCAATCTTACCGTCCGCATTTGTCGGAAAACGCATGCAGCCAAATCCCAACAGGGAAGTCTCGATTCCCAGCTTCTCCATCCTTCTCTTTTCCATACCCTATACCTCATCCTTTCTGCAAGGGCAATGCCTTGCCAACATTCCAATACTGGAATCACACTATAGCTATGTTCCCTTCCCGTCAAATATACGCGCTAATAGGACAGCGTTCCATCGGCGGCAAAGGATACCCCCCATTCCTCACTGTATGCATTGATCCGCCCAATAATCCGCTCCGCTTCCTCACCCTCGACGGGAGTGGGTTGAAAATTATTGCGCTCCCGAATGGAACTCACGGAGCAGGGAATGACTCGAATCTGCCGATCGTTCTGCTTCACCCCGTCCACAAAGGTAAAGGTCTGTTGAAATATCATCGTATCCTTATCGACAGGATTCCTGTTGGCCCCAAAGCAAAAATTGGCCAGACTGTAGATGATGAATTTGCCATTATACTCCTCGACTCCCTGCAACACATGGGGATGATGGCCAATCACCAGATCCGCTCCCATATCAATGCATCTACGGCCCAGATATTGTTGATTCTCCGTGGGATAATTGTCTTTCTCAATGCCCCAGTGACAGCAGGCAAGAATCAGATCAACTCCCTCCTCCTGCAGCTTGGCAATGCCGTCGGCCAATAGCTTCTCGCTGCCCAGCCCCCAGGCCACCTCGTTGACAGACACATAACCGACTCTGATCCCCTTTTCCGTCTCATAGATACCAACGTCTCTGTCATACGCGTAGACAATGCCCTCACTCTCCAGCGCCGCCACCGTGTCATTGCTGCCCTTGACGCCATAATCCAATCTGTGATTGTTGGCAAAGCTCACGGCCTCCACACTTCCCGCTGTCAGGAGCCGGACATAATCAGGATCCCCCTTGATATTGTAGGTTCTGCTTTCGTCCCTTTCCTCGCTGAATGTCAGAACCCCTTCAAAATTCACGATTGTCATATCATCACTACCAAAAATATCTCGCACATTCTCAAAAAAATAACCCTCATCCTCCGTGCGGTCGTAGGCCTGCCGGAAGGAATATGCGTATTCCTGCTCCTGATAATTGCCCAGAGAACAATCACCCGCTGCCGAGATAGTGATCGTCAGCACTTGGGGTTCTGGCAGGGACGTATCTTCCTGTGCCGTTTCTATCGATCCTTCATTGGACTCTTCTACTGGAGTTCTCGTAGGGATAGGCTCTCCCACAACTATCCATCCTCTCTGATCATTGTCCTCAGAAAACTCGTTCCCACAGGCTGTCAGCATGAACAGACACAAAACCCCTGTGGCAACCCGCAAAACCATCCTATTCACGGCATTGTATCTCCTTGCACGTCCCTATTTGCGGTCATATATACGCATATTTATATTTATTTTACTACAAAAGAAGGTAAATGTCATTCGTTTCTTTCGTGATTTTGTCTACATTATTCCGGCCAATATAATTGCATGTTTTTCTCTAACTCCGCGTCATCCAGCTGGAATCCGTTTTTAACTTTCTCCGCGGTTTCTG
Source organism: bacterium (assembly GCA_023663725.1). Classification (GTDB taxonomy): domain Bacteria; phylum Bacillota; class Clostridia; order Lachnospirales; family Lachnospiraceae; genus Acetatifactor. The sequence continues at coordinate 15,581 of JAMPGX010000005.1, read as the reverse complement.
TGAAGCTCAGTCTTATCTCTCGGCATGTCTGGATCAAGACCTTAATGCCCTGGCTAAGTCCTTCGCTGCGGCCTTGACTGATTCCTTCACTGCGACCTTGTCGAAGCCCCTCACTTCGGCCCTGCAGAAGCCCCTCGTTACGTCCTTTTCTCTCATATTGCTCAAACAATTCACACACT
>JAMPGX010000005.1:0-15302 GCA_023663725.1 bacterium | reverse complement strand
TCAGCATCCTGATCAATGCTCCTTTATGAACCACTGGCCTATCAGAGCGATAACTATTACCCTCCGCCAGATAGTCCAATACAATCCTCATGTCACTGTGGAATCGTTCCCTGATCTCCTGCGGCAGATGCCGCATTTCCCACACATGAAGGTGCATTTCATCGATATAATTCCGCTCTTGTGAGGTTAGGTCATGTTCGGAAAAAAACTGGCTGATGTTCCGCGGCCCATGCCAATGTCCCTCTCCCCAGTAAAGTATTAGCTCTATCACTGGATAAGTGTAGAGACTTTTTCCCCCGTACTGCTCCCTATATGCTCCCCCTATGTATCCCGCCTTGCGCAGAATCATTCGGCTGTCTGGCTTTGTCTGATTAGCAAATAAATATAGCATCCGTATCTGGCCCTCTTGTATCTCATATTTCGCCAAATCCTCATATTGATTGCGGAGCCTTTTGCCATTGCCTCCTGAGTAGATCGTCTCTGTGGGAGCTGGCAGAAGTTCCTCAGAGTTGACGGCATGAACGCCGTTATACAATAGTGCATTGACTAAATCCGCCGCCACATCTGGGAAGGCCACAAAGTCCTTCTCCACTAAATCCTTTCGATCATTCATTTCCCCCTGCATCCGCAGTCTGTCCTCCGTTTCTGCGAACAAGGAGACTGTAAATAAGCCTTTGCCAGTCCGCCATATTAGTTGTGAAAGTTGAATCTGTGGCGAACCGCCGATAAACACTTGAATCTGATCTCATGAAGTGTAAAATGATTCCATACTTTTCTATTCAAAAAATACCATATCTGCATCCAAAATACAAGACCTTTTTATAAAATCCAAACATGTCATTTTGGCCAATATAATTGCATGTTTTTCTCTAATTCCGCGTCATCCAGTTGAAATCCGTTTTTAACTCTCTCTGCGGTTTCTGTGAAACTCAGTCTTATCTCTCGGCAAGTCTGAATTAAGACCTTAATGCCCTGGCTTAGTCCTTCGCTACGACCCTGAAGCAATCCCTCACTGCGACCTTGACTGATTCCTTCACTGCGACCTAGTCGAAGTCCCTCGCTTCGGCCTTGACTAATTCCTTCCAAAAGCCCCTCGTTACGTCCTTTTCTCTCATACTGCTCAAACAATTCACACACTGTTACCTCATCCTCCTCTCTGATGTTCAATGCATTCAGTTGCTTTTCAATATCTTCTATATCCAAATCTCCAGAAAGTACCTTTAACATCCTGATCAATGCACCTTTGTGAACGACTGGTCTATCAGAGCGATAACTATTACCCTCCACCAGATAGTCCAATACAATCCTCATGTCACTGTGGAATCGCTCCCTGATCTCCTGCGACAGATGCCGCATCTCCCACACATGAAGGCGCATTTCATCGATATAATTCCACTCTTGTGAGGTTAGGTCATGTTTAGAAAAAAGCTGACTGATACTATGCGGCCCATGCCAATGTCTCTCTCCCCAGTAAAGTATTAGCTCTATCACTGGATAAGTGTAGAGACTTTTTCCTTCGTACTGCTCCCTATATGCTCCCCCTATGTATCCCGCCTTACGCAGAATCATGCGGCTGTCCGGCTTTGTCTGGTTGGCAAACAGATACATGGTTCGTATCTTGCCCTCCTGCATCTCATATTTCGCCAAATCCTCATATTGATTGCGGAGCCTTTTGCCATTGCCTCCTGAGTAGATCGTCTCTGTAGGAGCTGGCAGAAGTTCCTCAGAGCTGACGGCATGAACGCCGTCATGCAATAGTGCATTTACGATATCCGCCGCCACATCTGGAAAAGCCACAAAGTCCTTCCGATCATTAATCCCTTCCTGCATCCGCAGTCTGTCCTCCATTTCCGCAGACATGGAGACAAAAAGAAAATATTCGCCAGTCCGCCATATTAATTGTGAAAGTTGAATCTGTGGCGAACCGCCGAAAAACACTTGAATCTGATCTCATGAAGTGTATAATGATTCCATACTTTTCTATATAGAAAATAACATATATCCATAAAAAATGCAACAGCAAATGACTGATTTTAGAGTAAGCAAACAAAATATATATAGGTTGCACAGAAAACTCAATATTAAAAGGATAACGCGGACACCTGTTACGCAATACCAATAAAACAAATTTACCTGTATTACTGGCTATAGTAAAAGAACGCCCTATACTAAGTAAGATTACTGAAAATCAAGAATATTCATTTAAAACTAAAAACCCCAGTGCTTCTATACCAAAAAGCACCAGGGTTTTTAAATCTCTATAAATGAATTACAACACTACTAATACATTTACGGAAAATATACATAAATGTATCCCGCTCCCGTCGTAGGATCACACAACCGATAATCTTCCGCGGGATAAGAAGCTGTATGATAACTCTGATCAAATACATCATTTGTATTCATCTCATAAAACGTTGCTTCTCGCTTAATGCATACTCCCAGACGGTATAATCCTCTTTGTGACGAATCATTATGAGGCTGCATACGGTTTGTGATGGTGATTATTCGTCCCTGTTGTACATCCCAGCCGTTAGCCGATGATGGTACCCAACTGCTGCCATTCCACTTTTCAATATATGTTATAATATCGTTCTGATATGTACCTAATTTAAATGCTGTAAAATTGGTATCCGTAAGTTCTACGACCAGACTATCTCCGTTGGAATTCAAGCTTATTGGATGACTGTAGCTGCCAAAGGACACGGAGCCATCCAATACACCATATGCTGCATTTCCCGAGAATGTCATTTGTACCTTAGGCACATCAAAGACACTACTGTAGTCAGACTTAGGTGTAGTCCCATCCGTCCATCCCTTTCGGAACGTTTCAAAACCAGTTCCGCCGGACATTATACTCTCATCCTTAGGCCAGTACAAGATTTTGGAGTCCTGATTCACCACCGCTATGATAATCTCCATCTCATATGAACGATCTGGCAAAAATCTCTGACTTTCCCACTCATTCAGTTTTTTGGTTGATCCTTCCTCAGTCATCTGCTTAAAAGAAGACCACTCCCCACTTCCGCCTTTTTCCCTGATCCGATAGAACCAGCGAGGCTGTGCAGAATAATCCTGTAAGCCATTATCAGGATGAGTTCTGTTATTATCCCGCAGCGTTGTTACGTCAACACTCGATGTAAAAATTGCGGCGTATGCCCTGCCAATCCCTTGATCTGTATGAATAATCCCACTGGAGGGTTTCTCGATGGTAACCAGATCATAAATATACGCATAGGAGGCTGGCTGCGCCTTATTCTTCTCTCCCGCCGCATGTCTGGACTCGCCGCCAATGACAATTTTCCCGCCTGCTGGCATATCCTGAAACAGCTCAATCAAAATACTGCTGCCTTTGGTATCCTCATGACGACTGCCAGGAACTACATTGGCAACCCCGCCCAGATCACATAATGCGTTTCTAAAGGCCACGCTCTCGCATCTGTCATCCATCACATATGTATATTCGCCATTTATCGCATTAATATCTCTAAGATTATTACCTGCTACACTCGCAGTAATCTTATATTGAGCGCCCGCAGAATATGCGGTACCGTTCACAAGACTTGCTGTCAGGGTAACATGATTAACTCTTCTGACATAGACCGTCACGTCCGCCTCCGCCATCGGCGAACCGCTTTCCGATAACTGTGCTGTACGCACTGTAAAATGAATCTCCGAGGCCGTCTCTGAGGCCCCAATTGTCAATACTCCATTTATCAATCGCGTATTCGGATCGCTGTTGCCGGTTACCGCCCCCCATACCAAGCTCTGATTACTACAGCCATGTACTACCGCACCGCTGAAATCATAACTCTCCAACGGCTCCAGCACTATTTTATTTGCAATATCAATATAGGAAGCGCTGATACTGCTTCCACCCACAGGGGTTGCATTTCTTGGCGTAATCGTATAGGAGGAAGAAAATTCTCTGTCTCCTCGCGCTAATCCAAGTAACACCTGGACATTCTCCCCATCCGGTAACAGACTCAATCGAAATTCAGCAACATTCTCCGCAAGCACTGCTGTTTCCGTTTCATCAGATTGACTGTATATCAATTCACTGCCAATTAGATCAACGTGATATTCTACGCCTCCTTTTTTTACAGTCAGCACATTTGTCTCCGCTGCCCCAGAGGGAGAGACTATTTCATCCGAATCAATCACTATGTTGGTTAGAATATTTGCGGCAATCTGCGCATCCTGCTGCAGATCAATCTCTGTGGCACCGCGATTGTAGCTATTCGCACTTACCACCATGGCGCTGCCAACCATAACAGTAGCCACGCTGAAAATAGCGATAGAACAGATCAGTTCCACCAGCGTCAATCCCTTGTTTCCCCTTCTCCAAAGTTCTCTCCACCACTTTTTCATAATATCCTTTCCGAGCAGACGTGCCACCCTTTCCGCAATAATATCCCTTCTGTCCCCAATAAAATCAACCGTCATTCAATCTGTATCTTTCCCGTCAAACGCACAATTGTCAGAGTCCTTGTCGTCGATCCCCTGCTCATCGTAATACTCTTACAAAATGCTGAACCGCCTCCGGGGGAAGCGCTTGCCAGCAACCCGCCACTGCTACGGTCAAAATCAATCCGCAGTCCCGAGGGAAATGAATCCTTCAGGTCATATTCCGTACCGTCCAATATAACCTTTACCACGACATCGCTTTGCCCGACCATTTTTTTATCCGGAACACCGCCCTGATATAGCGTTGCCCAGACACCCTCCGAGTCCCGCGTCAATACCAGATATGCATCCCCCGTCGGCTTGCCCATAGCAGCCGTCCTGCACTGCTCCAGCACGATCTTCATCTGCCTGGCGCATTGTTCTACCGGTTTCCCAGTGATCATACCAATTCCTAAGATGAAGAACCCCGATATCACCGCAGCAATAGCTATCACAACAATGATTTCCACCAGGGACAATCCCCGATTGTCTGTTTGCTCTCTCTGTTTCATCAGAATACCCTTATTTTTTTGTCCAGTTAACATAAGTTACCATCTTCTGAAAGTCCATTTCCTGTCCCGAAATGCTTGCGCCAGCTTCCCATGTGCCCGCATAGGAATCAACCCCCCAGTTCAAATCAGGAATCTGAATATAAAAATCCGTCTCAATAATAGAGGTATAATGGTTACTCTGATCTGTATATTGTATTTCAACCCCTTCCAGCCTGACAGAGCTGGGAAGAGCTGAGGGGTCGCCGACCGGATCAATCCGAAAGCCTCCTGCTACACTCACCGCGAAAACCGGAGAATAACTTGGGCCTAAACCTGGGTCGGGATCGTTAATGATTACCCTGATTGCATCCACTGCCTCTATCGTATCATCCTTATTGCCATCTCGCTCATCCCATATCGTCAACAATTCACGATAAAAGGCTGTTCGAAACTCCAACTCCCGCCGATTGCTGTCGAGAGTTGCAAATTGTGATATCGTCTGCCTGTATGCCTCCGCGAAGGCATCGGAGGCATCTATAACCAATTGCGCCCGTATTTCCTCCATTGGCACCTCAGCCTCATAGAAAGTGACCTTTGTATTATAATCGACCACTTTCATCTGATAATTTAGCACCGAGATATACAAAAGTGTGGTGGCCAGTATGCTGACAAACACCACCACGACGATCACTGTTACCATCGCGGAGCCTCTGTTATTCAGTTTTCTATCCGCCCTGACCTGCCTAATACCCATTTGTTACCTATCCGCCTTTTCTTTTCCAATGCTAAAGATAATAGATTACTCAATAATCGTACCCTGCAGATGTGCCAATTCTTTTCCGTCAGACAATCCGCTTGTACCCTCCACCACCACTTCAATCTTATACATCAGACGAGTAGGCACAGGAGATGCCGCAGGCTCCGCGGGATCTAATTGTGCCAACAGCCCTGCCGTGCGATAGGAATTAGTCCCCTTGCTCATAGAGGAAATCGAATCATTGCCATTGGGCAATAACACATTACTCCCATCTTCTCCACTCTCTCCCGACCAGAGATTGACTCGCAGATTATCGTGCATAATGATGTTATCCCCTAAGGTCACATTCACCATATAGGTCTGCTCGTGGGTCTTCAGGATTGTATCTCCCAATAATGGGTTTTTTTGCTTAATTGCAAAGAAATCCAGCGGTCTTCCCATACTGTTATCGACGACAATCTCCTCTGTCATCCCAGGATTTCTGCTATTCCAGCTCTCCCTGTACCCCGGATAGAAATATAGATAAATATTCTTCAGGCCTGCGCTGCTCTCAAGACGGGTATCCCTATTTGTGTATATACACCGTCTATCGCTGGAAACCGGATCAAAAACCTTGTTCAGCAAAGTCGCCGCGCCAGTGGCCGGATCATTATAATAAAAATCCGATAATTTGTATTCGTAGATATCTGTCAGATAGACCTCATCCGAACCATCCGCCGCGATCACTGCCTCTATATGAAAAGTATGCTTTGTAATCTCTATCTTGCGCTCATCTATCTCAGTCACGTCATGCGTTACAGGCGCTGTAGGCGTACTTTCCTTCTCATTCCACAATGTCAATACCGCGTTTTTCATCGCTGAATCAGCGACAAGATCTATTGTGCTGGGTTCCGACTGAAATACGGCGTCCGCATACGGATTCATATCTGTAAATTCTGTGAGCACATGCTCAGCGGAGCTTCCGCCATATGCGCTCAATGTCACTGTGGCATCATATGCCGATCCCATATACTCAATGCCAGTAATTGTGTATACCCTGTCCGGCAGAGTACCCGCAGCCGCATATGTCGTCCCCGTACCCGTGCCGACCTGAAATGTCCCATTTGCAAACTGAGCATCTATCGTAGCCACAGGAACAGCCTTAAAATTCTCCATTATTGTCTGCGCCGCAGATATGGCGCGCTGTCTCTGCGATGCCTCCGCGTTATATCTCACGGAGTGCGCGAATGTAAACAGAATCGGAATAATAGCGATAGACAGAATGGCGATGGCAACAACCACTTCCATCAGGGTCATTCCTCTGTTATTCAATTTTCCGCTATTACACTGCCCCTTCTTCATCTTCAATCATTCCCGTTCTCAGTTAAATCTCCGTTATTCTCTGCCACGTCGCCCTGTGTCTGATCTGCTTTGGGCTTGCCAAAAATATTCTCTGTGCCGCTCAGATACTCCATAATATTAGGCGCCACATAAGTCTTGGACGTACCCGAGACGCTGTAAAAACGAAGATCAAAGCTTCCTGTCAATTCGCCGGTTTGATCATTCTTGGCATACATTATGCTCTTGATGCCAATTCGGTTCTCGCTTTCCAATATAGCCTTTACCACCTGTTTGAGACTCGCATAACTGACATCGTTCATATAGGAAGCCCCCTGCTCCACGAACTGTATCTCGCCCTGATATGCCTCCAGTCCGGCGGCAGTGACCGTCTCGGCCGGAATTGTCAGAAACGCATTGTGATCCGCTATATTAATGCCGCTATATACAATCGGTGTACCCATCTGTACCCCGACCGCCAGCATGATCACATCCTCCTCGCAGGAATACGCCGGATACTCCGCCAGAATATCATCAATTCTCACCTGCATCTCCGTGATCTCACGCAGATAGTCCTCACGATTGTCATAGTACTGCTTCAGCTCGCTCACCCTTGCGGATAATACCCGATTGGAGGCCTCGATATTTTCCGCCTCCGTCTTGAGCTTCTGATAGCAGAAAACATATACCAGAACCAGCAACAGTATCCCCGCCGCCGCCGTATATGTCAATGCCTTCGTCCCTTTGTTTTTCATCTTTCTTCCTGGCCCTTCCTATTGCGTGTTATCTGCAGCCTGTGTCTGGTCAACCGCTTGCTCCTCATAACTAAACTCATTTGACAAATAAGTGCAGGTTACCGTAAAGGTGACATAACGGATCTCCTCCGCCTCCTGCTCCTCCGTCTCCTGTACCTCTTCATGTACCTCTGTCAACGCGTTGACAGATACACCGCTGAGGCTTTCAAATCCTCGCAGCTTCAAGATAATCCCTGCCGCCGTCTCCTTGTCCGCGACATTCATTGTCATAACCGCCTGATCGTCATCAGAGGCGAACTGTGTCACCTCCACCTCTGCCGGCAGAGTCCTCTCTAACTCCGCCAGGAAATCCAATATGGAATCATTCGGCTTGACACTCATGAAGCTGCCGCGTAATATCTCAAGGTAAAATGCCTGTGTCGCTATATGTCTCTGATAAATCTGCTCTGCCGGAAGATAGGTGCTCTCCAATCCCTGCAGACGTTTCTGCTCCTCCAATGCGCTCTGATAAGTCATATAACCGTTGGCTGCCAGCGCCGCCGAAGCCACCACAAAGAAGATTCCCAGCAGCACAGCCATCGAGTTGCTATTGCTCTGCTTCTGCTGTTTCTGCTGCTTCTCACTGCTGATAAAGCCCACCGGAGCCATGGATGCGCCAATGCTTGCCACATAGTTGAAGAGATCACCATCACCCATGCTGGGATGCCATACGATACCCTCCAGCCTCCGAAACACATTGGTCTTGATCCCCAACTCGTTCGTCAGCAGCTTGGACAAGCCGCTCATATCGCCGCCCATCCCCATAATATATGCCTGCTCTATATGCTCCGGATTGCGGGAGTTGTAAAAATCAACTACCCGAGACACACTGTTGATCAGTGGAGCCAGAGTCCGTGTCACATTGATGCGGGCCTGAGTTACTTCCATATCGTCATCCTGTTCCAAGTCAGGCTCCACAACATTTGTATCATTTTCCAGAGTCACCTTGACACAGCACCGACGTTTAATCAGCTGCCATGCGTCATTGTCATCCATAACATCAAAGGCGGGACTGGCGGCAACCTCATGTACCGCCTCCTCTATGCCATAGTTGACACTTCTCTGAAGCATCATATTGTTATCCTTGACCACCGTGATGATGGTCTGGTTCTCTTCAATTTTCAATATCATCGAAGGCGTCTTACTTGCCTCCTTCTTCACTGCCTGATAGATACTGTTGCCCACATAATCCAGTCCCACCAAGGACAGACCGCAGCTCTGCGCCAACGCCTCATAACTAGCCACCAGCGTTTTCTCCGCCGCCACCAGCATCACGCGGGTTTTGCCGGCATTCTCGCCCTCTTTATAAGTCTCCAGAATCACATGGGAGACTTCATGATCGCCCAGATCAATAGGGAAATAATCCTTGAGGTTTGCCTTGATCATGGTCTCCATCATATTGGGCTTCACAGGGGGCAACGTCACTTCCCTGTTAATAATCTTGCTGGAGGCCACAGTAAATATCACCTTTTTGGTCTTAATCTTATTGCGAAACAAGGCTTCCTTGATGGCAGTGCGCAAACCCGCGCTCTCCTTCAGGTAGCCATCCTCTATCACATTAGGCGGAGTCTGCACCATGGCAAATCGATATACTCTGGGCGTCTTCACCTTGTAATCCATCTCACATATCCGGATGTAGCTATATCCCACTTCAATGCTGACAACTTTAGCCATTTATTGTATCTCCCAATCCCTGTCAGGAAGGCCGTCACAGCCTTAATCATAACAGAGAAATAAATTTGTCTGTAAAGGTTCCAAATCAGTCAGTTTATACCCAAAAAAGATAAATACCAGGCTATCATCTGTTCCCCCCATATAACGGAGATCGCGATACCCATGGCCAGATACGGTCCCATTGCCAACACCCGGCCCTCACCTGCGAGCTTCATCCGGCAGACATGTATTGCGGAACCCAATATGCAGCCCAGCAGAAACCCTAATAAATTTAGTTTCCAGCCGAGCAGTAATCCGGTGACGGCCATCAGCTTCACATCGCCGCCCCCGATACCTCGCCCCTTGGTGACGAGATAGATCAATAACAACGGAATGCTAACCGAGAGGAGGCCGATCCCATAGGCGATCCAATGTGACAGGTCGGTCACTATTCGAACCAGCCCCAGGGTTAGTATGAAGATATTGATTCCAAGAGGAATCTCATAGGTTCTAAAATCAATGACACTGAGCACAATCAGCGCACTGAACAGCAAGCAATAGAGTAGGGAATCTATGCTCAATCCATACCTCCAAAATATCAGGAGGTACAGACCTCCGTTCAGCGCCTCCACTATGGGGTACTGAACGGAAATCTTGCTACCACATTTGCGGCATTTGCCCCGAAGCACCAGATAGCTGAAGAGCGGTACTAGATCATACCATTTCAGTTGATACCCACAACTCATGCAGTGGGACCTGGTGGTTGCTATATTCTCTTTTTTCGGTATTCGGTAGATACATACATTTAAGAAACTACCGATAATTATTCCGTAGATAAATAATATTATGTAAAAAAATATTGTCGGAGGCATAGTACATCCTTATATTGCTAGTTATATTCCGCAAATAATTATCATGGAATTGTTGCATTGCTTGTTAATGACATATTAGGGAGCCGGAGCAGTAGCAGGTGTAAACTTATTTCCTAATGCCGAAGAATACGCTGCTATAACATGTGCTGTACCTGTAGTCTCTGTTGAAAACTCAACACGGTCGCCGTTCCAATGCGCAGTTATGTGACTCGCTGCGGCACCAGTCCATGTCCCTTTTAAGGTATAAGTGGTACCCACTACCGCAGCAACATCTGTATCAGCAATGGTAACAGCTGTGGCTGAGAGATCAACAACAATATCAGCTGGAGCAGCGGCCTGTCTTGCCGATCTCTCAATCATCACCGTCTCCATTGCATTCATGATATCAGCAATTGCACTTACATCAGACGACTTTCTGGTGCTCTCAACGTATCTGGTATAAACAGGTGCCAACACACCTACCAGAATAACCATGATGGCGATAACAATGATTAACTCCACGAGGGAGAAACCTTTGTTATTCATTTTTTCTCTGTTCTTCATAATAAACCTCTCCTTTACTTATATAATTTGTTATATCTTATTCACCCCGTCCCTACACGCAGGTGGATAATTCAATTTACAAGTTATCCAGTGCATCGTACATGGATACCATGGGAGCCATACATGCACCAATCAACACACCCACGACTCCGGCCAGCACCACGATAATCATGGGCTCCATGGCCGCCATCAGGGTCTGCACTGCCATCTCTACCTCTTCCTCATAATAATCCGCCAACCGGTCCAACATCTCCTCGGTGTTACCGGACTCCTCGCCGATGCGGATCATGTGGTACACCATAGGCGGAAACAGGCCGCATCTCTGTAACGGCACGGACAATGGCTGCCCTATTATGATATCATTCTTGGCTTCCTCCAACGCCTCCTTGAAATAGACATTCGTCATAGTCTGGGAGACGATGCCCACAGCCTCCACCATGGGAACGCCTGAACCCAACAGGGTACTTAAGGTACGGGCCATCTGAGCGGACGCCGATTTGACAACCATATTCTTCACCGGTTTAAATACCATCGCGGCTTTGCCAAAAAAATGTTTGCCGGAGTCCGTCCTCTTATATCGCATCAGAAGTACGAAAAGACCAACGACACAGGGCAGGATGAAAAGCCCATTATCAATGAGGAAATCGCTGGCCGCCATGACAGCCAGAGTGATGCCTGGCAGCTCCGCATCCAGATCCTCGAACATCGTCACATAAGAGGGAATGACCTTCACCAGCATGATGATCACGACCACTATCGCCACAAACACTACGACGATAGGATAGGTCATCGCCTTTTTCACCAGAGCTCTGGTCTTGCTGGCACGCTCGAACTGCACCGCCATACGCTCCATGGATTTGTCCAAACTACCGGAGGCCTCGCCTGCGGCCACCATATTCACCATCAGATCGGGAAATACCTTGGGGTGCTCAGCGATGGCGCTGGCCAGAGCCTCACCCTTCTCAGCGCTGATACGCACCTCGTCAATGGCCTGCTTGAGCTTCTTGTTCTCCGTGGCCTCAGTCAACATCCGCAGGGCTTCCAATATTGTCACACCCGCTCGAATCATACTGACAAACTGACGACAGAACACGCTGAGGTCCCTGGGCTTGGGCTTGCCGCCGATCTCAAAATTCAGATCCTTGGTCAGCAAACTCTGTTCCTTCAGATTGAGAATCGTCATTCCCTGAGTCTTCAGATCCGATCTCGCCTTGTCTATATTCTCAGCCTCTATGCTGCCCTTGACGGTCTTGCCAGCCGCATCTATCGCTTCATATCCGTAGCTTGCCATCTGTTTCTCCCAGATTACCTTATTTCGGTATACCATAGGCAGTACCTATGATATTGCGTCGATCCTGTTGGATGTGCAACATCCAGACCTGTCTGTCTTACCCACCTGCCAAATGCCCGCAGGTTCATGTCGATCCTTAAACTCCGCTTGGCACAAGATGCTGTAGTAGCATCTTATTCTACCCACAGTAACTTGCGCCTCGCGTTATTTTTCTCTATGTCTATATAGATTTTATACTTTGTTTATACACCATTTTGACCAAAAAGTCAACCATCTTTAACACATTTTTAGGCAAAATATCCTATCTGACCCATCTTTTTACAGTTTTCTTATCATTTTCGTCATTTTACGCAACAATAATTTCGCACAGGTTGCGCAGGAACTCTACCGTTCCAGTTGCTCTTTCAGACTTTTCAGCTACTCCCATCTCGTAGCCTTGTAGAAGAACGTGCAGTAGTCGGTCCACCGCGCCCCGAATGCGACGAAAACTTCTTTCATTTACCGCTAATATAGGCTATAATACAGTTAAAAGGAGATGAAGCATATGACAGATTTTTTAAATAAATACATTTTTACCCCTGATTTTTTCACTCAGTTTTTTGCAACTATCATTGGTATCGGGACAAGCATTATCACAACCATTATCACATTACGGATTCAGGGCAAGCGGGAAGCTCAAGCCCAAAAACAGATTCAGGATGCTAATATCCAAGCCGCAACAGAGCTATTTCGTGCCTATGTTGCGTGTTTACTGGCATTCCACAAATCAGAATATACTTCTGAGGAGTGTAGTTCTCTCCTGACGCAATGCAAAAAGATGGAAAATATTGAACGCCTTGAATTCTTTTCAAGTGAGAATAATGCTCTTAAGAACCTCTCTGGTGTCTGCCCTCAGTGAGTCTTATCATTCCGGCACTCCTCTGAATCTGGATACAGTGGACATACACGGTCTGATAACAGAACTGGCAGAGTTTATCGATGTTTCTTCTAAAAGACCGGAAGACTGATGTTTACGGTGATAAGGAAGTATAGAAACTAACTTATCATTAACGCTGACAAACAGGGTGTAAATAAAGCAGGGAGTAAATCACTTCAAAGTGACCGGTTCCCTGCTTTGTTTTTCCTCTGTTACGCAGTAGAATCGCCTTTTTGAGGATAGACATATAAAACACATATCCTAGTATTTTCATATACACAAAGCCTCATAAATCAAGACGCGAATAATCTCTACTTCGTAACATGCTCTATGATAAATTAGCAATAAAAGTTAATTTGAGTTCATCCCCTAGTATGGTTCAAAATAAGATGAAAAAGAATGAATCTCTCAGTAAAAAACGCAAGGAAATTTCTATTTATCCTTAAGATTAAAAATCAAATAAAATCAATATCAAATTACAAATATTACATTCTAAACACCTACTACTCTTTCTTTTTACATTGTTCTAATTGACATAACAAATTTTTTGAAAAGGTTTCTAATTCACCTACTTCCTCTATTTGATGCGCTACTTTCCATTGATTGCTAATAATATTTTGAAAATAAGGATACATATCCCTAATATTTTTATCCGAATCAAGATTAGAAGAAGGCAATTTCCCTGCTAGATGTTCACCCTGTTGGTAAAAGGTAATTTTAATTTTACTGTGATATGATTTAAAATTAAAAATGTTATATGCAACAAACGAAGTAGTAAATACAATATTTGATGTAGCCAACAAAAGGCGTTTTTCTTTAAAAGCATTTTTTAAAACTTCGCTGTTTTGTATTGAATTAATAACCACATTTAATTTTGACAATAGATCATATTGATGTGACTTATTGTCTTTAGTTCCATAATATTCAGCGCAATTTTCTGGAACACTTTCCAAACTACTAATCAATATGTAGATTATGATTTTATTATTGTTAATTAATAGTTTTTCTAGTTCGGGTTGGTATTTTTGAATAAAACGGCTCGGAGCAATTCCAGAAATAAAAAAATCTTTTTTGGCATTTTCAAAATAATTATCTATTTTTATGTCTTTTTCAAAGCGCAGTCCACCATTTTGAGTATTGACATCCACTGCTATTAAATTTAATTTATTTTGCATTATGGAATCTTTTGCCTGTAAAACATATATTTCCATAAAAATATTTATAATTAACGTGTAGCGAACAACTGTTTGCACATTTGCCGGAACTAAACCATAAATAACTCCTGAAATTATAGCAATTAGTAATAATATTACTTGAATATACCTATTTTTTGTTTCAATGAAATTTTCAATACTTTTTACTATAACATTTCTTTTGTAATCTTCATTTTCTATATCACTATTTTCAATAGCATTTTTCATATGTATTCCCTCCATTACTCTTTATAATATAACATATTTGTTTGTTTTTGTATAGCAATACATTTGTTTTTATTAATACTCACTAAATTGCATAGTTGCAAAACAACCGCCATTGCGTATTATATTCTGTAATAAATTGAGGGCGAAAGCAGTCTGCTGATTCCGTTCTCTTGACTACCCACAAGCAAAGACGGGAAAAGCTGTCAAGGGCGCGTAGCGCGAAGTTTACCCTTGACAGCTTTTCCCGTCTTTGCTACCTCCTATCGGTCGAATCAGAATTTCAATATGGCTTCAACCAGTTTTGCTTTTAACTGCCGCCTTCCCCATATAGTGAACATTATAGTGAGATAATTCATCCGCATCCGGAGTCATCCGCAAGTCTTCTTCTGTAATGCCAAGTTCATCAGTGACGGCACGCAGAAACTCCTCGCCTACAGCCACACTTCCTATCAGCAACTCGTTTAGTTTTACGGCTTCACATGAAAGTCTTTCTGCCAGGTCTTCCACAGTAACACTTTGCTTATCCAGATATTTTGCAAGATTGTAGCCTATGATCCGTTCTTCCTGTAATTTCTGTAAGGTATCCATCATAATTCCCCGTATTTTGTATGTTTTTCTCTACCGTGCCATTAAGTGCAAAAACTCTTTCTTAGCGTTAATCAGTATAATCCCTCTATGATATATTCCATGTTATCACATATGTCAAATTCTGTCCACATAAATGAATTAATTTCACTTATGTGCCAATCAGCACCTCTTTCCCGCAGAAGGCAAACCCATACTTCCTGATACGTTCCGCGG
>JAMPGX010000004.1:54669-242475 GCA_023663725.1 bacterium | reverse complement strand
GTTTATTCCTGAAAGTGTTCTTTTTTTGGTTGGGGACTTTTTTCACAGCCCCTTTCGCGCCCATTTTGGTTATATTGATCAATTCCGTCACTCGCGGAAAGAGTTTCGCAATCGGCTATTTATTTCATTTCATCCAGATATAGTTTTATTCTGCTCTGAATAACCTTGACCGTCTCTTCCGCGCTCTTACTGCCGTCAAAGAACAGATTGATTTCCCCGTATACAATCTGTTCAATCTCAGATGGACAATAGGGCATCGGCCTACAGCCGGCCACAAACTCCAGAAACTCCTCCAGATACGGCGTGCCGTCCGGCTTTAAATCTATCGACTGATATGTGGGTTGATCCTCATTATAAGAGTATATCTTATAGTAGGTTTTCTCGAATTCATGATATACCACGCAGTTTCTCAGCACATCCATTCTGACGCTGCAGCCGCTGGTTTTAAACTGATTGTCATAGTCCAGCAACAGTGCAAAATATTTTTTGATCTCCTCCTTATATTTGCTCTGGGCATTGATCACCAGATAGCCGTAAGAATAGCTGTCCACATAGTTGCCGCTGCCCTTTTCCGTGGGATATCCCACAATATGGCAGTCCTCGCCATTTCTCGCCATGATCGTGGAGAACATATCCAGATCCCCATACAGGTATTGGACCTCCGCCGCCATCTCCCCATCTCTGAACATGCGCATACGCTCGTCCTGACTGAGCTGTTGATCCGAAGAATTCTCACCGGTGATTCCGTACTTCTTACAGAACTCTAAAATATGAATCAGCCTGTCATTGTCAAAATCACAGGTCCCCTGCTCCAGATTCAACACAAAGGAGTCTGCCAAATCGGAAAAGAGGATGCGAAACATTGTTCCAGGGCTCAGCGAAAAGCCTGACCAGTTGACCGGAAGTTCCCAGTCCTCCTTCGCCCCCAACTGCTCGACAAAATCATCTATCGTCCAACTGTCCTGATCCCAGACCTGATTGGCGACGGACATCGTCGTGAAGGATACCTCCGGAACCAATCCCACCAGCTCCCCATTCACAGTTCCCAACTCCAGCGCTCCCGGAATCAGTTCACTCTTTACCTCTGACGGAATCATTTCCGAGATGTCACAGATCAGCCCCTTATCCTGAAGCAGCATCATATCCTGCTGCGATACATACAGGATATCCGGTCCTTTTCCGGCTGTCAGCTCCGCCAGTATTCGGGTGCGGTAGTCCTCCTGATATTCCTCCTTTTCCTCGAGCTCCAACCCAATGCGGACATTGCCGCCATTCTGCTGAAAGCTTGCGGCCAGCGTCTGAAAATAGTAGATGCCCGCGCGCCCCTGCAGGCTGCATAACCGTATTTTATCCTCGTCGGAAGTCTCCTCATCTGCCAGCAAATATATGCTGGCCTTTCCCTCCTTCATCACACACAGCAGGAACTGCCCCTTGTCATTCATCGCTATGCCGCACTCGGATAAACCTATCTCAATCCCGTTTTCATACGCCCTGAACAGTACTTCCCGCGCATTATGCTCCGCGTCATAGCGAACCAGACCTTCCCCGCCCAGATAGTACAGCGTTCCCTCCTGGTCAACCGTCATAGCCTGTACGCTCTCATTGTTCAGCGTCCCCAGAGGATCCTCCCCCGCGTCCTCCTGATACCAGGCCAGACTGGAGGTAAACGTCTCAAAATCATTGCGACAGATGACTGTCCTGCCGTCGGATAAATCAAAAGCTTTCACATTGGACCACATATCCTGATTCCAGGGATACGCGCCCTCGGGGAAAGCGTCCTCCACTCTCAGGACCTCCCCCTCCAGATTCATCCTGACCAGATAGAATGCGTCCTCGTCGCCCGCATCCCACATCTTTAGCGACAGCTCCAGGCCTGCCGTGAGATCTGCCGAATAGATACCGCTGTTTTCATGCCCCGAAATCTCAGGTTCAATCAGGTATTGCCGCATATCCTTCGCAACCACATCATAAGACTGCACGCACACCCTCGACACGCTTCCGCCCGCTTTGCTCTCCACCCGAATCATATAGATATGGTCGCCGATCACCTTGTAGGACGCGGCATGCTCCGTGTATCCTTTCTCCGGCTCCTGAAACTGCAACGTGTCCACCTTTCCCACATAATATGTCTTGTTTCCCTGCGAGTTACCCTCCGCCGGCAGCTCCAGGGAAGCGCTTTCCCTGTGCTCTTCTACCTTGTCTGCTTCTGTCTCTGTCCCCGCTTGCGCACCTTCTCCCATACTGCATCCGGTCAAAAGCAGGCAGACGAGAGCAAGCAACAAATACCGCTTTTTCATATGCCTTGTCTCCTCCTGATAATAATATAGTTGCATCTGTCAGGAAAAATATAGCATACTGAAATATGGCTAAGCAATAGCTTTAAATATATCTTCCGCCATCCTTAACCATATGTTAAAAACCATTCTTTATATTGTATAATACATTTCGGTTTATCGATCAGAATCGGGGAGCTTGAGCTGATAATCGCTTCGCTCCAGTGTAAAGTTCGGATTAAAATAGGGATCTCCCTGCTCGAGCAATGTTTTCCAGCGCTCTCTGAATCGAGCCGCCTCCTCGTCATAGCGGAGGGCATTCTCGCCATGGACGTCATCTCCCCGCGACTCGGACTCATAATGATACAGCTCCGCAAAGGGAGTGAAGATATTTAATTTGCCCAGCTCCCGCAGCCGCAGGCAGAAATCCACATCGTTCAGGGATACGGCAAAGCTTTCATCCAGTCCTTCCACCTGCTCATACAGACTCCTTCTGACCATCAGGCAGGCGCCCGTGACTGCGGACACGTTCTGGGCATAGCACAGACGGCCCATATAGCCCAGGTCCTGATAGCCGAGCTGATAATGACTATGACCGGCAGTGCCATGGGCGCCCATACCGATCACTACCCCCGCATGCTGAATCGTATGGTTTCCATAATATAGCTTAGCTCCCACCGCACCCACATCCTCCCGCTGAGCATACATCAGCAGCTCCTCGATCCAGCAGAAGGTGATCACCTGTGTATCATTGTTCAACAACAGCACATAATCTCCATCGGCATACTTCTCTCCCAGATTGCTGACCGCGGAATAGTTAAAGCCGTCATTATATATTGCAATTTTCACCGGCGCTTCCCCTGCGCCGGAGGACTTCTTTGTCAGACAGCCGCCGTCTCTGGAATCTGTGGAACGTCTCTCCGCCTTGCCATCCCGAAGAGCCTGCTCATAATCGTATCCCAGAAGCTCCGAGTAATACTCCTTGATTTCCTGCGATGCGCTGCCATTCTCCACGATGACAAGCTCATAATTGTCATAAGTGGAACGCTCCAGAATGGATCCCACGCAACGCTTCAGCTCCTCTCGGTGCTCGTTGTTCGGAATGATCACCGACACCCTGGGATTGCCCTCCACCTGATAACGAATCCGGAATATTGTCGGAAACGCTCTGGTGCTGCTGATCTGAAAATGGCTGAAGCCCTGTCTCTCCAGATGATCCGACACGGCTCGTTTGGCCGCCTCCACCGCATAGGGCTTGGCCTCAATGTCGGATGCCACACTGCCCTCATGACTGCGCCAATAATACAAAAGCTTGGGCACATGATACACCCTTTGGGCCCGAGCTGTCAGGCGCAGGATCATATCGTGATCCTGGCTGCCATCCAGACTGGTACGGAACAGCTCCGCATCCTCCTCCAACAGATGTCTGGAGAAGACGCTAAAGTGACAGATATAGTTATTGCCGCACAGGGTATCCGGAGCATAATCCGGCTTAAAATGCAGATTGACCAATCTGTCTATGCTGCCATTTTTAAAGGTTGCCTCATCGCAATAGATGAAATCCGCTCCTGTTTCATTAATGACCCTGGCATATTCATACAGAGCGCAGGGATGCAGGACATCATCATGATCCAGCAGACCGATATAGTCCCCTGTGGCATAAGCATAACACTGGTTGGTATTCCCTGCTATTCCTTCATTTTTATCCAATCGATGATAAATAATTCTGCCACCAGCTTCTTCGACATACTTTTGACAGAGCATTTCCACATAACTGTGCTCATCATCAGAGCCATCTGCAAGACATAGCTCCCAATTGGCATAGGTTTGATTCATAACAGACGATATCATATCTGTCAGAAATTGCTGCGGCGTATTCCAAAGCGGCACCAGAATACTGAATTTGACCCTATTAGAAAAGACGGCTTCCCGCTGTGTACGAATGGTCTCCTGATCAGGGAAGCTGGCCATACCAAACTGCCGGCTGGCAAGCCTCTCCCGCCTCTTATATTTCAGCTTTCTGATCAGGTCTCTCGGATGCAGTACACGTCTGATGCGGGCGCACTGCCGAATAAAAAAATGGATCACCTTGCGTACAGGCTTGCTCAGCTTCCAGAAAACACTGTTATGTATGAAATTGAGATTGTCCCGCAGCATATCCCGCTCCAGCTCCAACTGCGAGAGCTTGTCCGCAAGCTGGGCGCAGCGCTCCTTTTCCCTCTCATATGCCTCTTGATAATCTATATCTGCCATGTCTTCCCTTCCTCGCACGGCGCAATGTATCCCACCGCGCACATCTACTGTCTCAACTCTTATACAGCTTCATCCTATACGGATTCCTGTATCAGTTTATTATCTCCTGGAACCGGCATCCCATTCCTGATCTGCAGCCAATGCTCCGTCCACGCGGTCAAGCTGCGTCGACCAACTCGGCTGCGAGCCTGTATACCGATTTGGTAGAGGCCGTCCGGCAGACAGCCATGTGGCAGTGTCAGCACAAAGCCACACATCGCTACATTGGGCTGCTCCTGCGCTCCATACTCAGCTTCTCTGCTGTACCCGGCGCGCAGGTGAATAATGTATACCTCATTCGCCTGCTTCTGAGCCCTCAGAAGCAGATATCTTTTATAACATGCGTTATTCTCCCATTTTACCACCAGGTAACCCCGCAGACAGTACCATCTGTCTCCCATATCATATCCCGAGGGGGGCCTATGTTCCAGCTCTGGATACAGCTTCATCGTGAAGACAAGCTTCTCTGGCTCCCGCTCCGGATATCTGGCCAGCCGCCTCCGACGCGGGAGCGCACTCTGCAGCTCAGTCCGAATATCCAGATATTGTGCAAAAACATGCGTATTCCCCAGCTCGGTACACAGGGGGTCCCAATAATAGGGGTCAAAGCCCACATATTGAGGATGTCGACGGTAGAGCGTTTCCCTCTCCTGGCGCAGACGCATCATTTTCTCCCTCGTCAGATCACTGCCGCGACTTAAGGACTCATGATGATATGCGTGAAAGCTGTTGACCACCATATTGTGCCAGCCTGCCTCCCGCAGTCGGAGGCATAGCTCCACATCGTTATATGCCACCTGCAAATCCTCTGGGAACCCTCCTGCCTGCAGGAACCGATCGCGCAGCACCATCAGACATGCGCCGGTCACAGCGATCACATTGCGGTCCAGACTGCCATAACCACAGTCCTCCTCCTGACCATCCACCGTAAACTGTAGCTTGTGAACCGGTCCTCCCGGCAGATTCGCAATGCCTGCATGTTGAATCGTCGTGCAATCCGGATAATAGAGCTTCAACCCCACCGCCCCCACATAGGGGCGCAGCGCGCGGTCCGCCATGGCCTCCAGCCAACCGTCCGCGCAGACTGTGATATCGTCATTTAAAAACAGCAATATCTCCCCACTGGCTTCCTGTGCTCCCCGATTGCACATTCTGGAGAAATTAAACGGCATTTGCTCATATATATATTTCATTCCGCATGTTATTTTTTGGATTTTCTGTCTGTTTTCAGGAGTACTCCCGTTATCAATCACCAGAAACTCCATTTGGTAACGCTGCTTGGGGCTCTCCTCTTCCATATTCCCCACTGCGTTTTCGGTACTGCCAATATTTTCCTGACATTTGCGCAGAGAGTTCAAACACTGCTCCAGCACATCGGGATTATCCCTGGATGGGATAACAACGGATATGGTAACCGGTCGGCTATCTCCGGATACCGCATTCCGCAACAGCTCCCCTGACCTGCCAAATCCATCCTCCTGCCAATAGGCCTTCTGCCTGCCATTTTGAGCGGCGTCATAGCTCATATGGAACAGCATGCCGCGCAGATGAGCGACTGTATCGCAGTCCCTCTCAAACCCGCCCGCCCGCCTGAGCAGCTGATGAACCAACAGACGCACCTGCTCGGGACGCTCAAAGCATAGCACATCCTCATCGCTCTGTGTCCAGAGCTCCTGAAAGGGTGCCGCAAGCTCTCGGCGCAGGGCGATCACGCTCCCCAGATAAAAGCAGGACAGCCAGGTATCCGGAGACCAATCCGGCTTAAAGCAGGGACTATTTCTGTGCTTCCCCGTCAGGCTCAACACGTCCTCGTCTCCATAAAGAAGCTGCGCCTGCGGGTGCTCCCTGAAGTAGTCCGCAATCCAGGCAAAAGCCATCGGATCCACATAACCGCCGCTTTGCAGGATCAGCGATATCCCCTGTTCCTTCAGCATGGCAAAGCCCTGCTGAGTCTCATTCCGATTCGCCACATTCAAAACATCTGTTATGATTCCTGTGCGGTACGAAAGCCCTATCTGCGGTTGCTGGCAAGCCACCAGGCGCAGCCAGTCCTCATAGGATATCTGGCGCTTTGCCCGCGCCAGCCTGCCCACATACTGCCTGTTCAATTGTTTTTCCCTAAGGTTTCTCAGCTTTGCCTTAATTCCAAGTTGCATTAGACTCTCTCCGCATCCTGTTCAAATTATGTTCAAATTAGCCTCCTCAGCGCTCTCTCCACATCCTCCACCATCTGCATCGGCATTCTCACCATCTCCAGACGCATGAACAGCGTATTCTCCGCACGGGGCTTCAGTCTGGCAATATTGATATTGATATTGGGGTCCTTAGTAGAAAAGACTGCCGTCTGGTGCATACTCCCATCCATAGCCCTGCATTTTAGCAGACTACCGTTGACAACCAATACCTTGGAGGCATTGAGCGGCACTGTCTCCCCGTTAAAGCACAGCTCCAAGATATTACATATCCCACAGTCCATCGCCGGATCCACCCTCAGCATCCGCACATTACCGCCAACGGACAGCTCCACTTCAATCCGTGTGTCATCCACATACGCCTGTTTCAGGAAATAAGAATTCTCCTCCGTGTACCCCGCTCCAGTATCCTCATAGATCTGTACTCTCGATATGGCTGCGTTGGTTTCCAGCTTCTCGAGCCATCTCTGCGGCTCTATCAGCTTACGGTTAATAATCTCCCGCAACACTGCCATTGATACAGTCTTACCCTCCACATACTGTTGAAACTGCCGTTCCCTGTCCCGAAGCTCCTGAGCCCGCGTCTCGCTCAAACCCAGCTTTTCCAGGAACATGCTCATGTCCAGGCTGTGACGCTTACCGCTTTCCAGCAGATAACAGTATACCGCCCGATAAGCCAGCTCGCGGGAAGCTACCGCCCCGTCAAAGGTCCACTCGTAATCAATCAGCGTCCACTCACTGCCATGCACAATGATATTGGAAAAAATTAAGTCGAAATCTGTTACTGGGAAGTCTTCATGGTAACCTGTCAGCTGTATATAGCGGTCAAAGTATTGCCAGAACCCTTCCTGGTCCCCCCTCTCCAAACATTCGTCCAAAAGCTCGGAGAGCGGCCTGCCGGACAGATATTCAAATTCTGCATAACATTCGTTGTCATTATCTGTCAACCTGCACCTGTTGATCGCTAATCCACTGCCCTGATACCGCTCTGACAGACGCTCACAGGCCCATGCCATCCTGCGCACATGCTCTCGGGCCTCCTGGGTCAGAGGATATTTGCGCACCACCCTAAGCCCCTCCTCATTCTGGCAGAATTCCGTCCTGATTCGGAATTCCTTTGCCCGATCATTGGAGTATTTTACATATTGTGTCGCGAATGGAGGACCGATTACCGCCAGATAAGAGTTGGCAAATACCGAAAATAAGCCGTCCTCCACAATACCGTCAAAAGCCGACTCCTCGTCAAAGAGCACCATGCGATCCCTGTCATAATTCCGCAGATTATTGGACAGCTCTCCTCGACGAGGTTGATGGCTGTCCGAGTATACTGAAGTCATAAACTTGTAATCCGGATAGGGATAATAGAAGCTGCATTCCCGTATGTCGCAGGCGGAAAAGATTTTTTCCAGGCCCTGACGGGAAAAAGTGCGGGCAGAGCCTTCCCCTCGATAATTCTCAATCCCGCTGAAATACGTTCCCAGATGATCCTCCGTGCACCCCGCGAAGTATTTCAAGCCGTATTTATTCTCGATGGCAATCAGGATGTGACCTCCCGGGGCCAGATGCCTCATCAGGATGCGAAGGAATTCCTCATAGGGATGATCTCCGCCAATATATGCCCTGCCATATTCAAATACACCGATCAGACAGATATAGTCATAATCCTGTGGGAGCTGTGTCTCGATATCCTGAAAATTCCCCACATGGATCGTCACATTACCACATTCACTATGGCGATGCGCATTGATCAGACTGCGCTTTTTAGATAGCTCAACGCAGGTCACACTCCCAGCTTTTCTGGCGAGCGCACCCGTGATGGCGCCGCAGCCGCTGCCCACCTCAAGCACTCTGTCCTGCTCCGTCATGGGCACAAAATCCACAATATTCTCCCGCAGAGCTGACAGATGATACAGTATCGGCCAACTGCCCCTCTGTTCTATCAATCGCTGATAATCCTCGGGGGCATGCTTCTGCACGATATCAAGCAGTTCATCCTCCACCGCGCCGTCACAGTAGAGGTCTTCCCCCGCGTATTTGCTGAGGTCCAATATTACCTTGCCGATCTGTTCTGTCATATCCGCTACCTTCCTCATAGACTGATCTGCTCGCTCAGGCATCCCTTTCGCCGCACGGCGGGTCGGGCGTCACATCCTTCACTGTAATCCGGGAGTTCATGTCATAGTATCCCACCGTGTTCTTATCTGACACCACAGTGATATTCAATGCGTCATACAATCGGTGATAGACCTGAAAGCTGTCCCCCTCATAGCCGGTGAGCCCCAGAGAAAGCAGATATTCGCCTCCCTGAAGATTCATCTCCTGAGTAAAGACAATCTCCTTGATCTGTCCTGGCTCCGCGCTTTCGAGATAAGCCTTTTCTACCATGGTATTGGTGCCGGTAATCTCCACGCCAATAACATTTTTCACCGTGTAGGCAAAAATCGGAGCCGGTATATGCTCATAGAAAGCCACCTTCATATGGATGGCAAACAGGGAGCCCTTCAGAATGGCGTTGGCACGGATTCCCCGTTCGTCCGTGATATACGCCTCCTGTATCTCCGCCTGATGTGTGCCATACTCCAGCGGCTCAGGATTGCGCCCCAGTTCGTCGCCGGACCCGTGCTCTGTCCCGTTCTCCTCCTCGTATTGTCCCACCAGGACCTGCTTGTAGGCATCTATCATCTTCTTGGGTTTCCCCTCCCCCAGAAGCACGCCCTGATTCAGCAGATAAACCCTGTCACAATACCTGCTGATGCTGCCAAGGTCATGGCTGACAAACAGAATCGTCTTACCTTTCTTCTTAAACTCCTCAAACTTCCGGTAACATTTTGCCTGGAAGAAGACATCCCCGACGGACAGAGCCTCATCCACAATCAGTATCTCTGGGTCAATGTTGATGGCTACCGCAAATGCAAGCCGCACAAACATACCGCTGGAATAAGTCTTGACCGGCTGATGCACATAGTCCCCGATATCCGCGAACTCCAATATCTCCGGAAGCTTTTCCTCGATCTCCTCCTCAGAAAAGCCGAGCATCGTACCGTTGAGATACACGTTCTCTATACCGTTATACTCCATGTCAAAGCCCGCCCCTAACTCTAACAGGGCAGATATCCGTCCATTTACCCGCACCTGGCCGGAGGTCGGATGCAAAACACCCGTTATGATTTTCAAAATCGTAGACTTACCCGAGCCATTGGTGCCGATTATCCCCACCGTCTCTCCCTTGGCTATGGACATGTCCACGTCCCGCAGCGCATAATGCTGTTTATACTTCTTCCTGGTCAGCCGCAACGCCTCTCTGAAGCGGTCTGAGGGTTTGTCATACAGTGTGTATACTTTATTCAGATTTTTGACCTCAATGGCCACCTCTCTGCTATCTTTTTCGTCCATCTTTTCCCTCTTCACAAATACCGCGGGCCGCGCCCGAAGCATCGAATGTCATCAGATTACATCCGCAAAGTGCACCTTCAGCTTTTTAAAGATCACTGTTCCCATCAGGAACAGCGCCAGGGTTACCGCCCAGAAATATAGGGTTCCATATATATCCTCGAAGAACCATCGACGCCCATACAGAGTATCCCTGTACCCGTTTACAATATACACCAGAGGATTGAGCCTGAGCAACGTCGCCACTATCGGGTTATGGATCGCGT
The DNA here is from genome assembly GCA_023663725.1 of bacterium. Classification (GTDB taxonomy): domain Bacteria; phylum Bacillota; class Clostridia; order Lachnospirales; family Lachnospiraceae; genus Acetatifactor. The sequence continues at coordinate 232,062 of JAMPGX010000004.1, read as the reverse complement.
CCAGGCTCCACAGAATAGGAGTCGCCCACATGCCAATCTGAATAACAATAGAGATGATCTGAGACAGATCACGGAAAAATACCACCACGGCGCAGGTGGTATAAGTCATGGCCAGTACCAGCAGGAACAGACAAGCGCCATAGTACAGAAGCTGCACCAGATGAACACTGGGGTAATAACCATATACACAGGCCAGCAGCACAGCCAGAATCAAAAAGAATGTATGGCTGAAGGTGGCGGCAATCACTTTGATCATTGGCAATATGCTGATCTTGAACACCACTTTTTTCACCAGATAGCCGTACTCAATCAGCGACATCGTGCCCTGACTGATAGCCTCGCTGAAAAAGAACCAGGGCACCAGACCTGCGGTAATAAACAATACAAAAGGAACCTCCACACCGCTTCGCAGCTCTACCGCCCTATTGCCAAATATCTTATCAAACACCAGATAGTACATGAGTACCGTCACCAGCGGCTGGGCAAATCCCCACACCGCCCCCATATAGGAGCCAGCGTACCGCTTTTTAAAATCATTCTTGGACAGCTTCCAGATCAGGCGCCTGTTCTGCCATAATTCCACGGGCAGCTGTACGAGCCGTGCGGCGAATGAATTCTTTTTTTCCATAACATGTTCCTGTTACCTTCCGTATTCTTCCACATAGGCGGAAAGTCCACCCCAATTGGCATCCCTTTCCACCAGAATCAACTCCATACCTTCGGGGACAGGCCACTGTACTCCGATCTCCGGATCATTGTATCTCAGTCCGCCGTCATCACCCGGATGATAGAAATCAGAGCATTTATAGCAGAATTCCGCATATTCGGACAGGACCAGATAGCCATGCGCAAATCCCTTGGGCACAAAGAATTGCTTCATGTTCTCCTCGCTGAGCAGTACCCCATGCCACTTGCCAAAAGTGGGGGAACCCTTGCGCAGATCCACGGCAACGTCAAACACCTCTCCCTTGATCACGCGAACCAGCTTGTCCTGCGGATGCTGAATCTGGAAATGCAATCCGCGGAGCACTCCTCTCCTGGAGGCCGACTGATTGTCCTGAACAAACTCCACATCGATGCCAGCAGCCTTATAATCATTGTAGTTGTACGTCTCCACGAAATATCCTCTCGCGTCCCCATGCACCGTGGGTGTGATCACCTTCAGCCCTTCAATTTCACATTTTTCCACCGTAATCTTTCCCATGATATTTATCCTTTCCAGCGCTGTCCTTTTTGAACCCTTATGAACTATCCCCACGATTACCTGCCCATATAACTGACATTCATATCGACATTACCCTCTATCCCGTCTATGTTTCCCTTGGACGTGTACTGCCACATATGGTAATAGCCATCATACAGGGGGACGCTTCTGTACTCCGCCAGCCAGATATAGTATCTCTCCAGACGGCTCACTTCTACCCTATTATGATACCAATTCCTGCTGGCATATACGCCGGCCTCGATTCCCGCGTTCTCCACCGTGCGGCAGAACGCGTCACACACCAGTGTCCGCTCCTCCACGGTCAGATTGTCCGCGCGGCCGTTCCCACCTGCTCCCTCCGTATCAATGAAAATCGGATAATCAAGACTGTAATCCTGTACCAGCTCCAGCACCATCGAGGCCTCCTCCACCGCCTCAACCTCATTGACGGCCTGTGTAAAAAAATAAACGCCCACATTCAGTCCCGCCATGGAAGCTCCCTTGATATTGGCCTCAAAATACGGATCTACCACAAGACTTCCCGTGCTGGAGCCGCGGTATCCCGCACGAATGATGACAAAGCTCACGCCGGCCGCCCTGACCTTCTCCCAGTCAATCTCTCGATTCCACTTGGATACGTCTATTCCCACTGCTGCATTGGCGGTCGCGCTCTGCAACTTCTTGATCTCCGTCTTATCGCTGTCCACATCCGCTTCCTGAACGCCTGTATCCTCAGCCTCCGCGTCGATATCCTCCTCCGTCTTAATCAGCAGAGAGATATCGTCGATAAACACATATTCCACCTTGTCCTTGACCTGCACTCTGGTGGGATTGACTGGCACTCTGTAGCCCTCGACCTCATGCAGACTCACATAGTATTCTCCTGAGCTGATCCCGCCGATGTATAGAATACCATCCTGATCCAAGTCCTTATACTCGCCCTGTCCCTCCAGCTCCACCAGAAAGCTCTGCCCCGTGACAGGCTTTCCTTCATAATCCACCACCTGTATGCGCAGATCCCGTTCCACAGAGGTCACCAGCAGTGACAATCTGTTCTGTTCCTCAAGCCTCTCCTCCAGCCAGGTATTTTCCTCAGGGTTAAAAAAAGTGGCATCATCCAGAAAAGCGGACAGGTCATTGCCAATCCGCTGCCCATATTCGTCATAAAATACCTCCTGTCCATGGGAATCTGGCGCTGCCGTTGCCTGATTGTTGTTCTGATCTCCAGTCGGCCCCTGGACGCCCTGATTGGCCAGGAGCACCAGCAGAGCCGCCAGCAGAATCACCCCCATAGAACCCAGGATGCAATATCGCTTCAACTTAGAGTCCATTGGCTACCTCTGTCAAATATCTGCCGTAATCCGTCTTCATCAGGGGTTCGGCCAGCCGGAGCAGCTGCTCCCTACTGATAAACCCCCTCTTGTACGCAATCTCTTCTATGCAGGAGATGTAAAGCCCCTGACGTTTCTGAAAAGCGGCCACAAAATCCGCCGCGTCCAGCAGCGCGTCATGATTGCCTGTGTCCAGCCAGGCAAATCCCCTGCCCAGAGTCTCCACCATCAGCATCCCTCTTCTCAAATACTCATTATTGACGCTGGTAATCTCGATCTCTCCACGGGCGGAGGGTTTAACGTTCCTGGCGATCTCCACCACATCATTGTCATAAAAATACAGCCCTGGCACCGCATAATTGCTCTTAGGGTGCTCGGGCTTCTCCTCGATGGACAGCGCCCGCCCCGACTCGTCGAACTCCACCACGCCGTACTCTCTGGGATCGCGCACATAATAGCCAAAGATCGTAGCTCCTGTCTCCCTGGCCGCGACCTCACGCAGCACTCTCGAAAAGCTCTGACCATAGAAAATATTGTCGCCCAGCACCAGAGCCACCCTGTCCCTGCCAATGAATTGGTCTCCAATGATAAAAGCATCCGCCAGCCCTCTGGGAGTCTCCTGCACCGCGTAGCTGAACTCCATGCCAAGCTGCTGTCCATCCCCAAGCAACTCCTGAAAAACAGGAAGATCTCTGGGCGTGGAGATGATCAGCACCTCCCTGATACCAGCCAGCATCAGGATGGACAAAGGATAATAGATCATGGGCTTATCATACACCGGCATGATCTGCTTGCTGATTGCCTTGGTCAGCGGATAGAGCCTTGTGCCGGAGCCTCCGGCTAAAATTATACCTTTCATAATATGTTCTCCTCAATATTGGGACTGAGCTCTTTCATTGTACTCTGATCCTGACCGCCTATTTCTCATACATTTCCTTATAATAGCTCTGATAATCACCGCTGGTCACATTCTTCATCCAATCCTCATGCTCAAAGAACCAGGCGATTGTTTTCCTGATCCCCTCCCTGAACATCGTCTCCGGATACCAGCCAATCTCAGCCCTGATCTTGTCAGGGGCGATGGCGTACCTCCTGTCATGTCCCTTCCGATCCTCCACATAGGTGATCAAACCCGTATTCACCAGGCTCTTGCGGGGATCACCTTCCGGCAGCATCTCCTGAAGCGTCTCAATGATGATATGGATGATCTCGATATTCTGCTTCTCATTGTGACCGCCGATATTATAGGTTTCAAAAAGCCTGCCCTGCTCCTGCACCATATCTATCGCCTTGGCATGATCCTCCACATAGAGCCAGTCGCGCACATTCTTGCCATCCCCGTACACAGGGAGCTTTTTGCCCCGCAGAGCGTTGTTGATGATCAGTGGAATCAGCTTTTCCGGGAACTGATAAGGTCCATAATTATTGGAGCAGTTGGTTATATTGGCTGGAAAATGATAGGTGTCCATATAGGACTTTACCAGCATGTCCGAGCTGGCCTTGCTTGCCGAGTAGGGACTGTGCGGATCATAGGACGTCGTCTCGTAGAAAAAGGCGTTGTCGTCGTCTGGCAGAGAACCGTACACCTCGTCCGTCGACACATGCAGAAACCTCTTGCCCTCCCTGAAAGTGCCGTCCGGCAACTCCCAGGCTTCCTTGGCGCAATTCAGCATCACTGCTGTGCCCAGCACATTGGTCTGGACAAAAATTTCTGGATTGCGAATACTGCGATCCACATGGCTCTCCGCCGCAAAGTGCACGACCCTGTCGATATCATTCTCCGCAAAGACCCTGCGAATCGCCTCCTTGTCACAGATGTCCGCCTTCACAAAGGTGTAATTCTCCCGATTCTCAATCTCCTTTAAATTCTCCAGATTACCCGCATAGGTCAGGGCATCCACATTGATGATACGAATCTCATTATCATACTTTCTGAACATGTAATGAATGTAATTGGAGCCGATAAAACCGGCGCCTCCCGTTACCAGATAAGTTCTCATGGCTCTTTCTCCTTCTCCCAATTCGCTCTGGCTTCCAGGTATTTATCTGCCCGCCTTAGCAGGTACTCAAATCAGGATTTACTTTTTAATGCTTTCATGATTATAGCACATATTACCAAATTATACAACAACTGCGTCAATGCCGCATCAATACCCCAGATAACTGAGGTTAAGGTCCACGTCTCCACTGATGCCGCTGACCCTGCCTGTGGACTTGTACTGCCACAGATCATATCTTCCGGTGTAGGTTGGTGTGGAAGCATACTGGGCAAGCCATATTTTATAGGCGCTTAACTGACTGACATCAATCTTGTCGGTAAGCCAGGTCTTATTGGCATATATGCCAGCCGTATAGTTCGCATTCTGTATAGTCTGACAGAACGCCTTGCACACCTCGGTGCGAGTTTCCTTGCTGATGCCGTCTGCGCGGCCGCCGCTGGCCTCCACATCCAGGAACACGGGATAGGATATCCGGTAATTCCTGATCAGATCGAGCACCATGGACGCCTCCTCCACAGCCTCCACGCGATCTATGGCCTGAGTGAAGAAATACACGCCGACCTTCAGTCCCGCCTCCGTCGCTCCCTTAATATTGCTCTGGAACTTGGGATCAACGATCAGACTTCCCTGTGTGGAGCCTCGATACCCACATCGAATAATCACATAGGAGACGCCGGAATTTTTCACTGCATTCCAGTCGATATTGCCATTCCATCTCGACACATCGATGCCCATGCTCCCTGAACCCGTTATCAGAGCGCCGTCGCTGGCAAAATTATATTTGACTCCCTGAATCACCTGCTCCCCAACCACGGCATTGCCATTGATGTCAAAATACTTTACGACTCCGTTGATGGTCTGCCATCCGGTATACTTAGCTTCCCCTTTTTTAAAGAACTTATCATAGGTATAATAGTCCGCATAATATGCCTGGCGGTAGTCGCCATTTTCCTGCACATAGAGCTCATTGCCCTCCTTGTCCTTCAGAAGCGCGGTTCTGTTCTCACGGGGATTCTGCTTCACCGTCACCGTGCAGACAGCTGGAATGGTATAGTTGTTCTCCGTGTATTTCACTGTAATATTCGCGCTTCCAACTGCCAGGCCGGTGATCGTGATCATTCTACCCGATATCTCCGCCCTCGCCACATTGATATCCGAGGATTCCACTGTCAATACCGCCGTTTCCGGCGCATTTTCCAGTGTGGCATTGAGAAACACCGGCGTTCCAATGAAGACCACCTCTGTTGCCTTGTCGAGTCTCAGGACTTTTGTGCTCGCTGTCACGGTGACGCTGCAGGCTGCCGTCAGACCGCCTATCACATTCCCCGCCCCATCCACGCCGGTTGCCACATAGGAGATTATCACCGGCTGCTGTGTAGCCGCCACAGCTATGATCTTACCGCTGCCGTCCACTGTGACCGCCGCAGGGTTGCTGCTACTCCAGATAATACTCTCAATTCTCAGCCCCTCGCAGGAGGCACTGGCATTAAAGCTCTCCCCCACTTCCATGCTTTTGCTGGTCGGATCTATCTTACCTATATAGACGATTGGCGTAGGCGTAGGGCCTGGTGTCGGACCAGGCGTGGGGTCCGGTGTCGGACCAGGCGTGGGGTCCGGCGTTGGGCCAGGCGTGGGCTCTGGCGTTGGACCAGGCGTGGGCTCTGGCGTCGGACCAGGCGTGGGAGCCAGAGTCGACTCTGGCGGCTGTGTAACCGTTGGGTCCTGCGTTGTGGTAGGGTCTACTTCAGACGACGGCGTAAGCTGTTCGGAATTCTCCTGAGCCAGCCTCATAAAATAACCGCTCACGGCCAAAGTCATCGGATCAGGAATATTGCTCTTTGCTACCTCGGCATAGGTAATCATGGTACTGGTGCTGTCCACCCAGGCAACCGTATCCTGCAGATAAGATTCAACCACTGTCTCATTCTTCTTGGTGTCCTCCTTGGACACATTAATCTGCGATTCTGTCTTGACTTCATTCGAGACATCTACCTTTTTATATTCGATCTCGCTCTTAACCTGCGTTTTCTGCTCTGTGGTCACCAGTCCGTAGCTTCTATATTTCTCACCGCTCAGCTCATTCATCACAAGTCTGTACTGTCCGGGCTTGAGGTTCTTTTTGTAGATGATGCCATCCATATCATCATCCGACCACATCACTGATGTCCCGTCCGGTGCCTTGACTGTGACACTGAATGGCACATTGCCTATCAATTTTTCTGTGTCCCTGTTGACAAACTTAATCTTCAGGTCCTTCTCAATAGAGCTGAAATTCATCTGAACAATGATATCGGGAGAATACTCCTGCTCATCATAGTTGTCCGGCGCCTGAGTGGGCATCGGCGTCGGCTCAGGCGTCGCCATCGCCATCAGTTGAGAGGCATATGTCTGTTGGGCATTGGTGATTGCCTCAAGCCCCTGTCCTCCCACCAGCTCCATTCCCGCCAGTTGCGCTCCGACCTCCCGATAGTTCCCCGTATCCGCGCCGCGAAGCCGAGAACCGATCAATACCACTCCGGTAATCACAGCCATCAATAACACCGCAGCGCCGGCAATCAGAATAAATTTGTCCAGAATGCCATTTTCCTTTTCCTCGTCCTTATCCCTGTGCCATCGCGAAGACGCTGCCAAGCCTTCCTCATATTCGGGCTCTTCCGCGTACTCTATCTCCTCCTGATACTGAGGCTCTTCCGCGTATCCTGGCTCCTCCTCATACTCAGGCTCTTCCGTGTACTCTAACTCTTCTCCATATTCAGACTCTTCTTCGTATTCAGACTCCTCCTCATACTCAGACTCCTCTTCGTATTCAGACCCCTCCTCGTACTCAGGCTCCTCTTCGTATTCAGACTCCTCTTCGTATTCTAGTTCCTCCTCATACTCAGACTCCTCTTCGTATTCTAGTTCCTCCTCATACTCAGATTCCTCCTCATACTCAGGCTCCTCCTCATACTCGCACTCTTCCTCATACTCAGGCTCTTCCTCCTCAGCCTCCTCACTTTCCCAATATATCACTTCGCACTCCGGCATCTGTTCGTGGTATTCTTCTGTCAGGTTATCTTCCGCGGAATCAATATCCTCGTATTCCTCAAAAGCATCCTCCCCATAATCCTCTATTGGCTCTCCGTCATAAGTCTCATCCGCATATTCTTCCTGCTCCTCCAGCTCATCCCATTCGTTGTCAAACTGCAGTGTGTGCTTTTGCGGCAGCCTTGTTCTCCTGCCGGTTCGTCCTGTCAATCTCCTCATCCTTACCTCCATCCGACTGCTTCGACAAACGCTCCAGTCGGGGCAAATATGCTTGTTCCTGCACAACAGTATAGCATTGAAATCTCTGTTTGCACAAGAAAAAAAGGAATATTCATAAATTCTTAAATTATCGACAAACTATAGATAACCTTTTCCGATGTCCCCCTGTCAAAAAATATAGACAACTTTTCCGATTGATAGTAAAATAAAGGCCAGAAAGAGAGGTGTATCATGAGACAACACAGAACACAGGATCAATCTGATAGGGATGCGTCCTTCCCTCTGAAGGAGGAGGAAAAGGCGCGCCGCGGCACTGATTCCCAACGCGCTAAGGGCTTTCTGAGCCGCATCAACTGGCATATTGTATTTGTGCTGGCGTTGGCGCTGGGCATAGGCCTGATAATCTTCCGTCTCTCCAACTGGGGCACTCATGTGCCGTCTCTTTTTGACCCTGACGCGGATTATGACGACGGGGATTTTATCGAAGTATTGGACAATATGATTGACGTCCCTTCGGAATATCGCAGGGACACGGACGGAAAACGCACCGTTGTGGCGCTGGGTAACTTCCCGTTTGCGGACGAGCGGGACGCGCAGGACGGTGTCATCAATCTGGTCAGCCAGATGACGGACGCCACCATCTACAATTGCTCTGTAGCGAATTCCCACCTGGCGGCCTCAGGACAAAACTTCCGAGCCGATGAAGACCCTATGGATGCCTTCAACCTGTATTGGCTGACTCAGCTGATAACCCTTCAGAACACTACCATATATGAGAAAGCTTTCGAGGCCATGGGGGACGACATGCCCGCCGATGCCCGCTATGCCTTTGAGACCCTGTCCTCCCTGGATTTCCAGGAAGTGGACGTACTGGCCATCATGTACGATGCCACCGACTATCTGGAGGAGCGGCCCCTGTACAATCCGGACAACGCCACCGATATCCAGACCTTTTCCGGCAACATGAATGCCAGCCTGGAGCTGCTCTGCAAGTTTTTACCCCATATGCGGATTATCGTCATGTCCCCCACCTATGCCTACTATGTGGATGAAAATGGGGAATACATCAGCAGTGACATCCACAAATCCACCGGATTTTCACTAGCCACCTATGCGGGTTACACCGAGCGCGTGATCTATCCCTATGCAGTGTCTTACCTGGACAATATCTACGGCACAGTCAACGAGCAAAATGCTCCAGAATATCTGCAAGACCATCTGCATCTGAACGCGGCGGGACGCCAGAGATTGGCGGAGCGGTTTGTCTACGCGCTGGAGTATTTCGACTAGGTGCCGTCAGACGCCTTTCCCGCGGAGCGTCATCCACACGCGATGCAGTCTCCGCACAGTCTTGGGAGCGATTGTCAGCGCCAGCAGATACAGCTTATTTTTCCCGGTCAAATAGGGGGAGCTGACCATATCCCTCACATGGCCTCGCAGGAACCGCACAATCGCTCTGTACGGTTCATTGCCGCCCCGCATCTGCTCTATGGGAATATGAAGCAGATACTCCAGTCTCTGATAGAGTCCAAAACGGACCGCTACAGGACGCAGCCTGGGATATTTCTCCTCCACCAGCCCCAGAACCAGATCCGCATTGTCCACACAGTCCGCGTACACCCGTGAAAAATGATTTCGTTCTTTTTTGCGGGTGTTGCTGCCCAGCCGATAGAACACGTGATAGCCGTACGCAGGGAGGGACACCACGCCCTCCGCGCGCTGCAACAGCCGGATCATCAGATGGAAGTCCTCGTTCAATTTCTTTTCCGGAAACCGCTCATCGCCGAGCAGTTTTCTGGATACCAGCTTCGTACACAGAGAGCAATCCCCCCTATGCATCAACAGCTCCCGCAAAAAATCCTCAGACCCTATCCGAACCTCGCTCTGTGGAAGCTCACAGATATCCGGCAGCCGCCGCCCCTGATCGTCCACCTCGTCCCTGCCCAGCTGCGCCAGCCACCCCGCATTCCCGGATGCCGCCCAATGCAGCCGCATATACATATCCGGCTCGACGGTATCATCGCTGTCCACAAAGCCCAGATACTCGCCCCGCGCCTCCTCTATGCCCATATTGCGGGCTGTGGAGGTGCCACCGTTGGCCTTGTGCAGCACGCGGATGCGCTCATCCCGCTCCGCCAGACTGTCACACAGCTTATCCGTGCCATCCGTGGAACCGTCATCCACCAGCAGGATCTCCAGTCTGGGATAAGTCTGCCGGCAGAGTGACTCCACGCACCTTTCCAGACAGTCCATGGCATTGTATACCGGCACGATCACACTGATCAGCGGCATCTCTGTTGTTTTCTGAAATTCTCCGTTTCCCATATTCGCTCCTGTCATGCCCTGCCATCCGGCCATTATCTGCCGCATGTATGGCCTGCTCTATAGACACACCTCATCCCTGCTCATGGGACCCTGTTCGTATTCCGGCAGCTTCTGTCCGGCCAACTCTGCGGCGATGCAGGCATACAGGCGCCGCGCCGCGATCTGTGGATTCCACAGCTCCCGTATCGTCTCATAAGCCGCCTCCCCCAGCCGCCTCATCATCTGACCGCTCTTCGCCAGCTCCAGCGCCAGCTCTACGGCCTGATCGCTCTTTCTGTGGTCATACAGATAGCCGTTCCTCCCATGCTCAATCAGATAGGGCGCCGAACCCATACCCTCTCCGGCGATTACGGCGCAGCCGCTGTTCATGGCCTCGTTGACCACAGCTCCCCAGCCTTCCTGCCGATCGCTGGTCGCCAGAAAGATATGGGCCTTCTCCATATAATCCCGCGTCAATTCGGGATTGCAGTATCCCCGAAAGCTGATCTGCCCCTCCAGGCCCATCCCCTTCGCCCGCTCCCGCGTCTCTTGAAACAGATCTCCATCGCCTATCATATCCAGTTGAAAACGGATCCCCTGCTCCCGCAATCCCGCCGCCACCTGCAATGCCGTCTCCGGATGCTTCCAATCGATCATGCGGGCCGCCCAGAGCAGCCTCAGACATCCCTGGGAAGCCTGATCCTTCCCATCCAACAGACTCTTCATGTCCTGCTGCCGGAATTCTGGAAAATACCCATACCGGAACCTCTTCCCGCCGTATGCCCCCACCAGGCGGAAGTCACCCGCTACATAGGCCCCCGCACACAACAGATACACCCTCTTATCCCGATGGCGGGTATGGTCGTGATACTTCTTTTTCAAGCCTCTGGGACTGATCCACTTGTATCTTCCAGTCTTGTACAGCGGTTCACTGTAGCGCCAGACGGGTTTTCCCTCCTCCAGCCTGCGCTCAATGAATGTCTCATCCTCGCAGCCGCCAAAAATGACCGCGTCCGCCTCATCGATCAGCCGCATACAATCCCCGCCTGCCTCCTGGTAGCTGCGAACGAAATCAGCCTGCCCCAGAGCCTCCCCCCAGCCCATGCGGATTCGCTCCTGCTCCATCGGCTCCGTCTGCACGAAGGTATAGCTCCCCCCGTCCGCCTGACACAGCCGCTGCAGCTCCCGGCTCAGAGGCATCTGATGATGATTGATATAATTGGATACAAAAACAAGCCTCATACCTTCCTCCGGTTCCTCTGATCGCCCTATGGCGGACTCCACCACGGCGCTATACCTCTGTCAGCTCCTCATACAGCGCAATGAGCTGCCTCGTGTTCTCCGCCCCATCATGGGTTCCGCGCGCATGGGCCGCCGCCCTCTCTGTCCTCTCGCCCACCTGCTCCCCCAGATCAAACACCTCCAACACACATTCCGCCAGAGCTTTGCTGATACGCTCTCCCTGTCCTTCGCCCTCCCCGCCGTAGCCGGGGAACAGCCAGCCCTCCTGCTGTGTGATCATCGAGCCGATGCCGCCGGCGACGCCGGCCACCACAGGGACGCCCAGAAGCATCGCCTCCCCCAGCGAATTGGGTGAATTCTCACAGGAGGAGGCGCACACATAGGCATTACAGCGCAGATATTGCCGCTTCATCTGTTCCGCTCCAAGCGATCCCAGAAAGGTCACATGCCCTGACAGTTCCAGACCCTTGATCCGCTTCTCCAGGTATCTGCCATAGCCGGAGATTTTCAGCGGCGCGAGAAGACCGCCGCGCAGCAGGCTGTTGCCCGCCACACACAGCTGCGTGTCCGGATATCGCTCCAGGATCACCGGCATGGCATCCAGCATATAGTGCAGACCCTTGAGCGGATAATCTCCCTGGCTCATAAACAGTGTGTGCCTGTCACAGCTCTGATATTGCCACTTTCCCTGATAAAAACAGGGACGCAGGGTTTCATTCAGCAGATGGTACTCGACCTTGGGATTCCATACCGCGGTCCACTGTCTGTCCCAGGCAGTTCGTCCCGCCACATGCCGCGCCAAGCTCACCGCCTCCTGCTCATGCCGCCCGCGGAGCCGGAACTTGTCCTGCTGCTGAAGCAAGCTGTCCCTTTTCAGCCAGTCGCGAAAGGTTACAGAGGTCTTCACCCTCTCCGGCAGATTAGCCATATACGCCTCCGCGCACAGCGTACATAATCCCTGCATAGAGATCAGGCTCCTGTCCGGTCTGCCATAGGCTCGCACAGCCGCCAGCGTATGAGGATATTCTGCGCCAAAGCAGTGCAGCAAATCCGGTTGAAAATCTTGCAGGATTTCTTGCATTTCCTGCTCCAGCATCGGATCAAATTGATCGGGTTTACTCGTTTTTTCACGAAAGCCAAAAAATTTAACCGCTTCCAGACTGCCTTTTAACTTTTCCTCCACAGGGGAGACGGGGAACGCAACCCCCAGCTCAAGTCCGGGTACGCCCTTACAGAGCGTTTCAAACAAACCGGTCAACCAGCCTTCCTTATTGCTGCTTTCCCGCTGCAGGGATGCCGCGATCGCCGGCAACATGATATTGCACACCCACAAGACTCTCATATCCGCTCCTCCCTCTGTCACAATACCGCCTGCCGCCGTCTGTCCTGCGGTTCCCCGTCACAGTCCTATATACACAGTCATGTCCTGATAGATATCGTACCCATCAATCTGATTCACCAGCACGAAGTCATAATCCTCCACATTTCCAATGACCACCTTATCTGCCGGCACGATGACATAATGGCTGGAATAGCCTTTGGCCAGCGGAAGGATCACATCCATATCCAGTACCACCTCCTCCATCGCGTCAAACAGAGGGGACGATGCCTTCCAGCCCTCCACCAATATCTCTCTGCCATACGGCATGCATACCAGGGGACTATACTGCCGCACATAGGAGAGCATCTCACGGGGAAAGACAGCCATGACCTCACGCCCCTCCACCCCGATGGCATCGCAGATATCCACCACAGCCTGAGGCATGTGATAGAGATTCTGCGCAACCGAAAAATGGGGACTGGCATAGACGCAGCTTCCGCTGACTATCGCCAGCACGGTGGAAAGCATCGCAAAAAGATACCTTTTTCTGCCGATTAGCTGTCCATACAGGTTCACCACCGCGTAGGCGATCACCACTGTCACAGGCAGAAGCCACAGAATCCGGTAGTAGATCTCATCGCCCAGCACCTCATACATCAGACGGGCAAACAGAGGATTAAAATACAGGACCAGCACCGTCAGAGGCACATAGAGAAGCATGATCCGCCTGCGCCGATCCTTCTCCGTGAACCACAGATATACCAGAGCAAGCAGATACCATCCCATGATCAGGCCCACCCCCATATAGTTCTGAAACAATCTGGCGATCATCTGCCACATGGCCTCTTCCCCTCCTTTTATACTCACTCTTTGATAGACGATTGCGAAACTTGGTTACTATGCAAGTGTCATTGTGTATGTTGTATATTCCAACGCAAGCACGCTCTCGCTCCGTTCTCACCGTAGTGGTACTAAGCTCGTGCCGAATGAATTCGGCAGACCTCGCTAAGTACCGACGGTTCGAAAGGGCATTGCTTATGGAATATACAACATGCACAATTCGGTACTGGCAATAAACAGTTTCGCAATTGCCTATCACTCTTTGATGTCGCTCTACAGCACCAGAAAATACAGCACCGCGTATGCCACTGCCGGAATGCAACACAATCCGGTCTTGATCAGCAGCCCTGGTCTCCTGTATACCAGTGCGCTGCATACACTGGTTACACCTAACAACAGGCAGGTAAGCATCGTGCCCAGCGTGGTACACAGGCAGGCCGCCGTCACCGTCGCCGCCAACAGCAGCCAGAGCGTCCACTGGTCCTTCCGCCCCTTTTCCAATCGGCCCAGAATCAGCAAAAACAGGAGAATAATCATGGGGATCACGATACTGCCCAATGCCGCTTTCCCCTGACGACTGCGGGCCAACATAAAGTTCTCCATCGTATAGATGGAGCAGTTGCCAAAAATAGTCAGAATGGCCGTAAAGCACAGAAACAATGGCAGCTTCTCTCTATTCCTGTCCAAAAGCTGGTTGCCAATCTGGTAATAAATCAGGTAGGTGGTGGGAATCAGGGCCAATGGCACAGCCACATGAGCCACGCTGACAGTGCGGATACCCGATATATTGGCCAGAAAAGCAATCCATACCGGAAATGGTGCCAGGCCATGGCGCAGATCAAGGCCTGTGTTCCCCATGGAATAGGGCATCAGCTCATACATCGTCTTGCTGTTCTCCGTCAGGGTGGAGACTGCCACATAGTAGGCGTCATCTCCATCCCCATAGGTCATCGCCACCGCCAAAATCATCTGAAGGGCTATCAGCGCGACAAATATTCCCCAGTAAATCCTGCGTGGCTTAGCGTCACTGTGTTCTATTCCCTCAACCACTGCCAGCGCTCCTCTTCTTCTGCGGGAAAGGATCAGCATGAACAGCCCCAGAGCCGCCAACGCCAGCGTACAGCAGGCATACAGTCTCACCACCGCCAGGAAGCCCTGTGAGATATGCGCGAGCACAAACGGCACTGTCAACAGTTGAAACAACGCCCAGGCAATCATATAGCCGCTGGTCCACATAAACGCCAGAGAATATTTCCGGCCAGCCGCGAAAAACGCGGGAATCGCTCCGATCAACACCGGTATTCCCACAAGCCATATGAATAATATTATGCATCCTGCCGCGATTGCCATACGTTCCTTCCTTCCTGTTATCTACGGGCATCTCTGCCTGCGAGCTGACAGAGCGCGATCCAATACCAGAGTACCGTCACCCACATAGTCTTCTTGTAATCCATAATGCCGCTTCCGCGGAGCACCTGGCTGAGAATCATCCACTCCATGCCGGCCAGTACTGGAAGCCAGTAGCGGACAAAAGAGCGCAGCCTAGGGGCCTGTCCCCCGCCATTGCCGCGCCGCGGCAGCCCGCACAGCCAGATTCCCGCCGCCAGCGCCAACATCATCCACCACCATCTGCCTGTATAGGTTATATAGTACTGCGTAAGCAGGGGCGCTTCGGACTTCATCTGCTCATAATTGTTTCCGCTGTAGGCCTCATAAGCGCGCCCCCGCAGCTGCATAGTCAAAACGGGCGGCGTGGCATGGTAGGCCGCCATATCCCAGACGATATTTTTCAAGTCCGTCCTCAGGTTATCCCGCAGACAGATTCCGGTCAGTTCCCACAGGACAGTGGTGGTTTTTTCCTCCCCATACAGCTCCTCAAGCCTGGGAATCAGCACTCTCTCCACCCCGTCCGCATAGGCGGTCACATCTCTGGCTATCACCGGACCGATATCCTCATGCAACTGTTGTGGAAATGTCTCATAGTCGCTCTCGAAGCTGGGCCATCCGGTGCGACTCAACGCGCTTATCGCCAGCCTGCGATTCCAATCGGCAGGGTTCCAGCCAAAGCTTACCGTCACATTGCACAGACACAGAGCCAGCAGCGCCAACCCGCAAATCCATCTTCTCCTGGTAAGTCTCCACAGAGCGGCGAAGACAATCGGCAAAATAAACCAGGCATATGCGGGCAGGATCAACAGGAGCAGCAGCCAGCCTGACAGCATACCTGCAAGCCGCCGCTTCTGGGTCCCCTGTGGCGGCTTTTCCCCGCATCCATCAAGCGTATCCCGCCAGATGCTTCGCCACAGCACAATCTCCCAAAGTAAGATCGAGGTTCCCAGAGACCAAGGCAGCACTGCCAGGTGACACTGCATGGCCTGGGGGATTGTGATCAGCGCCAGCGTGCAAAACAGCCGAAATACCCTTTTTTCCTTCGCCACAAAACAGGCTGTCAGCCCGTAAGCTGCCAGGCACGCCACCGCCAACTGCAGCCCGTACAAAATCCACAGATGGGAGGAGAAGGCGGCCGCCAGAGTCTGGTACAGTACGCCGCTGTACATCCCTGTCCCAGAGGCCCTGCCCGCAAGAAGCGCCATACTCTCCTGGAAGCTCTGCATCCCACCGATATTGTAGACCAGCCAGACCAGGCCCATCGAGATCTGAACGCCCATGCCGCAGGCGAGAGCCGCCCGCAGCACTCCCTGTATATGTCTTCCCGCCCTCCGCATCTCTCTAACCTTCATAGAAGCTCTTCACCTGCTCGCAGATATAATCCACCTGTTCCAAAGTCAGCCGGTAGAACATGGGGAGCCGCAGAAGACGCTCGCTCTCCCTCGTGGTATACTTATCCTCCCCGTGGAACCGGCCATACTTCAGTCCGGCGGGAGCCGTGTGCAGCGGGATATAGTGGAATACGCTGTGCACCTGCCGCTCCTTCAGATAATCAATCAGCGCCGTTCTCTCCTCTATATCCTTTGTCTTGATATAGAACATATGGGCATTGTGCGTACATCCCTCCGGCACCACCGGCAGCTCAAGCTTACCCGCCTCTGCCAACGGACGGAGATTTTCCTCATACCGCCTCCAGCAGTCCATGCGGGCCGCCGTGATCTCCTGGGCCATCTCCAGCTGGGCATACAGGTATGCGGCATTCATATCGCTGGGAAGATAGGACGAGCCGTAATCAATCCAGGTATATTTGTCAATCTGTCCCCGATAAAATTTGCTGCGGTTCGTGCCCTTCTCCCTGATGATCTCCGCGCTCTCTATATTTTCCGCATCGCGAATCAGCAGCGCGCCGCCCTCGCCCATGCTGAAGTTCTTGGTCTCGTGGAAGCTGAAGCACCCATAGTCGCCAAAGGTTCCCAGCGCCTTGCCCTTGTAAGTGGACATGATGCCCTGAGCGGCATCCTCGATGACTGCAAGCTGATATTTGCGGGCGAGCTCCATGATCTTGTCCATCTCGCACGCCACGCCCGCATAATGCACCGGCACAATCGCCCTGGTCCGCTCCGTGACAGCGGCTTCAATCAGGTTCTCATCAAGGTTCATCGTATCCGGCCGGATATCCACAAACACCGGCTTCGCGCCCCTCAGCACAAAGGCGTCCGCCGTGGATACAAACGTATAGGCGGGCATGATCACCTCATCCCCCTCCCTGATTCCAGTCAGCAGGGCCGCCATCTCCGTGGCATGGGTGCAGGAGGTGGTCAGCAGACACTTTGTGGTCCCTGTCTGTCTCTCTATCCACTCGTTGCACTTTTTGGTATACGGACCGTCTCCGCATATCTTCTGCTGTTCCACACACTCCTTGATATACTCCATTTCCTTGCCCACATAGGGCGGCACATTAAACGTAATCATCTTTTTTCTCCTCTATCTACACGTTTTATTTGCATGTTTTATCCGCATGCTTATTCGACAGCTTCCGATACACCCCTTTTGCCAGCTTAAACAGAGCGCCCCGCACCATGTCTACCAAAACGCCTACTATAAATACCGCCAACACGCTGATAATCGCCCGAAACACAAGGATCGGCGGACTACACTGCGGCGTCGCTCCCAACCAGAGCGGCCAGCGGGTGCGCAGCTCCACATGCTCGTGCAGCAAGTATACTCCCAGAGTGTAGGGCGCAACGCGCAGGATGGTCTTGCCCACCACCCCTTCACCGGACAGCTTCCAATTAGAAAATGCATAGAACAGGGAAATTGCTGCAAACAGATTCAGGATATGATTATAGTCATAGGCAGCCTGAATAAAATATCCCAAACGCCCTGTTCTCAGATATATTATGTGCAATCCCATCGTCAGTCCATAGATCAGCAGACAACTTCCGACATAGCACAACAGCGCCCGTTTTCCCTTCTGCAGAAAGGGAAATCCATACAGGCGCATATACGCCGCCACCAAAAATACGCACAGAAACCACAGCCCGTCATAGCCGCGATTGTCCACCTCGAGATGCACGGGCAACACGGATTTGCTGATGGAGAAAAAGAGCAGCAGCAGTCCGATCATCACCTCCAGCTGTCTGCGGCTCAGCTGTTTGACTCCCGCCGCCATCACCGGCACAAACAGATACATGATCAGGTAGGCGGTGATAAACCAGTAGTGCACCATCTGACCAGGAAACAGGTATTGCAGCAGCTGGTATATAGTCAGTTGGGCCGGCTCAAGCAGGCCCAGCGCCATCAGCACTGGTGGAATCAGGAGGCTGTAGAACAGCACCTGACAGATCAGCTCTGCCAGCCGCCCCAGCTTAAAGTTGGATTCCACCAGAAAGTATCCGCTGATCAGCATATATACGTTCACCGCCACGATGGAAAAGGCTTCCAGAAGCCAGGCGGTATAATCTGTTGGGCTGAATTCTTCGGTCAGGGAGGTCAAAAGGCCGCCCTTATAGAGATAGTGCAGCATCACTACCATCATCATGGCAAGAATGCGCAGCAGTTCGATACTCGCGATTCTCTTTTTCATCGGCCGTGCGCCTCCTTTCATGCGTCCACTTAGGTTGGTAATTGTGAAGGTAACTTTGCGAGTGTCATTGTGTAGCTTGTATATTCCAACGCAGACACGCTCTCGCTTCGTGAAAAACGTAACAGTACTAAGCTCGCGCCGAATAAATTCGGCAAACCTCGCTAAGCACTGACGTTTTTCAAGAGCCTGCTTATGGAATATACAAGCTACACAATTCGGTACTGGCATAAGACAGTTTCGCATTTGCCCCGACTACTTAGTCGTTTGCATAATATAGATTATGTGCTAAATGGTATACTGCTCAGTCATCTGGTGTGGTCTCATGGTTACGATCTGTCATACGGCTGATGATATATCGGGGACGTCCTTTGACCTCCTCGTAAATACGGGCGATGTAGTGTCCGATGATTCCCAGGCTCAGCATGATGAAGCCGCCGATGATCAGAATCAGCAGGATGACGGTGGTAAAGCCTTCCACTGCGGTGCCTGTCAGGTATTTTACCAGGGTCTGTATGGCCAGCGCCAGGCTGAACAGGATGGATATCACGCCCAGGACTGTCACCAGCTGCAGGGGCAGTGTGCTGAAGGAGGTGACGTTGGCGATGGCGTAGCGCATCAGGCTGAAAAATGACCATTTGCTCTCGCCGTAGATTCTCTCCTGCACCTCGTACTCCACGCTGACGGTCTTGAAGCCGGCCCAGAAGGTCAGTGCGCGGAAAAATGTATTCTTCTCCGGCAGCTCCAGCAGCACCTCCACCACCTTGCGGTCCAGCAGCTTATAGTCCGAGGAGGCATTCATGTCCATCTTGATGAGGCCGCTCATGATCTTGTAGAAGGCTCCCGCAAAGCATTTGTGCAGGAAGCTCTCCTTTCCTCTCCGGCTCTTGATTCCCTCGACCACCTCGTAGCCCGCGTTCCACAGCTCCCACATGCGGGGAATCATCTGGGGCGGGTGTTGAAGGTCACAGTCCATGACGATGACCGCGTCTCCTGTAGATAGCTGCAGGCCCGCGAAGATGCTGGCCTCCTTGCCGAAATTGCGCGAGAACTCCAATCCTCTGATATGTGAGTCCTGCTCCGCCGCCTTCTGTATCTCCTGGTAGGTGCCGTCCCTGGAGCCGTCGCTGACAAAGATCAGCTCGTAGTCGATCCGCTCCTGCCGCAGCAGCTCAGTCAGAGTCTGGGCTGTATGGGCAATATTCTGTTCTTCATTATATGAGGGAAGCACAATGGATAAAGTAGCCATGCCTTGTCCCACCTTTCATCTTTATATCACCTAGTCAATTGCGAAACTCTCTCCGCAAGTGACGGGACTGGTCAATATATACAAAAACGGGCTCCGATGCAGTGGCAAGTCGCCCTTATTTTATATATATTGCCCATTCCCTGTTCCAGAAAAGAGTTGTTTCGCAATTACCTATTATATCACCGCATACCGCAGGCTTGCCTGCGATACTGCACTGCCAGGTCACTCCCGCGTCTGGTTTTCCGTCTTAATATACATGACGCCGTCGATAATCCGTATGGAATCCGCCCCGGGAAAGCTCTCCATCTCCCGATAGGCTTCGTCATAATACATCTCCTCCATCGCTTCCGGCGGCAAAATATTCAGCGTGGCCCCCAGGTAATTGCTGATAAATGTCTGGTAGTTCCCGCCCGTATACAGCAGGTAATCACCGCCGATGCCAATCATGCCCTCTGTCACCTGAGTCGTCAGGTCCGTCGTCGGGTAGGACTCGTCCCCGATCACGCCGATCATGGCGATGGGAATTCCCTGATAGTACCCCGGCGTCTGCTCGATGCGGTCCAGGAGGCGAATACAATAGGCGTATGTCTTCTCATACTTTTTCTCCAGATTGGCGTAGGCGATCTGATCTGTCACCGCGTAATTGAACACCAGCACCAGGCCGCATACCAGGCCCAGCCACGCCGTCCATGGCCTGCTCTGGCTGTGACGGCTGACTGTCGCCACCAGGCAGATGGGCAGCAGCACCCACTGATACCGCATCAGCAGATGGTAATTCACATCCGGCGAGATGATCATGATCAGATTCATGGCGAGGGGCAGCACCGCGGCAGTCACTGCTATTATAGCGAAAAACCAGACGCTCTTCCACCATTTTTTTTGCCTGCAAAGACAAACCAGCGTCCATGCGGCGGCAATCCCCAATAGCAGCAGGGCTCCCCGGGCATAAATATTGTTTGTCAGCGCCCCCCCTCTCAGGGTAAAAGCGATAAAATCTCTGTACATGCGCGGCAGTATGCTGCCGAGTCCGGCGAGGGAAACGCCGCCCATGCCGTTAATCCCCTGGTAGGAGGCCAGCTCCTTGCCCTGCACCCACAGCAGAACCCGCAGGATGATATAGTATGCGGTAATACCGACCGCTCCCATCCACACATAGCGGAGAATCTTTTTGCTCTTCTCCCGAAGGCTTCCCTCAGAGGCTCCAATCTGACAGACTCCGTACAGACAGAGCAGCACCGCGAAGGGCAGATAGGACTGGTAGATACCCAGGCTCACAGCCAGGCACAGCGCTCCCGGCAAAAGGCCCAGCCGATACTTTTTGGTCAGCAGCACCGCAAGCACCGCAAACAGCACCGCGAGCATGTATCCATCCATGGTAAACACATAGGCAAATGTGGACGCAAGGGAGGGAAACACAGCCATCAGTCCGCCGATCACGACCACGGCCCATGTCTGCCTGACCTCCAGCAGCTCGGTCAGCAGCACATTGGTTATGCCCAGGTACAGCATGGCCAGCAGCCCGATCAGCCAGGGCAACGTGTAGTAGGAGGACAGCCCGCAGGCCACCGTCAGGAACCATCTGCCGGAGGTGATCATATTCTGGTCAAAATACATGCTGGCCAATCCGTCATGATTGGGAATATCCCTCAGCATTGCCGGCATATGTACCATCACGCCCGTCAGGAAGGTGCTGAGAAAGGCGTATTTCCATTCCCTCCTGTAACATTTCTTTATGCAGTTCCACGTCTCTGTGGGTGTTTTCACCTTGTAATGCCTCCATATCGTTATTCACTATCCCGCAGATACGCCGCGAGCGTCTGCGCGATCTTCTGTCTGCCGGCCTCATTGGGATGTATGCCATCCTCCGTGTAGAGCTGCCAGTCCTGATACTGTTCATGCGGATAATAGTCATGATACAGATCCAAAAACTCCACACCGCACTCATCCGCCACGCGGCGCATCGCCTCCACATACTCCTCCAGGTATCCCCCGCCGTAATCGTTGGTCTCGCAGGTCTCCGCCGCTTCCTCTCCGGCATTCAGAAACCAACAGTAGGTCGGACTCACGAAAATGATCCGCAGATCAGGGTAGGCCTTCTGCAGAAAATAGATCCCTGTGCGCATAGCGCCCTCCACCGTATACGGGTCCCTGGGGTCGAGCGGATTGACGACAGCGCTGCCGGTGGTGTAGTCATTCATGCCATAGCTGATAAAAACCGCCTTTATGGAGGAGAAATCCACGACATCCAATTGATCGATGATGTTTTTAAAATGCATGGTAACATAATTCTTGGTGCGAATCGTCTGCTGCGAGCCGAAATCCTCGGTGGCAACCGCCCGCGCCAATCGGGAAAAAGACAGGCTGTCATGATAATAGGCATCCCTGCCATCCAGATTCCTCAGACTCATCGTAGAGCCACCAAAAGCCCCATTGATCACAGGGATCCCCAATTCCACAGCAGTGAGCACAGGGATACCGGTTTCATCCCGATACTGCCCCACGATGCTGTCCCCCAGAAACAGCAGCTCTGCCTGCAGATCCCTGCGCTGTGTGGGGCATAGCAATATGGGAAGCGCCGCCAATATCATCAGCAAACCGCTGAGTCCATATATGATTTTGTCCCTCATTGGGTGTATTCGCTTTTCCCCTGTCAAATTATCCCCGCTCATGCCGCTCCTTCATCAGACGGTATTTCATCTCCGCAATCTCCCAGTCCGTCTGATTGTCGATATCCTGCACCTCCAGCTCGGAGACCACATAGGGCAGGATGTCGCCGACCATCAGCTTCCTGTTTCGCGCAAAAGCCTCGGTGCGGAACAGATAGAACTGCCCTACGTCATGATAGTGAGGCTCCAGGTCCTGAGACCTGCTGTCCAGATACTGAGGGGATTCAAAGACCAGGCGCTCCCCCCTCATAATCATGGCCCGCTGGGGCGGATAGGAAAACGCCACCACCGGAATCAGCGTGTCCGCGCCCCCTGCCTCCAGCAGCTCAGCGGCCGCTCTCAGCTTCTGGGCCGTCACAAAGGGAGCGGTGGGATAGATGCAGCAGCCTATATCATAGCACTCTCCCCGCTTCTCATACTCGGCCAACACCTCCAGCAGCACATCATTGGTGGTGGCGAAGTCGCCGGCCGTACTCTCACTTCGGGCAAAGGGAACCTCCGCCCCATATTTCCTAGCGATATCGGCAATCTCCCCGTCATCTGTGGACACCATCACCGTGTCAAACAATCCCGACGCTCTGGCCGCCTCTATGGAGTAAGCCAATATGGGCTTGCCGCAGAATTCCTTGATATTCTTGCGGGGAATCCGCTTGCTGCCACCCCTGGCTGTGATAATCGCAATTCTACGCATTCTCTGTGATTTCCTTTCCTCTTTTTGCACTGTGGGCGTTTGTGAAAGCTAGTTGCTTGGCTAGTGTCATTGTGTACATTGTATGCTCCAACGCGGGCACGCTCTCGCTTCGTTCTCACTGTAGCGGTACTAAGCTCGTGCCGAATAAATTCGGCAGACCTCGCTAAGTACCGACAGTTCGAAAGAACCCGCTTTTGGAGTATACAATATACACAATTCGGTACTGGCAAAAAACAGTTTTACTTTTGCCTATTTTCACTGGGAGGACCTGCGCTTCTTTAGTGCGCGCACCAACACCTTTAATCCATAATAGCAGAAGAATCTGATGTCTGATTGCATGTGCAGGGCAATCATCTGTTTTTCCTCCGGGTCCGTGTATCGCTGATAGTATGCATTCTCCTGAAAGTCTGGAAACGCCTCCCTGATGCCCCGCCCCAGCTCCTTCACAAAGGAGAGCCTCCGGCGCGGACATCCCAGCATATAGGAAAACAGCGTGACCGCATAGTACAGCTCTGTGAACCGGTATTGGAGCTCCGGATAATATTCCTCCAGAAAGCCCCTCTCCCTGCACTGCTCAAGCATACTCTGAGCCGCCTTCATCCGGTCGCGGCACCTCTCCTCCGACACATGATGGACCGTGGAGGCCTGGTGTTGATAATAGTAGTACAGCGGCTCCTCCACCCGCTCAAAATGGGTAAAGTACAGAGACCATACCGGCCCTGCGCAGTTGTCCTCATAGAATATCCCCTCTGGGAAATCAAGGTGATTCTCCTCGATAATCCGCCGCTTATAAATCTTGATCACCATGCTGCCAGGACGCATGACCAGCTTCCCATGTCTCTCCCTGTCCAGCTCTCCCACCTGCTCCGCCGAGTTGTTCTGCACCACGCGTCCCACCTCAAAGGTGTGAGAATCGACCAGATTGTAGTCGCAGCCCACCATGTCCGCTCCGGTCTCTCTGGCCCGCTCAAGCAGCTTCTCATAGTAGTCGGGCGTCACCCAGTCATCGCTGTCGATAAAGCCCACCCACTCTCCGCACGCCGCCGCAAGCCCTGTGTTCTTGGCACCGCCCTGGCGCTTGTTCACCGCATGGGTCAGCACTTTTATTTTCTCCGGATATCTCCCGGCATATTCCCGCAGGATCTCCAGAGAATCGTCCGTGGAGGCGTCATCCACGGCGAGGATCTCATAGTCTGATATAGTCTGGTTCACCAGGCTGTCCAGGCAGTACTGCAATTTGCCGTCCGCCGCCATATTGTACACCGGCACGATCACACTCAGCTTCATAAGAGATCGGCCCCCCTCTCGATCACAGCCTGCCCCTCCTGCACCCGGTATACCAGATCACACTTCTCAATGGTCTGAAGGCGGTGAGCGATGATGATCAACGTCTTCCTGCCCTGCAAGCGGTTGATGGATTCCATGATCGCCGCCTCGGTGTCATTGTCCAAAGCGGAGGTAGCCTCATCGAGAATCAGCACCTCGGGATCATGATACAGCGCTCTGGCGATGCCAATCCGCTGACGCTGTCCGCCGGATATGCGGATACCTCTCTCCCCGATGCCGGTATCCAGCCCCTGGGGGAGCGCCCTCACAAACTCGTCCAGCTGAGCCTCCCGCAGAGCCTCCCACAGCCTCTCCTCGTCAATCTTCTCGTCTGGCACGCCAAAACAGACATTCTTACGGATGGTATCATCCAGCATGAAGATCATCTGCGGAATATAACCCACATTTTTCAGCCAGGCCCGATAATGCGCCGTTACGTCCACGCCGTCCGCCGTGATCTGTCCCTCCTGCGCCTCCAGAAGTCCCAGCAGTATATCCACCACCGTGCTCTTGCCCGCGCCGGAGGTTCCCACGATTCCCACACTTTTGCCCACCGGGACAGTCAGGCTGGCATGGTCGAAGATGCGCTTGTCCGTGTTCGGATAGGCATAGACGATATCCTTAAGCTCGATCCGATCCCTCACCGGAAGCTTCTCATCCGTATCGGTGGCATAGCTCATATCTACATTGTCATTGCTGATCTCCGTCTGCAGGTCGTCGCTGACCGCCATCAGAAAGGGCTCGCAGAAGGCGATCTTATTCATCTGATTGTTGATGCGGTTGACACAGGGAAGCAGCGCAACCGCCGCCCCCGCAAAGGCGGTCAACGTCGTGATCATATCCTCATTGTTCACGCCGCTGCCAATCATATAGATAATATAGGAGATCATACAGGCCACACACACCGTCTCGATCAACAGCTTGGGCGTCTGGCTGTACAGGTCGCTCTTGCGGGCAGCCGTCACATAGCCCTTGCCGTATTTCAGGTACTCGTCCACAAAATACTGCTCCTTGCAGGCGATTTTGATCTCCTTGACCCCCTGCACCGTCTGGGATATCCATTTCAGCAGGCCGCTGTAGCAGTCCTGGTGCTGGGCGGCAGCCCTGTGCAGCACCGGCTTGAGCACTCCCTTGATCGCCGCCAGCAGCAATATCATCACCACCGCCAGCAGAATCGTCATCCCCGGGTCCGCCGCCAGCAGAAAAGTCACCAGAAACACAAACACGATCCCGTCCGAGACCAACTGCAACAGCGCCAGGATCAGAGCGTACATATTGTTGACATTGGCCGTGATGTTCCGCTGTATCACAGCGGTGTCCACATTCAGGTAGAATTCGTAGCCGCGGCGCAGATAGCTGCGCATCATCCGCTCCGAGGTGCGGAACTGGTTGGAGTAGACAAACGCCAGCGTAGCCCGCTGCTCAAAGAAGAGAAACACATTTTTCAGCACGTAGGCCAGCACCAGCCCCAGCATCACCAGCACCGTGAAGCGCATCGGGGAACCGCCGCCAAGCAGCAGATAAGCCTTGTTCAGCAGTCCGGGCCTCTCCATGGCCTGACTGTCCATGACAATCTGCACCACCGGCATAATCATCCCCACGCCCAGAGTCTGCAGCCCCGCGCTGATGATCATCAGCACGATCAGCCCGCCCATGGCCCGCTTCTGGGATTTATCCAGAAGGATGTTCAGCTTTTTAATGATTCGTCCCATTTATCCTCACTCTCCGCATCCCGCGCACATCTCTCAGATCTGCTCATTCTGCCTGTGTACTGACGGAGCCTCATACTTGTCCATGAAATCCGCTCCCAGACGCACCGTCTCGTCCGCATACTCAATCGCGCCCACCTCTGTGAGCACTCCCACCACCTTCTTGAACCTGACTCCTGGAAAGAAATTGAGCATCTCCATCGGCACTGTGGGATCAAACTGCGGATACTCTGCAAACAGGGTCCGATAATCCAGCGTATCCCGCGGATGAGGCTTGATAAATATCTTTCCCTCCGGCTCAAACATGGCGATAATATCGCGGAAGATCTGTTCCCTGACCTCCAGGCTGCACAGGGGATCTGTCAGGATCAATATCTTGTCGGGCCCGCCCTCCACCGTGGAGAGCTGAGCCTTCAGGCTCTCCATATCCCGCACGAAGGCGCGAAGGATGATATCCTTGTCCTCCTGAGTCAGCCGCTTGACCAACTCCTGGCGGGGCTGCTCGATATATTTTCGATAGGAATACTTGAGCGCGGAGATATCATTGACCTCCATATCGATACAGTATTTCCCATATCCATTCTGGATAAAGATCAGATTGCACCTCTCGGACAGGAAGGCCTTGAGGCCAAAATGCCCCCTGTTGTCATACCTGGCCGCATCATAATTCTTCAGACAGTTGAGCCCGTCCTCCAGCGCGTGATAGGGTATCTTATACATATTCAGATAGTAGCCAATCGGATCGGAATCACAGTACACATAGATATCGCCATAAGTCCGTAGGTCCACCGGAACCGAGGGCGCCACCAGGCGGGCGAACCTTCTGGTAAACTTCACCCTGTTGACCAGATTCCTGATCAGATTCCCCGTATTCTCCCGATATCTGGCCAGCTCTGGAAAAGCGGTATCCCTCTTCTCATCGAACTCCAGCACCTCGGCAAACAGTCCGGTGGCCTCCACCCGACTCTTCAGGTTCTCGAACTGGGTGGACAGACGGCTGAGTATCAGAGTGGCCTGTCCCCTCTGCTCTCTGGGACGATTCAATTCCTTCAGAAATGTCACATATACATGATAGTAGGTGTGACAGATATAGATGCGCTCCTTCATGGAGAAACCTGCCTTTCGCGCCGCTGTCGCCGCGCATGTCATATCGCTCATACTTCACAGATAGTATAGCATCTCCCCCCGCCCAAGTCAAATCCCCCCGCGGCATTCGCAGGGCACCCTGCCGATGATTCTCCCCGCCCCCTGGCCGTCCACGACAGTGCGCATCGCCTGGGCCATACGGCGTCTCTCCGCTGTGTCGCCAGCAAGCTCCAGCGCCTTACAGATCAGACTCTCCGCCAGCTCCCTGCTGCCCATATCCCTCACATCGCCGCAGCTTCTCATGATACCGCGGGAGGCAAAACCCTCCGCCCCCGGCATCTGATTGTCGGCGAGCACATAGGTGACGGTCGGCGTCTGCGTCGCGCACAGCTCATAGAGCGTCGATCCGGCCGCTGATATGGCCAGATCGCAGGTCTGCATCAGGGCTGACATAGCCGTCACATTTTCATGCAGGATAATGTTGCCGCATCCGGCGGCCAGACTGCGGATGGCCTCCCTGTCTCTGTTCATCGAGCCCACGACGACATGGAACAGGTAGTCCTGCCCTCTTGCAGCTCTGACAAGCTCCACCGCCATATGCTTCGGGTCCGCGCCTCCGGTGGAGATGAGGATACTTTCGGCCCTGTCCCGCACAGCGCGGCAGGGCAACTTGCCAAACTCCGCCCTCAGAGGCGCGTAGGCCGTCCCCAGCAGGAGCTCCGGCATCCGACGGCCGGCGTACAGATTCTCATAGACATTCGCCTTCGCATAGATGTTATAGTTCACCAGCACGTCACAGGGATAGGGCATCGCCAGCACATCATCGATATAGACAAGCCGGATTCCCCGCTCCCGGCAGCGCTCCGCCAATTTGCTCAGATAGCCTACAGAGACAAAGTAGGAATCGACAAACAGTGTGGACAGTCTATATGGACTAAGAGCCGGAAGAAACTCTTCCGACTCCATATCGCGATAATCCGTATGCAAAATATGATTCCCATGCCCCCTGGCCGCGATGATATCCGCAAAGTCATCGGAGGCCGTGACAAAGATACATTCTTCCCCCACCTGACGGGCAGCATCCGCAATCGACAGACACCGCATCACATGACCTGAACCCACCTCAGCATTTCCATCCGCACGAAAAATAACCATATTTACACTCCTATGCCCGCTATAAATCTCCTGAATTCCGCTATAGTCATATGATAGTCAAGAGTTCTTCCCTTAAGCAACGCTTCCAGGTCGGAGAGCCGATGATAGCTTCCCGCCCCTCTCTGAGGCGTGGGCACATAATCCCCTGTTTCTATCATCTCCCAGTTGTCTGTCAGCAGACGGACAATCTCGGTATTCAGCTTCTCATATGTGGAGGCCAGCGTCTCCGTGTCCTCGTCGAACTCCAGCTCTTTTTGCAGGATAATCCCACCGGTATCCAGCCCTCTCTCCAGTCTCTGGATCGTGACACCCTTGGGAGTGTCGTCGATAAAGCTCCAGATATTGGGGGAACTCCCCTTATTCCAGGGAAGATAGGACGTATGCATATTGATCATCCGACCTCCCATGCGCTCAATGACGTCCCCTCTGATGATGTGCCGGTAATTATAGCTGATCGCCAGCTCAGGGGCAAACGAATCTATCATGTCCACAGTGACGGGATCGGCACAGAGCTTCACATCATAGCCCTTTTGAACCAGCCATTCATAGAGCGGCCTCGCGTTGTCATTGTTGCTCAACAACAGAACTCTTTCCATTACACTTCCCCTTCCGCCCTCATTGCAGATCGTCTTCCACAAGCGGCTCTCCTCTTCTGATGTCTCTCCCGCACGCTCGTCCGATCAGCCCCTTATAGTATTTGGGGGCAATGCCGTAGCCGGGGCGAATCACCCGAATGTTGTCCTCCGTAAACGGCTCGCCCGCCCGTATGTCCCTGACCGCAAAAATGCTCCTCCGAAATACCGTGGATGCCTTTTCGCTGTCCGTCAGCTCATATACAGGGCCTCTCACTATTTTTCTGGCGCTGCGCACATCGCTGACCATCTGGGCAAAGTCCGGCATACTCATGCTGAATGCGCTGTCCGCGCTGTCTACCCCGTCCAGCCTGACATGCTTTTCCACCACACATGCGCCGAGCGCTACCCCGGCGACGGCGGCCAGGCTTCCCTGGCTGTGGTCGGACAGGCCGATTCGCACGCCAAACCGCTTTTTCATATCAGGAATATTACCCAGATACATATCCTCCCACTTGGCCGGATACTCGCTGCAGCACTTCAGCAGCACGATCTGATCATTCCCGACTCTGTGGCAGGCGTCAACTGCGTCCTGGATTTCCTGCAGGCTCCCCATCCCGCAGGAGATGATCATGGGCTTGCCCTTCGACGCCGCGTACTCGATAAGCGGTATGTCCACCAGCTCAAAGCTGGCAATCTTATATGCCTCGGCTCCAAGCCCATCCAGAAAATCGACGGCGCCCCGATCGAACGGTGTGGACAGAAAGTCCAGGCCATTCGCCTCGCACTCTTCCTTTATCCTTCTCTGCCACTCATAGGGAGTCGCGGCATCGGTGTAGAGGTCATACAGCTTGTATCCGTCCCACAGCCCCCCTTTGATCAGGAAATACTCATTGTCGCAGTCTATCGTCAGGGAATCCGCCGTGTAGGTCTGTATTTTCAGGCAATCCGCCCCCGCCATGGCCACCTGCCGGACGATCTCCAGAGCGTTCTCCAGGCTTCCGCCATGGTTCGCGCTCATCTCGGCAATCACATACACTTCGTCTCGGTCAAGCTTCTCAAACAAATGAAATATCTCGTCCACTCTCCTTCCACACCAGGTACACCAGCTATTCTCAGGCCTCGCACATCTCTCGGAAAGCCAGATACAGGGACACCGTGGCAAGCGTCCCCGCTCCCCAGGCATATTCAAGCATCCCAAAGACGAGGGGAACCATCGCGATCAGCAGACACGCCGACTGCTCCCAGCCCTTTTTCAGCCCCTGCTTGAAGAGCCTTCCAATCCCCCACCAGGAAAAGACCGTGAACAAAATCATAACCGGATATCCGAAGTTGATGCCGTAATCCAGATAGATATTGTGCGCATGCTGGACCCAGTATCCCGCCGTCAACTGGAAGCCCTGCTCCTCATAGGGCATACCCCTCAGCGACAGATGCGTAAAGAACCATTTGTATATCGTATACCTCACCAGTAGGGAATTCCCGAATTCCTCCTCTGACAGAGCCGGCAGCGTATCGGGATCTATCTCCGCTTCCGAGAGCTCCGCCCTGGCGCGGGCCAATGCGACAATGGGACGGGAGCCGATGCCCGACGCGGTCGCCAGCACCTGAGCGTCCTGCGCACCGCCCTCCTCCTCACACGCTTCGCCAAACAGCTTCCCGATACTGGAGAATCTCCCCCATACCGTTTCCAGCATCTCCTGAAACGTGACATACTTGTCCGAATCGCGGCTGTCCCAGGAATGGACCAGAGACTCCGAATATCCCTCCTGATAATAGAAGACCACGTGCGGATGGATGGTGGGAACATAGCGGACCGCCAGATAAGTCACCGGCACGGACACCACAAACAGAGAGACTAACAGCGCTCCCATTCGGAAAAAGACCCGTTTTTCCCTGATCCGGCAATAGAATATCAGGAAGAACGCCGTGACGACGACGGCAGCGATATATCCGGAGCGCCCGCCTGTCATAAAGATAAACGCATAGCAGGCTTCCGCGAGCAGCAGAAAGAAAATCCACACCCATCTGTTCTTATTTTCCTTCGTGAGCAACAATAGCTTAGCCAATATCGCCGCCAGACACAGACATAAAAACAGACAATTATTGTTGGAATTACAGAAATCCCCCCGATATCGGGGTATGTCATAGGGCCTGCACAGAAGCGCATGCGTCTGGATGGCTACAAAGCCCAGAATGATGCCATTTACAATCCCAGTGACCACATTGGCGCGCTGGATGGGCGTGCGCTCGGTCATATAATAACACAGAAACAGGATGAAATAGCACTCCGGCCACAGATAATCCGTCTTGGAAAAAATCATCAACAGCAGCATCACAATCCACAGGATAAATAACGGCCGATAATGCCTGGGGCGGCATTTCTCCACAAAGAAGCTGATGAACGTATGAATGACGCAATATCCCATGAGAAATATACCCAGGGCAATAATCACCGTATCCGCTTTCAGGTAAACCTCTCTTCTCTCAAAAGCGGCGGGAATCAAAACCGCGCCCGCAATTATCCCCAGGACGCTCCATATGAGATAGGGAATCCTGTGCTGGACAAAGTCGCTCCACCGATAATGCGTACAGATGATCACTGCCATCAGCACGCCGAGGGAGTCCCGCGCCAGCTCCGCAATGCCCGAATTCCAGGCAACCGTCTGTATCCGCTGCGTCGCCACACAGACCGCAAGAATGCAGAGCGATACAATGCAAGTCTGAATATTTATTTTGCCTGTGATAGTTTTCATCAAACGCATCTGCGGATTCTCCTCTGCGCCGCGGCAATGCATAAGCTTCCGCAGCTATCCCATATATAGGTTTAGTTATAGCATATCGCTGTGTGAAAAGCAAGTTTGTTTTTCCAAACGGCAGATTTCCCTTTTCTATTTGGGGGGATGGGTATATAATAGACGCAGAATAAACGACCGTTGACACAGAAAAGAGGGATTATCATGGAAAAACCGGCAATTTGCGGCGGCATACCCGTCCGCACCACAGCGCTGAGCTATGGGAGACAATATATTGACGACGCGGATATCCAGGCCGTGACCGAGACGCTGCGCAGCGACTATCTGACCTGCGGCCCCCGCATCGTGGAGCTGGAGAAAAAGCTCTGCGCTGTCACCGGAGCCAAATACTGCGTGGCTGTCAGCAACGGCACTGCGGCGCTGCATATCGCGGCTCTGGCCGCCGGCATCGGACCGGAGGATGAGGTGATCACGACCCCCATCACCTTTGCCGCCAGCGCCAACTGTGCGCTGTACTGCGGCGCAAGGCCCATATTCGCGGACATCAATCCTGACACCTACAATATCGACCCCGCCTCCATCCGCGCCCATATTACTCCGCACACCAGGGCGGTGGTAGCGGTGGACTTTACCGGCCAGGCGGTGGAGCATGACGAGATCAGAGCCATCTGTCAGGAGCATCATCTGACGCTGATCGAGGACGCCGCCCACTCCATCGGTACCCGCTATAAGGGACGTCCCGTGGGCAGCATCGCGGACATGACCACCTTCAGCTTCCACCCTGTCAAGACTGTGACCGCCGGAGAGGGCGGAGCCGTGACGACCGACAATCGGGAGCTATATGACAGGCTGGTATTGCTCCGCTCCCACGGCATCACCCGTGACCGCGGCCAGATGGCGCATCCCACGGACGCTCCCTGGTACAACGAACAGGTGGGGTATGGCTACAACTACCGCATGACGGAGCTTCAGGCGGCGCTGCTGATCAGCCAGCTGGACAAGCTCGGTGCGTTCTCCGCGCGCCGCAAGGAGATCACGGCCAGATATGACGCCGCCTTCTCCCAGCTTCCCCAACTGCAGGTACAGCGGGAGATTCCCGAATCCGACACGACCCGCCATCTGTATATCCTGCGGCTCCGCAGCAATATGCTGAGCTGCACACGCAGGCAATTCTTTGACGCGCTGGCAGCGGAGGGAATTCAGTCCCAGGTACACTATCTGCCGGTGTACTGGCATTCCTACTATGAGAAGCTGGGATATGAGAGAGGGCTGTGCCCCGAGGCGGAACGCTACTACGAGGAAGTCATGAGTCTGCCCCTCTACTACTCCCTGACCGACCAGGACGTAGACGACGTTATCCATATCGTTCAAAAGCTTGTGACCTACTATGCAAGATGACTCCACTATGCGAGAGGGATGCCCTTAACCGGCATCCCTCTTCACAGTTCGCCTATCTTCTCACAGATCAGCCGCCCCAGCAGAAAGCGCCCCCTCTCGCTGGGATGCACACCGTCCGCCAGAAGCACCTCCTCCTCCC
Organism: bacterium; assembly: GCA_023663725.1. Classification (GTDB taxonomy): domain Bacteria; phylum Bacillota; class Clostridia; order Lachnospirales; family Lachnospiraceae; genus Acetatifactor. The sequence goes on along the minus strand of JAMPGX010000004.1, from coordinate 198,855 downwards.
TCGCATACCTCTCCAGAGCATCATAGATATCCATATAAGGCAGTCCATACTCCTGCGCGACCCGCACCGCTTCATCCGCGTACTCCCTAAGGGGGCGGCTCGTCTCGCCGGCAAGATAAGTGCCACAGTCATAGAAAGTGATGTATCCCGGCGTCACGATCAAGATCTCCGCCTCCGGATAGGAGGACTGCAACCGCTCTATGACCGTTCTCAGAGCGCCGGCATAGGTGTCCGCCGCATATCTATCCTCCGCCGCTATCGGATGTCCTACCATATAATCGTTGATCCCATAGTTGAGCAGGAAGATCAGGCGGCCGTCACCTGTCCCTTCCCTGACAAACTCCCGTATACCGCTGTAGGCTGTCACCGTCTCCGCTATATCCCCCGTCTGTCCGTTGCAGAGATTCTCCACCACATCCACACCGCTCATATTGCCGACCTTGGTGAGAGTAATCCCGCCATATCCGCAGTTGATGCATTTTGCTCCGGTAAAATTCTCCACCACGCCAGGAATGGAGGCACTGTCCGTATAGTTGCCAAACACACTGTCTCCCAGAAATACCAGCGTGTCGTCGGACGAAGTTTGGGCACAGGCCGGCTCGCTTCCCCAGGTATCCAGCGTCCTCCTCAACTCCTCCAGCGCTTCAGCACACATATCCTGTGTCACGACATGGTTCCCGTCGCAGAACATGCGCAGCATCATTGTCTTGGTGACGCTGGCATTGAGCACACTCTCCCCCGCGTAATTGTCCTGATTACAAATCAGCCATTCCAACCCGCCAATATAGAAAAGAGTCACATTGTCCAGCGCGGATAAGGACCGCATAGCCTGACCATAGGCGGTTATCCCCCGCTCCCTCTCATCATCCGTCATCTGTTGCCACTCTGTGAGAGAAGGGTAGGAGAGAAGCACTTCCCACTGTATCTCCTCATGCCGTTCAATCAGCGCCGCCACAGCTTGCCGCCAGTCAGGTTCCTCCTCCCAGGAAAAATGGCTCCCCAGCTTCACAGGATCAATTCCCAGACAAACCCGCTCTGGAAGCGTTCCGCCAGAGAGCAATAGCTCCAATACACTGAGCAGCTCCAGCGAATTGTCCAGAACCGGCTCCATCTTCACGATGGATATCCCTCGATAGAAGAGAAAGTCTTCTTCCGCAAAGGACTCCAGAGAATACATGGACAGGAAGATCATCTCATGCTCTCCCGTCTCCATTCTCTCCAGATACGGCGCGCAGCTCTCTGCCTTGGCCACGTATCTTTGATGGCGTCCCGCCTCCGCTGGCCAGTGGGTCCCCGCTACTGTATATGCCTCCGCCATCACCCTCTCCGCCGGCGGAAGCAATATTAACAGCGCCACCGCTACAGCCGCAGCCAGAGCCAATATCCAAAAATAAACCGTTCTCCGTCTCATTGCTCTCCACACCTTTTTATGGGCCCGCCTGCGGAAACATTTCCTTGAGCAGCTCCAGCACCGCCATGCCCATGTCAAAACGACTCGCCTCATTGGGGTGAACCTCATCCCCCAGGCGCTCCTGCCAATTGTCCTCGCTGATGCCCAGCTCTCCATAAAAATCCAGTATTGGCAGAGCGTACTCCCGCGCCAGCTCCCTGACGGCCTCCACATAATCCGCGTACACATTTCCCGCCTCGCCCACCGGATTGTTGCCGTTATTGTTGTACCGGATAAAATGGGGCGTCACCAGGACGATCCTGCTGCCCTCAAACATCTCCTGCAGTCTCTCTATCGCCGTCCTCATGGCGCCGACATAAGTGTGAGCATCATGATCGTCCTCCCCGCGCAGAGGGAGGGCGCCAATATAGTCATTGATACCGTAATCCAGAAAAAATACCACATTCTCCCCTGCGCCCGCCAGCTGATGAAGCTCTGGCAGCGCGTCCAGAGCCGGCTGTCCGCCTACTCCTTCGCCGCTCAAAAAGCCGTCAGGCACCTCTATCGCATCCAGCAGATCGCCCAGAGTGACTCCCGAAAACTCGCCATATGTACCCGTCATCCCCCCATATCCGCAATTCACCACCCTTGCGTCGGTAAATTCCTCCACCACGCCTGTGATGGCAAGAGAATCCGTATAGTGGCCAAACGTGCTGTCTCCCATGAACACCAGCGTCTTGCCCTGTAACCCATCCACATGCCTGTCGCCAGTACGCCATGTGGCAACCAAATCTCTGGCAGCGGCCATGCTCCGCTCCATATTCTCCTCCGTCAGCAGATATTGGTTGCTGGTATAGTAGCCCAGCAGCGCCCGCGCCGCATTCTCGGCCAGTATCTTCTCACGCGCATAGTTGCTGTCATTGCAAACCAGCCATTCCCTGTCACAGGCATAGAAAAGCTTGACATTGTCCTCCCTCACCAGCAGCCTTACCGCTTTCTCGTAGCGGTCAAGCGCCGCCTGCCATTCACCGTCCTCCTTGCCGCGCCAATACGACATGGAGGGACTCGCAAGTAATATCTCCCACATCGTGTCGGGAGTCTGACCGAGCGCCTTGAGCAGCGAATCCTTCAGCGGATAGTTATCCTCCAAGCACTCGGGGTCCAGCCCCAGCAGCACCAGGTCTGGCAAGGTCCCCTGTTCCAGCAGATATGCCAAAGTTCCCGCCAGCTCCCGACCGTTCTCCACAGTCGTTTTCGCCTTGAATATTTCCAGCCCCCTCCAGTGAGAGATCAAACCTTCGTCATAGGTCTCGATTGGATACATGGACAGAAACAGGGCCGAATACTGCTTACCTCGCAGGGCATCCAGATCGGCCTGTATCAGCTTTATCCTTCGGTCATAATGCAAGTCCTCCCATATCAGCTTGACATTGCGCCCATCATACACCGCAGCCGAGGTACTCATGATCTGCGGCCTCACGAACAGCAGCGCGAGCATTGCAATGCTGATCAGCATGATGACCGCTGCGGCCGCCCACCTTCTCCAGCTCCTCATTCCGCGCCCTCTTTTCGCGCGTTGATTCGCTCGCGAATCACATACTGAGGAGAGTTATTCATACTGATATAGATCCGGCCAATATACTCCCCGATCATGCCCAGCATGATCATGATCATCCCTCCGAAAAAGACAATGGCCGCCATCGTGGAACTGAAGCCCACTGGCACCTGAGGATTCAACAGGCGCTTGACGATGGTATACAATCCATAGATAAAGCCCGCAGCGGCGCTGATACAGCCGACAGCCGTGGCAATCCGCAGCGGCTTCACAGAAAATGCCGTGAAGCCGTTGAACCACAGAGAAAACAATTTCTTGAGCGTATATCCGGAGCTCCCCTCCTGCCGCTCTCTGTGATTCACTTCCACATTGGTAATATTCTTCGTGGCGCGCAGCACCAGGCCGATCACATAGGGATAAGAATTCTCATAGCGGATCATATCCTCCACCACAAACCGGCACACTGCGAAATAGCTGGACACAAACAATTCCCTGGGCTTTTCCAGCATGATGCGGGTCATCAGCTCGTTCACCCTGCTGCCCAGATTGCGAAACAGGGAATGCCGCTTATGGGCATAGCTGGCATAGACCGCATCATAGCCATCCTCCAGCGCGGCGAGGAGCTTTCCCACCTCGTCCGCCGGTGTCTGCCCGTCATCGTCCAGACAGACCACATACGCTCCGACAGACTGCCTCAGCCCTGCCATCAAAGCCGCATGCTGTCCAAAATTCCGGGCAAAATTAATCCCTCTGATGCGCTCATCCTCCTGGCAAAGCCCACGGATCGCCGCCCATGTCCCGTCGGGCGAGCAGTCGTTCACCAAGATGATCTCATAGGTATATTGCCCGATCTCTGCCATTGTCGCATGAATCTCCGCCACCACTTTGCCAATCGTATGCTCCGAGCGATAGCAGGGAATCACAAAGCTAACTGTCTTTCCTTCCATCATATCCTATTCCTTTATTGAAAGTTTTGCATGTCTATAGCAACCTATGTTCCCGATTGAGCACCCCCATGAGTACGATGTCCCGGTAGCGCTCTTCAATACAGACATCCTCCCGCAGATAGGCCTCCCGCTCAAATCCCGCTTTCTCATAGCTGCGGATCGCCTGTTCATTGTCCGCGAAGGCCCGCAGAAACAGCCTGTGCAGCCCCAGCTCCTCGAACGCGTAGCGGATCATCAATCGCGCTGCCACCGTCCCATAGCCCTTGCCTCTGGCTCCCTCTCCGCCGATGAAGATACCGTACTCCGCCTTGTTATGCCGCCTGTCGATATCCCGCAGATACACCGAGCCAACGGGCCGTCCTCCCTCCGTCTCACAGATGACCATCTGCACCACCTTGCCGGTTTCCACCATGGTGTGAATCCACTGCTCATGGCTCTCTCTGGTGAACAGCTCCTGATAGATGAAGTTCCTGCGCACCGCCTCCTGGTTGCGCCAGGACACGATCAGATCCGTATCCTCATATGTCATCGGGCGCAGATATATCGCCGCCCCCGGCTCTCCGTACACACACATGCCAACACTCTCCCGTTCTCAGTTTTTCCTGCCCTGCCTGAAGCTGCGGAGCAGTCCTCCGGCATAGGCCTGTGCAGCGGCGATCCCCCACGCCATATAGGGAATCAGCAGAAGGGCGTAAGGCAACACATATCTCGACTTGGCCTCCCACAGAATACTGAACAGGAATCCGCCGATCACCCCGATCAGCATCAGGCATTGCAGGATATCCGTCCTGCGCAGCAGGCCCAACACACAGTACAGGAGTACTCCCAGATACAGTATCGTCACATATCGGTTCATATAGTCTCGATAACGCTGCTGCCAGTTGCCGTAGTAGAGCTTCTGCACGATACCCTCTGGCTCTCTCTCAAAGGTCGATGTCATCACCAGGCTGCCGAAAGTCGGCTCGTTCCACTGCACCTGCACCTTCTCCTTGTAATAGTCCTTCGTCATATTAAGGTCAGCCGAAAATTCCTGTACCCGCTGCCGGATATAGTCCATGGCGATCTCATTGGCCTTGTCCCTGTCGCTGTCAGCCTCGCCCCTGTACATCGAATTATTATACCCATTATATACCCCCGGACCTCCATCCGAGCGCTGCATCCCCATGGCGACATACGCGCTGGCGGGGATACCTCCCCTGATCGCTATCCCCGATCGCAGCTCATAGCCCAGACGCACGGCGCCGACGGCTCCCAGCGGCACCAATATGACGAGCACAGCCATCAACAGTCTCCCCAGGCTGCGCTTTTGCAGGCTATGTATCAGCATGGCGATGCAGGCCGCGATCAGAACGATCAGCACATTGATTCGGGCCAGCGTTCCCACGCTCAGAGCGCACAGCGACCAGACGGCGTACCTCCTTTTCTGCACATGACACCAGCGTATCAGCAGCCAGATTCCCAGCATACAAAAACCTATGGACAGCAACTCGCCATACACATAATTGACATAGAGCCACATCGGGAAAAAGAGCGCATCCCCGATAACGACATACAGAGAGGCTCTGGCATCCCCACAGAGCTCCTCCACCAGCAGATAGGAGGACCATATGATGCACATGACCATCAGCACATTGATATATTGCAGCAACCGGTATCCTCCGCCAAAAGCCAGAAATATCTCATACAGAAAAGTCAGTCCGTACTGCTGCGGCCACATCTGCAGATAACCCGTCATATCATGAAAATTCCCCGCCTTGAAGTCCAGAGCGTCCAGATAGACCTGTAGCTGGTCCCAGGTCGGCGCAATATGACAGATGGACACCCAGACGGCAAGCAATACTCCTGTCAGCAGAGTGACTACTATCGCAATCGCGCGCACACGCTTTTTGATCGCGGCCTGTGTCCCCCGCAGCACCACTCTCTGCAACAGCCATGCCGCCGCCAGCACAAGACAGAAGATCAGAAGATTCCTCACCGCCGAGTCCGGCTCAATCAGAATCATATCCTCCCCGAGGGACAGAGGATAACCGTGAGTATACCGAACCGCCTCATAGCTCAGCCCCAGGCTGATGATCAGAATGATCGCCTGCACCGCCTTCACGCATATTTTTTCGACTACCTCTGGTATCTGCTTCATCCGTCTGTCCATCCCCCCGCTCCAATGGATATACCTTCGTATCGCTGATAGCCCGTCCGCCTCGTTATCTGGTGCGATATACACAGGCTCTGCCGTCGCCGCCTATCCGCTCCATGCCCGCTTCCTCGCAGGCCCCCTGTATCCGCCCGCCGTCAGGAATCAGCAGATACAGGCTTTGCAGCTCCTCCAGATGCTCCAACACATACTCGTTATAACAGCAGCTAATCCCCCAGCCCTCCGGTAAGGCATATAGAATCTGCCAGTCCGTCAATACCATGTCCTCCCCCACCAGATCGTTGAAGGTCCATATGACGACATTGTCATAGTTCGGGACCTCCTCCTCGGACAATGTCAGACGGCTCTCAAATACATCCTCCCAATATACCAGCCGGTCCGCCTGCTCCTGCGTCTGATAGGGAATCGCGTAATCATAGGGCTGATCGCCCTTGACCCAGAACAGATAGACGCACAGCGCGCCGAGCAGCATAGCCTTTTTAAAATACCTGGTCTCCATCAGCGCGATCACAAAGAGCCCCGCCGCCATAAAAGTCAGCAGATGCTTGCTGCCCTCCTTCATCTTGTACATCAGCAGCAGCGCGGCCCACATGCTGATAAAACAGAACGCGAGATACCCGTGCAGCAGCGCCTTGTTTTTGCGCTTATGCCGCAGATCCGACACGGTCTGCCAGAGCAGTATCACCAGCATCGCCAGAAATCCAGCAAAAAACGCTCCCTCCGCCAGACCGCTCGCAAGTCCCTGGCGCATAATGGCGAAAAACGTTCGCCCCTCATAATACAGCGTAGCCAATATGCCCCTGATTCCCTTAAGGAGATGTCCCTGCAGGAAGGGCTCCAGCCAGCCAGTCTTGAACAGTGGAGTAAAATATGCGGCGCCGAGATAATGGTTGACCGCCAGATACACGCCGCCCACAGCTCCCAGTATCCCCAGCGATCCCACAATCCCCACCGCTCTTTTCCTGCGAATCCACAACCACGACGGCATCAGCAGAAAGAGAATCAGATAGGGGCGCATGAGAGTCATTAATCCTGCCAGAATAAACATGAGCACCAGTCTGCCATTCCCCGGTTTATCCAGATAGCTGATGAGCAGCGCCACATACACGATCAACATGCTAAAGCAGATGATCTCCGGCATACCGCACAGCATATAGCGCACAAAGGGAGCAAATACACAGAATAATATGGATAACAGTCCCAGCTGCTTCCAGTCCGGCTTGACCAGCAGCACGAAAATCACGATAGTCAACGTGAGAAATAAGATATTGCTGTAGATAGGAGTCATCAGGTTCCAGCCAAAGATCAGCCCGTACAGCACCCAGGGCCATACCAGCACCGGACTCCAGGCGGCGAACGACAGCTTCAGCGCATGGCTCTCGTTAAAGCCAAAATACCCCTGGGGATATCCGTGTGAGAGAATACCCTCCACCTGCTTGAAATAGAAAAGCTCATCATTCCACTCAGACAGGGGCAGATACACCTGTCCGATACTCCCTCCGTCCACGGTGCAGGTAATGACGCAGCACAGCAGGGGAAGCAGCGCCATCAGCCCCGCCTTGCACAGTAAGCTTTTATTTTCCTTAGTCCATCTGGCTTTCAACCAATCCAGCACTCTATCCTTCAATTGCTCTCTCCCTTTCTGCGGCGCTGCCTCTGTTTTACCCGTCAATAATAGCTCGCGCCCGACAATATTCCATAGAGGTAATAGACTCCGAGCAGCAGATGCAACCCGTACATTCCCCATTGCAGCAGCCTTGCCCACAGGCGGCCTCTGCGCTGCAGGCTATCTCTGATCAGCACGAGCAGCGAGCAGGCAAACACAAAGAAAAGCCCATACATATATCCCCAGCTGAAGTTGGCGTCCACCAGCCGAAAGCCCTTTTCATACAGGAAGATGAACTCCGCCAGACCCGCCAGATAGAACTGCCAGGAAAAACGCAGAAGCCCCCGGCCGCCCAGCTCCCTCAGATGACAGAGCAGCACGGTCAGCGGAAAGGCCGCCGCCAACAGCAGGGCAAGAGGGACATTGTCGCAGTAGTGTCTCCACACCGTCAGGAATCCAAAGCCGATTCCCCCCTCCTGCTCCGCCGGACCAAACACGCCCACGAACTGATAGAGCAGTACGGCAAAGGTGGGGATGAAGGTCAGGCCCAGCTTCAGGGCGGCTGTAAACCCTCTGCCCTTGCTGCGAATCAGCCGCCATAGCATGACAAGCCCTGCCGCCGACACCAGCACAAGGGTAAAGCTGGGTTTGGTCAGGGTTGCGAGCAGCAGAGAGAGGGAAAAACCGATATATTTCTTCCAGTCTGCTCTCGTCTCGTACTCCGACAATATGGCCCCGAAGAGAAAAAAGCTCACAATGGCAAAGGGCCTGGCCGCATTGTAGGTGGCATTGTGAAACGGATTGGGGGAAAACACCCCCACATAGGCGAAAGGGATTCCCTGAAAACGGTATCCCGAGGGCACATACAGCATGGAAACCAGCAGCAGCGAGAAAGCCGCCGCTGTGCCCAGAAGTCCTTGCCACCAGCTCGCCTGCTGCCCCGCCTCTCTCCGGGCTGCCCTGATCTCTCGGTCCACATAATATTTCAGCGCTACGGCGCTGCCCAGACACAGTAACACGGCAGCTATGGCCATGCTGTAGCGGGGGCTGGAGACTACCATATGAATCAACGCTCCCAGTCTGAAATACACCGGATAGGGAAAGGCATACTTTGTGTTCGTGCCCAGCATCTCCTGGATATATGCCTCCATGTCCGATTCCACCAGCCCTATGGCCTGTTGGCGGAAATTCAGAAACATCAGCCCTCCATAGACCAGCAGACATACCAGAAATATTCCCACGTCCAGGAGCTTGCCGCCTGTCTCTCTATTCTCTTTTTGCTTTTCTCCATTCATATGATCGTTCATTTTCCTGTTGGCTATCTCTATACTTAGGCATTCGCGAAAGCCAGTTACTATGCTAGTGTCATTGTGCACATTGTACATTCCAACGCAAGCACGCTTTCGGATCAAAAAGGCATTGCTTATGGAATATACAATATACACAATTCGGTACTGTCAAAAAAGGGTTTTGCAATTGTCTAATCTCTTTACTCGTCGCCGGATTCACACTTTTCCCTGTTTGCAGTGAGCATCTCCAATTTCAACTGCTTTTCCGAGTAGATCTTGTTCAGATGATACTCAAAATCCCTGCGGTCCTTAGCCACCTGCACGTCCAGCACCATACCGGAGAAGAAAGCCTGGATCGCCGCCAGAACCAGAAAGCCGCACACGATCAGCGTAGGGAATCTGGGCACCAGCCCCGTCTCCAGATATTCCACAACAATCGGCGCAAACAGAACTATCGCCACCAGGGTGAACGCCACCGTGATCAGGGAAAAGCACTTCAGCGGCTTATAGTTCTTGTACAGCTGCACCATCTTTCGGATCACCTTTACGCCGTCCCGAAAGGTGTTGAGCTTGGACACGCTGCCCTCCGGACGGTCCCTGTATTCCACGATCACATTTTCCACCTGCATATTGTAGTTGACAGCGTGAATCGTCATCTCCGTCTCGATCTCAAAGCCCTTGGAAAACACTGGAAACGTCTTGACAAACTCATAGGAAAAGGCCCTGTAGCCAGTCATTATATCCTTGATGTCCGCGCGAAACAGGCTGTTGATGCAGGTGCGCATCAGACTGTTGCCAAAATTGTGAAAGGGGCGTTTATTCTCCGTAAAATACGTGGAGGAGAGGCGGTCGCCCACCACCATATCCGCATGCCGATTCAGCACCTGGTTCACCATCTCTCTGGCGCATTCCAGCGGATAGGTATCGTCGCCGTCAATCATCAGATAGCACTGCGCGTCAATCTCCCGAAACATACGCCGGATCACATTGCCCTTGCCCTGAGCGTATTCCTGGCGGACGACGGCGCCCGCCTCCCATGCGAGCTCCGCGGTACGGTCAGTACAATTATTGTCATAGACATATACCGTCGCCTCCGGCAAGGCGCTGCGCACATCCGCGACCACCTTGCCGATGGTTTTTTCCTCATTATAGCACGGGATCAGCACCGCAATACTATCCATAGATTTCACCGTTCCTTTTATGTTGCATTCCTCTTTCATTATCCCCCAACTAGCGATTTCTGTCAACCCTTGCGTCAGCGCTTCCATAATAAGCCACCTCGTCCCCGTAGACGCTGCCACGCACCAGCCAGAATTTCCGTTCCAGACCGTAATCAGCCAGAAGCTCCTGCACCTCTCTCCACGCCTCAGAGTCCACATTGCCCTTGCGCAGTATGATCGCCTCCGACAGCTCAGCGATATCCTGTCTGCCCGCCAGCTCGGAGGGCTTGACCAGCAGGGTGCGCTCATACATCTGAAATTCCAGCAGATTGTCATAGAAGCTATATCCCTCATAGATACAGATGCAGGGCAGATCGGCATATTGCTCTCCTATGCCCAGTTGACCGCTGACGTCAGAATCATAACCGCTGTACAGATATTCTCCGTCGTATCTGGCATAGGTAATACCGCTAAAGCAGGCCAATGCCAGCAGGACTGCCATCACACATCCAGCTCCCCGTCGGCCAGAGCGATTCCACAGATACAGCAGCAGCGCTGCCACAGCCATGGCCGCAAAGGGGAAGACCGGCATGATATAGCGGTCCACCATATAGGGAGACATCCTGGCCGCCAGCAGGAAATATCCGGCGGGAGGCAGGGCCAGCAGCCACCGCAGGCCTCTCCGTTCCCTGCCGTCTAAGCCCGCCGTGCGAGAGGCGCTGCCGCGCCTGTCCACTATCCGCAGCAGCACTCCGATTCCAATCAAAATCGCCACGGCAACCGCTCCCAGCGGATGCATCCCCAATGTGCGCTGCAGCAGGATACGTCCAAAGGAAAGCACCCTCTCCCCGTATCCCGACAGTCCGCTGAGCAGATTGTCAATCGCCTCCACGCCCCGACCGCTGGCAAGAATATGCTTCACGCCAAAGGGATAGACCCCGACGCCGATGACGGCGGCGATGCCCATACTGCGGATATAGCACAGCGCCTCCTTTTTCCTGCCGCCGCGCAACAGGGCGATCACCGTCACCAGCGCCAGCAGCAGACAGTAGAACAGGAAGAAATATTGTGTCCAGAAGCCCAGAGCTGTCACCAGGATCAGAAGCTTATTTTTATGAGTAAAGTCCTTTTGCGTGCCCAGCCACTTCTGCAGATGCAGGTACAGTGTGAGCATACACAGCAGGGTCATGAGGCCATACATGCGGATAAACAGCGAGGTGGCGATAGCTCCGGCAGAGCAGCCGTACAGCAGAGCGCTGCACAGCCCCCAGCGCTCCCCCATCCGCTCCTCCACACAGCGGCAGGCCGCCAGCAGACGTCCCATGGCAAACATCAGAACACAGCACCCCAGCACCGCCGCCAGATTGAAGACACATCCCATCCAGGGGGATATCCTGCCCCGAAAGATAGAAGACATGGTATGCACCAGCATAAAGTACAACGGCGGATGATTGTCATCCTTTACATTGAAATAGACGGAAAGATAGTTAAATCCATCCCGCTTCCCCACCGTGATATAGTCGTGGAACTGTTCCCGACTGATCCACACCGGCTGCTCATAGACATCCGCCCGATAGCTGAGCAGCTTGCTGCTCCTGCCGTTTTGCAGCACATCGACCACGGTGTCCCACAGATTGCCCAGAGTCGCTCCCAGACTGTCCTCGTAGATCTCCTGCTGCATGAACTTTGCCAGACGTCCCACCGGCTGGGTGGGCACGATCCAGGGATTATACTCCGCGTTGGCCAGCTCAAAGGTCAACAGCTCATCCATATGGTAGCCGTCCTTCTGACTGATATTGAAGCATTGCACCAATAGCACCAACACCAGCACTGCCAACTGCCATCTATTCTTTTTGAGTTTTTCCTTCCACCTCACGCCACAGTTCCTCCGCCGAATCATAGTGCAGCACCACATAGCCCTGCCGCTCATAGACAATCTCTCCCGCCGCAATCGCCGGCACGTCGGCATATTCCGCCGCCTCCTGCGCCGTCAGCAGGATAAAGGTCTTGCCGCTGTGATATCCATCCTGATAATATTTCACCGGACTCGACCAGGTGAACATATCCATCCTGTCTATCTCGTGAATATTGGCGACCTCCACAGCCCCGTTCGTCAGCTCCGTCATCACATTGCCGTTCCAATAGCTGGCATAGCCGAAGGTATAACCCTGCTCGACCAGGTAGGCAGCCGCCGGCCTTCTGTCCGCATTCTTATCCTTGTCCGCAAAGGAATAGACGCACTTGGCAGTGGTCAGCGCCAATGCGCCGCACAGCAGCACCGCCAACAGCAGCCTGTCCAGCGGCAATCTCTCATACTGATAGTAGACGCACAGCAGCGGCAGCACAAACAGAAATACCGTGATATAGTACCTCGCCACGATGGTGCTGGTGGTGAACAGAAACACAAAGGTATTCAGGACAAATGCCGACACAAAAAAGTACAGCAGGAATCGGCTGTGGGCCAGCCGCACACGCTGCTCCCGCCCGGCCGCAGCGCTCTCCCGACGCTCCGCAGCCAGGAGCCTCGCGCAGCGCACAGCCAGGAACACAATACCTGCCAGAAAGCCAAATGCCAGCAGGGAGATCAGGCCCCGAACGGACAGGAATCCTTTTTCCTCGATATATCCAAACAGCTGCAGGAGATTTCCCACTGTGTTCTGCGTGCGCTCCAGCAGCACCCCCTGAAACACCCTGATAAAATTGGTGGCGTCATACATCTGGAACTGATATCTGCGCCCCAGAACGGCTACATTGAGTAGGTAGCCGATTCCGGCCCCCACCAGGCCCAGCAGACTGTATAGCAGATAGGAAAGTCTCTCCTCGGAGAGCGCCCGTAAGACCTCCGCCCATGGATGCCTCAGAGAAAATTCCCTCCGCAGGCGCGCAAACGCTTCGCTCTTGAGCAGATAGATCACCGCCGTGATACACAGCGGCACCTGCAGGGCCAACATATACCGCACTCCCGACAGACCGCAGACCACGCTCAGCCCCAGGTAGAGAACGCCTGTGACCAGCCGTCCAACCCTGCGGCTCTCCCCAGGCAGAGACAGCCGCAGGAACATCCCAAACGCCAGCAGGATCAGGATCACATGCCACATATAGGTGTTGCCCAGCTGCATATGCGTCAGCAGGGTCTCCGAAAAGGGGAGCAACAGCAGCGCCGAGCTGAGCACCACCGCGCTTCTGCGAAACCGGAAGGGCTTCACACAGTAGAAATAGGCCCCCAGCATCAGCAGATATGTGATCACATTCGTAAGCACCCTGATCACATGCCAGTCCCGCAGCAGATGAAACAGCGGCGTCATGATCAGCTGTGTGTACAATACCCGAAACTCCGTGGAGTAATACCAATTCTCCGTGGCAATCCATTTTCCCTCGTCGGCAAGCAGTCGGGAGAAAATCATCTCCGCCGCCATATCCGAGTCGATCCAGTGATCTCCCCAGAGTATATTCATCGCGAGCAGCAGTGTGAACGCTGCTGCCAATACCCCCCAGGCAAAAAGCTCACCGGAACGCTCTCTCTTTCCCAAACCATTCTTCTCATTCTTCATTCCCATGCCCCCGCATACCGCAAACCCTGTTTACAATCATGTATCAGTTGCACGCCATAACATAAATTTATCATTCTCAAAGCAAAGTTCATAGTCATACTGTTCTATCCACTGTGCCAGAAGCTGCAGCTTCCGGTCCTCCGCGATCTGCGCGGTATTCTTCTCATCCAGACCCAGGACCTGCAGCGCCTCGACGCCTCCCTCAAGATAGCTGCCCTGTCTTCTCTCGAGAAGCAGCACCGGCTTTGACCTCTGGCCGCGTTCTATCTCACCGCCCAGACGCCGCAGATCCTCCTCCATGACAGGATAGTTGTAGGAGGGCAGATCGGGCCAGGCGGTGATGGCAAACGGCATCTGCAGATAGTAGGACATGGAGGGAATCTTCCCGTACAGGATGATCTCCTGTCCGGCCAGCCCCTCCCTGCGGACATACTCGGACAGGGTGCCGATGGCCTCCGCGCGGTCGGGCGAGGTCAGCATACCCCTGAGCACTTCATTGTTCTCAATGGGGGTATGCAGGTTCTCCCCGCCATCGCTCTCGGAAAATACATAGCCGATGCCAAACAAGGTTCCCTGCACGGTAATCATGACCAGGATGCACACCAGCATAGCCTTGAGCGGCCACAGACTGACACGCAGCCGCCCGTAGCTCTGAGAAGCACCACTGGAACGGCCGATATATGCCGGCAGCCACTTCAGAAAACGGACCAGTAACCACAATGTGAAGGGCGCCACCAGAAACAGATTATTCACCGCGGAATACAAGTGATTGTTGCTTCCCAGCGGAGTGATCAGCATCACCAGTATCCCCAATCCGCAGATCAGCTTTTCCCGCTCCGCGCTCTTCTTCCTGAAGATCGTGATCAAGCCTGCCGCCAGAGTTGCCGTGAGCAGCATCGCCCCCCACTGAAAGGCGCTGTGCTTGGTACTGTATTTGAAATTGTACATATTTTTCAGCATGAGATAATAAAAGGCGCATAACACGCAGGCGACATACCCCACATTTTTGACCCATTTTATTCTTTCCGGCAGCAGCGTATATACGACAGTCCCCAGCGCCATAAAGAAAACCAGATATCCCAGCCAGATACCGTTCTGCAGATAATTGCGCAACTGCTGCTCCACCATCGAATAGAGCGTATACTGCGAGGCCTCTGCAGGCATGGAGAGCAGCCGGCTGATGCTCCGCACATATGTCTCGATGCCATAGCGAAGCACAATTGCCGCCAGTCCTCCCAGAAGGCCCAGCAGGTAGCCCGTCAGACATTGGAGCGTCTGCTTCACCGTCTGGGCAAATTTCTGCCGGCGGATCACCGCCATGGCCCACACCGCCAGGATCAGAGCCATCTGAGCCAGATTGGGAAAGCGCACCAACACATTCAGCCCCAGGCACACGCCTGCGGCCACAAAGTATCTGCCTGTCTTGGCAGTATCCCCCGACAGCGCATGATAGAGCAGGATCGTCCCCGCCCCCAGCAGCACATAGGTCAGATAATTGTACAGCAGCGCCGTGGGGCACCAGCAGAAGCTGACGGCGATCATCTCGCCCCAGAAGGCCAGCGTGCGAGGCATCCCCATCCTGTGGGTGAAGAACCAGTAGCCTCCCAGCGCCAGCAGACTCACCAACAGACCGGTATAGACATTGAGTCCCAGCATGGTATCCCCGCCGGGCAGGAAAGTGAACAGACGGCCCAGCGCATTGCCCAGATAGGTGCTCAGAAGCCACATCGGGTCCATGTTCTCCATATAAGTAAAGTTGCCGTAATTGTAGCCTGTATCCGACCACTCGGCCCCCACCCGAATATGCCGCAGCGGATAGAGCAGCAGCACCGCCGGATAGAGCCAGTATAGATATTTCCTGTAATTTGCTTTTATCTTTTCCACGTCACAACCCTTATAACTGCAAAAAGGGCCGCCTCGCCATCCACAGTGAAACAGCCCTTGCCTCCGTCTATTTTTCCAGCTCTACTCCCTTAAGCAGCTCCCGTATCTCCTCCACGCTCAGCCACTGCGTATTGTTGCCTGAGCTGTAGGAGAAGCCCTCCGCCACTTTCTTACCCGTGGGCTGTACCTTCTGTCTCTCGCTCCACACCATCTGCGGATAGACGATGAAGTGTTTGTCGTACTCATAGGTATGCGGGGAATCCTCCACAGTCACCATGATTTCATGGAGCTTTTCTCCCTCCCTGATGCCCACCTGAGGCATCTCACAGCCTGGCAGCATGGCCTGTGCCAAATCCGTGATCTTGAAGGAGGGCAGCTTGGAGATAAATGTCTCGCCGCCTCTGGCCTCCTCCAGAGCCTTAATCACCAGCTCCACGCCCTCGCGAAGACTGATCCAGAAACGGGTCATGCGATAATCAGTAATCGGCAGCTCGGTGCCGCCATTTTTCAATATATTATGGAAGAATGGGATCACCGACCCCCTGCTCCCCGCCACATTGCCATAGCGCACGACCGCAAAGCATATATCCTTCCCCCCCGCGTATGCGTTGGCGGCGACGAACAGCTTGTCCGACACCAGCTTGGTGCCGCCGTACAGATTCACCGGATTGACCGCCTTGTCGGTGGACAGCGCCACCACCTTTTTCACACCGGCATCCAGCGCGGCGTCAATCACATTCTGGGCCCCGCCGATATTGGTCTTAATGGCCTCCGCGGGATTGTACTCGCAGGCCGGCACCTGCTTGAGCGCCGCCGCATGAATACAGTAATCCACTCCCTCAAAGGCCCTGGTCAACCGCTCCCTGTCTCTCACATCCCCGATAAAGAACCGCAATTTCGATGCGTATTCCCGAAATTCATTTTGCATCAGGAACTGTTTGAATTCATCTCTGGAATAGATAATAATCTTTTTAGGATTGTAATGCTCCAACACATATCGGGTAAATGCTTTGCCAAAGCTTCCGGTTCCACCGGTAATCAATATTGCCTTATCATTCAACATGGTCGATTTCCTTTCCGTCCTATATAGTCCTTGACCCTAATTATCCCATACCCTCCAAGGGCTGTCAACTTTTTTCATGATGACAGTTTTGTCACAGTTGCCACTTTATCTTGGCCCCCCTGCGCTCCCCCGCCCCGTCTGGATTCCATCCAAAGCCTCTTTCCGACGCCACCTGGCAGAAATACTATTTTCTATGTTTTCCACTTCCTGAATCTTCCATACACTGTATGGATATCTTAGCACAGAAGTCTGTCGTCAACAAGTCTCAGCATCCTTAATTTTTTATGTATTACAGCGCAACTCCCTATTAAACACAGGAAAACGACGTAGCTCCATCACAGAGTTACGCCGTCTCCTGTATTATAAATCTTTCTTATCAAAATTAAATCTTTCTGTCGGGATATGCCATGGGGCAACCCCGTTTTACCTTACCCTCAGCTTCAAAATTATGCGAACCTTAAAACCGGATTCCACATTAAAAGCCGCCCTGCGGATTCTGCTCGAGATATTCTTCCTCACTTGAGTAGATTTTCATGTCTTCAGGATAATACTCCAAGGAATCGGTGGTTTCTAGATAAATCCCACCCTCCAAGTAAATATCATACGTTCCATCTTGATTCTGTATGGCTGATACATTCTCCTCTGTTATCGTAACAAGGGCATCTGACTCCTCCAGCTTATAATATCCTGAAGCCTCCCCAATAAACAAATACGAACCTGCATACAGGGCCAGCATAAGCAATAACATGACAAAACATATAATATAATTTGCCCTGTTATATCGCCCCTTCATCACACACATGCGATAGTGCATAGCACTATCTCCAGCGCCAAACAAGGGCGCGGTCTCCTGCTTATCCTTCTGCTTGTCCTTCGCGCTGACGGCATAGCGATGTATACTGCTTACATAGGCCAGGGCCTCCTCCGGCCCCTTTCCCATGATATGATCGTCAATTCGCATCTCTATCAGCATGTCAATCTGGCGTTTCAGCACATGACTGCAGGGGTTCCACCAATAGACGGTTACCAGCAAGCTTACCGCCACCTTAATCCACAGATCATGGTGTATGTAATGGTATATCTCATGCTCAATGGCATAACGGGCATTAGAATCTGATACATTGGCTCCCGCCGGTAGCAATATCTTGGAGCGCCACAGGCCGAAAACCATAGGAGCTTCGATCTCCTGGAGCAGCATGATCCTGACATGGCGCAACTGCTTTTCTGTACACAGCTCCTTCAGCATGGAAGCATACGGCTCGTCCTTCGTAATATCAACGCCATATATCCGCACATAATTCTTTACCAACAGGTATTCTCTAATATACAGCACCACCTGTAGGATTATGCCGACTATCCATACCGCACAGAAGCCTGTCCAGAGAGATATGTCGATTCCCAGCACAGTTCCATAGGAATGTCTGAAGTTACCAATTACGTAAGTTATCGCCTCAGGAAATGGCAACGTCTTCGTAATTGGCAACTCAAACGGAAGCAACAGTCTCAACAGCGTTACCAGACAAAAGACCGCCATCAATTTGTAGCCGATATTCATCAGTAGACTATCACTGCGGAAGCACATAGTGATGACAACCAACAGTATATTACTCATGAGGACCGTCATAAGCACTGATGAAAAGCCAAAGTGAATCATCACTGACTCCAGTTACTTCTTTTTCTTCATATCCGCCAGCAGTTGTTCGAGCTCTTTAATCTCCTCGGCACGCTTGGTATCGTCCTCATCCATCTCAAACATACCGGCAACTGCCGCTTTCTTGCTGATAATGGTACGGAAGCATCTGTAATCATTCAGGAATTTCTGCGTCAGGACCTCCTTGGATCTCTCAGTAGCGCCAAAGGTACGGCTCAGCACATTACCGCTGTGGGTTACGCCCTGCACGTCAACCATCTCAGCCGCCAGCAGCTTACGCAGAACCGCCTGCACAGTACTCTGCGTCAACCCTGCGCCAGCATTGACAATCTCAGTAGAGGTCAGCGCCCGACTGGATTCATGTAAGATTTTCAGGACTTCTAGTTCTCTTGGATTCAGTTTCATAATTAGCACTCCTTTTGGACAGTTTTTTTAGTACCAAGAACATTATAATCCATTGTTCAATTTTTCGCAAGATATAACGACAAATTTTTTAAAAGTTTTTTTAAAGTTTATATAATAAAATGGAGTTGCTATTGTGAATCATATGACAAATTTGGGAAAATAGTTAGAGATAAAATTATCTGAGCAGCACAAAAAGGGGTAGTAAAATGAGGCAGCGCTATCACACGCTGCCCCGCTAGTCATCTTATCGGCCATTCTCATCCAGATCACGCACATATATCCAGTCACCAACCCAGTTGAAGGTCGATGTATTATACAGGCGCTTATAAAGCTTATTGTCTGATTTTCTGAAGTCATACACCCACCTCAGTATGTCAGCGCAGGGCTGTACTGTTTCCTCCTTAGGCGGTGTAGCCGCACTTGCTGAAATGCCAAACTCCGGTGCCGCAAAAAACAACGCCATAGAGCATAACAGGGTCATAATTGTAATCTTACTTATTTTTTTCATGATATTCATCCTCACTTAAATAAATTTTGACGTCTGCAGGGTAAAACTCCAATGTATCCGTGGTTTCTAGATAAATCCCACCATCTAAATAAATATCGTATGTTCCTTCTTTATTTTGTATGGCTGATATATTCTCTTCTGTCATGGTAACAAAAGATTTTTCAACTTCCGGTTTATATCCCAATGCTTCCCCTATAAACATGTACGAGCCTATGTACAGGACGAGCATAAGTATCAGCATACAGGCGCAAACCCCATAATTTGCCTTACTGTAGCGTCTCCGCATCACGCACAGGCGGTAGTGAATGGAATGGTTCCTGAGACCAAACAATGGCGCAGTCTCCTGCTTCCCCTTCTGCTTGTCCCTCACATTGACAGCATAACTATGCAGGCTAGCTACGTAGGCCAGAGCCTCCTCCGGTCCCTTGCTCATAATATGATCATCAATCCGCATTTCCATTAATATGTCGATCTGACGCTTCAACAGATGGCTACATGGGTTCCACCAATATACCGTTACCAGACAACATACTGCCATCTTAACCCACAGGTCATGGTGCATATAATGATATATCTCATGTTCCAATGCATTCTGCGCATTGGAATCCGATACAACCGCTTCCGCTGGCAACAATATTTTAGCGCGCCGCAGGCCGAAAATCATAGGAGCATTTATTCCTTTAACCATCAGTACCCTGACTTGACTGAGCTGTTTTTCGGAACACAGTTCTTTCAGCGTGGAAGCATATGGCTCGTTCCCCGTGACATCAACGCCATACTTTTGGATATAATTCTTAACTGACAAATATTCATTCACATATATTATTATCTGTAGAATTATGCCAGCAATCCATACCACGCAGAACCCCGTCCAAAAGGATACTTCGACTCCCAGCACAGTACCATAAGAATGCCTGATGTTGCCTACTATATTAGTTATCGCCTCAGGCAATGGCAACGTCTTCGTAATTGGCAATTCGAACGGAAGCAACAACCTCAGTGAAGTCACCAGGCAAAAGACCGCCATCAATTTGTAGCCGATATTCATCAGCAACCTATCGTTGCGAAAACACACAGTAATAACAATCAGCAGTACATTGCTCATGAGAACCGTCATAAGAACTGATGAAAAGCTAAAGTGAATCATCCCCAACTCCTATTTTTCATTGTTTCATGCTGACCAGCAGTTGTTCCATTTCCTCAATGTCTTCTATCCCTCGTGAAGCATTGTCATCCGTCTCGAACATGCTGGCAACAATCGCCCTCTTGCTGATAATGGTACGGAAACATCGATACTCGTCCAGGAATTTGCGAAGCACTGCCTCATTTGCCTTTGCGGTAGTGCCGAAATTCCGGCTCAGCACTTTGCCGCTGTGGGTGATGCCCTGCACATCAACCATCCCAGCCGCCAGTAGCTTTCTGAGAACTGCCTGGACCGTGCTCTGAGTTAGTCCCGTACCCAAATTAACTATCTCTGAGGAGGTCAAAGCCCTGCCGGATTCATGTATAACCTTCAGGACTTCCAGCTCTCGTGGATTCAGTTTCATGGTGACCACTCCCTTCTCTTATTTCTTATATAAACAACATTATAATGCCCCATTCAACATTTCGCAAGATATTGTGATAAATTTTTTCTTTTTTTTTATCGTATCTTTATTGTGTTAGGGATTAATCATGTCTGTATGATGTCATTTTTGATCCATCAAAAGCCCGCCATTTGTCCTGACGTTTTTCTAATAATGCTGATATTTACGCCATAAAAGCCTTATTTCCGTACACTGTAACATTTCATCAACGCGGTAATTATCACGCCTTTCACGCTAATACAAGCTGGCTGCAAATAGCTTTTGTTAAGGTGTTAAAAGATATATTAGGATGTCAAAAATACGATTTTTTTGACATCCTAATATAGAACATTATATATTATATATACCCTATGAACATTGCTACATCTTTGTACGAAAATCATCCAGATTTGACGTGTGGGCAGCAAGCTTAAGCCATCTTCTCAGTACATCCGAATCTTTCTCAGCATGAATCCGAGCACAAATATCTTCTGGCACAGTTCCGCACTCCTCCAACAATTCCAGAATATTTTGTCTCCGCGCTCTTTCGATTCCCTCCTCGATTCCTTTCTCGATTCCCTTCTCGATTCCCCTTTCAAGCCCTTCCTCATGGCCTTCTTTATATGCATCTTCCTTGATAGCATCCTCTAATGCCCAACGGTCACGCTGGTCACGCTGTCGAAGATCATACCATGCTTTCAGCCTCCTACCCAGATTCATCATCTTCACCTCATCAATCGCCTTTACCACTCCTGCGTTACCGCTATGCATACGCTCCAACTCCTCTCCGCTCTCTACCCGCAGCAATCGGATCCAGTCATCCAACCTGTCTCCAATGAGTTTTTTATTCAGTTCTACGATATGTACCTCAAACTGATCTGAGTACAGCTGCCCCTCCTTGTCCCTCAAGTGATATACCTTGTGATATCCGGAATTCTCATCCCAAGCAAAGTCAAGGATAGCAATAACAATACACTTCTTCAGTCGGTCATACCGCTGTCCACTAAACAGGTTGTCCACATACATCTTAGCCAGATAATACAAGCTGCGCTTATCCCAGTAAGCCAACCGCCGAATCTGCAACTCCACGTTAATCCTGCTGTCGTCATTCAGCTGCATCCTTACGTCCAAAATACATTGCTTCTCCTGCAATGACCGTCTGCTCAAGAAAGGATTCTCCAGACGCACTGATTTAATCGCCTCTGGCGGTATACTCAGCGCATCGCTAATGAAATACCTGCGCACCTCTTCGTTACGCATCAACTCCTTGAATACGACATCTGATTTTGGGGGAATAAAATCCGTTGTCCTTTTCCTTCTGTTCAATTCGATACCTCCTGTAGTTCTGCCATATTGCAATGCCACAATATGCCGCAGCAGAAGATATGCATAAAGCAACCTGTTTCTCCAGCACTTTCCCGAATATCCCCTGCTTCTCTTCAATTGTTTGTCTTGAATTTAAAGCATAAGATTTTCTGATATTCTGAAAAGTGAATAGCTTTACAAAAAGTGATAAGAAATTTATGCTCTGTAAATAGAGTAGCATATTTATAAGTGCAATGCAATAGAAATTTTATGCATTTTCCCCTTGTTGCTTTATTTTGC
This sequence comes from bacterium, assembly GCA_023663725.1. Lineage (GTDB taxonomy): Bacteria > Bacillota > Clostridia > Lachnospirales > Lachnospiraceae > Acetatifactor. The sequence continues at coordinate 176,524 of JAMPGX010000004.1, read as the reverse complement.
GCTTCCCATATAATGCAACATGAAGCAAAAATATAGACGATGTAGCAGAACATATAGTTACCTCTCTTTTGATCTCAGGTTGTCTGGACAAAGCCCTTGCCGGCAAGGATGAAGAGGATTTTCCTGTTTTAACCACCTATATGCAGAATTTAATCCTCCGAATACAACGCTATGTATAAAATATACTGTATGAAAAATTGGAAGTAAATGACAGTGATCCCAACAAATATCGATTAAATAATCTAATTAATAAAGTATGTGATATCTGCCATCATATTTATTATGATGAATATCATATTTTGTCAAATCCGGTTCATAATATAGACAAAGATACCATTGAGAAAATGCCTGATTCAAGTGCTGACTTCATTCTTTTTCATATAATTATTGAAGTACAAAAAGAAATTATAAATAATGCTGAGTATGTTTTTTACAGTGGTGAAACGCAAAATATTTTGCACAATATAAAGAAAGTTTTCAAAGAAATTTATGCCGATTTAAGCGCAATACGATTGCTTGATCTTGAGCTTGATGACTATCTTGAAGCGTATATTATTTCTGAAAGCTGTGCCATCGAGCCAGAAAATATACCTCCAGAAACTTTGAATTGTTTTGCGATGGTGAGGTATATTTGCGAGAATCATAATGATAAAATTTGGTCTCCAGATCCCGCTAGGTATGGCAAAAAAAAGTAAAGAATCCCACGGTGAAGACACGTCTAATTGGAAAAATATAACTGCAATTAAGCTGGTAATAGAGAAATACCAATCTGTAATATCTTCTGCAGTTAATATGGGCAAGAAAGGTAGTTATAACAGTACTTCTGAAAATAAACAGCAGCAGAGAAATTTCAAGACCTTCTCCTACGCCTCATATCCCTGATCACTGCGCTCCTCTCCGCTCTCCCTCTTTTCTACCACACTCCGCAGTTCCTTCACAAACTCATGGATTCCTGATACCGTATTTCTGCATTTTATAAGATTGATATGGCAAGTGCTCAATCCCACAAACAGTTGGCCGTCCTGCATTGGATTCATACCCAGAAAAAGCAGATTTTTTCTGTGGAATATCTCTCTCAAAAAGCTTACAGTCTTGGGCTCCGAAGTCGTTGGCTTCTTTGACGGTTCCGCGGGATAATATTCCTGAAAATCCTGTTCCGACAGCAGCATCCTCTGCGAGTCTGTACAGCTCCCATACAGTTTGATCAGAGCATGCATATTCCCGCTATACCACTCCTGAGCCGTTGTCAGAATGTATGGCGTACATACCATATCCTTCACCGGCACAGACCTTTCATATTCCATCAAAGCTTCCACTGTCTCATCCTGACAGGTGGTCTGAATCAAACCTTGACAGCAGCTCCTCGTTACACATATCCTAGGTTTTTCTGTAACAGTCCATCGCCTCCTTTTTCTTCCCCAGCAGCCTCTGAATGTCCCCCATAATATGATAAATATTTGCCAATTTGTAGACCGGCATATCATTCAGATGTTCCATGATGTCCAAAAGCTGACGCATGAAAAGGGATGCGTAGTTAGGAATATAAGATGTCAAAGGCCGCATATAATGCTTTCACCGCGTCCCTCTTGGTATTGATTCCTTCATTGCCAACATAGTCTCTCAGCTGCTGACAGATAACATTTTCACTGTTTTTTTGCGAGTCGGCAGCCAATTTGAACTCTTTTCTGTTTTTTGAATGGACTTCACCGTCATCAAAGATGCATTCCGCAATCTCCTACATCCAGTAGAAATTCTTTTGCTTTTCCTCATTATTCCCTTCAAATGTAGGCTTCTTTTTACAGCTGAGCGCTCGTGTGACAACATTCAGGCATTTCTCAGGATATGATATCACCTACCACCTTTTTCAGCAGGCCCGTCCATGTGGGATAACACCAGGCGGGAATACCCGCTCCAATTAACGGAATCACGGCTTGTTGGAGCAGCAGAGCATCTCTCAGTATTTTTTCATTGTCACCTAGCTGCTTTTTCATTAACTCCTCAAAGATAATTTGTCGTACCCTGATACCGTTGTTCATTGGGATTCCCCTTTCTTTGTACTTCTCCAGCGTGATGCAGCGCAATAGTTTCACTTTAAACTCGTTGTTATTATATTGAGTCAGTTACTGTTCAATAATATATATTGCACATATTCTGGTCCCTTTTGTATTCAACGCTATCACTGCCACATTTGCTTCGATATCCATTTCTTTTGCTGGCAGAGTCTGATTTTCACCCTTTTGAGGGTTATAGCTGTGAACTGGCACATATTCATTAGCATTGGCAATGAATTGCCGTTGTGCTCCATTCTGCTCTGAAATTACGCTTCCTTCATTAAATACAAGCCGACAATTCATATATATGCCGTCTACTGGTCCGCCAGATTGTTCTGCAAACAGCAGTGGCTTTTGGTTATCACCAACAAATTTTCCCTTATGCGGATCCTGTTCATCCTGCGCATATATTCCCCTTTTATATGGTACTTCATCATGTACCACCCATGATTCTAAAATGCCATTGTCAAAGACCTTGTAATAATATACTCCGTCCCTGTTTTCAAAGTCTCCCGTCAATACTCTATAATGGTTTAATGTCTTAACAATTCCCCACTCTGCACCATTATCCCCATCAGGCAAAGTTTGCTGTGAACTCTCTTTCTGTATGACTACGCCAAATATAAATCCTGCTATATCAAAAGAAAATGCAAGAATCAATGCAAATATTGCCAGTGAACGGTATGGGCTCTGCAAATATATAATTCCTTCATATATCGCATTATGACTTATAACATATCGACGAATGATATCATCTAAATGCCTACTGGATTCATTCCGATTATAACTTTGCAGAATATTTATCTGCGCTTCTGACAGTGCGCCTGTCGTCCCACTTAATACTTCCTCAGATATATTATACACAGGCAAGGCACTGATTTGTGCTTTCAGCGTATCCAAATTTTTTCTCCATTGACTGAAAGTGTTATTGGTATCAACGGGCTCCAAATTATCATTATTGGATTCCATATCGGATTCCACAGTTTCCCGGCTGGTATCTATAATTTCATTATTTTCTTCAAATACTATATCGTCTTCTCCCGACGGTTGAGTTTCAACCTCCGAAGCTTCTGAGGATTCATCTGCAAATTCCATAGAATCATCTTCTGATTCCGAAACCATATTTACAGGCTCCGAAACATCTATCCCCGATTCAATATCTGCATCTATTTGGCTCAGCTGACTGATCAAATTATCCAAATTAGCCTCTATTATTTTAATCTTGGAATAATCTGTCAAATTTCTTATCAACTGATTCATCTGTATTAATAAATTTGTATACGTAAGCTCCTCATCTATACCAATGGCATTCCCCTCTGCGGTAGTGGATGAGTGAGACGCATTACGGAGCATATTAAAAATATCTTCTGCAATATCCAGCATTTTTGCTTCATCGGGATTTTGTTGAAAAAACTCCGATTGCAACTGCATTAATTTGCTACGCACAGAAATTGCACTGGTTGAACTGCTTAATCCCAAAAGACTTTCATAGAACGAAAGTCGCAATAACGCATTGTCTAGTTGCATGGATTCAGTCTGTAAGTTCACTTGTTGTTGTGTCACCCGATTAATTAACTGTGTATAGCTATTAATTGATGCTGATAATTCTGCCGTATTTGTATCTTCAGTAGCATTGTCAATTCGTCTGGTCAAATCTGCAATCCGATTATTATAATTTGTAACATTCGCATCAAGTATATCTAAATTTTGCTGAATAGTCTCCATTCTGGCAGCAATATTTTCTTTAGCATCCGCTACCGCTGTCGCGGCAAAATCCCTCTCATCTTGTGAAGAATTTTGCATTGCTTTTTGCATGGCATCTATCACAGTACTCATATAACTAGCTGCTGTCATTCCCCCATTTTCAACATAATTTTCTCTTTCCTCTTCCCAAACCACAGTAGAGTCCATACTGTTATCAGATAGTTGCCTGGCTTGGTTTTCGATCAGTAAAATTTTCTCTCCCATATTTTCTTCTAGATAAATGCGATATGTCTGGGCATAATCCCAAGCATCATATAATTCCGTCCGATAGTTTTGTTGTACCAGCAATTCGCTGTCAACATCCCAGGAATCCTGATGAAGCGTTTCTGCAATAAAAACATAACTGAACCAGGAGGAACAGAAAATTGCAACAATGGTTAAAACTATAGTAGCGAAACACATAAGGAATTTAGTAAACCAATTCTTACCATGCTCAAGTATACTTCTCAGATATTTCGGAAGATTCATGCTCAAAGCCAACAATATACATTGTATAGCGGCCGAAGCAGCATAAGCAACAAACTTTTCATCCGGAAATATATATTTATTCATTCCATTTGCAGTAGTAAAAAAGGAAACTACCGCCAAAAAAATTACACCAATCTGTAAAAGTGACGTATTACCATGTAAAGTTCCGTTATTGTTTATGTAATTGTTTTTTTCCTCTTTCATATATATTACCTCATTTCTTTGTTATTTTTTTGGAAAAACTAGGAAACATCATGTTCTCTTCATTTTTTATGTTCCCACTCTCTTGATCCATAATGAATATCATTTTTTTCTTCATCCTCACCTCAATCTGATCCATATTTTCATTTTCAGGATTACCAACAGCACCATTAACTGCCTTGCAAATAGAGTTCATTACCTCCAACAGCAATATTGCAACCTGTCCTACCAGAGAAATAAAAATATATCTCGCTTCTTTCCGGATAAGTGTCTCTTTCATATCCATTAAAAGACGTATTATCTCTAAAGTTAAAATAGTCATTGCCACTATAAAGATTACAAAGCCAAAAGATTTAATACAGTCAGCTAACATATCAAGCGGAGGCTGCTGAAAAAATTCTTTATCCTGAATAGTCCATAATATTGAAACGCCCACAACCAAAACACCCATAGAGCCAGAATATTCATCTATAAGTACATTCGAATTTTTAGTTGAAAAAGTATTATCTATAATGGAATACAAAATGCGAACAGTTGCAAATCCCAGCCCTAATACTACAATAAATATCAAAATATATTTTACCAATGCTTGATAAAAGGACTCGCCAACATTCTCTAAAACGGTTGTATTTTCAACCTCATTATTTTCTAAATCTACTTCCTCTAATATATCCTTTGCGTTACCAATCTCTACATCTCCACTATCTTTTACCTGCACTGTTTCCGATTCAACAAAACATGCGATCCTAACTACTCCTCTTTTCCAGGCATTGGCCATTCCATCTTGATTTCCTTGATTCCCCATAAGAAGCGGCAAAACAACAAATATTGCCATAATTCCCCAAGTAATTACATATATTATTATAGGAGTCCTTAATATCTCGCCGAGCTTTTTACTTGTTTCTGCCAGATCATTTTCTAATGTATTTCTTTTGCTAGCTACAATTGCAATTACTTTATACATGAAATAAACAGCAAAAAACAGCAACATAATTGCGGCCACTACAACAGTCCCCAACATCAAAACCTTTACCATGATTTTTGACGTATTAATGAAAATAGTAGTAATCTCTTTATTACCCTGTTCATCCTTTAACAGATTTAATATATCAGAATTATTGATAATAGATAAAATTACAAGTACTATTAATGAAATCCAAAATGCCATATTAGATTGTCGATCTATTTGAGTCTTTCCTCTTTTAAACCAGTTCCAAACACCCCTCATCACCAATATGGCACATAAAATCTGTATTCCAAAACCAAAGCAAAATATGAGAATATTTGTAATCCCTTCCATATCTGTATACCATCCATTCTTTTGTTTTATACTGTATATTTATATTATAAATTATTTCAATAGATCATTTACTGCATTCAACACTGTTCCCCAAAGCTCTACCCAGGTAGTAAAATCAGACAGGTCATTTGTATTGATAATTTCTTCACCTCCATAAAAAAATAATGCTAACAGGAAAACAATGCTCAATGGTATTACGTAAAAAACAGCTGCATAAAAAACCTTATCAATAGGGGACATCCTATCCCCATCATACTCTTTACAATTTGATTCACTTTTCTTTTTCCACTCTTTTAAGGCTCTAACACATATTAGTGATATTGACAATATATAAATCAATATTTTAAGTAGCTCACCCAAACCTCCTTGCAAAATCGAAGATGTATAGAATATTATTATGGTCATAACTGCGAATAATGCAAAAAGAAATAAACTTTTGCTTTCCATGTTCTTAATTGCTTCTTTCATTTTTTTCAACAGCGGAGAAGCAATGCTTATCAAGAAGCATATTGCAATACAGCCCACCCATAGTTTTATACTTCCCCACCAGAAATTTTTGTCGGCAAGCGCAATATATATTCCTCTATCCCAAATCCAAGCTCCAAAATAAATAGCCCAAATAATAAATCCTATTAATATAGTAATAACCACACCCTTATCACTCTTTTCAATTTCCTCCTCAATTTGCTTCTTTAAAGTTGAGATAGAGTCTCCAAATGATTTAATTGCTTTCTTTCCCCCCGCCAAAAGTTCCTCAACTAGTTCCAGCAAGTTCTCCCCCAGTCTCGACAGGACCAATATTTGCACAATAGCACAAAATATCCACCATGTATGCCATCCCCACAAATCACTCAATATCTGGTCAGGATGAATTACATGTTTAAATACATCAATATTCATGGGAAAGGCAATTGCTGAAACAGCTACATTACTCAATATACTTATTAGATTGCCCACTCCACTATTTTTAGCAGGTATCCCTATACATAAAAACCCATATATTGCAATTATGATCATAATAGCATTACTAAAAATTTCAAAGTGTTTCGGGGAAGATATGATATCCAAAATATTTATTCCCTCAACAACTATAAAGAGTACTGCTGCCAGAAACGCCGGACTTCCTTCTCTATATATCTTTTTCATTAAATACTCATCTCCTAAACTGTAACAATCAAAAAATACATATGTTTTATATATTATATAATTCTTTAAGTCAATATATAGTACTTAAGTACTTTCCTAAATTTAGCATATAATATTTATTACTTACTGTCAATCAAAATGTAGATTTTTGTCGAATACTGTAAACAGTACATATAATTAATAAAATTTTTTATTAATGGAAAAGAACATTCTTAAAATATTCAGACGTAAACATGAACAATAAATAGTACGTATCTCGGCTGTCAAAGGAAAATGTGTAACAATAGAATATATTTCTATCACAGATGTCAGAAGATAAGGTCTACCACACCATCGAAAATGAACAGGAAGACCTGCTGATTGCCAGATGCTGGTCCACACGAGGCGCGGGTTTAGCGAGGCAGTACATGCGCTGTCAACAGCAAAACAATCGGTTCGGGGATTCTGTGTCGGGAAAAACTGGTCATGATTAAATAAAAAGATCTCCTTATGATAATTTATTTTATCATAGAAGACCTTTCAAAACACTATTTACAGAAAAGTTTTATACTCTCATTTCAATCAAAATTTTCATGCTCCAAATATTCTTCATAGGATTCATTGGGAATCATACTTGATACGTCAAATAGATCATCCAATTCCCCTTGTAATTCTTTCAAGTCCTTTTTTTTAAAACAGACTCTCCTAACATCCTTGTATTGCTTTTTCGTCAAACTTTTAATATAGTCAATTTTTTCATCATTGTCCAATAAATCATTAAACTTATCAATATCAAAATATACTTCAACAGTATCTTCTTTTTTATTCTCTTTAACTACACTAATATCCACTGAATGTTCCATATGCATTTCCTCCATCTCTACTAGATTATGTATATATAATACATAATATTAATACCATGTCAAGCAAAAATAAAATTTATGCCCCTCTACAGTTAATCTGCTTTGAAAGTCCATAGCTTATTAATCACGAAGTTTAAAGGTACACTAATAAGCAGATTGATCAAAGGCGCAATAAATTTAGAAATAGAGAAAACAGTTATCCACATCCAGGACATAATATTGTTTAATACAATTCCTGTGAATCCATAAGCAGCATATGCTTTTAGCAGAGCTTTCCACAAGCTGCGATGCTGCCCTTCTTTTTGAATAAACACTACGCGATTATTCCAGTAAAATGACCACAGAACACTGAGTATAAATGCAACGATATTACCAGCAACATAGTCCCAGGCAAACTCGAAGGGTTGCAGCATTGCCAGCACAAGGATATTAAGCACATAACTAATAATAGTATTAGTCACTCCCACGATACCAAACATCACAAATTGAGTAAGGCTTGCTATGGTTTGTTCACTAATATCTTTTCCTAATATTTTTGCTATTTTCAATAGCATTTTTCTAATTAAATTGTTCATAATCCCTCTACTACATCAAAGCTTTCTTCGCCAAGCAGTGCACCTCTGTGTCAAGTACATACCAATTACCGACATCATCACAAGTGTTATCCAAAATATTACCGTGCGAAATAAATAACTATGCACGCCTTTAGCATCTAATATCTTCATTATATATCCCGATACGTCCTGAAACAAGTACATAGGCAACGTAAGTCTTCCTAAATACGATATTATCTCCTTTACACCTTGGTGCTTAATATTATAGGGACAAATGCCTGCAATAAGAAGAATGATAACAAAGCAAAAAATTTCCACAAAGTCCCACCTGGACCAACATGTTTTCTGCATAAGGCCGCCAAAAACCACTAAAGCCAGAAAAAACTGCAATAATTTCAAAAACGTTCTTTTCCGTTTACATCCATATCCATCAAAATTTAAACGATAATAATCTGAAATGCAATATATAAAACACCCCAACATTAATCCGGCTAAGCCTCTCATTAAGCTTGGAAGTACAATGAAAACAGAATCTGCAGTCATAATATATGTATCAGTCTGTGTCATCCCATACCTGGCCTTCAAAAAGGCATATATTAACCCAGAAATAATCGGGGCATAAACACATGCAAAAAACCTGTTATTAGCAGTCTTTGACAATATAGGAAACAAAATGAACATTCCAATAAGCATTGCCGAAATATACCATGTAGGTCCTATCGCTACTCCCATTCCAATCTCACTTAAAAATATGCCTCCCCAAAATATTTTCTCAAACTCTTCCGCTAAAGAAAACGTGTTCTGTTCAACATTAATACAATAATACAGTATATAATATATGATTGCAGATGCAAAAAATAGAGGAAATATTTTTTTTAATTTACTCGCTATAAACCGCACTGCATCTATACCTGTGTTTTCTGGCTTAATACTTGGCATCATGAGATATCCGGAAATCATAAAAAACACTTCACAGGCAACCGAACCGCCTTTAAATATGCTGCGACCGCAAAAAGCAGTAGAATAATGAAGGCAAATAACTGCACAACATGCAATAATCTTTATTACATCAAGTTCGGCGTTTCGCCCCCCCCCCACATTTTATTATGTTCATTCCCCGTTGCGGTATTTGCTTCGTAATCCATTTCCTTCCATTCGCGCTTTTCCGTTCCAGTATCAATCATCCAATGAAAATTTCTGTTTATCATGAATACTGATCTCCCTCCCAAGCTGCGCCTCTATCACCTTTAGCTCTGTTTCAGCAATAATGGTATGTTTACATCCCGCTTTCATAGTAATTACATCTCCAGACTGCACAGATTGTTTCACTCCATCTATAATCACGGTTCCTCGCCCAGCAATCACATTCCAGATCTCATCTCGATATTTATGACTATGATAATTCATCCTGTGCCCCGGATTTAAAGTCACCTTAATAGTCATGCTGTCCATGGTTACATCCAACACCCGAAAACTCCCCCAGGATTTTTCTGCAAACATAATCTGATTATTAAGCCTATCCACATACGGCTTGATATACGACGACTGCTCTTTATCAGCCACAAGTATTCCTTCTGGACTGGCAGAAACAATTACACTTTTTAAACCCATACATAAGATGGGCATGTCCAACTCGTTTATAACATGAACATCTTCACAAGTATTATTTGGAATAACATTACCGATTGTATTTTCATCCATAGCCTCTGTAAACGTGTTCCAAGTGCCTAAATCTTTCCAATGTCCACCAAAACGCATTACCTGAATTTTTGTTTCTTTCTCTACCACAGCATAGTCAAAACTAATTTTCTCCAATGTTTCATATTTTTCAAGGATATCCTCATACCTTTTAATACCGATCAATTCCTGTGCCTTATCCAATACATACTTCAGCTTGTAAGCAAAAACCCCACCGTTCCACAGCGCCCCCTGCAAAATATATTTTTGGGCTGTTTCTTTGTCCGGTTTCTCCTTAAAGGTGCTGACCCCGCTCACAAGCTCTTTGCCGCAAGGGATTATATATCCGTATTTTTCACTTGGATAAGTAGGCTCAATACCCAATAGGGCCAGATTTGTCCTCCCCATTGCCGCCTGCTCATCCAATCTTTTTAAGGCCTCAAAATAATCTTCGCCCACAAAGGGATCTACAGGGCATACTACCACTGTATCCTCCTCCGGTATCCCCTGTATATCATGCAGATATGCCGTTGCCAGTGCAATCGCCGGAAAGGTATCTCTTCGACAGGGTTCTACGCTGACACCCACATCATCGCCCAATTGATTATGAATAGCCGATACTTGCGTTTTAGCCGTAGCAATAATAATATTTGCCCCTGCATCTATTTTCTTAATCTGTCTATAAACCCGCTGTACCATAGACTCATATTCATTATTTTCAGACTTAAATATTTTTATAAATTGTTTAGAACGAATATCATTAGACAGAGGCCATAACCTCTTTCCACTTCCACCCGACAGTAAAATTATATTCATTATCTCTTCCTCCAATTAGTTTCTGACCCAGCCGGCCCATTTTCGGCGATATTCCTCCGCTGGCATCCCCTCATTCTCACAGAACAGCTTTTGCATTGTGGTTATATCTCCAAGACCAGATTCTCTGGCAATGTCTTCCATTGGTTTTACACTAAAACGAAGCAACTCTTTCGCAGCATTATATCGGCGATTGTCTATATATTCTTCCACATTTATGCCGTACTCCTTGTTAAATATCTCATTCAATTCATTGACATTCCCAGAAAATTCATCTGTTAAAAGCCCAATTATATTCGCTTCCACATATTGATCATTGATAAAGTTCCTAAGCTCTCCTGCTGTCTGTCTCTCACTATCACTATTTAGCGAAAAAACATTGGCAACCTTCCCCAGCACCACATTTACTAAGTGTAGGAGCAACTCGCCGCACCCCAATTCCGTCAGCGGATTCCTCTCCTGCTGTTTCTCTCTCAGTTCTATGATAATCTTTTCCACTTCTTCCAGATCCGATATTGACACAACATTCTGGTTCCTGTTGTATTTTAGATATAGGTTATAAAAACTCCTTGCGCTCTGCCCATTAAAATGCACCCACGCAAGACGCCACGCCGCAGACTCATCACTAATATGCTCATAATGCTGCATACAATCGATCCATGCACAGTCTCCTGCTTTAATATGGATTTTTTCTCCAGCTATATCAAGTGTACCTTCTCCCTCAAGTACTGCCATAATCAGAAAAGAGTCCAAACCTTCCCTAATACATCTATGAGGTTGCAAACTCTGCAGCGTCCCCGCCTCTTGTACATATAGCAGGTTCTGCCTTGCAAAACAACTGGGAGAATGCAGCTTTCTGTTTGATTCAGTCATCTCATTTGTCCAAAACAAATTATCTTTCTCCACAAGCATCACACCCCCTGCACACGTTCTCGCCAATAATCCAACGTCTCACTTATAGTTTGCTCCAAAGGTATCTGTGGTTTCCATCCAGTTAATTGATTTATCTTTGTTATATCAGCCTCAATAATCGGTGCATCTACAGGCCTGATCTTATTTGGATCAATCTCAACCCTGATTGTCTTATTTGACATGGAAATAATCAAATCAAGTATCTGACGGATTTCAATAGCATTGCCACTTCCCACATTGTATGTCTCACCTGCCACCCCACGCGAAATCAACATCACATATGCTCTAACCACATCCCGCACATCTGTAAAATCACGCTTTGCCGCCAGGTTTCCGACTAACATAACGGGTTCACGTATCCCCTTTTCGATCTCCGCAACCTGTTTACAGAAATCGGAAACTACAAATAATGGTTCCTGGCCAGGACCAATATGGTTAAAAGCGCGCACCATCATCAGTTCCATATCATAGGCTTTAGAATAGATGTTTCCTATCATGTTCTGGCATGCCTTGGTAGCAGCATATATATTTCCTGGGCGCAAAGCGTTATCTTCACCTATTGGAGTCTCACCTGGAAGAATATGGCCATATTCTTCTCCCGAACCAGTTAGCAGGAGTCTGGGCTTATAAAACAGTTCCCGCACAGCATCCATGACATTAATGCTACCTTTAATATTTACGTCTACTGTAAGTGTTGGATTTTTCCATGCCAGTCCTCCCGAACTTTGAGCAGCAAGATGAAAAATATAGTCCGGCTGTATTTTGAACAGTAGGTTAGCGATAGCTTCTTTGTCCATAATATCCAGTTCAAATATCTTCGCATATGGTGTATCAAATTTATTGCGTGAGAGTTTCGTGGCATATACTTCTATTTCATTCGCATATAACTCACGAATCAAATAATTTCCCACAAAACCCGCCGCACCAATGACAAGTGCTTTTTTCATCTTTATACCCCTGCATATCGCGAGCCAGCTTGCGATACTACTAGGAAACCATATCCAACTACGCTATTGCAAAAAAGGGATTCCCAAAATGAATCCCTTTTATCCTATAATACAATTATTTCTGTACAGCCCCTAATGCAGCTTCCCTTTTAGCCAAGGCCCTGTCATGTTTTGCCATAATCTCTACCAGTTCCGCATATGTGGTCTTCTGCGGATTCCACCCCAGAATGGTCTTGGCCTTTGTAGGATCTCCCCAGAGATTGTCTACATCTGTAGGTCTAAACCAAGCTGGATTAACACATACAAGCATCTTTCCAGTAGATTTATCATATCCCTTCTCATCCACTCCAGAGCCTTCCCATCGAATCTCAATACCATTAGCCTGAAATGCTCTCTCTGTAAAATCTCTAACTGTATGCTGCTCGCCAGTCGCAATCACAAAGTCTTCCGGTGTGTCATGCTGCAAAATCATCCACATACACTCCACGTAATCTTTAGCATATCCCCAGTCCCGAAGAGAATCCATGTTTCCTAACTCAAGATGATCCTGAATGCCTTCCGCAATCCTACCCGCTGCGAGAGTAATTTTTCTAGTCACAAAATTCTCGCCGCGTCTTTCCGATTCATGATTAAATAAAATACCATTCACCGCAAACATTCCATACGCTTCACGATACTCCTTGACAATCCAAAATCCATATTGCTTCGCGACAGCATAGGGACTGTACGGATGAAACGGCGTTGTCTCCTTTTGAGGTACTTCCTCAACTTTACCATACAGTTCCGATGTAGATGCCTGATATATCTTGGTTTTGGAGGCAAGTCCAAGGATTCGCACCGCCTCCAAAATACGCAAAACACCGATCGCATCCACATCTCCCGAATACTCTGGTACATCAAAAGATACCTGAACATGGGACTGCGCTGCAAGATTATATATCTCATCTGGCTGAACCAAGGCAATAATGTTTGTAATAGAAGAAGTGTCAGATAAATCTCCATCATGAAGAGTGATCGAGTTGTTTGCCAGTAAATGATCAATTCTTGAAGTATTTGAGATTGATGCTCTCCTCGTAATTCCATGGACTTCATAGCCTTTTTCAAGCAAAAACTCCGCTAAATAAGATCCGTCCTGGCCTGTAATACCTGTTATAAGTGCTTTTTTCATAACAAATCGCCTTTCCTGTGAATATTGTGTAAACACGACTATATCATATACTATTATACACAAAAAAGCAAGATTTTTCCGTGCTAAATCTTATTCAAAAAATATCTATACACCAAGAAATTCTCCAATCTGTTTTCTCATGCAAGCTGAGACATCTCCATTCTCCAAATATACCTGTGACCATTCCACAATCTTCTCCATCGCAGTCTCCACATTCCATCTGGGCCTCCAGCCTAATACCGACTTTAGTTTAGAGCAGTCCAGTTTTAAAAAATTAGCTTCATGGGGACCACCATCATATTGATCAATACGCTTAAGGTTTTGTCCCGTAGCCCTGTTCCATTTTTCGCAAAATAAATCTACCAGATTGCCAGTAGTCCAACAATCGGCATCATCCGGACCTACATTATAACTTCCCTCATATATTCTGTCTTGATATTGTGCCTGAGCAATTAACAGATATGCGGCAATCGGTTCAAGTACATGCTCATACGGTCGTGTGGAAAAAGGATTCCTCACAATAATATTCTCGCCCTTTTGCGCAGCGCGCACACAGTCAGGAATAATCCTATCTGTAGCAAAATCTCCTCCACCAATAACATTTCCTGCCCTCGCAGTAGAGATTCTCACATTGCTATCCAAAAAGAAAGAATTTTTATAGCTGCTGGTCACTAACTCAGAGCACGATTTTGAATTGGAATATGGATCATAGCCGTTCAATTCCTCGTTTTCGCGATAGCCCCATTCCCACTCCCTGTTCAGATATACCTTGTCAGTAGTTACATTCAGAAAAGAGCTTACAGAAGATATACTTCTAACACACTCCAGCACATTTACTGTTCCCATAACATTAGTTTCATAAGTATATACCGGATCTTTGTAGGATTCACGCACAATCGGCTGTGCTGCCATGTGTATTACAATCTCTGGCTGTATGTCGGCAAATACAGACTTCATATGTTGCAGATCACGGATATCACCAATTACAGAATTCATCTGCTCTCCCAGACGACACATATCATACAGGCTCGGAGTTGTAGGAGCGGCCAACGCATAACCTGTCACAGATGCCCCCGCCATTAGCAACAACTGACACATCCATGATCCCTTAAAACCTGTATGTCCGGTAACCAAAACTCGTTTCCCACAATAAAAAGTAAGATCCAACATATTATTCCTCCTGCTCCATATCAAAGTTCAATCGTTCTTCCTCGATAACCAATGGCCTATTCATGACCCTCTTGTTTATACTTAACACATACTCGCCTAAAAAACCAATAAAAAATAGTTGCAACGACCCTAATATCAAAACCGCCAGCAAGAGCGGCGTCATCCCTGCTACAAATCTGTCCCAGTAAATTAACTTTAAAATCAGATACACTATAGCCAAGCCAATACTTATACTTGCTATTATAAATCCCATAATGGTTGCAATTCTCAAGCCAACCTTTGTGTAGGATGTAAAACTCAACATTGCCGCATCATAAAGTGTTGCCCAATTATTATGTGTCTTCCCTGCTCTACGCTTTTGCTGTTCATATGGTATGTCTATTCTCTTAAAGCCCAATTCAGCCACAATACCTCTTAAAAAAGGTGTGGAATCCCCCAATTCGCGCAACACGTTTATAAAACTTTTATCATATAAGCCAAATCCTGTAAAATGCTCAATCTGCTCAATATCTGAGAATTTTCTGATCAGCTTATAGTAACACGTCCTCAAAAAGCGCATTACTTTATTTTCTTTACTGGTCTTTTTTATTGCACATACTATTTTATATCCACTTTCCCATTTTTCTACAAATTCCGGAATCATTTCTACCGGATCCTGAAAGTCGCAACACATAAATATCGTGCAATCTCCAGTTGTCTGGAGCATACCATAATAAGGCGAATTAAATTGTCCAAAGTTTTTCACATTAAATATCACTTTTACCTTCTTATTGTTACTACATATCGTTCGCAGCTTATCTCTTGTTCCATCTGTCGAATCATTGTCAATAAAAACCAATTCATATTTATACTGTGGAAGCGCTTGCGTAAAAATACTCTCTATCGCTACACTCATTGGCTCCACATTTTCTTCTTCATTATAGCAAGGTATTAGTATGCTTATTTTTTTCATGTCCTCCACCTATACATTCGCAAGTCATTATACTTTAAGTGTCTTAATAATCTCTTGTATCCCCTCTTCAAAGCTGACTCGTGGTTCCCAGCCAAGACTTTTCAGCTTATCCACACAAGGGTTAGCATTAACTATTCCCGACTCAGGGTATGGTATTGTGCCATAATTCAATACACTAGTGCTGTTCGTGATTTGATACATCTTTTGAATATATTTCTTCAGGGAAACAGATTCCTTCTCTCCGTAACCAAAATTATAAATGCCAAATGCTTCTTGGGTTTCAATCAATTTTATTAGTCCTTCAATAGCATCATCAATGTACAAGAAATCCCACAGTTGAACACATTGTGTCAAATCGCAGCTTTCCCCCGCCAGCATCTTCTTTAATATTGATATAACCATTGTTCCCTCAAAATCATTGGGACCATATAAACTAAAAAATCTGGGTTCCGTCAATCTCACTCCATTTGCATTACAAATTTCTTTAGCATCCTCGTAAAACTTTAGCTTACTCTTTCCATATTCAGTATTAGGGGTGGCTTTTGCTGTTTCTTTCAACTTTTCTGGGCTATGCCATGGCCCATACTCTGCTTGAGAACCTGCTGTAATAATACTTTTGCATTTCATCTGCACCAACTGCTGTAAAACAGTCATACTTGCTTCATAATTACTTCGTTGCAGATCTACATTGTTTCGCTCAGAACCTCTAGTTCCATTCCACGCCAACAAAACAGCAGAATCAAGTTTTTCTATATTCATTTCACTCAAAAGGGAATAATCCTTCATGTCACACTTAACAATTTTCATATTATCTGTTTGGGGCAGTTTATTCGCCTTGAGAGAATTTTTCCTCACAACTGCAATAATTTGGTTATTTCCTTTACTTAGCCTTTCGCAGAGCGACAACCCTATCATACTAGTTGCCCCTGTAATCAATATTCTCATAACGTATTCTCTAACTCCGACATTTTATCTCATCCAAAACAATTATTTCCCATCAATCAACGATAACATTCTATTTTCAAGCCCTTCCACATCAATGCCATATTGATGATACAAATACGGTGCATGTGCCATAGCCGAAAATTCATCCTTAATTCCTACATTTAAGTACTTAACTGAAATGCCTTCCTCGGCAAGCACTTCTGCAACACAATACCCTAGCCCTCCCATAATATTGTGATCTTGCGCAACCACTAAATTTCCTGTTTCCGCAGCTGAAATTACCGCATCACGATCTAGTGGCTTGATTGTATGCATATCAACAACGCGAATATTTTTACCCCTATCTTTCTGTATCCGCATTGCTGCCTCAAATGCATATTGTACAATCACACCCGAACAAATAAATGCACCATCCTCACCCATCTTCAACACAGAAGCCTTTCCTATTTCATATTCATAATTTTCATCATATAAATCCCTTTTCACTGGTTCCACGCTACTCCTGAGATAGATTGGTCCATTATATTTGAGCGTTGCCTCCATCATTTTTCTTGCCTGAACTGCATCACATGGTTCCATAATCGTCATATTAGGTATGCTATTCATAATTGCACAATCTTCTATACCCCAATGGGTTGCACCCGATATTCCTCCTGAACAGCCCGCATAGGTTGCCACTAAGCGAACATTCAAATCTCCATACGCAACATCTGTACGGCATTGTTCACACGCTCTCATACTGATAAAGGGGGCCATCGAAAAAGCATATACAATGAACCCTTCATGTGCTAACCCAGCCGAAAAGCTGACAAGATTTTGCTCCGCTATACCCACATTGAAAGTACGCTGCGGATACTTTTCAAGAAAGGCTCTGTTTCTGCAGGTTCCCATTAAATCTGCATTTACCATTACCACTTTAGCACTTTTTTCTCCAAGCTCTGTCATATATTCGCCTATAATGTTTCTTAAAAACTTCGGCTCTGTATTGTTCATTGCTAGTCCATCCATTTATCCTCAAAATCCCTTTCTAACTTTAACACACATTCTTGATATTGTTCTTGGGAAATCTTACCAGCATGCCATCTCACTTGCCCTTCCATAAAAGGAATACCCTTTCCTTTTATAGTGTGACAAATAAATATTGTAGGAATCTCCGAATCTGGTTCAGGTAAATCGTCAAATCCTTTTTTTATTTCCGATATGTTATTACCGTCAATCTCTTTCACATTCCATCCAAATGCGTGATATTTATCTGCTATATTTCCTAGTGCTGTAACCGACTCAATCGTCCCATCTGCCTCTAAACCGTTATGATCCACAATAGCAACCAAATTTCCTAATTTGCAATGAACAGCATTCATTGCAGCCTCCCATATGGAACCTTCTGATTGCTCTCCATCTCCCATTACAACATAAACCCTACTCTCAAGATTCCCTTTTAATCTGAGAGCCGCCGCCATACCACAGGCAACTGGGAAGCCATGCCCCAAGCTTCCTGTAGAAACCTCTACATAAGGATTTACTAGATTACACGAGTGCATGGAAAACCTTCCGCCATCTGTAGCATATTCTGCTAAAACTTCATTTTTACTAAAACAGCCAATTGCCGCCTGGCAAAAGCTTGTTACGGCAGAAGCATGTCCTTTTGACAAAACAAATCTATCCCTAGTCTCCATATGAATATTATGAGGATCATATCTCATCTGATATTGCCATAAAACCGTCATTACGTCAGTAATGGATAAATCTCCCCCAATGTGAATCACTTCTTTAGCACAAAGCTTCAGTAGGTCCTTCCTAATCTCCAGTGCCGCCCTTTCCAATTGCTTAATACTTGAAACCATATAAATCCCCTTTAATTGTTTAGAGCTTCAATAATTACTTTTGCCATATAATCAATCATCTCATCAGTCATACCAGGATATACACCTACCCAAAAAGTATCCTTCATAATCCTATCTGTATTAGTCAGTTCGCCAACCACACGGTATCCAGTTCCACTAGCTCGCATTTCATCAAAGCAAGGGTGCTTAATTAAATTTCCAGCAAAAAGCATTCTGGTCTGAATCCCCTTTGATTCCACATACTGCACCACAGCATTTCGGTCAACCCCCTCTTTACATGTAATTAAGAATCCAAACCAACTAGGATCCGCATTCGTACACGCAACTGGCAAAATCAATTTATCTTCTGTTCCAGCCAAGGCCTTTTTTAGTCTGACAAAATTATGTTTCCTTTTTTCTACAAAAGAAGGAAATTTCTCCAATTGGGCACAACCAATTGCCGCCTGCATGTCTGTGGCTTTTAAGTTATAGCCAAAATGAGAGTATACATATTTATGGTCATATCCAAGCGGCAATTCTCCATACTGCTTATCAAAGCGATGCCCGCACAAGTTATCATGTCCCGAAGGGCAAACACAATCTCTTCCCCAATCCCTGAAAGAACGAATTGCCTTGTTTAGAATTGCATTATTTGTATACACTGCACCCCCTTCTCCCATTGTCATGTGATGCGGTGGATAAAAGCTAGAGGTTCCAATATCCCCAATGGTACCAGTAAACTTCTCCTGTCCGTCAATCGTATATTTAGAGCCTAAAGCATCACAATTATCCTCAACGAGCCATAAGTCATACTTATCACAGAAAGCTCTCACAGCCGCCAAGTCAAAAGGATTCCCTAATGTATGCGCTATCATCACGGCTTTTGTCTTTTCTGATATTGCATCCTCTAGCTTTGTAGTGTCTATATTATATTGCGGAATGGTAACATCAACAAACACTGGGGTAACCCCAAACTGAATAGCTGGCGTAATTGTTGTGGGAAACCCTGCCGCCACGGTTATCATTTCATCGCCGCGCTTAATCCTTCTGTCCCCCAAAAGTGGAGAAGTTAAAGCCATAAAAGCATTCAAGTTTGCTGAAGAACCTGAATTCACAAGCGAGCAATATTTTACACCCAAATAATTCGCCAATTTTTTCTCAAATTCTTCTGTATATCTGCCTGAAGTAAGCCAGAACTCCAGCGAACTGTCAACAAGATTAACCATCTCTGCACTGTCATACACGCGGGATGCGTAAGGTATTCTCTGGCCCTCAACAAAATCTTTTTTTTGATTATGAAACCGCTCCGCATACTCTTTTACCAAGCCCAAAATTTCTTCTTTAGCTTGTTTTTCTGTCTTATTCTCAAACATTTTTACTCTCCTTTTTCTAATTATCCCATGTTTTCCACGGTGCCTTGTTTGAATTCCAAAGTTCATTTAGCTTATCCATTTCGCGTTTAGTATCCATGCACTGCCAATACCCGTCAAACATGTATGCCATTAACTCTCCTTTAGCAGCCAACATCTCCAACGGTTCCTTTTCAAGCACAGTAGCATCGCCGTCAATATAATCAAATATTTCTGGCTGAAACACCATATAACCCGCATTAATTCGAGAACCATCACCCTTGCCTTTTTCTCTGAAAGAAATAATATTTTTTTGGTCTGAAATATCCAGTACCCCGAAACGTTGCTCTACCAAGGCGGCCGTCAATGTCGCTATCTTACCATGAGATTTATGGTACTTTATCAATTCTTCAATATTGATATCACATACTCCATCCCCATATGTCAACATAAAAGTTTCTTTTCCTATATATTTCTGTATACGTTTTATCCTTCCTCCTGTCATTGTATACAATCCTGTGTCAACAAGAGTCACTTTCCATGGCTCAGAAACATTGTTGTGGATCATCATCTTGTTGTTGCATTTAAAATCGAAAGTCACATCACTGTTATAGAGATAATAGTCCGCAAACCATTCTTTGATCACATGTTGTTTATATCCACAACAAATAACAAAATCGTTATATCCATAGTGAGAATACTCCTTCATTATATGCCAGAGAATAGGTTTCCCACCAATTTCGAGCATTGGCTTTGGTTTTAAATGGCTCTCCTCACTAATACGTGTGCCAAATCCGCCAGCTAATAGTACTACTTTCATACGCATTTCTCCTTTTTGTCTTCCCTCTTCACTATATTTACCAGCACTCCATATATAATCAGTACCGCCGGCAACATAATACATGCTACAAATATTGCTATTACCCCCATCTTACCCATAGCATTCCTATACTCTACGCTAATCGTATGATTTCCCCCTGAAACCCTAAAAATGGCCTGCGTATCATATATTTCCGGATCAATCTCTTTTCCGTCTATAAAATAATGATAATTCCTATTGGCATATGGCAAAAATGCTATTATAGAATCTCTTCTCGAATTTAAAGTTAACCTATAATAAGTACTTGAATTTGTTTCAAAGTCAACTACATCATCATTAGTCAAATCTAATGAATAAAAATACCCATTGTCATATGAACTATCACTATCAAAAACGAACTTTTCCCCACAAATGACAGACGGAATGAATTTATTTAACGCACAGATCAAACGTCCATTCCCCACATAAGCTACTCCCTTATTCCAATCAATCATTGTGGAAATCATTTCTTCATTTTCTAAAATTGAAGAGTCCAACATAATAAAATCTGCTCGGGTATCTGCTACATATTCCCAGTTAATCACATTAAAAAATGGATTTTTTTCTAAATAGTCTCGCGGGGTTCCTAATGATAATTCATATCCATAATAATTACAAAGTTTATAATCCGAATATCCATACCATTCGTAATTCGAAAGCAGATATTGAGGAACACTTTCCTCGCTATCATAAGCAACATAGCGATATAATTCTTTTTCATTTAGAGTGGAAATGAATTTGTCGATGTTATTTATAGCGTCTTCATCATATACAATGCTGCGATTCCTCAAAGTGTTTCCATCAACATATACATCTGTTGTCTGATAGAGAAACGAAACTGCAGGAACAAAAATCGCCACTACCCAAATTAACTGTGTTCTATAATGATTTAGCCCATCCTTCCACGCCTCATATAGAAACCATGTAAATACCAGCATTTCAAATATAAAAGCATCTCTGCTTACCAATGGCATGGGCACTCCTGCCCTATACGCAATCAAATAAAATACCAAAATGCCAGACACACACCAACCAATATATTTAAGTGATTTCCTGCACTTCTCAGCATTTAAATATTTATAAATCAACATAATCCCCATATATGTTACCGGCAGAACAATCATTAAATAGCGGAGAGGGATATGCATTCCTCCCAAAATCGGTACAAAAGTATACAGCCACGCCGAAAACGGTAATGCCGTCTCATTCGCCCAAAACACTATCAGCAAATAAGCGCCAAACCCCAAATAACAGGTCCACCGCTCCACAGCCTTCATTTTATCAAACACTTTTTCCTTTATGCCCATCGCAATGGCCAAACAAGCTACAAAGCCAAATGAAAGCGCCCATAGCTGTTCAATTCCTGACCCCGCAGGAATTGAATAGTTTGTCAACACATTCAAAAGGTCGCTCAGTGAAAGCTTGTAGTAAATCGCATCTATAAACGCCATTGGGCTTTGCACAACCCTTTTAACATATATTAAAACCTGAAGATAATATGGTAAACATATGGCTCCTGCCACAGCCGGACAGATCAGGAAAAAGAGGCATCTCTTCAAATCAAATTTCTTTTCACGCACACTAAGATAAAAAATAGTAAACAGCACATCTACCACTACCATTGCCAAAGACAACGTTATATATCCACTGGTGAGCGACAATACCATGACCAATACACATGACCCTATGGTTCCCACATTTGAATTATACACACTCTCAAGTGAAAAATACAATAGTACTGGCATCAACGCTGTCACAATATAAAAGCTGATGCACCACGATTCAACACTCAAAAGATAAATAATCAAGGAACTGTATACAAATGCCAAATATCGGCCTATGCCAAAATACTTTTTTGCCAATCTCTGCGCAAAAAACACGGAAAAAAACATATGTACAGCAAAAAAAGCAATGTACATCGCCCTAGAATGAAAAAACTTTGTAAGCCATGCAAATATATACAATGGTACATAAATAACAGGCATGTTAGGACGCAAAAAAAATTCTGAAGCCCCATTAAGGGTCCCATTATCAACTCCAACTATTACCTGTTCGGATGTAAAGAACTGACATATTTTTCTAAATGCTGGGAAACAAGAAAGGATATGGTCTCCTATCTTACCAAACGTCACTGAATCAGAGCCAAAATATTGACCTGCATAAATTGAAAATGCAAGTACTGTACAAATCAGCGCAAACAAAATTTCTATTCCCACTTCGCTTTTTCTAATATTCCGCAATATTCTTTTCATTAAAATCCCTTTCTAAATAAGTCATCTATATAAAGATACTACATTTATCAATTTTGTGCAACAAAAAATATTTCTTAACTATCTAACAGCTTTGCGCAACGCTAATCAAATCAGTATCACAGATAACCAAATCGACAAATAGGTATTAAATTGCAAACGAGACCTGAAAATTCATCATACTATAAAGAGCGGCAAATGAAATCATGGGATAAAACTCACTCTAATATGAATACAAGAGATGGGAATTTGGGTAAACAATCCAATAGGATAATTGGGAACATTTACCAACACATTATTCAGCGCTTTCTAAACTATGGCGCCTAACACCCTGGAAATATCTATTTTTTTGTAATAAATTACATGTTGTCATAAACAAAAATACAATAATACAAGCCACCAGAAAAGTCCCCACATAAAAAATCAGCAATTTGGCTTTTATATCCAACTGAGGAAACCACAATCGTAACATACTTCCAACACACCAATGTATCGAATACATGGCTAAACTTATTTTGCCCAAAATCTTACCAACTCTCCCCTTCCATATATTGATCCGTTCAGTATAACTTTTTCCGGATAGCATCGCACAGGCACCAATTATAAAGAGCAGCAATATTGTCTTGTAGTGGCCGCGACCTCCCCACATTAACCAGACCGTCACACCAAGACACCCAACATCTATAGCTGTTATACAACACCGGATAGCCTTTCCCAGCTTCAATTTACTGATCGCACTACTTACTAAATAAACAAGCACTCCAAGCATCAGTCCAGCAAATGCCCTTAAAACCTCATTATAACGATCCCCTGCCGATACTATTCCCGCCCAGCCGTAATAAATAACTGGGAAAATCCATGCCAAATAATACATCCATTCACGTTTCGTAACCAATAAATAGCAAAGAAGTGGAAGTACAAGAAACATGGCAGAAAGATACCACACTGGCACCAATCTTTCAGGAACAATTCCGCTCGCTGAAAGCATCAAGATTTCATAAGGCATATCTTCAAACATTTGAGCAAAATCTCTTAATTCAAGATGATTGTTGTAAGCCGAATAAATATTTTCTATCATATATTCCGCACAAATCGCTAATGTTGTATATGGAAGTATTTTTTTATATTTATGTATAGTATACAATACTGCCGCTTTAGCCGGAATAGCTGGTGTCCATTGTGAGTCAAAATGTTTGACAGTATAATACCCCGATAAAATAAAAAAGAATTCCACAGCCAGCCACCCTGTACTAAATGGATATGCCCCCCCTATTCCAATCATGTACATATGATGGCTCATAATCACAACAGTAAATACGATTCTCCATATGTCAACATAGTCATTCCTCTTCGCTTCCATACCGTGCCTCTCTTTATTTATCCTATAACATTATAACCTATTTAAAAGTATACTATTCTTTACCGCCTACATTCACAAAATAGTTTCAATGTTTCGCATAAACACGCTTAAACTCTATATCCTAAAATATACTGATAGGAATGTAAAAAATAAATGCTTTTATATATAAGCCTTCGCTGGTCTATTTTAAACTAATAATCAATGCATAAATTTGCTGTATTTTTTATTATATTATATATCAAAGGAGGCAGCTCCGCAAGAGAAATATACCTTCTGCAAAATAATGGAACCTTATCAGCTCAATATGTCAACAGCTGTTTTGTATTTCCTCTTTGTCATTTGTACTCTGTAAACTGATTTCTTGCCATAATAAAAGGCCCTCTACAATTTTCAATTTTTAGTAGAAGACCTTCAAAACACTATTTAAAAAATTTTTTCACTCTCGCTATTTCTGTTTCATGATTAGCTCCGCAAAAGAAAAATCCAAACTAGTATCAATATCCACCGACTCCTCCTGGCTCATAATATATCCCACACAATTTTTTCCCAAAAAGCTCCTATTTTCTTTATACGCATCGGTCCATCCCATATAAATTGCTCCATTCAATCTATAATACTGCGGTAGTTCCTGTCTGCACGCCCGCTTTGCCTCTTCCCGAATAAATTCATCCATTCGAAGAGTTTCCATATCAATTGTCCCACACCACAATGGCGAATGCTCACATTCACATATACTAACCAAAAAAGTAGCCTTTTTGTCGTGCATTAACTTATATGCGTCTATGATATGATTAGCCCTCCTCAATGGGGAAGTTGGTTGGAGCTTGCACACCTTGTCAAAATACTCCCCTCGCTTTTCATAGAAATCCAACGCATGAAGAACTGCATCATCCGATGATGCGCTATCTCCCGAAATTTCCATTGGTCTCAAAAAAGGCACTTCAGCACCCGCCTGCACTGCCACTGCCGCAATTTGTTCGCTGTCCGTAGATACCACAATCTTTTCAAATAGACAGCTTTCTTTTGCAGCTGCAATAGTATACTCAATCAAGGGCCGCCCACTTAAGAGTCTTATATTTTTTTGGGGGACTCCCTTGGAGCCCCCCCGTGCTGGAATTACTGCAATCATTTACCGTCCTCCCTCATAACTATCCTTCAGTTCCAGGAATTCGCTTAATGTATAGATATATTTTCCTTCGCATTGAGCCGGTTTATATGGCGGATTAATCATCGCACGAATAAACCTGTCCGCATATGGCACTGAGCTGTCCCTTTCAAGAATTCCCCCCAGTGGACAACCTCGCTTATACAGGCTACTCTCTCCTGACTGCGGTGTTCCAGATGCATTTGCAACTACTTTCTCGAATGCTTCATAAAAGTAATCCATCGCCTCAAACATAACGCGGTTATACAATGTACTCTGAGTGTCAAATGGCTCTATCATCACTTCTCTCTGGATAATAATATCTCCGGTGTCACAATTATTATCAATATAATGATATGTAAAACCACTTTTCTCTTCTCCGTTAATCATTGCCCATGTCAAGCTGCTACATCCTCTATATTTAGGGAGCAATGCCGGATGCAAATTAAAAATTCTACCTTGGACTGCTTCTATCACATCTGCTCCTATTATATACCTATAATAGACAGAACAGATAACATCAGGGACAAAGGGCATGTTATCCAATCGTATTTTTTCCAAAGTATATGGAATATTTTGCCGAATACACATTCCTTCCACATCAACGCAATAATTCTCCATTTTATGAGTATATACAAAGACATCATGTCCCTTATCTTTTAATATTTTTAATGCCTTCGCTCCCGTCCAATTATAGCCGCACAAAATTACTTTCATACTTCCCCCATATTCTTCACTATATTGTAGCTGGAAAGAATTCCCGAAATATCACCCGTTGTTTCCAACGTAAGATTTGTTTCCGGGTGCTTGTGCTTCAGATAACTCAGAGCCCAAACAATATCGCTTCCCTCTTTTAAAGGATAATGCTGATCTGTAATGCCGTCATTGTCACTGATATGTATCCACTCCACTTGATCGCACAGCATTTTCACCTGCTGTTTGTAATCCAGCATTAATGTGTGAGAAGAAACATATAAATGCCCAAGATCCAACAGCAAATTAAAGTTTATTTTCTCTCGCATTTCACATATTGACTTCCAGTCAGTCATCATGAAATAATTCTTATAACCAAAATTTTGGTAATTTCTGGCGTTAATAACGTTATTTTCAAGATATACCGTTATTTGTTCCTTCTGCGCCTCTGCTACAAGTTCCTGGTACGCATTGCAAAATCTGTCATATGCCTCCTGTTTGTCATAGATAATAGCGCTGTTAAGGCTTTTCCCTATCTGTTCACTGTTTATCTCCACCAAAAAACCTGCATGTACAGATAAGGTTTTACACTCCAAACGCGTCAATAACTTGATGCATCTACGATAATGCTCTCTTGACTGATCATATATCTTATCATTGCAAGACGCAAGATTAACTACAAAGTCTTCCTGCGCTGGAGGAAAATATGCGTGACAGGCATATTGCAAGCCATATTTTTTCTTCCCCTCTACTAGATCATATTCTATATCCGGATAATATTTTGTACCTCCAGACAATTCTATGTCTTTAATCCCGTTTTGAACATATGTCCCAATTATCTCATTAATTTTTTCCTTTGCTATACACGCCGACGATACATAGATCATCTATTCCACCTCTATTATGGCATCTACTTCATAATCTCGAGTAGCCTGTTTTCCCACCACATCATCGAAATATATCGCGGAGATTCCCACTCCATTCGTTCTCTTTGCCGTCAAATTGTCCTCTGTAAATCTCTCTCCACATTTTATCCTGCTTTTCGCCACAATGCATTTCTGCAGGGATTTTCTTGTAAATTGTTCCGACAAAGTAGGCGTTTTTACTGCATTTCCCAAAAATTCTTCCACTTGCCTGATCCTTACAATCATTTCTCTCAGTTCATCCGGTTCGACAGATGCCTTTTGATCCGGTCCTTCCAGTTTCCGACTCAATGTAAAATGCTTTTCAATCAATCGAGCTCCAGCTGCAACAGCATAAGGCGCCGCGCCTATTCCAACCGAATGGTCTGAATATCCGGTTAAAATATTAAATTCTTTTTGCAAAGTCCTGATTACCCTAAGATTCACCTCAAAATCCCTGATTGGATAATTTGCCGTACACTGCAGCAAAATAACATCTCGATTAAACTCACTAATCGCTTCAAGCGCCTTGGAAATTTCCTCCAAATAACACATTCCCGCAGAAAGGATGATCGGTTTCCCTTTCCTTGCCACCTGCCGTAAAAATTGTATATTGGTAATATCTGTTGCCGCAATCTTAATAGCAGGAATGTCCATATCACATAATTCGTGCAAACTTTCTTCCTCAAAGGGTGTAGATAAAAAGAGGATTCCCCTCCGCTCACAGTATTTCTGAAGCATAATATTTTCGCTATACTTCACTTCAAGGCGTCTCAACATATCGTATTGTGTTTCACTGGCAGCACTTGTCTTTTTTTGGTAGGGCGCTTTATCCACGCCTTGCAAGATCAGCCCATGTGCCTTAAAATTTTGAAATTTAACTGCATCTGCACCCGCTTCAGCAGCCACATCTATCATCTCTTTAGCAAGCGCCATATCTCCACCATGATTTACCCCTGCCTCCGCAATGACAAAAACCTTTCCTGATTCGGACACCTCTTTTGTGCCTATTCTTATCTGAGAAGTAAAATTCATATAATCAACTCCCTTAATTCATCCACGCCACATTGCATTTCCTGCACATGGGAATTTTATGCCATTCACCATTTTTATGTAACTCTCTAATTGCATTCAGTTTATCACAATGCCAAAGCTCTTCAATACTGCTATCTCTGACATTGCCAATCACATATTCTTCTTTAAAGTTAGGGCAGCAGACCTCCACATTGCCATCACTGTTTATAATCAGCCTTTGCCAGAGCTGACTGCAGGCAAATAAGCATTGGTTAACATTCTTAACCTTTCCGTCAATCTTCACCTCGCATTCAGATACAAATTGCGGTTCCTTCAGCAAGCGGTTAAAGCCAATAACATCTGCAACACCAGAAAAGAGTCTTTTATATGCCTCTATTTCATCCAATGTCTCATCATTCATGACCATTGTAACTCGCACCAAAGTATTCCATGCTTTTTTCTTATTCCTCAAAGCGACAAACTCTCTTATATTTTCAAGGACCTCTTCGTAGACAGCTCCGATTCTTATAGCCTCATATTTCTCTTTAGAAGCAGCGTCAAAGGAGAAGAGCATTCTATCAATTCCTGCATCTAAAATTTCTTCTGATAATTTGGAATTAAGCAGGGTGGCATTTGTATTCGTCATAACATCAATTGCACCCTTTTCCTTTGCATACGCGATCATTTTAGGAAGATCAGAATTGATTAAAGGCTCGCCCCGATGGGTCAACTTTATGGCATATACATTACAGCCATTTTCATCAGACACCTCATCTAGCAACTTCTGGTACATGGAGAAGGGCATCACCTCCCCCTTCCCTAAACTATCCTTATCCTGTTTAAGCGCCAAAGTTCTGGGACACATAGGGCACTTCAAGTTACATAGATTTGTAGGCTCTATATCCAAATTAAGCGGATACTTCTCCACTGTAAAATCGAAAGGATTATTCTCCCACTTTTTCCGGTAAATATCATAATCCTTTGCTCTGTTTGCCCTCCACTTTTCATAAATTCCGCCATTAATTTCTAAGGAATCTGGATGTGTAGGGTTAATTGTGATATTTACTTTTTGTTTCATCAATACTCTCCCTTCTTTAATCTTTAGGTTAATTTGATATACTCAAAACAATTCTTACAAGGTTCCATTTCATCATATCTCTCTGCCAAAATCTCTTTTCTGATTTTGTCTAAACGTTCACTGTGATAAAGCTCTGCAAGAGAATACTCCCAAATACTTCCTAGCTTCATTTCGTTGTCGTAATCTGATGTGCAGGCCGTGACCGTTCCATCCCAGTTGACTGACAACTTGTTAAACACCTCTGGACAGCTGTGCAAATGGCGTTTTTCCAACGATTCCATCTGTAGAAGCCGTAAAAACCTTTGCTTACCTTCCTCTGAGAGATTCATCTTCTCCACTTCCAGATGTGACAGCTTTGTGCGTCCCACACTGCAACTATCACAATATGGCTCCATTTCTTTTTTAAAATTTTCTATCTGCTCATCTGTCTCATAGGTAGTAGTGGTAGATATTTGAATAAACGGGAACTCTCTATCTCCGCGTATTTCATGAAGCATCCGCACCCTGTCCATTATTATATCCCACGAGCTGCCATGCCGCATCTCCTCGTAGGTATACCTGTCAACTCCCTGAAACGAAAACTTCACGCTATCAATCTCATACGCGACAATTTTTTCTATTTGCTCTTGCGTAATCAGTATACCATTTGTATTAAAATGTACCTTCTTCCCTGTATCCTTAAATCTTTTGATAATATCTATAAATTGTGGATGTAGCGTTGGCTCTCCCCATCTAATCAATCTGACGCCTAAAATATCCTTCTCCCGCGCCAGTTCCGCACAAATGCGCTCGACAGTTTCCATGGAAATGAAACCTTTTTCACGTCTCATTGCTCCTGTTCCAACGGGACACATGTAGCAATTTAGATTACAATTATTTGTCAATTCCACATCTATACACACTGGTGTTTTCATTTCCAATGCACAAGAGTATTTTTGACCATTTTCCCCTCTATTGCAGCTCTTATAGATATCCAGAAACGGAGATTGCCTTTTATTCATATCATATTTCTCCTAACGCTTGTGTTATTATCTGAATTGTACTTTCTGTCACAGTACTTATTGTCGGGAAATTAATCCCTCGACGTGAAATTCTTGTGCTTACTGCGTTTGAAAAAGCATACTTCTCATAGATCTCCATATGACTAAGCGGAATAAAAAAGGGTCTAATGTCAATGCCTTTTTCCTTCATTCTTTCGATAAATTGTTCTCGCTTTTCTTCTGGCATAAGCGCTGAAATCAGCCATGTTGCTTTCTTTCGATTCGGCAGATCGTTTCTCTGCATCTCTATGTCTTTAATCGCCCTAATTGCCGCCCTGTACTTTTCCTCCAACCCATTTCTCCATCTATGCATCTCCTCTATTCTCTCTAACTGAGCGACGCCAATCGCAGCCTGCATATTGGTCATCCGGTAATTGTAGCCTACCATGGCATGGTAATATTTACGTTGCTTACTCATCCCATGATCCCTGAGTAAACGCATTCGTTCATTAAGCGCAGCGTCATTCGTAAGGCACATTCCTCCCTCTCCGGTAGTAATCACTTTATTTGCGTAAAAAGAAAAACATCCTATGGTTCCAAAACCGCCGACCCTTTTTTCTTTGTATTCCGCTCCATGTGCCTCTGCACAATCTTCAATCACATATAAATTATTCTTTTCTGCTATCTCCATGATTCTGTCCATATCACATGGTTGTCCATATAAATGTACAGGAATAATCGCTTTCGTTCTGGAATTGATAGCCTTTTCAATTTCGCTTGGATCAATGCACCAGCTGTCCTCTTCAATATCCACGATTACCGGGGTGGCTCCGGTATACAGTACTGCATTAATTGTTGCTGCAAAAGTCAGGTCTGGAACGATCACTTCGTCCCCTTCCTTGATTCCTAATGCTGCCAGCGCTAAATGCAACGCTGTAGTCCCGTTAGATACCGCCACTCCATATGTAGTTCCACAATATGATGAGAACTTTTCCTCAAATTGATTTATGTATTTTCCCGTACTTGAGATCCAGGTAGACACAAACGCATCTGTTAAGTATTTTAACTCATTCCCACCAAGCTCCGGTCTCGCAATAGGAATATTTACAGACATTTTACACTCATAACAGTCAATCAACCGTGCCGCATCATCTAAAATAGGGATATACGCGATTTTTCTGTCAAACCGTTTTGCAATCTCATCTATGTCATCTGTAGTAAATGCATATATAAACTCTGTATTCATGCATAGACTGATCGGACTGTTGAGAGAGATATTTTTGTAAATAAGTCCTCGCCGAATATCACCATCCGTCACTACACCTACCAACTTTTCTGCAGAATCTGTGACAAAAGCAATCCCCTTGGCAGTCCTATCAATAATTTCCAATACTTCCCGCAGTGTAGTATTGGGCGTACATGACATTGCTTTTATATTCATATCTATATCCTTCCCGCCCCTATCAACCATTATCTGGGAGAATGCAAATTCTTTTGATATCTATATAACAAATTTACAGTATTTATTTCTTCATTATATAGTAAAAGGGGCGAATCTGCAAGAAAAACATAAAAAAATGAGACCAACCATTCGGTCAGTCTCATCTATTTGTACGCGAGTATCTATACCCTCTTCCATCAACATGAAATAACAAATATTATCATCAGAGATATTGGAGCCAAATCTTGGGCCACAGCAGCTAATATCTCAATTTAACGCTTACACTTGCCATATATGCGCCCCCAGAAACTATTCTGAAAATCTGTAATCCTTCCCTCCAGGTCAGATATATACTGTTCTTTCCCTCTCTTATCTTCCTCTAGCTGCCTTATCAAAGAGTCCCGTCCACTTATGTCATCCAGCAATTGTCTCAGTACTGCATCCCTGTCCTCTATATCTCTTACTAAGTGATTATGTATACTATCTCTATCTTCTATATCTCTCATCAATTGCTCACATACTTTGTCCCTGTCTTCTATATCTCTCATCAATTGCTCACATATTTTGTCCCTGTCTTCTATATCGCACTTTGATTGCTCACATACTTTGTCTCTAACCTCAATATCATCCAGCAATTTCCTGACAGTTCTCTGCTCCTCTTCTAATTTCTTCAACAATCCTACCTTGTCTTCACTGTCTACCCGCA
Source organism: bacterium (assembly GCA_023663725.1). GTDB lineage: Bacteria > Bacillota > Clostridia > Lachnospirales > Lachnospiraceae > Acetatifactor. The sequence goes on along the minus strand of JAMPGX010000004.1, from coordinate 144,016 downwards.
TTCTTTCTCTGAAAACATTACCTACTTCCTCATATGTATCTAAAACACATATCTCTGCATCAATCGTTATTTTTGTAATGTCCCAATCTACAATCGGAAGCTTATAGACAGCGTCAAGATTATACTGTACAAAATATCCCCTTTCATCTTTTTCTCCTATTTGAGAAATTTCATTAATGGTGATATCCCGCTTTTTTCCTCCCTCACTTTCATAAACAATATGTTCGATGCGTACTCTAACCGCAATTCCTCTTAATACATACCAAAACAGGCCAACTCCTTCTGTTTTATAGGTTGTATTCTCTGCCGTCTGCAAATCAAATTCCAAAGATACCTTCAGCGATCTGCTGTTTAAAACTATCGGTAACTTTTTTTCTTTGCCTTTATAATAAATAGTCGAAAAATTAAAGTGACTTGGCGTCTCTTTCCACAAATCCCAATATTTTTCTATGAAAAATTCCTCTGCCTCCCGTTTAACATCTCCCTCATCAGGCTTTTTAAAGCCTATTTGCTCCAATACTTTCCTCAATTCCTCAAAATCCTGAGGAAAAAACATTCTATTATCCCCCGTAACCTCCATATATCTGTCTACAGATGCCGTCTCTAATTTATCTTTTAAGCCAGGGCAATATTTTTCATAGATACGATATAGAAAGATGATATATGACTCATTATCGCCCAACACAAGTCTTTGCTTTAGTACTACAGATGATACATTGGTCATATATATCCGCAGTCCTGTCGATACCTTATTCTGAAGTAGAGCTGTCACCTCCCACGGAACAATACTATTCTCCAACAGTGATAAATTAAGCTTAGAATATTTTTCCCAATACGTTTCATTGGGGTGTGCCTTCATTGCTATTCTGGAATTCCCTACGAGCCCTACTATTTCTTGCAGCATAAATTCTTCAAATTCTATGGAAATCCAACCTATCGAAGCCAAATAGGTATCAAAATATACAATATTATAGTCCGATTCATGCACGTCATGAATGTCAAAAATAATTTTGAGTTTATTGAGAAAGTCCCCATAAAACGTTTTGTTATGCAAATCAACGCCTATTTGTAGCTCCCTGCAGATTGCCCCAAAATCATCCACCAGCATCTTGGGCTCTGTCAGCCATAACTCTTGAATCTTTTCCACCGGAAACTCTCTATCTGCAAATAGTTCCTTATGATAGGTTTTTCGAAGCCCTTCTCGAAAATTATAGCTCATTCCGCCATCATCCACATAGGCCACCATATCGTCTCGTGATGACATGTGTACAATCGAAAAACTGACATTTTCAAAACCGAATAGATAGAATTTGCTTTTATCTTCTCTTAAGAGCGCCTCGATTTGCTCTTGAATAAAGGCAATCTCTTTGGCCTCATTGTCAATCACTCTAATATCATTCCAAACCTCTGCCCGCATAATATTTGGAATCAATTTTATCATTTCTTTCATCTGGCTTAGCAGAATCAAATATTTTCTGGAAGCTTGCTTATGATATTTTTCAGCAATATATGCAGCTGTAAACAAATGCGCCATACTGGTACAACAGAAAAAAATGTTCATGTTTATCGCCCCTTAACTCCCTCATATCACACTACAGATCATACAATCTCGGCTGTTCAAAGATTTTCTTATCCGCGCTTGATATGTCTTCTCCCAATTGAACTTCCACCAAATGTAGATCCGTTGTCGCATACACAGTATGTTTACATCCTATGGGCAATTTAATAACATCCCCCACTGTTACCTCTCTGCTCTCACCATCAACAATAGTGGTTCCCTTTCCACTAACAATTGTCCATATTTCACTTCTGTGGTCATGGCTATGATAATTCATCCGATGCCCTTTCCGCAATGTGATTTTTATCGTAAGGCTATTTTTTTGTACATCTAAAATCAAAAAATTTCCCCATGTCCGTTCAGCAAACATTACTTTTTCTGTAAGAGTGTCTACATATGGTTTTATATCTGTACATTTTTTTAAATCGGACACTAATATGCCTCCCGCGCTGGCAGCAATCACAATATTGTCACACCCCATACACAGAATCGGCATGTTAAGCTCATTTATCACTCGCACATTTTTACTGTTTTCCGAAACAATATTATATTCCGAGCTCTCCCATCCCCCTGCTTCTGAAAAAGTAAACCAATTGCCCCGATCAGCCCATTGACCATTATACCTGATCAGCCACACATTCTGTTCTTTTTCCGCCACAGTACAGGCAAAGCTTCTTTTCTCCATCACATGATAATTGCGATAAAGATCACAATAATCCTCAAACTTAGCGATTTGTTTTACGCGATGAAGCATATATCCCAATTCGAAGGCATATACGCCTCCGCTCCAAAGAGCTCCCTGTTCAATATATTCTTCTGCATCCTTAATTTCAGGCTTTTCCCTATACCAATAGCAAGGTGAACACCTGCTTTTATCCTCCGGCAGCATATAGGCAAATTGATTACTGGGATGATCAGGTTGGACTGCAATCAATGCGAGATGTGCACCATCTCTTATCAGCCGCTCCAATTCTCTAAATGTTTCAAAAAAGCGCAATTCCGCATCCACATCGACTGGACAAAGAACTACCACTTCACTTTCTGCTACCTTTTTCTTCTCTTTTAGATATGCAAGAGCCAGGCAAATCGCTGGAAAAGTGTCTTTCTGCTCCGGTTCAATACAAAAATCGGTATCTTCCACTATCGTTTCAAGCATGGCAACACTTTTTTCATTCGTGGCAATGAGTATACCACTATCAGGACATGCCTTTTTCACCTGCTGAAAAACCCTCGAAATCATGGTTCCACTATTTCCACCTGAGGAATAACCCGTATATAAAAATTGTTTTGATCGTAAGGAATTAGAAAGAGGCCAAAGCCTTTTCCCACTGCCCCCTGCCAATAACACAATCTGCATATTTGCCTCCGCCCGATTCATTCACTGCCATTCGCATTCCAATCGGCATATGCCTTGTTCATGGCTAGGCGAATCTACAGAGAAAAACAGTACTCTCTGCAAATCGTCATAAATCTCTCCCTCTGATGAGACAAAAGCAACGTTTATCATATAGGTTCCGCTCAGCAGCTTACAATCTCTAACTGTGACCGTTACTGTTCCATTTTCACCAAGCTGCAGAAAAGCTTTTCCTGCATTAACATTGTTGGTTGCATAACACAACACACCATCCTGCCTTGTAATAGCAACACTCATGATAACAGCGGGATTGGGAATATCGCTGTTATACTCCGCCTTTATCCTAAAATTATTTCCAATTCCCAATATCTCCTGTTGTTTCCCCTCGTCGTCTTCCAACCATACCTTAGTAAAACGTATCTTTCCATTTCCATGGCGTATAGTCAGTTTGTTAAAAACCTCAGCCACATTATCAAGCTCAGACTCTCCCTTTTTTTCTCTCTGCAACGCTCTTACTTTCTCAAGCCTTCTCTCTTCCATCCAATTGTTGTAACGGGCATTTATCTCTTTGGCATTTCCGATCTCTTTTACCATGCCATTGTCGAGCCAAACCACTTTATCGCAGATACTCTCAATCTGCCCTCCTGAGTGCGATACAAGCACTATAGTAGTACCTTCTCCTTTTATCTCCTTAATCTTATCCATACATTTTTTTTGAAAACTTACATCCCCTACCGCCAGTATCTCGTCAATAAGAAGAATATCCGCATTCACATTGATCGCCACAGAAAAGGCCAACCGCATATACATTCCCGACGAGTAAGTCCTTACTGGATTGTCAATGCAGTCCTGTAGTTCTGAAAACTCAATAATAGAATCTATCCGTTCATCTATCTCCTTTCGCTTTAATCCAAAAATCGCAGCATTCGTATATATATTTTCACGTCCGCTCATATCTGGATGAAACCCTGCCCCCAACTCAAGTAGACTGGAAACTCTGCCATTTATTTCTATTGTGCCAGAATCCGGAAATATAATCTTGGTGAGTAGCTTCAATGTTGTGCTTTTTCCACATCCATTTTCTCCGATCAATCCCACTGATTCACCTTTATAGATATCGAAGGTAAGGCCATTTAAGACACTGTGCTCCTCATAACGATTCCGCCTCATCTGTAAGGTGCGCTCTTTAATGGTATTACTCTTATCGAAAAATACTCTATACGCCTTTTTTACATCTTTTACTCTGATCGCATAATCTTCACTCATCATAATTCCTCAGCAAATCTTCGCTGCACCTTTCCAAAAACAAGATTCCCAATCACCAAAATAACCAGTGCGATCAATAGTGATATCCCCATATCCAAAAGTTTGGGGGTCTCTTTATAGTACAGCACGGTACGGTAGCATCTGATAATGGGAGTTATTGGATTTGCACTGAATATTACCCTGTATTTATCAGGAACAATGGACTCTGGATACATAATCGGAGTTATATACATCCACGCCATAGTTATAATGCCAAGAATATATTCCAGATCTCGAAAGAAAACTGTCAGTCCAGCTGTCAACATTGTGATACCCAACGCAAGCACATATTCGACAAACATTGTCGGTATCAAGAAATACAGTTTATCAAACGCAATTCCTCTCCCGGACACCGCTAAAGCCAAAAAAACTATAACAAAGCTAAACAACATATTGATAAAATTACCTGTGACAAAAGCAATCGGCAAAATCTGCCTTGGAAAATACATTTTTTTAACCAGATCCTGCCGATTTATCACTGCCCTGGCTCCACCAGAAACAGACGTACTAAAAAAGAGCCATGGCACAAACGCCACAAACAAAAACAGGTAAAAGTCTTCTATTCCCTGTTTCATTATTGCAGAAAAAACAAATGTATAAACTATCAATTGCAACAGCGGATTTAAAAACGTCCACAAAAATCCCAGCACAGAACCTTTATATCTTCCGCGTAAGTCTTGCCTTATCAAACTGTAAACCATTTCTCTGTAATCAAATATTTCTTTTACTGTTTTCAAAACATCTCTCCCATCAGAAATGCAGTTTCAGTTCTTTTAATCCCAGTACCTTTTTCACAGCAGAATTGTCCAACAAAGTACAATCCGCACGCTTTTCTGTGAATATTTTTGTGTCCTCCTTCATGGAGATCGGAACGATAAGCTCTCTTGAACATCCGTATTTATCGGCAATCTTTATGCCAATGTCATATTTCGAAAGGACCTCGTCGCCTGCAATATTCAATATTTTGGGCATACTGGATGTATAGTTTTCCATCAAAGCAACTAGCGTTGACACTGCCGTTCCAAAATCCAACGCCGTTTTATAATTGTCTTCAAACATTTCAATGGAATTCCCCGCCTGAATCGTCTCAACAATCACATCATAAAAATGCTTTTTCCCTGATAGAATACTGGGACCGATCATAAAGGGGAACCGTACTACGTTATACCCATATCCCACCACAAGCTGTTCCGCTACCACCTTATGCCTGCCATATGCATTGATTGGGTCTTTCTCTGCATCCTCCTTAAAAAAGACATTCATTTCACCTGGCTTATATACCATTTCCGTCGAAGAGTAAAACAGGCATTCCACATTTTCAATGGTATTCAAAAAATCGGACAGCGATGTAATATTGATATTCCAAGCTAAATGCGGATTGGCGAGTACCAAATCCGGATGGTGATACGCTGCCAGATATATCACCTTTATCTGTTTTTGACCCTTCAGTCGTTCATTGAGCGCACACAATTCTTCATGCGCTGTAATATCACAGGAAATCCACTGAATTCTCTCAGTATCTTCCTGACCCTCTACATTTTTATCCGCCGCCAAAATATTTTCCTTAGTTTTTGAAAGAATCTCCCGAATTGCATATGACCCCACAAACCCGCTCGCTCCAACAATAAGATACATTTTAATCCTCCTGCAATTTCTCCATTAATTCATCATACGCCGCCAGCTTCTTTCGAAACTTATTATATACTATCCTGCCCAGTCCTCTCTTATTATTCATATGGCAGGACAATTTTCTCCAAAATCTGACGCTGAGGGACTGCATCAACGGCATAGTCAGCATGAAATCCCTCCGACTTCTTCTGTTCTCCAATTCGTATAAACCTCTTCCCAGTCCCGTACTCGGCAGATCGAACTTTACCAATCCCCGTATAAATCTTATCTGACGGTCTACATCCAGAATGGTAAAAGCAGAATTTTTGTGCTCGTATTGCCAGACGCAGGTCATTCTTTTTGAAAAAGCAATTTCCTTGTGCCCCTTTATCCAAAGTATTGCCGCATATAGAGCATGCTCCATTCCATCAACACATCCCAGCATATACTCAGGAATCAATTCCTCGCTTTCCGCCTTAAACAGAAATTGTCCAGCCATAGGCAGATTGTTGGGATGCTTCATATAGTACACCTTTTCGTAAGTCAGATTTTCATACGTATAGGTACGGCGAATCCCCTTGGGATCCTCACTCAGCATACCGGCAAACGCTCCCATTGCTCCCGAAGAATCCTCTACGGTTCGCACCAGAGTTGTCACATGGTCATAAAACCACAGTTCATCCTCCCTCAAATTCATATAGTAGTCATGCGGTAACTTGTGTTGCAATACAAAAATCGCCTGTGCATCTGTAACGCATCTGGAGCCTTTTTCATCAAAAAGCTCCATTGGAACCACGGCAATATTCGCAGATGCCTTCTTTGCATATTCGCATACTGCCACTTCCATAGAGACATCGCAAGCCACCCCCAGAATGATATTGCCATAATATTGCTCGGATACATTGCGAACTCTGTCTTGCAACAATTCATCAATATCCCCTTCATCCTGTGTGTTTAATACACATGTGACAAGTACCGTTTTCTGGTCATCTTGTGCAAACAAATCTTTCTCAATGGTTTTAAACCTTCCATAGTGGTTTTTTGTGACATCAAGAATACCCTTTTCCATACAAAATTTCTCAGTGAAAATTTTCTGAGACCTTTTTGCCATTTCCAGAGCTTCCTCTTTATGCTCCACTATCCATTGATATTTTTCCATGATTTGCTGAAAAGTATCCTGAGGATTTAATTTATTGTATGTAACATACAATACGGAGTCTCCAAAATACTCTTCCATAAATACATTATTGTCTGAGATAATCACTGCGCCGGCTGCACACGCTTCATATGCCCTGTTTGTAACTGCGCCCGCACGCCTATGTGCATCAGAAGAGATCGCCAGACATATTCCACACGAATTGATTTCCTTCAATATAGAGAATCCGTCAAATGGAATCGAATATTGATAACACTCATATCCCTCCCAAGGACGTATGCCCCCCCATGACTCTACTACATCCGGCCCATAAAATTTAACATTTCCTGTTTTGTCCAGGAGTTCAAATAAGCCTGCATGTCTGTCATTATTTCCCAGCGCCTTCTCCCAATTCATACCGCAATAAAAGATTTTGGGATCGTCAAGATTAGGTGACATCACTGCACTTTTGGGAAAAGATCCCACAAAGGTAGACGCATTCTCCAGAGTTCTGGGCTTATGAATCAGCATGCTCTTAAGATGATTTGACATTCCACCAAAATCATAGATCAAATAATCATCATTCATCAAATAATTATTTAATACTTTTCCCTCGTAATACGCTGTGTCTAACGGTATGTCGGGAGGATTCCACAATAAATGGTAGTAATATCCATCAATCGTTTTGTGTGACTCATAATGGGTAGTCATCACATACATTAATTTTTCGGCGTTTACATACTCCTCTGTTTCATGCTGCGTTTCGTCCAAAACCTGTCCAAAATCGGACAACATAACACACTCAAATCCAATATTTTCAGCGGCCTTTGTCGTTCTCGCCAAAAGCTCCGTCTCTGCTGTGTCCGTTCCCGGCCATGGATAAACTATTCCAAAAGAGTATTTTGAACGGGGAATAATTGGCAAGAAATGTTCTTCGCCGCTTATTATCACTTTTTTTACCGCCTGATATATATTCTTTTCATCATATGAGCTTACATAATCAGCCAGATATATTATCCCGCTTATTGCAATCTCTAAGGTTATCTGTTCCTTTAATTCCTCGACGTCAGACAAAAAGCTTTGTATTCCCGCGTCAATCTCCCCAATAATGTCTTTGTTCTGCGGAATTTTTTCACCATAATATAGTTGCAGAACGCTTTCAGCATACAATACATTGGAGATTCCCTGTTGCTTTAGTATTTCTGATATCTTTTCCCACGGAAACAGCGAAAGCATTCCCAAGTACTTATATCCAAATTTTTCCCAATATGTCACATTCTCTGTGTCAACATTATCAAACAGCTTTTCTAATTCCTGGCATAGCGCCATGGGGCAACGTTGTCCTAATACTGTAAAAAAAGCTGCATTTTTTGTGCTTTTCCCTATGTTGAACATACACCTTCTCCATTCAAACTATTTATATATGTCCTTACTGCCGTCTTCTCTCTCTACGCAGATATCATACATAGATACCATTACTGTATCCTTGACAAAAGAAAATGTATGCCTCTGGTATGGCGAAATCAAAAACATATCATCCTCTTTCAAAGTATACTCTTCTTTCTCTGTGTCAGTCTCCAATACAAGTTTTACTTCGCCACTGACAACATAAAACACCTCTTTGCTTACCTTATGATAATGCCCCCCTCTGGTTGCCCCAGCCTTGGACACCAAAACATTCACCTGTTCCCATCCTTCATGAACCAGTTGTACCAGCAAACCTGTTTCGTTTGCAAATTTAAAATCTGGTTGTAGCATTTCGATCAACATAAATATGTCCTCCATATCATCTAATTATTTTCCACTTATACGGCAACAGTAAAAGCATCAGAATACGTCTTGGAAACTTCTGTAATACGCTGTCAGGATGCTCATATAAATATTTCGTTACCACCCAATGCATCGGTATTTTCCCATAATATATTTTCAAAATGCTAAATGCCTCTTCCAAATGCTTTTGCTGCATAGTAGCAGTCTTCGTTTCATTATATATACGAGTATTTCCAATGTACTCTCGCAGAAATCCGAAACTATATCTCTGCGCAAGACGCATCCAGTACTCATAATCCAGACACATCTTCAATGATTCATTGATTGGTCCGGTTTCTTCATATGCTTTTCTACTGAACATCACGCTAGGCTGACTCAGAAAGCATCGATTCCCCAATTTCTTATAACCAAACTCCTCAACAGGGTACTCACCTATAATCTCGCCGCATTGATCTACAAAATGGGAAAGCCCATAACACACATCCAATTGTTGTTCGTCCATATAATCCACAAGTTTTTGTATAGAGTATTCATCCTCATACACATCATCGGAATTCAGCCACATATAGTAGTCGCACTCTGACAATGCGGCAATTCCCTTATTGATTGCATTAGCCTGACCACCATCTGATTCAGAACACCACATCTTCAGTTCTGTCTCATACTTTTGTATAATATCTGTGCTCCCATCAGTAGAGCCGCCATCTATTACCACGACTTCAATATCTGCATGCCGTTTATTTTCCAGAACACTCTTAATCGCTATTTCTAAATACTTTATCTGATTGTAACTAGGTATTACAATTCCAACTTTTTTTGCCATAACAAAACCCTTAGTCTTTATCACTGGCTTATTTTGCCACATAATAATTTGTATATAAATTGAACACTATATAGAAGATAATATAACATATAAATTGGCAGAATGCAAGAATAACCCCTTGGTTTAGCCAAGTAGTCGTTGAAATTTTCCTATTTTTCCATACAATATCCCTTCTTTCTCCAAGAACTATGTCTTATCCCATTAACTATTCGAAGTTCCCAAAACCACTCTTCGCATCATCTCTCCACACTGCTCCCATGTAGTGTGTCTAAAGCTTTTAAGCATTGCCTTTCTCTTAAGATACTCATCTTCATTCTCATGATAATATTGTATGAGATCACACAACGCCTTTGCATCATCCTGCGGGAACCAGACACAATATTCCCCTGCTACTTCCCTTGAAACAGGAATATCTGATGCAATCACCAAAGCTCCACGCATGATCCCTTCTATCAGTGGTAAACCAAAACCCTCTGTATAACTACAAAAAGCCAAAAAGCGAGCGTGCTGGTAAAGATATGCAATCGCTTGATCATCTTGGCCTGTCAAGTGAAATATACGTCTGTTATAGTCTGGATGTCGTTTTAATTCCGCGTCAAAATCCTCCATATTCCACCCCATATATCCGGCATATATAATATTATATCCCAAATCTTTGAGCCCTGCCTTATATGCATTCAAAACCAGCTTATGATTTTTTCGGGGTTCAATCGTTCCTACCATCAGAATATATGGCCTATCATTTGCAATCCGTCTGAGTTCCTCCGATACCTGACTGTCCTGGACGACATTTTCTCCCCCAAAATTAGCTCCTAAAGGTACCACATGGCATGATGGCAGCTTTACTTGCATAACCTCAGCCAAATTCTTCAACTCATCTACCGTAGCCTGTGCATTTACAATAATATCATCTGCATACTGTAGATGAGCACCAATAAAGTCCATAAAGTTATATACTCCACGCTCCAGACAATACTGGGGATGTGTTACAGAAATAACATCGTATATATGTGCTACAATTCTGATGCCCTGTTCTTTAAGTACTGGCAATAAATAGCTCCTCTTCATTCTGCACATCCACGCGGCATCCAAGTCAAAAAATACATTACCCTTTCTCAAATCACTGAGTGATATTTTACAAGGTGTAATCATCCTATTTTTTATGCCCTTCCCCTTTTTGTAAAAATCATAAAATTTTTTATTTGAAATACGATAATAAGCATCCTCTTTAGCATTGTAGTGCATAAGAATGATATTGTCTCCCTCTGCTTCAATGAATCTTATGGCAACTTCTCTTGTCACACGCTGAATACCCGTAACAAATGTCGCTAATGTAAGCACACTGACATCAATATATATCTTCATGGCATAATCCTCATTTATATTATTTTATAAAAAAATTTTCCTAATAATCTTCTGAACGGGCATAGGAAGCTTCTTGCCAAACTCACGCAGGCTCGCTTTGTCTGTCAGACCATATAGCTGCCCCAGGGCTTTATATTTCAATCCACGTTTATGTTCAAAATATGGATTATTTTCCAGATAGACCCCATTAATTGCCACTGTGCTGGATTTTGCAATACACTTTAATACTTCCCTCTGAAATTGCGATGTCGGCAAGTGATATCTAGCAGCCCAAAATTCCCTTGTCTTATCCTCAGGCAGCCTTTTTAGAGCTGCCACATATATTGCTTCTACAAAATCTTCATTTGACAGATCCAAATATTTAGACACATCTATTTTCTGAGGATGACTCATCACATCACAAAGGAAGGTAGTTCTTTTATAACCATACTCTTTTCCGGCTTTCGCAAGATTTGCCGACACCTCATCATATAATCTTGCATATACTTCGACATCATTATGCATTTACATTTTCTCCATTCCATATCAGGGTCTTTAAAATTAGTAAGATATGCCTTTCACATTTTCCTCAAACACCCTGATATACTCCTTCACCACATTCTCAAGCTCATACTGCTCGAACGCTTCCCGCGCTGGCGGCAACAATAGCGCGTTGTCAATCTTCTCTGACCACTCATCTACACTATAAGGATCTTCCACATACACTGCCTTCCCCTGAGTCACCTCCTCCAGACAGCTCTTTCTCGTCATTACTACTCTCTTTCCCCTGCGCATAGCCTCGATGGGAGGCATGCCAAAGCCTTCAAACACGCTGGGAAACAAAAAAAGCTTACAGTTATCATACAAACAATCTCTCTCCTCATCGGACACAAAGCCTGTATCGATCACCAGCTCTCCTATCCCACGCTCAGCCACCGCCTCTTTAAATGCAGTCTTATCGCCCCCCACGCCGCTTAATACAAGGGGAATCGCATGACCTGCATGTTTTCTGCAAGCCATCACATCAAGCAGCGTCTGCAGATTTTTATGAGGCAGCAAAGAGCTAACACAGTAAAAATAATTATTTTCACAAATTTTATATTTTTCCCTTATAGATTCGACTGACATCCGTGACTCGTTTGTCTCCACCGGATCATAAATAACAGAGCTTTTTTTTGCGGCTACCGGATAATGTAGTTCTAAGTCTTTTCTGCAATATTCCGAACCGGTAATTACGTATGCGGAGGCCCTGCAAGTATGCTTCCACATATATTTTAGGAACAACCGCTTGGTCAATGTAAAATAGTGTGGATAATGAAGCGCCTGTAGATCATGTATCACGCTGACATACGGTATCCCGCAACCGTATGTCACGGGCATACTGTAAACCGGTATAAACATTAGGTCGACCTCCAGCCTCTTGGCAGTCCTGTCCAAATAGAGATTTTCCCAAAGAATTCGCTTGGGTGGACTGGCGGACTCAATCGGCATTATCATTCTCTTCATATTGGGATATTTATCATATGCTTCAAAGCTGCCGCCGTTATCCTTTGATGCCAGCAATATATACTCGTTCTTTTTATCATATTGCGCAAATCCATCCAGCAAATTTCTGATATAGGATTCAGTTCCCCCACAGCGTTTGGGACGAACCCACAACAGATCTATACCTATTTTCATTTTTACCTCATTTCTCTCAGTGAGTGTCACATCAAGGATTCCCCTATAATATAGGCTGACCAGGGCAGAGAAGATATCTGCTCTGCCCTGGTTATACTATCTGTGCATACTACGCCTACATCAAGTCCGGAGACCATTCCACATCCGAGTCACCGCCATTGATGGGCGGGTCGGTAGGTGCTGGCGGTTCCGGCGTAGGCTGCGGCGCCGGTGGTTCCGGCGTAGGCTGCGGCGCCGGTGGTTCCGGCGTAGGCTGCGGCGCCGGATCAGGATTGCTTGGCTCCGGACCCGGAGCAGGATTGCTGGGCTGCGGCTCCGGATTCGGATTGCTGGGCGGCGGCGCTGGCGTGGGATTGGGCGTCGGTGCCGGCGTGTTCGGCCTTGTAGTCGTCGGCGGCTTGCTGGTGGGCTTGGGCGTCGCCTGGGGCTTCACCTCTCCGCCTCCCCGTCTCGCATAGACTGCGGCGATTCCCTGCCCCTCCTCCGTTCCAGCGGGCGCTTCTCCCTCCGCTGCCTGGTTGCCTGCGGCAACCGGATCTGCCTCGATATATGTCTGCGCCGGTCCCATATTGACCCAGCCTGTGCCGTCATATACCTCTATATTGCCGTCAAAAACTCTGACCTGCAGTTGAAGCTGAACCTGCTCCGTCTGACTCGCATCCTCCTCCGCACGCAGCGGCACATAGGGGACATATTCCTGTGGAGCCGGCATACCCATAGACTCGGCACGGAACACAAATTGCTTCGCCGATGCATCTCCCTCTGCGCTCATAAAAAGGTAGTTCTGCTTTCCACTGTCGTAGGCGTAGATGATCATGCCGCTCTCCTCGAGTTGAGCCGCACTCGCAATGCCGTCCTCGCCAAAGCTTCCGTTATAGGTGATCATCTCCATATCTTCCCGCATATTCCACAGGGGCAATAATTCGTTTTCTCCCTTTCCCCAGCGGATCTGGGCAGTGTAATCGCCCACCATAACGCCGTCTCTCAGATTGCCGTTCTCGCGGATGACATCGCCGTTGGCCGCCAGCACAGTCCAGCACTCATACACGCCGTCATATTGCGCATCTCCCATGCTGGTCTCCAGGAGCTGTACGCTTCCGTCTGTCTGGAGCAGCACTGTGATCTGATCTCCCTGCTGATACTGAACCTGTGTGTAAAAGGCGCCGCTGGCATCATAGCCCGTTCTCACATACAGGGAGTTCTCCCCCTGCTCCTGATAATAGCTTCTGCTCCCCTGCGTCAATCGGGGCATCATCGTATTCTTCCACTCCTCCCCGTGGAGCATACTCACCGCCTCGTTGACATAACCCTGGGTGGAGATATTTTGTCTGAGCAGATTCATCTGCTCCTGTACTCCGGCCTCCTCCTCCGATATATTTACCGTCAACTGCTGCAGCTCTTCCTCAACGGAGCTGTCCCGATACAGGGCATAGCAGATTTCCAGCGTGTCCCGCTGTTTCCTGACCTGGCCGTTTTGACTGTACAGCTTCGCGAGGGTCACATATTCCTCCTGAGCGAAATCCGGCGTACCGCAGCGGCGCTCCAGCTCCTGTATCTGTTGTTCCAGCTCTGTCTTTTCAGGATGCAGATCTCCGACTTCATCCTGCTGTTTTTCCGAATCGTTATCTATAGGAATGCCCACCACCTCTATGCCGCCGTACTGCTGATCGGATGCCTCCCGTTCCTCGGGAGTCAAACCATCGCCACAGGCTGTCATGCATAGAGCCAGGGCAGATATTATCAACCATATCGTCCTTTTGTTTCTCATGCATCAATCCTCTTTTCTCATCTCAAAAGCATTTCGACCAGCAAAATGCTGTGAACGGGATTCGAATCAATTATATCCTTATGTCTGTCCCAGAGCATCCGCATCATTTACCAACTGCTGTAGGAAATTAGCCGTTTCGGACCCTTCTGGATACATACCCATATCCAGAAGCTGTCTGGACAGCGCATAGATGCTTCTGGCCACAATCGGCCCGTACAGGGTTATATCCTGCCCATCCCTGGTCAGCGTCATATATCCCCGAAAAGCAAATTCTGTCTTGTATTGCTCCACTGGCAGACCCACCAACACCGCTGTGTAACGGTAGCGGTCATCCACCTTCTCATAGATCGTATCCACATGCTGTCCATTGCTGTCCAGTCCGTAGGAGACGCCCTTGGAGACCTTCTGCCCACCCAGCACCATGGGGTAAACGCCACGGTTGGCATTGTTCATAATCAGTGTTCCATATTCCTTCAACGTGTAACCCGAGATACCGCCTCCCAGCAGCTTCTGGCGGTTCGACACCGCTATGCCGGTCTTGTACCGTATCCCCGACCTGCCGGTAATCCGAATAGAGAATCCGTGATACGTCAACAGATCTCTCAGCTCTGGAAGCTCTGTAATTCGGTAGCCGGTCTGATCGTAGTCCAACTGCCATACATTCATCCCTGTGGGCACATTGGACTCATTATATTGATACATGATCGCTGTACGAGCGCTGCCGTCCGGTGCAGTAATCACATAGTTCCCATCTCTGATAACAGCATCATAGGAAACGCCGTCCAGATACACATGAGGATCGGTATACCCCGCCGGCGGCGTCAACACGATGTCAAAGGACTGCGTGGGCTTCGCGCAGGCGGACGCGGGCATATTGTTATATACCGGAATCCTGAACATAAAGACATTGTCCAGCGCTCCCGCCTCCGCGTACAGCTTTCTGATATTGGAGCCCTCACTGCTGGGAGCACATATATTCTGCATATACTGGTGCCAGAACAGACCGTCATAGCTGCTGTCCACATCAAACTTCTGCAGATACAGAGTGTCCTGTCCTCTCCGAATATATTTGTTTGAGATAAAATCTGCTCCTCCGGTGAGGGATGCCCTTGCGCTGTTCCATCCATTTTCCTTGGCCTTCTGCAGCCCAGTAGTGTATACCTGCTCATTTGTGGAGCCGCTTGCACCGATATTAAAATAATTATAATACCCTTCATAGCCCGGATACGTCCCCGATATCAGCGGCGAAGTACCATTTTTTCCCTGCTCCTGATAGACCCGGCAGGCGAGATGAATCGGGCTTACATTCAGAGCGCTGCCCGTCTGCTGAAAGATCTCGGCAAAGGTAACTGCCTCGTCCGGCAGATTGCCCTGCATAAAAGAACCGTTCAGAAAATTCTGCACCCCATCCTGCGTCTGGTAGGACGCATTGTAGGTCAGTTGTTCAAACATAAAGATTCCCGACTCCGTAAGCCAGTTGCGGGGATCAAGATAATACTTTAAGGTATCCTCCGAGGCGTAAGCCCAGTTTTTACTGTACAGGCCGTTCTGCATATAGGCCGGAAAAGAGACGGGGATCAGGCTGCGCGCCCCCATCTCATTGGCCACCACAGTCGCCCAGTCCAGATTCGTGTCCTGCCTGACAAATATCCAGTTGGGATGAGTCTGGGCCAGCGCCGCCAGTGCTCCCTGGTAGCTCTCCGGGAACGACGACACTCCATTGGCTGCGGCTGCGCCCTCCTCCGCCGTCATCAGCATACTGCGGGGATTCATGCCGGTCAGCATCTCCCATTCCAGAAAACGTTCATCCGAGCATGCCAGATAGTACCGCTCCACATAGCCCGTATATTCTACATCCTGGCTGTACAGCTGCACCTGCGCCCAGGGCTCATACTCCTGCGTCAGCACGATATCCTGAATCATCACCTGTTGACCGCTGGGTACGGTTATGACCTCCGCACTCGCCGCGTCCGGCGCGCTGCGGACGGTATAGTGATCCGTCAGATAGATCAGCGCCATCACTGGCTGCTCTTGAAGCAGAGTCTGCAGTGCCTCCCGCGCCTCCTGTATATATGCATCCTCCTCTTCCGTAAAAGCATAGACTCGGCTGCCTCCAAATATCAGGCTGAATACGTATATCACACATAAAAGCCATATTCTCTTTTTCATGCGTATTCTCCACCTTCCCTTTTACATCACTTCCTGTATGACACATAGCATACAAGCTTTTCCTGTTCCTGCATATCGCTGACCATGCCAGCAATATTCCGTATACAAAATAGCTGTCTCGTGCTTTACTCTGTCTGCACATCTCCAGTGAAATCTGCTATGCAAAATTAATTCGTATATGATACATTTGTTTCAACCTCACATCTCCTGCAGCCATCGTAATAATATCGTAATATTTTTCGTTTGACAATACCTTCTGAGCAATAGGTAAGAATTACCGATTGCCAGGTTACATATTTTCACTGTTTCTGCATACGACAACCTGCTACTTCCCACAGGATTATCCCAGAATCAACTTGGCGGCTTCTATGGCCACGCATTCAAGCATATACCATCTGCTGTAGCCGTTGATTCGATAGCAGTACCGATATCGGTCCATAACCCTCTTTTTTGCTTCCCGTATGCTCTTGCGGTTGCTTGCGCCTCCCATGACGAAATCCGCCAGCGTCCTGTCCACTGTGACAATCTTCCTCCCCTGCCGGCGCATCTGCAGGAAAAAACCGTAATCGTCGTGAATTCCCAGACATCGAAACGGATACTGCCTCTGCAACGCCCCCCGCACAAAGGTGGTGGGGTGGTTCCAGTCTCTGGAGGTCTGGAACCGACGCTGTCTGGCCTTCTTCACAAAAGTGCTGCCATCCGCTCTGTGCATACGGATATTGGCATACATCAGATCACATCCCGTCGCAGTGAAGGTATCCACCGCTGTTGCCGCCGCATTGGATTCATACCAGTCACCGCTGTTGAGGATGCCCGTGATATCTCCCGTGGACTGACGGATTCCCTTGTTCATGGCATCATAGATGCCGCCGTCCGGCTCACTGATAATTCGGTATGTAATGCCCCTGTCCTCCATGACAGGGATATAGCTCTCCGCGATAGACACGGTGTCATCGGCGCTGGCTCCGTCGATAATCAGATACTCCATCGTAAACGGATTGTCCCCCTGCTCCTGAGACAGCACCGACTCTATCGTGCGGCCGATATCTTTTGCGCTGTTATACGCTATCGTAATGACTGTAAGTTTCATATTTGTATCCTATCTATTGCATATTTGCCAGTATTGCCTCACTGCTCTGTGCGCCGGATACTCTCCTCCAGGTCATACAGGCAATACCCCTTCACATCCCCGCTCAGCTCCATATCGATAGTCAGGCTGCCAAATGCTTTATTGGCCATGACGCCAATCTTCCCCGGCATTCTCGCCGCCAGCGCCACCAAAGGATTCATAATCCTCAACAGGCGGAGTTTTTTCCCATGGGCCGCCGCGATCTCCCGCACCATCTGGGAGGTGGTGGTATACTCCGCATTCTGGGGAAAGAACAATCCGCCCTCCCCCTCCTCGATCCGCTGTCGGATAAATTCACAGAGATTCTCAATGTAGATCATGCTGCGCTGATTCTGCACATCAGGAAAAAAGGGAAGCCTGCCCGCCAGCTTTGCCAGCAGCGGATAATTCCCCCTGCTCCCCCGTCCATAGACCATGGGCAGACGCAGAATCGCCAATTGCGTCTCTTTCACGCCGCCAGACACGGGGGCCTTCCCACCGCAGGCCGTCAGCCTGCCCAGCTCCTCCTCCGCCCGTATCTTACTGCCGCCGTAAAAATGCGGATTGTCCGCCGGAGTCTGCGCGGTGATCATACGACTTTTCCCATAGGGAGCGCTGTCCCCATAGACAATAATGCTGCTGGGATAGATAAAGAGGCCCACTCCCGCCTCCTGCGCTTTTCTGGCAGTCGCCACCGCCAGCTCGCAGTTGACCTGATAGTATAGCTCCTGCGTCACTGTCCCCGTATCCACATGGGCTATCCCGCTGGCCTGAAAGATCGCGTCATACCCATGAAAATCATGCGCTTCCCATCGGGAATCGCGCTGGGAGATCGTCTCCACCCGGTATCGCTCTTCGCCCCGTGACGCATTGTACTCCACAAGATAGTGCTCCAGACTGGTGCCAATATAACTGTTCGCGCCCGCAATCAAAATCCGTTTCATGCTCTGTTCCCATCATTTTTATCATCATCGCTATTTCCGTCGTTACTAATCCCACCGTTGGCCTCCGCCTCGTGCAAGGCGCCGGTGCCGCCCTCCACGACACCGTCCCCTCGAAGCACACTGATAAACGTGCCAAAAAAGCATCTCAGATCCATGATAAGACCCATTTTCTCGACATACTCTCCGTCGAGCCGCGCCTTTACCGGAATCTCCAGCTCATCCCTGCCGTTGATCTGCGCCCAGCCGGTGAGACCGGGACGAATCTGATTGGCTCCGTACTTGTCCCTCTCCCCGATCAGATCAAACTGATTCCACAGAGCGGGCCTGGGGCCGACAATAGCCATGTCCCCCTTGAGAATATTGAGAATCTGCGGCAGCTCGTCCAAGCTGGTCTTGCGCAGGAATCTCCCCACCCTGGTGATATACTGCTCTGGATTGGACAACAGGTGAGTCGGCACATCCTTGGGCGTGTCAATCCGCATCGTGCGGAACTTCAGAATCATAAAATGAGTTTTATGAATACCAACCCTTTTCTGCCGAAACAGGATAGGCCCCGGGGAATCCACCCTGATCGCGATAATCAGCACCAAAAACACCGGAGACAGCACAATCAGTCCCACAAGCGACAACACAAAATCCAGACCTCGTTTTATATAAGCATACACGCTTCCACTCTCCTTCTCTGCGCCTCGATAACTATAATACCCATTAACCAACTATTTCACAACCAGCTAATCCGTTATACTCACTAACAATTACATTTTCCCACACAATGCATGTTGCCTGATTATGCAACATATGCTGTGCGGAAAATGTATAATCTTGACGTTAGTCAGTATAATAGCTGCCAGTATCGAATTGTGCACATTGTATACTCCATAAGCGGGCTCTTTCGAACCGTCGGTACTTAGCGAGGTTTGCCGAATTTATTCGGCACGAGCTTAGTACCGCTACGGTGAGAACGAAGCGAGAGCGTGCCCGCGTTGGAATATACAATGTACACAATGACACTAGCACAACATCCTATCCCTCATACTCATAGCTGGGAACAATCTCCCGCACCAGCGCCCGAATATCCTGCGACTCATTCATTGAGGCCTCCCTCAGACGCTCCAGCTGTTCCGCAAACCGTTCATCATCATACTCTATCGGATTGCCGATATAGATCATTCTGTTAGCCGTCTCCTTCAGTCCCTCCTCACGCATCAGCAGCTCCTCATACATCTTCTCCCCGGGACGCAGACCGGTAAACTCAATCTTGATATCCTCGTCCACGCGATAGCCGGACAGCTTGATCATGTTCCTGGCCAGGTCCAGTATCTTCACGGGCTCCCCCATGTCCAGAACAAATACCTCGCCGCCCCGGGCATACGCGCCCGCCTGCAGAACCAGAGACACCGCCTCGGGTATGGTCATAAAATAGCGGATGATGTCGGGATGCGTCACCGTCACCGGCCCCCCCTGCTCGATCTGCTTTTTAAACAGCGGCACCACGCTGCCGTTGCTGCCCAGCACATTGCCGAACCGCACCGCCACATACTCCGTCTTCGACCTGCGGTTCATATTCTGAATCACCATCTCGCAGATTCTCTTAGAAGCCCCCATGATATTGGTCGGATTCACGGCCTTGTCCGTGGAGATCATGACGAATTTACCGGTTCCATAGCGGTCCGCCGCCTCCGCCACCTTGAGCGTGCCAAACACATTGTTTTTGATGGCCTCGGTGGGGCTGTCCTCCATCAGCGGCACATGCTTGTGCGCCGCCGCGTGATAGACGATATCCGGCCGGTATTCACTGAATATTTTGTCCATGCGCAGCGTATTGCGCACGGAGGCAATCAGCACCACCAGCTCCAGCTCCGGAAAGCTCTGTTTCAGCTCCTGCTGGATCTCATAGGCATTATTTTCATAGATATCCACGATTACCAGGCGTTTGGGAGTATGGCGGGCGACCTGCCTGCACAGCTCGCTGCCGATGGAACCGCCTCCGCCTGTTACCAGCACCGTCTTATTCTGCACATAGTCGGCGATCTCGTCCGTATTGACCTCGATCGGATCTCTTCCCAGCAGATCCTCAATCTGCACCTCCCGCAGATTGGATACGTTGACATCCCCCTTGATAATCTGGTACATGCCCGGCAATATCTGTATCCGACAGCCCGTCTCCTTACATATCTCGATCAGTGGCTTCAACGCGGAACGGCTGGCGGAGGGAATGGCGATAATGATCTCGTCGATGTCATACTTTGTCACGCTCTCCGCAATCTTCTCCCTGCCTCCCACGATGGGCACGCCGCGAAGGTATTTGCCCTGACAGCCCGGATTGTCGTCAATAAAGCAGGCTACATGCATGCTCAGGTATCTGCTGGACTGAATCTCCTGCAGGATGGCGTTGCCGGAAGCGCCGGCGCCCACCACCATATAATTCTGCCGCCCGGGGGCATTGTAGTGATTGAGCCGCCTGTTCTGCAGCATCCGCAGAAAGCGGTAGCTGAATCTCACCCCGCCGGTAAATATCGCCATGAAAAACGCATAGAGAAAGGGAAAGCTCTTGGGCACATAAGTACCCAGCAGCCAGAATATCACCGGCTGTATGGCGGCGCAGATTGTTACGGCCATGACTATATTAACCATCTCCGTATCCGAGGCATACCTCCAGACGCTGTTGTATAACCGGAAGAGATAGAATACCGCCAAGGTCACTAAGATATTGAGGATATAGGCGTCCTGTATGGCGTTCCAGAATTTCGGCTCTATGTCCTTGAAGCTGAACTCATACCGCACATACAGACTCAGCGCGGAGGAGGCCATCACCGCAAACATATCCGTTACCACCAACAGCATAATTCTGGTGACAGGGACTTTTAGTATTCCGATTCTGATATCGTTTAATTTTTTCACTGTAGCTCCTATCCTCCCGCTTTTCAGGGCCTTACTTTTGCATTTATCCAAAGATTTTCCGTCAGTTAAATATCCAATTCAGATATGGCAGCAGACGAATGTTCACATCATATGCGGACCGCAGAAACAGAGCAAAATACGCGGCAAACACCAGCGCCGTCCCCGCCGTCAGCAGCCGTCTCCACAGCGGCTTCTCAATGCTTCGCAGCAGATTGGGAATCAGAAATATCTGCGGCAGTATCAAATAATAGGCGACCCGCGACACCTCTGGAATAAACGCGCCGCAGGTATACAGCGCCAGTCCGCCCAGATTCAGGAAAAAGTAAAAGCGGTTGCGCGCATTGTCCTTTATGGCTGACCGATAGCAGATCAGCGACAGGATCAGGGCGCCGCCACATTTGCCGATATTGGTCAGAGAATAGTCCACGGTGTCGAACATGGAATTCTCATAAAAAGGATATATCTTAAAGATAAGATAGCGGTAAATGTCCCTGCCAAACAATAGGCTCAGAATCAGCAACGCTCCCGCGATGTAATGCCAGAGCCGCAGTCGGGTCCCCGCCAGCCATTTTGCTCCCAGATATATGGGGATCACGACGAGCACGGACTTGTGAAAGGTCGCCGCTGTCAGGATCCACAGGAGGAACTTGAGATACTCCCCTCTCAACACATATTTCGTGCTGTACAGCGCTATGGCCAATACCAGATAGTACCGCACGGAGTTAAAGCTGGAGAAATAGTACCCATTCATCAGGAACAAAAACATGGACCCCAGGAACCATTCTCCCTGCTCATAGATGGCGCGCAGGAAGAAATACACCGTCAACAGGGAAAACAGACCGAATATAGGCAGGTAGCTATACCCCTGCGTGCCAAAGAAATACTGCATGACCCGCACCAGCATATTGAAGCCAAACTCTGAGGACACATGCCGACCCTGGGCAATCAGGCTGAACATACGGCTGTAGACCCAGTAATCGTTGCCGCTGGCAATCCGACAGGCTGACAGGGCCGACAGCACCACATAGATTCCGGCGCAGAGCCACAGGTTCAACGCCTGCTGCCTCGTCATTCCTCCGCGAGTCCTCACTCGCCTGTTCGCCTCCGTATACAGTTGTGCATTCTCGCTGGTATTGCAGAAAAAAGCCGTCGCCAGCACCAGCGCTGTCACTCCCACAAACAAGATCATTTCCCTGTCTCCATTGTCATCGGGCGGCTCCCGATGCACGCCCCCTTCTGTAGAGCAGCTTCTTAGCTCTGTTGTATAATCCTGACCACACCGGACTCTCGGACATTCTGGTCCGAAGGGGCGCCAGCGTTATCAGCAGAATCAGACGATATCTCAGCAGTTGTCCCTTTCCCATATACAGCGCCGTGATCTCTCTGTGCTCCTGAGCGGCGCGCCTGCGGTTCTCCGGCGTCTCCGAAAAGCCGCCCCCCTCATAGGAGGCCAGCGTCACCGGCATATACTGAGGCCGTGCGTTCCCACGAAAATAGCACCAGAGAAAATGTTCATAGTCCGCCCGCACCCGATACGCGGGGTTATAGCCCCGCTCCCCAAACAGGCTGCGGTGATAGATACATGCCTGGTGACAGGGCACATTGCGGTAGCATGCAAAATCGTCCAAATGCGGATTGGATGGCACAGTCTGCCTCCTCAGGGCATCGTAGATATCTCCGTAGAAGATCAGCGAGGGCTCCGCCTCCGCGCGGCACGCAATCTCCCGCGCCGCCTGCTCCAACGCCTGCCGCGTGGCAAATACGTCGCCACAGTTCAGAAAATAGTAATATTCTCCTCTGGCTGAAGCTGCAGCCTGATTCATGGCGTCATAGATTCCGGTATCCGGTTGTTCAAGTATCCGCACCCGATCTGCAAGGGCTCGTCCCTGCAGAAAGCGCCGAAGTACCTCCAACGCTCCATCCCTGGAGCCGCCATCCTTAACGACAACCTCATAGTCCGTATAAGTCTGCTCTTCTATGCTCCTCATGGTCTCCATCAGTTTTTCGCCGGGGTTCAGGGACACCACGAGGATACTAATCAGTGGAGAATTCATCATCATTACCGCATCCTTCCCGCATATCGCAATCCAGTGCGCGATATTGCGTCCCGTAATTTTTGAGAGAAAATCTCCCGCACCTTATCCCCTGCATCATCTGCTGATACGCCGCTCTCCAGGAAAGCTCCCGACATATGACTTCCCTGTGGGCAAGAACAAAGCGCAGCGCCATGATTCCCGCCAGTCTTCCATACAGATATACATATAGCATTCCCCTGTCCAGGAAAAACTTTCTGTTATAACCTGTAAACCAGGTGGACTCCCGCTCCCGCTCATGACCGATGGTCACCGGCACCTTGTACACCTTAAGCCCAGCCTTCAGGCAATCCCGAATAAACAGACTGTCCTCCCCGTTGCTGTACCTGGCGCCACCGCCAAAAAGCAGGGAAAAGGTAATATTTCTCTGATGGATTCTCTCTGTCCGCACCGCAAAGCTGTAAGTGGGATAACGCCCACAGTTATACCAGCGGACCCTGCCAAAGCAATCATTATGATACGTCTCCCTGCCGGGCATAGCCTGAACGTTGAATAGCAGCATATCCGCCTGAGGATGCTCCTCAAAGGCCGCCAGTACCTTCTCCTCATAATCCGGTTCATAGACGATGTCCTCATCCGCAAACAGGCTGATATCCGCGGTGGCCCGCATCAGGCTGTGGTTGCGGCTCAGTCCCACCCCGCGCTCCGCCATCGAGTAATAACATATATGATATCCATTCCAGTTCAACTCCTCATACACATATCGTTCTCCCTGACTGACGATGATGGCATCACTGCCGATTTGCATCTCCTCCGCCAGCTTCCGCGGCTCCTTGTTCACGGCAGCCACCAATAATTGCAGTGTCATACGCTTCATATTGTCCCCATTCCCGCGCCACCGGTTCTGGCTCATGCCAATCACCCGCGCTGCTGCCTTATCCCTCTATAATGCCGAATCAATCTGTCATCAGCCCCTACCAACACCATCGCATCCACAGGCTTCTCCAGCTGTCCAAACAGTCTCAGTGTCTCCTCGATGGCCTTGCCGCAGTCATGGTCCGCCTTCGCCAGCAGCACGATGCCCTCATAGCCCAGCATTGCCTCTCCCGCCTCGGGAGCCTGCCACAGGCTGGGGATAGCCGTGTAGCTTTGTGACAGTTCACCGCCAGAGTGCTCTTTTCCCACTTGCTCCAATAACCGTACTATGCTGCCAAGGTCCAACTCCCCATCCACAGCCGTGACCGCAACGCTATGTTTTCCCTCAAGCAGCACAGCCAACTGTGAGGCCAACTCCTCCGAGGGCTTCCCCTCTCTGCTCACATATCCCGCCACAGGGATGTCATACCGCCATGCCAGGGTGCCTGGCACATGCACCTTCTCCTCCACAAGCATATAGATACCTAGGCCAAATACGGAGAAAAAGATACCCAGCACGCCTCCCAGTATACAGGCCCGCAAAGTGCGCACATCTGGCGTGACAAGCTGTGGCTCTCCCTCGCTGACGAGGCTTATCGCCTCCAATTCCTTGTGCTGCCTGCCAATATCAAACATGGCTTGTCCCGCAACCCTGGCAATCTCTCTGGCCGTCTCCGCATTCTCATGCACAGTGTGAATATAACACACGCGCAGATCGGACATCAATTCCGCCTCAAAGCTGTCTGTCAGCTCCTGAGCTGTCATCGGGATCTTCAGCCCTTTCAGCATATCCTCCACCGCCTGATCACTCTTTAACAGATCATTCCAGGTAAAGGTCGCGAAGTAAGAGTATGGCTGCTGGTCGCTGGGATCCACCGCGTACTCCAGATAGAATTTACTGTCTACCTTGTAGGGAATCACCCCGCCCAGAGTCACATTTTTCAGATAATAACCGCCGCCTACCAGCGCTAGTCCGGCTACAGCGCCTGCCAGCGCGACCCACAGCCTCCTGATGCACAGCAGCGCAAACAATCTCATATCAAAGGGTTCCTTCGCGTAATCACAATGCCACATATACAGCCTTTCCCTTCCGTGCGTCCTCTCCGGCATATGCCATGTCCGATATCCCCACGCTATTTGTCCTCATTCTTGATGTATTCCCGCAGCGCTGTGATCTGCTCACTCTCCACCCCCTCGGTGCTGTCAGGCCAGAACAATACCTTCAGAGTCAGCAGCATCAGCTGGAGGTCCAACCAGGTGGAATAATTCTCGATGTATGTCAAATCCAACTTCAGCTTGTCATAGGGCGTCGTATTATACTTGCCGTATACCTGCGCATAACCCGCTAATCCGGCCTTCACCTTCATCCGATAGGCGAACTCCGGCATCACCTCCATATACTGCTCGATGATCTCGGGGCGCTCCGGCCTGGGGCCAATGAACGACATGTCGCCTCTGATAATGTTAATCAGCTGAGGTAGCTCATCTATCCGCACCTTGCGAATAAATCTGCCGACTGGAGTAACGCGGTCGTCATTTTTCTGGGCCAGCCTCGCCACGCCGTCCTTCTCTGCATCCACCCGCATGCTCCGAAACTTCAGTATATTAAATCTGCGCTGATTCAGGGTGCAGCGCACCTGCTTATACAGCACTGGCCCCCCGTCATAGACCTTGATTGCCACAGCGGTAAGCAACATAATCGGCGAAGCTATCACAAACAGCAGCAGCGCGAATACCAGATCGATAGTGCGCTTAATAAATCGCTGTTCCACAGTCAGACTATACTCTCTGGTCAGCAGGATTGGGGTGTCAAACAGATGCAGCTCGTCCGTCCCCCTCACTATGACATCTGTGATCTTGGGCATCATATACACCCGAATGGAGCGGGCATAGCAGAACTTCATCAGATCATTTCGCTGTTGGGTGGAAATATCCCAGATCACTACGGCATTGAACTCCCTGGCCTCATATCCATCTGTGATCTCCTGATACAGACTTGGCAATCCCTGGCCCACATGAATATATTTTACGATATCATACTTGTCGCTGCGGCTCTTAAATTTGGCTACAATGTTCTCAATCGGCCTGTCCCCATGAATCAGCAGCATCTTGCGGGGGGGAAAGATGGATTTATATATCCAATAGGCAATGTTGTTCCAGACCAGAATGATCACCAGCTGCCACACCAGGAGATAGACAAAGCAGGTGACTACAAAAAACTGCTTTGCCATGATGGACAGCTGGCCATACAGCAGCACATCCGCCGCCAGGCTTGCAAAGGCCTGCGAAAATATTACCTCCGCATTCTTCAGATATCCGATCCGCATGCCCCCGTACATATGGGACAGAAAAAACAGCATCACTACATAAAAAGCGATCTGCAGCGCATCCGCCCTCCAATAATACGGCACACCCGTGCTGGCCGTGATGCTGGGGCTGAAATTCGTCTTCCAGTAATAGGCAAACACCAGCGTCTCCAGGGCCATACACACCCCGGACAATGCCAACAAAATGATTCTTCTAGAGGATTCCAGTTTACGCATTCTTATTCCTTCCCACTATCTGTCTCTCACAGCTGTGCGCTTATCTCACATTCTGCCATATTAAATGATTAGTATACCACACTTTTCATAATTCGTCCACTATGGCATATCCGTTCTCACACTCTTCTGCGCACTGCCCTCACCGCCCAGAAACAGAAATAATACAGGCTTCGGGGCACCGACAGTCCCTCCGCCCTCCGATACAGCCTCCAGATACGGCGAACTGCCTCCACCTTATTGGCGGACAGAGACCCTGCCGCCCTGCGGTACAGCACCAGATTCCGATCCAACCCATACGCAGTGTAGCCGTTTCTGAGCACCTTCCACCACAGCGCCGTGTCCTCACTCTTAATGACCGGCATCTCCAACAACTCCTTGGGAACCCGCTGCGTATCAAACATGACAGTCGAGGTAAAAATCGTCGTGTTTTTCAAGGCATCCCTATAGCTCATCTGCTCCGGCACATGCACAACCTTGCCAGTCCCCACGCCGTGTTGGTCCGCAAATTCATAGCCGGAAAAGACAAAAGCCGCCTGCTTTTCTTTCATAAACCGCAACTCCAGCTCCAGCTTCTCCGGCATCCACAGGTCATCTGCGTCCACATAGGCAATATATCTGCCTCCGGCCTCCCGCAAGCCCCTATTGCGAGCCTTAGCCGCCCCCATATTCTCCTCGTTGACAAGGAGGCGCAGACGCTCTTCGCCCTCCGCCTCCCTGTAATCTCGGATTAACTGCGCGGAGCTGTCACTGCCGCCGTCCACCACCAACAGCAGCTCCCAGTCCGTATAAGTCTGGGCAACCACATGTCTTATCGTCTCCTCAATATATTCCTCTGCATTATATACAGGAACAATAATACTTACAGTCTCATTCATTTGATACCTCATGCGCACCGCAAAACCACCTGCGATACGGTTACAATCGCTAATCCTCACACTGTCATTCACAGAGCCAGATAGTATAGCCGGCAACCTCTCCGGCTGCCTGCGCGCGCAGGCCATATTCTTTGGTCAACTGTTCGCAGGCCCGTGTGATGCGCTCGGATGCCTCCGCCGGAAACACCCATAGGTCAGCGCCATACTCCGCCGCCAACTGCAAAAAAAACGCGTCCGCTCTGCTTTGGTCACTCAGCGGCCCCGCCATCCGATCCTCCAGGAAGATTGTCAGCTGCAGGGAGAACTCCCCCGCATCGCCATGCTCTAACATTTCCACCCAATCAAACAGACGTTGCTGCTCCATGGGATAGATGTCATAGGTATGAGCAGCCGCTGCTGGGTCCCACATGTTGCGCCCATACAGCACCTTGATCTCACCGCCCTGCTGCCGAGCCGCTTCCAGAACAGCGCGGGGACCCCACAGCACGGCTTCCTCTGCGCCAGGCAGCTCCCGCACATATTGGACTACCTGTCTACTCCGGCTACCTTGAGTCCTTTCCTCCTCGCCGACCGCCTGCACAATACCCAAATTACCGGTGATCAGCAATAGAACCAGAAGTACAGCTACACCCGCCGCCAGGCGCCGTCCAGCTCCGCCGTCCTGACGGCTCTGCCCGGTCTGTCTCCACAGCACGATCACACTTCCCCAGGATATCAGCAGTGTCACAGGCATCAGGCTCCATATCCACTCATAGCTGTAGAATCGGGTCTGATACAGCATCAGGACAAGAGCGCTCACCGGAAACAGCAGCAGAGCCAGCATGACAACACTCAGCCGCAGCAGTCTCTTTTCCCTTGGGTTAGTATCCGGCTTCACAACAAAGCAATACACGAGAATGCCCATAGCCAGGACAACCATATGATTGCTCTGAAAATAGCTTCCCGCACCGCTCAACGCATTCTGCAGAAGTTCTCTCATGACCGTCCCTCCCGTAACCTCTTAATGCTCCATAACCTGTCAAGCAGCAACAGGAGAACCAACAGCAGCAGACACAGGCCCAGACCGTTGAAGGTCCGGCAGACGCAGGCCTCCGTCAGCACACACAGCGCCATTTCCGGCCAGGTATGGCGCAGATCCCTCTCCAGCCCCAACGACAGGGCATAGGGAAGCAGGATCAGATTGCGTATAGAACTCCCCGTCCATGCGCTGTGCAGCGCCGCATAACCATCCAACCAGGGGGCGCCCTCCCCGCACCAGAAAATCAGGGCAACAATAATCAGAAACAAGTATTTCCTGCGCAGGTCATCCCCGAACAGCAATCTGGCGATTCGATAGTAAACCATGTATGTGCCCGCAAGAACCACCACAGGAATCAGATTCCAGACAAACAGCGCTCCCTCCACGCCAAAGGAGGCGGCCAGAAAAGTGTACAACGTTGGCAACCCCAGGATCTGGTAACGCATGGACAGTCCCTGGACAAAGGCCTGTCCCGTCAAGGGATTCACCTGATAGATGCCGTCCGACGCCTGGAAGCTGCAGACAGTCTCAACCATGATATCTCCGGACACGCCCAGAGCCGGCATACAATATAAATATACCGCCTGGATCAGCACAAGCAACAGGAAGCTGCCGGGCAGCGCAAAGCTTCCGCCTCTTTCAGGCAGAATGCGAAAACGTTCTCTATGCATACGGTAAGTTCTGACTGCCAACACCAATGCTACAACGCCCAGAACGACCATGATACCATGCCAAATAAGCAGTAGCCTGCCCAGTGACACACGCGCAAAAACACCCACCAGATGCAGCGGCTCCGCCACGACGACGCAGCACATTGCCCCCATGATCCAGGCGTCTGTCATATGAATGGGCGCCGCCGATTTCCGATTCAGCACAATTAACATTCCCGCCCCCAACAGCCAGGGGAGCAACGCCAGCGCCAACCACAAAAGGATAATCATAGTCCTGTCGGTTCCTTTCTCTCAAGCATAGGTTATATGTGGAGCATTTTATTAATGTTTACCGCATGTTACAGGCAGAGACCCGAAAACCCGAGGTTTTTCGGGTTCGCTTCGCTCGTCAAATCCCCGAACAATCATCTGCTCGTGCAAGCACGGCAGCTGCTCCTTCAGGAACTTGACTCTGCCCTTTGCGGACATTATACCACATTTTTCCTGTGGTGGACAACTAAAAAAGAGACTGCTGCCAGTCCCTTTTTTCCCCATAAGGAGCAGTACGAATTGTCAATAGTGACTTATAGTCTGACTACCTATCTTGACTTTATATCCAGACGCATTTTATCTGCAATTCTGGCTATGTACTCACTGTTGGTCGGACGGTTCTTGCCTTGCTGGACAGAATAACCGAACAATTTCTCGAAGGTCTCGACGTTTCCCCTCGTCCAAGACACCTCGATTGCATTGCGAATCGCTCGCTCAACTTTTTGGTCTGTAGTCTTAAAGTGTTTTGCAATGGTTGGATACAGCAGCTTGGTCACGCTGCTCACCACCTCCATGTCCCTCCCGGATAACAAAATAGCATCCCGCAGATAATGATACCCCTTCAGATGAGCAGGAACGCCAATGTCCAGCATAATCTCCGTAATATAGCACTCCAATTCGTAATCTTTTACAGTAGTAATGTCCATAATGAATTCCCCTTTCACATGTCGAGTACTGCCCCTTACTGTAATTGATTGCACTAATCATATCATATCTGTCGAAAAATGTATAGGAGTTTTTATCGCATGATATTACAAAGTTCCACAATATAAGCTATAATTCTTCCTTAACAATGTATATTGGCCGTTTCTTAACCTCCATATATGTTTTGGCCAGATACTGTCCGATAATGCCCATGCAGAACAGCTGAACACCGCTGATCAGCGAGATAATACATACCAGAGATGGCCAGCCCGACACCGGATCCCCAAAAATGCTGGTGCGCACAATGATAAATATAATGAGCGCAAAGGCAAGCAGACAGAATAGTACTCCCATAAAAGCGGCAATGCTCAGAGGCACTGTGGAAAATGCTGTGATGCCTTCCAGCGAATAGATCAACAGCTTCCAGAAGTTCCATTTCGTCTCGCCCTTTGTGCGCTCTATATTCTCATATTCTATCCACTTTGTCTGAAAACCGACCCAGCCATAAATACCCTTGGTAAAACGATTATACTCCTGCATCCGCAGAATCGCATCCACCATCTGACGGGTCATCAGCCGGTAATCCCGAGCGCCATCCATGATCTCTGTGCGGGATATATGCTTCATCAGCCGGTAGAACAGTCTTGCGAAAAAAGAGCGGACCGCAGGCTCTCCCTTGCGGCTGACTCTTCTGGTAGCCACAGAGTCATAGCCCTCTTCCAGATAAGAATACATCTCTGGCAACAGGGACGGCGGATCCTGCAGATCCACGTCCATCATGACCGCATAGTCCCCCCTGCACTTCTCCAGGCCGGCAAACATGGCTGCCTCCTTGCCAAAATTGCGGGAAAATGAGACCAGTCGAACTCTCTCATCCTTTTCCCTCAGCTTTTTGACCTCCGCCACCGTTTGATCCCGCGAGCCGTCATCTATATAGATAATCTCCAGTTCCAGCTCCTTCTCATGAAAGAAGCCTTCATTTTTCATCAATTCCCTATAAAAATCCTCAACAGATTCCTCTTCGTTATAGCAGGGCACAATTACGCTCAGCAAGCTCATGAATAACTCTCCTTGTCTTTGACCTTGGACGACGTTCTCGAACTTCAGTATACCGCAATTTTAGTGATTGCGCAAGCTAACTCTGCGGCCCGACAGCCAACGGACGCTGTGAGCGCACAGTGCAAAAAAAACAGTAAAGGTCTGGATATCCTGACTGGAATCGTGTATAATGAACGGAGAAAAGAGGAAGCGAATATGGACTTTTTTACGGGATTATTTCAAAACAGAATCTTCTTGGCCTCCGCCTTGGGATGGCTGGTGGCGCAAATATTAAAGACTTTGATACATCTTCTCTTCACGAAAAAGTTTGTGGCGGAGCGCTTAGTGGGCAGCGGCGGTATGCCCAGCTCTCATTCCGCTACCGTGTGCGCTTTGGTCACAGCCACATATATGGAGCACGGTTCGAGCGGCTCCCCCTTTGCTCTGTCCCTGATTTTGGCCATCATCGTCATGTATGACGCCATCGGCGTGCGTCGGGAGACAGGCATTCAGGCTCAGCTGCTCAACAATATGATAAAGATCTTTGAGGATATGGGACGTGAGGAGCTGTCCGCCCAGGACAAGCTGAAGGAATTTATCGGCCACACTCCTTTCCAGGTGTTGATTGGCGGTATTCTGGGAGTCTTTATCGCCGTCGCGTATTACCGGCTTGCGGGCTAGTGTACTGTACCGTTCACATTTCACCAAATGACTTGCCTGAATTTCCATCTGCTGCGTTGGCTTCAATCGACGTAGCAACCGCTACGCCTCATTCGGCCGCCTTGCAGACTGAAAATCCATTCTGCGTCATTTAGTTGAAAATGAACGGTACAGCACACTAGTGTGCCGATCAATTAGCCGAATTAATCGTTCTCATCAAAAAGAGGAATAAACCGAGCCGCACACATACACCTTCTCCAGATATCCCTTTGCGACCTGCGCAAGACGGTACAGATGACCTACGTCCGTAGGCTGTCGGTCCGTCATATGATACTGCGGGTAAAAGCGGGTGATATGGAGCGAGATATCCCGAGACAGGCCGGCAATCCACGCTGCCTCCGCCTCCATCTCCTGGGGAGAATCGTTCTCCCCAGGCACGATCAGCGTGGTCAGCTCGACATGGCAGCTCTCCGCTGCTCTGGCGATAAAGGCCTTCACTGTCGCCAGGTCCCCGCCAAGCCTTTGATAGTACTCCTCCCGAAAGCCCTTGAGGTCGATATTCATGGCGTCAATCCAGGGCAGCAGCTCCTCCAGCACCTCCAGAGAGGCCGTGCCGTTGGTCACGAGCACATTGACCATGCCGTATTCCCTGACCAGTCTGGCCGTGTCCCTGACATACTCCCAGCCGACCAGGGGCTCGTTATAGGTAAACGCCACGCCGATATTTCCAGCCCTTTTTCGCTCCTTCCACTCCCGTGCCGTATCCGCAAGCCGCCTGGGAGAGACATATGCGGCGCCGGAATCCTCCCTGCCCGTCATGGATATCTCATGATTCTGGCAGAAGGGACACCTCAGGTTGCATCCATAGCTCCCCACGGACAGGATCATGCTGCCGGGGTAAAAGTCACACAGTGGCTTTTTTTCAATTGGGTCAAGGGCCATCGAAGTGATCTGTCCGTAATTATCACAGATGATTTTCCCGCCCTCATTCTTTCTGGCGCCGCACAGCCCCCGCTGTCCGGACTCCAGAGCGCAGTGATGCATACATACCTGACAAATTGTCTTCATGGCAAATCAAACTCCCCTATTTCCGTCTTCCGCCGCCTAATAGTGCCGCACTACCTCAAACCGTTCCAACTCCACACTCTCATGCGCCTTGATTCCGGCCTTCTGCTTCGCAATGGCAATCTGCTCCTCCACTGTGTCCACACCCTCCAGATTCGGAAGCAGCAGCCCCCGCCTGGCGCCTCTGGTCACGATGACCCCGTACCGCGCTACATCCAGCTCCCCTGGCGAGACGATCTTCTCCGTCTCTCCCAGCACGTCCACGCTGATGGTGAGCCGCTCCACCTCCCAGGCCTCCACCGGAGAAAACCTGGGGTCCTCCGAGCAGGCGCTGACGGCATTGTTGATAATCTCTTCTGCCAGGGAATTCTGAACCGCCCGAATGGTGCCAATACAGCCCCGAAGCTTTCCATCTTCCTTCAGAGAAACAAACGCGCCCGCCCTGGTTTGGCACAACTCCTGGGGCAGTCCCTGCGGCAGCTCCGGCCGTTTCCCCGTCTGCACAAATGTCTCGATGGCATATCTGGCCAGCCGCACATATGGGTCCTCCTTCTCCCGCAGGGCAAGGAGGCGCTCACGCTCCCTCTCCTCATATTGCTCCAGAAAATTGCGCGTCTCATCAGAACCGACGGGCCGATAGGCGCAGATGCCATACCCCACTCCGAACGGCCCCTCGTAAGACAGCCGCTCCGTCTCTACGGCGGTCCTGTCAAAAGCACCCGCCAGGATGGTAAAGGAACGATGCCCGCATTCCGCGGCCTTCTCGCAGAAATCCTCCGGAAAATCCAGCAGCTCCCCGAAGGCGCCTCTACCCATGACATCCATGATTCTCCCGTCGTAGTCAGGTCCCTCCTTCTGATATCCGTAAGGGCCGTCCTCCTTGAGCTTATGGGACAGATCGCCGCTGGCGATCAATACGGCGCTTCGGCCAAGAGCCTGTGCCGTCCCCCGAATACACTGCCCCAACCGATAGTGAGCCGTCAGGGGAAGGCCCGACAGACCAATCCTGACCAGACGATATCCAGTCCAGTACTGATTCACAAAATACAGCGGCACCATCGTGCCGTGATCCAGCTTCCTCTCCCGCTCTCCCAGCGTTCCCGCCTGCAGATCCACGGCTTTTGCCGTATCGCACAACGCCTGGACAAACTCCGTATCGTAGGCAACCTCCATGCGCACCTGTCCGGCTCGGAACTGCCCAAAATCGCCCTTTGCGCTATAACCTGGCGATATATGAAAATAGTCCGCGTACATCGTCTGGTGGGGCGAGAGAAGCACTATCGTCTCCGGCTGCAGGCGGCCGACAGCCTCCGCTACCCTGTGATAGGCATCAATTGTATGTTGAATCTTCTTTTCCTCGCCCCTGCCCACTTCGGGGACGATCAACGGCGGATGCGGAACCATGAAGCCTGCCAAAATACCCATAACCTTACACTCCTTTCATTAGACGATTGCAGTACCCAGTTACTACACCAGTGTCATTGGGCACATGGTATACTCCAACGCAGGCACGCTCTCGCTTCGTTCTCACCGTAGCGGTACATAAGATGCCAAAATACGGCATCTAAGTACCGACGGTTCGAAAGAGCACTGCTTATGGAATATACCATATACCCAATTCGGTATTGGCAGCAAAGGGTATCACAATTGTCTACTTTGTGTATATAGCAGGTTGCGATACCCAGTTACTATGCAAGTGTCATTGTGCATGTTGTTTATTCCAACGCAAGTACGCTCTCGCTCCGTTCTCACCATAGCGGTACACAAGATCCTAAAATACAGTATTGAAGATTGCTAGCAACCCTAGTACCGACGGCATTGAAATAAATTTGCTTTGCAAATTAACTTCAATGCAGTATCATGTCGCCATTATTTTGTATATACTGCCCGTCCACTGTTTCTCCAAAGGTAGCTTCGCAAAACATTCTTTTGCCAGTACCGAATTGTGTACATGGTATATTCCATAAGTAGGCTCTTGAAAAACGTCAGTGCTTAGCGAGGTCTGCCGAATTCATTCGGCACGAGCTTAGCACTGTTACGTTTTTCACGAAGCGAAAGCGTGCCTGCGTTGGAATATACCATGTGCACAATGACACTGGCACAGTAACCAAGTTTCGCAATCATCCGTCTTCTATAGATCAAGGCTGCCTGGATTCAATAGGAACTCCCTGATTCCCATCACTGTGATTCCCTCCTCATTGCGCCAGAGCTTGACCCTGTCCTTAACCACTATGATCTTCTTGAAGGAATCGTCAATGTGAATCAGGGCGCTTTTTTCCTGCTCCAGCCAATTGTTGTCCGATATGGCAAACGCGGATTGGATATAGTATCTCTGGCTGCCCCTGTTACAGACAAAATCTACCTCCAGTCTCCTGCGAACCGTCTTTCGGTTCTCATCTCTCACGATATGCTCCACGACGCCCACATCCACATGAAAGCCTCTGACAAGCAGCTCATTATAGATTATGTTTTCCATAATGTGATTTTCTTCCTGCTGCCTGAAATGAAGCTGTGCGTTGCGCAGACCCACATCAGTAAAATAATACTTGAACGGGGAGGCAATGTACTTTTTCCCCCTGATATCATATCGCTTTGCCCTGCTGATCAGAAAGGCGTCCAGCAGATAGCCAATATAGATGCCGACTGTCTTGTCGCTGACCGAGCTTCCTCTGCTCTTGAACATATTGGCCAGCTTGGAAGGGTTCGTCAGCGAGCCTATCGCCGACGCAAGAGAGCCGAGCAAAGCCGCCATGACATGATCGCCACGCAGATTATTGCGTTCCTCAATCTCCTTCAGATACAGCTCCCGGCACAGATCAGTCAGATACTTTGATTTCAACTCATCTGTTTTTTGCCTCAAGATCAGCGGCAGCCCTCCGTAGGTATAATAGTCTACCCAGGCATCCTCCTGATCTCCGGCGTATGCAGAGACATATTCGGAGAAAGAGAGGGGATAGACACGCACTTCATCTCCACGTCCCCGAAGCTCCGCAGGCACATCGGAGGATAGAAATCTGGAATTGCTTCCCGTCACATAGAGATCCAGATTCTCATGTCTGTTAAGGCCGCTCAATACTCCTGCAAAGCCCTCGCACAGCTGTACCTCATCCAGAAAAATGTACCATATGCCCTGATCGGTTATCTGCTGTTTAATATACGCGCTTAATTTTTTGCCCTCGCGAAGCTCTCTATAATCTTCATCCTCCAACGCGATGGCGATTATTCTGGAGGCGTCTACGCCAGAGTCCAACAGATATTGATAATACAGTTTGAAAAGCAGGAAAGATTTCCCACATCTGCGGATACCGGTAATCACTTTGATCAAGCCGTTTCCCCGCCGCTCAATCAATCGGTTTAAATACAAATCTCGTCTAATTGGCTCCATATTCTGTCTCCCTATTGCGGACTTCCCGCCACAACTATTATGTGCGGGATATACGCAATAGTATACAGATTGTCGCACTCATATTATAGCATGGGGCAAGCATCAGCGCCCTATAGCCAGCTCTGTCACCTGTCCGAACCGGTTGGCCAGCGCTTTGCGGTAGACCTTCCCATAGCCCTGATAGGTCAGCCTGCACTGCACTGTCCCGTCCTCCATCGCGGTGATATCGTAGCGGTTGTACTCCCCGTCGCGGTAGGCGAAATCCTCCCCATTGTCCTGATAGTGCTCCCAGATGCCGCTGCCCGGATACACATCCAACAGCAATACATCCTCCTCCTTCTCACCCACATAGGACATGGCTTCCATGGCCGGAATCACGCTGCCCGCTTTGATATAGATGGGGCATACATCGAGAGGCGCATCCCTGACAATCCACACCGGTCCGGTGAGCCGCTCGTCAGTCCAATAGTCATACCAGACTCCCTGCGGCAGATACACCATGCGCTTGGTCACACCCTGACAGACCACGGGAGCCACCAGGATCCGATCGCCCAGCAGGAACTCGTCGTTACAGGTCCTGGCCGCCTCCTCCTGCGCGTAATGATATACCAGCGGCCGCATCACCGGCGCCCCTGTCTGCTCCGTCTCCCGGAACAGGTCATAGAAATAGGGAATCCAGTGATAACGCAGCTTCACATATTTCCGGTAGATATCCAGCACCTCCTGCCCAAACTGCCACGGTTCCTGCCTGCGGGACCCCATGGCGGAGTGGTTGCGAAACAGCGGGGAGAAGCATCCCACCTGCACCCAGCGGGCCAGCAGCTCCCCGTTGGTGTCGGAGCCAAAGCCTCCCACGTCCGTTCCGGCAAACGGCATCCCGGACAGTCCCAGATTGCAGAGCTGGGGGATCGCCATCTGCAGATGCGCCCAGATGCTGTGATTGTCCCCTGTCCAGCAGGTGGCGTACTTCTGGCTGCCGGCATAGCAGGCCCTGGTGATCACAAAGGGTCTGCGCCCGTCCAGGCGCTTCAGTCCCTCGTAGGTGCCCTTGGCCATCAGATGACCGTAGATATTGTGCATCTGCGCATGACTGATCTCCCTGCCCTCGTCCGTGAACACGACGTCGTCCGGCAACGGCCCCTTGAAGCTGGCAGGCTCGTTCATATCGTTCCAGATACCCCGTACGCCGTGGTCCAACAGAAACTTCTGCTTGTCGCCCCACCACCTTCTCACATCCGGATTGCCAAAATCAGGAAACGCCGCATCGCCCGGCCACACAGCGTTGATATAGACCTCCCCCTGAGGCGTTCTGGCAAAATAGCCCTTCTCCACACCCTCCTCATAGACAGCGTAGCCCGCCTCCTGTTTCACCCCCGGATCGTTGATCGCCACCGGCTTGAAGCCTCGGTCTGCAAGAGTCCTCAGATATCCCGCAGGATCCCCGTGATAGCGCTTCTGATTCCAGGTAAACACCTTGTAATCCTGCATATAATCAATGTCAAAATGGATAGAATCGCAGGGAATATCCCGCTCTCTCATCCCCGCGGCGATCTCCTCCACGTCCTCCTGAGTGGTATAGCCCCATCTGGACTGATGATATCCCAGAGTCCATTTCTGCGGCATCGGACAGGTTCCGGTCAGGTAGGTATACAGGGCGAGCACCTGCGCCAATGAGTCCCCCGCCATGTAATAATAGTCCAGATTCCCCGCCGCCGCGCCAAAATAATAATACTCTGAGGATTCCTGTCCCATGTTAAAAAAGCTCTTATAGGTATTGTCCAGAAAGATACCGTACACATACTCCCCAGTCAACGCCATGAAAAAGGGAATCGACTTATACAGCGCCTTGAAGCTGTCCACCTGCGGATCGGGATTGTCCGTATTCCACATCTCATAGTCATAACCCCGCTTATCCAAAAAGCCTGTCTTATCCCCCAGGCCATAAAAATGCTCGTCACCTCGCAGCTGCTTCAACACGTCAAAGGCGTGATCCATACTCCGGTCCGCCCGATGTCCCTCGCTGAGAAGGATCGCCAGAAACTCGTCGCTGAGCACCTGCAGCGGCTTTCTGTTTCCCCGATAATCCATACACACGGCATTGCCCTGCGCGTCGTAAAAATCCACATAAAAGCCATCGCTGACCCGCACAGACACCGCGCCCGTCCCAATCCACAGGCCGTCCTCCCGTTCTTCCACCTCCAGCTCCACCGGCTGCTGCCTCTCTCCCTCGATAGCCTTGGAGGTGCGCTCTCCATCCTCCAGAGCGCAGAATACATTGATAATCTCAGGCGTAACCGCCCATATCTCGGCTTCGCCCTGCTCAAATGACACCGTAATCCGCTGCCCCTTGACCGAATATCCTGTCTTCTTACCCAGATTCATTCCTTCATCCATCCTTTCTATGTTTCGCTCCATTCCCCTCGACCCAGCAGAATGTCCGCCACCTCACTCCACTGCCCATCCATCACGCAGTAAGTGGGCCTGTATCTGCCCTGCGGCTGGGGGGAAGTCGCCGTATGCAGATACAGACTGTCCATACCCACGCCCGCTGCGCCGCCGATATCGGCGTATTCATCATTCCCCACCATCAGACAACTGTGCGGATACAGTCTGTACCGCTCCAGCAAGCGGTTGAAAAATGCAGCGCACGGCTTCTTACAGCCCTCCTCCGAGGAGATCACAATACCGTCAAAGCAGTCTGTCAGCCCCAACAGCTCCAGCTCCGGCCTGGTGAAATCGCTCTGCGCATTGGACAATAAATACACTCCTTTACCCCTGCTTCGCAGCTCATTCAAGGTTTCCTTTACCTTATCATAACTCCTGAGATACTGTCTTGACAAGGTGCGAAAAAAGATTGCTGTCATCTGAGCCTGCTGCCGCTCGCAGGCCGCTCCCCTCGCCTGGTACAATTGCTGAAACACATCCGTCAGGTCCGGCTCCGCCAATATGTCCCCGCAGCCGGAGTCCTCCAACTGTATCTGCACTTTTTGCGTGTTTTCCCTCTCCAGCCTGCGGAATTCCCGCCGCAGCCCTGCAGAGTCATAGCGCGCTCCCATGGCAGTGTAGAGCTCGCTCATCTTCCGCCACAGAGATGCTTTGCTCTCATTGGTCCGTATATCCACCAATGTCCCATACAGATCAAAGATGTAATGGTCATACATATCTTGTTTCCCTATCCGCCTATTGCTCCAGCGCCTCATAGACTCTCAGTAACTCCCCCACGCTCCAGGCCTGGGCAAAACAGCCCTTGGAAGTCGCCGGATTGTCTCCGTCGTATATCTCCGGAAGCTGACCCACGCAGCCCTCCCACAGAGCCAGTTCTATACCGGACAGCTGCCTCCTCACACATGCTTTGGCCTCCTGAGAATAGCCATGCACCTTTAAATATGCCAGATAGTATCCTCCCAGGGGAAAGACCCACACCGTTCCCTGGTGGTAGGCCAGGTCCCTGTCCAGCTGCGCTCCGCCATAGAATGGATGATACTGGGCATCATCCCGTTCCAGAGTCCGCAATCCGACAGGGGTATACAGCTTGCGAAATACGGTCTCTACCACCTGTTTTTCTTTTTCCCTGGAAAGCAGGGAAAAAGGCAGAGACACCGCCCATATCTGGTTGCATCGCACCTGTTCATCCGCCGCCGTACCAGCGATCACATCTCGAAGGCAGCACTTGTCCGGATTCCAGAACAATTGCTCAAACACAGCGGCTACCTGCCCCGCCATAGCGCCGTAGTCCATATCATCCTCCGGATGATCGCGGGAGAACTCCTCCATGATTCTCAGCGCATTGTACCAGTAGGCATTGATCTCCACCGGCTTGCCGTGGCGGGGAGTGGGCAGAATATCCTCCACCCGCACATCCATCCAGGTCACCTGATCATAGCCCTGTCCTGCCATGATCAGTCCATCCTCATCCATATGGATGCCATAATCCGTTCCCCGTGTATACCATATGACAATCTCCTGCATCACCGGATATGCCTCTCGGACAAAGGCATTATCCCACGTCCTCCTGTGATACTCATAGACAGCCAGGATAAACAGCAGCGCTGCATCCGCCGTATTATATGCCGCCGACTCGGTCCCCTCAGGGAACAGGTTCGGCATCAACCCCTTGCGGCAATGCGCTATAAATGTTCGCAAAATACTCTTTGCCGTGTCATATTGTCCGGTGGACAGGCAGCACCCTGGCAGCGCAATCATCGTGTCCCTGCCCCAGTCCTCGAAGAAGGGAAAACCGGCCAGAATTGTCTTCTCGCCCGTGGAGTTTCGGTGGGAGATAAACTGATTCGCGCTGACAGCCAGCGTCCGCGCCGTCTCAAAATGAAACCGCCCTTGCAGATTTTTTCGATAATTTGAGATATTGTGCAAGATTTCAGCCATACTGGGCAGCGCCTGCTCCATCCCATAGACAATTTCCAGCGTTTCCTCCTGTCCTGCCGCCACGCTGAAAGTAATCTCATGGTTGACTGCCGTACGTCCCAGAGTCATCTTGCCATCTCTCACATCATCGCTGTAGTAAAGCTTCTCATGATATTGGACTGGTTTCTCCTGACAGCCCCCGTTGGTCCGCAGATGCAATGTCTGTTCGTTGGAGGTGATCATGCCCTCCCAGAGCAAATTTTGTCTCTGCGCAGCTCCAGCTGACTGACCAGGCGCGGTCACACCGCTGCGCTGACTGGCATCGAATATCAGGCATTTGAATTCCTGGTTTACCGAAAGACGTCTTCCCTTGGGAACAAACTGCAGATGCGGCCGCACCCTCAGCGCCACCGCACTCTGGGAGAGATTCCTGATGCGGTAGGATATTCCCACAGTGTTTTTGCCCTGCATCAAGGCAATGGTCCGCACGACCTCCACGCCCTCCAATAGATAACTCCACACTGGATAGTCCTCATAGGTAAAGCCGGTCTGCAGACGATATCCCTCCTCGCGCCTGTCATGACACTGGAAATCCTGACTGGAGAGGAATTCCCGCCTGGCTGGACGTTGCCCCACGCTGCCCAGCACAAGCTCCTCCTCCAGCCGATGAATCATATTGTAGCGATGGTTGGGAGAGTGAGTGCAGGCCATCAACACCGCCTGGTCGTTGCGGCTGCAGGAGGCAATCATGCTCAGGGAGGAAAAGCCCCCCAGCCCATTCGTCATCAGATAGCAGTTCTCCTCACCTCTCTCAAAGGTTTTCCAAGCTTGTTTACCGTATTTAAACATCATGGCTAATTATCCTCTTTTAACATATCTGCGTCTGCAATACTACCACATAATCTACATTCACGCGCTTCCCAGAACCACCCCACTGCAGGCAGGAATACTGATCCGTCCCTCACGGTCCGCCCTCGCCGCCCTGCGGCAATCGGCCTCTCGCTCATCCGCCAGAACTGTCCACTGTCCCTGCGGCAGCTCGAGGCGTACTTCCTCTCTGGACGCATTGTATGCGATAAAAAGCTCTCTCGGACAGACTTCACCGCCTGACGCCGCAGCAATGCCGTTCCAGCTCCCCTGATCCTCACCGCGTCTGTTATCCAGACGAAAAGCCACGATTCCCTGTCCTAAGATCTCTCTGTCCAGAACGCGTGACGCCGCTGTGACACTCTTGTCACACAATCCCGGCAATTTCTTGCGAAGCCGAATCAGCCCCTTGTAGTAGGCCAGCAATCCTGCGAACTCTATTGTCTGCCGCCACCGCAACATATTAATTTGGGGATCGGAGCGATAACTGTTGCCGTCTCCCAGCTTCGTGCGGCCGAACTCCTCCCCCGCCTGGAGGAATAGATTACCCTGACAGGTAAAATATATGAATGCCGCCAGCCTGTTGGCGCGAAGCACATCCTCGTAGGGCACGCAAAAATCAGCATCCTGCCCATGGAGGGACATCACCAGCTTATCCCACAGCGTGAAATTGTCGTGAGCGGACACATAGTTCACAACCTGCGCACAGCTCTTGGGCCTGAGATGCCCCTGTCCAGGAACACCGCACCAGCCTGTCACCGCCTGCAGCACCTTTTCCTCCAGACCTTTTCCTCCGTTTACAAAGCCCGGCTCCTCCTCCTCAAATACATGCCCCTTGATCACATCTCGGGTATCGTCGCAGAAAACGGCGATTCCCTCGTCCAGATAATTGACGTTTTCCTTGAGCGCGGCGCGGGTCTCCGCCTCCATGGGAGATTCCGCCGCCCTCCAGGGCTCGCCGTACAACAATTTTTCTCCCACGCCAAATTCCTGATCCATCTCCCGCCGAATCCTGTTCATCACCTCCACTGTCATAAGTCCCATCAGGTCAAACCGGAAACCGTCCAGATGATACTCCCTGACCCAGTACATCAGGGAATTGACGATATAATTGTCCACCATCCTTCTGCCTATCGCCATATCGCTGCCACAGGCAGAGCCATTGGACAGCGTGCCGTCGTCCAGACGGCGGCAAAAATACCCCGGCGCCGTTCTCTCCAGCCAGGAATCCGCATCCTGTGTGTGATTGTAGACCACATCCATGATCACTCTGATGCCCGCACGATGCAACGCCTGTATCATCTCCTTGCACTCTCGAATGCGCACGGCGCCATCGCTGGCATCCGT
This sequence comes from bacterium, assembly GCA_023663725.1. GTDB lineage: Bacteria > Bacillota > Clostridia > Lachnospirales > Lachnospiraceae > Acetatifactor. The sequence continues at coordinate 100,816 of JAMPGX010000004.1, read as the reverse complement.
GGCATATGAGCCCTCCGGCACATTGTAGTTAACCGGATCATATCCCCAATTAAACTGCTCCTCACCGCCATTCTCATCCAACCCGCCAAAGTCAAAAAAGGGCAGCAGATGCACATGCGTGATTCCCAGCTCCTTCAGGTAAGCCATACAGGTGGGATATTCCCCGTTTCCGCCCTGCACGGTAAACGCCTTATATTTTCCGCGATATTCCGCAGGTATGCCACTGTCTAAGTCATAGGAAAAGTCTTTGATGTGCAGCTCATAAATAATATTTTCCGATGGCCGTGGGGGAGCCTGATCCTGATCAAAGCCCTGCGGGTCGGTGCGCTTCAGATCCACTGCCATGCTGCGATAGCCATTACAGCCGCAGCCTACGGCATAGGGATCGGCAGTTCGCACACACTGCCCCTCCGTCCAGATACGATAATCATAATAGGACCCGTGGAGATCGCCCGAAAGCCGCCTGTGCCAGACGCCTCTCTCGCCCTTCTCCATATCCGATATCCGAAAATACTCCGTCTCCCTGTTCCCATCCTCGTACAGACACAGCTCCACCCTGTCGGCAAACGGCGCCCACAGCTTAAAGCTCGTCTCCAGAGGATTACAGTTGATCCCCAGGTCCTTGCCCTCATAACCATATTCCAGATCAAATTCTTTGGAATATCGAAATTCATTCATGAAAACTCCCATCTGCCCGCTTCAGCGGGCCACAATTGAGCAAAAAAAGAGCCGCTGCAAAATAAGCATATCTTGTTTCGCAGCGGCCCCGCCATTCAGAGAGCTTTTTGACACTATCCCTTGACAGCTCCCGACAATCCTTCCACATAGCATCTCTGCGTCAGCACGAACAGGATGGATATGGGAATGGATATCAATACGCAGCCCGCATAGAATTGCGTATAGAAAGTCTCAATATATTCCTTCTCCAACATGGTCCACAGACCAATCGCAATGGTGTAGTACTTGGTGTCATTACCCATGATCACCTTGGCAAAAATATAATCTACCCAGGGTCCCATGAAGGTCGTGATCAGCGTATAGGTGATGATCGGCTTGGACATGGGAATCGTCACATGGATAAAGGTGTCCCACTTGGTAGCGCCGTCAATATAGGCAGCCTCGTCGATGGTCTTCGGTATCGTGTCAAAGAAGCCCTTGGCCATATAGAAGCCCAGTCCTGCGCCTCCCGAATACACCATGACCAGCGCCACCTGCTTGAGCACGCCTGTCTCCAGAAAGCCCAGGCCCTTCAGGATATAGTACACGGCGATCATGGACATGAAGCCGGGGAACATCCCCAGGATCAGAGCGATGTTCATAAAGGGCTTGCGCATCTTGAACCGCAGGCGGCTCATGCAGTAGGACACACACAGCACAAAGAACGCGGCGATAATCGTACTGAATACAGCGATCACAAACGTGTTGCCAAACCATCTGAAGAAGTCGATCTGGCTGGTGGGCTTGAACAGGTTGGTGTAGTTATCCAGCGTAAAGCCTCTGGGCCAGATATAACTCTTGTAGGAGCCGCTCTCCTTTCTAAAGGAGGTCAGCACCACATAGAATATGGGCAGCACCCAGATAAAGCTGAGTATGGCCAGCAGGATGTGAACGAATGTGTTGGTGATAAATCTCTTCGCTTTCATTATTGGAACGCCCCCTCATCTTTGTAGGAACCGGTGTGCCGGTAGGTCAACAGTGACAACGTAGCCAGAATAATGAACACCAAAATACCGATTACAGCGCCCAGATTGTAGTCCTTCTGCGTGATCGTCAGACGGTACAGCCAGGTGACCAGCAGATCCGTCTTGCCCGCGTAGTAGTAATCCAGTGTGTCAGGGCCACCGCCGGACAACAGGAATATCACATTAAAGTTATTGATATTGCCTGTGAAGGAGGTGATCAGGTTGGGCGTCATAATAAACACAATGTACGGGATAGTTATTTTTCTGAAAATGACAAATGCGCCGGCGCCGTCAATCTTGGCCGCCTCGTACAGCTCAGCCGGTATGTTCTGCAATATGCCCGTGGTGGACAGCATCGTAAAGGGGATACCGATCCACAGGTTGATACAGATAATCGTGATCTTGGCAAGCGTAGGATCCGTAAAAAAGGGTATGGACTCCGTGGTGCCAATCAAACCGATCTCCCGCAGCAACACATTCACCGGACCGTTGGCGTTAAAGATCGTTCTCATGCTCAGCAGAGATACAAACTGAGGCACCGCGATGGACAGCACGAACATAAATCTCCAGAAGCCCTTGATCCTTGTTCCCTTGCGGTTGATCAGCAGCGCCAGGATGATGCCCAGAATAAAGCAGCTGAAGGTGGCAAACACAGCCCAGATCAGCGTCCAGCTCAGCACCGGCCAGAATGTGGCGGCCAGCTTGCTTCCGTTGCCCAGCATGGTCTTGAAATTGTCCAGTCCCACCCAGGTGAACAGATTTCCGGGAGGCTGATGCTCGTGGTCATAGCTGGTAAACGCAATCAGGATCATAAACACAAGCGGCACAATGGTAAATATGATAATGCCGATCACAGGCAACGCCATCAGACCGGTATGAATATTTTCTTCCCGAAGGGAGAGCAGATCGTCCTTAAAGGTGGGAACGTGCATACCCTTCTCCCTGCGCACCTGCGTGCAGTACGCGCTCTTGGCGGACATGCAGGCCACAAAGACGATCGCCAAAGTTAGTACGATGGTGATGACGCCGTACAGCAAAAACAGCATGGAGTTATCGCCCGCGGTATATTCATAGATTCCCAGAGCCTCATTGTAGGTCTGGCCCTGTTCGCGGGTACCCAGAGTGATAAAATTGCCGATGGCGCTGATGCCAAACGATATCATATAAACGATATAGGCGATCTCGATGGCCAGGAAGATCAGGCCTCTTATGATTTGCTTATTTAAGATATTGCCAAGACCAAACACAAGGAGCGAACTCCTGGTGACCGCATTTCCCTTCGCGATCGCCTCGCCCACACTTGCATCGCTGGGTCTCCCGGAAGTTGTCTGTACTTTGTTCTTCTTCAAACCCCCCATACAAAACCTCCTCATATTCTAGGGGAAGATAAGGAAACCGCCAGGGGTTTCCTTATCTCCGGAGCTTATATTATCCTGTTTCTGCGACAGAGCGCGGTTATTCCGCAGTCATGGCCGATACAAAAGTATCCATCTTCTCCTGCACATTGTCCTTGTTGATCGCGCCGCTGCGAATCTCTGTAGGAATCGCGCCCGCATAAGTCCAATATCTGGTGGAGAACACGCTGTGAGAAGGCTGCATAACGCTGGCCTCATTGGATTCTTTGACGATGACAGCCGCCAGAGGATCGGAAGTAACCTTGTCGCTGGCGCCTACCGTGATATTGGTGGGAACCTGTGCGGACTTCTCATAGCGCAGCAACTGGTTCTCCTCGTTGCCCAGGAAGGTAGCAAAGGCAACCGCCGCCGCCATATTCTTGGAATGAGCGTTCACACCGATACATTTAGAACCGTAGAATCCCAGCATCTGATAATCCTTGCCGTCGGGATTGAAGGTGGGGATCACGCCGATACCCATGTCGTCACCCAGAATATTCTTGTAGGTGTCATAGTTCCAGGAACCGTCGAACCATACGCCCAGTCTGTGATCCTCGATCAGCTCAGTGACAGAGATCTCACCGTCGAAAGCGCATTTCGGATTGTTGATCAGGTCGATCAGATAATTGGTGACAGCGACACCGGTCTCATTGTTCCAGTTTACGCCTGCCGCCAGATCGTTACCCTCGGGGCCGAACACGGTCAGACCCGCGCCGTAATAGTATGCGCCCAGCTTCCAGCCGCCTGAAGACTCAAAATAGTAGTTGTATACATTGTCCGCCGTTTCCTTGGCCATGATCTTCTCCAGGGAAGTCACGTCGTCTTCACTCATGATCGTCTTGTCATAGAACATGAAGAACGTATTGTGGGTGAAGGGAATGGCATAGGTAGCGTCGCCAACCATCGCAGTAGCCCGAACAGAATCGGCGATGGTCTCTTTCACCAGTTTCTCCGCGTCGCCGCCCAACTGTGCGATAGCGCCGGCGTCAACCAGCTCGATCAGCTGATCGGAGGCAAACAGAAACACGTCCGCCGCCGCGTCCACGTCCTTGAGAACCTCGGTCTTGGCGTTATCCTCGCCCACGATCTCGGTGGTCCATGTAATATTCCACTCAGGATGCGCCTCTGCAAAAGCCTTCTGCTGCTCTTCCATGATACCGGTATCCACCTGATTCTGAGGACACCAAACCTTCAGAGCAACATCCGTTGTGCCGCCTCCGGCATTTCCGCCGCCCGTGCCGCTATCATTGCCACAGCCCGCAAGCATGGAAACGGATAACATTGCCGCCAAAGTACATGCTAAAACTTTCTTTTTCATAGATAACTCCTCCTTATTTGAATCTTGTTTTGCGAAACTCGTTTCGCTATATCTGTCTCCTTTAAATTACCACAGGTTTTGTCGGGAGTCAACCATATTTTTTGTTATATTTTATGCTATTTCCACTTGATTTTATGAATATTTGTGCATATTGTACATTTCCTTTTTCTATTTTTGCGCGATCCGTTTCGAAACATACTGTGTAGTAATTTCGGACAGCAAGCTGGCAAACTCATGTTAAACTCGCAATTTTCAAGTGTAATACCTATATATTTCCCAAAGAGTTTAGAAAATACACTTGCTCTTTTCTATTTTTATTGCTATAATGTGTTTCGAAAAAATAGTTCTTATGGCATTTTTTCACAAAAATATTTTAGGATTTACTGATTTAACGGGTGAAAGTGTATACCTATAGTTGCGAAACTCTGTGTGTCATCCGATAATTCAGGTTATCTAAAGGAGTACCTATGACGACCATGTCAGATATTGCCGCACGGTTGGGCGTATCCAAAAGTACTGTGTCCAAGGCGCTGAACAACGCCACAGACATCAGCGCAGCCATGCGCAAGAAGGTTCTGGAGACGGCAGCCGAGATGGGCTATCTCAACAGGAGATTCTCCGGAGCTGAGAAAAAGCTCTGTATTCTGATCGAAAACATGGACTACGAAACACCGAATCAGTTTGGCCATGATATTGTTCTGGGCTTCCGGCAGATGGCTGAGGCTGAGGATTGGACGGTGGAGATCGTCCCTCTGTCCATGGATTTCCAGAAGCTCACTCCCTATGGGGTCTTTATGCTTGACCACGGCTACATGGCGGCCTTCGTGCTGGGCTTTTCCCTGCTGGACCCCTGGATGCAGGAATTCAAGACCACCCAGATTCCTACCGTATTGTACGACAACTATATCAAGAACAATCCCTACATTGCCTCTGTCGGATGTGACAATCAGGAGGGCGTCGAGTTGGCCGTCAAGCACCTGATGGAGCTTGGCCACAAAAAGATCGGCCTGATCTCCGGCCCATTGGATTCCTATATTCTCACTGCCCGCTATCACGCTTATCTGGGGGCGCTGGAAAAATACGGGCTGGAGATCAATGAAGATTACATTGGTCTGGGCTACTTCGTGGCTGAATCAGCCAGGACTTACATCCCCAAGCTCTTGGAGCACGGAGTGACAGCCATCCTCTTTTCCCATGATGTGCGCGCCTTTTCCGCTATAACGGAATGCCATGACAGAGGCATTCAGATTCCCAGAGATCTCAGCATCGTCGGCTTCGACGATCTGCCCATGACCGCCTACATCACGCCTCCTCTGACCACGATCCGTCAGGACCGGATCGGTCTGGGGCGCTGCGGTTACTTTGCCGTGGGCTGCCTGCTGGGAGGATTGCCCATCGGCTCCATCCTGCTGCGGGCTCCGCTGATTGTACGGGGCTCCACCGGACCGGCGCCGGAGCGCTGATCTGATCTTCAGAGGACATACTGTTATTATTGACAAAATATGTGCGCAGTAAAATGGAAAAATAAGTAAATGGTAGAAATATAAAGACATAAGACAATAAGGGCGTCACCCGCTCATCTGATTTGATGACTGGCAGCGCCCTCATTTCATAGATATTTATATCATCAGGACTACAACTGTTTCCGCTTAAAAAAAACCGTTGCCAGTCCCATACACAGGAGTATCGTCAACCCCGTGACTGCGATACTGACATCATAATTTTCTGAAAGACTTACCCCGTGCAGCAGAGACATCCCATCCATCAGTTTGATCGGCAAGTATCTGCCAAGCTTCGGAAACATACTCCCCATATATACCGCCATGACGATTCCTCCGACTCCTGCGAGCACCTGTGTGCTGCTCTGCGCCACCGCCGACAGACACACCAGCAGCGCGATTACCCATATCCCAAACAGCCAGGTCAAGGCTGCGGCGAGAAATGGATGCTGCGCGATACCGTTATCCCAGAAGTAGGCATTGTATCCGTAGGTAATCCCGAAACAGAGCCAATACACTGCCGTCCACGAGGAAAAAATCATCAGCGCTTTCGCAAGCACAATCTTCTGTCTGGGCAATCCCCTGGTGATCACCGGAACCAAGGTCCCCCTTTGATATTCAGCGGTAAAGCTCCCGCTGCAGATCAGGACAAACGAGATAAGCGCTACCGGAATATTTTTATAGAACTGCGCCCACGAAGTCATCGCATCCACCGTGACGGCCTCGGTGACAAGCCCTGCATCCGCAAGAGACTCGGATAATACTTCCATCAGCCAGGGCGTCAGCTTGGCTGTGGCCGGATTCATGATCCCAAACAGAGTAAAAACTAACAACAGCACCAACAGGCGACCGGTCCGGCACAGTTCCATCCATTCTTTTTTCATAAATGCTTTCATTTACCCACCATCTCCATAAACAGATCTTCCAATGATGTCTCCTGACGTTCTATCCGCAGGACCGCAATCCTCCTGTCCGCAAGAAAACGCAGAATATCCGGCAACTGCTCCGTATCCTCCAGCAGCAGGCTGTTACGCCCCACAGGTTGCAGACAGGCAAAAGCCGCCAGCAGCGCCGGCACATCCTCTGACCGCTCCAGCTCCAGTTCAGTTGCGGCAGCCTTTCTCTTGTTCTGCAGCTCCTCTTTAGAGCCCTGCAGAACAATCCTTCCCTCATGGAGAAAGGCGATCCTGTCGCAGATATGTTCTACGTCCGAGAGGATATGGGTGGAAAAGAGCACTGTCGTCTGCTCCTTTGCGTCTACCAGGATATCCAACAGCTCCTTGCGCCCCGACGGGTCCAGCGCGGAGGTTGGCTCGTCACAGATCAGGAGCCTGGGACGGCCAAACAAGGCCTGCGCAACACCGAGCCGCTGTTTCATACCCCTCGAAAAGCCTCTGATCCGGCGATTTTCGTGCTCCAGCCCCACCAGATGGAGCAATTCCTCACTGCGGTCCCTGATTTCCTGGGCAGGCATACCGCTGATCTCTCCGCAAAAGCGCAGATACTCGCTCGGAGTCATATACGAATAGAATTCGGGAACGTCCGGCAGATATCCCACATAGCGATTAGTCGCCGCATCTCCATAGCGGACCGGCATCTCATTGACGAATATCTCTCCGCCGTCAGCGGTGAGCAAGCCGAGAATCAATCTCATGGCGGTGGTTTTACCCGCGCCGTTTTGCCCTACAAAGCCATACACAGTATGTTCGGGGACAGAGAAGCTGACGTCCCGCAGCACCTGTTTTTCTCCAAAACGTTTTGCCACATGGGAGAGGGTCAGCATATCCATGTTACCTGTCCTCCCTTCCCAGCAAAAAATACAGAATCGGACCGATAAACTGCATTCCGATCAGGACAACGGCAATCCATAGCCCGCGGCTGCCCCGCTTATACGTTTGATGGGTCAGGATATGATAAAGCGTATATCCCAGCAGCGCGAACTGTACCGCCACCAAAGGAATCAAAAACGGCAGCATTTCTCCAATATCAGGCATTTTCCTCACCTCCCATAAAATCACTGCGGACTAGCCGCTGGAACTCCTCCCGCTCTCGCATCCGGTCAAAGGCCGGATGTGCCAGGGCTTCTCTCAGACTTTGCCGGATAAAGCTCTTATCCCGAGGAGCCATACTTCCAAGGGGCAGACGGTCAATCCATATATCCAGCTCATCAAAGTAATCATCCCCGTGAAGCTCAAGCTGCTCCGCCTTCATAAGCTTGCTCACACACCGTTCAAAACGGCGAAGAGCTGCCAGCGCTTCTTCCTCCCGCCCATTCGCCGCATACACAACCGCGCACTGGAACTGGAACTGAGCGGCGACATTCGGGTGAAGTGTCTCCATACGGTACAACTCCATCATTCCGGTGACGCGCCGCATGATCTCCTCACATCGCTCCAGATCTGTGATATTCAGGGACAGCGCCAGCGTCGCATCTCCCGCCAGATTGAGCAAATCCAGATACTGTTTTACCTGCGCGTAGCTTCTCGCCTTTTCGCCGTCTCCGGCCATCTGGTAAGCCTGTATCAACAGAGTTCCCCCCGCCAGGCGTCTGGGGTCTGCGGTGGACTCCAATGCTTCGACGGCTTCCGCCGCTTTCCCAAGCTGAAGCTGTAAGCCCGCCTTCAGGACCAGGGCATCGCTGCAGACCCCTACATCATTACAGTTATCCATGATCCTGTCACACCATCCGACCGCTTCCTGCAGGATGAAGCCGCGCTCCTCCTGGGTCTGTGCCAGCATATAGTGATTCAGATACAGGATGCCAAGCTGGAGCAGAAGCGGGTAACAGGCATAATATTTATGGGCAAGCGCCCTGACCTTCCCCAGCGCTTCCGCAAAAGGGAGGGTGGCAAAAGCCTTGGACAGCTCCGCATATTGACACCGGATATTCTCGCTGGAGAGCTGGGGTTCATATCCGATCAACTCGTCTACGGTCACGTCAAAATATGCGGCCAACTGGGGGAGCAGCAGGATATCCGGCGTGTTGATCCCTTTCTCCCACTTGGATACAGATGCCTTGGTTATACCCAGGAAATGTGCGAGCTCCTCCTGGGTCAATCCCTTTTCATGTCGAAGCCGGATCAGATTATCCGGCAAGTTCAATCTGTTCATATATTTTTGTCCTCATACTCTCAAAATATGTCTCTAAATAGAATTATAGCAGGTAGGTCCAACTCATTTCAATGGACTGGCACGCTACTTTTGTATATAAAGTTAACTGTTGGGAAACTATGTCGTACCTACGATATGTAAAGTGAATTGATGCAAACAGCAACTGATTTTGGCTGTACTTCCTGCCCTGCCTGTCGTATAATGAATAAAATATTTCGCAGCAGGAGGAAAGACTTATGGAAGAAAATATATTATATATGATGCGGTTTTGCGGCATGGAGGAGTATGCCCTGAAGAGCGCCGTCTGGTACATCCTAGAGGGTGATGGAACAGAAGATGACCCAGATGGCTTCTATGTTGATATGAAATTTGAGCGGGGTCGTGTATTACATGAGGATACCCACGATGAGGAACATCCCTTTATGGATGCCGAGCCTTTCTGGGAATTATGCTTTTCAAACGCTCAGGCGCCGGCTATCGCGCCGACTATCGTACCGCAGGTAGGATTATGCTTGGAGCTGCCCAACAAAGAGCATGAAGTATATGGCAATCTGTATTACTGGGAGCATCAGCCGACACTGGACAACAAGATGGAAATCCTTGCGGCGGACGGAGACCGCTTCCTGATCCGGCTGACCGGCATCACGGAGGATGTCAACTATTATGACGGCTCCAAGGCAAAAAGCACACTGCAGATCACCGCGTGGTTTGAGAAGAAACAGTAATCCATCATCAGCTCGACATTCCTACAGAAGCTTTAGCCGATCAGTACCTCTTTTCCCGCGAAAGCAAAGCCGTAATAGCGAATGCGCTCCGCCGGAATACCTCGCGCTATCAGCTCCGCGCTGTAGCTCTTTTCTCTGATCTGCCGCAGGGCCGCCTGCACGGTATCCTCCAGAGACTCCTCCTTGAGGGGGCTCTGCACCTTGAACTCCAGGAGAATGGCGTCATCCGTCTGGGGATTCCTGGGCTCCAGCATCACGTCATATCTGCCAAAGCCGCTCTCCCGATTGGAGGTAATGATGTATCTGCCCTGCAAATCTACCATCAAGCCCAGTACAAAGCCGTGATAAAAGCGCTCCGGCTCCACTCCCGACGGTTTTCGGCCTGTGTCAAAGCTGCTGAACGTATTCAGCGCCACACGGTTCATATAGGCGTTCATGGCCTCCAGGTCGTCTTGCAGCATCGCTTTGATAAAGTCGTTGTAGTCTGCCTGGCTGCCCTTGAACCATCCCCGCACCATATTATTGAACATCCGTTCCACTTCATGATTGGTGAGAGTCAGCTCGTATTTTACCTCCGCGTTAAGCTCCACCAGATCCTCCCTCTCATAGCTTAGAACCTTCAGATACCCGCTGGCCAAAAGCAGGCTCCAGACAGCAGATTCACTCTGATCTAACTGATTATAGACAATCTGCTCGTCGATGGGCACCCATATCGCCTCTCCCCGCAGCAGCATCTCAAACTGCTCCTTTACGCTGCGGCTGCCTTCACGGATCAGCTTGCCCACCAGACTGTTGGAGCTGGTATTGGCCCAGTAGGTCGTGAGCTTTCCGGTATCCAGATAATTCAGAATCGACCACGGATTATAGATATCCCTGTGTTGCCCAAAAATAAATCCGTCGTACCATCGCTTGACCTGCTCTTTTTGCTCGAAAAGACCACATTCCTCCATGGCTGCAAACACCTCTTTCTCCGTAAAACCAAAGGAGGTTGCGTACTCGTCCGAGGTAGTGGTCACTACCTTCAGATTAATCAGATCTGAAAAGATAGATTCCTTGCTGACTCTGGTGATGCCGGTCATGACCGCCCGCTCCAGCCAGGGATTGGTCTTAAAGGTAGAGTTGAACATGCTCCTGATAAAGCTTGCCAGCTCCTCCCAGTATCCGCCCACAAACGCCTCCTGCATGGGTGTGTCATACTCATCCAGCAGGATAATCACCTTTTTCCCATAATAACGGCACAAAAAGTCGCATAGCTTATAGATGGCCAGCGTAGCCACCACCTCCGGCATGTCGGGGCGAACGGAGTCAAAGAATTCCCTCTCCGCCGGTTCCATCCAGTCACAATCCTTTAAAAAGCTATTCTTCCAATACTGATCTGCGATAAGCTGGCAGATTCTATCCTTCGTCGCCTGATAATCCCTCTCCTTCACATTGGCAAAGGACAGACTGATCACCGGATAAGTACCCTGCAGCTCTCGGTATTTGGGCTCTCGCCAGATGGACAGGCTTTCAAACAGGTCCCCACGGCCCGCGTATTTCACGGAGAAAAACTGTTCCAGCATACTCATGTTCAAGGTCTTCCCAAAGCGGCGGGGGCGGGCGATCAGCGTGACACTGTCCCCACCTTCCCACCATTCTCTGATAAATGAGGTCTTATCGATATACAAATAACGATTTTTGATTATCTTTTCAAAATCCTGTACCCCTATTGCCACTGTTCTTGCCATAAGCGCCTCCTCATATACCGGCAGATACCCTTATCTGCTCTTAGTATAACGGATTTCCCTCTGGATTACAATGTCTTTTGCCGCTGTATGATATTGGCTTTGACTTTTGCAGATACTTTTGTTAGAATGTACAAATGAGAGCAGTCGGAGGGATATCAGCCGATAGGAGAGTAGGAGGAAATCTTTTATGAGAAGATATGTTATGTCTGCGTAGCACTGGCTATCGCAAGAGAAAATGAATTGTCATAGCCATTGCTATTCCTAAAGAGAATCTATATTTAGGAGGCAGACATGGGCTATAGAAACGCGGGAGAGATCCTGCCGGAAGAGATCGTTGCGCTGATACAGCAGTATGTGGACGGGGAGAATATCTACATTCCCAGGCGCTCGGAGAACCGTCTGAAATGGGGGTCGCAGACCAGCATCACGCAGGAGCTGTCCCATCGGAATCAGTTGATCTATGCGGATTACTCCAAGGGAATGACCACTTCGGAGCTGGCGGACAAGTATTGCCTGTCCCACAAGAGCATACAGCGCATCATCAGAAATATGAAGGCATGAGTCAAAGAGCCGATACCCCTGTCAGGTGTCGGCTCAAACTTTTTTCAAACCAATTCTGAGGTGGTTAAAGCAGAAAATCTCTGGTACACTGACACTGTACACAAATCGATTTTTATGCACTAAGCAGACAGGGGAGAAGAGATGATACCACAGAACATCAGCCAAAAGATTTCCGAGCGCCTTTGGAACCAGCCCGATAAGGGAGAGCTGGAAAGCCACAGGGAGGAGACCTTTATCGACGACATCATTCAAAAAAGCCATATTGAGAGGGAACTGTTGGCAGGTCTGGACGGGATAGAGACCGTATTTGACGGCGGCGCCGGATGCGGGCGCTTCTCCATATTGCTGGCAAAAAAGGGATGTCGGGTGACACATTTTGATATCTCCCAGCCCATGCTGGACAAGGCGCGGGAGCTGGCCCAGGACGCGGGGGTGGAGCAGAATATCACCTTTGTGCGGGGCGCTCTGGAGGACCTGTCGGCCTACTCCGATGGGGCTTTTGATCTGGTCATATCCTTTGACGCACCCATCTCCTACACCTGGCCTCACCAGGAGACGGTGATCGGGGAACTGGTCCGCATAGCGGGAAAAAAGATTATGTTCAGCGTATCCTCCCGACTGGGATATCTGCCCTATCTGGCCAATCCGATTCAAAAGAATCAGTTTATCCTGGACCCCGACTGCCCTGACCCATGGGTGCAGCGGCTCATCGCGAACAGACAGCACGCGATAGATTCCTTTGTGCTGAATAAACAGGCCGTGGATCATTTTCTGCAAAGCGGTCTGATGGGCGGGGAAGAGGAGATCGCCGAGTATAAAAGAGGCGGCACGCCCTGGTGCATCACCTACACTTTTTTGCCGGATGAGTTGAAAGCGCTGTTGGAAAAACAGGGGGTGCGGAATATCCGGATGGCAGGCCCCGGCGCATACGCCAGAACGATTCCGAACGAAATACTGGCAAAGCTCATGCGGGAGCCTCAGAGCAGGAAAGACTTTCTGGAGATATGTTATCAATATGACTCCTCCCCCTATGTCTGCGGCATGGGCAAGGATAATTTGTTTGTTAAGGGCGATATAATCAATTCACATACCCATTAAAACGTAAATAATTGCAAAACTTTTTATTGCCAGTACCGAATTGAGCATATTGTATATTCCATAAGCAGTGCTCTTTCGAACCGTCGGTACCTAGGGTTGCTAGCAACCCTCGATGCTGTATTTTAGCATCTTATGTACCGCTACGGTGAGAACGAAGCGAGAGCGTGCCTGCGTTGGAGTATACAATGTGCACAATGACACTCGCATAGTAACCGATTTTCGCAACTATCTGATTGAGACAGGTGGAAAGGAATAATATGGCAGATACCTTTTACGCTTATCATGTTGTAACGGATAGGCCCCTGGAGCTGGGACAGCATATTTTGTTTGACGGAGACCATCACAGCGGCGTCTATGAGCGGGTGATGGCCAGGCTGGATACCGTAAACGAGATTTACCGCGATCCCCAGAAATATGAGGGTACGGAGCTGGAGTATCCGGTGGCAGTAGCGCTGCGGGAACTGGCTCTGGAGGAAATCAGGCGGGAAAAATATCCCGATTACCCATCTCGCATGGGCTGCCTGTATGTGTCAGAGACCCTGCAGGAATCCCAGAATTGGGCAAAGTATTTCATCGGTCTGGGTAGACCCACCTTTTCCATCGTCAAGGTCAAAGTCACGGGAGCCCGTTTTATCGGGGACGCCACCAAGTGCTTTGACGGCACTGTGCATCGGGAAGAGAACCTGCGGATGGCGGAAAAATATTGGGAGAACGGGCCAAATCCCCCACAGGAGCCGCCCATCCGCGAGTATCTGGTGAGCGACGATATCGAGATCGTGGAGATCATCCAACAGTTCCGCGCCTGATAAGCGCATATCCGGCGTAAAGGCTGGCCCCCAGAATCAGAGCGTCCTCATCGATATCAAAGTTTCCGTTGTGAGCGGCGTTCAGCGTCCCTGGCTTCTCTGGATTGCCTGTACCCAGATAGGCGTATGCGCCGGATGTGCGGAGAATATACTCGGCAAAGTTGTCACCGCCCAGAGATAATCTGCGGTCCGCAGTCACTTTGCCGTCTCCCCACAGCCGTTCTACCACCTCTGTCACCTCCTGGCAGACCTGCGCGTCATTGATCAGGGCCGAAGCAAAATCCGTCCACTGGACAGTCCCGTGACCCCCATATATCCCCGCAATACCCTGTACGGTCTCCGTCACCAATCTCTGCATACGCTCCCGACTTCCCTGCGATACGGTCCTGGTGGTTCCCTCCAGCACCGCCGTCTCCGCCAGCGCATTGTAGGTAGTTCCGGCCGCCAGCTTTCCCACGCCGATGATAACCGGCTCCACAGGGGAGTTGCAGCGGGTCACCAGAGCCTGTAGCGCCACCACGATATGGCTGGCAATATACAGTGCGTCAATGCCCAGATGAGGGGTGGATACATGGGCGGATTTTCCCTGTATCACAATCTTGAAGTGATCCACCGCCGCATTATTCAGCCCCGGTTTCAGGCCCACTTGACCGGAAGGAATATCCGGCGCTGTATGGAGCCCGAAGACTCGGTCTGCTCCCTCCAGAATCCCCGCCTCCAGAAAGGGTTTGGCTCCCCGTCCGATCTCCTCCGCCGGTTGAAATACCAGCCTTACTTCTCCGCCAAAGGCATCCCTGTTTGCCGCCAGAACCTTAGCCGCGCCGAGCAGACAGGCTATATGGGCATCATGCCCGCAGGCATGCATCACTCCTTCGGTCTGTGAACAATAGCTGACGGTATTGGTCTCCTGAATGGGCAGCGCGTCTGTGTCCGCTCTCAGCACCGTCGCGCCTTCCCCTTGCCCGATTCCCCGAAGTATCCCCAACACACCGGTTTCACCCACGCGGGAATGGGAAATACCGAATCGATCCAGCTCCTCCTCTATGCGCCGGGCCGTGCGGTATTCCTGTAGACTCAGTTCGGGATGCTGGTGAAATTCCCGTCTGAGGGCGATGATATATTCTTTTTCCTGATTTAGCTGTCTGAGAATATCTGACATATTTTTCCTCCTTACTCCAAATTCGAGATGGCTCAGCACTTAATAATTATATCCTGCACACCAAAGAAACCTTACTGCGCAGCCGCTCTAACCGATTGAGCGCATCCCGCAGCGTCTCGTCTCTCTTTGCGAAATGCATCCGAATAAACCGATTTTCCCTCTCCTTGAAAAAGCTGGAACCGGGCACGGCGCCCACGCCCACCTCTCTGGCCAGGAACTCGCAGAACTCCAGATCGCTCTCATAACCGAATTCCGAAATATCCAGCAGCACATAATAAGCGCCCTCCGGAACGGTATGGGACAGCCCCAGGCAGTCCAGCCCTCTCAGAAACAGATCACGCTTATGGGTGTATTTTTCCAACAGCTTTGTATAATACTCCTCCCCGAACATAAGCCCCGGTATCACCGCCTCCTGCAAGGGCGCCGCCGCGCCCACCGTCAGAAAATCATGTACCTTTCTGATGCGCTCCGTGATCTGAGCCGGCGCGATGGTATAGCCCAACCGCCAGCCTGTGATGGAATAGGTCTTGGAGAGGGATGAACAGGAGATGGTCCGCTCCCACATATCGGGCAGTGCAGCAAAATAAATATGTCGGCGGGGAGCATAGACAATATGCTCATACACCTCGTCCGTGATCACATAGGTATCATATTTTTTTGCCAGGGCCGCGATGATTGCCAACTCCTCCCCCGTAAACACTTTACCGCAGGGATTGGAGGGATTGCAGAGAATCAACGCTTTGGGGCGCGTGCGAAAAGCGTCCTCCAGCACTTCCGGATCAAAATGGAAATCCGGCGGCTGCAAAGGCACATAGACAGGTTCCGCGCCGGAAAGGATCGTGTCCGCCCCATAATTTTCGTAAAAGGGAGAAAAGACAATAACCCTGTCACCGGGATTGGCCACTGTCATCATTGCAGCCATCATTGCCTCGGTGCTGCCGCAGGTAGTGACGATCTCACTGTCCGGATCAATACTCCGTCCCATGTACCGGGACTGTTTCGCCGCCAGCGCCTCCCGGAAATTCTGCGCGCCCCATGTGATGGAATATTGGTGAAAATCTTCATGAGAGACTTGCTCCAGCCGGTCCAATATGGCCTTAGGAGGTTCAAAGTCCGGGAATCCCTGCGACAGGTTTACCGCCCCGTATCGGTTGGAAATACGGGTCATGCGCCGGATGACCGAGTCCGTAAAGCATTCTGTTCGCTCAGATAATTTCTGCATTTTCCAGCCCTCCCGTGATATAAGATTTCCTGTCGTTCAAAATATGCCGCTCGTCCAGAGCATCCTTGATCCGATTCATAACCAGCAGATTCTCACGGGATGTCTCCCGCCGAAAATACCTCTGTTTTTCGATGCCGATACCGTGCTCACCGGAGGCCACGCCGCCCAACGCATAGGCTTTTTCGTACGCTCTTTCCATATTTTCGCACAGCTCCCTGCGCCAGGTCGCCTCGTCCCTGCCGTCCCTGACCACACAGAGATGGACATTACCGTCTCCGGCATGGCCAAAGCTGATCATCCGTATGCCGGAGGCCGCCTCCAATTCATTGATAAATTGAATAAACTCCGCAGTTTTGTTCACCGGCACCACAATATCCACCGGCCATTGCTCGGACACCGCCTCCACCGCCTTGACCAGAGCGCCCCGAACCCGCCAGATGTCCGATGCCTGCCCGGGATCTTTAAGTACTATATAATCCATGGCTCCGCTACCCAGAACCAATTGTTTTACCCGCTGCAGATTTGCCTCCACCTCGTCCGCATGCCCGTCGAAGGTCAGCAGGATATAGGAACCGGCATCGGGCCTGGGATACCGCACGCCGGAAAAGGACTCTCCCAGAGACACCACCTTGCGCTCCATAAACTCTACGGCAGTGGGAGCCGCATCCGCGCGCAGAATGGTTAAAACACTGCTAATGCCTGTGTGCAAATCATCATAGGGAACCAACACACTGACAGATGTTTCCGGCTTGGGAACCAGACGCAGCAGGCATTTTGTTATGACAGCCAGAGTACCTTCTGAGCCAATGAGCAGATTTTTCAGGGACAGGCCGCTGGCGTCCTTCACCTGCTTGCCGCCCACGTTCAGCACACTGCCGTCCGCCAACACCACTTCCAATCCCCGCACATAATCCCTGGTGACGCCATATTTGACTGCCCGCATTCCCCCCGCATTGGTGCTGATATTACCGCCGATGCTGGATGCTTTTTCCCCCGGGTCGGGAGGATAAAAAAGCCCTCTCTGCTCCACATACGCCTGAAAGTCCTGTAACAGCACCCCCGGCTCCACGGTGGCGGTCATAGTTTCCTCATCCAGCTCAAGGATTCGATTCATACGCGACAGGTCCAGGATGATGCCGCCTTTTATGGGAACAGTGGAGCCCACCAGATTGGTCCCTGCTCCCCTGGGAGTGACAGCGGTATGGTTTTCATAGGCATAGCGCAGAATATCACTCACTTCATCGGTGGATATGGGAAACAGTAACGCTTCCGCCTCACCGTGAATATGCCCCAGAGCGTCGCTGAGATACGCCGCCGGAATATCGTCAAATACTCTCCTGTCACTGTCCGATATGATTTTTTCAAGCTCTTTTCTGTCTATCCGCATATGTATACCTCTCTGTCTCCATGGGCATATCCATCCCCTTTTCGGCCCGCATGGGGATGGATATTGTATTTTGCCCATATAAAAATATCCGTTATCACAGTTATCCTACTTCGCCAGCAGATCCTGATCCCAGCCTACTTTGATAAAATAACCGCCATAGTTGTCATTAAATACCGTCTCTGTCTCCGGGGACTGAAATGCCTTGACCACCTTATCGTATATGGCCACCTTTTCTGTATCCTCCAGATCCGCTGTTCTGGCGGCAATCAGATTCCAGTACTCTTCCACATCCAAAACACTGTCCTGATAGATTGCCTCCTCCGTTTTCAGCCCAAAATCCAGAGCATAGTTTCCATTGACCACCGCCGCGTCCACATCCGGCAGAGTAGAGGGAATCACATTTGCCTTTAACTCCTTGATGGTGATTCCCACATTGTAATTCTCAATGTCATCCAGAGTGGGGTTAAACGCCGCCTCCGGATTCAGCGTGATCAAGCCCGCAGCCTCCAAAACCTTAAGGGCGCGTCCCCCGTTGGTCAGATCATCAGGAATTGCCACCGTATCCCCGTCCTTTAACTCCTCCACAGAAGATATTTTCTGAGAGTAGAGATTCAGAGGAATAATGAAGGTATTGCCAATATTTTGAATGGCGTAGCCATAGCTCTCTATTTCGCTCTGCAGATAGATGCGGTGCTGGAAAGCATTCAGATCGATCTCGCCATTGGCCAACGCGTTGTTGGGGGTCACATAATCAGAGAACTGTACGATCTCCAAATTAATGCCCTCCGCTCTCAGCGCCTCCTGAGCGGGAGTCCACAATTCCTCATAGATGCTGCCCACAACGCCAAGCTTTACAGTGACTGGCTCCGTCTGTGACTCCCGCGAAGATATCGCGTCCTCAGAAGCCTGGGAAGACTGGCTGTCCGGCGTGGACACTCCGCCCGAAACCTCTCCGTTGTCCCCATCGCCGCAAGCGCCCAGAGCCAGAGTCAACAGCGCTGTGGAAAGCGCCAGAGTTACGAATTTTCTTAATTTTTTCATGTTTTCTCCTCCTGATTTGTATGTCCTCCCAGCTATGCGGTTGTCCGCACTGTTTGGGATGACAGGAATAAATAAGTTAAACAGCAGTCCTGCCGATTATCGCTCATGCGTATTTTTTTTGACCACCAGACTGCCGATAAACTCCATAATACATACCATAACCACCAATACCACCACCGTAACATTCGTCACATCCGTCATATTCCGGTCATGTCCGTAACGCACGGCGAAATCACCCAATCCTCCCGCTCCCACCACGCCCGCCATGGCAGTCAGGTTGAGCAGACTGACCGCCGTAATGGTGGTGCCTCTGGCGATGGCCGCCACACTCTCCCGCAGATACACCCGAAAGATAATATCCACAGGACCGTTCCCCATAGAGAGCGCCGCCTCAATCAGCCCTGGATCAATTTCCGCCAGAGCGCTCTCCACCTGTCGGGCAAAAAACGGCACTGCGCCGAATACAAGCGGCACGATGGCGCCCCTGACATAGATAGCCGTACCCATGATTGCACGGGAGATTGGCATAACCCATGTCAACAGGATAATAAAGGGGATGGAACGGAAAAGGCTGATCAATTTATCCAATATCTGATAGATAATACGGTTCTCCAATATGGCTCCCTGTTTCGTGACGGAGAGCAGCACTCCCAAGATGAGGCCGATGATAAAAGTGATCGCTCCCGACCATGCGACCATCTGCAGCGTGTCTCCGATGGCCTCATAAAAGGCGGGCAGTTTCTCCATAACATTGGGTATCAGGTTATTCAGAAATTCTTGCATCTTTTATCACCTCCACATGTACATTCTTTTCCTGCAGATACTCTATCGCTCCCTCAATCTGCTGCGGCTCTCCGCTGATAATCGCTACCGTCCCGCCCACCGGAGCATCCTGTACGATCTCTATATCCGCGAAAATAATGTTCATTGTGACCCGATACTTCTGTGACACGGTAGAGATCAACGGCTCAGAGACATTCCGCTGTATGTAAGACAGCCTGACGATCACCTCTCCGGAATCAAGCGCGACGATCGGAGAGTCCGCCGCCACCAGCTCGTCAATCTTCCTGAGGCTGGATGTGGTGCGGATAAAGTTCTGCGTGATGTCCTGTCGGGGAGAGGCAAAGATGGAAAATACCTCCCCCTGTTCCACTACCCGTCCATGCTCCATCACGGCGACTCTGTCGCAGATCTCCTTGACCACGGCCATCTCATGGGTGATGACTACCACCGTGATTCCCAATTTCTCATTCAGGTGTTTTAGGAGCCGCAAAATGGCTTTGGTAGTCTGCGGGTCTAAAGCGGAAGTCGCCTCATCGCACAGCAGGACGCCGGGATCGTTGGCCAGAGCGCGGGCAATGGCCACCCGCTGTTTCTGACCGCCGGAAAGCTGGTTGGGATACGCGTTTTCTTTATCCCCAATGCCCACCAACTCCAGCAGCCCGCGTACCTTATCCGCTATCTCCTGCGGTCTCAATCCGCTCCCTTTCAGCGGATAGGCTACGTTGCCAAAAACTGTGCGGGACGGCATCAAATTAAAGTGCTGAAAGATCATGCCAATCCGTTTTCTGGCGCGCCGCAACTGCCTGACGGAAAGCTCCGTCATCTTCTGACCATCCACGACCACTGTACCCGCCGTGGGCCTCTCCAGCAGATTGATGCATCGCACAAGCGTAGATTTTCCGGCTCCCGAGAACCCGATGATTCCGAATATCTCCCCTTTCTCAATGGAAAGGGAAACATCCCTGACAGCGTGAACCTCCTGCCGCCCTTTTCCAAAATCCTTAGAAACATGAATAAACTCAATCACTGATATTCCTCCCTGTATCTTGTATCCCGTTTCGCTAACCCATTCCTCCATTGATTCCCCGCCAACCCTGTTGTATAATAGATTTATTCCTTAATTCATCCGGAAAAGCAGGAGGCATAACATGTTAATATCTACCAGAGGACGCTATGCGCTAAGAGTTATGATCGACCTTGCGGAGCATCCGTCCGAAGATTTTATTCCGCTGAAAATTATAGCCCAGCGTCAGGAAATCTCCGAAAAGTATTTGGAGGGTATCGTCAAACTGCTGGTAAAGGCCCGGTTTGTAAGCGGCCTTCGGGGAAAAGGCGGCGGATATAAGCTGACCCGCACCCCCGACCAATACACGGTTCTGAGTATTCTGTCGCTGACGGAGGACTCTCTTGCTCCGGTTGCCTGTCTGGAGCGGGACGCGCCCGCGTGTCCCAGAGCGTCCGCCTGCCGCACCCTGTCTGTATGGCAGGGACTTGACAGGCTGATCCAAGACTATCTGGGCAATATCACTCTGGCGGACTTAATTCGTACCGAGGGGAGCGAAACTTAAAAGTCTATCGCAATTCCTCGGGAATCCACCACAGCCCGTCGTTGTTTTTCTCCAGATACTCCTTAAACGCGTCGGAGTGATAGGCATCCACAATAGCCTGTGCCCAGGGAGCGGATTTATTGGCCTCCTTGACCACCACCTGAAGAACCAGATGTTCCTGAATATCCTCCGTGGCCAACGCTGTGGAGGGATCGATCCCCGCATTGTATACAATACTGCCTGTGATCACCACATAGTCAAAATCCTGTATGGCGGCAGGAATCGTGAGAGATTTCATCTCCACAAATTCCAGATTTTTAGGATTCTCCACGATCTCATCCTGCGTGACCGCCGAGAGTTCCACCTCCGGATTCAGTTTGATCCAGCCGATCTTCTGCAGCAGAGCATAGGCGCGCGCCGTGTTGGAGGCATCATTGGGTACGGCGATCTTTGCCCCTTTTGCCACTTCTTCCAGAGAGCCGTGGGTGGCAGAGTAGATGCCGGCGGGAACCGTGGGAATGGGACTGATAGGCACCAGATCTCCGCCGTTATTGGCATTGAAATTCTCAGCATATGCCGTGTGCTGCTCCACATTTACATCCACCTCGCCGTCATTCAGCGCAATATCCGCAGTCAGCAGATCGGAGAAGTCCACGCCCTTAAGGGTATAGCCCTGATCTTCCAGAATAGGGACAATGGCCGCCTCAAACAATTCCGTGTAAGGTCCCTGGGACTTGCCATAGACGATCTCCGTTTTGGATGCCGCACCAGCCGTCGGGCTTTCCGCGCCCTTGCAGGCTGTCATATACAGTGCAAGCACCGTCAGCAGTAACATTGTTCGCAGTGTCTTTTTCATAATATCTCTCCTCTTTTTAAAAATTTATGATTTATTTGTCACCGGTGCTCCCGAAGTTTCCGGGAAAACCGATTGCCGGCGATCTGGAGCAGCTGCACCAATATCACCAAAATCACCACTGTAAATACCATCAAAGGGGTGTTCATCTTCTCATAGCCATAGGTCAGCGCCAGATCGCCGATACCGCCGCCTCCGCAGTAGCCTGCCATGGCGGACGCCCCCAGCAGACCGATGGTTCCGGTGGTCAACGCCAGAACGACGGACCCCAACGTCTCGGGCACCAGGAAATAACGTATGATCTGCCAACCGGACGCTCCCATGGCCTGCGCCGCCTCCAGGATGCCGGACGGAACCTCCAGCAGACTGTTTTCTATCAGTCTGGCCAGATAGGGACTGATATAGACGACCAGGGGAACCAGCGCCGCCCTGCTGCCAATGGTAGTGCCCATAATTGTTCGGGTCAACGGCATTATGGTCACCAGCAGAATGATAAACGGAACGCTCCGCACCACATTGATATAAAAGTTCACGATCTGATATAGGATTCTGTTTTCCGCCAGACCGCCTTTCCGACAAAGCACCAATACCAGTGCCATCAGAAATCCCACCATTGTGCCAATCAACAGGGAAAAACCCACCATATACAAAGTCTGGCCTCCGTTGAGCAACAGCCGTTCTACAGAAACTTTAAATATTTTTAACCCCAAAAATCCTTCCATCAGCCGATCACCACCCTTTCCCGCAAAACGCCCACTGCGTCTATTTTTTCCTCGACCCTGTCCAGCGAGCCATCCTCGCCTATAAGCTGTAGGATAAAGATACACATGACACTGTCCTCCAGCTCCTGCACCGTTGCTCCCAAAATATTGACCTCGATACCGTCTATATGGCAGATGTCAAAAATCACAGGTCTTTTGACGCTATTGCCGATAAATTTCAGCCGCTCCACCCGATAGTTTCTCTGTTCGTCATACAGCAGCTCTACAATGCTCTCCGGAATCTGGTCACAAATGACGGTTCTGACAAATTCCTGTGTGACCGCCACTCTGGGACGGCTGAATACCTCCATCACACCTCCCTGTTCTACAACCCGTCCCTCTTCCATGACTGCCACCTTATTACAGATCATCTGAATCACCTGCATCTGATGAGTGATCAGCAGGATCGTAACCCCCATCTCGCGGTTAATTCGTTTCAGCAGATGCAAAATGGACTCTGTTGTCTTGGGGTCCAATGCACTTGTAGCCTCATCGCACAGCAGAATAGACGGCTCTGTCGCCATGGCTCTGGCAATCCCCACTCTCTGTTTTTGCCCTCCGGAAAGCTGACTGACATAAGCGTCTCCTCTGTCCTCCAGTTCCACAAACCGCAAAACCTCCTGTACACGTTTCGCAATCCGATCCTTATCCGCTCCCTCCAGAATCAGCGGAATCGCTACATTTTGAAACACTGTCTTCGACTCCAGCAGATTGAACTGCTGAAATACCATCCCGATCTTGCGCCGAACCTTCCGCAACTGCGCTCCGGAGAGATCTGTCAACTCCTGACCGTCCACTGTCACACTGCCGCTGTCCGGTTTCTCCAGGCGATTGACCATGCGAATCAAAGTGGACTTTCCTGCGCCGGAAAAACCGATTATGCCGTATATGTCTCCCTTCTCAACATGGATGGTGACATCATGCAGCGCTTTGACGGTCTTTTTGCTGTCGGAAAAACTTTTATTGATTTTGTTCAGTCGAATCATCTTCTATACCCCTCGAATTCCCTGCCGCCGTCTGTGATCAGGCATTACACGGCATATTTGCGCATAAAAAAACCGGGTCCTTAAAAATCCCCGGATAAATGATACATTATGCCTCCGTCCCAAGAGACTTATCCCAATGCGCGACAAGTTGAGTCGATGCATTCGGTCATATCACTTATCCGTGAAAAATGCATTCGACAGCAACACATGTTTATATTGAAATTCACATTTCTGATATCCATTGTCTCTACCTCGTGTTCTATAAAATAGGTTTCCTGTTCGGAATATGGTTATATTAACACCATTTACCTAGTATGTCAATAGGTTTATTGCAAAATTTTAGAGACTATATTCCCCTCGTCTGGCTCATTCTTTTTTAGAAATAATTCCAAGGTTTTAAACGGAGAATATCTCTGCTAATCTGATTATACAGAATTGAGGCAGAGAGAAAATAGAGTGCGTCAAATGCTCGTGCAAGAACGGCGCTTGGCTCATTGTACGCAGGAATGAACTACAGGTGGCGAGAAGTTTGGGGGAATGAGGTAGACATGAAGATCATAAAAGATTATCGGGACAACGCCGTCCTGCGGCGCAGCTTCAACGAACTGGCAGGAAAGACCTTCGGTCTGGACTTCGAGGATTGGTATCAAAACGGATTCTGGGAGGACGCCTACAATCCCTACTCTGCGGTAGAGCATGGGCAGGTGGTCGCCAATGTATCGGTAAATATCACCGATATGTTGTTTGACGGCAGCGTAAAGCACTTCTTACAACTGGGTACTGTGATGACAGAGGAAACACACCGTCATCGGGGTTATATTCGAGCCATTATGGAGCGGATAGACGCCGACTATCGCGGAAAGACGGACGGTGTCTACCTCTTTGCCAATGACAGAGTGCTGGACTTCTATCCCAGATTCGGTTTTCAAAAAAGCCGGGAATACCAATACAGTCTGTCCCTCCACGGCGCGGGGCCGTGCAGGTTTGTCCCTGTTGCCATGGACTGCGCCGCTGCCTGGGCGCGGCTGGAACAGGCGGCGGAGCGCAGCGTATTCCGTGGCCGCCTGGACCTGACAGGCAATCGGGGACTCTTGTTTTTCTATGTGACCAAATTTATGCAGGAGAATGTGTACTACCATGCTCCCAGCTCCACCTATGCGGTGGCGGACTGGCAGGGGACGGAGCTCTTTCTGCACAACGTTTTTTCCGGCACATTGACGGAGCTGGCGGATGTGCTGGAGTTGTTTGGCGGAGAGATCAGACAGGTCACTCTGGGCTTTACCCCGGCCCACAGCGCCGGTTGTCAGGTGTCGGAGCTGCGGGAGGAGGACTGCACCTTGTTTATAAAGGGTGCGGAACTGGAGATCATGGAGCGGGAAAGGCTGCGAATCCCCTCTCTGGCTCATGCGTAAAATATAAATACCTCCGACTACCCTAAGATCAGCGGCAGCCGGAGGCTCCTGGTCAGATTGATAAAACGGCGGAATGAACGAGTATGTTACAGTTACTTACCCAACCAATTTGGCAACGTCTATCTGCTCAATAGACTTGATCTCCACCTTGGGCGCTACGCTGTGCGCAAACTGTGTGTAAATCTGCACTGCGTACAGCTCTGTTTCCGGATGCAGTACTACTGGCGAACCGGTGCAGATAAAGATGTAATTGATGCCATTTACTACCTGAGTTGCTACTGCCACCGGTTCAAAATTCATTCCTACATGGTCTTTCATCGCATACTCAAAAACTGCTTTTTCCTGTTCCCCTATCTGGGGATGTACCTGATACCCACCTGCTATAGCCGACATAGTATTATCCTCCTTTATCAGAGAACCGCCTTCTTGTCAATCTTATTTTATATATCGGCTTTATTCATGCGCAATCGCATGCCTGTTTAATATTCTCTAAAAATAATTTCACATTGTCTTGTTTGAATTAGTTATACTATACAAGAGGCTTGTCAATCGTGATTCCGGCCTCCCTGCCGTCCTCATACGCCTCTTCCCGTTCTGAGAAATAAAATAGCAGAAAGAATAGCGCCCCAAATGATTTGAGATTGCTATTCTTTCTGCTGTTGTAATTCTTATTATACATGACAGGCAATGCCTGTCAAGCCTGTTTTTCTAATTTCCTTAAATATTGCTATGCACTGCATACTGCTGTTGTTTGGTCGCCAGCATAATCAGAGTACCGACAACCAGCACCAGCGTCACGGCCAGACCACCCTCCAGACCGAAATCGCCGCCATTGATCAGTTCTCGGCCTGCCACCATCTCAGATGACAACAGAGAGCAGCTAACCTGCATACCGCTGACGCGAATGCCATAGATATTGCCCTGCGCCAGGTTCCAGATCGAGTGCATGGCGCCCACGCCCCAGATATTGCCCCGCTTAATGAAATACACGGAAGCAAACACACCGAAGAGCACCAGATTGATAAAGGCCAGCACCGAAATTCCGTCATTCAGCAGATGCAGCGCCGCAAAGAGCAATGAGTTGGCGAGGATACCCACCGCCAGAGGATAGCGTCTGCCTACAGAGACCAGGAAATACCCTCTGCACAGCACCTCCTCTGCCATTCCCTGAATCATAAAGCCCAGCAGGAACAGCACGAACACGCCAATTGAAAAGGTCGCCGATATGCCTTGAAGCTTTAACGATCCCGTGATCACACACAGCAGCACTGCCACGGAAAAGATCACCAGGCCCACTCCCAGACCCACCAGATATTCCTTCAGCATCCCCTGCTTCTGGAAACCCACTGTGGTCATTTTCCGCTTCTGGATCAGCTTACAGAACAGCAGCGTTACCAGAATGATGCCCGCAGTGGACAAAAGCGACAGGACGAGCATGCTGTTCGATTGCATCAACTCCTGCGCCACCTCTATGGCTCTCTGCAAATCTCCGGTAGCAGCCGCGTTTCGGTAGTCCTCGTTGGAAAACATCAGGACCAACTCCCCCGGCGTCATCAAGATCCCCTGCGCCATGGAGCTCACAAAAAATACGGCGATAAACACCAGCACCTCCAGCGCAATATTCAGTCCTTTTCCGGCCGCAGCAGCCTCCTCCACCATCTTGGGCTTCTTCAATTCCAACAGCTTGATCATGTCTTGCATCCTCCTCACAGCTTGTTTATTTGTTCTCTCCGGCCACCAGCGTAAACGCCACTAGATCAGACCTCTGTCTGACCGGACTTTAATCTTCCCAATCAGCTTATAGCTATCATTATAGCACCGGCAATCCGTTATAGCAATGTATATATAGCAAATCAAGTCCTTTTTTCTTCTTGTAATATGGAGCACACTATTCTATACTGTAACCAGCCCCTACAACAAGCAATGGAGCTCCTGTGAGCATGTAAACAGGGCAAATAGAAAGAGGACTAAACATGCATTTTGACAATCACGATGAAAGAATCCGATATTTTGAACTGCTACTGCAAAGGGAGTTGAAAGAGCTCCCTTCCTATCCGCTGCCAGCGGGATATCGCTTTGTGCTATACCGGCCAGGAGAGCGAGACGCCTGGATCGATATTGAGACATCAGCCAGGGAATTCACTGGCTATGAACAGGGGCTCGCCTCCTGGAACCGCTATTATCAGGGCAAGGACGGGGAACTGGTACACCGCATGGTATTTATCGAAAATGACAGACAGGAAAAAGTGGCTACTGCCACCGCCTTTTACAATATCCACAGGGAGGACCCCGACGGCGCGGGATGGCTCCACTGGGTTGCCGTCCGCAGAGAGTATCAGGGGCTGGGATTGTCCAAGCCCCTGATCACTCATACGCTGCAGCTCATGTCAGCCCTGGGCTACACCCTGGCCAAGATTTCCACTCAGACCAACACCTGGCTGGCCTGCAAGGTCTATCTGGATCTGGACTTCCGACCCATCCCCGCCAATGCGGTTCATAGCCGTGAGGGATGGCAGATCGTGAAAACTCTGACCCATCACCCTGCGCTGGAGGAATTCCCTGAGATTCCTCTGGAGCGTATTCTGGCCTGCCACGGCGATCCGATTGCGGAATCCGGCGATCAGGGATGAGACTCATTCCTACGGGGCGTATTCTCTCAGTCTTGTGTCTTCTGGAAAAACACCTGCAATGCATGATAGAGATGAAGCTGCCATGCCTTCATGTCGTGGACCCCTCCAGGGATGGTATAAAAATCATAGTTCACACCTTCAACCAACTGAGGACATAGCGGTAACACCTTGTTCATGATCTCCCGATGTTCCTCGTAGGCAATATCCTTATCGCCGTTGCAGCAGAATAAATAGTCCAGCTTCAGGCCCTTGCGCTCCCCGTCAGCCAGGGTCTTACAGATACGTTCTACCTCCTCGTCACGATTGCCGTTTGGACCGCAGCACCCTGAGAATGGGCCATACCAGGAGAACAGATCAAAATTGTTGTACAGGGCGGCCCGATAGGTCGTCATAGAGCCCAGGGAGAGACCGGCAAAAGCCCTGTGGGAACGCGTCCTGATCAGATTGTCCTCACTCACATCTCCTCCCGCATAGGTGGAGAATGCCGATTCCACGGCAGGAATCAGGTCGCGGCGCAGCTCATGGCAAAAATGCTCGGTGATGTACTCGGCATTCCTGTCCTCATCCTCGCCCCGATAATAGGTGGGAGTCACAATAATGCAGGGCGGGCAGACCTGACGAGCTATCATATTGTCCAGTATCGTAACCGTGTCAGGGAACATCTTGAACCACCAATCCTCGTTCACTCCGCCCCCATGGAGCAGATACAGGATATCGTACTGCCGCTGCGCATCGTATCCATAGGGCAGATAGACCCATGCGCCCTTGTGCAGAGAATGGCTCCCCTTCTCCTCATAGGTCTGCGTGTCGTACTCAAACCGTCTCACTTCCCCGCGATTGGCCGTTTCTTTCATCATGTCGGCAGGCATCTCATAGACATACTCCATTCTCTCATCCTCTCTTTCTATAAAAAATCAAATCAAATATTCCTCTTTCCCGTCCCTGTCAATCAGGATATATCTGCGGAATCGGTATGCTCCCGCTGTAGCTTTGCCATCACCGCTCTCACGCACTGTAAAGCTCCTGTCCGTCTCATTCCAGCTCAGCACAGTGGCGCGGAACTCGCCCCGCTCATAGCCGTAGCCGTCGCCCTCATCCTCATACAGCGTGAACTCGCCATCCCCTCCCGCATAAACTCGGATGTCCAGCTCTGACGGCAACTCCTCCGTAGACTGAGCAAACTCTGTCAGTGGCAGGATACTCCCCTCCCGAATAAAGAGGGGAATTCTCTCCAGCGGAGCGTCAGCCTCAATCCACTGTCCACCCTCATACCAGGTGTTGGTCCAATAGTCATACCAGCCATTCCCCTGCGGCAGATATATCTTCCTGGTTCGGGATACTCCAGAGATCAGCTGCGAGTCCCTGTCAAAATACATCGGATGCAGGACCGGACACACCATGACGTCATTCCCAAACAGATACTGATCGACGATATTCCAGACCTCCCTGTCCTCCGGATAGAGAAAAGCCAGCAGCTTAATCATTGAGTCGTCCCTCAGCCAGCAGCAGCCGGCCAGGGAATAGATATAGGGAAACCACTCATAGCGCAGGCGGTTGGCCTTAAGCAGCACATCATAAAAGGGAAGCTCCTCATGAGCAAAGTGCCACAGCTCTCTCCTGCAGTCCGTCCCATGTCCCCGGAAAACGGGGAGAAAGCATCCCCATTGATACCAGCGCACAAACAGCTCTCGGTATCCCAGATCCTCCGTCCCCTGCGGATAATCGCCTCTCCAATACCACAGATTGCCGCGCTTGACAAAGAAGGCGCCGATATCCACGGTCCAATAGGGAAGTCCGCTGGCACAGAAATGCAGCCCTGCGGCCACCTGCCTGCGAAATGTATCCCAGGACGCCTCGATATCCCCCGACCAGAGGATGGTCCCATACCGCTGCTGACCGGTATAACCACTTCTGGTCAGATTCACAACTCTGCGCTCGTCACAGCTCCTCTGCCCCTCATATATGGTCTGCGCGTGATACAGTCCATAGGCGTTCATTCGCTCCGCAGGCAGATGCCTCCCCGCAGTGTGACAGTATTCCGCGTACATTATGGACGGCTCCACCCTCTCGATATGGTTCCACTCCGGCGTAAAGGGCTCGCTGTTATCGCACCACCATGCGTCCACACCGCTGCCCAGCAGCCCCCTTTGTATCTGATCCCAGTACAGCTCTCTGGCCTCCCTGCTCAGGGCATTGTAAATGCTACATCCCGGCAGCAGAAGCTTCCGATCCTGAAACTCCCTATAATTGTCTGTCTCCTCCCCCATATTGGGCCAGATCGACAACATAAAATGCACATGGCTGTCATGGAGCTGATCTACCATGCTCCTGGGGTCTGGGAAACGGCTGGCGTCAAAGCTCTTCTGCCCCCAACAGTTTTCCTCCCAGGAACACCAGTCCAGCACCAGGCCGTCCAGCCCGATTCCCCTCCTGCGGTATTCCCCCGCCGTATCCAACAACTCCTGCTGCGTCTCATAGCGCTCCTGAGATTGAATATAGCCATACGCCCATCTCGGCAGCAGGGTAGCCTTGCCCGTAAGCATACGGTACTTGCGTATCACGCCATCCATGCTCGCCCCATTCATAATGTAAAAGTCCATCTCGCAGTCCGCCTCCGTATAAAGGTAGGCCCCATATCCGTTGTCACTGAAAATCATCGGACTGTATGTGTCCACCAGTATGCCATATCCTCGTGTGGATACCAGCATCGGAACCGCAATCTTCCGGTTGGCCTGATGCAGATAGACGGTCTGTCCCCGCAGGGAACCAAAGCCCTCCTCGTGCTGTCCCAGCCCAAAGAGCGCCTCATCCTCCGCCCATTCCAGACAGAGCCTTGTGTGGAAGCTGTTACCTGTGGGTATCGCCGCCGCTTCCCTGACCACTTCCTTGACGCCGTCAGGAGTGACGACCTTCTCCACCTTGGCGCCCTCCTCCAGCATTTGATATGTCGTAAACTCCTCCAATGCCCTGCTGTCACACTCCCGCTCCCGCACCAGAAGCCTTCCATTCCCGTCATAATAGCTGTAGGAGGCCGTCCTCCTGTTGATGACGACCTCCAGATGCTCCATCCGCAGACGAACCTCCTGCTCTGTCTCCGTATGCTCCCAATCGGAAAAAACGGCGTGACAGATCACTCCCGGCTTCTCCTCGCCGGAAAAAGAATCCCGCTTTGTATAGGTGATTCGTACCGTGGCCTCATCCTTGGGCTCCAGTCTGTGCATACCTGCCTCGGAGTACAGGTATAGTCGGTCTTCGCTGCGCACAATACGCACGATCTCATTACTTTTTCCCTCTGTCGCACATAACATGTTCTTTTTCCCCAATCTGCTCAATGTAACGAATCTGTTATTGCCAGTATATGGACACAACGCCATCAATCGCAATTTGTGAGAGGCCTCACTCAATAATCAGGCTGGCGCATTTAATATCCTCTGACAAGTCATATATTTTTCCCGTATGTAGTCCAATGACCTTGGGGCGCAGCGGGTACTGCGGATTGTTTTTCAATACCTTGGCCTTCTCCCCATTGCTCAGCGTGACAATGCTGTTCACCGGATAGAGAATCACTATGCCCAGAAAGTTTCTCATGAAAGTGATGTCCAGCTCCTCCGTCATCGCCATGATCATCTCTATCGCGTCCTGCTGAGAAAAGCCCTTCTTGTAGGGACGCTCCGTCACAAGGGCGTCATAGATATCCGCGATGGAAAGAATCTTCGCATAGGGAGATATCTTTTCCGCTGTCACGCCCATGGGATAGCCTCTTCCATTGAGCTTTTCATGGTGCTGGAGCACCCCCATCAGCACCTCCTGAGGGATGCCCCCCTTCTCCTTCAGAATCTGGTAGCCGTAGAGGGAGTGATTCTTCATCACGGCAAATTCCTCCTCCGTCAGCTTGCCAGCCTTATTCAGTATCTCATTCGGTATTTTAGATTTCCCCATGTCATGCAGCAGGCCCGCCATGCCGATCTTCTGAATCTCCTCCTCGGACATGCTGCTGTTCTTGGCGATCAGCATGGAGATGGTCGCCACGTCCACACTGTGCTGAAAGGTATATTCATCGCTGAATTTCAACGCGTCTATATTGAGGGCCACGGCCTCATTGTCCATGATGGACCCCACCAGACTGCTGGTGACATTGGCTGCGGTATTGATAAAGTCGGGGGCCGAAGTATCGTTGTAGAGAAATTTGATCCCCTCCGATACCCGCTTTTTCACACTTTCGGACAGCTTCACCTTGGAACGGTCGGCCACCGTCAGCTTCTCAATCGTCATCTGGATCTCCGGCGACACCTCTATATCGCCCTCCACCTCAGGATCTTCCTCTCCCTCGCGGATATAGATTCCAGTTATTTTCATCTTTTGCAGCGCTTCTATCAAAAAGCCGTCCAAGACGGTCTTGCGGGCAATCAAAATCCGCCCGCTCCTGTCTATAATGGCTTGATCAATCACCATACCCTGTTTCAATGCTCTCGTACTTACAAATTTTCTTCGCACCATATATGTCACCTGTATGTTTAAAAAAGTAGTCTCAACAGTTTTGTTCCATTATAATGCATTTCCCTCGAGAAAGCTACTCTTTTTTATGCTACAGGCGAATACGGGCAAGCCTACTGTAACTCATTACACGGTTACCGGTGCACTTGTTTCTATAAAAAGACGTTCACCCACACGGTGATCAGGAAATCGTACAGTCCATGGGCAATGATCAGAGAGAGGGTGGTACAGCTTCTCACCTTATGTCTCACCAAGCATAGCGCCAACCCGATCAGACTTGTCATGCCCACCTGAACCAAAGACCCACCAAAGATATGGAACAGACCAAAAGCAAGGGAGGATATCAGGATAGCCATCCCATCAGAGCCGCTGATAACACGGAGCTTTCGGTACAAAAAGCCTCGGAAGATGAATTCCTCCGTGAAAGCCACCGCCACCAAACAATAGACCAGCTCATACACATACTGCCATATAAATGCATAATGCTTCCCATTATCGCTCCACTCCCCATGCCCAGTCAGAAAAAGCGGCAAGGTGAGAACCAGAGACATGACCAGGCCAATCCCTATGCCCACCGCAAGCTGCGTGCCCAGCTTCTCCTGCGAGAACAGATAGTCCTTCCAGGTATCTTGGGCGAGCGTCATGATCAGCAGTGGACCTATCGCAATGCACAGGTACATGGCAATGCAGAGGACCATTCGCGTCAGCAGGGGCAGACTCATCAGCACATACTGGTTAAAGCAGACCACTCCCCACAGTGCGAGCATGCTCCAGGTGATTCCCAGGATAGCTTCAAACAACGGTTTCCATTTATTGGCATTCTCTTTATTTATATTCTCTTTCATTGCGTCCCCTCCTGCAGCTAAACATAATTAATAAATGGTTTGACATTTCTCAGCCGGACTATTCATGTGTTCTGGCTGCCATATATATCGGGCCAAAAAACGCCACAAAAAATAACGGCATATAGACAAACGCGAAAAATTCATCGACACCAGGAATCAACAGCTTACAGAATAGATACAGAAGCGGCAGAAGTATGGCGCTGATCAGCATACTTCGAACGGCTGCGCGCTTGATCGGAAGCCAGTTGCTGTTGTTAAAATGAATACCTGGCAGATTCATACGAAATATGCCGTCACTGTAGTAATCAATCTTATTCTCGTCATAATAATTCGGTAACTTATCTTTGGAAAAAAAGCAAAAATATCCCGAAAAGATGAAGAATAGCGGCTCATAAATCAGCACCGCTAGAGCAATCGTCCCCCAGTCATAACCCAGCGCCCATAGTCCCAGAACCTCCAGCGTCACAATCAGCAGGCTCGCGATATACAGGCCCATCTCCTGTCTGCGTCTCCGATGTCTCTCCTCCGGCGTCTCCTCGCTATAGGTGAGGGCGCACTGCACCAGCATCTCCACCCGCCCCGAATCCAAAGCAGTCTGTTCCATACGCTGGCATTCCAGCAGCTCCGTGGCCGTGACTCCCAGCTCCCGCGCCAGAGGAATCAGGAGTGTGATATCTGGCATACTCAGGCCTCTCTCCCACTTGCTGACCGCCTTATCGGACACAAACACTCTGGCCGCCAGCTCTTTCTGCGTCATACCCCGCGCCTTGCGAAGCTCTGCCACAAAGACGCCAAATTTTTCCTTGTCAATCTCGTACATGTCTCGCCTCCATATATTTGATAGGCAAATTGTAGCTCCATCGCGGCGTAAACACAACCGACTGACAGTAGAATCCCGCTAAACAACGGAGATTGGTTCATCTCGCAGGCTGCCTCGCATATCTGGCTCTCTTGTCCTCATACATGAGACCGTCGGCCTCCCTCATGAGCTCATCTATATCCGCATCTTCGTTCTGCCGCCATACGCAGCCCAAGGCCATGAGAGCATTTCTCTCCTGCATCTCGCGGCTTAGTACTTCCATCCTCTGCTCCATATCCTCGCGGGTGATACCTTCACACAGGGCCAGGAACTCATCTCCACCCACCCGAAACAGTGCATAACCTCCGAAGGCCTCTCTCAGGCACTCGCTGGCCCGAATCAGCAGCTTATCACCCTCCAGATGACCTTTCCCATCATTGGTGCGCTTTAATCCCATGACGTCACAGTACAGTATTCCTATGCCCTCCTGGAACCGAATTCTGCCCATGTAATCATTCATCGCATGTCTGTTGCCCAGTCCCGTCAGCTGATCCTGAAAGCACAGTTCCTCCAGACGGCGCACATTGTTACGCCTATGCAGCAATGCCACGATAAAATGCGCCAATATCTGCAGCAGCGTCGTGATATGCTCCAGATATTGCTCCGGCGGATTGTCCACACCAAAAAAGCCAAGTATCTTTCCCTCACTGACAAGCGGAGTAACCACCAGAGATGTGATATTCTGTGGCTTCAAGTATTGATACACCGCTGGATCCTCCTCCTGAATTTGCTCCAGATTCTTGATGATGACATTCTCACCCAGCCTGAATTTCTGATACCACAGGCTCACCACCTCATAGGGCACGCCCTGCAGGTTATCCTTCTGCGCCTCGACTCCCTCTGCACACCACTCATAAGTATTGTCAAATGTCTCCGCCTCATTCTCCTCGAAGATATACACCCTCTCGCTTCTGAAGGAGATACCCAGATATTCCAGCAGAGCGGCAATGGATGCCTCCGGTGTGGATGCGGACATCGAGATTCTAAGTCCCTCGTTCACCATGGCTTCATTGTCCTCATAGCCCCTGTTCTGCTGTT
Source organism: bacterium (assembly GCA_023663725.1). GTDB lineage: Bacteria > Bacillota > Clostridia > Lachnospirales > Lachnospiraceae > Acetatifactor. The sequence continues at coordinate 65,878 of JAMPGX010000004.1, read as the reverse complement.
CCCAGGCGCTCAGATCTACCGCCATCTCAAAGCGGTAACGCCTGCCGCCAGCCTCAATCAAGGTATCTTTCAGAGCAAATTTTTTTCTCAGAGCGGGATTGTAGCGCACCTCCTCCAAAAAATAGCCGGGATGTAACTTGTGATCATTGCAGGCCACACAGGGCATGGAACTTCCCTTCAACACCTCATAGCACTTTTTCCCCGCGATAGCCTCCAGCGAGGATATGCCATATATTTCTCGGGCATAACGGTTCGCATATACCAATTCATGGGAATCTATATCCACTACATATACGATCTCCTGCAGTTCCTCATATAATTCCCACAGCTTTGCCGTCTGTTCCGTTATCGTTTCCATATCCATACATACTCCTGTCCGTGCGCCTTCAGCGCATATTTTATTCAGCAAATTAATCTTGTGTGCTTCAGCGCACATTCTGTTCAGCAAAGTTAAATGCAGAGCATTTTTACTTATTATACCATAATATTTTTTCTCTCTGCGTGCTGTTTTTGATAAAAAATCTGCTATTTTTGCACATTTACAATTAAACGCGCGCCGTCAGGCGCACAACAAAAAAGGCTGCACACAATGCACAGCCTTTGTAAACCAACAAATCATGATTCTTTTCCCTTATTCCTTGACGCCGCCGATAGTCAAGCCTGTCACAAAATATCTCTGCAGAAACGGGTACAGGCAGATAATGGGCAACATGGTTACTACCGTGGCCGCCGCCCGAATAGTGATGGGCGTGATCGCCGCCGAACTATATTTCGCGGAATCTGCGCTGCCGCTCTGTTGCATAACGGAGGACAACAGCTTCATCAGCTCATATTGAAGCGTAGTATACTCAGTCTTCATACGGTTGTACAGCATCGCGTCAAACCATGAATTCCACTGACCCACTGCCACAAACAGCGCGATAGTGGCATAAACCGGCTTGCACAGAGGGGAGATGATCTTCACAAAGATCGTCCAATATCCCGCTCCGTCAAGCTGCGCCGATTCCTCCAGACTGTCTGGAAGTCCTGTCATGTAGGTACGGATGACCAACATATTCCACGCGCTGACCATAACAGGCACTATGTATACCCAGAAGCTATTGGTCAATCCCAGGTTTCGATAGAGCATGAAGGTGGGAATCATACCGCCGTTGACATACATGGTAATGACCCAGAACAGCGAGAGCTCCCTCTTAAATAAGAAACGTTTCCTGCTGACCACATAGGCAAGCAGGGCGTTTACCACCAGCGCGGAAAGCGTGCCGATGACTGTTCTGGCCACCGTGATCTTGGCGCCTGTCACCAGGTTCTGCATTCCCAACACAGTAGTGTAATTCTTGGTCGCAAATTTTCTCGGTATCAGATATATGCCGCCACGTACTGCGTCTATTCCGTCATTAAAGGAGATGGCAACCGTATTCAGCACCGGATACAGCGTTATGACGACAAAGGCGATCATAAACAACGCGATAAAAAGGGAAAATATTTTATCCCCTATTGTATGCTTGATTTTATTCTTTCTCATGATCTCAACCTCCTAGAACAGACGCTCTTCGCCGGCACGCTTAGCCCATGCGTTACTGAGCAGGATGAGGGCGATGCTCACGGCACTCTTAAATATGCCAGCCGCAGTACCCAGGGAATAGTCATTCTGACTGATACCCCATTTGAGCACATAGATATCTATGGTCTGGGACACACTCTGCACCAGTCCATTGCCCAGCAGATACTGGACCTCGAACCCGGCATTCAACACATTGCCCACATTCATGAGCAGCAGTATGATGATCGTGGGCCTGATGCCTGGCAGAGTGATATAGCGGATCTTGGCCAGTCTTCCCGCGCCGTCTATAGATGCCGCCTCATACAGACAGGGATCTATGGAGGTGATAGCCGCTAGATAGATAATGGCATTCCATCCCGTCTCCTTCCAGCAGTTAGCAAATGCCACGATGGGCCAGAAATATTGTGTATGTGCAAAGAAATTGATCGCCTGCTTGATAATACCCGCCCGCATCAACAAATCATTGATGATACCCGTACTCGACAGGGCATCGTGCAATATGCCGGCGACAATGATCCACGAGAGAAAGTGCGGCAGATAGGAAATCGTCTGTACGGTCTTCTTTACCACCGTGTTGCGTATCTCGTTGAGCAGGATGGCAAACAGGATCGCCATGATCGTGGTAGTCAACAGATTCAGCGCTCCCATACAGAAGGTGTTTCGTATCACCTTCAGAAAGGTGACATCCGAAAAAAGAAACTTAAATTTGTCCAATCCTATAAATTGAGAACCAAACAGTCCATTCTTGGGCTTGTAGTTCTGAAAAGCCATCACCCAGCCGCCAAGAGGCAGATAGCAAAAAATTATTCCATATATCACCACAAAGAAAGATATGATCAGCAGGGTTTTTTGCCTTTTGATCTCTTTCCATGTAATTCTCTTATCTTTTTTAACTTTGGAAACTTGTGCTTGAGCCATAGCATCACTCCTGATTCTAATTATGAAGAAAGGGTGGCAATGTCCTTTCAATATGAAATACCATTGCCACCTCTTTCATGTAATTACTTAAGGGTTATGGCCATCCTATTTGAAGGTATCCAGGATTGCCTGCATTTCAGCGATGAAGTCCTCGGGCTTACATGCGTTGTATGCCTTCATGTAATCTGCCCATCCCTGCTCGAAGTCAGGAGCCATGACTACCTTGGGCAGCCACTCATGCTTGCACTCACCCATCAGCGCCCAGGCAAGACCGCCGGGAGTCTCCGTGGTAAAGTTGTTGGAATAGCTGTACATCGGGAACCAAGGCGCATTCTCCTCCACAATAGAGCCGATCATATCCGGATATGTGGTAACGCCGTAGGCATTGAAGCAGTCTACCAGAGGCTTCGCCATGCCGTTCATAAACTCGGAGGGCTGTTCGCTGGGAGTCATTGCATTCTTACCATCCTGGCTGGTGCCGCCCCACTGCGGGAAGTAAGAGTATGTACACAGGTGGGAGGCCTTGTAAGAGGTATCCGCACACTTCTGTCTCATTTCGTCCGTGCGGTAGTACAGGCCGTTCTCATCTACCAGATAGTCGACGCCTTCCACGCCCCAGAAACGCAGATCATGCAGCTCCTGATTCATGCAGATGTCCACCATGAACTTGAACGCCTTGTCGGGATCCTTACAGTCGACTGTGATTGCAATACCGCTGGCCTGATTCACAGTGTCGCCGTATGTATGCCATCTGTTGTCCATACCAGCCTTAGTGGTCAGTCCAAGAGGCACATAGTTGCAGCCCTTCTCGTCCAGGCCCTGAGACTTGAACACATCATTTACCGTGTTGGAGAAATTCCACCACTGGTCAACCATGCCCAGCACGCGACCGGTAGAAAGCTTGGCGATGTACTCGTCATATGTCTGGGTAAAGCTCTCAGGATCCACAAAGCCCTTCTGGTACTCCTCATTCAGCTTCTTAAAGTAAGCGATGGTATCCTCAGAGGTGTTGTAATCCTCGATTGTCATAGTGGCCTTATTCACAATGACAGAACCGTCATTGGGATAGCCGCCCAGGAACTGTCCGGCATTCTCCAGACAGAAGTATCTCCAGTCCTCACAGAGAATAGTGTAAGCGATATTGGCGGTGCCATCCTCCATGGTGGGGTTGGCCTCCATGTAGCGCTCCAGCAAATCAAAATACTCATCCATGGTCTGGATATCGGGATAATCCGCCCACTCCAGAACCCTCACCTGAATCCAGAAGGCCTCGTCATTATGCGTGGTGGTCTTGCTCTCGCCGTAGGTATTGCCGAAGGGATTGATCCAATAGATATGTCCGTCCGGCTGGCGGAATTTATCCCACTCCTCCTGAGTAAACCAGGTATCTCTGAACTCGGGATACTTGTCAATATAGTCGTCCAGTGGAATCAGCGCGCCTGCGTCTACCAGCATGGACATGTCATCACTGTCGATGAAGTCAGGATACTCGCCGCCAGCGATCAGAGTACCGGTGGCCTCAGACGCTGTCTGACCTGTCAGCCAGGTCTCCTTCACCTTAACGCCTGTCTTCTCAGCGATGATCTGAGCGATTTCATTGTCATTGTTAATCTCGGAACCGGGCATGGTGATAAAATATGTAAATTCTGTGATATCGGTACTGCCGCTGTTGCCGCTGTTGCCACCACCATTGCTATCGTCCACATTGCTGTTGTCTGAACCGCCAGTAGCATTGCCACCAGTGTTCACATTGTCGTTCCCCGCGCCCTGATCTCCACAGGCAGTCATAGCCGTGATTGCCATTGCAGAAACCAGGAGTACGGAAAGTAATTTCTTTTTCATAATCCTTTTATCCTCCTTCAAAAATGTGACAGTCAGTATACTTTCTGTACATTTATTGTATAGTCACTGCAACAGTTTCACAACCAGACAAACTATAGTAAAAACCCTACAAATTATAGTTGCACAATGTCCTCCTGATTTTCTCCTCCTTTTTCGTCAATTTGCACTATCTGCCGTTTGCTTGCGGAATTTGGTGGGTGTACAGCCTTTCACCGCCAGGAAACGATTGATAAAGTAATCGCTGTCCTTGTACCCTACCCTCTCGGCAATCTCATAGATCTTCATATCCGTGTGTAGCAGGAATTCCTCGGCATATTCAATTCGGATCCGGTTCAGATGATCTTTGAAGGTCTCACCGTACTGCTTTTTGAAGATCTGTCCAAGATAGGCGGCATTGATAAAGTATTTTGCACCCATATCCTTAAGTGTCAGATTCTCCCTGTAATTCGCTCTCATGTCACTCTCAATCTGGTCAAGAACTGCCTGAGACTGATTCCTGCGCAGCTGCATCAGGTAGTCCCCATAGTCCAGAAGCATCGTGACCATAGCGTTCCGTCCGTCCTCCATGTCGGTCTGTTCAAACGCGCAACGGCTGATAAAACGCAGCACCTCATGCTGATCCAGATTCTCATCAATCCCAATGGCCAGACGGAGCAGCCTGATAAACAGATAGTGGAAAACCATATCTGCTGTCCTGCTGTCCATCTGATACAGCTCGTCGTACAGTCGCTGTGCACCTGCGGCAATGGCCTCCTTCTGATTCTGCTTAACCATATGGATCAGCTCATCCGTTTCCTCTTTGCCCAGGCGCCTCTCCAGAGGAGCCCAGTTCAGCTCCTCTATATCGTTCAAATCCTCTCCGAGCTCCAATCCCCTGAGCAACCTGGCCATGCGCACCGTTCTGACGGAATCCGCAATCTGCTCAAGGCTATCCACCTTGCTTCCAGCGACCATACGGACCGGAAAATCCAGACCGCCAGTCAGCCTTCTCCTCCACTGTCTCAGATATTCCTGCTCGGTAATGCCAGATTTCTTACTCAGCAATTCATCACTATAGATGATGGCCACATCATGATTCTCTCCCTGAACGGATATGTCAAAGACACAGCGGTACTCTTCGCCCGGCAGCTCCTTAAGGCACCACTGATAGAGCTGTTTCTGCCGTATTCTTCTCTCCTCATCCGGCATACGGCCATCCATGGCGCTGTCATCGATCTCCACACAGATATAGCGACAGCCATGACAGTCGCCCAGATATTGCTTGACACATTTCACATTGTCCTCATCGAATTTTCCGCGTATCAGAGCGATCATATTGCGGGAAAAGAATTCCTTGGCGATCAGAGAGTCATCCCGCTCCTTGCGCTCCTCTTCCTCCTTGAGTATCCTGACCCGCCTCAGAATATTCAGCAACTCCTCCCTGCTGATAGGCTTCAGCAAATAATCGATGCATCCCCACTTCATCGCTGTTCTGGCATATTCAAAATCGCTGTACCCGCTCATAATCACAAAGCAGGCATGAGACATGCTGTTCCTGCGCACCTCCTCCAGCAATTCGAGGCCGCTCATCTGTGGCATACGAATATCAACCAACACGAGATCCGGTTTCTCCTGCTGGATAATCGTCAGCGCTTCACGGGCGCTGCCCGCCCTGCCCACGATCTCATATCCCTCGCTGCCCCAGTCAATCAGCATGGATAGCCCCTGCAGGATGAACGGCTCATCATCCACCAGCAGCACCCTCAGCATTTTCCTCTCTCCGTTCCACGCATCCGTCAAGATCATCTCCATCGTGTCACCTCCAACGGAATCCTGATTGTCACCAGCGTACCAACACCTGTCTCGCTGTCCAATTCAAATTTAACTTGATTGTCCAGAAACAGCTTCAAACGCAAGGCTGCGTTGAGTATACCCACGCTCTTATTTTCCTGAAGCATCTCGATACGCGCCTCGTTCATCTCCTGCACCAGCTGCCGACACTTCGTCTCTGACATACCCTGTCCGGTATCCTCAACCTCCAGAATCAGATTCTCACCCTTTTGAAACACTCGGACAAACACCCAGCAGGAGGATTCTTTCTTCTCCATTCCATGAACGCAGGCATTTTCTACAAAAGTGACCAGCGTGAGTCTGGGCAGCCGATATTGCCCGCTCTCTCCATCTACTTGAATCTCATAACAAAGCCTGTCGCCAAAGCGGTACTTCTGCAGCTCCAAATATGCTTTGACGAAATTGATCTCATCGTCAATCGTCACATAATCATTTCCCCACGCCACATTCTGCCTCTGCATCACCGCCAGCTTTTCCACCATGTCGGCCGTCTCAAACTCCCCCTTGATCACACTGTGCATTCGAATACTCTCCAGGGCGTTGAACAGAAAATGTGGATTAATCTGGCTTTGAAGCGCCAGCAGCTCCGCCTTCTGTCTGGCGATATCATACTCCTGACGCTTCAAACGACTCTTATATTCATTCTGAATCAAATCGTTCATCCGCACCGCCATCTCATTATAGCTTTCCATCAATAGACTGATTTCATCCGCGCCGCTGATCTCCGGAAGCTGACACAGCTCATCCCTGTCCAGACTTCTGAGCGCCGCCTCCAGCTCTCGAAGACGTTGCGTAAAGGAGCGGTTGATCAAATTCATCAGGGTAAAGGGCAGAAAGAGATTGAGTAAAAGCAGCATACCAAACAGAGGCAAATTCTTTCGCACCGCCTCATATACGTTATTGGGTCTGGGCATGACATAGATATCCCAGCTGCCGTCCAGTATGCGTATCGTCTTATGAAATCCGGCGTTGGAGACAACGGATGCCGGTATGACTTCGTAGGGAACATTGATTCCGCCCCGCCTCTCATTGGAGAAAAGTATTGTGTTTCCATCGCACACATACACGGTCGAGGAATATTTGGCGTTGGCAATCGTTCGCGATATATTGCCATAATCCCAATCCAGACGCAACACGGCGCCCTTATATTCCTTGTCCAGGTAATCCATATGCCGGACAAAGGATATGACTCTTCTCTTCTCCCAGTTGATCTTGGCAAAGTCAGCATAGAGCAGAATATCCTTATCCTGCTCCATAAACGCCTGATACCAGGCCTCGTTCTGCGCCTTCTCCATCCGCTGAAAATTACCGCCGCTCACGATGCCCTCAGCGTCCGTATAGATCACCACATTGCAGCTGCTACTGTTCATCAGCAGTCCAAACAGAGACGCCTTGGCAAAATTCAAGTGCTGGTTGTAGTAATCCAGCGGAGAGGTATATGTACCGTTGATAAACTCATTTACTTCCCTGTTCCTGTAGATGTCCTGCATCATTAACACAAGCTGCGAACTGTAATTCATGATCGTATATTCTACCGAATCAGCTATGTTGTTCATCTCCTGCACGTCGGCCTGTCTCTCCGCATATGTGATGATACTGACAATCACACTGTCCGTGAGCAGGAGCGGCAGGATCACGCAAAATATCTGCATGATCCAAAGCTTCTGCCTCAATTTGAGCTGGTTCAGCCAAGCCAACAGGCGGCTTTCTCTTTTTCTCATAATCTCCGGCAACCTATTCCCGTGCGATCTTAAATGCGGATATCTCCGTCTTCAGCCCGTCCATGTTTTCATTCAACGCATGGGAGGTCTGATCGAGCTTCTCCGCGCTGTTTAACAGATTTTCTGCCATACCCTGAACCATCAGAGCACAGCTTGCCGTCTCTTCAATAATAGCGGAGATATTTTCCACTGCCTCAAGCGTATCGCTTCTCTCGCCGTCCGCAGCCTCCGTGCCTACAGCGATCTCCTTCAACTCGGACAACAGCTCGATAATCTGTTCATTCATACCGCCAAACACTTCCACGACCTGGCGGACCGCTTTTTCCTGAATGTGTACAATCTCCTGGGCATATTCGGCATCCTTCACCGTCTGCTCCGTGTATTTCGCAATCATACCCACCTTGTTTCGGATCTCGCCCGCTGCCGCATTGGAGTCCTCCGCTAACTTGCGGATCTCTGAGGCCACTACGGAGAAGCCCCGACCGGCTTCACCTGCTCTGGCGGCCTCTATTGATGCGTTCAGGGACAGCAGATTGGTCTGCTTGGATATATTGCTGATTGTCTCCACAAACTCGTTAATCGTCTGAGACTCCGATTTCAGCTGAGCAATACTGCCGCCTACCTTCTGTGTCACCTCCCAGGTCTCCTGCGCCTTATCGCCCAAGACACCTACGATATCTGCGCCCTGTGCGATCATCTGCTCCGTCTTATCCGCCAGCACCTGCGTGCGCTCCACTCGGCCTCTGACCTCCTTAATTCTCTCGGACAGTTTATTGGTCTTCACCGCGCATTCCTCAGCATGCTCAGCCTGCTTATCCATTCCGATATTAATCTCATCAATCGCCCGAGTAATATCCTGAGAACAGATATTAATCCCTCCAGAGGCGTTATCCATCTCTCCTGCCGACTGCTCCAGCACCTCGATGGTTTTATACAGCTTGGTCACCAGATTTCTGTTATTGCGAATCATGTTGTTGGCTACATGGGCCAGATCCTGAAATTCGTCTCTGCCATACACCTTGACTTCTGTGCTGAGATCACCCTGCGCCACCTTGTTGAACCGCTTGGAGAAAATCAGCATATTTTTCTGTATACCCAGAGTAATGATCAATCCCACCATGCCGGCCACGATACAGGCCAAAATCACCACAGCAACCGTAATGCCCTTGATCTTCTGCGCCTGTCCGGTGATTACCCGATAGGGAACCAACGCGCAGAAATTGATCTTGGAGCCCTCCGAGCTCTTGGCAAAGATATACAGATAGCTATCGCCATGAAAACGCACTTTTTTGGTGCCGCTCAAATCGCTGCTCTCAAGGCTTTCCCTGAAAAATTCCTTATCAGCGAACACACTCTCCTCCGGCGTAAGGACGCTGGATTCTTTCTCACCTGAATTCTCGTATAGAAGCTCCTTGCCTCCGTCTGTCACAAAACCGCAGATGCTACCCTCTCCAAAGTCAATGGCCTGCAGTCTTTCCATAAGAGCATTGCTGCTGATATCCACGACAATATACGCCGCCTTTTTGTTCGCGGGAATCTGGTATACCACAAAGGTATCCGCCTCGTTTAACTCAAACGCGGCGTCCAGCGCTTCGTGTCCCTCCACCCACTGCGTAACTGTCCTGCCGTCCTCAGACTTGGCCTGCATCTCCGCGTTGTAGGCCTCAAAGATGCCATCCTGACGCTCCTGTGCATTGGTGGTAAACATCTCGATGCCGCTCTTGGTGACGATATGTATATTGTGAATCATTGAATTCATATGCTGGATGGCTACCAGACGGCTGCGGGTATTCGTCAGGAAATTATTCTTGGCAATCCGATCGCTCTCCATAGTACCCAGACCATAGCTGATCAAATCGCCGTCCACCATATACTGCAGCGCCTCCCCCTTGATAAACGCCAGACTGACATCCACATAGTCCATGGCCATCTGGGATACCTGAAGACTGGAATCCGTAAATTTCTCCGCCAGACCTCCGGATGCGGCATTGTAAGAGACTATACCAATGATAACCACAAATAAAATAGGCAGAAAGAAGCTGACAAATATCTTGTTGCGAAGACTTAACAGTCTATGAGATTTCAGAGACTGGCCATCCTCATCCACAGGCATGGCAAACAGTTGTCCAAAACGCCCTGCGGCCTGTCGGACAATATCTCCCGCGCCCTTTTTCTGCGCACTCTGTTGTTTCCTCTCAGTAGCCTTCTTGGGCTTGGGAGTTCTCTTCGGTTTAGAATTTTTCCTCGGCTTCTGCTTCTTCTCAGATGCTTTCTCCGTCGCAGGCGCAGACGGACTGTCTGATTCCTCCACAGGGCTTTCGCATGCCGGCTCCTGCTCTGTAATCATAGCGTCGGCTTCTTCAGGTAAAATGTGTTTTTCCATGGATTTCTCTGCTCTTTCTCTGTCTGGGTGCTTTTTACAGAACCTTAATTATAAGTATAAAAAATTCTGCAAAATTAATTATAGGGTTACTCGACATCCCGTCTTGTGTTGCCCAGGCAATGAAAAAGCAGCAAAGTATTATCGGTAAGCGTGGGAACAGCATATATGATTTAGCTTTGACGGTCTGTAAACATTAGTAATTTTAGCATACTTTTTTACAAAAATCCTCGAATTCAGTAAACTTCTATATTTTACCATGTATTTTCTATAATTTGTGGTATAAACTTTTTAACAATTATATCGGCTTCTGTTATAATTATATTCTCCTGTCACTGATGCAGCCTATGCATGGATACGGCATTATGCAGAATGTGGAACAATTGTCCAACAGGCGGGTGAAGCTGGCGGCGGGTACACGGTATGGAGCCATCAACATGCTGCTGGAAAAGGGATGGATTGTTACATTATTGGGTGAGGCGGACAGTCGCAGGAAGGAATATCAGATCACTCCCCGAGGCACAGAGGCACTGTGCGCAGAGCTGTTGCGCCTGGAAGAGCTATTGGAAAACGGGATTCGGATTATGAAGAATAAGGAGGGAGATCATCATGAGAAAGGTAGTGCATAAGTTGTTTTTTATCTGAGATTATGACAGAGAGGAGAAATGGCATTGTGAGTTTAATTCAGTATCCGCATCCTGTTCTTGTGTTTGGCATCCTGATCAACTTTTCAATGGTGGCGTTGTTTGCCCAGAGTTTGATACGGCTGTGGCTCCGACGCAACAGGATGAAGGGCGATCGACAGATTTATGAGTGATACATCTACCAGCGAAAGGGAATGGATACCCATTCCCTTTCGCAAATCACGGTTTTTGTCTGTAGCTTTGCAACTCGGCTCGCAGCCTGTCATTTTCGGCTTCCAGCTTATCATTCTTAGCTTCCAGCTGGTCGTTC
>JAMPGX010000004.1:0-54569 GCA_023663725.1 bacterium | reverse complement strand
TTGGCCTCCAGCTGGTCGTTCTTGGCCTCCAGCTGGTCGTTCTTGGCCTCCAGCTGGTCGTTCTTGGCCTCCAGCTTATCATTCTTGGTTTCCAGTTGATTTTTCTGGCTCTCCAGTTCTTCCACTTCCACCTGCAGACGGTCAATTCTGCTCTCCATCTCGTCAATCATATATTGTGCCGTATTCTGATCCATAATTCTAAGCTCTTTTGAAAAAAATCCCATTGCCCTCACCATATCCTTATCCATGCCATATAGTGTCTCATACATCTCTACAAACTGTGGAAAAGCCTGAAATAGCTCCGCCAAACGCTTAGGGTCGCTTTCACTCAAAAAGGTAAGCCACGCCTCCTGCAGGGTGCTGATAGCTTTATTTTGCATATTCCTTCGGAAAATGTCAAGGGGAATCAGAATGCACCTCTGCAACAGGTCCATCTCCAGTTTCGTATCAAATATATGCTTTGAACGATGTAGATAGGTATCGGGCATGGCCCATAATTCCTGCGGACTTGTCTCATACAGGACGATCAGATACACTTTTTTAATCTTTCCATAAGAAAAAGCTTTCTTTTCCCTTGCCCGAATCCTTTTATACTGCCGCAGCATCATATCAGACAGATAACAGGAACAGCGAGGGCCGGAAAACATATATCCTATCTTTTGCACCTCTATATTAGCTATTGAGCCATCTATCAGTTCCACTATGATATCCGTCACAAGTAGCGTGTTCTCATCCTCCAGACGTACTCCGTCGTTGGGCAGCAATTTCAGAATCTTTACCGACTCTCCAATGATTACTTCTAAAAAGGACTCCAACCTGGCCGGATCATATTCTGGATTCATCACTTCCTTGAAGTATGCATCATAAAGAATATTATACCCTTTTCTCCCTGTACATCTGTCCAGATACTCCCTCTGCTGGCAGGCATTCCAGCTCTCAAACAGTTTCCTTAAATCTTCCCTCCTTTCGATTCGATCTCTCAATTCCTGCTCGCTGGGCAGGTTGTTGAAGAAGCAGCGCATTGTTTGATTTTTCATTTGTCCCTCTTTCTGTTATGTTCTAACTTGACATAACGCTCAACGCCTCTTCTCCCATGTGCTTTTCTCCCCAAATAAAAATAGAGAAAGCGAGAGATCTGACATATCAAATGCAAATCTCCTGTTTTCTCTATCCGTTGTAATCTCAGTTTACCCTGTATGATAAAAGCTGTCAAGCATTTTATAGCTATTATACAAAAAATCGCTGGTAATTTTTTGCCTGATGTGATAGACTAATACATTAGAGACAGACAACTTATGGAGGAGAAACGATGTTGAATTAATCTATTGACAGTAACTACACAGGAATTTCGGCCATTGCAGCTTGTGGTGCTATTGGCTGTGTTTTTTGTGTAACCGTTGATAGATTTTCCATCCTTTGTTTCTACCTGTGCACACAGGCGCATCTGTCTGTAACATAGTTAGTTTTGGGCGTGTAGGAATCTGCTTTCGGTTACATATGTGGCCGGAAGCATTTTTTTATGCGGAGGTATCTATGTTACAGGTAAAAAACTTAAATCTCTATCACAAAAAAGATCTTCGGCCCCTGCTGAGCGGGCTCTCCTTCACCTTAAACGATGGGGATAAGGCGGCCATCATCGGGGAGGAGGGTAACGGCAAATCCACGCTGTTAAAGCTTTTGCAGGATCCCGCTCTGGTGGAGGATTACACAGAATATGATGGGGAGCTTGTCCGAAGCCATATTATCAGCGGTTATCTGGCCCAGGAACTTCCTAAGGAGGATCTTGAGAAGACTGTCTACGAATTTCTGAGCGCAGAGAACGCTTTTCTGGAAACAGATTATCAGGAACTATCCTCCTGGGCTGGCAGACTGGGTATTTCTGCGGAGCTGCTGTACAGCGATACACAAATGCACCATCTGTCCGGCGGCGAAAAAGTAAAAATCCAGCTGATCCGCATCCTGAGTCTGCGGCCCAATCTGCTGCTATTGGATGAGCCCTCCAACGATATCGATATCGACACACTACAGTGGCTTCAGGATTTCATAAACGGCTGTACCTTTCCCGTGCTCTATATCTCCCATGATGAGACTCTGTTGGAGCACACCGCCAATATGATCATCCATTTGGAGCAGATCAAACGCAAGACGGAAAGCCGGTGCAACGTATCTCGAACCAGCTATTCAGACTATGTGGCAACTCACCAGAACGCTCTGGAACGCCAGGAACGACTAGCCAAAGAGGAAAAAGCCGCCTATGAGAAGCAGCAGGAAAAATTCCGGCGAATCTATGAAAAAGTAGCGTATCAACAGGATACAATCTCCCGACAGGACCCCTCCGGAGCCAGACTGCTGAAAAAGAAGATGCATTCCGTCAAGTCCATGCAGCGACGTTTTGAACGGCAGGCGGAAGATATGACACAGAGGCCGGATACGGAGGAATCCATCTTCTTCCGGTTCGCTCAGGGAGAGGGAATCCCCTCCGGAAAATGGGTAATCGACTATGAACTGCCACTGCTGACGGCAGGCGAAAGAGAGCTTGCCAGCGATATCCGCCTGCAGGTCAGAGGACCGGAGAAGGTATGCATCATTGGGAAAAATGGAATCGGCAAGACTACGCTTCTTCGAAAGATCGCAGAGCAATTGCTGGAGCGAACTGATATCCGCGCCGCATATATGCCTCAGAATTATGAAGAGCTTTTAAACCCGAACGCCACTCCTGTGGAATATCTGTCGCAGACCTGGGACAAGGAGGAAACCACTCGGATTCGCACCTATCTGGGCAGCATGAAATACACGGTGCAGGAGATGGAGCATGCTATCCGAGACCTCTCCGGCGGTCAGAAGGCCAAGCTCCTGCTCCTGAAGATGAGCATGGAGCGGCGCAATGTGCTGGTGCTGGATGAACCCACCCGCAATTTTTCCCCTCTGTCAGGTCCAGTGATCCGGCAGCTGATAAGGGATTTTCCAGGGGCGGTGATCAGCGTCTCCCACGACCGAAAATATATCCAGGAATGCTGTGATCGCGTGTTGGAGCTGCGGGAGAACGGATTGTGTGTGGTGGAACAATAGCTCTGGCGGCGTCACAGCCCGCCCTGCTGGGCCGGATTCACGTGCACCATGATATGCTTCACCTTGGGAAAATCTCTCTCGATATTATCGTGTACCGCTTCCGCTATACCGTGGGCTTCCAGCAGGGTGCAGGCGGCGTCCGCCTCAATCTCCACATCCACATAGATCTTGTTGCCAAAGATGCGGGTGTGGAGCAGATCCACCCCCAGCACCTTGTCATTTTTCATGACACAGGCCTGAATCTGCGCTTCCGTCTCCTCGTCACAGGAGTGGTCTACCATCTTATCCATGGCGTCCTTGAAAATATCGTAAGCCGCTTTAATAATAAATACAAAGATCACTAGGCTGGCGATGGAATCCATGACGGGAAAACCGAGCCTGGCTCCGGCGATGCCGATAAAGGCTCCAATGGAGGATAAGGCGTCGGAGCGATGGTGCCAGGCGTCCGCCATCAGCGCGCTGGAGTCTATGGCCTGGGCATAATGGCGGGTATACCAGTACATACCCTCCTTGACGGCAATGGACACCACCGCCGCGATCAGCGCCAGCACACCAGGCACCTGCAGACCCTCGTAATTGCCCCCCAGGATATTCTGCAAAGCCTTTGTACCGATGCCAAATCCGGTCATGAAGAGAACCATCGCCAGAATGATTGCCGCTTCGCACTCCAGCCGCTCATGCCCATAGGGATGCTCCCTGTCCGACTCCTTGGAAGCCATCCGAATACCTATGATGACGATGACCGTGCTGAACACATCGGACGCGGAGTGTATGGCATCACTGATCATCGCGCCGGAATGAGCAATTACCCCCGCCAGAAGCTTGAGCACTGACAGAGTCACATTGGCCGCAATGGTAGTGATCGAAACCCTGTCCGCCACCCTCTGAAAATCTGTCTCCGCTGTAGTCCTATTTTTTCGCATGCTGACCTCCTCATTGCCGCTCTATGGCATCCATCGCCAAAGTTAATTCTCCTCACCACTCTGTTATACCTAAGCATTTGCGTAAGCCAGTTACTTTGCGAGTGTCATTGTGTACATTGTACATTCCAACGCAAGCACGCTCTCGGTTCGTGGTGTTACGGTTGCAAACCGTAACACGAGGCATTGCTTATGGAATATACAATATACACAATTCGGTACTGCAGGTAAAGGGTTTCGCGATTGTCTACTGTTATACAAGTATAAAAAAACATCCGCAGAACAGTAAACGCAACTACTGTCCCGTGGATGTAAGCTTCCACTGTCACTTCCGTGACCCGACCCCATGGCGTGTGCCACGGTCTGCTCAGTTTGTACTGTAGATCAATATGCAGTGCAAAGAGTGGTTGTAGGATAACATATGCGCATAGGTTTGTCAAGTGTGAAAATTTTTGCTATAATTTCTATACATTTTCAGTTTGGAGGAATAATTTATGCTTGAAAATATGCCTGAAAAACCGCAGTATCTATATCACGGCAGCCAATATCGGTTGGATGTGCTCCTTCCGCAGCAAGCCGCCGGTGAGTGTGACATAGAATCTCTGAAGGCCATCTACGCGGCTGCGACAATAGATGAGGTGATCCCCTTCGCCCTGCCGATCCGCTGGTATCCTGACAGTCCGGAGGGAAGGAGAGATTTTGAATGCATAAATGGAAAAGTGCTGCTGAAGTATGGCTCACTAGATCCCAATGGCGTCGGATACGTGTACAAGGTCAGCGCCGCTTCCTTTGAGAAGATTGATGGATGGCAGTGGGTCTCGCGGGAAAAATGTCTGCCTGTGGAAATCATGGAAGTAAAAGTGGCAGATTATCTTGATCGCGTGGAATTCTCAGAGGAGGCGAAAAAGATTTGCCAGCGTCTTTTTCACATATAAAATAAAACAACAGGGGGATACCGCCAGGCCGCGGCATCTCCCTGTTGCTATACGGATGAACGGAAAATCTAACCGTTTATCAGTATGTCGATCAGCAGTTCACCACCATATGAGCCGCCCTTGGCGTTACCAGAGTATCGCTTCCCTCAATGCGGAAATCGGCTCCTTCCGCGGATACCGCCTGCACATTCACCAGACGCACCGTATAGGGCTTGGAGGCCTCCACATCCAGGGTGACAGCTCCCGCATGGCGGGAAGCCCTGATCGTCAGCTCCGCCCGATTGTCCATGCCATATACCGTCCTCTCGGCGCTGGCCCCGCCCTGAAGCTCATAGATCCGCAGCTCCACGCCGTCGGCATAGTCGTAATCCGGCCGGTCATCATGGGCGCCCAGGGCGATGATGGAACACTCCTTCACCATCATGGGCAGGCTGAAGTAATCGTACCTGGCGCTGTACCACTTACCTCCCTCCTGTACCTGTCCGGTGAGAAAATCTGTCCATGTGCCTTCGGGCAGATAATATTCCCCAATGCCCTCCTCATTGAAGATCGGGGCCACCAGCAGACTGTCGCCCAGCATGTACTGCTTATCCAGATAGCTACAGTTCCTGTCCGCCGTATACTCCATCACCATACTGCGCATCGTCGGAATACCAGTGCGACTGGTATAGATGGAGGTCTCATACAAATAGGGCATCAGGCGGGCTTTCTGTCTGGTAAAGAACCGGCACACATCCACCGCCTCCTCATCGTATACCCAGGGAACCCGATAGGAGGTGCTGCCATGGAGACGGCTGTGGGAGGACAGCAGGCCAAAGGCAACCCATCTCTTGTACACGTCCGGCGTGGAAGTATGCTCAAAGCCGCCGATGTCGTGAGCCCAGAAACCAAATCCGCTCATCAGCAGGCTCAGGCCCCCTCTGAGGCTCTCCTCCATGGACTCATAGTCGGACCAACAGTCACCGCCCCAGTGTACTGGAAACTTCTGGCCGCCCACGGTGGCAGAGCGCGCAAACAGCACCGCCTCTCCCTTGCCCCGCTTCCTCTCCAACAGCTCATAAACACATTTATTGTAGAGGTATGTATAATAATTGTGCATCTTCTTCGGGTCTGAGCCGTCGAAATACACCGCCTCAGTCGGAATCCGCTCGCCAAAATCCGTCTTAAAGCAGTCCACACCCATATCCAGCAGCACTTCCAGCTTGTCCTGGAACCATCTCCAGGCCTCCGGATTCGTAAAGTCCACGATCGCCATGCCCGGCTGCCACATATCCCACTGATAGACCTGACCGTTAGGGCGCTTGATAAAGTAGCCCTTCTCCATACCTTCCTTGAACAGACAGGATTCCTGACCGATATAGGAGTTGATCCACACACAGATATTCAGGCCCTTGTCCTTAATGCGCCTCAGCATTCCCTCAGGGTCAGGGAACACTCTCTCGTCCCATATAAAGTTGGACCAGTGGAACTCCTTCATCCAGCAGCAGTCAAAGTGGAAGGTGCGCAGCGGAATTCCTCTCTCCAGCATCCCATCGATAAAGCTCATCACCGTCTTCTCATCATAGCTGGTGGTAAAGGAGGTGGACAGCCACAGCCCGAAGGTCCAGGGCGCAGGCAGGGAGGGCTTGCCCGTGATGTCCGTGTACGCGGTCAGCACATCCTTCATGGTGGGCCCGTCAAACAGCATATAATCCAGATACCCGCCCTCCACGGAGAACTCCGCGCGGGTCACCATCTCGGTTCCCAGCTCCATGGACACCTTCTCCGGATGGTTTACCAGCACGCCATACCCCTTGTTGGACAGATAAAAGGGAATATTCTTATACGCCTGCTCGGTGCTGGTGCCGCCGTCCGCATTCCAGATATCGATGCTCTGACCGTTCTTGACAAAGGGGGTAAAATGCTCACCTGTACCGTAGAGCAATTCCCCAACGCCCAGAGACAGCTGCTGGCGCATATAGGTATCCACATGGTCGCCCTGATCATAGTACTCACCCTTCCAATCGGTCTTCATCAGCGCCAGGTCCTTGCCTGCGCTGCGGGTCAGCAGCTTACCGTCCCGCTTGTAGGCCATGGACCAGGGATTCTTCGTGATCTCCAGAGTCAGACTGCCGCTCCTTATCGTGATCTGCTCCTGTGTCTCTGTCACATCCAGAGGACACTCCTCAAGCTTCAGCTCAAAGGCAGGCTCGCATACCACCGCGCCCAGATGGTGATAGGTCTGTACCCGCAACACATTCACCCGCGGAGATGTGATCCTCACGGTCAGATTAATGCCTCCCAGAGTAGCCCCCTTGCTGTAAATATGGCCGGTGGGAGCGCATATGCTCACCGCCGTGCCAGTCACCTTGGTAAAATAGGCCTGCGTCGGCGCAAAGCACCCGCAGCCCTCCTTCTGTAACCAACATCCGTTGCTGAATTTCATTGCTCACCCTCCATATTTCTTTTTATAGGATACCTCTTCCGGTATTACCCCTACTGATACTGCTTTCTTTTATCTCGATCACAAATATTTCTTTATCACAGAAGCTTTGAAACGAATTAATTCATTTAAACGCTCCTTAATCTGTAGATTTTTTCTCTCATACCTTTCCAATTCATCAACAACCCTTTTCTGGTCGTCAAGTGTCGGCAGAGGTAACTTCAATTGTTGATAAAATGTAATCGGAACTCTGCGGTGTCCGCTCTTTCCAGTCATAACCTTCTCCGCCTCAATCCGTATCACAGCGCGGTTCAGATATCCAAAGAGATATCTGGGGAGTATATCGCTGTCGCAGCGCAACACATGGAACTCAGAGCTTCCCATTCCGATTTGATTTGTCATGCCCTGAGCCAAAGCACACTTCCCATTTTCCATACACGGTGTTATCTTCGCTATTATGATATCTTTATCACGGAAATAAGTGTAACTACCTTTTCGTACATCCCCCAATGGACGGTCTATTGCCCCGACAATATATCCATCATTGCTGACAGCAGCCATTTCAACGAAGCTGATCAGAGTATCATCTGTAATATCCGCAATTTCCGCTTTAGGCGGATTACATTGCGCTATCTGTCCCAGCAATCTCTCTGGGTAGGAAGCCGCCTCGTCATAAAGACGTTCAATTGCCTTATTGTTCTGTTCTATTTCATCGTGAAGCGATACATACTCCTTCTCCAGCGCTTCTATTTCTCTGACTATTTTTTGCTGTATTCCAAGCGGCAATACAGGTATTTTAATATCACTGAGCACACGGCCAATATTATGAATATTAGATCCCGTGCTGTTTTGGCTGAGTATCGCTCTATAGGGCGCTGACGAAAGAACCGCCCATAAATATTTGGGCAGGATAATTTCCTGTTTTGTGCGCACTATTCCCATAAAGCCACCCGCATAATAAGGTGTATCCGTCTCGATCACAGCGCATTTTCCCACATGCTCTTTGCTTCCGCTGGACAGACAAATGAATATATCACCTTTACAGAGCCGCTTTGTGCTGTCTAAATCCATATCTGCTCTCAGATAAATCAGCTTGGCAATCTGGAAACTACCGTCGATCGAGATATTATCCGCGGTCAGGACAATATTATGGCTCTCCTCATAAATCTGATCGCCTTTAACATAGGTGACTCCGCTGACAATATTGGCCAGATTCTCCAACCGCTCCATCGGATGCGGCGATCGAATTCGGATTCGCTTACCCAGATTTATCCTCTTGTCAAACTTGCCTGTGCCATATTCCAGGAAGCTGCTTAGGCGCCCATACGACACATTCTGTGCCATACTCCCATCAACCGGAGCCTCTTCTCCCAAAAAAGCGCGATATATGTAACTGCTGGCCTTCAGCGGATCAGTCGGGTCACTTTCATTATACAATCTTGTCCCGCCAGGCAACCAGTGTAATCCCTCATGCCCCCGCCTCTTGCTAAATTCATACCCCAGGAATTGTTTTTCCTGTTTTCCCTTCCCTGTTTTAATCAACACGATATTCTGACTGTAGGTCAGTAGAAAATAGAGCATTTTATCTTTCTCGGACATAATTGCCTTTTCCAGATAATCATTGCCAAATGATTCCCTATAGTCCTGATATAGTTCATGCTTCTTTGTGTTCTCCGTCGGAGTCCCATTAAGGAAGCTGATATAATCAGCAAAGGGCAATTCCTCATACACATTGGCAACATATGTAGAAAAAGCATTTTCGATCCCCGCCACAGTGACATCCTGCTTTGTGTCGATAAATCTGTCAATGGCACGGTTAATCATCCTGTGATCATCATTACTCCGACGCTCCAGAAACAAAATAACCGTGTTTGTCACCGTCTCCATAAAAGTCTGGGAACCCATCTCGACAATTGCTATCACCTGAAAATACTTCATAAGAAGCTCTCTTGCCCTGGCATATATTCCCGTACTGGTCAGAATTGTGCTGGGCAAAACTACAGCAGCCCACCCCCCCACTTTTAACAACTGCTTCATACGCTCTACAAAAAGACACTCAATTTCCGAACTATTATCTGTGAGATATGGATACAGTTCAAAAGACTGCTCACCGTAATTAACAGTACTCTTGAATGCTTCCACAGAATACGGCGGATTGGAGATTAAAATATCAAACTGCCCATTATCCATACCGTCCGAACAGGCAAGTTTTCCCCTGTAGGCATCAGATCTTGTAAAATGATCCAATCCATTTGCCCAGACAATCTGCGCTTCACCGTCACCGTTGAAAAATGCGCTCACCTTGGTAGTCTTAACAAGACGGTTATCCAAATCAATTCCGTATACCGTATTTTGCGCCCACAGAAATTTCCTGATCCCCTGCCAGATCAGGAAAGAATCTCTGACATCGGGTGCCGCTTTGCCCAGCTCGATCTCTGAATCAATTATTTTCTGCATTTGGGACATATATTCTGTCAGAAAATGTCCGCTTCCGCAGGCATAGTCAATCACGGCTGGCAACGGCTCTGGAATGCGTTGATCCACCCGCCGCTGCACAAGCGAGCGCAGGGGCAACGATGAAATGATAAAGCGCGTAATGGGTACGGGAGTAAAGAACTGCCCTGCCTCCTGTTTCATGCTGGTATTGAGCAATAATTCAAAAAAATTACCCAGGAATTCATGTCTCTGCTCGTATCGAAACTTAAAGCCCTGCAATAATAAAACAATCTCACGAACCACCTTTGCATTCAGCGCAAATGTCTTTTCATCCTGGACCTCCACAAACGCGAAATTCGGACTCTTTTTCAGTCTGGTATCCGTATACATCCGCATGATCCACTGCCTGGTTTCCGGGTCCAGATCCGCGCTGCGCAGGCGCTGTGCCACATCCTCCTGCGCGTAGTCTATCACCTTTATATCCAGGAAGCGAAGCATCCCTTCTTTATAGAGATCGTTCAACCGCATCTGCAGGCTTTCATCCGTGTCAGTCTCCAGCCACTGGAATTCCAGTTCATCGTCAGGATTCTTATTCTCATCGACAATCTTACACACAAATAGATTCAACAGTTTATTAAACGCGTTCGATTTGTCAGAGATTGCGTTATGTCGCAGGATCTCCATAATCTGATTGTATATCTTCCCACTGTCCTCCTCCCGCAACGACATTAATTTGCTATAGACCAGGGCTTTGTGCTTAACATGATAGGGGAAGGCATGATCATCAAAGATTCCGTTATCCCTGTAATTTTTATTCCAATGATCAACAATCTCTTTCACACCAGACAAACTGCGCCATGCCGGATCAACGTCAATGATCGCATTTTCATACTCAACTTTGCCTTGCATACGAGAGCTGTAAAGACACAGATAGTCAGCGTCTCGATCACTCGAATAATAGGGGAACAATTGGCCGCCATTCTTCAGCATTTTCCTGAGTTCTTTTTCATACTCCTCTCCCCAGGTCTTACACTCTATCATGAGAAATGGCTTACCATTTTCAGACCTGATCAGGATATCAAGCCGACCGGAGTGACCATGTCCGGATGGGTAGGTTTTCTCCAATTCTATGCAGGATGGAGCATATCCCTTTACAAGCAGATGATTAATACATTCCAATACGACCAGATTCTCCGCATACGAAAAATTACTTGATGCCTCATTCCAAACTTTGATTACAGAGTCTCCGTCATTGACATCTGCGTCATATATAAATAATCCCTGGTTCATGTCAACAAAAATAGTGTATCCTTTATGGGAAACATAGGTTTTGTAATAGATACCGGTTTTCCCATTTTGTGGAACAAACCCTATGGCTACAATCAGCTCCCGTACCACATCAGCACTTAATTGCATGATTGCACCTCCTTTGAATTCTTATTTTGACTATACCACATGGAATCCGTAATTAGCAAGCAAAATAACAAGAATATGTCTCTGGAAGCAAGAACGTATGTTCTACATTTATTATACTGCCAACACAGATAAAGTCAAGTCAAAATATGTATAATTTCACACGAAGATATTCCCCTCAAATACTATTTCCGACGGCCCAGTCATGGAGACCGTACCCTGGGCGCCTATCTCTACCTGCAGCTTGCCGCCCGGCTGATATACCTCCACGCTCTCCGCGCACAGGGCAAGCCTATTTGCCACCACCGCCGCGGAGCAGCAGCCCGTGCCGCAGCCCAATGTCTCTCCTGTGCCCCGCTCCCACTCCCGGATGCGAATATGCGTGCGGTCCACAATCTGTGCAAAGGTCACGTTGGTGCGCTTGGGAAAATATTCCATATGCTCAGCTATTCTTCCATAATGCTCCAGGTCGATAGCGGATACCTCCTCTGTGAGCAGCACCAGATGCGGATTCCCCCAGGACAGGGCGGACGCCCGAAACACCCGATCTGACACCTTAAGCTCTTTGTCCAGAAAGATTTCCTCCTGCGTTAGCATGGGTATCTTTTTCGTGGTATATTCCGGTTTCCCGATATCCGCCCGAATATTCTCTACCTCCCCCTCCCTGACTTCCAGATACACTCTCTTGATTCCGCCCAGCGTCCCTATTTCCAGCGTCTCCCGTGATGTGAGTCCATGGTAGTAAACAAATTTACCCACACTGCGCAGAGCGTTCCCGCACATCTCCGCCTCCGTTCCGTCTGGATTAAAGATTCGCATTCGAAAGTCCGCCCGCACTGACGGACAGATCAGCACCAGCCCGTCCGAGCCAATCCCACAGTGACGGTCCGACACCTGCTGAGCCAGCCGGAAGGGATCGTCTATCGCCTGATGAATAGCATCCATATACACATAGTCATTGCCCTGAGCCTGCATCTTGGTAAAATGTAAGGTCATCGCGCCGCCTCCTGTCCGCCGCCCAGCGCCTGTTCCAGGTCGGCAATAATATCCTCCACATTCTCGATACCCACAGATATGCGCACCAACCGCTCATGGATGCCCAGCCGCTCGCGCACTGCGGGCGGAATGGACTCGTGAGTCTGGGTGAGCGGATAGGTAATCAACGTCTCCGTCCCTCCCAGACTCTCCGCAAACAGAACCATCCTGACCTCCGAAAGCAGGCGGTGCACCGTCTCCACACAGTCTGTCTCAAAGGAGATCATACCGCCCTGTCCCGCGTAATATACCTTTCTCACCTTAGGATGCCCCGCCAGCCACTGTGCCAGCTTTCTCGCATTCTCATCGTGCCGCTGCATACGGAGGGAGAGTGTCTTCAATCCCCGCAGCACCAGCCAACTGTCAAAGGGGGACAACCCGCTTCCCTGAGTCTTCATCTGCATACGAAAATGCTCCGCCAGCTCCTTCGACGCCGTCACCACGATTCCCGCGATCACATCATGATGCCCGGATAAATATTTTGTTCCGCTGTGTACCACAATGTGCGCTCCCTGTTCAAGCGGCCTCTGAAAATAGGGGGAGAGAAAGGTATTGTCCACAGCCAGAAGGATGCCATGGCGCTTCGCAAGACCGGCGAGTCCGGCGATATCCGCCACCTTCATCGTCGGATTGGTGGGAGACTCCACGAACAGCATACGGGTGGACGGCCTGATTGCCGCTTCCACCAGCGCAGGGTCCGCCATATCCATATACGTGAACTCACAGCCCAAGGCGCTGAAAATATCCTGACAAATGCGATAGGTTCCTCCGTAGATGTCGTCCGAGAGTATCACATGATCCCCCTTTTGAAACAGGCTGAACACAGACATATTTGCCGCCTGCCCGCTGGAAAAGGCAAAGCCCTCCACCCCATTCTCCAGGATTGCCATCGTGCGCTCCAGCTCCTGCCTGGTAGGATTCTGTACCCTCGTATAACTGTAGCCTGTGGACACGCCAAAAGCCCGATGGCGAAAGGTGGCTGTCTGAAAGATCGGGAAGCTGACCGCTCCCGTCACCGGATCACAGCCCAACGCGCCATGCACCACCTTGGAATCAAAGTGAAGTCCCTCTTTTTTGTCATAGTTGTCGTAATAGCATTCTTGAATCATTTTTTCCATCCTCCATATAACAGCTTGTAAAATACTTATTTTTTAACCTGAGGATGTTTCTGATTGTACGCAAAAGTGTATCCCAATTGTATACCAATTCTTAAGGTATATGTATAAATGAATTGTTTTATCTTGTCAACCGCATTATAATATTGTTTGCCGGTTAACTGGCAGGATTGACGATGTTTGAAGAATGGATGGAAGACTCATAAGACAGGTGCTGAAAATGAGAAAAATTTTAATTATTGAAGATGATATGACAATTAACGGGCTTTTGCGGAACATCCTGGGAAAAAACGGATACCTGGCTGATAGTGCCTATAACGGTACAGACGGGCTTGCCATGGGCCTGCATGAAGAATATGACCTTGTGCTGTTGGATTTGATGTTGCCGGAAAAATCCGGCGCGGAAATCATTAGGGAGCTTCGCAAAGCCCGCGTAACCCCCATTATCATACTGTCAGCCAAAGGTGAAATACAGGATCGAATAGAACTGCTTCGGCTTGGAGCAGACGATTATATCACGAAACCCTTTGATATTGATGAGGTCCTTTTGCGGATTCAAGCGGTACTCCGCAGGACTGCACATCAGGATAACAACGAACTTGTTTTCCATGAGCTTACCATAAAGCCGGATTCAAAGCGTGTCTTTATAGGTGATGTGGAGCTTGCCTGTACTGCAACGGAATATGCCATTTTGGAGCTGCTTTTGAAAAATCCAGCCAGAATATTCTCCAAGCGCACCCTGTACGAGATGGTGATGGGCGAGGACTATTTACAGGAGGATAATACCATGAATGTCCACATAAGCAATCTCCGCCGGAAAATAGCCAGACACACAGATCGAAAATATATTGAAACGGTATACGGCATGGGATACCGGCTGATCAGGTAAACGGCATAAACTTTAGATTTTCTTTAAGTTTTGTGAAGAATCCTCTTAACATTGCCCCGTATGATTGTTCTTGGAGGTGACAGAAAATGGAAAATGTAATTTTGCAGACAAGAAACCTTGTGAAGTCCTACCGCCATTTCAAAGCTCTGGATGATATTTCCATTACTCTGAAAACAGGGCATATTTACGGATTTATCGGTGAGAACGGCGCGGGCAAGACCACACTGATGAGAGTGCTGACGGGGCTGCTTTATCCGACAAGCGGTTCTTTTTCGCTGTTCGGGAAAGACGAGCCGTCCGACATTCTGAAAATGCGCCGATATGTCGGCAGCACCATTGAAGCTCCTGCCCTTTATCCAGAATACTCCGCTTACCGTAATCTGGAGTTACAGCGTATCCTGATCGGCAATCCCGACAGGGAAATATGCGACAGGTTGCTGGGAATGGTGGGATTGACCGAGGTTAGGGATATGAAGGTAAGAAGGTTCTCCATGGGCATGAAGCAGAGACTCAGCATAGCGATGGCTCTTGTCGGCAAGCCGAGACTGCTGATACTCGATGAGCCGGTAAACGGTCTTGATCCGAAAAATATATCCGAACTGCGCAGCCTGCTCAAAAAACTGAATGAGGAGAACGGTGTAACGCTGTTCCTGTCAAGCCATATCCTCAACGAGCTGTATCTGCTTGCCACTGATTATTATATTATCCATAAAGGAAAAATAATCGAATCGCTCACCCATGATGAGCTTGACGAAAAATGCAGGCAGTACATAAAGATAAAGACATCCGAGCTGCCGAAATGTATTACTGTCATTGAGAAGGAGTTTCCTGATGCGCAGTACACTGTCATTGATGATGGGACCCTGCACCTGTTCTCGTATACAGACAAGGCAGAGAGTATAGCAAAGCTTCTCATGGAGAATCAAATTGTCACTAAGGAATTCGCCGTTACGGAGCAAAGCCTTGAAGAATATTTTCTTGGCATCACGGGAGGTGACAGCAATGCATAATCAGTTAATGGTCGAAAAATATAAGGCGAAAAGATTTATGCTCATGTATCTCGCGGCAATCGTTCTTGCAGTTGCAGGATTTCTTCTCGGATTTCTGAAACTTCCGGAAAATCTGGATACGGCAACGGTGTATTCTTTATCGATTTGCGATACATCTTTTATGTTTATCATTTCACTTGTTGCAGCCTGGTTTGCCGGAAATGATTTTCTAAACCGAACAATTCATAATGAAATAAAAATAGGATACAGCCGCTTTTCCGTATTCATGGCAAGGACTATCACTACCGTTATCATGGCAGTGCTGCTTCATTTGACCTATGTTTTCGCAACAGTCCTTGGATTTGCTGTTAAATATCGGTTTGACAGCAGTATATTTTCTATTACAGATTTTGTCTGGCTGCTGGTCGTCATGTTGCAGATATGTGCCAACATCTGTATCGTTATGTTTATTGTTTTTGCCCTCAGAAAAGTGACATCGGCAATAGCGGTAACGGTTGTTTTCAGCTTTGTGACCTGTAATGTTCTACGCAACTTCATCAGCGAGAGCGTTTTCAGGCTGACCTGTTTCAGTCTTGCACAAACAAGCGATAGCAGAACGCTTGCATGGTCGGCGGTGCTTGCAGCAGCGGTGATTGCTTTCGCGCTGACGGCAACACAATTTGTTTTCAGAAAAGCCGAGATAAAATGATACCAGAGTCAAAAGTCAGAATTGTTTCTGCTTGTAGCGGAGCAATTCGCGATATCACAGGGAGGGCAATGTGGAATATTTTATTATGTTGATACTTTTTGCCGCTGCCGTATTTTGGGCGGGAAAATATCGCGGATTGAAAAAACAGTTAAAAGTGCTCTCCATACAGCTGAGAGCTGAAACCAACTCTCTTGTGACAGTTGAATTTATTGACAGCGACATAGAAGCAGTCGCATTGGAGATCAATGGGCTGCTTGAAAAGATACGCCAGACAATCATCAAAAGCAATGCAGCTTCTGCGGCACTAAAATCTTCCATAGCGGACATATCCCACGATATGAAAACGCCGCTGACGTCAGTCATTGGCTATCTGCAGTTGGCAGAAAGAGAATGTAATGACAAAAAAACAAAAGAACTCATACGGATATGTCTGGAGCGGGCGCACTATTGCAATTCATTGATCAACGATTTTTTTGAGCTGTCTGTCCTGGAATCGCAGGGCTGTATTCCACAGTTGGAACACGTTGATGTGGCAGGAATGCTTTGTGAGCAGATACTTGCCAATTATCCCGTCTTTGAGGCAAAAAGCATCACGCCGCATTTTGAAGATTCCGATAAGCCGGTTATCGTCTCTGCGGACCCTGCCCTGTTGAACAGGGTCATCCAGAATTTGATTGCAAACGGTGTAAAATATACAAGCGGGGATCTATTCATTCGTATTTGTCAGGAAAACGGACAGGTAACCGTAAACGTATCTAACCCAATAAACACGGCTGTGAATGCAGAGCGGATATTTGACAGATTTTACACACAGGATAAATCAAGAAGCAAAGGAAGCGGTATCGGACTTTATCTATGTAGACAATTCATAGAAGCTATGGGAGGAAGGATCAGCGCAGAAGTTGAGGGAAATTACCTGTCCATAAAAGTAACGCTTAATTCTGCATAAAAATAACGGTTTATTGCAAAGCAGTTTTTTCCAGTACCGAATTGTGCATATAGTATATTCCATAAGCGGGCTTCATGTTACGGTTTATAACCGTAACACCACGAGCTGTCGGTACATAGGGTTGCAAGCAACCCTATGTACCGCTACAGTGAGAACGAAGCGAGAGCGTGCCCGCGTTGGAATATACTATGTGCACAATGACACTAGCAAAGTAACTAGGTTTTTGCAAACGCCTAAATGTATGAATATGTACACAAAAAGAGACAGGCCCCTCAAAAGCCTGTCTCTATATTAATTCTTATGGATTACTGCTGCTTTCGGTATGCGAACACCGGCCTGTCGTCCTCATCCCACTCCACCTTCATCAACATGGCGTGGCGGTTAGGGTCCGCCAGGGAGTCCCCGACGATCTCCTCGTAGGTGCGGGCATGGTAGACACAAATGTCATTGCCCTCCTTATCCTTGGTAAAGCTGTTGTGGCCGGGGCCGTAGATGCCCTTCTTGGCATCCGTGGCCAGCACCGGATAGCGCTCCTTGACCCAGCTCCTGGGGTCCAGAAGGTCCGCGTCCTGAGTGGTGCTGAGCATTCCCATGCAATAGCAGGCGCCGGTAGCGCTGGCGGAATAGGTCAGATAAATGTGGCCATTACGCCTGACCACTGCGGGGCCTTCGTTGACCCAGAAGCCGATCCTCTCCCAGTCGTAATCTGGCGTGGACAGCAGCACCTGCACTGTGGCCAGCTTTGTACCTGACTCCATGCGGGCGATATACAGATTGGAGATCTGTGCGCCCACGCTGACCTTCTCCGCCCAGATAAAGTAGTACTCTCCCTTATTCTCCAATACTGTGGCATCCAGGGAGAACGCGCGGAAGGAAAAAGGGTCCTCATCCGCACACTGCATCTGTCCTCTCTCCACCCAGGCGTCCCTCATGGGATCCTGACCGCTGCACTCCAACACATAGGGACGAATATTCCACCAATTGTCCCTGTCATCTCCGGCAAAGTAAATATACCATTTCCCGAATATATAATGAATTTCCGGCGCCCAGATATGATCACTCATCGGACCGCTCTCGTGGCGGGTCCATACTGTGATCTCCTCCGCCTGCGCCAAACCCTCTATGGTGTCCGCATGGCGCAGGATGACTCGGTCATAGGCCGGCACGGAAGCGGTAAAATAGTAACTGCCGTCCGGAGCCTGACCCACGAAGGGGTCTGCCCTCTGAATGATGAAGGGCTCGTTGTATTCGGTAATTGGGCCATTGATTTTCTGATCCATAAAAATCCCTCTCTTAAATCTCGATTGCCAGATGCAGCACACTGCAGGCCGGTATCGTGAATTTGAGACCCTGGCCGCTGATCTCCACCTTATCAAACCCTTCCGTCTGTACCGCAGTGGGCTCCTCAAAGCTATTGTGCGCATGCATCTCGCCAGTCAGGATCGTCCCCTCCACACCCTTGATCTGCGTCTCTGTGAATATGGCGTCTATATCGTAGCTCTCCGTCACAGACAGATTGTTCAGCGTCACATGGATACGTCCGTCCTTGCCAAGAGATACGGACTCCTGCAAATTCGGCACCTTGCTGCGCTCCCCGCCAATCTCCTGCGTCTCCACATAGCTCTCCAGCAACTCGGCATCCTGATGGCACTTGTACATGTTAAATACATGGTAGGTGGGAGTCTTGATCATCTTGTCCCCCTCCGTCAGAATTACGGACTGGAGCACATTAACCAGCTGCGCAATATTGGCCATCTTCACACGGTCACAGTTCTTGTTGAATATATTCAGATTGATGCCTGCCACCAGAGCGTCCCTCATAGTGTTCTGCTGATACAGGAAGCCTGGGTTGGTGCCGGGCTCCACATTGTACCAGGTACCCCACTCATCTACGATCAAACCGATCTTTTTCTCCGGATCAAACCGATCCATAATAGCGCCATGGCCCTTGATCAGCTTCTCCATACGCAGAGTTTTATTCAAGGTCACATAGTATGTATCCTCGTCAAAATCAAGAGCGGAGCCCTTATCCTCCCAGCTGTCCCTGGGGACTGTGTAATAATGCAGGGACAGGCCGTTCATGAAGCCATGAGAATATTCCGCGTGGTCAAAGGTAGTCTTCAACACATTTTCCGTCCAGCGGTAATCATCTGAATTAGGGCCGCAGCATACCTTGAAAATCTCCTCGCCCTTCCTGTAATTGCGCACATAAGTCTGATATCTGCGGTACAGATTGCCATAGTACTCTGGCGTCATATTGCCGCCGCAGCCCCAGTTCTCATTGCCCACGCCAAAGTAGTCCACCTTCCAGCTCTCCGGATGACCGTTTGCCGCACGCAGATCCGCCATGGGAGATACGCCCTCAAAGGTCATGTATTCCACCCACTCACTCATCTCCTGCACAGTGCCGCTGCCCACATTGCCGTTAACATAGGTCTTACAGCCCAGCTGACGGCATAGCTCCATAAATTCATGCGTGCCAAAGCTGTTATCCTCCACCACGCCGCCCCAGTGAGTGTTGATCATCTTCTTGCGACTCTCCTTGGGCCCGATACCATCTCTCCAGTGATACTCGTCCGCAAAACAGCCGCCGGGCCAGCGCAGCACCGGAATCTGCATCTCCTTCAAAGCTTCCACTACATCATTGCGCATTCCGTTGGTGTTGGGGATATCCGAATTCTCTCCCACATATACGCCCTCATAGATGCATCTGCCCAAGTGCTCCGAGAAATGTCCCTGGAGCTCAGGATTGATGTGCCCCAGCTGTCGTTTGGGATTAACGTATAACTTTGCCATGTCTTCTACCTCTCTTTTATTTTATTATTATCTAAAACGTTATACTATATTCTTAACTGTCTTTATAGTATTATCTATCACAGCCAATGTCAACATTTTTTCGCAAATAAGTTTCACATATTTTTCGGAATTTTTTTAGGCATTTTTTCGTACTGGTAAAACGATACAATTTGAGCAAAAATTTAGAAAAAATTAAACTGCTACATAATTGACTTTACTTTTTGAAATGGTATAATTAATGATAAGAGTTTGTCTACATAAGTGCAGACATAATCTATTTTGAGCAAGATGCGGAAGAAGGGATAATATGCTATATTTTCAATCTATCAGTGAAGCGGAGGCTGTTTTCAAAGCCTTGAGCACTCCCATGCGTCTGAAAATCATGGAGATGATCTACAAGGATGACAATCTGAGTATGAACGATCTGGCGGAAGCCCTGGGACTGACCAACGGCGCCATCTCCATGCATGTGAGTAAGCTTGAGGAGGCCGGACTGGTCAAGATCCGCACCACCTCTGGCAAGAGAGGAACCATGAAGATCATTCGCCCGCGATATGACCGGCTGATGATTGACTTTGCGCCGATCAAGGAGGTGCGGCGTTGCTACACGGACGATATTCAGATCGGCTATTATACCAACTGCAATGTCGTTCCCACCTGCGGGCTGGCCACCAACAAGGAGATTATCGGCTCACTGGACGACGCCAGAGTCTTCTCCTTCCCCGACCGCTTCAAGGCCGGCATCCTGTGGTTTGGTAGCGGCTATGTGGAGTACAACCTGCCCAACCATCTACAGGCCGGACAAATCCTGACAGAGCTGCAGATCTCCTTTGAGATCTCCTCGGAATGCCCCGAGTACAACGAAGATTATCCCTCGGATATTCACTTTTCCATCAATGGAGTCAATCTGGGCATGTGGGTAAGCCCCGGCGATTTTGGCGCTCGCAGGGGATATCTCTGCCCCGGCTGGTGGCCTGAGCTGCTCAACCAGTACGGTCTCTTAAAGACGCTGATCATCAACAGCGAGGGTTGCTTTATCGATGGCACCAACAAGATTTCCGATGTGACGATACAGGACCTGGATTTGAATTATAACAGCTATATCAGCTTTCGCTTTGAAGTGCCCAAGGACACTGCCAATGTGGGGGGATGCACACTGTTTGGCGAAGATTTCGGGGATTACAATCAGGCCATCAAGGTTAAGGCCTATTATGAGGAGGAGAACGAGGGATAGCTCATTCTCTGAAGATATAAAAATAAGCCCATAAATCTGCCGATTCAGACAAAGAAACCGGCTTCCCGAGGGGAGCCGGTTTCTGTTGCTCATCTATAGCTGATTACTGGATATCCAGAAATGCATTCTCTACCGTCAGGCAGTAATACAGGTCGCCGTCCACAGCTATGCCCTTGTAGGACTGGTTGTGTACTGTGCCGTCCGCGAGAGTCACCTTGGCCACTACATCCGCGCTGTCACCGTTGTTCGTGATGGTCAGCTCTACACTGGCGCCGTCCATATCGGTGGGGAAGGTAGCCCAATCCCAGTCGCATTCCGCCGTGGCGATGCCGTCATAGCCGCCGCCCCAGCCATAGTTATCCGCGCGCAATACGCCGTACTCCTTATAGTCCGCGTTGTCATCCGCTGAGTGTACGTCAGCCACATTCTGCAACACTACCAGGAAGTTGTGCCAGTTGGCCAAGCCGTCGGTGTAGTTGACAAAGTTCACAGTTACAGACTCACCGGAGGGAACAGCCTTCACCTCGGAGAACTCGCTCCAGAAAGCGGTGCTGCAATCGGTAGCGCCCACTACGGTGCCGGAGGTAGTCACTGCGCTGTGGTCGATAGCCACGGGTTCAGCCTCAACCTCTGCGGGAGCCTCCGCCACAGACTCAACATTGGGGTTGCCCTCCTGGAACAGGCTTACCACCTGGCCGTCAGTCAGAGCCTTGTCAAAGAAATATACCTCATCCACGAAGCCCTTGAAGATGCTGTCCCAGTAGTTGATGCCGAAGAAGCACTCAAAGTTATCTTCCGCTGTCAGGACATCCGGAGCCAAGCCGCCGTACGCGCCCTCGGCCGCGTCAAAGGCCAGTTCGCCGTTGAGATAGAACTTAGCCGCCACTCTGTCCAGACCGTCATCTGGATAATTATATATGTCGCCAGTAGCTACCAGAGTTACCAGAACCCATTCTTTTTTGCCATGGATGGAATCATCCGCCGCATACACCCAAGGCCATACGCCGGTCTCGGAATTCCTGTCCCATACCACGGGGAAAATCTTGGTACTGCTGGTACCCCAATCGGTCTGCGTCACATTGATCCACTTGACTACATTGCCTTCCTCCGGCACGTCGCTCATACCCATATTGCTGCCAAGCTGCAGGGTGGGGCCATAGTTGGAAAGCCTGTCGGCGTTCAGCCAGAAGGAAATGGTATACTCATTGGTATTCAGAGCCTCCACCGGAAGCTTGAGACCAAAATTGCCGTCAATATAAGTACATTTGCCCACAGGCCCATCCGCGTACTGTACAACAACGGGCTGCTCCGCGCCATCCTTATCCACATAGGTGGAGCTCTCCACCACGCCATAGGTAGCGCCGGTGTTACTGCCCGGATCCTCAGACTGAACCATCGTCAGGATACCCTCGTCGCTTCCGTCCATGGCGAAATGATATAGAGCGTCAGGCAGAGGCTCCGCCTGAACCTGAGTGTCTGCCGGCTCCTCAGAGCTCTCTTCGGGAGCGCTGCTCTCCTCAGTGGAAGGCGTCTCGGAAGAAGACTCCTGAACGCTGGACTGACTATCATCCGAGGCGCCGTCCGCAGGATTCCCCTCATTTCCACAGGCGGTCATCATGGACACTACCATAACCGCGCTTAACAATGTCGCTAATACTTTCTTTTTCATCTTTCTGCTCCTCCTTATTATGAATTGTCAGCAATCTGCTGTTCATATTCCGCAATCTCTTCCTCCGACAGCACATTGTATCCGTTGGGTCCAAAGTAATCGATCATCGCCTGCGCGTGGTACATGTTAGCCTTCTCCGTAGCCTCTGTCGCAAAGTCCGCCGCTTTGGAAGCGCCGCTGTCCACCTTGTCATGAATGCCGATCTTATTGAAGTATTCATCGCAGTAATTCCAGTAGCCCGCGATGGAGGTCCAGCCGAAGGGAATGGGCTGCATACAGCTCGCAAAGTAATTCTTCCAGTGCTGTACATGCTCCTCATCCATGCCCTTGGTGTACATGGCGATGTAGGCGTCCCAGATCTCCGCGTCCTTGGTGATAGGAGCAGGCATTACGTCATACTTCAGAGCCAGTCCGGACGCGTTCACGATGGACTCGTTGTTGTATGCCTCAAGTCTTGTCTTCCAGCCGTCCAGACCAAAGCTCATGAACTTCAACAGCTCGTAGGCCTCGCGGGGATGCTTCGTGCCCGTAGTCACACCGCCAAAGTCAATCGTGGCTATGCTGTGATGATCCGCTGTGGCATCCTGCTCGGAAACAGCAGGCACCACATAGGGGATGATATCCAGATTATACTGTTCAAAGCTTTCGGTGGCCCAGGTGCCCTGATAGGTCCAGAAAGCCTCGGAGAACATGGCCACGTGGCCGGTCGCGCCAAACCAGGCCTCCCAGTCGCCCGCCCAGTCTTCCATCTCTGGAGTCTCAGTCACGGGAGCCACATAACCGCCCAGCTTCAAATCCGCGAAATCCTGCTCACCCACAGCCCACACACCCAAGTCAAAGGTCTTGCCGTTATAGCCGAACTCTCCGATGATATCCTGGCTGGCGGCGATACCGTAGTAGGAGTCCAGCCGGTTCAGCACGCCCAGTCCGTAATATGCCATACCGTCAGGAGAATCCAGCACTGTGCAGTCCTTGATCAGCTGGATCATCTCGCTCCAGGTCCAGTCCATGCCAGGAACATCCACATTCAGCGTCTCCAGCACATTGCGGTCCACATACATCACGCCGGGGAAAAACTTAACCGGCACGCCGTATCTGCCGCTGGTCTGGAAGGTGCCAAGGCCCGCGCTGTTGACTGTGTCCGCCAGATTCTGCGTCTCGGGGTCCGCGTTCCAATACTCCGAGATATCTAACAGCAGCATGTTGGACAGGGCAAAGTCCGCATCGGAATACATGATGCAGTCCGGCGCGTTGCCGTTGCTCACCAGCGTATTCAGCGTGGTATTATATGTAGCCACATTCTCATACACGGGATTGACCTTAATATTCGGGTACAGCTCCATAAATCTGTCGGCCAGGTATTTTACCGTCTCATCCTGGTCGAAATGAAAGTAGGTCAGCTCGATGTTATCATGGGTCAGATCCGCGGCAGGATGATAGGTGATGCCATTGATCTCCACCTCCTCCGCCCTGTCGCCGGTGCTGCCAGCATTCCCTGAGCCAGCGCCATCGTTGCCACAGCCAACGAGTCCGGCCACCATGGTGGCGGAAAGCAGTAACGCCAAAAGCTTGCTTCTCTTTTTCATAGTCTCGTTCCTCCTTATGCGTATGGAAATCTGCATTCCATACAAATTTCCCTGACTTATATTTTATTTATATTACATTCCTCAGAAAAAATCAATATCTTTTATAGAAAAAGCTTAACTTTTTTAGTCAAAATTAAAATTTTATTAAAAACTAACTAAAAGAAGGTGCTGAAATTGTATATTTTTTCAGCACCTTCTCTAGAAAAAAGCCCTAAAGCTAAACTTATTAAATTCATTTATTTATTTCAAGAAACCGCTATTCTCCTGTGATACCCACCCGGTCGATACTCTCTACAAAGTACCTCTGCAATACGAAATACATGAGTAGAATCGGCAGGATGCTGAGCATCGTGCCGGCCATGCTGATCGACTCATTCAGAGTGACCGCTCCGCTGGCCTCAGTCTGGGCATAGCTGTTGTAATTTGCCGCAAACTTCTGCAGCTGTACCACCAGCGTGGTCCATTTGGACTGAGTCATAACGCCGGACACATACATTCGGGTCAGATAGGAGTTGTTCCAGTACCACACGAAGGAGAACAGGAACACTGTCAGGATCGCCGGCGCCGCGGAGGGCAAGGAGATCCGCACAAAAGACTTGAAGTATCCCGCGCCGTCAATCTGCGCCGCCTCGATCAGCACCTTGGGCACCTGTTTAAAGAACTGATAGAAGATCAGGATAAAAATCGGGGCATTAATACCCTGCGCCAGCAGCGAGGGCACGATAAAGGCCCACAGCGTACTGAGTATCTTCAGGTTGGAGTATAGCACATAGGTGGGAATCATCGTCACCTGGCTGGGCAGAATAAAGGTGAAGATGATAATGCCCATAATGATCTTCTTACACGGGAAATCGAACCTTGCCAGGCCATACCCGACCACGGAGCAGGACAACACATTCAACAGGGTGGGAACGCCCGCCACAATAATGCTCAGTCCCAGCACCGGCCAGAAATTCATGCTGGATCCGGCCTGCGTATAGTTCTTGAGATTCAAGCTGCTGGGAATCCAGTTGATGGAGGAATCCAACAGGTCATCCAACGTCATCAGAGAACTGCTGAGCATATACAGAATCGGATACAGATAGATGAATCCGATACAAATCAGCAGCGCATACACGACCAGCTGCTTCAGGAAGCCTTCTTTCTCTCTGGAACCCATAAAGAACTTCTTGATCCTGTCCTTCTCCACATCAGACAGCCGGTGTGGTTTCCAATTCCAATTCTCTCTGGAAACCGCCCTGGAATTGTCGGTTCCAGAGCCCTGCCTAGTAATCTCCTGAGCCGTCGTAGGTTGAATATTTGCGCTTTTTCCTTGCTTTTTCAATCTTCCTTGCATTGCGGATTCCCCTCCTCTCGATACGTTTTACTGTTCTTGCCTCTCTCCTTCTCTCACGCTTCGCGCGCTTTACCTGGCGCTCATACACATCCTTGCGGGCCATCAGCAGCACCGCGAAGACTACCACGATCAGCACTACCACCAGAGAGTACAGCCAGGCCATAGCGGATGCATAGCCATAGCCCTTCTCCTTGGTGCCGGAGAACATGGATTCCTGAATCAGCGTGATGATGGCGTTCTGCTCATTGCCGGAGATAAATACCACGGTGTAGACTACATTCAGCAGAATCATCGGTTTGATGGTCGGCAGCGTAATCTTCCAGAAGCACTCCCAACCGGAACCGCCATCTATCTGCGCCGCCTCATACATCGAGCTGTCGATCTTCTGCAGAGCGGACAGGAAGATCAAAATCTGTACGCCGGAGTACCACAGAATCGTAATCATATTGGTGAACAGCTCCGTGATACTGCTGGCCAGAGACCTGGGCAAAAAGCCCGATATCGCGTTGCCGATAGCCTGGGTGTCTATGGTGGAGATGGTGGCCGCTCCCTGATCCGCCAACATACCCATCACGGGTCCGCTGACCACAATCACCGGCAGGAAAAAAATCAGCCGGAAAAATCCCTTGCACCGGATGTTCCCGTTTAACAGGATGGCAATGATCAGCGCGAACACCACGATTACCGGCACTGATATAATAGTGCTGAAAAGATATTGTGTCAGCTGGGGCGTAAAGTCCGTGTCCACCAGCAAAATCTGGGTATAATTGCTTACTCCCACAAAGTTAAAGTTCTTGCCCATGGGGGTGATACGGATATTGTTGAGCCCGTACCAGAAGGAGCTTCCCAGGGTATAAATCAGAAAGATTGCCGCGCCGATGATCCAGGGGGTCACAAAGATCAGACCGGTGATCGCCTCCCGCCGAGCCAGGCGCCCGGGCTTGATTTTCACTTTCTCTTTTTTTGCTTTTCTGCTCTCTTTACTCATCGCCGTCACTCACCTGCCTTATAGGACAAACCGTCAACGGTCACGCCGTCCACTGTCACTGCGTCCTGGTTGTAATTGACATAGATTACTACGCCATTGTCATAGGTTACCCTGCTCACACCCTCCGCCAGCTTCTCATGGGAGGCGATCATGGCATCCCCCGTCAGCGCCGCAACTCTGCGGAAATCCGCGTCATACTCCATGATAGTATCCCTGTATGTGGTATACTGTGTGCTGTACAGATCCGCCGAATTGGTGTAGATCAGATCCGCGGAGTCCTCATGCGTAATGTAGAAGGAGGGATACACTCCCGACTCAATCATCTGCAGCTTGAACTCCTGTTTGTTGGCCTCAAAGTTCACATACTCGGAGTACATGGGGATAATCCCCTTTAGCACGATGGAAAAGAAGGGAACCTCCTCATCCTCGTACATGAAATCCGATGTGCCCAACGGCATGTCGATCATGGCGCCCGTATAGCTCCACAGGTAGGCAAAGGGCTTCTCCAGAATCAGGCTGGTCTGCTTGGATATATCCGCAAGGCTATTCTGATAGATGTCCGCCGTATATACCCTGTCGTAATAATTGCTGTTGTAGCTGTAGGAAAACAAGTTGTTGGATATACCGGCCACCGCCAGATTGTTCACACCCTTCGACGTATAACTCTTGATAAATTTATCAAGGTTGTTGTCGCTTCTGGTCGGCAGCAAATAGTTGAAGGTGTCATATACATATGCTCTGGTCTTGATCTCCAGTCTCCGCTTGTTGACCTTTTTAACGATGTTAAAAGTGGTATTGCTCTCAGCGGGATTGGCCTGCAGCGCGTCATTGTACAGGTACACGTCATAGCCTGCCTCCGCCCAGTCGGAAATCAGATCAGTCAGACTGGCGGTTCCGCCGATCTTGCCATCCGCCTTGTATTTGCTGACAGGAAGCTGGTACATACCGCCCTTCTGCCAGCCCTTGTAGATACTCAGTACGGTATCTACACCCCCCGCCTGCAGTTCGCTGAATATCTCACGAATCTGATCCGTGTCTGTCATGACCACGGCCCTGGTGGAGATCAGGAATTCCTCCCTCTCCGTTCCCAGGAAGTCCACGCGGGTCCTGTAACCGATATCCTGATGCTGTACCAGGCCGTTGTCCAGCAGGTAGCTGCGATAAGCTACAGCCATACCCGAATATCCCGCATCCTCTCCGGAGAGCAATATGTAGCGGAGCTTCAGATTGCCGTGTGTCCTGTCCGCCTCCACGCTGGTCATCGTGCCGGAGTTGGAATTGTTGAGGGGCTGTATATAGGTCCTGCGCAGCAGGAACTTGGCATAGCATCTGTTGTAATCCACCATGACGCCATTGGGCTGAGCCTCGATACTCGCTCTTTTTTCTCCTCCCTCCACAATGGCCAGATATCCGAGCTGGTCATCGGTATGCGCCATGCCAAACACCGGCGCCAGCACCTTCTCGGAGCTGTTGACCGTCTGATATCTGTTCCAGAGAAGCGTCTCGGTGGTGGACTCCGTAAAGCCCGCGTCCGCGCCGTAGATCAT
The DNA here is from genome assembly GCA_023663725.1 of bacterium. Taxonomy (GTDB): domain Bacteria; phylum Bacillota; class Clostridia; order Lachnospirales; family Lachnospiraceae; genus Acetatifactor. Next base: position 26,532 of record JAMPGX010000004.1, on the reverse strand, counting down.
CTGGGAATAACCGCTGGCATAGCGTCCGTCCTTATCGTCGAGATAAATCAGCGCGCCGTTGCCGTCCGGGATAAACATATATCCCTCCTTGTTGTCCAGATAGCTGTAACCCAGCAGAGGAAAGAGACTCACCGTCCCGATATAGATATCCTTGCCATTCTCTACGATGGAATCCTCTGGCACCTCCACCACCAGCGCGTCCCCTTCCAGGGACACATTCACGGTAAGGCCGAAATCATATTCCTGCCAGTAGATCTTGGCGGCAAAGCCATTGCTTTGATAACTGTAATCAATCGTATTCTTGCAGCTCACCAGGTCAACCTGGTAGGTGTCGTTAGCATTCTTGATAGCGCTCAGCACAATACCGGATTGCATATAGGCAGTCCATGTCTTGTTGTTGGCCCCATTGTCATCCTCCTCGGAGAGCGTGGATAACAGAAGACTCCCCGTCGCTTTGTTCTTCAGAATGATAGACATCGTTGGCTCAAAGAGGTACAGCTCATAGCCATCGCTCTCCGCCACCATGCTGTAATCCGCCGGAATATCGCCGGACGCCTGGACCGTGATACTTGGCTGCGGTATCGACAGTGCCAACAGAAAAGCCGCCATCAGGATACAAACACATTTTTTCAATCCCTTAATTGCCAATTCGATACACCACCTCTCCGCCGATCGCGCTGATAAATTCAAATACCTGCGCCCAAAGTACATAGATGATAAAGATTAACAGGGCCATAATCAGTATGGTAAACGCTGTCAGGCACAATACCTTGAAGGTTTCCTTGGCCGTGTAGTTATTGACCTCCTTCACCGCCAGCACAAACAGCACCGTCACCCACACATAGATGGCGCAGTAGCCAAAGCTGATCAGGAACTGTTCATTGACGGTCACCACATGGGACAGCAGAAATACCAATGGAATCAATGTCACATAGGGCGTCAGGCAGTAGGTAAATGAGCAATATATCTTCTTTACCGTTCCCTCACCGTCATTGATGGTACACACGAGGTAATTGCAGACAGTCAATGCCACCAGCACCACAACTACCATGCCAATGTCGGAGAATATCTCGTAGCGCCCTTCCCGAACCGTCTTTTGCAGGAATCCGCACATATATTTATTGATCATATATTCTATCGTGAAGATTACCACCAACAGATTGGCCGTGAACACGGACGCTCTGTTTTCTCTGGCTATGCCGTAACAGCCGTCGATCGGATGTCTCATAAAATACCAGGCGTACCGGATATCCCGTATGCGCCGGTTCTCACTGATCCTGGCGAATGCATCGCGCAGCGGCTTCAGGATGCCTTTCTTCTGATCCAGCTTCTTGATAACCCTGCTGGCCACCCACAGAATCACAATGCTCCAGATGATCGGGACGATCCATTTTTTCAGCCAGAGGTTACGCACCTCCCAGGTAGCGTCAGAATATCCCTGATAATCCTTGGCCAGCTTAGCATAATACTGGGCCATCTCATAGTTTTCCTCCTGGAAATAGGCCCTGCCCATAGCCATGTTTGCATAGTCAAACATGCTGTTCATCTTCAGCACTTCCTCCAGCGGGGCCTTACTCTCGGTGTACCGACCCATGGAGTACAGATTGAGCGCCTCGTGCAGTAGATTGGTGAACTCGGTAGGCTCATACACCTGAATCTGAGCCTTGTCGGAATCCAGGATATACAGCCGATCCTGAGGATCCACATCTATCGCGCTGACCACTGTACACAGACCGACTCGCTGGGTGCCGTCATCGGAACCGCCGAACACAAAGAGCGCCTCTCCCTCGCTGTTGAATTCATAGACAAAACCCTGCTGGGATACCATGAATACATTGTCATGATTGCCCGCCGCCACCGCCGCGGGAATGTCATCATAGGTGTCCGGCGTAATCACATTCTTGCCGGCGATATTCAATCTCTTCAGGGTATCCTCCTCCTCGCCTCTGGTCACCGTGTAGATCAGACCCTTGTGGTCGATGCACAGATTGTCGGGAGTGGAGGGAATGTTGGACACCATCTTGGCCTTCTGCGCCTTGGTAGCCAACGCTCTACGGATGACGATCATCGGAGAGCTCGATGCGAAGTTCGTGCCAAAATAGCCCAGGAAGGTTCCGCCCTCTATGGGGGAGATCTCCACGATACCGTTGGTGTTGGACTCACAGATCACATACATGATTCCCGCGTCATTGACCACCAGCTTGATGGGCAGGAAGCTCAGCGCATCGCCGTATAGAGGAGAGTTCGGTTTGCCGTAGCGATTCAGCAGCTCGCCGTCCGCGTCGAACTCAAATACCGCCTCCGCGTCCCGGTCCGCCACATACACATGTCCGTTTCCCGTCACATATACGCCCCTCGGAGACACCAGAGTGCCCTCACCGATGGTCTGCAGCAGATTGCCTTCTAAATCGCCCACCACGATACGCGCATTACCTGTGTCCGCCACATAGATTCTGCCATCGTCCGCCACATACAGATCACTGGGGCCATTCAGGGCCTCGTCCTGAAATTTTGTTATCGTCTCATAGGGCAGATACGCTGTCTGCGTCTGTATCACATAGCCATAGCCGTCAAAGGTAAAAGTCTTGTAGGGCGCGTCGGCCCCCACGCTGATCACGCTGCCTGTGAGCAGCATCACCGCAAAAAGGCATAAGGCTATTCTCTTGAAATGCTTGATCATCTTTTTCATTTCTCTCACCTTTTCCTTTACTTGATACCAGAGTGCGCCATGGTATTCATCACATTCTTCTGCAATATGATAAACAGCACCAGATTGGGGATAAACATAATCAGGGAAGCCGCGGCCGCCATTCCCTGTCCGGCCACTGTGTTGTTGGCGTTGGCCAGAGTGTTCATATAAAAGGTCAGTGTCTTCATGCTGTCGTCATTCACAAAATAGTTGGATGTTTCCATATTGGTCCACACCTGCTGGAATACCAGAATGGCGGCTGTGGCAATCGCGGGTTTAATCATGGGGATGATGATCTTTAAATATACCTGCCAGTCCGTGGCGCCATCCATATAGGCCGCTTCCATCAGCGAATCCGGCACCTGATCCACGAACTGCTTTACCAGAAACAGCGCCACCGGCATTGCCACCAGAGGCAGAATATGAGCCAGATAATTGTCGATCATACCCGTCTTGCTGATCACCAGATATCTGGGAATCAACACCGCCGTCGCCACGAACATGATGGCCGTCTGGTTGATATTCATCAACGTGTTCTTGGCCTTGAATCTGATCTTGGACAGCGCGAAAGCGGCGCAGGTGGTCAGAAGCAGGGACAGGAAGATCGTAGCCAGTGTCACAACCAGGCTGTTGAACACATAGCGGCTCATCGGCACACCGGAGGTCCGACTGGCCTTGATCAAGCTCTCAAAGTTTTCCAGCGTCGCGTTTCTCACAAAAAAGGTCGGGGGAAACGCGAACAGCTCTTCCATAGGCTTGAACGCATGGTTGATAATAAATATAATGGGTAAAGCCATGAATACGACCAGCGGAAGCAGGATCAGGATGATCTTGATCTGGCTCTTCTCAAATCGGGTCGGGTTAATGCGATGTCCTTTATATGCCATATCTGTTTCCCTCCTCTCTAAAAGTCATCCCTCTCCCCAAAGAGCCGATTGGCAACCTTGGAGAACAACTGTACAATCAACAACAGCACTACCGATACCGCCGCCGCGTAACCCATCTCATACCGCTGGAAGCCATAATCTTCAATATGGTTCACAATCAGCTGAGACGCATACCCCGGCGAGGGATTGCCTGTGAGCAGCGTAAATATCGTGCCCGCCTGAAAAGCATTGACGATAGCCATCACAGCGGCAAACAGCATCTGGGGCTTCATGCTGGGTATCACGATGTAGATCATCTCCTGAAAACGGTTCTTAATGCCATCGATGGCTCCCGCCTCATACAGAGATTCATCCGTGTTCAGAATACCGGCAATCAGAGACAGGAAGCCGATGCCCATGCTGGACCACAATCCGATAATGATGACGATGGGCAACAGATACTTGGCATTGATCAGCCAGATCACCGGTTCATTGAGCACTCCCAGGCTCATCAGCCAGCTGTTTAACAGACCTGTCTGATCGCCGGAGAAGATCACCTTCCACACCACAGTCATAGCTACGCCAGCCGTCATGCTGGGGGAGTACAGGATCAGGGCAAACACGGTGCGAAAGCCCTTGGTCAGATTGCACAGCGCCCAGGCCAGAACGAAGGACAGCACATAGCCGCCTACGCCCACAATCAGCGCATACACCACCGTATTGGGCAGAACATGCTGCATGAATATCTCATCGTTGGTCAACACGGTGATATAGTTTAAAAAGCCTACCCAGGACGGGAACTCGATAGCATTAAAATTGGTAAAAGACAATATCACCGCCAGCAACACCGGCACCAGGATAAAGATGGTGAATGCCAGGCCGTAGGGCGCGATAAACAGATAGCCGTTCTTGTTATTGTTGCGCTTACTGATTTTATTCCTTATCACTTTAGTCTCCGCCATAAGTCATCCTCACCCCCCTAATCTCTTCCCAATATGCCGCGTATGGTTTCTATGGTCGGTATATTGTAGTCCTCTATCGTATTTCCCTCGCTGTCAATGAACTCGAATTCCTCCAGCTTGCGGTTGAACTCACGGTTGATGGTCTTGACCGCCTTGTCAATGCGGGTTTGCGCCGTCTGCTTGTTGACCACGATATCGTTGAAAGCGTTGCTCAGCTCCCTCTCAAGCAAATAGGTGCCGGGCACTCTGGCCACATCCACCACCTGGCTCACCTGCTCCGCAATAATCTGTTTGTCGCTGGTATCCCAGGGCAGCTGCATGAATGCGTCCATATTGGCTGTGGTCCACATATATTCCTCTCCATAGGTGATCTGCAGGGTCTGACCAAACTCGGCCTGTACCTCCGAGGAGGACCACCATTTCACAAACTCCCACGCCCTAGCTTCTCTGGCGCTGTCCGACTTGAAGATCACACTGCTCTCCGCACACCCGCAGACGGTGCGGTCGATAGTGCCGTCCTCCTGCTCCATGCCAGGCACCAGAGAGATGCTCCACGAATTCTTCAGCTCCGGCGCCGCATTGGTCAGCAGATTGTAGACGGAATAGTCCGCCACGCCAATAGGCATGTCGCCATTGCGGAAATGCTGGTAGAAGTTGTCGATATTGATCGGCATATTATAAATGGTAAACAGCTCCGTCAGGTAAGTGAAGCCATCCACCGACTCCGCGCTGCCAAGCGCCGTTCCCTCCTGAGCGGTGGCCCCGTACAGGGATCCTCCAAACTGATGAATCAACGGCGTAGTGCCATGGAAATTGCGCATCAGCAGCATGCCGGACACGGGCTGATAATAATTGAGACCTCTCATCTGCAGCTCCGGCAGCATATCGATCACATCCTGCATGGTATCCGGCACCTCCAGACCAAGCTTTTCCAGTATATCGCTTCTATAGTAAAGCACCCAGAAATTCATGGTCTCCGGCATGGCATAGATACCGCCGTTAATGCAGGAGGTCAGGAAAAACCCATCCTCATAGGGAGCGGCCACCTCCCGGAAATCCTCAAACTGCGTCATCTCCACCAACGCTCCCCGAATCGCCAGCTCATAGGGAATCGTATAGTTGATGCCTGTGGCCACATCCGGCGCCTTGCCGGACGTGTTAGCCAGCACCAGCTTATACTGGTCTGGCATGATAGAGATATCCACCTCAATTCCCGTCTGAGGGGTAAAGTACTCGTCAATCATCTTCTGCATGATCTGCACATACTGACTGGAGCGATTCACCCATACCTGCAAATGCTCAGGATCCGTGTTGCTGGTGGAATATGCCTGATCGGTAAAGGAGGTCACAAAACGCTTGATATTCATGCCCGCCGACGCAAAGACATTGGGTCTCTTAGGAAGAACAGCGTCCTCCTGATAGATTAAAATACGGTCGATAGCCAGGTTATTCTTGATCAATGTATCCACCGTGTTGGCCAGATGCCTGTTTGCGCTGGAGGGACTGGTACACAGCTCCGCCACGCGATACGGAATCTCATCGGGCTCTTCGGCCAGGGAGATCAGCTGTTGAGCGGCAATGCTCATGGAGGAGAGCACAGCGACAGTTCCCTTTTTGCCCGCGTACTCCTTCACAGTCTCCTGCAGCGCATACAGCTGGTCCGCATAGCCGTATAGCTGCTCCTCGATATCTGGAATGTAGCGGGACAACTTCAGGTCACGGTATTTGTCCGCGTTAGTACCCGCCACCTTGGTGATCTCCAGGGATAAATCATTGACACCGGACATAATCTCATCCAGTCCCTCCAATATCTCTCGGATCTCATCGATACTGATGGTAAAAGAGATCGTATGGGTACCCTTGTCAAGATACACGCTGAGTTTGTCTCCGTTCTCATCCTGCAGAGCGGCCGTCTGATATTTGGTGGCATAGCTCATAGGATAGGATTCCATCTGACTGTTGGGAATCTTACCGTCTATCTCCACATTGAGAAACACCGGAAAGTCATTCTTATCTGACTGCCTATAATTCATGGCGATATAATAATAGCCTTCCGTATATACATCAAACTGATATGTAATCTTCTGCCCTGCGGATGCAAAGGAATCAGAGTCAATAGTATTCAGTACGGTATCCTTCACCTCGTAGGGATAGAGGCTGGTGTCGTACTCGGCGATTCCATGAATGGCTGAATCGTTGCGGAATGTAAAATCCTCACCCTGCAGCTCGATTATCTCCTTGCCCTCCGCCTTCTGGCTTCCCGTATAGGCCGGAATCTGCTCCGGAGCCGCAAGCACCAGCGCACCCAGCAGGAAATTTCCCTCGTTGACCTTCAGCTGGATCTCATGACTGCCTGCCTCCAGCTCCAGAGTCAAGGGACGCGAACGCCGATAACTGCCATCACTTAAGTATTTACGCTCCCACTGGATCAGCTTATCCGGCACCGTGACAATCTCGTTGCCATAGCGGTCGAAGGATTTCTCCCCATTTTGTATCCAGGTCGTCTCAAACTCCAGATTCCGACACTCATAATAAGGATACTCCCCATCCACAGCCATGGCCAATCCCACCGGCAACACGGATTCGTCATAGGACAGATAGTCAAATCCCAGATAGTACTGCGCCGTCTCCGGCACATCCACCTTCAGGGTGATAACATCCCCCAGACCAAGATCCACCACGGCATCGGCCAACTCATAGCCTCTGACCTCAGAGGTGACCTGATCCGCCCCTTCGCCGGATATCCGCTCCGCCGCCCTCATGATTACCTCGTCACCTGTGTATGGAGCCGCTGTATAACCGGCGCTCACCTTGGTGTAGTTGTTGGCAATCATTTCGTTGACATACCTTTCTTCAGAAGAATAGGCGGAGGAATTGTCCCCATCATCCGTCTTGGCCCACAGTTCCCAATCGGGAACCGCCGCCAGAAGCATGGTGGCAGTAAGTGCGATGGCTGTGATTTTTAAACTGCTTTTCTGCTTCATCATGATAACCTTTCCTTTCCTCTTTTATTTTAATCAAACCTCAAATATTTTAGTTAACTCTATACATTTTTAAATTACTACGTTTGCAGCAAAAAGTCAATGCTAGAAATATATTTTTTTTGTGATATTTTATATATATGAGCCATTTATAAAATTACGTTTTGACATATTGTAAAAATTGAATAAATTTTAGTAAACATTATTGTGCAAACTGCTTCGTTACAGACTAAACACCGTATCACATTGACACCAGCATAGTCACCAGGTTTCGCAAACGCCTGGGAGAAAAAAGGAGGCGCTTATGTTTCATAATACGCTAAACTTTAAAAGATCTGCCTTAATGATTTCTGCCGCCTGTCTGGTTACCGCATGCTCTCCTCCAACCGGAACTCCTGCGGAGGAGAGCACGCCAACCGAGACGGCATCGGAAGCATTTTCCGAAGCTGCCACAGATGGGGAGGAAAACGATACGGCTGTGCCAGCGGCAAATTATGTTGTACATATGGATACTTCAAAGCTGGATGCATCCCATACCATCAGCGACACTCTCTACGGCATATTTTTAGAAGATATCAACCATGCTCTGGACGGGGGATTGTATGCGGAGTTGGTGAAAAACCGCTCCTTCGAGTACGGGAAGCTTGCCGGAAATCAAAATAAACACGGCTGGAGCATCTGGCCGGGGTCCGGCGGGGCCTTTGACTTTTCCATTATCGACGGCTCAGAGGACGGCAGTTGCCTCCACAAAAATAATCCGCACTACGCCCGACTGACCAACACGGAGGAGGCAGAACGCGTGTATCTCTCCAACAAGGGATATTTATCCGGTATGAATGTCAGAGGCCAGGAGGAGTATACCTTCTCGGTATATCTGAAAAGTCCCGACGGATACAACGGCACGGTCTCTGTGGAGCTGAATCGCCAGGGAGCATCTCTGGCCTATGGCGAGATTTCCGGCCTGACTGATCAGTGGGCCAGATATGAGATGACACTGATCGCGGAGGAACAAACCGCCGGAGCAGATCTGGCGGATTCCACATTGACGCTGGATCTGGGAATCGGCAAGGGCACTGTGGATATTGATATGGTAAGCCTGATGCCCGCAGATACCTATAAGGGACTACCCATCCGCAGAGATCTGGGGGAGAAGCTGGAGGCCCTAAACCCTTCCTTTTTGCGGTTTCCTGGCGGCTGTGTTATCGAGGGACGGGACGAGGAATCCATGTACAGCTGGAAGGATTCCATCGGTGGCGGCGCGCAGCTGACGGTGGGGGAGGTGACTTCCACTGGCGGTATCGAAGTGCGTCCCCAGAGCTATTCCCTATGGAAGGGCACCCAGAACCATCCCTACTATACTACCTATGGGATCGGCTTCTATGAGTTCTTTGAGCTGTGCGAGGCGCTGGACTGTATGCCGATGCCGGTACTGAACGCAGGTATGACCTGTCAGGTACAGAGCCCGAAATATATTGTCTATGATATAAATAGCGATGAATTCCGCCAGTGCGTACAGGACGCGCTGGACCTGGTGGAGTTCTGCCTGGGGGATGCGTCCACCCAGTGGGGCAGTGTGCGTATTGCCATGGGGCACGAGGAGCCATTTGCCCTGCGATATATCGGCATTGGCAACGAACAGTGGCAATCTGAATATTTCCAGCACTACCGCCGCTTTGTGGAGGCTTTTGACGAGGCTGCGAAAGAGAACCCTGAGCTTTATAAAGATATCCGGCTGATCGTGGCCAACAGCACCTCCTCCGGAGACAGGGTGGGTTGGAATTACATAGAAGACTGCGCTGACTGGGGAGATGAGATCACTGCTTTGGTGGACGAACACTATTACGAGCCGCCCTCCTTCTTTTTCACGAATACCCATCGCTATGACAGCTATGACAGAGGCAGTCAGGCGAAGGTATTTCTGGGAGAATATGCCGCCCAGTCCAACACTCTGGAGGCGGCGCTCTCCGAGGCCGCCTACATGACTGGTCTGGAAAAAAACGGGGATGTGGTGGAGATGGCCTGCTATGCGCCGCTCTTCGGCAACCGATTGCAGAGCCAGTGGAGTCCGGATTTGATCTGGTTTGACAGTACAACCGCATACGGCTCCGTCAACTATTATGTACAGCTGCTATATGCGAACAATAAGGGCAGTGTCAATCTGCCCACAGAGCTGACTGTGGACGCCTCCTCCTCCAGCGCTCTGTCAGGCAAGGTGGGGCTTGGCAGCTGGCAGACCAGCGTGGCCTATGACAATCTCACCGTAACTGACAACGCCTCGGGAAATGTGCTGTATCAGGCGGATTTTGAGGATGGAGAGCTTCCTTCGGATATGGATCTCTGGGAGGGAGACTGGTTTGTGAAGGACGGCAGGCTGATTCAGAGTCACACCGACAATCCGAGCGATACCAACACTGGTGACAGCTTATATCTGGGAGATACCGACTGGAGTGATTACACCCTCACCGTGGAGGCGGAGATCCTCTCCGGTGCGGAGGGCTTCCTGATTCCGGTATGCGTACAAGATGCCGACAACAATCTGTTCTGGAACCTCGGCGGCTGGGGCAACACGGTATCCTGCCTGCAGATCGTCTCCGGAGGCAGCAAAAGCGGTCAGATCTCCGGCACCGTGCGCAATATGAAGCTGCAATGGGGAAAGGTCTACACGATCAAGGTGGTCGTGGAAGGGAATCATGTAGAGGGTTATCTCGACGGCACAAAATATCTGGATTATGATTATCAGTCTCCAGAGACCCTGTATGAGTCCGCCAGCATAGACAAGAACGGTGACCTCATCCTCAAGCTGGTAAACCCTACCGGTCAGGCAATCCCTGTGGATACCCATCTGGATGGTTTTGCGGCAGAGCTATATGAGGAAAAAGCACAAGTGACAGTGTTGTCAGGCGACTCGCTAAGCGCGGTGAACAGCTTTGAAGCGCCAGACAAGATAATCCCCATGGAATCCCAGATATCCATAGATGACAGCTTTGTCTACGAAGCTCCCGCCTACTCTCTGACAATCCTGCGGATTCCTGCCAAATAAAACATTCTAAAAAAGAATAGCGATCCATACCAAGTGGATCGCTATTCCCTCTCTCATGACTTCAATATATCACCCAGCGCCTTCATCAATACTTCAATATTGATCGGCTTGGCAATATGACCGTTCATCCCGCTTCTGAGCGCCTCCTGCTTATCCTCCTCGAAGGCGTTGGCAGTCATGGCCAGGATCGGGATGGAAGCCAGCCTGGAATCCTCGAGCTTGCGGATCGTTCTGGTCGCCTCATAGCCGTCCATCACCGGCATCTGTACATCCATCAGAATCAGACGGTAATATCCCGGCTCGGATCGTCTCAGCATATCCACAGCGATCTGTCCGTTATCCGCAACCTCTGTGGAGAAGCCTGCGCCCTCCAGGATTGCCACCGCAATCTCCTGATTGAGTTCATTGTCCTCCGCCAGCAGGATACGGCCCGTATGAACGGGTTTCGCCTCATTGTCCTGCGTGACCACATTCTTTTCCGCATTGACGAGGGAATACAAGCAAGCTCTCAGCTCCGACAGGAACAACGGTTTGCTGCAAAAAGCGGTTACGCCCGCCTCCAGAGCCTCATCCTCAATATCTGTCCAGTCGTAGGCCGTCAGCACGATAATAGGCACATCCTTGCCCATTTCCTGCCGGATTCTGCGGGCCACCTCCACGCCGTTCATATCGGGCAGCAGCCAGTCGAGGATATACATATAATAGTTATCCTTCCGCATCACTGCCTGGCGGGTTCGCAGAACCGCCTCCTTGCCGGACATTGTCCACTCCGCCCTCAGGCCGATCTGCTGCAGCATGCTGGACACGCTGTCACAGGTGTTGAAATCGTCATCCACCACCAGCGCCCGCAGATCCTTCAGCTCCGGAATGACCTGAGACTCCTTTTCACCACAGAACAGACGAAACGCGAATTTGACAATGCACTCCGTTCCTTCTCCTTTTTTGCTCTTGACCTCAATAGAACCATTCATCATGTCTACAATATTCTTGGTAATGGACATGCCCAGACCGGTTCCCTGTATCTTGCTGATCGTGGAGTTGCGCTCGCGCTCAAACGGCTCAAAAATATGTTTGACGAATTCCTCGCTCATACCAATGCCGATATCAATGATCCGGAACTCATAATTGGCGAAGCCCTCCTCTGCCTTGTCATCCTCGCGTACCTTTATCGTTATCTTGCCTCCCGCCTCCGTGTATTTCACCGCATTGCTGAGCAGATTCAGGAGCACCTGATTCAGGCGCAGACCGTCACAATATATTTCCTCATTGCGGATATCTACTGCGTCCATATACAGCTCCAGCTGCTTGGCATGGATATCCGCCTGCATAATGCTACGAAGATTATGCAGGATATCCGGCAGACTGCAGGGCTTTTCCTCCAGGTGCATCTTGCCGCTCTCGATACGGCTCATATCCAGAATATCGTTGATCAGACTGAGCAGGTGATTGCCCGAGGTCATGATCTTCTTGAGGTACATCTCCACATGCTCCTTGCGGTCAATGTGGTTGATAGCCAGGGTGATGAAGCCGATAATCGCGTTCATGGGCGTGCGAATATCGTGGGACATATTGGACAGGAATATACTCTTAGCTCGGTTGGCTCGATTGGCCTGAGAGAGCGCATCCTCGAGCATCGCTTTCTTTCTCATCTCATTGCGGGTCTCTTCATCGACGCTTCTGAAGCCCAGAACAATGCCCCTGTTCTCGTCCCAGTCGCCCACCCGCACGGCGACCATCTGAAAATATCTCATCTCCCCACAACAAGTAGTGCGGTAGTTGAAAAAGCACATCTTTTTCTCTGAGAGCTCGTCGCTGAGCTGCTGGCGTGAAACTGCATGCCGCATATTCTCCCTGTCCTCGGGATAGACGCAATTTTCTATGTATTGCTCCATGCAGACCTCCAGCGAGATCTTCTGGGAAAAAATATCATCCAAAATGTGATTCGGGCACTCTCCAATCCGCAGGATCTCGCCCTCACCGCTATTCAGGTTAAAATAGCATACCATATTGTATTCAATGCTGAGCGCATGAATCAGCCCGATCTGATATCTGTCCTTCTCCCATTGACTCTTGGCTTCCCTCTGTCTCTGCGCGGTACAGTCCAGCAGAAATCTCTGATAAAGCAGCTCGCCATTTTCCCGAATGAGCTTAACATTGCCCATGACATGCAGGATGTCTCCATTGTTGTGGCGGATGCGATATGCCATCGTGATGCTGTCTCCCTCTTTCTCCAGAGTTTGAAAGCTCTTCCTCAGCTTGGGCTTATCCTCATCCAGAACGGAGGCCGCCACCATGTCGAAGCCGGCCGCTGTAAGCTCCTCCATGGACTTGTATCCCAGTATCTTAAGCGCCGCCTCATTAATGCGCACAATGCGCGTTCCATCCAGACTGTGTAGCATTACGCCGCAGTCCATGGAAGTAAAGATGGTCTCCAGAGTCTGGTTCTTCTGAATCAGCTCCTGAGCATAAGCCTGTTCCTTAGTCACATCTATGGCAACACCCACCGTTCCCATGACGCTGCCATCCACATCGTAGAGCGGGGATTTATAAGTGGTCAGCAGTCTGGGGCCGTCCTGGGTCTGGATACACTCTCCGGACACACAGGTCTCCTTCTTCTCCATGACCAATCGCTCTGACTCGATGCAGGCGGGATCGTCCCGTTCCACATTCCAGATATAGGCATGGCGCTGCCCCTGCACCTTGGTCTTGCCCACCGTCGCGCAGAAGCTGTCATTGACCTTCACATGTACGCCGTCCTTGTCCTTATACCAGATCAGGTTGGGAACACTGTTGGCTGTAATCTCCAGAAACTGACTGGCTTCCCAGTAATCCAGCCGCAGCTTGTACGCCTGCTGCCATCTCAGAAAACGAAAACGCAGCTCATCCTCGGAGAGAGGAAGTATCCACGCATCCTTCACCTGGGACAGATATTGCCCGAGGGTTTCCATCTTCGCTCTGTCTATAAGCACAATCAGCTCTGCCTCCGGATCCTTCCAGGAGATCAGCCTGGCAAGCTCACAGGCGGCGTCCTTGCCCTGCATGCTTGCCAAAATCACATTCGCTCCGGCGGCCATAGACTGCTCCGCCTCTTCACTTTCCAGAAATGTATGGGTAAAAGACTCTAACGGAGCCATCCCGCGGACAGCTTCAGCGTAATTACTGGGAATTCCCATAAGATATATCTGTAAATGACAGTGATACATGTCTTCTCCCCCTTGCGCTGTAACAAGTATTCTTTGGTCCATGTCAGTTGCGACGCCACTGTTCTGCAACAGCGGGTATCATTATAATTTTATCAACAGTTCGACGCTGTGTCAACTTTTGTTTTATGGCCGGTTTCTGCATAGCCATAGCCCTTTTTGTCCTGAATTGTGTATGAAATTCCGTTTGACAAGATAATATGAATACCTTAAAATGATTAATAACATATGATTACCTGTGCCGTGCGTAGCAGCATATCTTGACAGGGCAAAAACAGGTTGCGGTTGGACGGAGGATTAGGGTAAAACAGATGAAAAGAAAGATACTGGCTGTTATTTGCCTGATGATATGTGGTTTGGGGCTTTGGGGCTGTTCTGCAACTACGGATGAGGAGATATTGGGGATCGTCCGTGGGCAGGCTCCTCAGGCTGAGGAGGGCTTACTGCGGATTGGCCTGATACAGACTGGAAAGGAGTCCGACTGGAGAGACGCCAACACCAATGATTATCTGAATCTCTTTGTAGAAGAGCGTGGCTACGAGCTGATCTATGTGGATGGCAACTCAAGTCCGGAGCGGCAGGTTCAGGCTATGCGCGACCTGATCTGGCAGAGGGTGGACTATATTATCCTGCAGCCCATCATCGAGACAGGCTGGGACGAAGCGATTCAGGAGGCGAAGCAGGCCGGAGTTCCGGTCATTGTGGCAGACCGGCAGATAGCTGTGGAAGACAGCGAATATGTCACCTGGATAGGCTCTGACTTCTACGAGGAGGGCAGAAAGGCTATCGAGTGGCTTGAGAATTATCTGGATGAGATGGGCAGTCTGGACGAAGACCTCAATATCATACTGCTGGAGGGTACGGAGGGCGCCACAGCCGCTATTGGCAGAACACAGGGAATTATGGATATGGTCTCCCAACATGGCAACTGGCATATTGTGGCGAGCGAATGTGCCAACTTTACACAGGGCGAGGGGCAGAGCGTCATGGAAAAGCTTCTGGATGCCATCGAACCCTCCGGTATCGACGTAATCATCTCGGAAAACGATAATATGATGTTTGGCGCGATGAAGGCGTTGGAGCGCAAGGGTCTCTCCTATGGACCGCAGGGAGGGATTATCACAATCTCCTTTGACGCGCTCAGAGAAGCCTTTGAAAAAATGATCGCCGGACAGCTTCATGTGTCTGTGGAATGCAATCCTCTTCTGGCAGAGGGAGTAGAAAAAATCATCCTCGATCTGGAACAGGGCATTCCTGTGAAGGAAAAGAAGCTCTATGTAGAAGAACAGGTCTTTGATTATCAGAATGCCTCCCAATATATTGACGAGAGAGCATATTGACAGAACTGGCGGAAAATCCGCAGGAGGATAGCATAGTATGAAAAGACCTCTGAAAAATAAAGTCATTGTAGCAGTCTTTCTCATCTGTCTGTTGATTGATTTCGGATGCGTAATATTTAATTATCGCAAATATGTATCCATAAACAGGGAATATACGATGCAGCTGGCAAATACGGTCATCAATACCTGTTGTCTGGTCATTGACGGCGATAAGGTGGAGGATTATCTGTCCACCAGAAGGAGAGACAGCGATTACTATGTGGTGTGGAACAAATTGATCGACTACCGCAACACGAACTCCAATATTGTTAAGCTCAGCGTCATGAACTTTCAGGAGGACCGATGCTATTATGTATTTGACACGGATCTGACCGAAAACGGGGCTTTTCTGGGGGATTCGCGGCCGTATGACTCCCGACAGCAGCCCGTCAGAGACTCATTGATCAACTACGCCTCCGACATCTCTCTGGTATATGGAAACCATACGGATATCTATATTCCCATCAAATCCTCCTACAATATACCGGTGGCCTATGTGGTGGTTGGCGTTGCGACAGATACGGTGGAGGCGGAGCAGCGGGCTTATCTTCTGTATCTGGTATTGATTATTACCGCCATTACCGTCTTTGCGGGTGGAATACTGATTCTTTTTATGAATAGAAATATTATGGCCCCTATCAACGAAATGACTCTGGCGGCGGGAAGCTATGCGGAAAATCTTGAGAAGAA
Organism: bacterium; assembly: GCA_023663725.1. Classification (GTDB taxonomy): domain Bacteria; phylum Bacillota; class Clostridia; order Lachnospirales; family Lachnospiraceae; genus Acetatifactor. The sequence continues at coordinate 10,725 of JAMPGX010000004.1, read as the reverse complement.
CGATGTCATCTCTCCTCTGCAAAAGCTACATATTCAGACGGGTGACGAGCTGGAACGCCTCTGTGAATCCATGAAAAAGATGGAGAACGATATTCTGGCCTACTCCGCCAGATTGCTCAGCGCCACCTGGAACAGCAATCATGACAGCATGACTCAGTTGTACAATAAGCGATATTACAATGAGCTTCTGACCACGCTTCAGGAGGAAAATGATCTGGGCGTCATATATCTGGATATAGATAATCTGAAGAAAATGAACGATACCTTCGGGCATGACGAGGGGGACATGGTCATTCTGCGGGCTGCAAACCTCATTCACCGCTATGAGGAGCCAGGCTATGAGTGCTGCAGGGTGGGCGGCGATGAATTTGTAATGTTCTTGAGGACATCTTCGGAGGAAAATGTCCGAGTTTTGGTAGACAGGCTGCGAAACGACGAAGACAATATTCTGTCGAAGACAGAGGGGGATTTCCTCTGCAGGCTTGCTGTTGGGGGCGCCTTCAGAGAGTCTGGAGAGACTCTGGAAAACACTATCAAACGGGCTGAGGAAGAAATGTATCAGAATAAACACGCTGTGAGATAAGCATTGCCCCCTCTCTGATGGGGGCAATGCTTATGGTTAATTCCGATCAAACAATGTACAGCCCATCTCCTTGAACTGCCGTATCTTCCGCTCCAACAGTTCTGTGCTGACACCAAAATAATCCGCACTGCAGGAAATGCACAGAAAAGAATCCGCCGCCCGATTGAAGAGCTTTCGATGAAGCCCTATCTCATCTCGAGTCAACGCTCTGCCACATTGTCGGCATCTATCCTCTCTATCCACAGACAAGCTCCCCAATCAGGACCTTGCACTCATCTGTTGCTATCGTACAACGGTATCCGTCTCTGTAGAGTCCTAACTCCTCACCTGTGACAGCGTCAGTCAACCTCAGCGCAATGCCGGCTTCCGAGTGAATTCCCAGATCGTCAAAGGAGATACTCATAGTCCCCTCCCATTCATTGGCTCCTTCCACATTGAAAAATCCCAGGGCAATGCGGTTGCCGCTCAGGATCTTGGCCAGCGCATAGGTCTTCTCCCCATTGTTCGCTACCAGGTAGGCGGGCCGGCACTCCTCGTCCTGATTGATGGCAATCAGACCACGGCAAAGCAGTGTCTTCTCATCGATTTCTTCCATGCTGCGCAGATCGGACCCGATAATCAGCGGTGAGCCCAAGAAAGCCCACATAGCAAAATGCTGCAAGTACTGGAGACTGCTGCAGCCGTCCAGTCCCACATTGCCCTTGCCGTGCATGCCCACGATCAGCATATCCATATCGTTGTAACAGCCCGGGGCATTGTTCTCAATATTTTTCACCTGGCTCCTGAAAATATCTTTATAGCTCTTGGGCACGTCAAAAATATCTCCGGTGGAGCGGTAGCTGTGCGCCCCTCGCGAACGCATCCAGCCGGAGGGATTCTCCACGCCCCAGTTGCAGGCAGCCAGCAATATCTCCCTGCCGCTGTTTCGCAGCGCCATAGCCATGGTCAGATAGGCGTTCTTACAGTCTCCGCTGGAGGGGAAATTACAGAAATCATACTTCAGGTAATCCACACCCCACTCGGCAAACTGCTTTGCGTCCTCAAATTCATGTCCGTAGCTGCTGGGATATCCGGCACAGGTCATAAAGCCCGCACAGGAGTACATGCCGAATTTCAGGCCCTTGGCATGAACATAGTCGGAGAGGTATTTCATGCCGTGGGGAAACAACTCCGGATCAGCCACCAGCTTACCGTCCACCCGCTCCTTGAGCGACCAGCAATCGTCGATGATCACATACTCATAGCCGGCCTCCTGATAGCCCTTCTCCACGATGACATCCGCCATCTCCATTATCAACTGCTCATTGATATCCTTTCCAAAGGTATTCCATGAGTTCCACCCCATCGGTGCTTTTTGTGCCAACATTATCCTGTCCTCCTTATTTTACTGTCCCGTCCTTGCTGATGTTTATCTGCTCCTTCGCTTCAAACTCAGCTCTAAACTCAACTGGAAATATTATAGTCCCCCTGCGAATACTTTGGCAAGCTTTATTCTCCATAAAATCAGGATTGACAACCGAACCAATCTCTGCTAATCTAACTACAATAACATAAGAAAAGCCATGACGGAAAAGAGTAGTTTACAACGAATCATCCAGAGAGAGCGGCACACTGGTGAGAGCCGCTTATGAGGACTGTAGACGAAAACCATTCCCGAGCTGCAGCGCCGAATGTAAATGTAAGCGTTGCCGTATGCCTGCGTTAAAGGATAGGATTTATTGGAATCTGAAGTGAAAAGTTAAGGTGGAACCGTGCAGATGCACCCTTAAGACTGTGTATTATCGTCTTTTGGGTGCTTTTCTTATGTTGTTGCAACCCTATCTTTGGGCATTTGCGAAGGCCAGTTACTTTGCTAGTGTCATTGTGTATATCATGTATTCCAACGCAGGCACGCTCTCGCTTCGTGAAAAACGTAGCGGTACTAAGCTCGTGCCGAATAAATTCGACAAACCTCGCTAAGTACCGACGTTTTTCAGGTGCAACTTTGTTGCACGAAGCCTGCTTATGGAATACATGATATGCACAATTCGGTACTGGTATAGGACTGTTTGGCAATTGTCTAAAGACATTTTTCAGTCTCTGGCAAACAACATTTTGTATTTGCCTAGAAGACATTGTAGACGTTTGTATAACCGTTTTTGTTAGTACCGAATTGTGTATATTGTATATTCCATAAGCGGACTCTTTCGAACTGTCGGTACCTAGGGTTGCTAGCAACCCTCGATGCTGTCCTTTAGCATCTTATGTACCGCTACAGTGAGAACGAAGCGAGAGCGTGTCCGCGTTGGAATGTACAATGTACACAATGACACCAGCAAAGTACCTGGCCTTCGCAAACGCCTAAAAATATTATTTCAGAAAGGAGCAACACATGAAGATTCTACACAGGAACGGAGAGATTACCAGCTCAGATTTTGACAGTTCGGAGGGGAGGAAAGCGTTTTGGCACACCAGCGCCCATCTGCTCGCGCAGGCAGTAAAGCGTTTGTATCCAGACACGAAATGCGCAATCGGTCCGGCGACGGACAACGGATTCTATTATGACTTTGCGTTTTCTTTCTCTTTTACGGAAGAGCATCTGCGGGCGGTGGAGGAGGAGATGCGCCGGCTGGTGCGGGAATCGCTGTCCCTGCAGGTTCGGGCGGTGTCCAGGCAGGAGGCTTTGGCCCATATGGAGCAGGAAGGAGAGGACTTCAAACTGGAGTTGATTCGGGAGTTGCCAGGCGGCGAGGAGATCACTTTTTACAGGCAGGGGAATTACACGGAGTTATGCGCAGGTCCTCATCTGTCCAACACCAGCCCCATCAGGGCTTTAAAGCTGCTGTCCATCGCCGGAGCCTATTGGCGGGGAGATGAAAGGAATCCGATGTTGACCAGGATATACGGCATCTCCTTCCCCAAGAACGCCGATTTGCAGGAATATCTGCACAGGCTGGAGGAGGCGAGGGCTCGCGATCACCGCAAGCTGGGCAGGGAGCTGGAGTTGTTTGCCCTGATGGATGAGGGGCCGGGATTTCCCTTCCTGCTGCCCAAAGGACTGATCATCAAGAATCTACTGATCGAATACTGGCGCAAGATTCATACCCGAGAGGGCTATGTGGAGATTGCCACCCCCATGATCATGAACCGCGGGCTATGGGAGACCTCCGGCCACTGGGAGCATTATCGGGATAAGATGTATACCACGGTGATTGACAGTGTGGATTTTGCCATACGCCCCATGAACTGTCCCGGCGGTATGTTGGTCTACCGTCTTAAGCCCCGCTCTTACCGCGACCTCCCGATGAGGATGGGAGAATTGGGACTGGTACACCGGAACGAGGCATCGGGAACCCTCCACGGTCTGATGCGGGTGCGCTGTTTGACCCAGGACGACGCCCATATCTTTATGACCGAGGAGCAGGTACGGGACGAAATCCAGGGAGTTGTGCGTCTGATAGACGAGGTATATGCGGTATTTGGATTTTCCTATGAAATCGAGCTCTCCACCCGACCCGAGGATTCCATTGGAAGCGACGAGGAGTGGGAGCTTGCCACCCAAGCGCTGGCGGACGCGGTCACAGGAATGGGCAAGACTTTCGCGGTAAACGAGGGCGACGGGGCATTTTACGGGCCTAAGCTGGACTTTCACCTGAAGGATTCCATCGGAAGAACCTGGCAGTGCGGAACGATTCAGTTGGACTTTCAGTTGCCGAGAAGATTCCATATTGAATATATCGGAGCGGACGGCGAGAAACACCGCCCCATCATGATACACCGGGTGATATTTGGCTCCATCGAGCGCTTTATCGGTATCCTGATCGAGCACTATGCCGGAAAATTCCCCCTGTGGCTCTCCCCTGTACAGGTTAAGGTACTGCCAGTCTCCGACAAGTATATGGACTATGCGAGGGAGGTAAAGCTGCTATTACAGGGACAGGGTATCCGCACTGAGATCGACCAAAGGGACGAGAAACTGGGTTACAAGATCAGGGAAGCGCAGATGGATAAGATTCCTTATATGGTCATCGTGGGAGAAAAAGAGCGGGAAAATGGCACCGTGTCTGTCAGATGGAGAGACGCACCGGAAGGCAGCCGGGATCTGGGGGAAATGCCTCTGAAGCAGTTGATAGATATTTTGAAGCAGATGGGCTATAAGATCCCTTAAGAACGAACTTGTCTTTTACACTCCCAAAGTAGTATGATGTAAGTAACACACATGAAAAGAAAGGAGTAGTGTCATTATGAATGCATCTCCTATAGCCTACACAGATTACAAGGCCTCCTCCGACGATATTCTCTTCGCTCTCCGCGAATCCCATAGAGCATCCTGCCCCTTTCTTCTGGAACAGGCTTTTGACGATCTTGCGGAAAACTACGCGGCGGAGGAGCCGGAAGCCTTTCTGGACGCCTTGGGACAGGAATTGACCTGTTACGGCCACGCCCTCTATGAACTGCCTCCGGACGGCGATTCTTACGCACTGGTTATTCTGTCGGAGGAAGTCAAGGCTGCGGACAGACCGCAAAAAGCCACTCAGCGCAAGCAGGCGAAAAGAAAAGCGGGAATGCCCGCAAAGAGGATAAGTCTGAGTAAGCGCCTGCCCTGTGACAAAATGACATTGGAGCCGGGATACCGTGTAAATCTGGTAACGGACTATACGGACGGCATTCTGTGGCTGGATTATTTTATGACTTTGAACCATTCCGTTCCCGCTTCCCGCAGATTCTGCTCCGCCGCTCTCGACATCAAAGAGTGGCCGCCACAGCAGAGTAAAGATATAGAGCTTTTGGTACACAGAATCGTCAGAAGGCAGGACGGCGTATATGCTGCGGTAATCCAAAGCAATACGGTAAATGAAAATGGCTATCTAGCCGATAAAGGCGAATCGATCGTGACCGGAACGGATATAACCCGTATCGGGGAATGGAAGTGTCTGCAAAAAGAGATGGATTTTGACTGCTGCGCATTAATCTGGTTCGAGGATGAATTGTTTGCGGCGGATCAGAATAGCGTATACCTCATTAAAAATATAGAGGGTCTTTCACATTCCTGTGAAAAAGTCCTGGAACGCAAAGGCGGCAACAGCCATTGGTTTCCCAAATTTTTTCTGCTGGGAGACAGATTATATCTGTTTATGCATCAGACAGTTTACGAGTGGAAAAAAAAGAGCTGGTTTATTAAAACGGGGGGTGACTTTGAAAAAGTATATACGATAAACGGATTTGACGTATGGGACTTTGTGCCGGTGGGAGAAACCAAGATAGCTTTTCAGGTACGTCCTCAGCATATCCCGAGAGGGGAGACAAAAAGTCGGCTGACTTTACTGGATCTCACAACAGGCGACGAAACAAGTTATCCCTGTCATTACGGACATGTACGGCCATGGACGGATGGCAGAGTCTGTGTTCTGCCGGTGGACGTCACCAATAAAATGCCGATCATCGAATGCTTTGACTTTGCCGCCGGGAAACAGAGATCCTTGATGTACGGGGCTCTGGGAAAAGATTCGGTACGGAACATTTATGAAACCGGATGCGGCACCGTTATAGAGGGCAGCGGCAAATATCTCTACAGGACGACAAAACTGTGGGAGTTTATGAAGGATGCATCGATTTAGACAGGGAAATGGCATACGGCCGCATGAACTTGGCGCATGATCCTGCGCCCGAATTTGCTTGACTTATGAATAAAAAATGATATCGTTTAATTGCTGAAAAGCATTAAAAGTGAGTAGTTCCTAAAGAATCACCAAGAAAAGCCCAGGGGTTGCGTCCCTGGGCTTTTCCGTTACAGGCTGCCTGTTGTATTACTTATCCCTGTCCAACCATTTGCTTATGTAGTTACCAACCACACTTGCCATAACAGAGACAAAAAAAGTGAGTAATTGTTCCATATTATCCGGCGATTCCCTGTCGAATGCGCTCAAAACAGCGATTCAGCATCGCCACATCCACAGAGCCGTCCTTGGCGAAGGCCGTAGCCTCCACAGTATAACTGCCATCATATCCCGTGTGGCGGAGAAACCGGAAAAAGGCGTCAAAGTCAATATGCCCTACTCCGATGGGCCCCACAGCCTTGCCCATTGTACTCCAGTCCATATAGCCTCCGCTGTAATCGTTCACATGGTAATGGCGGATATGGCCCCGCTGCCAGAGCCAGGCATACTCCTGCCGGTACAGTAGCGTTTCCTCCTGATGGAAAGCCGCCATCTTGGTATCCCACACAAAACCGACCTCAGGGTAAGCCTCCGCCAACTGACAAAGGTGTTTCAGCGGATTCTCTTTGTTGCATACCACATTTTCCACCAACAGCTTCCGTCCGTATCCCTCCGCGATGTCCCGCAGGATGGGGTAGGCCCGCAGATGATACTCAAAATGTTGATCTGATGCCATGCCGCCCCACAGGTGGAGCACCAGCGCTCTGGCGCCGATCCGACGGGCAAGCTCGCAGTTGATGCGAAACTTTGCCGCCGCCCCACTGTCAGCCAGAGATAAGTCCTCTCCCTGGCTGACTGCCTCCCCGATACGCTTGTCACAGTGAACTACCGGCATATGCAGGCCCAGGCCCACCAGATAATCCGCCATCGCCTCCCACTCCTCATACCAGGAGCTGTACATCATAAACTCATATCCGTCGCAGTCAAGCTGTCCCGCCAACCTCTGTAACAGGTGATAGTCCCTGTTGTTCGCCTTACCAATCAACGCTCCCGTGGAGCACAATATCTCTGCCATCGATTTTCTCCTTTTCCCTACAGCGCTTTCTCCAACTCCTGAAAATTCCTCACCTGGCGGCCCTCGTAGTCCTCGCCGTCGCGATTAAAATGTACGGTATCTATCCCCAACCGCTGCGCCGTCCGCAGATTGGCAGCCGAATTGTCCACAAAGATACAATCCTGCGCCTCTCGTCCCAAACGCTGCAGTGTATACTGAAATATCTGCTCCTGGGGTTTGCGCATATGCACCTCCCCGCTGACAATGGCGTCCTCAAAATACGCATTTAACCCATGCAACTCCATCAGGTAAACATTCCACTGTGCCACATCATTGGAGAGCAGCACGAGCTCGCCGCCCGCTTTTTTCCATTGCTCCGCAAAGGGTTTGAAGCCCTCGTCCAGCGTAAGAGAGTGTTCCAGATAATCCCGCATGGCTGCTGCTGGATCCGCATAGCCAAGCAGCGCCAGGAATTCCTCCGAGCTCATCTCCCCGCTTTGCGCCCGGGTGAAAAGCCGCTCCTCACGGAGCGCCCGAAGCAGCCGCCCATGCTTAACTTCCGGAAAATGCGCCAGAGTATAGGGGATGAAATTGCCCCTGCTCTGCTCGATTATCACGCCATACATATCAATCAGCAGTACTCTTTTTTCCATAGGTAATCATATGCCCCTTCACAAAGCTGTAACCGGCCGTCTGGTGCTCGCGGAAAAATCCAGTGATGACCCGATTGCGGTCGCAGTACTGCTGGGCCTCCCGCCTGTCCAGGCCGTGAGACAGCAGATGGAGGATCACCTGTTCCCTCTCCTGGTCAGTCAAGCCGGTGTTCCAGTCGTTGTAATCCAGAAAATCCTTCTTTTTCTCCTCATATTCGGCCATGTCCGGCGTCACCAGCTCGACGCGGTCATTCATCCGCACGCCCACATCCCGCAGCCCCAGCCGTTTCATGATATGGGCTGTGCGAATCGCTATCGCATAGTCCCTGCCCTGCTTTTCAAGCTCCATCGCCCACTTTTTTTCCAGACCGTCATGTCGGCAGAGCACCTGATAATCCATGCCGTCGATATACAGACCGTCGCACTCAAACTCTCGGTTGGCGTCTATGCAGATCACAGTGCCGCCGGGCTTTGCGAGCTGTATCATCTTGCGGACAAAGCCCTCCGGATCGTCCAGATGCCGCAGCACTGCCTGACAGATCACCACATCATACTGGTGTCTGCTCTTGTGGGCAAGCACATCCTCCTGAATAAATTCGCCCTCTATCCCCCGCTCCCGATAGAGCTCCCGTCCTGTGGCAATCAATTCTCCGGCAAAATCAATGCCGGTATAGGTGCTGCCAGGCGCGAGATGAGGCATCAACAGCAGCCCCAGAAATCCATACCCACAGCCGCAGTCCAACAGGGACACCGGCTCCTCCAGCTTCCAGACCTTCCGCACCAGAAATTCCACATAGTCCTCATTGTAATAACCCTTTCGGGTGCGCAGCAGGTATTCCCGCTTCTGATTCCAGAAGTCGCCTGTGCCGGTCCGCTCCGGCACATAAGTCTCTCCCTCCAGGGGCGTCAGCCCCAACAACTGGTCCACCGACACCTGAAAGTACTCCGCCAGTACCGCCAGCAGGGACAGCTCCGGTTCTCCGGCCCCTGTCTCCCAGCGGCTCACGGTCTGATAGGATACCCCCACCTGGTCCGCCAACTCCTGCTGCGTGATTTTCCTCTGCCGCCGCAGATCCGCAATCCGTAAATGTATCCGAGCCACCTGCTCTGCCTCCTTTCAACCTTGAACGGCTTATAGGCGTTTGCGAAACGCCACAAGCCGCATAAATACGGCATATTTTTTGTCACAAAATAAAGCAACTCCTCACTGGTTTGTGGTACAATTGAGTTGTCCAAAAACAATCAACCAGCCACCAAGAAAGGAGTTGCACTTACATGATACCATACAAACAGCTTTCTTTGGCAGATTTTTTTACCGATTGCCAAAATAAATTTGATAACGATAAATACCAGTTCCTTTCCCTGCTCGACCAAACCATCAACCTTGATGAAATTGTTCCTGTGTCCTTTGTGTCCCATTTTAACGCTGTTACCGGCAGACCCCGCAGACATCTTCTCTACCCCATGCTCAAGGCTTTGCTCTTACAACTTATTTTCTCCATCCCTACTACTTCCCTCCTGATCGTTTTTCTCAAGTATTCACAGGAATTGCGGGATTTCTGCGGTTTCGATGTTGTTCCCGATGCCTCCAAGTTTACTCGTTTCAAACAGGATTTTTTATTGGACTTACAATCCATGTTCGACCATCTCGTCGATCTGACCGAACCGATCTGCCAACGCATTGACACGGAAAAAGCCTCCTTGCTGCTCTTTGATACCTCCGGCATTGAAGCCTGGGTCACCAAAAACAATCCCAAGTATGCCAACCGTATCATCAAACAGCTCAAAGCCTTCAAAAAGGCAAAAGGGCTTTCTGACTCCTATGATCCCTACAAGGCCGCATACAGCTCTATGCCTCCCCATGCCGCCGCCAATCCCGCCATTCAGCAGATGTACATCAATGGCCATTTCTGCTATGCCTTCAAATTCGGCATCCTTACTAACGGGCTTGGCATTGTCAGGGACATCACTTTTTACAATAAAGCTTTTCTCTCTGCACACCCTGACATCATCGTGGATAAGAAAACCGTTTCCCCTGATGAGGATAAGAGCCTTGCCGATTCCAAGGCATTGATCCCCGTCTTAAAGGATTTCTTTGCCAAACACCCCCTTATCAATCCCAAGACCTTCTTGGGGGATGCCGCTTTTGACTCCACCCAGATATACAAATATCTGTTACAGGATACTTCCTTTGAAAAAGCATATATCCCCTTGAAAAATAAACTCTGCATCGAAGGCATTGACTACACCGTTAATGAGGAAGGCATCCCCTGTTGCCCCAAAGATCCTTCCCTTCCCATGAAACGGGAAGGAAGTAAATCTCATCTACGCTGCGGACTCCCAACCATGAAGTTTGTCTGTCCCAAAATGAAATGGGAATACAATAAGTCTGACCGCTCCAGCCGCCGCGTCTGCCACTGTGACAATCCATGTACATCCTCCCCCTGTGGCAGAATGATCTACATCTATCCGGAACAGAACTTACGCGCCTACCCAGGCACTATCCGCGGTACAGAGGAATGGGACTCCACTTACAAAATACGCGTAAATGTGGAAAAGGCCATTAACCACTTGAAGGACAGCTTTTGTGTTGCCGGACGCAGGACACAGAATGAAGAGACTTCCCATGCGGATCTGCTGCTTGCCGGAATTACTCAGCTCATCACAGTGATTGTTGCCGATAAACTCCACAAACACCAATATCTCCGCAGCCTGAAACCCTTAATAGCGTAAAGCTATCCGTTTCATAATGTCATGCAGACAGATGCTCCCATCTGTTTTGTTGGCGCGCTATAAAAT
>JAMPGX010000049.1 GCA_023663725.1 bacterium | reverse complement strand
TCCCAGGGAGTGCCGATTTGACGGCGAAGAGGTGGCCGTCAATAAAATCGGCGATATTGTCATTCTGATGCCAAAGGAAAACAAGTGGGCGGGTTTTTTAAATAGTTTCCAGTTGTTCTCGGACGATTTTCTATGTGATGGACGCGAGCAGCCCGAGGAGCAAGAGCGCGAAGCATTATGAAGTATATGCTGGACATAAATATCTGTATTTATGCGATCAAGCATAAGCCGGATACCGTGATAAGAAGATTTCTGGCACATGATCCAGAAGAGATATGCGTCTCGGCAGTCACCTATGCGGAGCTGATGCATGGGGTTGAGAAGAGCCAGGCGGCAGAAAAAAACCGACTTGCCCTGTCCTTATTTCTTTCTCCAATCACCATTCTTGCATTCGATAGCTATGCCGCGGAAGAATATGGACGTGTCAGAGCGGAGCTTGAGAAGAAGGGAATGCCGATTGGGCCGATGGATATGCTGATAGCCGGACACGCCAGGGCGCAGGGGCTTATCGTCGTGACGAACAATACAAGAGAATTTCATCGTGTGGAGGGTCTGCAGGTCGAGGATTGGACGCAGGATTCCAGGTTCTGAAGAAGCTGCTGAAGGCTTTGGACTTACCGCAATTTGCCATAACTTGGCTCCCAGGATAAACTTTTAAAGTTACAAAATTATTAAGGAACAGAAAGCCCCATTTCTGTTCCTTTTCCTTCCCCTTTTTGGTATACTCGTTTTATCACGATTATACCAGGAGGGCATATGGCAAAGAAATCGACAAGGCTTGAGGAGCTCCATAATACCTTTTGTGAGAACGGGATCTCCCCGGATACGGTCATGGAAAACGACAGGCTCATAAAGGAAATCAAGAAGCATGCGGACGCGGTGCCGGACTACCGCCACCCGTCCTATGTCCGGCACAATCTTGGCGACATCATCATGATCGTCTTCTTCGCAGTGCTCGGGAACGCGGACGAATGGTCGGAGATCGAGTCGTTCGCCAGGGTCAAGGAAAAGTGGCTGAGGAAGCACCTGGAGCTCCCCTATGGCGTCCCTACGGACGACACCTACCGTGTCGTGTTCAGCAACATCAGCACGGAACATTTCTTCCAGGTCACGACGGGAATCCTGCTGCGTACCATTGACGGCATCATAGGGCTGGCGGGAAGGCAGGATGCCATCCATGAGAAGAGCGTGGTCTCGGTAGACGGAAAGGTGAGCTGCGGCTCCGGCAGGAGGGACACAGGGGAGGGCAGGACGAGGGCCCTGCAGACGCTGAACGTCTTCTCAGACGACTACGGCATGTGCCTGTCACAGAAGTTCATAGATGGGAAGACGAACGAGATTCCGGCAGCCCAGGAGCTGCTGCGCCTTATGGACCTGAGGGGGACGATCGTGACCGCGGATGCCATGAACTGCCAGAAAGGGACCGCGGAGACGATCATAGAGGGGAAGGGCGACTACGTCCTTGCGCTGAAAGGGAACCAGGGGCTGCTGTATGAAGAGGTGAGCGCCTTCTTCGACGACGAGTGCCGGGAAGAACTGAAGAAGAGAGAGGGATGCTATAAAAAGACAGTGGAGAAGGAGCACGGCGGCACGGCGGTCAGGGAATACTACATCACGGAAGGGACCGGGTGGTTCAGCGAGAAAGGGAAATGGAAAGGGCTCAGGAGCTTCGGGCTGGTGCACAAGAGGCTTGAGAGGCGCGACGGGAGCCGGGAGGAGGAGTCCCGCTGCTACCTATGCAGCATAGGGGAGGACGCGGAGGAGTTCGCGAGGGCAGCCAGGGGGCACTGGGGAGTAGAGAACAGGCTGCACTGGCAGCTGGACTTCACGTTCAGGGATGACAAGAACACGAGCATGGCGAAGACAGGCGCAAAGAACCTCCAGATCATGAAGAAGATAGTCCTGTCAATCCTGACGCTGGTGAAGAGCAGCTATAAGCTGAGCATGAAAAGGATACGATACGTACTGTCGCTGGACTATGAGCATGAAATAGAAAAGATGCTGTCCATGCTGGATGTGGACAGTATAAAAGAGGCATTGGAGTCAAAAGGGAAATCTCCCATACAATAGAGCACTTCTTTATATTTTTTTACAAACGCCATACGGTGTTGCTTTGCATAACAGTTTATAAGTTTAACCTGGAAAGTTTGATAAGTTTTAGAATGAAATTCGACAAGAGATATTAAATCTCAAGCCGAATTTCATTTTTTTATTTTATACGGAAAATGAAAAGCGTGTTAGAGAGTAAAAATCTCTGACACGCTTATTTTTTTATCAAACGAAAGAGAGGTAAACACAATGAAAAATTTTGAATTGAGATTAAAGGTTGATGAAGTTCGCCGCAGGGAAACGACAGAGAGGACTTACAAAGCAGAAATCAACTTAACGGACAACACGGACTTTTCCGAAATAGTTGAATTTATGGAAGATATTAAAAAGGTTTGGAAGAAAAGCATGGCTGCTATCAAGGCAGGATTTTATATGGAGCTGGAAGTTATAGAGGCAACATATCAAAACTGGGGAGAGCCAGAAAAAGAGTTAATTCAAAAATCTTTTAATCGCTGGGTATCAGTTCCGACACATGAGCAGGACGGCGAGGGCATTTATTTAAGACCAGATACAAGGTATACAGACGAATGCAGAGATATGTATTTAACAAAAGACACATTAAAAGATTTAGCTTTCACATTACGTTAATTATTTGATTAGGGCGGCGAAAGCCGCCCGCATAGAAAGGAGAGCGGGGACGGTGGCAAGGAAACAGTACAAGAGATTGCGCTATGAGGACAGACGGACAATAGAAAAGATGCTTAAGACTGGCGACAGCATAGTGGAGATTGCGGCAGCAGTGGGAGTGCATAGGGATACGATTTATAAAGAGCTTAACCGCAGCGGCACAGACCAGCACACATACACCGCAGACGTGGCGCAGGCAACATTATAGCCCAGAGGGGCAGCGAAAGAGAGGCAGAACACATGGAAGTATTAAAAGCAGGGAAGAGCGCCAGCGGCGCAGATATTCAGATTGAGGAATGGCACGAAAATTACAGCTTTATGTCGTATGGCAGCACACTTGCCTTTTATCCAGAAAGCAAGGCGACGCATAAAGGACGCTTTGCACCGAAAGCAGGGGAGAGTTATCGCTTTAGCTTTGCTTTTCCCAGCAACGAAGAGGCAGAGGCGGCATTTATAGAGCTGGAAAATGGCAGCAGCGCATTTACCGATTATCTGAAATACTGGGACGGAAAGCCAGAGTATAAAGAC
>JAMPGX010000048.1 GCA_023663725.1 bacterium | reverse complement strand
AGAAGACCGCCTGCAAAATGGGGCGGATTATCCGGCTCACAGCCTCCCAGGCGGCAGGATTGCTGGAGGACGCGCCGTATACCGACGAGGGGGACGGCATTCGCTGCTACCAGCTGACCGACGGGGAATTCGACACGCTTCTGGAGGCTTTGGCTGAGCAGGGTATTGAGCCAGAGGAGATCTCCGCCGGTTCAGACGACCTCTGCGGCGGGCTGGTCTATGTGAAAGAGGCGCCGTGAGGCGTCCGCTCCGGCGGGAATGGGGCCCATTACGCAGGACGCTCTGTACGATCAATAGGCGCCGGATCCATTGGATCCGGCGCTTGGGCTGTTGATAAGGCCGAAAGACTGATTTGACGGGAAGGGAGATAGCGGCGAGAGAAGCCCAGGAAGGGTGCCTTTTGCGTTCAATCATAAGCTTTTCTGAACTTTATCAGGTTCAGAAAAACCTGTCCCAGCTTTCCAAAAATGTTTTTCGAAAAGCTGGGCGCCCGGATCCATTGGATCCGGGCACCGTTTTTGTCTGCCGGGATTCTGCCGAAAACACTTGCACATTCCGCTGATGGGTGTAGAATAATGGTGTGAGATGTAAAAAAGGGCAGGGGGCGTCATCTGCACCGGCCCTGGCATCCCGGCGGGAAATCCCGATTTTAACAGGATCAGGAGGCAGAAAAATGGGCTTGTTTTCAAAAAAACCGAAGGAGCTGGAATATGACGCGGAGGAGTGCCGGCGCAAAAAGGCACGTATGCGGCAGATGTTCAATGAGGCGCTGGCGGACGGAGACAGCTATGAGATTCTCCACACCACGCAGACCAGCTCCAAATTTGAGCGGGGCTTCGTGTTTGATACCAATACCACGACCTTCTACCACTATATCCTTGGCTACCGCAAAAGTGACGGAAAGATCACCCTGGTACAGGTTGACCGGGAGCTGACACGGCACAGTGAAGCCTGCTTCATTGATATGGACGCAGTTGAGCGCGTGAGCTGGAATCCAAAATACTATCAGGCGTGCCTGGAGTACAGGAAGGGCTTTGGCAGCTTTGGCGAGATTTTGGATATCGGTGACACCGGCAGTAAAACCGTATACGGCATTGCAAACACCGTTCAGAAGGAGGAGCGCGAGGCGTTTCTGGACTTTTTGGAGGGACTGCGCGCCCGGCTGGAGCAGGCGGGGCACAGACAGGAGAAGTGGAAGCGATAAGGGAGCAGCCCCCGATGCTCAGGGAGAAAAGGCTCTGCTCCCCCTGAAACGCGCCGGCTGCAAGAAAACGGCTCTTGTGGAGCTGTTTTTAAAAAACAGATAAAAAAGCCTGAAATCTTATGATTTCAGGCCTTTTTTATGGGCGGCAGGCCTGCGCCCGGATGTGTGCTTCCGCTGCTGCCCTTTATACCAAAACGCACAGGCAGAGAAAAAAATCCCCGCGCTTATTCCATATGCCTCGACTTATATAGTCAGCGTACTTGAAAATCGGCTTTTGCCGATTTACAACCTGCGGCTATGGCCGCAGGACGGGCAAAGCCCGTGTGCGCCAACTATGAAGGAGACACACGGGCCGCTAAAGCGGCCTCCCTGCGGCTTCCGCTGCACACTTGAAAAGAAGGTTTACTTCTTTTCAAGTGTGTTGACTATACGCCTCGCCCCAGTTCCATATAGCGCCCAGAATGGGCTTCAAACGATAATCCGGCTCTGTCAGGGTGTATTCCGCTCTGGGCGGAACCTCCGGATAGACGGTACGGATTACCAGACCGCTCTCCTCCATCTGCCGCAGCTGGGCGGTCAGCACCTTTTGACTGACAGTATCCTGATAACCTACAAAAACAATGTTTTCAACTCCCTTTAAGGGTCTCCATTCCTCGCCCATGTAAAGGCGCAGTTCTGCAACATTCTTCCACTGTTGCCGCAAGGCCCTATAAACATCATCATTCATGGGAATGGTTCTCTTGGTGGTTGCAGTTTTGGGGCTTTGGAGCGAAAATTGATGCTCGTTGTATTCCCCGTTTTTAATGCAAACAAGCGTGTGGCTGATATGTACTTCTCGATTTTCAAAGTCAACATTGACCGCAAATCCTCAGCCCACATTTTGACAGAGCAATAGCGGCATTTGATGATGATAGGTTATTCGCAAGGCTGCCTGAGCAATAGCATCAGGTATTTCCTTCAGATAAAAGAGAAGCCCGCCTTTTGATTTGATCAAAAGACGGGCTTCTTTCGCTGAGGGACGATCTTACAGATAGTTGACGCGTCTCCGGGGCAGTCCGTACAAAGCAGTTGCGGAGCAGGTATGCCCGATGGAACAACGCGGCATTAAGTGCCCATAGCAGGTGGAGGGAATATCACGACTGCCTGATTAAAATGCGAAAGCGACGGCAGGCCACTCGTCTGCCGGACGGGGGAAGCCTGTGTGTTGACTATATAAGCAGCCACAACCGCGAAATCGGGATGACGAAAACCAACGCCGGCAGCATGCTGACCGTCGGGATATCTTTTTTGAACAGAAGATTCAGTCCGGTTGCCAGAGTAATGACGCCGGCGCAGGCGGCTAAATCGCCCATCACCATGTCATTAACAAACGGCATAATCAGAGACGATATAAAGAATAGAGTTATGTAAACTGCAAACTGTGGTACAGCCGCACATATGAGAAGTTTGCCATAGGTTGCCGCAAAGCACAGTATCGTAAAAAAATCAAGCACTGCTTTTACGGTTAAGGACGAATGGTCGCCGGCAAATCCCTCATTTAAGGCGCCAAAAATGCCGTAACCGCTGATGGAAAACATCACAATAATATTTACAAATTCTGCCGTATCAATAGTCTGCGAGGAAAATCTGGCTTGGAACAGTGTATTCAGATGGTTTGACAGGGTCAGAACCCTTTGATTGAGGGACAGCACTTCGCCAAGGGCGGCACCGAGAATCAGCGACAGAATGACCGAGGAGAGCTGGGAAACAGAAACAACCATTGTAATGCCAATAGTGGTTGCAGAAAGTGCGAAGACACAGGATAAGGTCTTTGCAACTCTGGAAGGAAAACGGCTGCCGAGAAATGCACCCAAGATCCCCCCCAGAAGCGTTGCCGTGCAGTCAATAATAATTCCGATTGGCACCTGATCCCCCCCTTTAAATTTGCATCAGTCCTCTTTTGTGCAGGTTAATTGCTTTTCCTCATCGGCAATATTTCGGACAAATACGTCTTTTGCCTCTGTGAGATGTTCCGCCATGCAGATACGGGCCCCTTCCGCATTGCCCGAAAGTATCTTTTCATAAATCGCCTCATGGGCAAGCAGTGTATTATAGGAAACGCTGGATCGGGCAAAGGTATACTGGCGAGAGAGCTGCAGCATGTCAATCAGGCTGACATACACACTCTGTAATACAGAATTTTTTGCTGCATGAATAATCGCCATATGGAAATGATTTGACTGCTGCCGCAGATTTTCGATATCTTCTTCCCGGCTTGAATTCATTTTTTTTAAACAGCGGATGGCCTGGAGGCTCTCCTGCATAGCGGATATATCCTGCTCATCCCTGCGCAGTGCCGCATAATAGGCTGCTTCTGACTCCAGCGCTATACGAACCTCCATCACTTCCGTAATGGTCTTGGCCGTCGCAATAAACGCAAAGTTGACTTTATTAAAAATATCACTTACCTGCACATCGCGCACGTAAAAGCCGGAACCCCGCGTTCCATCCAGAATCCCAATATACTCCAGAATCTTCAGCGCCTCGCGGACGGGCACCCTGCTTACGCCAAAGCGTTCGGCAAGCTCCCGTTCCGACGGAAGTCTGGTTCCGCTGGTCAGATTTTCATTAATGATGAGTGCTTTGATATTTTCCAGCATCTGCTCAAACAGGCGAGACC
>JAMPGX010000047.1 GCA_023663725.1 bacterium | reverse complement strand
CTGTCCAGAGTACCGTCGGGATTGAATTTTACGCCGCCCTTGGTATCGGGAACCTGCTTAATACAAACAACAACTTTCATTGTATTTTCACTCCTTATTTTCTATTATTATACTCTATTATTTCAGAAGAGCAGCGGAAATTACCATCCTCTGAACCTCGCTGGTTCCTTCATAGATCTCAGTGATCTTGGCATCACGCATCATGCGCTCCACATCATACTCTCTTGTATAGCCATAACCGCCGTGCAGCTGAACGGCTTTCGTGGTAACCTCCATGGCAACCTCTGCAGCATACAGCTTTGCCTGGGCTGCTTCAAAGCCATATTCCTTCTGGGTGGCCTTTGCCATGGCAGCCTTATAGACCAATAGCTGTGCAGCCTGTACCTTTGTCGCCATATCTGCCAGCTGGAACTGAGTGTTCTGCTGTGCAGCAATGGACTTGCCGAACTGCTTTCTCTCCTTGGTGTAACTGATGGTCCTCTCCAGGGCGCCCTCCGCTATGCCCAGAGCCTGCGCGGCGATACCGATACGCCCACCGTCCAGGGTGTGCATGGCAATCTTGAAGCCCTGCCCCAGCTTGCCCAGCATATTCTCCTTAGGTACACGGCAGTCTGTGAAGATCAGCTCATAGGTGGAAGAACCGCGGATACCCATCTTCTTCTCCTTAGTACCGAAGGTAAAGCCGGGAGTTCCCTTCTCCACGATGAACGCAGTGATTTCCTTAATCTTTCTGCCCCTCTTCTCAATCATGCCGGTAACGGCAAAGATGACATATACATCCGCTTCCTTACCGTTGGTGATAAAAATTTTGGATCCGTTGATGATGTAATCATCCCCGTCGGCTACAGCCTTGGTCTGCTGTCCCTGTGCATCCGTACCTGCGCCAGGCTCGGTCAGCCCGAAAGCACCCAGCTTCTCACCCTTTGCAAGGGGTACCAGATATTTCTGCTTCTGCTCCTCGGTGCCAAATGTCATAATGGGATCACAGCACAGAGAGGTATGTGCGGAAACGATAACGCCCGTGGTGCCGCATACTTTGGAAAGCTCCTCCACACACATAACGTAGGTAAGAGGATCACAGCCCTGTCCACCGTACTCCCTGGGAACGGGAATCCCGAGGAATCCGTTCTTTGCCATCTTCTCCACAGTTCCTCTAGGGAATTCCTCTGTCTCATCCACCTCCTGAGCGAGAGGCTTTACTTCTTTCTCGGCAAACTCTCTGAAGAGAGTGCGTGCCATTTCATGCTCTTTGCGCAACGTAAAATCCATGATTTACATTCCTCCATTAAATTTATCTTATACTCGCGGGCGTTTTTATTTGCCTCCTTTTATCCGGCAATGACAATACGCCCGCTCGTTATACCTTTTGAACGGCAATTATTTCTGTCTTACTTCTTGCTGTAGTCATAGAAGCCCACACCGGTCTTCTTGCCGAGCTTGCCTGCGCGGACCATCTTGCGGAGCAGGGGATAAGGACGGTACTTGGGATCTCCCGTCTCATTCTGCAGCACTTCCATAATAGCAAGCACGATATCCAGGCCTACCAGATCGCCCAGAGCCAGAGGCCCCATAGGATGAGACGCGCCCAGCTTCATAGCGGTATCAATATCCTCCACACTGGCGATTCCGTCCGCATAGATGCCAATCGCTTCGTTGATCATTGGAATCAGGATTCTGTTCACCACGAATCCGGGAGCTTCCTTCACCTCCACAGGAGTCTTGCCGATCTCCACTGCGATAGCCTTGATCTTCTCCACCAGCTCTGCGGGAGTGTTCGCGCCTGCGATTACCTCCACCAGCTTCATCCTG
This sequence comes from bacterium, assembly GCA_023663725.1. Classification (GTDB taxonomy): domain Bacteria; phylum Bacillota; class Clostridia; order Lachnospirales; family Lachnospiraceae; genus Acetatifactor. The sequence goes on along the minus strand of JAMPGX010000047.1, from coordinate 2,597 downwards.
TCAGCAGGGTTGAAGAAATGCATGCCGATCATAGGTCTGTCCAGACCAGCTCCGATCTCCGTGATGGAGAGGGAGGAGGTATTTGTGGCAAAAATGCATTCGGGCTTCACAATCTCCTGAAGCTCTTTGAAGGTGGTTTTCTTGATCTGCATGCTCTCGGGGGCAACCTCGATTACCATATCACAGTCCGTGCAGATGTCCTTCAATCCGGTTACAATCTTAGCGGAGATGGCGTCCGCCTTCTCCTGGGTAATTTTCTCCTTGCCAACCAGGAAGTTGAGATTCTTCAATATCCTGGCCTTGCCGCCATCAGCGAACTCCTGTGTAATATCGCATAAACATACCTCATAGCCATCCGTCATGGCAAACGCCTGCGCGATTCCGGCACCCATGGTGCCCGCGCCGATAATACCTACTTTCATGGAAAGTTCCTCCTCGTTCTTTTTTTATATTTCACTGTTCACTGAATTCCTTTACAGCCTCTCGCTTTTCTCCCAACTATTCAAGAATCCATCTCTTTGCCGATGCCGCACTTCACGAGCCCTGATGTGTCACATGTTTTTGAAGGGCTCTTTCACCTTTTCCTTGTTCTTGTCAAGGAAGAAGGCCATGCCGTACTTCTGGTCCTCCGTCTCGAAGCAGCTTCCGAACAGCTTCTCCTCAATCACAATCGCCTCGTCCATGTCCACATCCAGGCCCTCATTGATGGCTTTCTTGCAGTTGCGGACAGCAATGGGAGCATTCTTCGCAATGCCTGCAGCCATCTTCTCCGCCGCCGCAAGCAGGACCTCCTGCGCCGTCTTCACCACATTGCCCTCTGCGTCCGTCTTCGCGGAATAGACCTCGTTCACCAGGCCGATGCGCAGTGCCTCCGCAGCCTTGATGTTGCGCGCAGTGTAAATCATCTGTTTCGCCATTCCTGCGCCCACCAGACGGGCCAGCCTCTGGGTTCCGCCAAAGCCCGGAGTGATTCCCAGTCCTACCTCCGGCTGTCCGAAGACCGCATTGTCGGAGCAGAGTCTGATATCACAGCTCATGGACAGCTCACAGCCGCCGCCCAATGCAAAACCATTTACCGCCGCAATTACGGGAATCGGCAGAGTCTCCAGCTTGCGGAATACGTCATTGCCCTTCTTGCCGAAGGCCTCGCCCTCCGCCTTGGTCAGCGTGCTCATCTCACCGATATCGGCGCCCGCTACAAAAGATTTCGGGCCCGCTCCGGTGAGGATCAGACAGCGAACCTCCTCCAGATTAACCCCATCCAGAGTCTCATTCAGTTCATCCAGCACCTGAGAGTTCAATGCGTTCAAGGCCTTCGCCCGATTGATGGTAATCGTGGCGATATTGCCCTTCTGTTCATAAAGAATGTAATCCATTTTTACGCCTCCATACCCGCTTCTGGCGGGCATCCGTTTCTAAATCTTCTTTTCCTTACAGGCTCAGTCCTCAATCTTCACGATGGTGGCACAGCCCATGCCGCCGCCGATACACAGTGTCGCCAGACCTGTCTTCGCACCCTTCGCCTGCATCTCGTGAAGCAGCGTTACCAGGATACGGCATCCGGAGGCTCCCACAGGATGTCCCAGGGCGATAGCGCCGCCGTTGGGGTTCAGCTGCTTATCCACATCGATGCCCAGCTCCTTGCCTACTGCCACGGACTGCGCCGCAAATGCCTCGTTTGCCTCGATAATATCGAAGTCCTCGATCTTCATGCCGGTCTTGGCCATAACCTTTTTGGTAGCCGCAACGGGACCGATACCCATAACCTCAGGACGGACGCCTGCGAGAGCGCCAGCCACATAGGTAGCCATCGGCTTCACGCCCAGCTCCTTCGCCTTCTCTTCACTCATAACAACGATGGCTGCCGCGCCGTCGTTGATGCCGGAAGCGTTGCCTGCAGTGACAAAGCCATCCGGATTGATGGGACGAAGCCTTGCAAGTCCCTCCATGGTGGATCCCGTGCGAGGTCCCTCGTCCACCTTGAACTCTATGACTTCCTTTTTCTTCTTGACTGTCACGGGCACGATCTCTGCGTCAAATGCGCCGGATTTCTGCGCTGCCTCGGTCTTCTGCTGGCTCTTCAATGCAAACTCATCCAGCTCTTCACGGGTCAGACCCCACTCGCGGCAGATATTGTCCGCTGTCATAATCATGTGATAATCGTTGAAAGCATCCCACAGCGCATCCTTGATCATGGTGTCAACCAATGTGCCGTTGTTCATGCGGTAGCCGTAGCGCGCCTGGGGAATCGCATAGGGAGCCATGGACATGTTCTCCATGCCGCCTGCCACCACCACATCTGCGTCCCCTGCCAGAATCATCTGAGCCGCCTGGTTCACACAGTTCAGTCCGGAACCGCATACTACGTTCATGGTGACAGCGGGCACCTCGATAGGCAGTCCAGCTTTAATGGAAGCCTGACGGGCTACATTCTGCCCCTGCCCGGCCTGGATGACGCATCCCATATAGACCTGATCCACATCCTCCGGCTTAACGCCTGCCCTGTTCAGGGCCTCCTTGATAACGATTGCACCCAAATCCACAACGGGAGTGGTGCTCAGTGTGCCGCCCATGGTACCGATCGCGGTACGGCAGGC
>JAMPGX010000046.1 GCA_023663725.1 bacterium | reverse complement strand
CAGATGGAAATTCAGGCAAGTCATTTGGTGAAATGTGAACGGTACAGTACACTAGATTTGTTTGAATTTTATTAGGTATTTCTTCCAAAAGCCTTTTTCCATTCTGCACACCGACAATCTTTCCTGCATCATCTACACCAATATAAATGCTGCCTCCTTGAGCATTAGCAAATCCGCATATCCACTTCAAATAATCATCTCGCCACGATTCTTTCCATTCAATATTTTGACTTTCAGTCATAAACAAAGTCCCTCCTAGTTATTTCCTTCTGCCACATCAATTGTAGTTTTGCAGCACAACAATGTCTTGGATTTATCCTGCTGTTTGTTTGCCTCATCACAATCTTCTTCGGAACGTGTCGTGTATTTACCTGCAAGATGTTCTCGGATACCGGTCTATATCATTCTGAATGTTATGCATTCCTGGCCGCCTCCAATAGCTCCTCCGTGTCCTCCCACAGCGCCCCTGGAGTGCAGATATACTGGTAGACCTGTTCGTAGGGCAGATGCTCTAACATATATTTCCCCAGCCGGTAGGATATGGCGTAGGCGTTCGGCAGCTCGTGATAGTGGAACATCAACTCATCTCGGTTGCAGTCAAGCGCTACCTCTCCTTCGGTCTGTCCGGACAGATTGGTCGCCAGCGCTTCCCAGAACCAGATACATCCATAGCAGTTGGGCTCCACCTGCTGCTGGCAGAGATGCACAAACTCATGGAGGATTACTCTGGCGTAGTCCTCCCCGTCCATATCGGCATGGGCGCGGCTGCGTCGGCACGCCTCCAGGGTAAGCACATTGATTCGGCCGTCGAAGGTATCCGCAATCATCCACTCCTGATAAGACTGCCCGCATTGCACCAGATGGGAGATATAGGCGTCCGTATCCTGATAGATGACAACAGGCACCTCGAACTCACTCTGACCCAATTGAAAAAAGCCTTTAATCCTCTCTATGTCCTCCAGAAAAGTGCCGGAAATATCCCTCGCAAGCTCCTGAAAGTCCCACTCTGCCACGCTCTCCCCATAGCGCGCAAACAATTCCAGATAACGCCTCTCCACCTGCTCAAACGGAAGCACCTCATAGGAGAATTCTGTGGCCATCACCGGAGCCTCCCGCTCCACTTCCTCCCCCAGCAGCTTCAACATGTCGTAATACAACATATCCCTGTCAACCTGCTTGACCAGTCGCTCCTCGTCCTCTGTCAGCGCCGAGCCAAGATACTTGATATATATCTGCTCCAGCAGCCGCTCTTCCACCTCCTTATACTGGGGCATACCGCTCTTGAGCGGCTGCGGCACATCGGACAGATAACACTCGCTGGCATCATGCAGCAGACAGGCCAGGATCAGTCTGCGCTCATATCCCCTGGCCTGCGCCTCCAGCGCGCAGTGAATACAGTGCTGTCCCACAGAAAAATAGGTTTTCACATGCCCGTTTCCCCGACAGATCAGGGACAGCGCATGGGCAATATCCCGTATATCAATCCTGTCCTGCTGCGGCTGCGCCGGATCAAAATGCTTTCCCGTATAAGTCGTAATATAACTCATCATTCTTCTCCCATTCTATCTATACTGACAAACGCAGATGCCCTTTGGCAATACCAAATTTTTTGCCCTCCAGCAGATACCTCTTCAGGTTCCGCTGAAGCGTCGTCCTCTCCGGCAGCCGTTCATCGACCTGCTCAGCCCCAGGGAAAATCCATCCCATGTACCACATCGCCTCAGTGTCCACATGATCGATCTCGAACAAATCCTGGAACGCCAGGATATGAGAATCTTCCCCCAGGAATTCCCTCAGCTCCGGCATCAGCATCCAACTGTCACACGTCATTCTGACCCCTTCCCACTCGGGATAATACCTGTTGCGAAAAATACAAAAATCCCTGATGGATTGAGCCACTGACTCTCCTCGCATATCGGCGTCAGACGGGATATGAATGGCGATCTCCCTCTCCTGCGAGTCTACCAGCTCATATTCCAGAGCTCCTATCCGATACTCACTCAGGGAGATCTGGCGCGGGAACCACCATGCCGATACGAATCGGTATGTCTGGAAGGTTCTAACATGCTCCAGCAAAAATCTGGTGCAGAATCTCATCGTGGCAGCGAAAATATCTTTTGAGATGCCGCGTCTCACATATTCTCCATAGGAATAGGTACAGACCATGTCAAGCAGCTCCCATAGGATCTTCATTCCGTCGGGATCGTCGCCCAGCAGCTCCTGGAATTCTCTGATCCCCTCATCCCACTCCTCGCGCTTCAGGAGCTTGTTTTTCAGGCTGTCCGGCACTTTCACGCATCGGGTATCCCCGTATGCGCTCAGCCGCTCTGCTACCTCCTCCGGAAGCTCCAACAAACAATACAATTCTCTGTGCTCCATATAGCCTCCCCCATCCTGTTTTACCACCCTCTTGCGGCGGCTGCCTCCGCTTTCTCCGGTCAAAATTCATCTTTTTACAACCATATCCCCTGATATTTCTGTAGACCAGGTCTATCCTTATCACTGTGCCAGCACCTCCGGCGCATAACTTATAGATCCCGACATATACTATCCCTGTAGCATGACACTTGATTGGCGTAAGTTGACACACAAATCCCGACAGGTACGCGAGGTTTTCCATGCAGCAGCTTAAAAAGTGTATGATCATCGGAGCAGTTTTCGTCCTGCTTGCAGGGACGCTGGCACATTTTTTATACGAGTGGTCCGGAAAAAATTATATAGTGGGCCTTGTCACGCCAGTCAACGAGTCAATCTGGGAACATATGAAACTGGTATTTTTCCCGATGCTGCTGTATGGGCTGTTCATGATCTTCCGGTTTAGGGAGGACTATCCCTGCATTACCTCTGCCTTCTGCCTGGGAATATTGGCCGGAACACTGCTGATTCCGATTCTTTTCTATACCTATACCAGTATCCTGGGCAAAGATTTTTTCATCCTGGATATCGGCGCCTTTATCGTGAGCGTCCTGGTCGCATTCCTGCTCTTTTATCGGCTGACGCGCTCCTGCAGACTGGAACCCCATACATTCTTACTGTGTGTCCTGGTTTGCATCCTTTTCGTCTGCTTTGTGATATTCACGTATTCTCCTCCCAATGCCGGAATCTTTCAAGTGCCAGATGCCGACAACCTTCCTATGCCCGCTGATCAAACATAGACGGTTCAATGCTGTCCGCCATATTGACAAAGGCATATTTATCGTTGTGCGGGAACAGCTTTTCCATATACAGGTTCCCCAACAGACTCTTCACAGTGTCGGTATCGACATTCATGACCGGAAAATCCTCCTTTTCCAAACGCTTTAGATTCTCCAGTATCTTCTCGATGCTCTGCCACTCAAACAGCTCCGATGTCGATGCCGGCTCCTCCGCCTGCGTCTCTGGGATATCCGGCTCCATGAGGAATTTCATTTCAGGAATTTTGTATACAATATTCTCGCATGTCTTCTCAAAACACTCCGGATCATACTGTGCCAGATAAGCCAGATCGTCCATCGTCAATGTCCTCTTGTGATGTATCTTCAGATAAATATTGATCAGACGAGCATCCTTTCCCATATTCCTTCCCCATTCCTTTCATCACCCACGTCGGCATCTGTTTTCCCGCCCTATTCCCTATATCTGCAGAACCGTTCCCGTTGGCACATACTCGATCTGTTCCCCCATCTCTTCCCGCAACAGGGCGAAGTTCTCCTGACCGGTACAGTGGCAGGTATAGTAGCGGATATCCAGCCCGCCCAGACGCTGCGCCAGCTCCCGCACCAGTTCGGGAGACTTATCCCGCATGATATGAAATCCGCCGATCACATGCGTCACCTGCTCTCCCTGATCACAAATTGCCTTCTCCAGAATATTGACAATACCGCAGTGGGCGCAGCCCGCCAGCAATACCCTGTGCTCGCCCTCGCGGATCAACAGGCTTTGCTCATGGGAAAAATCATCCCTCTGCTTCTTTCCATCCAGCAGCGCATATAGATTCCGGTTGGACTGAGGAAACAGCTCGCGCCCTCTCACATCCGTGACCGTCATCAGCTCTTCGTCCAGCTCCAGATTGCCCTCCGTGAGAACTACCTGCTCATGAGAAGCCAGGGACGCATCCAGCCCGATGCCCACATACAGCCCCAGCGCCTTGGAAAAATGCCTGTCAAATGCTTTTCTGTGAATATACACCTTTGCTCTGTGATTCTGCTGCAAAAAGAGTCCCAGCGCACCGCCGTGGTCATAGTGCCCGTGGGAGATGATCACCGTGTCAATCTCTTCGAGTGCTACGCCCATCTTCCGCGCGTTCTCCAGCAGGAGCTTGCCTGGACCCAGGTCAAACAAAATCCGATGCCCCTTGGTCTCAACATACAGACACAGACCGTGTACATTTCCATATTCCTCCGAGACCGATGTATTTTCCACCAACACCTTAATGATCATGCCATCCTTCCCCCTTGCCCTGACCTTGATAGTACCGCTGTGCTCTCACCGCGCCTGCATTCACGGGTCTGTTCTACTGCCTTCCCCGCTCTAAACCTCTCCGCCCATATGCATCCCCATGGCCGTCACCAGCGCCACCAGATTGCCCAGCCCGTCCGTGATTCTGGTCTCATAATAGCAGGCCCGCCTGCCGTCCTTGATCTGCCTGCACTCCGCCACCAGACGGGCATCCTTGGGCATACTGATGAAGCTGATATTGCTGGTGGCTGTCACGGTCATCTGTCCGGGCGGATTGGCAGCCACCGCAAACGCGAAATCCGCCATCGTAAACAGCGCTCCTCCCATCACATGATGATGAGCCGCCATATGCTTTTCCTCTGTCTCCAAGCTGCAACGCGCATACCCGTCCGCCACCTCCTCGATGACGATCCCCGTGGTCTGCGTGGCAAATATATCCGCCTTAAAGAATTCCCTCGCCTCTTCCAATCGTGTCATTCCTTCACTCCCTTTTTTATTTATCGTTTGACCTACTCTCTTTATATAGTACCACAGGAGCGTCTTTTTGACCACCACAAAATAGCTGCTTCCCACGACAAACGCATGAATACTTCTATCCTCCTAAATATCTCCACACCCCGTTTT
>JAMPGX010000045.1 GCA_023663725.1 bacterium | reverse complement strand
CCCGCCGCACCGTTCGTACCGCCTCCGCTGGTCCCTCCGGACGCGCCCGCTGCCGCCGCTGCTGCAGCCGCAGCCGCCTCTGCCGCGGCCTCTTCCGCTTCCTGCTCCTGTATCCGCTCATACTTTTCGCAGGCCGCGTCTATGGCTTCCTTATTCTCCAGATAGTTACAGTAGTCCGCATAATCCCCACTGTCCACAATGGCGTTTAACACTGCGGCATATCCCGCAAAAGCATCGCTCCGCTCCTCCATGTAATCCGGATAAGCGCTCAGTTTTTTCAACTGTTGATAATATTCCTGAATATATTCCAGCGCTTCCATGCCGCTGTTCGTGATATTATTTCGGGCCTCCATGGCGTCCATATCCTTCTCGTAGGACTGTACCTGCCCCAGGGCATCCAAAATTCCAAAGTCTTCCCCAAGCTCCTGTACAACGCGGAATCTCATAAAATCACTGATCTGCGTCATCAACACATTGCTGTTCTGGAGGCCGTCCACCGCCTCATAGGTAAGCTCCACATCCGCATCCTTGTAAGGCATAAAGCCGGAGAGTCCTTTGCTGTCCCCGTCGGGGTTGAACGAATACTGCATATACTCGTTCAATTTCTCAATAGCCGCCAGTCCTTCCTCGTTTTGGGTGACGGAAAACAGACCATACAATTCCTTTAACAGATTGTCATACTCGCTCAGCACGGCCTCACCGTAGGAGTCCGCCGCCATGACGGACTGAGAACTGTACATTTTCAATCTGGTCACATCCACCATAATGCCCGTGATGGCCACCACAGGCACCATGATCAGGGTGACAAACACTGTTATAATTCCATGGTTTCCATATCCGGCTTTTCTTCTTCTCTTTTTCGTCCGACCGTTCATCCAAACCGCCCTCTTCTCGTTATGCGCCAAATTTTAAAAACTCTTTCATCTTTTCAAAGGCGCCCTTCACTTTATCCGCAAACCCATGCGCCACCTCGCCCAGCTTGGTCTCCTCCAGCAAATCGATCGCGTAATCCACATCTCGGATAATGCCGTCATGGTCCACCACCGCCACCCTGGCGGAAGCGGAAATCTCATAGTCTTTTCTTATACCTATAATGCTCAGGTCGATGGGCCATGAGACCTTCTGCACTGCCGTCGCCTCAAATTCCTTCAAAAGTGCATAATTATTGTAATCTATCTTAATTTCCAGATTGTCCGCAAACAGCATATTGCCCGCCACGGAACGGAAATAGCTCTCAAAATCACCTACCACATTTTCTTCATTGATGTTATCCGCTATAATATTGATAAATCCCCGATAGGGATTGAGGGGCCTGGCCGCCTCATAGGAATTGCCCGTCCCCATATAACTGTTGTCCCCCTCGGAATACTCCAGGCTCCCATTCCTGATCACATAAGTATCCGTCACGGTGTTCTTGTAATAGACCAGGGCCGTCTCAAGTCCCGCCTGTAAATTCGCCCGCTGAAATAGAAAGAGGGCCAGGTAAAGCAACATGATGACACTCAAAATCGCTATGGGCAATATGATGGTGACTTCCACCTCAACAGAGCCCCGCTCTGCCTGCCTCTTCTGCCTCTGCATATCCTGTACCCTCTCTTTACTCTCAGCAGACAACGATACGATAACGTTACTCTGCCATTTTCATACCTGCACGTTCCAAATGTACTTTGTAAAGAATCGTGTCATTATGGTGATGATAATCCGCTGTCGTCAAACTGCGTGCCAAAGATTGTATCCATGATCCCGCCAATCCACTCTTTCAGTCGATTCCAAAATATTCCGATCAGGAGTACAACAATCAACAACACGATTATCGTTGCCACCACATTGGACACGCCGTCCTGGGAAGCCAGGAAATTCTTCACCCTGTCCCTTGCGCTCATCAGCTTAATCTGCGCGCCAATATACAATCTGTCTAATGCGCTCATAATTTTTTCTCCTTTCTGTGTTTTTATATCATCATTCCCATGCCTACAGACTCAAGCCTGACATGGCGGGAACAACAATCACCACCAATATTCCCACAAACATCAGCATTGTGGGAATAAACAACTTGTTTTGAATCTGCTCGCCCATACGGCGGGCATTGTGCTTCTTGTCCAGCCAGCACTCGTCGTTGATCGCCCGCAGATCATCTGCCAGATTGGCATTGCCGGCCACATAGCTTTTGGTGACAATGGTAATCATCTTATCCAAGTATTTGTTGTTGCAGCGGCACTGTAATCTGGTAAAAGCGCCCTGCACCGTGGCAGCCTGATTCATCTCCTTGACGGTCAGCCTCAGTTCTCGGTATATCAGCGAGTTATCGCTGTTCGCCGTCTCCTCAATGGCGCGGGTTATGTTCATGCCCGCCGTCACCAGAAGTGCAATCTTGGAGATGGCATTGGGGAATCCTCGGTCTATCTCCTCCTGGCGCTTGGCTGCCTTGGACTGCAGATTGTCATAGGGAACGTAGCCGTACAATGTGGGGCCGACAAAGCCTACCGCCATGGGCATCATAAGTCCCGCTCCCTGGTTGCCTGCGGCGATCATCACCACCCCCAGAAAGCAGGCCGCCATCACGCCCACAAACAGAAAAGCGAAGAGAGACGCAAGCAAATAATAGGCGTAAATTGCGGAATTTTTCTTATCCCCTGTCTCCTGATCCCGCTCCAGCTCCACATATCCGGTGCGCTCACAGCTAAGCGTCAGCTTCCGCATCAAATCATTGTCACCGTCCAGCTTGATATCCACCAAAAGCTGATAGCCGAACAGAACTATAATATCCAAGACAGAAAAACGTTTCCCCGACAGATAGAGCTCCTCCGTCTTCTGATAAGAAGCAATCTGCTTGTCCCACTCCTTGACTTTCTTTTCTGCCTTTTTTGCGGAGACAGTGTGGTATTTGCTATTCTTTTGCAGAAACTCCTCTTTTTTCTCCTCCAAGGTCTGCTTGGCAAAACGACTGCTCCATGCCCTGCACAGAACGATCTCCGCAGCCGCCACCTTGCCTGCCCTTCCTGTCTCGATCATAATGAATACAGCGGCTACTGTCATCACAGCCATCAGCACTACCGTTATCATGCTCTCACCTCCCCTACACTTCGATCTCCGTCACTCTGGTTGCAATCACATAGGATGCAAAGGTACAGACCACTCCCACTGTAGCGGCCACCCGTCCTATGCCCGGCTCAAACAGGGCGTCCAGAAATCCGCTCCCCATGGCCGACATAAGAACCACCAGCACTAAGGGAAGCACCAACATCATATACGCCTCTGACTTGGCGGATGTGATGCTGGTCTCGATCTCCATGGTAATCTCCACCTTATCCTTGATAATGTCCCTGGTCTGGGCGATAATATAGCCAAAGTCGCTGGTCTTGCCCTCTATGGTCCTGTAAATGGTGGCAAAACTGACAATATCGTCAATCTCACTTCTCTCCCCCAGCTCCGCAAACCCTTGCGTCATGGGAATACCCGCCTGCTCATAATCGCTGACAATCAGGGCAATCTCCCGTACAATGTCCGCGTCCTCGTTGAATATCATCTTCAGTTCCCTCAGAGAATCCGCTATGGCATTTTCCATGGAACGCCCGCTGCCTCCGCTGATAGAGATTGCAATAATCTCCAGAAATTCCTTAAACTGCAGGCGCAGCCTATTCTGACGTTTCCGCTTCACCGACTGGGCATAATTTTTTTCCTGAAAAACAGCAAGAAGCAATCCTCCGGCCACAGATAAAACAGCCAAATGGTAATATATGTATAGAATCGCGGCTATTGCGGCTGCAAATATGAGATATGCGATCACATGCTCCTGCTTGGTCATATTACATTCATAGTATTTGAGCCGTACCTTTTCCCTACCCTTGTCCGCCATCTTAGTCCTCCATAAAGTCGTATATTCCCGCCAAAATAAATTTATCCTGATGAATAATCTTGTTCTTTGTCCGTACCAGCCGCCCTGAAACCTTTTTCAAGGTACTGTCCTCATCTTCCTCAAATTGATATATGGGGTTTAGGTAAATCCTGCCGTTCTCATATCTGTCAACCTCTGTGATCTGCATACACTTGCGGGAAAAGTCCCTCAGCCTGGACAGGTGAATGATATAATCCACCGCCGATGCAATCTGCTGTCTGATAGCCTCCAAGGGCAAATCCGCACTTCCGGTGAGCACCATAGTCTCAAGTCGGCTCAACATTCCCTCCGGAGAATTGGCGTGTCCGGTGGACAGACTCCCGTCGTGTCCGGTGTTCATGGCCTGCAGCATATCCAAGGCCTCCTCCCCACGCACCTCGCCCACCACAATCCGATCCGGACGCATACGCAGAGACGCTTTGATGAGATCCCGTATGGTGATCTCGTTGGCCTCCTTGGAGTTGGCCTTTTTCGTCTCCATCCGCACAATATTGGGAATATTCTTGATCTGTAACTCCGCAGAGTCCTCTATGGTGATAATGCGCTCCCACGGTGGAATAAAGTTAGAAATGGCATTTAAAAAGGTGGTCTTTCCACTGCCAGTGCCGCCACACACAAACACATTATGGCGGGAGGCCACCACCTTCTGCAAAAAGTTCGCCACCTCCGGCGTTATGGACTTATACTCCAGAAGTTTCTCCACCGTCATCGGATTTTTGGAGAAACGTCTGATCGTCACGGTCGCGCCGTCCAATGCCACAGGCGGGAACACCACATGCACACGGGAGCCGTCCTCCAGGCGGGCATCTACAATGGGATTGCTGGCATCCACCGTCCGGTCCATGCTGCTGACAAAACGCTGCACAATGCGCACCAGGTCCTCATTGTTCTCAAAATGCTCCTCCAAACGCATCAGCTTGCCGCTTTTCTCCACAAAAATGGTATCATAGCCGTTGATCATGACCTCCGTAATCTCAGGATCCATCATAATCTTGCCCAGAATACCCAATCCTTCCACAGACTCCGTGATGGTATACCTCAGAGAATTTTTTTCCTTGAAGGACAAATTCTGGTAATATTGGTACAGCTCGGTATCATGCGCTCTGGCCCACTCTTCTCTCTCTAAGAGCGTCCTGCCAATCAGCCCCTCTATCTCATCCTCCGTGTATTCCTTGATCCGGCTGGCCTCCTGCACCACCTGCTTTAAGGCCGCCACTTCCTCCATGAAGTAATTTCTCGCCATAAATAAGCCCCTTATCTTGGAATGATTTTCTCAATCATAATTTCATTGTTGGCATTGATTGTCTGTATCACATTCTTTAGCTGAAGGTTCCCATAATTGTGCACGGTTCCCACAATTTCAAAATCCATTTCCGCGCTGTAGACGGAATTGCTCTCAGCGAAATTACAGATCTTTCGCATCTTCTCCCGATATTCGCTCACAATAGCCTGTCTTGCAAAAAGATTCATCTTCATGCCGGGCAGCTCCCCTGTCTTCTCCACCACCACAATGCGGTCCGCCAGTGAGATGACTGCTCTCCCAATCAGATCCAGATTGCTCTCCATGTCAATCACCATCACATCGCAGATTCCGCAGCGTTTTATCTTATTTAGGACGTCCGTCATCTCATTGCCGGTGACGGCATCATAATCCACGATACGGTCAAAACCCTCCACATAATACATTCCGTTCATGCCTTGCTTCATAATGCCCTTGATCTTCAGTTCAAAATTGGTGTGCTCATCCGCCGCCCCATCCACGAGCGCCGTGATGCCCTCCTCCTGCTTCTTATTCACATAGGAGGAACTGCTCAACTGTTCCGCACTGATAAACAGGACCGTCTTGCCCATACTTGCCAGCCTGCTGGCGATGGCCAAAGCCATGGTGGTCTTGCCGCTTCCTCCCGCCGGAGAGTACACAGCGATCATGTTCGTATCCTGAGAATGGTCAAAATCAGCCGAATACCCTGCCTTATCCGCATACTCGCGAATAAATTCCTTATAGATATTGCTGATTCGCTGATATTTCAACACCTTAGCGCAGTCCCCGTACCAGCTTCGATTGTTCGCCTCGTCGCTGTAAAGACACACGGGAAGCTTAACATTGGAAAAATCCAGCTTTTCCTCTGACACGTCCGGATCAAACAAAACGATATCGAAATGCTTACGCTTCCTATGCCCAGGTTCCGCTTCCACATTTTTGGGATTCATGTCTTCCTGCAGTTTTTGTCCGTTATAATAAATCGAAATAGACAATTCGGCATACTGTTGCAGTACCTCCGAAAGCCGTTCCACATACTCCCTGTTTGAATCTGCTATTGCTATTGAAATATTCACGCCCGCACCCTGCTTTCTCCAGTATTTTTATCTATAATTTTGAGCACAAAAAACGCCTCGGAGTCAAGAGAGAAGCCTCTCTCCTGTTCCAAGGCGATATCTGTGCGTAAAGCTTAATAAAGATATAAGATTGTAAAAACGTACTACTAAAAGACAGACGTCTGTCTGTCTGTCTGTCTGTCTGTCTGTCTGTCTGTCTGTCTGTCTGTCTG
>JAMPGX010000044.1 GCA_023663725.1 bacterium | reverse complement strand
ATAGGGCGGTTAGATACTGCCGACCATAGCATACCTAATTTTGAAATCGTTACAGCTTAATATAATTATAGAGGAGACTATATCGGGCGAGATCAGGTACAAACGCTGTGTGCAGGGACGTCTCGGAGGAAAGTGGGTGTGGGAATGATCGACTGGCGCAGGTGGCGGAGGCTGTTCGGCGGCTTGGCAAAGCGGGCAGGAAAACGGCTGAGAAAGTGATATATTAGGAGGATATAGCTAATGGAACAGACAATAGAATGTACTTCCGCAGAGGCGGCAAAGCTGCTGCGGAAGTTGAATGAAGAGTTGGACAATGTGCTTTTCATGGAGGAGCAGAGCAGAGAGTTCTCGGCGGCTCTGGGGGAGGATGTGGAGTCTGTGCGGCCCGCTTATGACTATGCGACGACGCAGGAGCGCATCAGGGAGCTGGAAGAGAAGATACGCCGCTTAAAGCATGCCATCAGCGTATTCAACTTGACCCAGGAGGTGCCAGGTTTTGGCATGACTATAGACCAGATGCTGGTGTACATCCCCCAGTTGAGTCGCCGTAAGGCTAAGCTTTACGGGATGCAGCAATGCCTGCCCAAGCAGCGGAAACAGGCAGGCTATGGCGGGGGTGTTCAGGTTATAGACTACAGCTATGCCAATTATGATATTGAGAGAGTCAGAGCTGATTACGAACGGGCGGCGGAGGAATTGTCCCAGGCTCAGACGGCGTTGGATCTGGTCAACACTACGTCGAAGTTGGAGCTTCCGGCAGACCTTGCAGAGTAGGACGAGAGCTGTTCCGGCAGCCGGCTTTCCCTTTTGGGGCTCTTACAGGCGAGAGGTCATGGTATAAAGTCAAGGTCATCCGTTATTTTCCAGTTATCCGTTATGAGTTCAGGTTTATTGCGGATCAGACAGATAGAATAATTATGGCGCAGGCTGCGAAAACCTATGGTATTTCTTGTGGAGGCCCTTTGCTCCAGAGGATGTACGCTGCGGCGGAGGTATCCGGTTAAAGGCCGCGGGGAAGGGCTGTCGCGAAAGCGTCAGCCCTTTTTGCAGTATGAGAAGAGGATAATTCCCTCAGGCGGCCGTTAGAATAGGGAATGGAGAGGAAAGCTTATGGTACATATAGTGATAGGGCTACAGATTGTTGGAATTGTCATTATATTGATTGCCCTGCGGCTGTTGATCTCCGGGGATGGCTCGCGGAGTCATGTGCTGATGGGATATTTTCTATGTGGTTCATTGGTGCATAATATCGGATATCTGCTGGAGTTGACAGCTCCCACGCTGGAGGTGGCTATCACGGCAATTCGGATTGAGAATCTGGGTTCAACCTTTGTGCCTCTGTGTTATTGCTGTTTTATCTATGAGTACTGCTATGAAAAGGTGCCGAGGAAGCTGCTACGGCTTTTGGCGGTGCTGGATTTTCTGATATTGCCGATACTGTTCTGGTTTGACAGGCATACGTTGGTCTATCGGCAGATCGGCTGGATGGAGACCCCTTATGGGCATCACTATCTGAATCTGGAATATGGTCCTCTGTATATACCGATCATGGCAATCCGGATATTTATGCCCTATGTGCTTACCATATACGCGCTGGTACATACGGCTTTTATCCGTTCCAGCCACAGAGAAAAGAAACAGTGTATGACATTCCTGTTGATCTCTGTTTTGCCTGTGATTGCGCTGGTGGTCTATGTGGCGAAGCTAACCTATGTGTATGATCTGTCGGCACTGGTTCTGGGGCTCGCGCTTTCGATGGTAGTGATTCTGGTGTGGAGCAGGCGAAATTATGATTTTCACAGGCTGGCGGCGGACGTTGTGCTTGACGGGATCAGCGACGGCGTGGTCGCGCTGGACGCCCGCAAGCGATTGGTGAGCTATAATCAGGCGGCTGCCGAGATATTTGTAGAGCTGAAGGGGCGCGGCTCGGGGGAGAGTATTGAGGATGTGAAGGAGCTGTCGGAGGAGCTGCTGGAGGACAGTGCCCCGCAACAGTTTGCGCTTCGGGGACGGTATTATGAGAGTCATGCCAGACGCATTATGGATATTAATGGGATTCTTCAGGGATACGCGCTCCTGGTGTTGGATATGACGGATACGCATAATTACATAGATCAGATTGCGCAGATGCGCAAGCAGGCGGAGGAGGCGAATGTCGCGAAGAGCGCATTTCTGGCAAATATGTCTCACGAGATTCGCACTCCGATGAATGCCATCGTGGGTCTGAGTGAGATCATCATGGAGGAAAGCAGGGGAATGGAGATTTATTCCAATGCGCGGGATGTTCGTTCTGCCGCTCGAAACCTGTTGGATCTCATCAATGATATTCTGGATTTGTCCAAGGTGGAAGCTGGCAAGATGGAACTGATTCTGGCGGATTATGATATCCGGACAGTGGTGGGTGAGGTCGTGAGTATGATGGATATGGCGGCATCCAAGAAGGGGATATTGCTGCAATGTATCTATGATGAGACGATTCCCTGCCGATATAACGGTGATCAGGGCAGAATCAAACAGATATTGATCAATCTGCTGAACAATGCGGTGAAATTTACCCAAAAGGGCTATGTGAAGATTACAGTGGGTGGGAAAGCGGGTCCTGCGGAGCATCAGGAGCAGCTGGTATTTACGATAGAAGATACCGGCTGCGGGATTCGTAAGGAAGACCAGCAGAGAATCTTTGACAACTTCACGCAGGTAGACGCCAGGCGAAACCGCAGTGTGGAGGGAACCGGACTTGGATTGTCAATTACCAAGCATATCGTGGCTCTGATGGACGGTTCTATTGAGATGGAGAGCGTCTATAACGAGGGGACGACCTTCACAGTGACGATACCGCAGACAGTGGTAAATGAGCAGTCGATAGGGGAGGTTCCCGAGAGCGTATCCGGCGAGAGGGAGGCGGAGCTGTTTGTCACCGAGGGCTACAGAGTGTTGATCGTGGACGATAATCTAGTCAACAGAAAGGTGGCACAGGGCTTTTTGAAGAGCTACTGTTTTGAGTTGACGGAGGCCGCAAGCGGACCGGAGGCCATTGAGCTGGTCAAAAACAATCGGTATGATATTATTTTTATGGACCATATGATGCCGGAGATGGATGGAATAGAGGCGGTGGATATCATTCGCAGGGATTGCGGAGAGAACGGAACAGCTCCAGTCATCATCGCCCTGACTGCCAATGCGATGGCGGGAGTACGGGAGAAATTTCTCAGCAGTGGTTTTCAGGATTTCATCACCAAGCCGCTTGACCGGCATATGTTGAATGAAGTGCTGGTGAGATGGATACCCAGTGAGCGCCGCCTCAAGCCTCAGGGGGAGCAGGAGCGGCGGGAGATTGATCCCGAGAGTGTCCATATCAAGGGGATTGATCTGGATGCCGCCATGCGCTATCACTCGGGCAGCGCCATGGATTACAGGGAGCTTCTGGAGCTGTATTGTATAGAGGGCAAGCGCAAGAGGGAGCTATTGCAGGAGCATTTTCGCAGCAGGGATTATGAGCGTTATGGGATTGAGGTCCATGGGCTGAAAAGCGCATCTGCCAATATTGGAGCCCTCAGGTTGTCTGAGATGGCCAGGGATCACGAGGAGGCTGCGGCGAAGGGAGATGAGACATATCTTGTGGAAGAGTTTCCACGGCTCCTGGATGCCTATGAGAAACAGATGGATAATATACGTGAATTTCTGAACCGCCAGCAGGAGAACGGGGTATCTGATCTGGGCGGGATCGACAGTCGGGATTTATTGCAGCGCATCAAGGAAGCTCTGGGATTGTTGGAGGATTTTCACTCACGGGAGTGCGCTCAGAAGATAGAGGAGCTGTGCAGGCATCGTCTGGACGCAGAGATACAGTCTCGGCTGCAGGAGATTCAGGAACAGCTCAAGCTCTATGAGGATGATGCGGCGGAGGAATTGCTGCACCGGCTAATCAGCTATTTGGATGATATTGAGCAGGAGGGATAACAGAGATGGAAAA
This sequence comes from bacterium, assembly GCA_023663725.1. Classification (GTDB taxonomy): domain Bacteria; phylum Bacillota; class Clostridia; order Lachnospirales; family Lachnospiraceae; genus Acetatifactor. Next base: position 4,775 of record JAMPGX010000044.1, on the reverse strand, counting down.
CAGGAAAAAGGTGTTGGTAGTGGATGATGTGGCCATCAGCCTCTCTGTGACGGAGCAGGCATTGAGGGACTATTATGAGGTGGTTACTGTGAATTCCGGCGACAGGGCCTTGCGGTACTTAAAAAAGGAAAGGCCGGATCTGATTCTGCTGGATGTGCGGATGGATAGGATGGACGGAATCGAGACGCTCAAGGAGATACGGAAGCTTGAAAATGGGAAGAATATTCCGGTTATTATGTTGACGGCTCAGAACGACAGGAACACAGTGTTGGAATCTGCCCAATTGGGAATATATGACTATATGCTTAAACCTTTTGTGGCTCAGGAGCTTTTAATCCGCATACGGGCAGCATTGCAGGAATAATCATAGCTACGAGCAGGCATTGATGGCAGCAGGGCGAAGGCTCTGCTGTTTTTATGTTCAGCATTATGGGCAACATACCAGTGAAAATGGGCAACTTGAGAGTGACTCCCTTGTATATTCTCAGGGGTTTGCTAGAATAAATGCCAGAAGGAGGTGAAGACTTGCAGATCAAAGTAGAGACAGGAGCTGAGGAGGAAGAGGTGAGCATCACGATCAGGTGCAGAGAACAATCGGCCTATATCGACAGGCTGGTGGCAGCTCTGTACATGGTAGGGCAGCAGATCATGGTCTCCCGCAGAGGTGAGATGCTGCCGCTGGAGCTGGAGAAGGTCCTGTACATGGAGTCGGTGGATGGCAGATGCTTTGTCTATACGAAGGACGAGGTCTACGAATCCGGTCACAGGCTGTATGAGCTGGAGAGGCAGCTTGAACAGTACCTGTTTGTGCGGATAAACAAAGCGGCCATAGTCAATCTGAAAAAACTCCATTCCATCAGGGCTCATGTGAACCGGCGGCTGTTGCTGACCATGGAAAACGGAGAGCAGCTTATCGCATCCCGACAATATGCGGATACGATAAAAGTGCTGCTGGGAGTGAAGAGAGAATAGTGTCAGAAGAGAGGAAGATATGGAAGAGAAAAAGCATTTACTACATTATCTGGAACAGGTTTTTGTGATTTTTGGGGTCAGTATTTTGATTGTGGAGGTGATTTGTCGGATATTTGGGGAGGAGGCGAGGCAATATTCCACGATGTTTGAATTGGGGAATGCAGGCGTACCCTTTCACACTGTATTGGAATACCTGCTGGCCTCCGTCTGTATCACGGTGCTGCGGTTTGTCTTTTTTACAGATGTGCTGATCCGGCGGTGGTCTCTGGCAGCGCGGATAGTCGGGATGCTGTCGGCTGTGACTGCTCTGAGCGGAGGATTGTCCTATGTATTTGGCTGGTTTCCTGTATCTGACCCCAAGTGCTGGGCGGCTTTTTTTATCAGCTTTGGCATATGCTTTGTGCTCGGCACCGCCCTGTCTGCCTGGGGCGAACGGATGGAGAACCGGCAGCTTGAGGATGCGCTGCAGCGGATGCAGAATCGGGAGGGGGAACAGCGATGACAACATTGATACGGGCGGAACATATTTCGCATTCATTTGGGAAAAAGAAGGTGATAGACGACATCTCCTTTCAGGTGCAAAGGGGGGAGGTGATCGGATTGCTGGGTCCTTCGGGAGCGGGGAAGACGACGCTGATTAAGATATTGACAGGGCAGCTTGTGGCCAGCGAAGGGAGCGTTGAGAGATGTGATGGCGAGGGAGAGCTGGAGACTGGTATCATGATGGACACCTTTGGGCTGTACGAGCGGTTGTCCGTGCGGGAGAATCTGCGCATCTTCGCGGATATCTACCGAGTACCCACGGCCAGGATAGAGCAGTTGCTTAGGAGGACCGGTCTGCAGGAGGCCAGAAATACGGCGGTGAGTAAGCTGTCAAAAGGTATGCGGGGCAGGGTGAATCTGTGCAGAGCATTGCTGAAGGAGGCGGATATTCTGTATCTGGATGAGCCGACTTCAGGGCTGGACCCTGCCACCACTCGGATGATTCATGAACTGATCGGGGAGGAACAGAAGGCGGGAACCACAGTTTTCCTGACCACTCATAACATGCATGAGGCGGAAAAGCTTTGCGGCAGAGTTTTGCTTCTGTGTGAGGGCAAGATTGTTGAGCAGGGGTGTCCCGAAGACATCTGCTCACGGCATAACTCTCAGAATGAAATCGCCGTGACGCTCAGGTCTGGGGAGCGGCATATACTGCGAAACGACGGGGAGAGCGAGGGCCTTTTGAGCGAATGGCTGCGGACAGAGAGGATACTTACCATCCATTCTTCCGAGCCAGATCTGGAGAAGGTATTTCTGGGCATTACGGGAAGGAGGTTGAGTGACTGATGAGACATATCATTACCATTTTCAGGAAACAGGTTAAGGACACCCTGCGCAATAAGGCGGTGCTGATTCAGTTTATCATGTTTCCGGCGCTGACGGTCATTATGACCAAATCCATACAGATCGAGGGGATGCCATCTAACTTTTTTATCACAATGTTTGCGGCCATGTATGTGGGCATGGCGCCGCTCACAGCCATGTCGTCCATCGTCTCTGAGGAGAAGGAAAAGAATACGCTCAGGGTTCTGCTGACAGCGGGAGTTACCGCCTGGGAGTATCTGCTGGGAATCGGCTGCTATGTATTTCTCTTCTGTATGCTGGGCTCAGGGGTATTCTGTGCGCTGGGAGGGTATGGCCCGATGGAGAAGGGTATTTTTCTGGCGGTCATGGCATTGGGGATTCTGGCTTCTCTGCTGCTTGGGGCAGCCATCGGCGCTGGGAGTAACAATCAGATGTCCGCCGTGTCTGTGCAGGTTCCAGTCATGCTGCTTTTTTCCTTTCTCCCTTTCCTGTCCATGTTTAATGCTACTGTATCCAAGGTGGCAAAATACACCTATGCGGAACAGGTCAGGCTGTTGTTGGACGCCCTGGAAACGGGGGAGAGCCTGCGCGTGGGACTCGCGGTTATAGCGCTCAACATCTTTCTGTTCGGAGGAATCTTTGTCATACTGTACCGAAAAACCGCAGTGGATTAGCTTGCGCAATTTGTCCTCAGGGATTATAATGAGAAAAATGACATTCAGGGAGAGTTGACGGCTATGAAAACAGGTCTGGTATTGGAGGGCGGCGCGATGCGGGGGCTGTATACCGCAGGGGTGCTGGATGTGCTGATGGAGCAGGGAATATGGGTGGACGGTCTCGTCGGAGTGTCGGCGGGAGCGGTGTTCGGCTGTAATTATAAATCCCGTCAGATCGGTCGCGCTCTCCGATATAACACCAAATACTGTCGGGATTCCCGATATGGGGATTTCCGTTCGCTGATCAGAAGCGGCGATATCTACGAGGAGGCTTTTTGCTATCACGAGCTGCCGGAGAAGCTGGACCCCTTTGACTGGGAGGCCTATCGGAACAATCCGCTGGAGTTCTATGTGACATGTACGGATGTGGACACTGGGCGGGCGGTGTATCACCGTTGTACGGGCGAAAGGGAGGATCTGCGGTGGATGCAGGCTTCGGCGTCGATGCCCTTTGTGTCAAGGATTGTGGAGATCGGCAAACGCAGACTTCTGGATGGGGGTATCTCCGATTCCATTCCGGTGAATTGGTTCCGCAGTATCGGCTATGAGAAAAATCTGGTGGTACTGACCAGACCTGAGGGTTACCGCAAGGAACCTCCCAGGGGAATGTTTTTCTGGAAAAAGCAGATGAGTCAGAATCCGGAGCTGTCTCTGGCTGTGCAGACCCGTCATATCCGATATAATCAGACATTGGACCAGCTCCCTGAATTAGAGAAGGCGGGGTTGGCCTTGGTGCTGCGGCCCAGCAGACGAATCAGAGTATCCAAGCTGGAGCGGCATCCCAGACGGCTCAAGGCGTTATATAAGCTGGGCAGGGAGGATACAGAGCGGCAGCTTTCGGAGATCCGTCGGTTCTTGAAATAACAATTTCTACTCTGTAGGTCTCGGCTTATTGAAGTGGACAGGTGGAAAAGCAGAATAATATTCATATGAGGGAGAGATTGGGATGGAGATAAAGCTGGAGGAGTGGCTGAATGAGATATTGGAGCAGGAGATACCTTCTGAGGTCGCAGGCTTTTGTTTTAACCTGTATGAGGACGGAGAAGATTGCTGGTCGATGGAGCTGGTGGGGGCGGAGCGCTTTGACGCGGAGGATGATGACTGGGCCTGTGATGAGGTGACAGATCTGGGAACCCGAGACGAGCCCTTCTTCTGGGAGCAAGAGGGAGATTGGACGGAGGTTCTGGAGGATGTGGTGACTGCGCTGAAGCAATATCTTAACAGTGGCTTGTATGCGGATGTCCTCAAGGCCCGCAAGGGCGTGGGGGTCGGTTTTGTGGATGGCGATATGGCAATTCTGTACGCCAGATAGAGCTAAGGATATCCGGAAAGGGGTAGGGATGCAATATCGCAAGGATAAATATGGCAACGATATATCCGTGCTGGGTTATGGCTGTATGCGTTTTACACAGACGGCAGGCAGGATTGACATGAAAAAGGCCGAGGAAGAGATCATGGCCGCTTTTCGGGGCGGAGTGAACTACTATGACACGGCCTATGTTTATGGCGGCAGTGAGGCGGCGCTGGGAGAGATTCTGGAGCGCAACGGGATAAGGGAGCAGGTGTATGTCGCCACTAAGCTACCGTATTATCTGATCCAGAACAAGGCCAGTCTGGATCAATATTTTGAGGAACAGCTGAGGCGGCTTCGCACCGATTATGTCGATGCCCGTGTTATAATAGGGCTAAGTTAGAAGAAACCCAGTAAAATCAAGGGGTTAAGCCTAATTTAGTCCTATT
>JAMPGX010000043.1 GCA_023663725.1 bacterium | reverse complement strand
AAACGGGGTGTGGAGATATTTAGGAGGATAGAAGTATTCATGCGTTTGTCGTGATAGTTTTCGTCCCAGCATTGACTTTTGGACTGCGATATAGTAACATATGATATATTGCTTTAAAGCGTCACAGAAAAAAAGTATCCTGCTCGCCACAGCAGTATAGAGGAGCAATGCTGTGGCAAGTAGGAACTGAGTCAGAAAGGGAAAGTACAATGCCGGTTACAGATCTTTTGGAGAGAAATCATAAGTTATATGGGGAGGAAGTGGCTCTGGTGGAGCTCAATCCCATGATGAAGGACACCAAGCGCACGACCTGGAAGGAGTACGATCTGGTGCAGCAGACCTCCTCGGAGCCCTACAGGAGGGAGATCACCTGGAGCGTGTTTGATGAGAAGGCCAACCGGGTGGCCAATATGCTGATCGAGAGAGGCATACAAAAAGGCGATCGGGTTGCAATACTGATGTTCAACTGCCTGGAGTGGCTGCCGATCTATTTTGGAATATTGAAGACGGGAGCCATTGCGGTGCCCTTTAATTTTCGTTTTGACGCAGGGGAAATTCAGTATTGTGCGGATCTGGCCCAGGTACATATTCTTTTTTTCGGGCCGGAGTTTATCGGCCGTATCGAATCCATAGAGGGGAAGCTTTCCAAGGGCAGACTTCTGATCTATGTGGGAGACGGATGCCCTACCTTCGCTGAGAGCTATCGCGAGCTGGTGGCGGATTGCTCCAGCCAGCCTCCGCTGATCCGTCTGGAGGAGGAGGACGATGCCGCCATTTATTTTTCCTCCGGTACCACTGGCTTTCCCAAGGCTATCCTGCACAATCATGAGAGTCTGACGCAGGCGGCCCAGATGGAGCAGCGGCATCATCTGACAAACCGTGATGATGTGTTTCTATGTATTCCGCCTCTGTATCACACTGGCGCCAAATTCCACTGGATGGGGAGTCTTTGCGCGGGAAGCAGGGCAGTATTGCTCAAGGGCGCTACGCCGGAGATCATTCTGGATGCGGTGTCCAAGGAGCATTGTACTATTGTCTGGCTGCTGGTGCCTTGGGCACAGGATATTCTGGACAGTCTGGACAGGGGAGATTTGAAGCTGGAGGATTATACACTGGATCAGTGGAGGCTGATGCATATTGGAGCACAGCCGGTCCCCCCTTCCCTGATCAAGCATTGGAAAGAATATTTTCCACATCACCTGTATGACACCAACTATGGCCTGTCCGAGTCAACCGGACCGGGCTGTGTTCATCTGGGAGTGGAGAACATTCACAAGGTTGGCGCTATCGGCGTGCCCGGCTATCGCTGGAAGTGCAAGATTGTAGACGAGAGCGGTGAGCAGGTGCATCAGGGGGATGTGGGCGAGCTCTGTGTCAAGGGCCCTGGCGTCATGACCTGCTACTATAACGATCCTGAGGCTACGGCGGCTACATTGAAGGATGGCTGGCTCTGTACGGGTGACATGGCCATGCAGGACGAGGATGGCTTTATCTTCCTGGTGGACCGCAAGAAGGATGTGATTGTCAGCGGCGGCGAGAATATCTATCCGGTGCAGATTGAGAATTTCCTGAGTGCTTACGAAAAGGTAAAGGATGTGGCAGTGATCGGTTTGCCGGACAAGCGTCTGGGAGAGATTACCGGCGCTATCATATCCGTCAAGGAGGGGATGACATGCACTGAGCAGGAAATCGAACGTTTCTGCGAGGAGCTGCCCAGATATAAGAGACCTAAGAAGATCATCTTTGCGGACGTACCCCGCAATGCCACTGGCAAGATTGAGAAACCGGCATTGCGCAGGAAGTACGGCGCCGATCAGTTGGTTGCACAGCAGAATAGAGGATAAAAGCTTATACAGGACAGGACTTGCGCGTGATCAGCAGGTCCTGTTTTTTGCTGCAGCGTCCGCGGTGGAATTGCTTCGCCATATGACAAAAAGAACTTGCAATAGAGTAATGACTTGGCATATAATTAGTGTAGTAGAATTTAGCCATTCATAGGCAGATGCATGTAATTTTATCGCAGGAATTGGAAAAGGAAAAGATGATGGGTGATGTAGGGAAAAGGAAGACGGGCAGGACAGGATGGTTAGGGGTGTTCTTATTAATGCTGACATTGTTGATGACAGCGTCGGTGGAACCGTCCCAAACGGTGTATGGCGCGGAGAAACGCACGGTACGGGTTGGCTTTTTCCCCATGGAGGGCTATCACGAGATCAGGGCAGATGGAAGCTTGACAGGCATGGACGTGGAGTATCTGGAGGCCCTGTGCGACTATGTCAGCTGGAATGTGCAATATGTGGAATGCGAAAGCTGGGACGAGGCATTGGATATGCTGCGGAATAAGGAGCTTGATCTGGTGGGCTCCGCACAGTATTCCAAGGAACGGGCGGAGGTGTTCCAATATGCAACCTTGGCCAGCGGTTATACCTTTGGAGCCATTGCGGTCAACAGTGGCAGCAATCTGGCATATGAAGATTTTACCGCCATGGATGACGCTGTCTTTGGAATTGTGAGGAGTTACATACGCAAGGGGGAGTTCTATGAATATATGGCGGATCATGGCGTTCGCAGGCCTTGGGTGCGGGAGTATGACGATACGGCGGCGTTACAGGCAGCTCTTGACGCAGGCGAGATAGATGCTCTGGTCCATTCCCTTACGGAGATCAGAGAAGGCCAGCGAGTGGTGGGGAGATTTGCCCCCATGCCCTTTTATTATATATCTTACAGGGGTAATGACGATCTGATGCGGGAACTCAATCAGGGCATTGCAGATTTGAAAATGCACCGTCCGGAACTGGAAAACGAGCTTATGGTAAGGCACTATGACAGCAGACTGGATCAGACCATACTGCTCACCAATGATGAGAAGCAGTATATCACAGCAAGGAGGAGGATGACAGTCGGATATCTGGACGAGTACTATCCCTTTTCTTATGAGAATGACGGGAATTATTCAGGACTTACCCGCCAGGTGCTGGAGGAGGTGTCTGTGAGCACGGGTATCCTCTTTGATTATGTAAGGCTGGAGAATCTGGAGGAAGCTAAGGCGGCATTGAAGGATGGCAGCATTGATATTCTCGGATACTGTGGAGAATCGTCGGGAAAGATGAAGGCCGATGGTCTGGCAGTGACGAAGGTTTATGCGCAGGCTCCTCAGGTCATTATAATGCGCAGGAGTGATATCTCTGATCTCATCGGTACGCTGGGGGTGGAGAAAAGTAATGAAGCAGGGGAGGCCGTACAAAAATTTATCGGAGAGAATATCCAGCTTCTGACTTTTCCCACACAGCTTGAGAGCCTGCAGGCTGTGAAGGCGGGACAGGTGGACGCGGCGATGTGTGACGGATATCTGGCGGAATATCTGCTGGGCTCGCAGCTTCGTTTTAACAATATGGAGATCCGCAGCGTATTGAGCGATGTCCGCAGTATTCGCATGGTTGTGGCGGATGACGAGGAGGCTATGCTTCTTGGTATTCTGAACAAGGAGCTGATCGAGGTCAGCGACAAGATGGTTAATGACTATATGCTTCAGGACAACTTCTATTCCAAGATGAGCATAGAAAACTTTATCAGTGATAACAGTATTTCTATCATTTTGGTTCTCTCGTTCTGTGCGGCAGTGATTATCCTGGTGCTGTTCCTGCTTTTGCGCAACAGTATGCGTGTACAGAAGCTGATGTACAAGGACACGGAGCTTAACGTCTGGAATCTGAACTATCTGCGGTATCGGGCAGGGCGAAAGCTGGCAATGGACAAGAGCGGCAATTACGCTGTGGCGTACACGGATATCGGCCAGTTTAAGAGCTACAATGCGCTGTATGGCTGGAACGCCGGACAGAGGGTGCTGGAGCTGGTTATCGAGACGCTCTCCAAAGAGGTGGACAGGCAGAAGGAGCTCTATGCCAGAAGCTATGGCAGTCATTTTGTGTTATTTGTGAAATATGAGGATCTGGAAGCTTTGAAGAAGCGGCTTCTTCATATGGCGGATTGTATTTCCACACATATTTATGAAGAGGTTGACGCACATATGTCTTTGGCTATGGGCGTAGGTTGTCTGGAGAATGGGGACAGCGATCTGCGGCGGGCTCTGTCGGAGAGCATTCAGCTGGTGGATTCTCTGAAAAATAATTATTGTAACACCGTGCAGATATACGATGACAGGCTGCGAAACCAGCTTCGCGAGACTCATGAGCGGGAGAAGCTGCTGGAGTCAGCGGAGATAGGCAGGGACTTTGTGGCCTATTATCAGGCGAAGGTGGATATCCGAGATGAGAGGATTGTGGGAGCGGAGGCCTTGGTGCGCTTTAAGGATCCTACGGCGCAGGGGGCTATCCGGACGCCGGGCTTTTTTGTGCCTTATTATGAACGCACTGGCAGGATTCGGGACATTGATTTCTTTGTGATGGAGAGCGTGTGCGGAATGCTTCGCAAGCGAATCGACGCGGGACAAAGCGTTGTGCCAGTGTCCTGTAATTTTTCCAGAATTCACTTTACCACTGACGGATTTCCAGAGAGATTTGAGGATATGATCAACCGATACCAGATTCCAAGAGAGTTGATTGAGGTGGAGATTACAGAGACTCTGGTGGTGGAGGAAGCACAGCAGCAGAAGGTCAAGGAGGTCGTGGGCGTCCTGCGGGAAAAAGGGGTGCGCCTGTCCATAGACGATTTTGGATCAGGCTATTCCTCCCTGGGTGTGTTTGAGCAGATTCCGGCCTCCGTCATCAAGCTGGACCGTTCTTTCCTGCTCAACAATGAGAACCGTGTCAGACAAGTGCAGATCATGAAAAATATTGTTAATCTGGCCAGGGATCTGGATGCTCAGGTGGTCTGCGAGGGCGTAGAGACCAAGGACGACACGGAGCTCATGATGGAGATAGGAGCCTATGTAGCTCAGGGATATCGTTACAGCAGGCCGGTGCCGGAAGAAGTGTTTGAGAAAATGCTGGGACAATGAAGGGCATAAGCTATAAAAATGCTCCTGGCTGATATATGTGCGGTCTCAACCAGGAGCAGATATTATAATGAAGTCCAAAACAGCTCGGAAATATCTTGGATATTTTCCTGTGATTATGCTACTCGATATGGATATCTAGGCGGGCATCAGGCAGCCCTTCGGCCTTTATTTTTAGAGCAAGGCTTCCCTGTTCATAGCCGGAGCGGAGGACGGCCATGGCCCGTCCCTGGTAGGTTGTGCATTTCCCAGTGGTATAGTTTTCCGTGGTGATAGGGTTGCTGCTGCCAAAGCCGGCCAGCCAGCCAGTCTCGCAGACATTCCCCTCTGTGGAAGCGGCGACTGTGGCCTGTAAAGCAAGTCTGGCATCAGGTACTACGAGACCTTCCTCATCTACGACTTCCACTGTCACATAACATACGCCATGGCCGTCGGCAGGAAGCGTCTGCCTGTCGGCCGTCAGACGCAAGGCCACCGGTGTTTTGGTGGTTTTAAGCGTACAGACAGATATTTCTTGTCCGTGCGAAAAGCTGACGGCAGTTAGAATTCCCGGTTCGTACACGATGTCAAAGACGGCTGTATAGCGATTTTCTTTTCCCGCTACTTTTCTCTCCACTACTCGGCCATTCAATCGCAGCTCCACTTCTTCAGCGGCAGAGTAGGCTACTACCCTTACCGGTTTTCCTTCCTGGCCTGTCCAATTCCAGCAGGCTCTGACAGCGGGCCATCCCCAAGCGGATATCCATTCTTCCTTGCCAAAGACAGCAGGATCGTAGGAATATAAACCTGTCTGGTTGCTGCCCCACACAATCTTGCGGTAGACTCCCTGGGGCATGAGTGTCCCATTGATATCGTAATCAGCGTCATTTGCCAGTCTCCAGGGGAAGGCAGATACGAGATGGGAGGATTCGGACTTACCCTCGGAATCTTCGTCCCCCAGAAACGCCGATTTACCAATGCCTGCTTCTCCAATATAATCATAGCAGGTCCAGGTACAGTCGCCGATAACATAGGACAGTTTTTCTACCTTATCCCACACCCGGTCTATCTGCATGGGAAAGCTCTCTGTTCCCAGAATCACTCGTTCCGGATAGCGTTTTCCATCCGCCTCATATAAGTCGTCCATATAATTGTAGCCTACTACGTCCAACATGTCTACAAAGGGCTCGGAGTGAAGTGTATGTCTTTGCTCCATATCTTTTCGTGTACTGGGATCAGCATCCTCCCGCACGGCCTTGTCGTCCAACCCAGCCCAGTAAGTACATAATCCATTAGATACCAGACGCGTGTGATCCAGCTTCCGTACATACGCGGCCAGTTCAAGAGCCAGATGGTAGCCGTCATTTAGACCGCCACGTTCTGGAATTTCATTGCCTGTGGACCAGAAGAGTACAGAGGGATGATTACGGTCACGCTGAATGAAAGATTTCAGATCCTCTTGCCAATGATCTCTGAAATATTGGCTGTAGTCTCCCGGTTGTTTGGCTATTCCCCAGGCATCAAAAGCCTCGTTGAACACATAGATGCCGATACGGTCACAGGCATCCAGAAGTGCAGAGGAGGGGGGATTGTGAGCCAGCCGCACACAATTAAAGCCGCCGTCTTTCAGAATCTTAAGCTTGCGGTATTCGCTGTCGTACAGCGAGACTGCCCCCAGAAGGCCATTGTCGTGGTGAATGCAGCCACCCTTCAACGTGATTGGCTGACCATTGACACAGAGTCCCTGAATAGCGTCCGCTGTGATCGTGCGAATACCAAAAGAAATATGATCCGCATCACGCATAATATGATCTGTGGTCGGGATCAGACGACTACCGAAGACGCCCATATCTTCCATTTCTACGTCCACACGGTACAGATAGGGGTTGTCCGCATCCCACAGCTTGGGCTGTGGGACAGTGACAGGTATTCTTGCCGTAGCCTTATCCATGGCTTTTACAAGCAACTTCATACTCCGTCTGATATCCTCCGCAATGCGGATGTAAACAGTTACCAGATGGTCGTTGGTCGTATCGTTTCCCAGCGTGACCTCAGCGCAGACATGGGCCCGCACAGGTGCTCCATCCTTATCCCAGTCAATTCTTTTAGTATAGAGAAAGATCCCATCGGGGATGATGTAGAGCTTGGGAGTATGGATCAGTGTCACAGAGCGAAAGATTCCGGCTCCTGTATACCAGCGGGAGTTTGGCTGCATGCTGGGGTTGATCCGTACCATAATGCGATTGTTTTCGCCATAATACAGGTAGGGACTGATATCGATGGAGAAAGGTGTGTAGCCGTAGTGGTGCAGCGCCAGTTCGCATCCGTTGACCTCTATGGAGGCATTTTGCATTACCCCATCAAAGTATAACAGATTTCGATCCCCCTCCCAGTCGGCAGGAATCGAAAGTATTTTGGTATAACAGCCAACAACACCCGTATAGTATCCCATTGCTGCCTGAGCGGGAGCATCCTTTTTTACTTCACTTTCAATCATGTAATCATGGGGAAGATTTACCTTTTTCCCAAAGTCCGATTCATTGAGGCACTGCCAGTAGGTGCCCTCACGGAATTGCCAATCTCTGTCTAAATTGATGTTTCTCACACTTTTGCCTCCTTTCACATATCCCAGATACACTTGTTCTCACGGTAAATATTTTTCCTGAGTTACAGTTTTTATAGTAACTGCAAAATATTCTCATGACAAGGACACAAAATAAGTGTATAGTAAAAATAGGGGACCAAATGCACGAAGATAAAAGACAGTGCAAAGGACTGGAGGAAAAATGGCTGATAAGATATCCTTGTTAAATAGAAATGATTTTCCCAATATTTCGGAGCGTTGCAGATGCTATCGTAGTTATAATGAATTAAGGGATACTCGGGAAGTGCAGGTTTGCGCAGAAGAGGCTGAAAGTGCTGCTTTGCCGGACAGCCAGGATTTGTTTAATCTGGAGGAGCGAAACATGCCGGGCAGTTTTTCCACCTTATTATATCTGTATGATGAGAATGGAATGGAGTACAGTTTTAGCCGGATAGGAATCCGCAGCAGATACAATCATTATCCTGGGCAGGGATATTTTCATCGGCATAAGTATGTGGAACTTTTTTATGTGGTGGAGGGAAGCTTTGAGCAGATCCTGCTGGGAGAGCGCCATCATTTTGAGAAAGGTGAGATTGTCATCACTGACCAAAACTGTGAACATGCGGATTATCTGACTGGGCAGACCAGCGCGGTACTGTATATCTGCCTTGCGCCCGAATATCTGGACAGCTTGTTGGACGAATATGAGACAGCGGACAGTTTACAGAGCTTTCTGTTTCATGCACTTAGCCGTCAGAAACAGGAACAGAGCTTTCTGAGACTTCGGACAACCACGGAATCTTACGATATGGAGAGACTAATGGAGCAGCTGGTGCAAGAAGACTATGGACATGCCCCAGGCTGGGAGGCCATCGTCAGAGGAAACCTGATCCGCCTCTTCTCCCTGCTCTGCACGGACTATACTCTCATGCTGCACAGCTCCAGCCAGGAAGCCAAGGAAAAGGTTCTGGTCTATGAGTTGGAGCGCTATATTCGCCTTCACCGTGGAGATGTGACAGCGGGAAAGTTGGAGGAAGTATTCCACTATCACCGCAATTATTTCAATCTTTTGTTAAAAAAGTACAGAGGGATTGGATTTCGGGAATATGTACAGAAGCTTCGCGTGGAATACGCCTGTGAGCTTCTAAAGTCCACAAGCCTTCCGGTCCGCCGGATTGCCGCTATGACGGGCTATACGAACAATAGCTTTTTTTATCGTATGTTTCAAAAGTACAAGGGCATATCGCCAGGAGACTATCGGGTATTCTGTAGACGAACGAATTGTGATTGAAGTATGTTATCTGAAATCGTTCTATGTTTCTGTAGAGTGTATCAGGTAACGGTGCGGTGGCTGCAAATCGGCCTGTGGACGAGCAGGAGGCTATGCTGCCGTGAAAAAGAAATATGGCAACATTGTGCTTTTGCACACATTAGTGATAAATAGTGCCTGATTTTTGGCACTTATACACCACGACAAACGCATGAGTAAATAAATTGTGAACTATCTCTCTTTCTGTTACAAT
>JAMPGX010000042.1 GCA_023663725.1 bacterium | reverse complement strand
GCAGTTCAATGTTCGGTTTTGAGGGCACGGGAAGTAAATACTTCGTATTAACTTCGGTAAATACTTCATATTAATTTCAGTATGGTGTAGAGTTTTTGATGATGAATATAATTGCAGAGAAATGTTCAAGCTAAAAAGTAGGTCTGGCCTACTTTTTTTATTGTATTTTTTATGCAAAGAGGTATTGACAAATACCCACACGGGGTATATGATAATTATACCCCGTGTGGGTATTTGGTGAGGAGGACATGGTCATGCAGGATAAAGACATGCGCGAATGCTGCGGTAAGATTACAGATCGCTCGGAGGAGGAGCGCAAGAAGCTGGTCCATCGCCTGAACCGGATAGAGGGACAGATCAGAGGAATTCGGGGGATGGTGGAGAGGGATGCCTATTGTACGGATATTCTGATACAGTCTGCTGCGGTCAATGCGGCAGTCAATGCATTTAATAGAGATCTGATTGCCAATCATATCCGAGGCTGTGTGGCTCGGGATATCCGTGAGGGCAAGGACGAGGTGATTGATGAACTGGTCATCACTCTCCAGAAGTTGATGAAATAGCAAATAAAAGAGCGCTGAGGGTTAGAATATGGAGCAATATACAGTAACTGGAATGAGCTGTGCGGCATGCAGTGCCCGTGTGGAAAAGGCGGTGTCGGAGGTACAGGGTGTCACCTCCTGCTCGGTGAGCTTGCTGACTAATTCTATGGGTGTGGAGGGTACAGCCACCGCTCAGGATATCATTAAGGCAGTGCAAAATGCGGGATATGGGGCATCCATAAAGGGAGGAGCCAGAGATTTGGGTTCGCGGTCCGTCTCGGACGAGGAAGCATTGAGGGATAAGGAGACTCCGGCGTTGAAGAAGCGCCTGATCGCATCCTTAGGCTTTCTGTTTATCCTGATGTATTTTTCTATGGGACATATGATGTGGGGTTGGCCATTGCCCGTGTATTTTGAACGCAATCCTGTGGCGCAGAGCTTAGTTCAGCTTTTGCTCACAGTTATCGTTATGGTGATTAACCAGAAATTTTTTACCAGTGGTTTTAAAAGTCTGTTGCATCGAGCGCCCAATATGGATACCCTGGTTGCCCTGGGAGCTACGGCGGCATTTGGATACAGCACCTTTGCTCTGTTTGCGATGACGGACGCGCAGGTTGAAGGTAATGCGGATGCGGTGATGCATTATATGCATGAGCTCTATTTTGAGTCCGCCGCCATGATTCTGGCGCTTATCACATTGGGTAAAATGCTGGAGGCCCGTTCCAAGGGGAGAACTACGGATGCATTGAAGGGATTGATGAAGCTGGCCGCCAAGACTGCCACGGTGCTGCGGGATAACGCGGAGGTTACAATTCCCATAGAACAGGTTGCAAAAGGGGACTGCTTTGTAGTTCGTCCAGGCGAAACTATTCCGGTGGATGGAGTTGTTCTGGAGGGAAACAGCGCCGTGGATGAGGGGGCGCTGACGGGAGAAAGCATTCCGGTAGACAAAGCTGCCGGAGACAGGATATCGGCCGGTACGCTGAATCAATCTGGGTTTATACGCTGTGAGGCTACTCGGGTGGGAGAGGATACCACCCTGTCACAGATCATACAGATGGTGAGCGATGCGGCGGCAACCAAGGCGCCTATCGCGAAGGTGGCAGATAAGGTGTCTGGAATCTTTGTTCCGGCAGTCATCACCATTGCCTTTATCACGATCCTGGTGTGGCTGGCAGTGGGACAGACTGCAGGCTTTGCGTTGGCAAGAGGGATATCAGTGCTGGTCATCAGTTGTCCCTGCGCCCTTGGCCTTGCTACTCCGGTGGCCATCATGGTGGGCAATGGAATGGGAGCCAAGAATGGGATTCTGTTCAAAACAGCGGTGTCTCTTGAGGAGACAGGAAAAACGCGGATTGTGGCATTGGACAAAACGGGTACGATCACACAGGGAGAGCCGAAAGTGACCGACATCCTTCCTTTTAACGGCTATGACGGCCAATCCCTGCTGCAGCTTGCCTATTCTCTGGAAAAAAAGAGCGAGCATCCTCTGGCGAAGGCTGTCAATCAGAAGGCAGAGCAGGATGGAGTCATGGCCGACGAGGTTACAGATTTTCAGGCATTGCCCGGACATGGGCTGACCGCCACGATGCGGAATTTGTCCCTGTATGGCGGCAGCTATCAGTATGTTGGGAAACAGGTGGCAGTTCCAGATGAGGTAAGGGTATGCTCGGAAAAGCTCTCGGAGGAGGGAAAGACTCCCCTGTTCTTTGCACGCGGCGGCGAACTCTGTGGCATTATTGCTGTGGCTGATGTGATCAAGGAGGATAGCCCTCAGGCGATCCGTGAGCTTCGGGACATGGGAATCCGCGTGGTGATGTTGACTGGGGACAACGAGCGGACAGCGAGAGCAATCGGCGCTCAGGCTGGAGTGGATGAGGTGATAGCCGGTGTACTGCCGGGAGGCAAGGAAAACGTAATCCGAGAATTGAAGCAAAAAGGCAAGGTTGTGATGGTGGGGGACGGTATCAATGACGCGCCTGCGCTGACCAGCGCCGATATCGGTATTGCCATTGGTGCGGGAACCGACGTGGCCATTGACGCGGCGGACGTAGTGCTGATGAAGAGCCGGCTTTCAGATGTTCCCGCCGCGATCCGTTTGAGCCGTGCCACCCTGCGCAATATTCATGAGAATCTGTTCTGGGCGTTTATCTATAACACGATCGGTATCCCGCTTGCGGCAGGTGTTTTTATCGGCGTGTGGGGATGGCAGCTCAATCCCATGTTTGGCGCGGCAGCCATGAGCCTGTCCAGCTTCAGCGTGGTTACGAACGCGCTGCGTTTGAATTTTTTCAGGATGTATGATTCAGCGAAAGGCCATAGGAATAGGCAGGGGCCTGTCCTAAATGAAACAAATTATCATCAAGTAGAAAAGGAGAAGAAGAGTATGGAAAAGACATTGAAGATCGAAGGGATGATGTGTGGACATTGTGAGGCGCATGTGAAAAAGGCTTTGGAGGGACTGGACGCCGTGGCTCAGGCAGTTGTCAGTCATGAGAGCGGTACGGCGACTGTCACGCTGACCGGCGAGATTTCTGAGGATACTCTGAGACAGACGGTTGCCGATCAGGGTTATAAGGTGACAGATATTCAGTAAACCAAGAGGGGTGTCGGAAGACACTCCTTTTTGGTTATTGCAATGCATGGCGGTTAAGGATAAAATGAAGTGAGTAAAATGTTCTGCGTGTAATGCAATTGAACAGGAGGCCGCGATGAAAATACTTTTAGTTGAGGATAATGAAGGGATTATAATGGGGCTGCAATATCTGCTGGAGCAGGAGGGATATGTCTGTCAGACAGCCAGGCGCAGGCACGAGGCACAGCGCATACTGCAAAAGGAGCAGCCGGACTTGATGCTGCTGGATATCGGTTTGCCGGACGGAGATGGCTATCAGCTCTGTGAGAGCGTCAGGCAGCAATATGCTTTTCCCATTATCTTTCTGACAGCCAGAGAAGAGGAGGAGGACGTGGTGCATGCTTTCGATCTGGGGGCGGACGACTATGTCATCAAGCCTTTCCGCAACAGGGAACTGATATCCCGAATCAAGAATGTATTGCGGCGGGGCAGTCAGGAGCGGGAATTGCTGCGATGTGGAAATATTGTGATGGATGTGGAAAGCGGCATAGTCAAAGTGGCTGGAGAAGAGGTTGCGCTCACCAAACTGGAGTATAAGATCCTCAGCAGCATGATGTCTTATCCGGGAAAGCTTTTTACCAGAGACGAAATATTGTCTGATGTATGGGATATCTCAGGAAACTTTGTCAATGATAACACGCTGTCGGTCACCATGAAGAGATTGCGGGAAAAGCTGGGGGATACAGAAGGGCAGCTGATCAGAACTGTCCGCGGTATGGGATATCGCTTGGAAAACAGAGAGAAGATGTAGGAGCGGCTATGAGATTGAGATGGAATGATGAGATCAGGAAATTAATCCTGAGAATGGGCTTGTTTTTGGTGGTGACTCTGGTATTGGGAAATTTGGGGATCAGTAGCTTTTGCAATCAGATGCGACGGGAATATACCACACTGGCGGCGGGCATTCTGGAGAGCTTGCGGCAGTCATATCCTCAAATTTCGGAAGATGAGTTGATCCAACTGTTGGAAGCTCCCAGATGCACTTCTGAAGGCCTGGAGGTGCTGGCCAGATATGGCATCTATGAGGAAAATGGAAGCCGTACCTTTGGGGAGCAGGAGAAAAGGTTACTGTATTTCCAGATGGGAACCAATCTTTTTCTGCTATTGGTTCTGGTTATGGGCATTCTGTGGTTCATTCTCTATTTGCAAAAGCGCCAAAGGCGGATTGAGGAGCTGCAACGCTATCTGGAACAGCTCAGCAGAGGAAATTACCGCCTGGAGCTCGAGGAAAATCAGGATGATGAGTTGAGCGGCTTACAGGGCGAGATCTATCGTATCACCGTACAACTCAGGGAGTCGGCGGCGCTGGAACAACGCAGGCGCAAGGCATTGGCTGACTCTGTGGCTGATATTTCCCATCAACTCAAGACGCCGATGACTTCCATGACTATCCTGCTGGATAATTTGACGGAGAACGAGGATATGGATGAGATCACCCGACAGCGTTTTCTGTCGGAGATTCGCAGGCAGTTGATGGGCATGAGCTGGCTGACCGCTACGATGCTTAAGCTGTCTCGGCTGGAGGCGGGAGTGGTGGAGTTGGAGCGGGCTCCCCAGCAGGCACAGCTTCTGGTGGAAAAGTGTTTTGACAGGCTGCAGACTACCGCGGAGTGGAGAGAGGTACAACTGAAAAATGAGCTACAGCTGGGAGTGTCTCTGACTGTAGATGAGAATTGGACGCTGGAAGCGCTCTGCAATATTGTAAAAATGCCATTGAACATACCCCTGCGGGTGGAAATGTGTGGGTAGTGACGACGGAGAACGAGGTGTATTCTGAGATTCGTGTGACGGATGAGGGAGTTGGGATATCACAGGAAGAGCGGGAAAAATTGTTTCAAAGGTTTTACAGGGGTAACAGCGCCAGCAGGGATAGCACCGGTATCGGTCTGGCGCTGGCCAAGGCGGTAGTAGAGCAGCAGCACGGACAGATTCAGGTGGAATCCAAGGAGGGAAAAGGAACGATATTTTCCTTGAAATTTATGAAATGAGATTTTATGCTTTGCGGCAGATAAAATTTTCAAATGTCACGGAAATGTCATTTCCACTTTTTATACTGACAATAGAAAAGGCCTGAAAGGGTAAAATCATAAAAGGTATGGTGATGACATGGAAATATTGAGAACAGAGCATTTGACGAAAAGCTACGGAAAAGGAGAAAGCGGTGTCCTGGCGCTTAACGATGTGTCCATCTCCGTGGCCAAGGGAGAATTTGTGGCTGTGGTGGGCAGTTCAGGTAGTGGGAAATCTACGCTGATGCATATGCTGGGCGGTGTGGACCGGCCTTCTTCGGGCAGGGTGCTGATTGAGGATACGGATATCTATGGGATGGATGACGACAGGTTGGCCATATTTCGAAGACGCCAGGTGGGACTGATCTATCAGTTCTATAATCTGATACCAGTATTGAATGTGGAGGAGAATATCACTTTGCCCTGCGAGCTGGACGGGCGCAGGCCTGATCCGGAGCTGGTGAGAGAGCTGGTGCACACATTGGGGCTGGAAAAGAGACTGGGACATCTGCCCAATGAGCTTTCTGGTGGCCAGCAGCAGCGGGTGGCCATAGGCAGGGCGCTGATTACTCGGCCGGCCATCCTGCTGGCGGACGAGCCCACCGGCAATCTGGACAGCAGAGCCAGTGATGAGATCATGGCTCTGCTGCGGGAGGCCAATCAGAAATACGGGCAGACTATTATTATGATTACCCACAATCCGGAGCTTGCAAAGCAGGCGGAAAGGGTGTTGGTCATTGAGGACGGGCGTATTTTGAATGGCGCTAAGGGAGGGAATGAACAATGAATGTATTACAAAAATGTTGTTCCCGCTCTCTGAGAGAAAATCGTAAGCGTACGTTGGTGACGATAGTGGGTGTGATTCTTGCCACAGCCCTGATCACAGGTGTAGCCTGCCTTGCCACCAGTTTTCGGGCCAGTATGGTGGCCTATGAAAAAAAGCAGAATGGGGATTGGCATTACTGTTTTCAGGGGGTAAAGCCGGAAAATCTGAAGTATTTTCAGGAGAACCATCATTTGGAGCGCGTAGTATTGAAGCAGCCTATGGGTTATGCGGTTTTGGAGGGTAGCCAAAATCAGGATAAACCCTATGTATATCTCTGCGCAGTGGGAGAGGACGCCAGTTCTACCTTCGGATTGCAGCTGACTCAGGGGAGGATGCCGGAGAATAGTTCGGAGCTGGTCATCAGCCGACACATCCAATACAATGGGATGGTGGGGCTGCAGATCGGAGACAGCATCACACTGGAATTGGGACAGAGAGTCTCGGAGGGATATCCTCTGGGACAGAGTAACGTATATCTCTACGAGGAGGAGACGCTGGAGATTCATGACAGCCGCACCTATACCATCGTGGGTGTGATAGAGCGTCCAAATTACAATGTGGAGGATCGTATTGCGCCGGGATATTCTGTGTTTACCTGTCTGGAAGATCCTATGGAGGCAGAGTCTCTGGAGGTCTATGCCAGCTACACAGGCTGGGGGCTTAAGCATGCAAAGCAGGTGACGGAGGGGCTGGAAACTCTGGCAGATTCTGTGGAGAATAACTACTATCTACTAAAATGGCTGTTGTTTATCTTCTCATCCACTTCCATGGATATGATCTATGCAATGTCGGTGGTGGCCATGCTCATCATTGTCGTCACCAGCGTATTCTGTATCCATAACAGCTTTACAATCTCACTGACAGAGAAGATGAAGCTATATGGCAGGCTGGCGTCTGTGGGAACCACCGCCAGGCAGCAGAGGAAGATCGTCTATTATGAGGCGTTGTTTCTGGGAGGGGTAGGGATTCCTCTGGGAATCGTGAGCGGAATTCTGTCGTCTGTGATCTTGGTGCGCTGTGTCAGCAGTCTGATGGAGGATGCGATAGATATTCCACTGGTGTTTGGCATTTCCTGGATGGCGGTGATTTTGTCGGTGCTGCTGGCCTGTGTCACCATCTTTCTATCAGCCTGGAGGTCTGCGAGACGCGCGGCCAAGATATCGCCCATCAGTGCGATACGGGCTAACGCCACGGTAAAGATTCGCAGCAGGGAGCTGCGGTGTCCCCGCTGGATTTCGGGGCTATTTGGCATAGGGGGAAAGGTGGCCTATAAAAACCTGCGCCGCGCCCGCGTCAAGTACCGCGCCACCGTGGTCTCTATCGTGGTGGGAGTGGCGGTATTTATCGGGATGACTACATTTATGCAGTCTGTGAGGCATATTTCTGATGTCTATTATGAAGATATGCAGTATCAGCTGCGGATTACCTGCTATGACTCTGACGGCTACAACAAGTTGCTGACTGTGACACAGATGGATGGGGTAGAAGAGGCGGAATTGATCAGGACGGGATATCTGTCCGTCCCATGCGAAAACCTGCCCCTGACGGAGGATTATCGTGAACTGTATCACAATGAGGACAGTACTGAGGAGAGTATTCGGGTGTTTTCTCTGGGGGCGGAAGGCTATGCGCGCTATTGCAGTCGAGTGGGAGTGTCCCCCGAGCAGAATCAGGCGATTGTTCTGGCGCAGTATGAGTATATTTCCTATGATGAAAAGGATATCAGACATGAGGCGAATGGCTATGCGGCATATTTTAATGAGGGAGATTTGATCACTGGAGAAGGAGAGGCGCTGTCGCTGTCGGTGGCGGTTCAGACGGACATAAAACCGGTTGTTATGAATCGGCAGATATATAATGGTATCGTACTGATCGTCAGTGAGGGCTGGATGGATGAAAACTGGGAAAAGCTGCGCGTAGGAGACAGAAACATAGTAGAAACTGTCATCAGGTGCGAGGATGCCTTTGCACTTGAGGAAGCCGTGCGTGGAAACATGGAGTTGGTCAATTATTCTATAGTCAATTATGAGGAATCCCATCGGGCGGAAAAGAGTACGCAGCTGTTGGTCTCTATCTTCCTGTATGGATTCATCACAGTGGTGGCGCTGATCGGCATCACGAACATCTTCAATACCATCACTACCAATCTGGAATTGCGCGCGCCGGAATTTGCAATGTTGCGGGCCGTGGGCATGACAAGTAGGGAGTTCCGCCGCATGATCTGGCTGGAAAGCCTGTTCTATGGGTGCAAAGCGCTGGCCATCGGTATTCCTCTGGGAATTGCTGTCTCATACTGTTTTAATCTGGCAATGAAACAGGGAATCGATACGGCATTCCTGTTCCCATGGAGCGGTATCCTCATAGCGGTGACCGCCGTGATGGTCCTGTTGTATGGGACCATGCATTACTCCATGGGCAAGATCAGGCGGAAAAATATTGTGGAGACCATACGCAGTGAGAACCTGTGATCAGATAAACTGATAGTGAGTCAGGGCCTGGCGGACGCCGCCCTGACTGGCGGGAGCCGTCACATACTCCACCTGCGCGAACAGGCTGGCTGGGTTGGCATTGCCCATGGCAATGCTGTGGGGCACATAGGAGAGCATGGGCAGATCGTTGTTGCTGTCCCCCAGGGCGTAGGCATTCTCCAGGCTCAGGCCGTAGTGGTCTAAGACGAACTGAATGCCCGTAGCCTTGGAGTAGCCACGAGGTACGAACTCTCGAAAGGTGCCGCCTCTGTCAATACAGTTGAACCAGCGGTCGCTGACCTGACGGAAAGCGGTTAGCTGGTCCTCCTCCTGATACCAAATCACGAATTTGTCTGCAAAAAAGTTAGGATTTTCCAGCTCTTCCGGCATCCAATATCCTTGGTCCACAAACAACTGGTACTGCCGCAGGGCGCGGGGATGGCGCAGAGGGCGGGTCAGATCAAAGGCTACCTGGGCGCGGGATTCAAAGAGAATATCTACATCTGCGCGGCGTGCTGCCTCCAGGATGCGCATGACTGTGCCGTGGGTCTGGGATATATAGAGGACATCCCGTCCGTCGCAGTAGATATTAGTGCCGCAGCCACACACATAGCCGTCCCAGCCGATGTCGCGAAAACGGGGTTCCACGTTCTGAAAGCATCTGCCAGTATTGATAAACATCAGATGGCCGTTTGCTCTGGCTTGGGAGATGGCGGCCGCTGCATCCTCTGGCACGGAGCCGTCCGTCTCTGAGGTAAGTGTTCCATCTATATCAAAAAAAGCAATCTTTCTGGACATGTCAAGTATTCTCCCTGTCAATGAATCGATATATCGTCGATATTAGAATATCAGCCGGTCTATAATTTCATGCTGTATTCCAGAATCGTATATGGATATCCATTCCGTGTGTCCGTCCTGGATTTGGAGCCGATGTACACAAAGCCTAGCGACTGTGCCAGACCAATGGAGGCCGTATTCTCCTCTCTGCTGGAATAAATAAATTCCGTGGCGTCCAGATTTTCTTTACAATAATGCAACAGTGCACGGACGAGCTGCTTTCCCAGACCTCGCCCCACATAGTCTGGCCCCAGACAGATTCCCGTATCCTCATATATATGGGGGGCTATCTGGTTTATGCCCGCAAACCCGATGGGCGTGCCGCTGCTTTTTTCATAAACAATATAGCTTTCATGTTCTTTTTGGTATTCGATAGTTTTCTGTATCCGGATCTGGGCGTCCTCCTCGCTGGTGGTCAGGTTCCAGAGCATATGCCGGTTGCTCTCGGAGCGAGACCAGACATTGCGGTACATTCCCTCCCAGTCTGAAAATTTTGCCTTGTCCAAGATCAGGTCTTCGGTTTCAATCATTTTTATCCCCCCGTTATCAATAAAGATTTTAGCATATGTATCAAAAACATACAAGGCGTATTGTCTTTTGGAATGTTTGAGATGATGAATGTGAAAGGTACTTTCAAATTTCAACCATGGGTAGAGTTTGTATACGAATTGTGAGTATAACGTTATTGCCCACCTTGCGGCGAACTGATACAATGTAGTCAGCAAATTCATTTACGGGGAGATCAGTATGAACACAATCAGCGAGATGATCAAAAAGAGAAGGAAGCTTCTGGGTTACACACAGCAGGAACTGGCGGGAAAACTAAATATTTCCCCTCAGGCAGTCTCCAAATGGGAGAACGGCGCAGCTCTTCCTGATCTGGTAATAATGCCCAGGCTTGCACAGGTGCTGGAGACCACGGTGGACGGTCTGTTGGGCTATCAGGGCGCTCCAGTGAGCAAATATGACGAGAGATATCGAGGAGAGGAGTATTACTGGGGATTGAATCCGGGCTTTCTGTGTTATGAACTTATGAAACTCAAGCCGCCGACCAGACCCTACAGGGTGTTGGAGATTGGCTGCGGTGAGGGGAAGGACGCCGTATTTTTGGCCAGATGCGGTTATCAGGTAATGGCGCTTGACGAGTCGCAGGCAGGTATTGACAAGGCGCTTCTGCTGGCGGAGAAAAATGGAGTGTATGTAGATTTCTTCAGAGCTAACGCGCTGGATTATCAGGTTGAAGGAGTATATGACATTATATACAGCAGCGGTTTTTTTGATTATCTGCCGGACTGTGTAAAAGTAGAGTTTACCGCTATGCTCAAGGAGCATACGGCGGACGGCGGCCTGAATGTGCTCAACGCCTTTGTGGATAAACCTTTTATGAAAAAGAAAGCGGGACAGCAGAGGACACCCTGGAAATCAGGCGAACTGTTCCTGTGCTATCACGACTGGCTGTTCCATAAATGCGAGGAAGTCATCTTTGACTGTAACAGCGGAGGCGTGCCTCACCAGCATTGCATGGATATATTGATTGCGGAGAAGATGTCGGGCTAAAGTCCGGTTAAGAAGTTCAATTGCCAGTTGATACGGCTCACCTTAAAAGTTATTGTGAGATTGCCTGAAAGTCATATAATCAGAATTGAGAATGTGCTTGACTTCTGCTGAAGTCAGCAGACAATGGTATATGACCAAGAAGATAAAAGGACGAAATACATAGGGCAAATAGAGAGTTATCTGAAGCTGCCTTGTCAGACCTATTGCTATGTGCGTATGACACCATGGCAAAGCTGCGAACCTGCAAGCCGGTAAAAATTTTCGCAAAAATTTTGTTTGCAAAAATGTTTGCAAAAATTTATCAAAAACTGTTGACAACTATGAATAGGTGTGGTAATCTATTAAAGCTGTCCCTGAGATTGACAGTGGAGATGGATGTCGTTAGACGTTTATCAGAAGTTCACGGTTTTGTCGTGAAATATCAAATTCATGATATGATCGCGAACTCCAGTTCGTAGCGAAGCCACGAACTGGAAAGTTCCTTGACAACTAAACAGCAATGCAACCCTGAAAATTCTTAAGAGAACTTC
>JAMPGX010000041.1 GCA_023663725.1 bacterium | reverse complement strand
ATATCTGCGAATGCAGAGAGAAGAAACAGAACGGAAGGACCTGGTGGAAAAGGATATTGTAGCTTTTCCCGATGTGGCGGCGGATGTGCTCAACGCCCTCCTGTTCGACGGAGAGTCCATTGTCAGCGCCGCGGAGCTTGTACCGGTGCCGACGGAGACGCTCTACTCCGGGGACAATGGCAAAAGGCTCCGCAATCAATATGAGGATTTGGCCAAGTATGAGATGTGGGAGGGACAGATACGGACAATGTACCTGTTTGCCAACCAGACTCAGCCCGACAGCCTCATGCTCCTGCGCAAAGCGGGATATATCGGAGGCGCGTATCGGGAGCAGTATGAGGGAAAGGCGGCGGGGACTTTTCCGGTGGTTGAGTTGATCCTCTACTGGGGAGAAGAGCATTGGCACGGTTGTCGCAGTATTAGTCAACTGTTTTCCACGCATTACCTGCCTCCTAAGCTGAGAGACTATATCGACAATATACGTCTCCATGTATGGGAGATGCGTCATCTGTCTCAGGAGATGCGGGAACGGTTTCACAGCGATATGAGGATCGTGCTGGACTATCTGAAGGAGGGCAATAACTACCGGTCCAACAGGCCGGTCGTCCACAAAGCCGCACTGATCAGGATGATAAAAGTCCTCTCTGGGAACTATGACATCGAGGAAATAGAAACACAGTTAGGCACCATGAACATCAAAGAGGAGGAGGAGATAACCGTGTGTGATTTGTTTGAACAGTACGAAAGAAAGGGGCGGAGTGAAGGACTTCTTCAGGGACGAAGCGAAGGTATCCGAGAAGGAATCCAGGTCCTGATCCTGACCTGTCGAGATATGAAGCTGAGTTTCGGAGAAACGGCGGAAAAAGTGAAAAAAGGATTTCAACTTGACGATACAGAATTAAAAAGAAACATGGAGCTGTACTGGCCGGAATAAGGTTAGCGTCAGCTGAAACTGTCTAGACGGCGTGCCACTGCGCCATCTCCGCACCACTCAGCGGCACTGCCACGCACACCCGTAATCCGCTGACACCATTTTCCACAGTCAGCTCTCCGCCCATCTTCCGCATAAAATAATCGGAGATATACAGTCCCAGTCCCGCTCCCTCCACAGCTTTGGCATTGCTACCCCGCCGGAACTTTTCCTTTAGAAAGGGAAGCTCCTGCTGAGAGACGCCGCCCCCAAAGTCCTCGATAACAATGAGAAGCCGGTCGCCCTCTCTGGTTATGGCGAGCATAATGTCCGTCCCTGCATACTTGTAGGAATTGGCATAGATATTATCCAACACCTGCTGCAAACGCAGCCTGTCAGCGCGAAGCAGACAGGGAGGGAGCGCGGCGACGGGAATCGTCGAGCGGTGCAGATAGTCTGCGTTTTCCAGCATTTGCGCAAGTTCCCCGCTCTCCATATCCGCCAGAGTGACCGAGAGCTGCTCCAGCTCCTCCAGTGTGGCAGTAAACAGATTGGTGACCAGAGTATTGATTTGATCTGCCTTGCGAATAATCTGGGTATAGTTGTCACGTATTCTATCGCTTTCGGCCAGAGCCAGCCCTACCTCCGACGCTGCCTTAATGCTGGCCACGGGAGTCTTGATATCGTGGGACAGTTCCGCCACCAGTTCCTTTTTGGCCGCATTTGCCCGAGCCTCGGCAAGCCGAGCCTTTTTCAGCTCCGAGCGCATCAGGTCAAAGCTCTCGGTAAATGCCCCGAAGACATTGTGCCGGTCCATCTCCAAAGGCACATCCAGATTGCCGCCCGCCACCCGTCGGGCAAAGTCCTTGAGCTTATGAAACGGCCGCACCAGAATGTTGTTTAAATATGCGGAATATCCCAAAACCGTCGCCGTCTGCAACAGCATGATAACGGCAACAGCCAGCGAAAGCTTTCTCTTTCGACTCTCATAGACGGCGTCAGCCCCATTGTAGACGATCAGCTTACCCACAGTCCTCTCGCCCTGCCGTATATCCAGCATGGTGTCCCTGTGAGCCGTAGCGGTGATTACGCTCTCACTCAACCCCTGTGTTGTCCTGAACAATACTCTGCCCTCTCCGTCCAACACCACATAGTCAAGTCCATTGTAAACAGGGGAGCTATCGAGGTCGTCCCAGTCCATCTCCAGCCTCTTTAACACCTCATTGATCGCCACGGTATCCTGCGGAGAAGGTACATCCGTCCAAATAAAATATGCCAGAACCGCCGTTTCAAGAAAAAGCAGTATCAAAACAAGAGCCAAAAAGAAGTTTTTTTTCATACGCCCTCTCCCTTGAACTGATATCCCTCCCCCCAGAATGTCACAATATATCTGGGCGTATTAGGCTTGGGTTCTATGGCTTCGCGAATCTTACGGATATGCACATTCAATGTTCCGTCTCCTGTAAATTTATCCTCCCAGACTTTTTCAAAAAGCTCTTTCTTGGACACCACCCTGCCCTGATTTGCCGCCAGGTACGCCAGCAGACGAAACTCCATCATCGTCAGCTTAACGGGCTTTTCCTGCACCCATACGGCTTTGGCTACAAAATCTATTCTCAGCCATCCGTCTGAATACCCGTCCTGCCTCAGACTCTGTCCATAGCGTTTTAACACCGCCTTCACCTTGGCCAGCAAGACACCCAGAGAATAGGGCTTGGCGATATAATCGTCGCCGCCAATCCCCAATGCGATGATCTGGTCATCGTCACTGGCGCGGGCGGAGATGAACAGAATCGGCATATCAAAGCTCTCTCTGAGTTCCCTGCACAGCGCAAAGCCGCTGCCGTCTCCCAGATTAATATCCAGCAGGAGGAGCTGGGCCGTATTTTCCCGCAGAAAGCTGCGACAGGCTTCCGCGCCGTATACCGCCGCTGTATTTACACCAAACAGGTTAAAATATTCCGCCGTGCTGTCAGCCAGCATTTGCTCGTCATCTATGATCAGACAATCGTATTCCATCCCCGTCCCCCTGTACTGTGCTGTCCCATCCCGCAAAATATCTCCACCCTCGGAAAACTTTCCGCGGGACGCTGGAAAAAGTACCTCCGGTCATATCCCACACCTCAAACCGCTACTGCCTATAAAGGACGCCGCTCCCGTCTCAGGACTCCCGCAGCAGTTGTCTGGTATATTCCTCCCGCGGATGGGCAAAGACCTCCTCCGTGTCTCCGATCTCCACGATCTTCCCCTCCTTCATCACCATGATCCGATCACTCATCTGATAGATCACATTGATATCATGGGAAATAAATAGATAAGAGAGCTGTAATTCTCCCTGCAGTCTGCGCATCAGCTCCATGATCTGAGCCTGTATCGTCACGTCCAGCGCCGACACCGGCTCGTCCGCGATGATCAGCCCTGGCCGGGTAATCAGCGCCTGACCGATGCTGATGCGCTGCCGCTGGCCGCCGCTGAGCTGAGAGGGCCTGCGACTATAATACTCCTCTGAAAGCCCCACTGTCCGCAACATCTCCATGGCCGCAGAGCGCATATCCGCCGGACTCATGGCCTGAGACGGCTCCAGTTTTCCTCTGGCCCGCAGAGGTTCCTCCAACAGCCATCCCACCGTCTTGGATGGATTCAGGCTACTGTATGGGTCCTGAAAGATCATCTGGGGACGGTTGGAAAAATGCTCTATCTCCCCTGTGATCTGTCTATTCATGCCCAAGATGGCCTTGGAGAGCGAGGTCTTGCCACATCCGCTCTCTCCCACCAGACCCAGAATCTCTCCCTTTCGGATCTCAAAGCTGGCATCCCGCACCACATGATTTTTCTTTCCTCTGGAAAACAGGCTGTTGCCGCCCTCCTGATAATAGACCTGCAGATTCCTGACCGTCACCACAGGCTCCGCCCATGAACCGCCATTTTCCGCCAACTGCATATCCGATATCTGGCCTGTTCCTTCAGTCCCAAAGCCTTTACGCTCCTGCGCGCCCTGCCCCTCTGACCGATACGCACTGCCACCCCTTCTGCGTTTCATCCGGCTGGGTACCGCCTCGATCAGATTGCGGGTGTACTCCTCTCTGGGACGCTCAAATATCTCCTCCGGCGTACCGCTCTCCACCACTTTGCCATCCTTCATCACGGCGATCCTATGGCATATCCTCCTGGCCAGATTCAGATCGTGCGTGATAAACAGCATGGCATTGTGCTGCTTTGTATTGATCTCCCGCAACAGGTCGATGATCTGGTTCTGTACCGTCACATCCAACGCTGTAGTGGGTTCATCCGCCACAATCAGCCGAGGATGCAGGATGACGGCCATCGCAATCATGACCCGCTGGCGCATACCGCCGCTGAGCTGATGCGGATAACAGCCATATACCCGCTCCGGCTCCCGCAGCCCCACCGCCTCGAAGGTCTCAAGCACCCGCGCTTTCATCTCCTGCCGCTGCTGACTGCTGTAGTAAATACGCATTTTACTCTCTGCACCATCTACATGATGGGACACACTTTGCGATTTCCCTTGAGCCACCTCTGCCGTCGGCGTCCTGCCTCCGGCATCCTCCAGAGAATAAGCGGGCATACCGTGCAGACGCAGCATCTCCTCCACCTGTCTGCCCACCCTCTGGGTAGGGTTCAGCGAAGTCATCGGCTCCTGGAAGACCATGGACATCTGATCTCCCTGATACCGCCGGTAAAGCGCTTTGTCCCTGGGTTTTCCCGCCTCCTGCAGCACCACGTCATCATACCGTATCCTGCCGCTGGTCACAGTCGCCTCCTCCGACACCAGGCCCATCAATGTCAGCGCCGTCACGGACTTGCCGGAGCCGGACTCCCCCACCACGCCCAATATCTCTCCGTCCGGAATCTCCAGACTCACATGACGCACCGCCTCCGTCCGGCCGAAATTGACTGATAGATCCTCTATGGTAATCATTGCGCGCTACACCTCCGTCCTCACTTGCTTTGCCGCTGTATCCCCTCGCTGAGCAGGGAAAAACCCAGCACGATCCACACGATCGTCAGTCCCGGCGCCAGCGCATACCAGGGGGCCGTGGTCAGATACCCCTGGGCGTCGGACAGCATCTTGCCCAGACTGGCCTGGGGAGGCTGTACACCGATTCCCAGATAACTCATCCCCGACTCCGCCAGAATAGCGTTGTTAAAGCCGATCATCACCGACACCCAGAAGGTGGAGAAAATATTAGGCAGGATATGTACGAACAGAATCCGAACCCGCCCCACCCCCATCAGCCGCGCGCGGCTGATGTAATCCGCGTCCCGCAGCCGGATAAACTCGCTGCGCACGATGCGGATAAAGCTGGGCATAAACACGATACCCAGAGAGATCACCAGATTGCGCTGTCCCGTTCCCATGACGCTGATGACCACCAGGGCCAGCAGAATGCTGGGAAAACCGTTGATGGCGTCGGTGATCCGCATGACAATCTCGTCCACGATACCGCCAAAATACCCTGTCAGCGCCCCCACCAATATTCCGGCAGCGCCGGACATAGCCACCACCAGCGTGCTGATCAGTATGGTGGTGCCGATGCCCTTCATCACTCTGGAAAAAATGTCCCGCCCGAAATTGTCCGTGCCAAAGAAATGTAGCAGGGACGGAGCCGCAAAACGCTCCGAGGCGGACATGGACGTAGTGCTGTAGGGGGTCCAGAAAACACCCAGTCCGGCCAGAAACACAACAAGGCCCGTCATACACAGGCCCGCGATCAGGTACTTATTCCATTTTATGGCGCTTTTTCTCTTCACATCTGCTCCCGTCTGTCAAATCTGTTTCAAATCTGTTCTTCAAACACTTTATCCCATAGCCTTCTCACTTCCCGCTGATTCGGGGGTCCACCACTCGGTACAGGATATCCACCAGAAAGTACACAAAGATCACCACAAAGGTAATATACAGAATCAGAATCTCCACCACCGGCAAATCTCTGGTAGAGATGGAGCTGATCAAAAGCCTCCCGATCCCCGGCAGGGAGAATACCTGCTCCACCACGATGCTGCCCGCCACGATCTCCGCGATAATCATGCCCAGGAACGTGATCACAGGCATCATGGCATTGCGCAGCACATGGCCGTACATCACCCGCCGCTCGCTGCATCCCTTACTGCGGGCCGTGCGCACATAATCCGCCCGAAGCTCCGTCAGCATGGAACTGCGCAGAAATCGGGCCGTCATAGCGGCCTTGGGCAGGGCTATGGCCATCGCCGGAAATAAAAGATAAAACAGGAAGCCCCGCATATCCTTCTCATAGCTCACATATCCGCCTGGCACAAAGCATTTCAACACCATGCCAAAGACATATGTGACAATGATACCCAGAAAAAAAGAGGGAATCGCCATGGATGCCTGCGTGATCACACCCAGAGCGGCATCCAGCACTTTGCTTTTGCTCCGCGCCCACAACACGCCCAGCGGAATTGACACCGCCACGATCAGCGCCAGCGAGATCGCCGCCAGAGACAGAGTCACCGGCAACTTGTCCCCGATCAGCTCCGCCACAGGCATCATCTCATTCATATTCTTGGCATAGCGGTAACTGACACCGAGATCGCCCGTCAACACGCCTCCGGCCCAGCGAAAATACCGCACCACCGGAGGATCGTTCAGGCCCAGTTCCTCCCGGAGCTGGGCCTCTCTCTCCGGAGTTGCCTCCGTCCCCAATATGGAAGTCACCACATCTCCGGGAATGATCTGAAAAGCGATAAAGGCGGCCGCAGATACCACGAACAATGTCATAATGAGAGTAACTATTTTTTTACCAAGGTATTTCATTGGCCGCCTCCTATATAGAGTTCTGTATCAGAGGTTCGTGAGAACCTTCGAGTTCCATATCCTACTCCGTATAATACACCGTACTCATATCCTGCACATACACCGGGTAGAACTTATAACCCGCCAGCTTCGGGTCCATGGCGATGGTGATGGGGGGCACCTGGATGAAAGCGCTGCCCGCCTCGTCGCACAGGATCTTCTGCACCTGCTTGTAAAGCTCTGCCTTCTCCGTCGGGTCCAGGGCCGCTGCCGCCGCGCGGTAGGTCTCATCATATGCGGCGCTGGCAAAATTCACAAAATTCTTCTTGGAATCCGTCTGAAAACGGTTGGTAAGGTATCCGGGGGTCATGTCGCTGGTGATGCCGGATATCGTGGACTGATAATTGCGGTCCGTATAACAGTCGCTGAGCCAGCTGCTCCACTCCACCGGATTGATGGTGGCATTGATACCCGCCGCCTTGAGCTGCTCGGCCACCACCTCCGCCGTCTGCATATGGTACTCATAGTTGGAAGGAACTGTGATCTCCAGATCAAATCCGTCCGGGTAGCCCGCATCGGCCATCAGCTCCTGCGCCTTCTCGATATTGGCCCCACTGCCGTAGGTGTCCGTCAGATCCACATAGTAGGTGTTCAGTGTAGGCAGCATCGCTGAACTCACCAGCGTTGCGCCGCCTCCGGCCACAAACTCATTGATCATATCCAGGTCCAGCGCATAGCAGATCGCCTGCCGGATACGCACATCGTCAAGCGGCTTTGAGGCGTTGTTCAAAAACAAAGCCTGCACCACATCCGAGGGTGCGGACAGGATCTGAAAGCTGTCCTTCAGCTCATTCGCCTGGCTGTCCGTCAGATAGGGATAGATCTGAATGGAGCCGCCCTTGATCTCCAGTAGCGCCGTATCCGGACTGTTGACAATCTTAAAGTTCACCTCATCCAGATAGGGCAATCCCTGCTGCCAGTAATCTGGGTTCCTGGCGATCACAATCCCCTCCTGGGGTTTGTAAGACACATAAGAAAACGGCCCCGTCCCGATGGGTGTCCCGCTCTCCTCCTCCCCGCTGCCCGCAGGGATGATCGCTGCCACAAAACTGTAAATCAGCTCCGTGTTGGCACTGCCCACTGTGACCTGAACCGTGTTTTCATCCAATATCTCCACGCTTGTGAGAACGCTCAGTGAAGAGATCAGCGGCGTGCCGTCCAGCAGGCCAGAGGCCCGATCCAGAGAATATTTCACATCCTCCGCCGTCACGGTATTGCCGTTGTGAAACTTCACACCTTGCCGTAATGTAAAGGTATATACCAGCCCGTCCTCGGAGATGGTATAGTCGCTGGCAAGCGCTTTCATCAAGTCGCCGTTCTCATCTGGCTTCACTAAGCCTTCAAAGATGTTAAATAGGATTTCTTTAGTTCCTGCCGCAGTTGCCTTATGAGGGTCAAGACTATCAACATCCTGTTGTATTCCTACAACGATGGAGCCGCCATAGATCGGGCCGCCCGTCTGAGCTTCCGCGGAGGATTGCTCCTCCGAAGACTCCTGTGTGCCTTCCGTCTGGGACTCCACAGAGGAATTATCCCCCGAAGAACCTTCAGTGCCGCCTGCGCATCCGCCCAGTGCAGCCATCGTCAAAAGTGCCATAATCAGTAAAACGCTAATCCGTTTTTTCATGATATGTTCCTCTCCTCTTCGATCAATAAACCTCTCACTATTCTATTGTCTCCTACATTGTAGCATAGATATACCGCATTGCAAGTATTTTTTTCCATACATACCCATAAAATGCCGCTGCTATGACTCTTCCCAATAGTTGTGGCTGCGGCTTTCATCATAGTAGATCACATTTTCCCGCTCTATCGCAATCTTCCCGTCCCGCACCTCCAGGATCGTCACACCGCAGTTTTTGTGTACGCCCCCGTTCCAGAAATTCTTCTTATCCGTAATGGTCAAACTGCTGAGCAAGCCCTTGACCGCCGCGCCGTGACTGGAAAAAAGAATCGTCTTTCCCTCGTTTTGGGGATTGTAGGCCACCTCGTGCAGAAATTCCGTAGTCCTCCGGCAGAGCTGCTCGATACTCTCCGCCCCCTGCGGCGGAATATAATTCCCCGGGTCCACAAAGAAGTTCATAAAAGCCGGATCGGGAATCGTATAATGTGTTCGGCTGCAGCAATATCCCTCGTAGATGCCAAAACAGATCTCCTGTATGCGCGGTTCCTCGATCAGCGGGATATTGCGCTCGCCCCGGATGATCTCCGCCGTCTGTCTCGCCCGCTTGAGCGGGCTGGTGTAGATGACGTCAAAAGGGACTTCCCTAAGTCCCTGGGCCGTTTCCCTGGCCAGTTCCAGGCCGTTTTCATTCAGAGGAATGTCCGTAGCCCCCTGCAAACGCTGTTCCAGATTCCAGTCCGTCTCCCCGTGCCGTATCAGATATATTTTCATGTCGATATACACTCCTTATGTTCCTTGCATCAGCACCAAATTTGGCTTTCCACAGTCTCGGTCTATTATAGCAAAGGTTTTTATGCAGTACAAGAGAAGACAGCAGTATATCTCCATAAAAAATCCCCGGCGTCAATATGACAACCGGAGATTTTCAAAAATGATAAAATACATTGCCATGCGCCGCAAGTCAGCGGTCGGAACACCGCTATCATGTCGTATGTGCGTTCTTCCATTCTACTTCTGCGCAGATTTTCTTGCCGATGCTGTGGTAATATACCAGCAGGGTGAAGATTGCCGCCAGCGCAAGGCATTTCCTGATCCTTCCGCCCCGCTTCGCCCAACCGACGAGCCGGGTAACAAACTCTTTTTTGGTTTCCTCCGTCATGCCCCTCTTTCGGTCTGTAAAATACAGGAGCAGATAAGTAAAGCCCGCGATCATGGCAAGTGTGGCATACAGCTCTATCGGCGTAGCGTCTCCGGTCTTAGGCTCGTTGTCCTTTTTATTCGGGCTGGCATTGTTTCCGTCGCCACTATTGTTGCTGCCGTTGTTATTGCCGTTGTCGCCGTTGTTGTCATCGCTGCCCGGCTTGTCGTCGCTGCCTGGCTTGTCGTCGCTGCCTGGCTTGTCGTCGCTGCCTGGCTTGTCGTCGCTGCCTGGCTTGTTCTGATAAATAATCGCATATGTAGAAAAGCGGTCTGTCTCTATGGTAACGGTATCTGCGCTGTCATCCAGATCAGTCAATATTTCCGCTGTGCCGTCATGTACCCGAATGACCGCAAATGTCCTTATCTGACTGCTGTCCGCAGTTTTCAGGCTGTCCGGCACGGCAATGACAATTCTGATCTTCTTCGCCGTCTCGGTTATATCCGTGCGATTTTCTCCCACCAGCTTATACAGGTCGATATTCAGATACTGTCCGACAACATAACCGTTTAACGCCTGCTGTATGCCGTTCTTATCCGCATCGCTCACGGTACTTCCGGCATCCTGCACATCAAGAACAATCCTGATATTGGTTCCATTCTGTAGCTGCTGCTTTTCCTCTTCCTCCAGGAGCATATCCTCCAACTCGGCCGTTGAGGTGGAAATGCTGGTTGCCGGCGCATTCTCTCCCGGCTTGACCTCCGGGGTCACGGTTCCGGCTCCCGGCTCAGTTCCCGTTGCCGGCGCAATCTCATACCCGCATACCGTACAGGTCTGGGGTGTTGTCTCCGTCGCCGTCGCTCCCGGCGTATGTGCCAAAACGGTATCATGCTCATTGCAGTTACGGCATATATGGGCGTGGCCGTCCGCTGCCTGATAACCCCATGCGGTCTCATAGTTATGTCCTGTTTTAGAGAGCATCACGCTGTCCTTATCCGCAATCTCCTGCTTTCCCTCTGCGTCCGAGAAGTACTTCCCGCAACCGCTGTTACCGCCGCAGACATAATATGCGGTATTTCCGTCCTCCGTGCAGGTGGCGGATTTCGCAGCCGTCAGGGTCAGGTAATGGGTGTGGGACTCCGGCAGCCTTGGGATCGTCTTATCCAGCTCCACGCTGTCAGTTACATTGCTGTCCTTGCTGCTGGCGATGGCAACGGTTCCGCAAAGACTTCCTTCCGCATCAGTGGTAGCCTCTGTCTTTTTAAAACCGCTGAGAATAACCTCCACGTCACCGCTGATTCCGGCCTTTTCCAATGCGCCCTCAATCGCCTTGCGGACGTCCTCCTCCTCGGTATCGTTGCTCCCGGAGAAATCCTTTAACGCGGCCTCTATCGCCTGTTTTGCCTCCGCTACTTTTTCCGCCTCTGTCTTTAGCCTCGGAATCGTCTTTTCCAGCACCACGCCATAGGACAATGAGTTGTCCTGGCAGCTGGTGACGTAAACGATGCCCCGAAGCCATCCCTCCTTACCTGTGTCAGCCCCCGCCATTTCAAAATTTTCGATTATAACCTCCACAAGCTCCTCGTTGATTCCCTCTTCCTTCAATGCGGCGTCAATGGCGTTTAGGATGGTATCCTTCGTAGTGTCATTGCTCACAGTGAGCGCTTCCATCGCCCGCTCCACTGTCGCTTTGGCATCCTTTATATTTTCTTCATCTGTTTTTATCCTAACCTCCACTTCGGAAGAGTTCCCCGCCTTGTCCGTGGCAACAATCTTTGCGGATGCGCGCGTCTCGAGCGTAAAGCTGTTGTCCGTCAGGGTAACCTCCTCGCCGTTTACCGTTACGGTGTTCAAGTTCTCATCTGTCACCGTCACTGTCTGGGGGCTGCGGTAGACGGCTCCGTCCGTGACACCGCCGATCTCCGGTGCGGTCGCGTCAAACACTAATCCCCCTGAGGAAACATACGCCTTATTTAGCGCGTTGTCCACTATCTTTGCATAGACGACGCATTTTCTGTCCGGTGCCAGAGTAACCGAGGTTCCTTCCTTCCACTGTGTGCTCTCCAGCGCCTTTACCTCCCCCTCGGTCAGCGCAGTGTCAGAGACATAATAGTATACCTTTCGTACACCGGAACACACATCGCCGTCCGTATCCTGCCCCTGGATGATCGCCTGTTTCGTCTCCTTGAAAAACATGTCAAAGGAGATAGACTCCGAAAACTTGTCCCATGTGGCTCCATCTATCGCAATGCTGCCTGTGGGCGGCGTTTCGTCCAAGTTAACCCTGTTAAAGCCGCAGCTGTTACAAATCCTGTCATACTTATCATCATAGGTATGCTCCGCAGACGTCCCAGAGTACCTGCAGACCTCACAAACCTTCCAGTGCTTCTCAGGGTTATATCTCCAGACGAGGCTGTGGTCCTCTTTTTCCGTTTGGGTTCCACAGCGGCTGCACTCTTGCCAATGTCCGCTTTCGTCCCATCCCCATGCGTTTTCATCATAGGAATGTCCCAGCGCGGCGGAGAGGATGGGTACCTTTGGAATCTCTTGCGTACACGCCTGATCTGAAAACATCCTGCCGCAGCCCGTCGTCCCCTCACACTTCCAATATTCCCCTATACCCGGATTCGTACAGTCAGCGTCAGCCTTGTCATGCTTTACCGGCGTATGCTCGTGGGGCAGAGCCAATTTCACCGTATTCGTATCATCGTTGATGATCTCATAATCCGAATTGTCGCTTTTAAAATACTGGCTGTAATCGGCATCATTCCCAGCCGTGACAGCTACGGCGCTTTGCTCCGTGGGTACAACCTTGGTTGTAACGCCGATTACTGCGCCGCTGCTGAAGCCATCGTTCCCAACTGCAATCTTCGCGTATTCACCCAAATAGAGATTGCTCTCATCACCGTCTTTATTGTTGTTCCCTGTTATCCGAATGTTGCCGGAGACAACGAGCCGATGATAGATGGGGCTGTATTGATAATTCACACCGCCGCCACCCTCGCCACCAGTGGTGTTTCCAGTGATAACCCCGCCTCTCAGACGTACCTGATGAGTCCCCATGCCAGTCGCGCTATACCAATGGATTCCTCCTGCGCCGCTCGCTGCCTTATTGCCCCTGATCTCACCGCCCGTCATCTCGAAGCTACCCCTGTCGTATATGCAAATGCCGCCCCCGTCATTATAATCGGCATAATTACAGGAAATGCTGCCGTCACAAAGATAAAATTCAGCATTGTCCCCATATATATTTACACCACCACCGCGTCCGGAACGGTTATGAGTCACAGAGCCGCCATGCATATAAAAAGTACCCTCCACCCGGACGGCTCCGTGACTGTCCGCACTGCCAGAAGTATCCCTGAATCCGGCAATAGACCCTCCGTAAAGGTTACAGGTTCCGCCCTCACAGATACGGAGGCAGCTTCCTTTTACCTTCGCTTGCTCTTGGGTTCCCGTAATCAGTCCGCCTGTAATGGTAACTGTCTCATTTGTGACAGGGCTCACAATGTTATGAGAACATCCCGAGCCATTGCAGTCATAGAGATTCAATTCTGCGCCCCCGTTTACCTGAATGAAGCTTATATCATCACTCCTGCCTTTATATATCAGCTGATGCCCGTTAAGGCAGAGATGTATGGGGGGAGTATTGGCAGGTAGCTTCCACGGCCCAAACATGGTTACATCTCCCGTCAAGTAAAAACACCCCCCCGTTGTGGGCAGGCTCTCCGTGCCTGACCATGGGGTAAAGGTAATACGGATGCCGGGATTAATGCTCTCGTCGTGGACATGGGAATCCCTGCTCATCAGGAGAACCTGATTGCTTTCCACGTCGTTTCCGCTGACGCTTTCCGACTTGCCGCCTTCGGACTCCTGACTTCCCCCGTCATTTCCGCTGACACTTCCCAGCGCCAGTACATTGATCGGCGCAGACCAAATCAGCCCCAACGTCAGCGACACTGAGAGCAGCACCGCCAGCATCCTTTGTAATAAACTGCCCTTCCGTTTTTTCATGATAATCTAATGCCTCCATTCCAAACTTCTATATCTGTAGATCCCACCTACCTGTCAGTACACAGCCTAACCGGTATTCTATCTTTCATCTCCAGAACACAAAAATGTGATATTTTTTAAGATATTATATCATACTTTTTTCGACCTGAATATGCTAATTTCGCTTTTTAAGTTGTCAATTTTGCCTTAAGATTCAAATAAGGTTCTATTGTGTCTTACCTAACCCAATAAAGAGGAAGGTAAACACGGTTGACATTCGAAGTGATTTGGAAACTTGAAAGACATCACAAAAAAGCAACCTCCCCGTCCAGAGTTAGGTCGCTTTTTTGTGATGCCCTATCAAATCAATATACGGTAACCATCTCCTTTTCCGAATATACAATCCAGTATTCCCTGAACGCCGCTATCATGTCATAGGTGCGTTCTTCCATTCTACTTCTGCGCAGGTTTTCTTGCCGATGCTGTGGTAATAAACCAGCAGGATGAAGATTGCCGCAAGCGCAAGGCATTTCCTAAGCCTTCCGCCCCGCTTCGCCCAACCGACCAGCCGGGTAACAAACTCTTTCTTGGTTTCCTCCGTCATACCCCTCTTTCGATCTGTAAAATACAGGAGCAGATAAGTAAAGCCCGCGATCATGGCAAGTGTGGCATACAGCTCTATCGGCATAGCGTCCCCAGTCTTAGGCTCGCTGTCCTTTTTGTTCGGGCTGGCATTGTTTCCGTCACCACTATTGTTGCTGCCGTTGTTATTGCCGTTGTCGCCGCCGTTGTTGTCGTCGCTGTTTCCTCCGCCGTTGTTGTCGTCGCTGTTTCCTCCGCCGTTGTTGTCGTCGCTGTTTCCTCCGCCGTTGTTGTCCTCTTCGTTATTTCCGCCATCGCCGCTGTCCGGCTTGTCCTGATAAATAATTGCATATGTAGAAAAGCGGTCTGTCTCTATGGTAACGGTATCTGCGCTGTCATCCAGATCGGCCAGAAGTTCCGCTGTGCCGTCATGTACCCGAATGACCGCAAATGCCCTTATCTGACTGCTGTCCGCCGTTTTCAGGCTGTCCGGTACGGCAATGACGATTCTGATCTTCTTCGCCGTCTCGGTGATATCCGTGCGATTTTCTCCTACCAGCTTATACAGGTCGATATTCAGATACTGACCAACAGAATAACCGTTCGATGCCTGCTCTATATTCGTCTGATCTGCAGTACTCACAGTATTGCCAGCATCCTGTATTTCAAGGATGATTCTGATATCGGTTCCGTCCTGCACCTGCTGCTTTTCTGTATCTGTCAGCAGCATTTCCTCCAGTTCCGCTTTCGGAGTGGAAATATCGGCTGCCGGAGCATTCTCTCCTGGCTTGACCTCCGGGATCACACTTCCGGATTCCGGCAGCTTCGGGATCGTCCTGTCCAACTCCACACTGTCGGTTACACTGCTGTCCTGACTGCTGGCGACGGCAACGGTTCCCCGAAGGCTTCCCTCCGCATCTGTGGTAGCCTCCGTCTTTTCAAAGTCTTTGAGAGTGACTGTCA
>JAMPGX010000040.1 GCA_023663725.1 bacterium | reverse complement strand
GAGAAGAGTGTGAAATCCAGAAATCCAATATGGATGACGGGCTTTGCCTCCAGGTTTACAACGGTCTGATCGTTCAGCAGTACATTGACATCCAGGATGAAGGTCTTGCTGTCAAAGTCTTCCGTCAGAGCGGCGCCCAGCAGGATGGGATTGCGGATCTCCACGCTCTCTATCTGCTCCGGACGCAGATGTAACAGGGAACAGATCAAGTGTCTCAGTACAGTTTCATTTTTTTGCAGCAAAGCCTTAAATAAATAGTCATTGACCAGAGTGTGGGACATTTTCCCAGTGGCATGCATATACGGTAAGTCCCGCTGCGGCGCATTAGTTGTGGAATGGATCATAAGCATCTCTCCTTTTTGTGTAGTGTTTCTGGCGCAACACCGCATTCCACGAGATTTATATGTCAGAGCGCCGCAGCTATGATATTGGGTATATTGTCAGCAGGCATAAAGCAAGGTACAAAAAATACACCTACGCAACACGCAGAACACAGTTCGGGAAAACAATGGCAAAACGCCAGAAAATGAATAGTGTCAATACAATTGATATAGAATTAGCATAACACAGATTATCGTACAACGCAAGAACAAACCATAGTTTCGACAAGAATTAACAATATTTTCAGTGAACACTGTCATGAATAAAATTATTATTTCAAAATTCTTATTTCCGCTTGCAACTTTTCTATGTTTAGTATATTCTTTAATGAGAAGAACAAATCACACTATATTTGGAAGGCGAATACAGACTATGACGAGACAGGAAGTATCAAGAAATTTTATTATCAGTATGGAGCGGGAAAGAGTAAGGCGTGGATACACACAGCCACAGATGGCGGAGCGGCTCGGACTGTCCACCTCAGGCTACAAGAAAATCATTGCGGGAGATACGAACAAGATTGATCTCTATTCCGCATATCAGGTATATCAGCTGAGCGGGAAATTCATTTTTGAGCTTTGCGGAGAAAACAGCCCTGAGCTTGAGGCCTTTCAGAGATATCGCAGCTTAACGTCTACACAGAAAGCTTTTGTTAATGATATTCTTCATTTCGAGCAGGACTTTCAGGACAACAATTCCAATTCCAGGGAATACCTGAGCGTACTTGTACCCACCGGAGTCGTGGAGGACGGCATGATCTGGGATTCCGCTAATATCATCAAGGTCAAAGCCGCCTCATACATACACAGATTCAGCAGGGAGCTGCATGGCGGAATCCTGGTTACCTCCAATCATCTGCAGCCTGTATATCAGATGGGGGATATCCTGCTGTTCACCAAGAGACCGCCCAGAAACGGCGACACCGCTATCGTCCTCAACAGGGAGGAGGGGCGCGTCTATCTGCGCAGATACAGAGAGTCCGCTTCCATACATCTGGAGCCGCTCAACGAATACGGCGTTACCTTTGAACTGGAAAACAGGGATTTGTCCGAACAGGGCAGCTGGATCATTCTGGGATGCATACTGACCAAACTGCGACAATAGCCATATGATACAGATATCTCATATCCTGCCGATCACCTGGTCCGGCTGACGGTCCGCGCACAGGCCGGCTTTGATCTCAGCCAGCTTCTCTGAGATCCTGCTTTTCACCAGATCGGCCAACTCAGGCTTAGTGAGGCCGCCGTACTCCTCATAGAGAATGGCCCTGAGAAAATGCACCTGAGTAATCACCTTCTCAAATGTGTTGCTGTTCATGGCCTTGTAGGAGTCGTAGATCACCACCGGCACCACAGGGCCCTTGCTGCGAAGGCTACAGGCAAAGCAACCGGTCTGGAACTCCTGGAGCTCATTGTGATTATTGGTGTATCCGCCCTCCGGAAAAATCAGAAAGTCTCTCCCTGCTTTTACGGCCTCCGTCACCTTATGAATACAGCGGGCCTTATCCCGCATATCTGTCAGATCGATATCCACGCCATCCAACAGTCTACACACCTGCCTGCTCAGCAGGCGATTGGCCTGCTTTTTCTCCCACAGCACACCGCAGGGCTTCTTCAGCGCGAGCAGAATACCCAGCGCGTCATATTTTCCCTGATGGTTGGAATAGAAGATAGCGCCATCCCCTTCAGGAATGTTCTCCTTGCCATACACACAGGTGGCAGTGCGACTGCATCTGCGCATATGATTAATCATCCCGCGGGCAAGCTCAAACCTCTGCCTTGCAGAGTATTTCTCCTTGTGCTTGATCAAATAATTCGCCAGCGGGACAGTAAATAAAGCATACAGGCCATTGGTGGCCACCACCCATTTAAATCTTAAATTCAGCAATCCTAAAACCTCAAATCTCTACAACGACATCAAAAAAACCAACCTACAACATCAAGTATAACAGATATATACATGATCATACTATGTTTTTTTATTTTTTTCCAGTCGTTTTTTCAGTCGGCCTTCACTCCGGCTTCAAAAAATGCGTTGAGGTTCTCAAGACACCGGTATAGGATCTCCATCTCCTGCTCATTCAGGTCCTTCACAAGAGCCTTGATCATTTTCTTGTGAAAATCTCTGTGGTGGTAGAACGCCTTGCGTCCCTTATCCGTCAGCGTGACATAGACCACCCTCTTATCCCGCTCCCCCCGCTGCCTCTGGATATATCCCTTCTTCTCCAGACCGTTCATGTTGATGGTAAGAGTGCTGACTGTGACATGGAGCCTCTGGGCGATCACAGACATATTTCTGGGCGCTTCGACGCCGATAGCCTCTATGATGTGCATATCGTTGTTGCTGATATCCTTGAATTCCTCTGTAATCACCGCATCTCCCTCCATGTCCATCACATGGTTAAAGAGATTGACCAGCATTTCATTCAATGTACGTTTCCTCTCCCGCGCCATCCCGTCACCTTCTCTCGCTCGTCCTGTCATTTCCTATCATAATTATAGCGTTTATGGCGGAAAGGTCAACCGCCTTTTACAGCCGAGGCCATCACCAGCGCAGCGCGCAGGCTCCGTAGGTGAGTCCGGCGCCAAAGCCCGATAGCACCAGCGTCATACCCTCGCGCAGCCGTCCGGCCCGATTCAGCTCATCCAGCAGCACGGGGATAGCGGCGGATGACATATTACCCACCCGATCGAGGTTCATCGGAAATCTGTCCATATCCAGGGAAAGCCGCCTGGCGATGCTCTCAAGGATGCGCCGGTTAGCCTGATGGAGCACATACAGGTCCACATCCTCGGGGGCGAGCTGCACCTGGCCAAGTACCTCCAGAATGCTGGCCGGCACCTGGCGCACGGCAAAGGCAAACACCTCCCTGCCGTCCATCTGCACATGGGGAATCTGGGATGGAACCGAGACATAGGGATTGTTCAGCTCCCGCCCATCGCACTGCAGCACTTCTCCTTTGGAGCCGTCCGCGTGCTGGACAAAGCCCAGGATACCCGACCGCTCACTGCGCTCCACCAGCACTGCGCCCGCGCCGTCGCCGAAGAGGACGCAGGTTCCTCGATCGCTCCA
Organism: bacterium; assembly: GCA_023663725.1. GTDB lineage: Bacteria > Bacillota > Clostridia > Lachnospirales > Lachnospiraceae > Acetatifactor. Next base: position 12,854 of record JAMPGX010000040.1, on the reverse strand, counting down.
GTCAACGATCTTGGACAGCACCTCGCTGCCCGCTATCAGGGCGTTGTCATAGATGCCCGCCTCGACATAGGCCCATGCGGTGTGCAGGGCAAACAGGAATCCGGCGCAGGCTGCATTGAGGTCAAAGGCCGCCGCCCCGGATGCTCCCAGGAGGCTCTGCACCTGGCAGGCCGCACAGGGGATTCCCCGCTCCGGCGTGCAGGTGGCCACGATCAGCAGCTCCACCTCCGATGCCTTCCTGCCCGCGCTATCCAGCGCCTTCTCACAGGCCTGCGCCGCCAGAGTCGCCACGGTCTCTCCGGTGGAGATATGCCTGCTGCCGATACCGGTGCGCTCCCGTATCCACTCATCAGAGGTCTCCACCAGATGCGTCAGATCCTCATTTGTCACGATTTTTGCGGGAAGGGCGCTGCCTGTCCCGATAATTTTTACCGACATAATTCTACCTCCGCATATCGCAAGCCACATCTCCGTTAAAACCGCCGGAAACGCTCGTATCTCTGCGCCGCCAGCTCCTCGCCGCTCATGCCCTGACAGCGCCGCAGAAAGTCCATGATCTGTTCCTTCAGATAACCGCCTATGGCTGCTGTTGTCGTATTGTCCGCCCCGCCGAACTCCGGAATAATCTTCTCTATGATGCCCAGCCGCAGCAGGTCCTGCGCTGTGATCTGCATGATCTCGCTGGCCTCCCTCGCCCTGGAAGCGTCCTTCCACAGAATGGACGCAAAGCCCTCCGGCGACAGGATGGAATAAGTTGCGTTCTCCAGCATCCACACCTCGTTGCCCACCGCTGTGGCCAACGCGCCGCCGCTGCCGCCCTCCCCGATGAAGATGACAAGCACAGGCACCTTGAGCGCCGCCATCTCCTTGAGATTCCTGGCGATGGCCTCGCCCTGGCCCCTCTCCTCCGCCTCGATACCGCAGAAAGCCCCCGCCGTGTTGACAAAGCTGATGATGGGTCTGCCGAATTTTTCCGCCTGCTGCATCAGGCGCAGCGCCTTGCGGTAGCCCTCCGGCATCGGCATACCGAAATTCCGTCTCTGGCATTCCTTGATGTCCTTGCCCTTGTGCTCTGCGATCACGGTCACCGGCTGTCCGTCCAGAAAAGCCAGTCCGCCGACGATGGCGGGATCGTCCCGAAAAGCCCGATCTCCGTGGGATTCCACAAAAAAGTCAAAGATATGCTCCATGTAGTCGCATGCCTGCGGTCTCTCCACCCGACGGACCGCCTTGACCTTCTCCCACGCGTTCAGGGGCCGCACCTTGAAGGACTGCTCCTTTAATATCTCGCTGAGCACAAAGTGACTGTCCTTGCCGGGCGTAAACTGTGCATACTGTCTGTCCTGGCACTGATGCGCTTTGATCAGGAAATAGATCGTTTTCTTCAGGTTCTCCCGCTTCACAATACCGTCTATCAGGCCGTGCTCCACCAGGAACTCCGCAGTCTGAAAGCCCTCCGGCAGCTCCTGACCGATCGTCTGCTTGATGACCCTGGGACCCGCAAAGCCCACCAGTGCTCCCGGCTCCGCCATGATCACATCCCCCAGCATGGCAAAGCTGGCGGTGACGCCTCCGGTGGTAGGGTCAGTCAGTACAGTGCAGTACAGAAGCCCTGCCTCGCCCAGCTTCTGCACTGCGGCGGCGGTCTTGGCCATCTGCATCAGAGAGACGATGCCCTCCTGCATCCTGGCGCCGCCCGAACAGCAGAACAGGAACACCGGCAGTCTGTACTCTATCGCCCGCTCGATGGCCGCCGTAATCTTTTCCCCCACCGTCTGTCCCATGCTGGACATCAGGAAGCGGGAATCGCAGACGCCCAGCACGATATCCTCGCCAAACACCTTACAGCGGCCCACCGTCACAGCCTCATCCAAGCCGGTCTTCTCCCTGGCCTGAGCAAGCTTCTCCTCATAGCCCTCATAATTCAAGGGGTTACGCACCTGCATATCCGTAAACCACGGTTCAAAGGTATGAGGGTCCGCCACCATGCGGATACGGTTGGACACCCTCACCCGAAAATATCCCTCGCACTCATAACAGATATATTTTCTCCGCACGACCCGCTGGCGGTTCACCTGTTTGCCACATTTGGGACAACGGACCATGTAATCCTCCGGTGATGGGACAGCATCCTGAGCGCTCTCCTCCTTATTGTCGGAGCTCACCGCGCTGCGAGCTCTGGAGGTCGCCAGAGACGCGTTGATTTTACTGAGCTTTCTGGCAAAATACTCCGCCCGCTTTTGTTTCAATAAATCCCTGTCCATAAACTAATCCCCCTATCCGATGGAAAAGGTCAGCTCCGCCTGCGCCGCCACCTGGCCGTCCACTCTGGCGATGGCCCTGCCCACCCCTATAGGCCCTTTCACCTTGATGATCTCCGTCTCCAGCAACAGCACATCTCCCGGGACCACCTTGCGGCGGAATCTCGCCTTGTCAATCCCCGCAAAGTAGGCGGTACGCCCTTGGAATTCCGGCTGGGACAGCATTGCCACCGCGCCCACCTGCGCCAGCGCCTCCACGATCAGCGCCCCTGGCATCACCGGATTGCCCGGAAAATGTCCCTGAAAAAAGGGTTCGTTCACACTGACGCACTTTTTTCCCACAGCCCGCACGCCCGCCTCCAGCTCCTCGATGGTATCCACCAGCAAAAAGGGGTAGCGGTGGGGAATAATATTCATGATCTCCTGTGCAGTGTATATTGCCATATTTACCTCTTTCCGCATACCGCTGGCTTTGCCTGCGGTATTGCACCAATCAGTATTTGGAAGTCGTACTTCCAAACTTACCTCTTTCCCAGCAGAATGCTGGCGTTGTGTCCGCCAAAGCCCAGAGAATTGCTGAGGGCGTAGGGAACCTCCTCACGGTAGCTCTGCCGACAGTAGTTTAAGTCCAGTTCTTCTTCACTTTCCATAAGTCCCACAGTCCTGTGGATATATCCCTCCTCCATCTCCTTGACGCAGGCGATGAACTCGACCGCTCCCGCGGCGCCCAGCAGATGCCCGATCATGGATTTGGTAGAATTGATCTTCAGCTTCTTCGCATGTTCGCCAAAGGCAAGCTTGATGGCGCGGGTCTCAAACAGATCGTTATGGTGCGTGCCTGTGCCGTGGGCGTTGATATAGGTGATCTCCTCCGGCGCTACACTGCCGTCCCGCAGCGCGTTCTCCATGGCCCTGGCCGCGCCGCTGCCGTCCTCCGCCGGAGAGGTGATGTGATAGGCGTCTGAGGAGCAGCCGTAGCCCAGCACCTCCGCATAGATATGCGCGCCTCTCTTTCTGGCGTGCTCCAGCTCCTCCAGCACCACCACGCCCGCGCCCTCGCCCATGACAAAGCCGCTCCTGTCCTTATCGAAGGGAAGAGAGCATCTGGCTGGGTCCGTGCTGTCGGACAGCGCGGTCAGCGAGGTGAAACCGGCGATCCCAATAGGAGTGACGGCCCCCTCTGTGCCGCCCGCCACCATCACGTCCGCGTCGCCGTACTGAATGGCGCGAAATGCCTCGCCGATAGAGTTCGTGCCAGTAGCGCAGGCTGTCACCACGTTCAGGCTCTTGCCCTTGAGTCCGTAGGCAATGCTCACATTGCCCGCCGCCATATTGGAGATCATCAGGGGCACAAACAGGGGCGCCACCCGTGAGGGGCCTTTTTCAAGGAGCCTTCCGTACTCCCGCTCTATCGCCTGCAGGCTGCCGATACCGCTGCCAATGCTGCAGCCCACCATATAGGCGTCCTCCTTCTCCATGTCAAGGCCCGCGTCCTGAAGGGCCTCTCCCGCCGCCGCGACCGCGAACTGGCAGAACAGCTCCATGCGGCGGGCGGATTTTTTATCCATATAATCCTCCGGGTTAAAGTCCTTGACCTCCGCCGCCAGACGGCATTTGTACGCCGACGCGTCAAAGCGGGTGATAGGGGCAAAACCGATCCTGTCCTGAGTGATTCCCTCCCAAAATGCCTTCACGCCGACGCCGATGGGCGTCACAGCCCCCATACCGGTCACTACTACTCGTCTGCTCATATCGCCATCCCTCCGTCCACACAGATCACCTGACCTGTGATATAGTTCGCATGTTCTCCTGCCAGGAACGCCACAGCCTCCGCTATATCCGCCACACTGCCCATTCTGCCCATGGGCACCGCGGCCACACCCGCTTCTTTTGTCTTCTCAGACAGCGCCCTGGTCATGTCCGTATCGATAAATCCAGGGGCCACCGCGTTGACACACACACCTCTGGACGCCAGCTCCCTCGCCACGCTCTTGGTCAGTCCGATCAGACCGGCCTTGGAAGCGCTGTAGTTGGCCTGCCCCGCATTGCCCAGCACGCCTGACACGGAGGAGATATTCACGATCTTGCCGCAGCGCTGTTTTAAGAAGTACTTGGACAGATGGCGTATCGTGTTGAATGCGCCCTTCAAGTTGGTGTCCAGCACCCGATCGTAATCCTCCTCGGACATGCGCATGATCAGATTATCTCTGGTCACGCCCGCGTTGTTCACCAGGATATCCACTCTGCCGTATTTTTGGATGATCTCCTCCACCATGCCGGCGCAGGCCGTGAAATCCGATACGTCGCAGCCGATGCACTGCGCCTGGCCGCCGCTTTCTGTGATCTGGGCCGCCAACGACTCGGCCTGTTCCCTGGAGCCGTTGTAATTGATCAGCACTGTGGCTCCCAGGGAGGCCAGCTTTTGGGCAATGCCTCTCCCGATGCCCCGACTGGCACCGGTGACAAGCGCTATCTTGCCCGCCAGCTCTCCGCCGCAGGGCTTGGAATTCTTATCTGTCTCCGCCATCCGTCTCTCCTCTTTTCCTCTTGAATATTAGGCATTTGTGAAACTTAGTTACTTTGCGAGTGTCATTGTGCACATGAGCTTCTCCATATCCTCCACCTTCTCCACGTTATACACCGTCACGTCCCTGCTGATCTTGCGCAGGAATCCTGTCAATGTCTTCCCAGGGCCGATCTCGATAAAGGTGTCCACGCCGTCCGCCAGCATACGCTCCATGGTCTCGCGCCATCTGACGGAGGAGGATACCTGTCTGGCGAGCAAGTCTTTGACTCTGGAGCTGTCCGTCACGGGCGCCGCCTCCACATTGCACAGGTAGGGAATGACCGAGTTATGTACCTCCACAGCTTCCAGCTGCGCTGCCAGTTTATCTCCAGCACCGGCCAGCAGAGGCGAGTGAAAGGGACCGCTGACCTTCAGAGGCACACAGCGCTTTGCGCCCGCCTCCTGGAGCTTGGACGCCGCGGTCCCGACCGCTTTCTCCTCCCCCGTGATCACGATCTGGCCGGGGCAGTTGTCGTTGGCGATGGACACGATACCTTCCGTCTGCTCACAGATTTCGCGGATGGTATCCGCGTCCAGCCCCAGCACCGCCGTCATAGCGCCGCCGGTGGGATACGCCTCCTGCATGAAAATACCTCTGCTGCGGATCAGGCGAAACAGGTCCTCCAGCTCCATGACCTCGGCAGCCGCCAATGCCCCATACTCCCCCAGACTCAGGCCCGCGCAGCAGTCCGCCCGAAGGCCTGCCTGCTGCAATACCTTCAGGATCGCCACCTCTGTGGTCAGCATCGCGATCTGCGTATACTCTGTGATATTCAGGCGGTCGTTCTCCTCGAAGCAGAGCGCCGCCACATCCAGGCCTGTAGCCTGCTCCGCCAGTCTGTAAACCTCTCTGGCCACCTCATATTTCTCATAAAAATCTCTGCCCATCCCGCAGTACTGGGCCCCCTGTCCGGGGAAGATAAATGCTGTTTTACCCATCTTTTCACGCTTTCTTAAATACTGTTTATAATTTCAGAAGTGTGCTGGCCTGCTCCATGATTTCGCAGATCATCTCCTTGCAGGTCTGCTCCTTGTGTACCAGTCCGGCGATCTGGCCCGCCATCAGGGTTCCGTTCACTGCGTCGCCCTCCACTACGGCCTTGCGCAGCGCACCCAGGGTCAGCTGCTCCAGCTCCTCGAAGGGAGCTCCGGCCTTCTCCCGTTTCAAGTACTCTCTTGTCATCTGATTGCGCAGCTGTCTCACCGGATGGCCGTGGCTCATACCCGTCACCTCGGAGTCGATGTCTTTAGCGTCGATGACTTTTTTCTTGTAATTCTCATGGACGATGGACTCTTTGGCCACGATAAAGCGCGTGCCCATCTGCACCGCCTCCGCGCCCAACATGATCGCCGCCGCGAAGCCCCGACCGTCGGCAATGCCTCCGGCGGCGATCACGGGTATCTGCACCGCATCCACCACCTGAGGCACCAGAGTCATGGTAGTGGCGGCTCCGATATGTCCGCCGGACTCGGTGCCCTCCGCCACCACAGCGTCGGCTCCGGCTCTCTCCATCATCCTGGCCATAGCTACGCTGGCCACCACAGGGATTACCTTTACCCCAGCTTCCTTCCACATCGCCAGATATTTGCCGGGATTGCCGGCTCCGGTGGTCACGACCTTCACGCCCTCCTGTGCGATCACCTGTGCGATGTCATCCGCCTCCGGATTCATCAGCATCAGATTCACGCCAAAGGGTTTTTCGGTAGTCTCCTTGACCTTCCGTATCTGCTCTCTGACAAACTCTGCCGGAGCGCCGCCCGCGCCGATGATTCCCAGCCCTCCGGCCTCGGACACAGCGGACGCCAGATGATATTCCGCCACCCAAGCCATACCGCCCTGTATTATGGGATATTCAATTCCCAGCATATCCGTTATTCTTGTCTTCATATGAACTCCTGTCTGAACCGTTATTCCACGCCCTTGCCCTTCAAATACTCCAGCACGTCGCCCACTGTGAGCAACTGCTCCAGGTCTTCGGAAGGGATTTCAATTCCAAATTCATCCTCCAGAGCCATCACCATCTCAAACAGATCGAGGGAATCTGCATTCAGATCGTCCTTGAAGCTGGTGGACTCGCTGATGTCCATACCGTCCGCGTTTAGTTTTTCCTCAATGATTTCCTTCACCTTTTCAAACATAATTCCTTCTCCTTTTCCACTATACTTTTCGTGGTTTTCCAAACTACATAAAATAGTCTGTCAACCCATTTGTTTGAGCATCAAATATTTTGACCTTCAAACTATCAAGAGGATAATACTACCAAATGAGAAGGATGTCAACAGGTTTTTTAAATGCAATATGCCGCATAAAGAGGCAGCGATATAATGCCGTCCTCACAGCCGAAATTCCGTCCAGTTATTCGAATTGCATACTCTGGAGCGTACAGCCTGCAATAGTGTTTCAAGCTTCTGGCATGTACATTGACGTCATACTTTACTTCTATAGGGATTACCTTCCCCTCTTTTTGTATCACAAAATCTACCTCCGCCGCTGGGGAATCATTGCCCCAGTAGAATAACTCATGCCCTCCCGCATGCAAGGTCTGTGCCACATAATTCTCCGCCAGCGCACCTTTATATAGATCCGATATCTCCTCCCGTAGCAGACTGTCCGGCATCAGTCTGGTCTGTGCCGACAACAGACCCACATCGGACAGATACAGCTTAAACGCGGAGACGTCCCGGAACGCCTTGACAGGGACTTCCCCCCGTGTCACCAGATCAGACTGAATCACCACACCCGCCATGGACAGCCAGGCAATAGAATCTCCGAACAAACCTGCCGTGGCTCCCTTGCGGATCAGCCTGTACTGGAACTTTTTATTTTCCTTGGCTAACTGGGCTGGCAGGGATAAATAGGCGGCCCGTATCCTGGTGCTGTCGCTTTCGGAGGCATATTTGGACATATCCGCCGTGTAAGCATTTGAGATCAGTTCCTGCATCTCCGCCACATTGATCAGAGATTTTTCCTGCACATACTTACTCACAGCAGCAGGCATACCTCCCACATACAAATACCGCAGCCACCAGCTGCGCAGTTCCCGGTGGGCTGCATCCGGCATGGGCGTCATAGCGGCATAATGTTCTCTGATCTCGCGCTCCAACGCCTCCTGTCCCATAGCCCACAGGAACTCATCAAACCGCAGCGGATACATGGTCTTCATGTAGACCTTGCCCACCGGGAAGGAATACTTCTCTCTGTTGATCGCCACTCCCAGCAGGCTTCCGGCCGCTACTACATGATATTCCGGCGCATCCTCGCAGAAATATTTCAGGGAGGTAAGCGCCCGCTCACACGCTTGCACCTCGTCAAAGATGAGCAAAGTCTCCTCCGGCACCACCCTGGTATGAAAATGTTCCTCCAGCAGACGAATCAGGCGCTCAGGCCGCAGGTCTCCATCAAAATATTCCGCCACTATGGGCATACGCTCAAAATTGACATATACGGTATTTCTAAAATATTCCCTGCCAAATTCCTGTAGGATATAGGTCTTCCCTACCTGCCTGGCACCATAGAGTACCAACGGCATACGATCAGCCCTTTTCTGTTTCCATTCCAGAAGTTCCTCTGTGATAATACGCTTCATGTCTATACTCCTCGTCTTTTTTTCTTTTATTATAAATGTACTTTTTCCCAAAAGCAAGAAAAAGTCATTTTAAAATGACTTTTTCCGCAAAATTATTCATTTTAAAATGACTTTTATTTATTCCGGCGAAACTGCACCGGAGTCATGCCGTAGGCTTTCTTGAACAGGCGGTTGAAATGCTCCACCGTCTCATATCCCACCTCCGCCGCGATGGATTCCACCGTGCGGTTGGTCTCCTTTAACATGGTCCGCGCCCTTTTCATACGGGCCGCTTTCACCGCCTCCTGAAAGGTGGCTCCCGTGTGCTCTTTGACGTATTTGGAAATGTAGGGCTTTGACAGGTGAAAGACCTGGGACATCTCCTCCAGCGTCACATCCTGGCTGTGATCCTGGATGTATTTCATCATCTCCATGATGCGCTCCTGGCGGCCCTGGGTCATATTCGCGGCTTTGGCCAGCTTGTTGACCGCCACGACCAGAGCGGCGATAGAGCTCTTGATGATATCGCCGTCTATGCCCACGCCCCACTGGAAGCTCCCGTTCTGCAGCACGCCCACATAGGACGCCGCCTTGGAGGAGGAGCCTCTGGACACCGCGTGCTCCTCGTACACCGAGAGCTCGTAGGAGATGCCAAAATACAGCTTCAGCGCGTTGCTGACAGCGTCCAGGCGTCCGTTGCCGTCCGCCTCGATGACACGTTTTTCCTTGCCCTGCTGGACGGTCACACTGGCGATAATCCCTTCCGGCACCTGTTTAAAATGGCATTCTACAACGTCAAACACCTCTCTGGGCTTGATGTAGGATTCCTCAAAGATCCGATACACATCCGCCGGAGCCAGCTCCTTGTGCCGATGATCGGACACGCCCTTCATCAGATAACCCACCTCCTCGCGCATCTGAACGGGTAGCGCCATGCCAAAATTCTGCTTGAGGATAAAGGCGATTCCGCCCTTGCCAGACTGACTGTTGATACGAATCACGTCGGATTCATACTCCCTGCCCAGGTCCTGAGGGTCGATGGGCAGATAGGGCACTTCCCAGCGCTCCCCGCTCTTTCCCGCGTCTCTCCAGGCCATGCCCTTGGAGATGGCGTCCTGATGGGAGCCGGAGAAGGCTGTGAACACGAGGTCTCCGGCATAGGGAGAACGCTCATATACATGCATACCTGTGAGCAGCTCATATTTTTCCCGTATCGGATTGATATGAGAGAAGTCCAGTCCTGAAGCCACGCCGTGGCACATCATATTCATGGCCAGCGTGACGATATCCACATTGCCGGTGCGCTCGCCGTTGCCAAAGAGGGTGCCTTCCACCCGGTCCGCTCCGGCCAACACGCCGAACTCCGCATCGCTGATGCCGCAGCCCCGATCATTGTGGGGATGTACGCTGAGCACCACCGCGTCCCGATATTTGAGGTGCTTGTGGATATACTCGATCTGGCAGGCAAACACATGGGGCATGGCGATCTGTACTGTGGTGGGGATATTGATGATCGCCTTGTGGGAGGTCTTCGGCTGCCACACGTCCAGCACGGCATTGCAGACCTCCACCGCATAGTCCACCTCAGTGCCGGGGAAGCTCTCCGGACTGTACTCAAACCGGAAATCTCCGTCCATCTCCTCCGCAATCTCCAACAGCAGCTTGGCGCCGTCCACCGCCAGCTGTTTTACCTCCTCCTTGCTCTTGCCAAAGACCTGCTCCCGCTGGGCCACGGAAGTCGAATTGTACAGGTGGACGATGGCATGGGGCACGCCCTCCAGCGCCGCAAAGGTCTTGCGGATGATATGCTCTCTGGCCTGCGTCAATACCTGCACGGTCACATCATCCGGAATCATATCCCTCTCGATCAGTGCGCGCAGGAACTGATATTCCGTGTCCGAGGCGGCCGGAAAGCCGACCTCGATCTCCTTAAAGCCGATATCCACCAGCATCTGAAAGAATTCCAGCTTCTGTTCCAGACTCATGGGCTCGATCAAAGCCTGGTTGCCATCCCGCAGGTCCACGCTGCACCATACGGGAGGATTTTCAATGATGTCTCTGCGCACCCAGTCATAGGTGACTTCAGGGGGCATAAAATAGGATCTGCCATATTTTTCCGCTACATTCATGTTACTTTCTCCTCTCCTTTTCCATTCTGCCGCTCTTCCCCGCCGCCCATAAAAAAATCTCTATGGAATATCCGACGGGATATCACATAGAGACGCTCTTTCAAACGCGGTACCACTCTACTTCACAGCTTTCGCCATGCTCTCACCGGCACATACATGCCTGCCCCCTTTGTACGGCGGGTATTCCGTCCGAGCCTACTTATCAATCGGCATACATCTGTGCGGTTCTGTCTGCGGTCTGTTTTCGGTCGGCTGCTCTAAGGCCAGTTCACCTTCTGCTTCTGACTGCCTCGCACCGTCCGGCAGTTCTCTGTTGTCCCACATCCAGCTACTACTCCTCTTCACTGCATTTGCGCTATTCAATTGCTGTTATCTTAGCATAAACCTTCACGGGACGCAAGATGCAAATTTAATCAATTTTATTGACTTTTCTTGTTGTCACGCATCTATATATTTTATGTTTTTTAGATTTTATATAATAAAATGGGCAATATGGCATAAATAATTGTGGAATTCTAAATTCATGTATGCTATAATTTACTTGTTACCGCCCCGACACTGGTGACAGGAAGGGGGGTGTATTATATGGATAAATTATTTGCCTTTGTTCTCTCCATATTGGCCAGCGTAGCTGCAAACTACCTGTGCAAGTGGCTTGATGGAGATGAATAGTCGGTAACCAGGCCCAAACGGTTGACTTCTCCGTAAAAGAAGAAGATCCCCTGATTGTACTGCAATACAGTCAGGGGATCGTTCTTTTTGCGTATTACATGGATATTATTTGCCTGTTTCTTATCGGCATTATAGCATATGCAGACAAATTGCGCAATATGTGCGGTAACATTTTTTCACGGGCACAAAAATCATTCGTACCGCAACGCCTCAATCGGGTCCATCTTGGCCGCCTTGTTAGCCGGGTAGTACCCGAAAAATATACCGATGGCCATGGAGAAGCACAGGGACAGCAGGATACTTCCCACAGACGGCGTGGCCGCCGCCCCGATCAGCTTCGCCGCGGTCATGCCCAACACTACTCCCAGCACGATACCGATGATTCCCCCGATCAGGCAGATCACGATGGACTCGATGATAAACTGCAGGCGAATCGCACCGTTTGGCGCTCCAAGCGCCTTTCTGGTTCCAATCTCCCGCGTCCGCTCCGTGATGGACACCAGCATGATGTTCATCACCCCAATGCCGCCCACCAAGAGCGCTATGCCCGCGATCACCGCGATAGCTGTGGTAATGGTGGACATCATATCCGACATGATCTCCACCATGGAAGCCATGCTGAAAGCCATGACCTTGAAATCCCTGTTGTTGCGGTAATAGGGCGCAAAAAAATTCGCTGTGGTCTCCGCAAAGGCGGAGCTGTCCACCCCTTCCGCCGTGACTACCATAAAGTTCGTAAAGCCCTCCGTATGGCTGATCTCCTGCGCCGTGTTCAGCGGTATATAGAGGTCTGTCACCGTATCCTTCTCCGAAGTCATGGAAAAAGACATGCCGTCACGCTCATACTCATATACGCCGATAATGACAAACTCAAAAAATTTATCCTCCAGATTGACTGTGAGTACACTGCCGATAGCCTGCTGCGTATCTCCGCCAAACATATTATTGACCACAATATCTGACGCCAGAGCCACCTTGCGGCCCTCGTCCATCTCCGTGCCACTGAAATATCTGCCATCTGTGAGTTTCAAATCATTGGCCAGAAAATAGCCCAGGCTGGTGCCTGAAACCTGTACATTGGCGTACAGGCCTTTGTCCTGCAGTCTGCTCTGGCCCAGAGTCGCCGTGGCGGAAATCCCCGCCACACAGTCCGCATAGGTCTCACAGTAATTGCTGATCATCTCCCGTGTAAAGAGATCGCTCTCATCGATTGTCACTCTGCCCATGCCGCCGCCAAATGACATGCCCTCCTCCGTAGTCTCCTCCTCCTGTGGCCTCTGCTGTATACCCACCGTGATGTTATTGACGCCCATGGAGGCCATGGAATCCGTCATGGTAGCAGTCATGGACTGGCCCACCGTCATGATGGCGATGACGGAGGATATGCCGATGATAATACCCAGCATCGTCAGCAGAGCGCGCATCTTGTTGGCTTTCAGGCTAAACAGAGCCAGCCGCACATTCTCATAGAACATCATCATACGCCCGCGCCCTGCCTTTCTCCGATAATATGGCCGTCCTTCAGAGTGATCACCCGCTGCGTCTCCTCGGCCAGCTCTGGGGAGTGCGTGATCAGCACAATCGTCTTGCCCTGCTCTCTGTGCAGCTTGTGAAACAGGTCCATCACCATGCGTCCGGTGGTGGAATCCAGCGCGCCGGT